>NZ_JBXVVR010000001.1:0-1386009 GCF_057219975.1 Roseomonas sp. TF40 | reverse complement strand
AGCGTCCGGTGGACATGCCGTTCCTGATGCCGATCGAGGACGTGTTCTCGATCTCGGGCCGCGGCACGGTGGTGACGGGTCGCGTGGAGCGCGGGATCATCAAGGTGGGCGAAGAGGTCGAGATCGTGGGCCTGAAGGACACGGTGAAGACGACGGTGACGGGCGTGGAGATGTTCCGCAAGCTGCTGGACAGCGGGCAGGCGGGCGACAACATCGGCGCGCTGCTGCGTGGCACGAAGCGCGAGGATGTGGAGCGCGGTCAGGTGCTGGCGAAGCCCGGCTCGATCACGCCGCACACGGGCTTCAAGGCGGAGGCGTACATCCTGACGAAGGAAGAGGGTGGTCGTCACACGCCGTTCTTCACGAACTACCGTCCGCAGTTCTACTTCCGCACGACGGATGTGACGGGGATCGTGAAGCTGCCTGAGGGCGTCGAGATGGTGATGCCGGGCGACAACGTGTCGATGGATGTGGAGCTGATCGCGCCGATCGCGATGGATGAGGGCCTGCGCTTCGCGATCCGCGAGGGCGGCCGCACCGTCGGCGCCGGCGTCGTCGCCAGCATCGTCAAGTAACGCCCGGCGCGAAGGGAAATAGGCGCAAGGCCATGGACAGTCAGAACATCCGTATCCGCCTCAAGGCGTTCGATCACCGCGTGCTCGATGGCAGCACGCGGGAGATCGTGAACACGGCCAAGCGGACGGGTGCGCGCGTGCGCGGGCCCATCCCGCTGCCGACGCAGATCGAGCGTTTCACCGTGAACCGCTCGCCGCATGTCGACAAGAAATCGCGTGAGCAGTTTGAGATCAGGACGCACCGCCGCCTGCTCGATATCGTCGATCCCACTCCGCAGACCGTGGACGCGCTGATGAAGCTCGACCTGGCCGCCGGTGTGGACGTCGAAATCAAGCTCTGAGCGGGCGCTAGAGGACGAAGATGATGTCCCCCACCCTGGCCAATCGTGGCCGTACAGGGCTTATCGCCCGCAAGCTGGGCATGACCCGGCTGTTCAACGAGGACGGCTCGACCGTGCCGGTGACCGTGCTGCACCTCGACGAGGTGCGCGTGATCGCCAACCGCACGGCCGAGAAGGATGGCTATGTCGCGGTGCAGGTCGGCATCGGCGTGGCCAAGCCGAAGAACGTCACCAAGCCCCAGAAGGGCCATTTCGCCAAGGCCGGCACGGAATCGCCCCGCAAGGTGGTCGAGTTCCGCGTCGCCGATGACGCGGTGGTGGCGCCGGGTTCCAAGCTCACGGGCGAGCATTTCGTGAAGGGCCAGAAGGTCGATGTCACGGGCGTGACCCAGGGCAAGGGCTTCGCGGGCGGCATGAAGCGCTGGAACTTCGCGGGCCTCGAGGCCTCGCACGGCGTGTCGATCAGCCATCGTTCGCTGGGTTCGACCGGTAACCGCCAGGATCCGGGCAAGACCTTCAAGAACAAGAAGATGGCTGGGCACATGGGTGTCGAGCGCGTGACGACGCAGAACCTCGAGATCGCCGGCCACGACGCCGAGCGCGGGCTGCTGCTGATCAAGGGCGCGATCCCGGGTCCGAAGGGTGGCTATGTGATGGTGCGCGACGCCGTGAAGCGCGCGCGCCCCGCCGATGCGCCCTTCCCCGCCGCGGTGCAGGGGTAATCGAAGATGGCGATCCAACTTCCCGTCATCACGCTGGACAATGCCGCGGCCGGTCAGATCGACCTGCCGGAGGCGCTGTTCGGCGCCGCTCCGCGCGCCGACATCATGGCCCGCGTGGTGCATTGGCAGCTCGCGAAGCGCCGTGCCGGCACGCACAAGGCCAAGGGCATGGGCGAGGTCTCCGGCACGACCAAGAAGCCCTACAACCAGAAGGGCACGGGTAATGCCCGCCAGGGCTCGCTGCGTTCGCCGCAGTTCCGCAAGGGCGGCGTGGTGCATGGGCCTGTCGTGCGCAGCCATGCCTACAGCCTGAACAAGAAGGTCCGTCGTCTCGGCCTGATCAGCGCGCTGTCCGCCAAGGTGGCGGCCGGCAAGCTGGTGGTGGTCGACACGGTGGCCGTGGGCGAGGAGGGCAAGACCTCCGCCATGGTGGCGCAGCTGAAGAAGCTGGGCTGGAACAGCGCGCTGGTGGTCGATGCGCAGGTGGATGCGGGCTTCGCGCGCGTCACCCGCAACATCCCGAAGATCAACGTGCTGCCGACCATGGGCGCCAACGTCTATGACATCCTGAACCACGACGTGCTCGCGCTGACCCGCGCCGGCGTCGAGGCTCTGGCTGCCCGCCTGAACGGCGCGGCGCAGGAGAGCGAGGCATGAGCGAGACAGCAGCGAAGCCGCGCGGCGCGACCCTTTCCGCCGAGCGCGTCTACCAGATCATCCTGTCGCCGGTGGTGACGGAGAAGGCCACGCGCCTGAACGAGACCAGCCAGGTCACGTTCAAGGTGACCCGCGATGCGACCAAGCCGGAGATCAAGGCGGCGGTCGAGAAGCTGTTCAACGTCAAGGTCGAGGCGGTGAACACCATCGTGATGAAGGGCAAGACCAAGCGGTTCCGCGGCCGCGAAGGCCAGCGTTCCGATTGGAAGAAGGCGATGGTGAAGCTGCAGGCCGGCCAGACCATCGACCTCACGACGGGGCTCGCGTGACACCATGGCACTGAAGAATTTCAACCCGGTTACGCCGTCGCTCCGCGGCACGGTGCTGGTCGACCGGTCCGAGCTCTGGAAGGGCAAGCCCGTCAAGGGTCTGACCGAGGGCAAGCCGCATTCCGGTGGCCGCAACAACCATGGCCGCACCACGGTGCGGTTCCGGGGCGGCGGACACAAGCAGTCCTATCGCCTGGTGGACTTCAAGCGCCGCAAGTTCGACGTGCCGGCGGTGGTCGAGCGCCTGGAATACGATCCGAACCGCACGGCCTGGATCGCGCTGCTGAAGTACCAGGATGGCGAGCTGTCTTACATCATCGCGCCGCAGCGCCTGAAGGCGGGCGACACGGTGGTGGCGGGCGAGCGCACGGACATCAAGCCGGGCAACGCCATGCCGCTGGCCAACATTCCGGTTGGCACGATCGTCCACTGCGTCGAGATCAAGCCCGGCGCGGGTGCCAAGGTGGCGCGTTCCGCCGGCACCTATTGCCAGCTGGTCGGCAAGGATGGCGGCTACGCGCAGGTCAAGCTGATGTCCGGCGAGCTCCGCCTGGTGCGCTCCGAGTGCATGGCCTCGATCGGTGCGGTGTCGAATCCCGACAACAGCAACCAGATGATCGGCAAGGCCGGCCGTATGCGCTGGATGGGCTTCCGGCCGCATAACCGCGGCGTGGTGATGAACCCCGTCGATCACCCGCATGGCGGTGGCGAGGGCCGGACCTCCGGCGGTCGTCACCCGGTCACCCCGTGGGGCAAGCCCACCAAGGGTGCCAAGACCCGCAACAACAAGAGCACGGACAGGCTTATTGTCCGTCGCCGCAACGCGACGAAGGGCTGATCGACAATGTCGCGCAGCGTCTGGAAGGGGCCGTTCGTGGACGGCTACCTGCTCAACAAGGCCGATGCCTCCCGCGCTTCGGGCCGCAACGAGATCATCAAGATCTGGTCGCGCCGCAGCACGATCCTGCCGCAGTTCGTGGGCCTCACCTTCGGGGTCTACAACGGCAAGAAGTTCATCCCGGTCCAGGTGAACGAGAACATGGTGGGCCACAAGTTCGGCGAATTCTCGCCGACGCGCACCTTCACCGGCCACTCGGCCGACAAGAAGGCGAAGCGGGGCTGATATGAGCAAGCCGAAGCACGAACGCGGTCTCGAGGAGACCGAGGCGCAGGCGATCACGAAGAATATTCGTGTGAGCCCGCGCAAGCTGAACCTGGTGGCGGGGCTGATCCGCGGCCGCACGGCGCAGGACGCCGTCGCGACGCTGACCTTCTCCAAGCGCCGGATAGCCATCACGGTGCGCAAGACGCTCGAGAGCGCGATCGCCAACGCCGAGAACAACCACTCGCTCGACGTCGACCGCCTGGTCGTGACCAAGGCCGAGGTCGGGCGCGCCGTGGTGATGAAGCGTTTCCACGCCCGCGGTCGTGGCCGGTCGTCGCGCATCGAGAAGTGGTTCAGCCACCTCAAGATCGTCGTGGCGGAACAGAGTGTGCAGGCGCCGGCGGCGCAGCAGGAGGCCGCGTAACATGGGCCATAAAGTCAATCCGATCGGGCTCCGGCTCGGCATCAACCGTACGTGGGACAGCCGCTGGTTCGCGGAAGACGACTACGCGAAGATGCTCCATGAGGACCTGAAGCTGCGCAAGGCGCTGCGTGAGCGCCTGAAGGGTGCTGGCGTGTCGCGCGTGGTGATCGAGCGTCCGGCGAAGAAGCCGCGCGTGACGATCCATGCCGCCCGCCCGGGCGTCGTGATCGGCAAGAAGGGTGCGGACATCGAGAACCTGCGCAAGGATCTCGCCAAGATGGCCGGCGCCGAGGTGTCGCTGAACATCGTTGAGATCCGCAAGCCGGAGATCGATAGCACGCTGGTCGCTGAGAGCATCGCGCAGCAGCTGGAGCGCCGCGTGGCCTTCCGCCGCGCGATGAAGCGCGCCGTGCAGTCCGCCATGCGCCTTGGCGCGGGCGGCATCCGCATCAATTGCGGCGGCCGCCTCGGCGGTGCCGAGATCGCGCGCATGGAGTGGTACCGTGAGGGGCGCGTGCCGCTGCACACGCTGCGCGCGGATATCGATTACGGGACCGCCACGGCCAAGACCACCTATGGCACCTGCGGCGTGAAGGTCTGGATCTTCAAGGGCGAGATCCTGGGTCACGACCCGATGGCGCAGGACAAGCGCGCCGCCGAACAGGCGCCGCAGCGCTGAGGATGATGTGAGATGCTGCAGCCGAAGCGGACTACTTATCGAAAGGCCCATAAGGGCCGCATCAAGGGCGTGGCGAAGGGCGGCTTCACGCTGACCTTCGGCGGGTTCGGCCTGAAGGCGCTGGAGCCCGAGCGGGTGACGGCGCGCCAGATCGAGGCCGCGCGCCGCGCCATCACGCGCGCCATGAAGCGCCAGGGTCGCGTCTGGATCCGGATCTTCCCGGATGTGCCCGTCTCGACCAAGCCCGCGGAAGTCCGCATGGGCTCGGGCAAGGGCGCGCCGGAGTTCTGGGTGTGCCGGGTGAAGCCTGGCCGCATCATGTTCGAGCTCGACGGCGTGTCGGGTGACATCGCGCGTGAGGCGCTGGAGCTCGGCGCCGCGAAGCTGCCGATCAAGACCAAGATCGTGACGCGCCTCGGCGCGACGCCGGCGGAGGCCTGATATGGCGCAGACGAAGATCGCGGACGTCCGGGTGAAGACCGCGGATGAGCTGCAGGAGATGCTGGTGAACCTTCGGAAGGAGCAGTTCAACCTGCGCTTCCAGCGGGCCACCGGGCAGCTCGAGGCGACGGGGCGCATCAAGCAGGTGCGGCGCGATATCGCCCGGGTGAAGACCATTGTGGCCGAGCGCACCCGCGCTGCGGCGAAGCAAGCGTAAGGGGGCCGGACGATGCCGAGGCGCGTCCTCACGGGCCGGGTGGTCAGCGACAAGACCGACAAGACGATCACCGTTCTTGTCGAGCGTCGCGTGATGCATCCGATCTACAAGAAGTTCATCCGGCAGTCGAAGAAGTATGCCGCGCATGACGAGACCAACCTCTGCAAGGAGGGTGACATGGTCTCGATCGAAGAGTGCCGTCCGATCAGCAAGCGCAAGTCGTGGCTGGTCGTGGCGCGCAATGGCGAGAGCGTGGCGCGTCCCGAGGGCTTCGACGCCCCGGTCGTGGCCGGCGCCGCGCCTGCCGCGGCCGCGGTCTGAGGCCAGGAGCGACAGATGATCCAGGTCGAAAGCAATCTCGACGTTGCCGACAATTCCGGTGCGCGTCGGGTCCAGTGCATCAAGGTGCTGGGCGGCTCCAAGCGCCGCACCGCCTCGGTGGGCGACGTGATCGTGGTCTCCGTGAAGGAGGCGATCCCGCGCGCCAAGGTGAAGAAGGGTGAGGTGCATCGCGCCGTCATCGTCCGCACCGCCTACCCGGTCCGTCGCATCGACGGCACGGCGATCCGCTTCGACGGCAATGCCGCGGTGCTGATCAACAAGCAGGGCGAGCCGATCGGCACGCGTATCTTCGGCCCGGTTGTGCGCGAGCTGCGGGGCAAGAAGTTCATGAAGATCATCTCGCTGGCGCCGGAGGTCCTGTAAGGCCATGGCTGCGAAGATCAAGAAGGGCGACAAGGTCCAGGTCCTGGCCGGTCGCGACAAGGGCAAGCGGGGCGAAGTCATTCGCATCGTGCCCGAGGAGAACCGCGCCTTCGTGCAGGGCGTGAACATGGTGAAGCGCCACACCAAGCCGCAGGGCATGGGCAAGCCGGGCGGGATCGTCGAGAAGGAGGGTCCGATCGATCTCTCCAACCTGGCGATGATCGATCCGGCCTCGGACAAGCCCACGCGGGTTGGCTTCAAGGTGCTTGAGGATGGCCGCAAGGTGCGCATCGCGCGTGCTTCCGGCGAGGTGATCGACCGATGAGCGATTCGAAGAAGGGCGGCAAGGCGACGGCGAAGAAGCCGGCCGCCGGTGCGCCGAAGGCGGGCGAGCAGCGTGGCTCGACCGTGGTGCTCTCCGCGGTGGCGAAGGCCGGCCCGGCCCAGGCCTCGCCGGCCGAGCTGCCGCGCATGCGCCGGCGCTATGAGGATGAGATCCGCAAGCAGCTCTCGGCCGAGTTCGGGTACAAGAACCCGATGGAAGTGCCGAAGCTCGAGAAGATCGTCATCAACATGGGCGTGGGTGAGGCCGCGGGCGACCAGAAGAAGCTCGATGCCGCCGTGGCGGACCTTATGGCGATCACCGGGCAGAAGCCGGTGAAGACCAAGGCGCGCAAGGCGATCGCGGGCTTCAAGATCCGCGAAGGCCAGGCGATCGGCTGCAAGGTGACGCTGCGCAAGGGCCGGATGTTCGAGTTCCTCGACCGTCTGGTGACCATCGCGCTCCCGCGGGTGCGCGACTTCCGCGGCATTCCCGGCAATCGTGGCTTCGACGGCCGTGGCAACTACGCCATGGGCCTGAAGGAGCAGATCGTGTTCCCCGAGATCAACTACGACAAGGTGGACACGGTGCGCGGCATGGACATCCAGTTCGTGACGACCGCGAAAACGGACAAGGAAGCGAAGGCCCTGCTGAAGGCCTTCGATCTCCCGTTCGCCAACTGATTTTGGAAAACCGTCGCGCGGCGCGCGGCAGGTTCCGGAGGATTTAGGACGGCATGGCCAAGACCTCGTCTGTCGAGAAGAACAAGCGTCGTGAGAAGCTGTCGAAGCTGCATCGCGGCAAGCGCGCTGCCCTCAAGGCGGTGGTGATGGATCGCGCGCTGCCGGTGGAGGAGCGCTTCGAGGCGACTCTGAAGCTCGCGCAGCTGCCGCGCAACGGCGCGGAGAACCGCGTCCGCCTGCGCTGCGAGCTCACCGGCCGCCCGCGCGGCAATTATCGCAAGTTCAAGCTTTGCCGGAACCAGCTCCGGGAGATGGCCAATTCCGGCCAGATCCCCGGCCTGGTCAAGGCGAGCTGGTAAGGAGGGCCGCGAATGTCGCTGTCCGATCCGTTGGGTGACATGCTCACCCGCATCCGCAACGCGCAGCGCGCCCGCCAGAGCCGCTGCGTGGCGCCGGCCTCCAAGCTGCGCGAGAGCGTGCTCGACGTGCTGAAGCGTGAGGGCTACATCCGCGCCTTCGCGACCGAGAGCGTGCGCCCGGGCGTGAAGGTCATCAGCATCGAGCTGAAGTATTCCGAGGGCGAGCCCGCCATCAAGGAGATCACGCGCGTCTCCAAGCCCGGCCGGCGCGTCTATTCGAAGATCGCGGAGCTGCCGAAGTTCTACTCCGGCCTCGGCATCTCGATCCTTTCCACGCCGAAGGGCGTGATGAGCGACAATGAGGCCCGCACCGCCAATGTTGGCGGTGAAGTCCTCTGCCGCGTGTTCTGACGGGAGGCTGAACAGATGTCTCGCGTTGGCAAATATCCGGTGTCGGTTCCGGCCGGTGTCCAGGTGGCGGTGGTGGATGGCATCCTCTCCGCCAAGGGCAAGAACGGCGAACTGAAGCTCGCGCTGACCGACGTGGTCGACGTGAAGATCGAAGGCTCCACGGTGGCGGTGGCACCGCGCGGGTCCGATCGTCGCGCGCGGACCATGTGGGGCACCACGCGCAGCCTGATCCAGAGCATGGTGACGGGTGTGTCCACCGGCTTCGCGAAGTCGATGGAGATCAACGGCACGGGTTATCGCGCGGCGGTGCAGGGCAAGGAGCTGGTGCTCGCGCTCGGCTACAGCCACGAGATCAAGTACGCGATCCCCGAGGGCATCAAGATCACCTGCGAGAAGCCGACCTCCATCAAGGTGGAGGGGGCGGACAAGCGCCAGGTGGGCCAGGTCGCCGCCGAGATCCGCGCCTATCGTGGGCCGGAGCCCTACAAGGGCAAGGGCGTGCGTTACAGCAACGAGGTCATCCTCCGGAAGGAGGGTAAGAAGAAGTAATGTCCGACAAGAAGCTCGCACTCACGGAGCGTCGCCGGAAGCGGCTGCGCTACCAGCTTCGGCAGAAGTCCGGCGGCCGCCCGCGGCTGTCCGTCTTCCGTTCGGGCAAGCACATCTACGCGCAGGTGATCGACGACAAGCAGGGCATCACGGTGGCCGCCGCTTCGTCGCTCGAGAAGCCGATGCGCGAGACGCTGAAGACTGGCGCCGACAAGGACGCCGCGACGGCGGTGGGCAAGCTGGTGGCCGAGCGTGCGCTCGCCGCCGGCATCGTCGAGGTGGTGTTCGATCGCGGGCCGTATATCTATCACGGCCGCGTCAAGGCGCTCGCGGAGGCTGCCCGTGAGGGCGGTCTCTCGTTCTGAGAGGATCGGGTATGGCACGGGAACCGAGGAGCGGCGGCGGCGGCGGCGAGGGTGGCGGCGAGAATGAGCGCCGTCGTGGCCGTGGCCGGGATCGCGGCAATGAGAACCGGCAGGAGCGGCAGGAAGGCGATGAGCTGAAGGACAAGCTCGTCACCATCAACCGCGTTGCCAAGGTGGTGAAGGGTGGCCGTCGCTTCAGCTTCGCCGCGCTGGTCGTCGTCGGCGACCAGAAGGGCCGTGTGGGCTGGGGTGCGGGCAAGGCGCGCGAAGTGCCGGAAGCCATCCGCAAGGCGACGGAGCGTGCCAAGCGTGGCATGATCCGCGTCCCGATGCGCGAAGGCCGCACGCTGCATCACGACCAGGTCGGCGAGTTCGGGGCGGGTCGCGTGATCCTGCGCGCCGCGCCGGCCGGTACCGGCATCATCGCCGGCGGTCCGATGCGCGCCGTGTTCGAGACGCTGGGCATGGGCGATGTCGTCGCAAAGTGCACCGGCACGACGAACCCGCACAACATGGTGAAGGCCACCTTCGCCGCGCTGGGCAAGTGCACCAGCCCGCGCGCGGTGGCGGCACGTCGCGGGAAGAAGGTCTCCGACCTGCTCGGCCCGCGCAAGGACGCGGCGGATCCGGCCGCGGAGGCTGCGAATGTCTGAGAAGAAGACGGTGAAGGTGGTCCAGACCGGATCGCCGATCGGCCGCAAGCCCGGGCAGCGTGAGACGCTGATCGGGCTCGGCCTCAACAAGATCCGCCGCGAGAGCGTGCTGGAGGATACGCCTGCCGTGCGTGGGATGATCCGCAAGGTCGCCCACCTGGTGAAGGTGGAGGGCTGAGTCCATGAAGCTCAATGAGATCAAGGACAACGAAGGCGCGCGCCCGAAGTTCAAGCGCATCGGGCGCGGCATCGGCTCCGGCAAGGGCAAGACCTCGGGTCGCGGCGTCAAGGGCCAGAAGGCGCGCACCGGCGTGTCGCTGAACGGCTTCGAGGGCGGCCAGCTCCCGATCTATCGCCGCCTGCCGAAGCGCGGCTTCGTGAACCCCTTCCGCAAGGTCTATGCGCCGCTGAACCTCGGCGCGCTCGAGGCGGCGATCGCCGATGGCCGCCTGCCGGGCGACCAGCCGATCGACGAGGCGATGCTGCAGGAAGCGGGCGTGGTGCGCTCCTCCCCGAAGTATGCGGGCGTGCGCCTGCTGGCCTCTGGCGAGATCACCCGCGCGGTGACGCTCACCGTCTCGGGCGCTTCGGCGGCTGCGGCGGCGGCGATCGCGGCGGCGGGCGGTACGCTCACGCTGCTGGTCGCACCGGTTGACGGCAACGGCGCCGAGGCCTGAGCCTCGGCCCCCAGCCTTGCACCCGGTGGGGGTGAGGCTCAATTTAGCACGGCTGCGTTGCGGCGCCCGTGGGTAGCAACCACGCTACCCCTTGGGGCGCCGCAATCGCGAGGAGGGTTCCCGCATGGCGTCCGCCGCCGAACAGCTTGCGTCCAACCTGAATTTCGGGGTGCTGGCCAAGGCGACCGAGCTGAAGAATCGGCTCTGGTTCACGCTGGGCGCGCTGATCGTCTACCGAATCGGCAGCTACGTGCCCGTCCCCGGCGTCGATGCCGCGGTGATGGCCGAGATCCTGCAGCAGATGGGCGGCGGGATCCTGGGCATGTTCGACATGTTCACGGGCGGTGCGCTGGGGCGGATGACCGTCTTCGCGCTCAACATCATGCCCTACATCTCGGCCAGCATCATCGTGCAGCTGATGACCGCTGCGATTCCCGCCTGGGAGGCCCTGAAGAAAGAGGGCGAGAGCGGGCGCAAGAAGCTGAACCAGTACACCCGTTACCTCACGCTCTTCATCGCGATCTTCCAGGCCTATGGCATCGCCATCGGGCTCGAATCGATGCGCGGCAGCGTGGGCGCCGCCGTGATCGATCCGGGCTGGTTCTTCCGCATCTCCTGCGTCATCACGCTGGTCGGCGGCACCATGTTCCTGATGTGGCTGGGCGAGCAGATCACCGCGCGCGGCGTGGGCAACGGCATCTCGCTGATCATCTTCGCGGGCATCGTGGCGAACCTGCCCAGTGCGCTCGCCAGCACGCTGGAGCTGGGCCGCACCGGCGCGCTCTCCACCGTCTTCATCATCGCCTTCCTGCTGGTGGCGGCGGCGGTGATCGTGTTCGTGGTGTTCATCGAGCGCGCGCAGCGCCGCATCCCGGTGCAGTATCCCAAGCGCCAGGTCGGCAACCGCATGTTCGGCGGCGAGAACACGCACCTGCCGCTGAAGCTGAACACCGCCGGCGTCATGCCGCCGATCTTCGCCTCCTCGCTGCTGCTGCTGCCGGCGACCTTCTCCGCCTTCCAGACGGATCGGGCCGCGGAGGGCTGGCTGACCACGGTCACCAACCTCCTGGCGCATGGCCAGCCGCTCTACATGGCGCTCTACCTGGCGCTGATCGTCTTCTTCGCCTTCTTCTACACCGCGGTCGTGTTCAACCCGCAGGAGACGGCGGACAATCTGCGCAAGTATGGCGGCTTCGTTCCCGGCATCCGCCCCGGCCAGCCGACGGCCGAGTATTTCGACCGGGTGCTGACGCGGCTGACGGCGCTGGGCGCCATCTATCTCGGCATCGTCTGCCTGTTGCCGGAATTGCTGATCGCGAATTACGGGGTGCCCTTCTATTTCGGCGGGACATCGCTGCTGATCATCGTCTCCGTGACGATGGACACGGTGGCGCAGGTCCAGTCGCATCTCTTTGCCCACCAGTATGAGGGCCTGATCAAGAAGGCGCGGCTGGGCGGGCGTGGCACGCAGCCGGGGGGACGTGGACGATGAGGCTGATTCTTCTGGGCCCGCCTGGCGCGGGCAAGGGCACCCAGGCCAAGCGGCTGGAAGAGCGCTATGGCATCGCGCAGATCTCGACCGGAGACATGCTGCGCGCCGAGGTGAAGTCCGGCTCGCCCATCGGGCGCGAGGCCAAGGCGATCATGGAGAGCGGTGGGCTGGTGCCGGACGCCATCATCACGGCCATGCTGGCTAATCGCGTGGCCCAGCCGGATGCGGCCAAGGGCTGGATCCTGGATGGCTTCCCGCGCACCGTGCCGCAGGCCGCGGCGCTGGACGCGATGCTGGTGGAGCGCGCCATGCCGCTCGACCATGTCATCGAGCTTGCCGTGGATGACGCCGCGCTCGTCGAGCGCATCGCCGGCCGCTTCACCTGCGGCAAGTGCGGCGAGGGCTACCACGACCATTTCAAGGCGCCCAAGGTCGCGGGCGTCTGCGATGCCTGCGGCGGCACCGACTTCGTGCGCCGGGCCGACGACAAGGCGGAGACGGTGGCGGCGCGGCTCGATGCCTATCACCGCCAGACCGCGCCGCTGCTGCCGCACTACGCGGCGCAGGGGAAGCTGAAGCAGGTGGACGGCATGGCCGAGATGGATGAGGTGACGCGCCAGATCGGCGCCATCCTCGGCCAGCCCGGCTGAACGCGCAGGGCAAGGGTTGACTCTGGGCAGCGGGGCGGTGTAACCCCCCGCGCTCGCGGTACGGGCCCTGGGCTCCGGCCGACCTTCGTGTTGACTGACCATGATTCGCGTCATGGGCGGGTTTTGAGTTCGCAACGCCGGTTCGCCGGCGGGTTTTTGGGTCCTCGGACCCGTTCTGGAGTGGGGGCGAAGGCCCCGACTTGTCTTGGATGGGGGCGAAGCCCCCAATGAGGAGAGAGGCACCGTGGCGCGCATCGCCGGCGTGAACATCCCTACGAACAAGCGGGTGCTCATCTCGCTCCGCTATATCTTTGGCATTGGCCCGAACAACGCGAAGGTCATCTGCACGCAGCTCGGCATCCCCGAGGAGCGCCGCGTGAACCAGCTGACGGATGAGGAGATCCTCCGCATCCGCGAGCTGATCGACCGTGAATACCGCGTCGAAGGCGATCTTCGCCGTGAAGAGGCGATGAACAAGAAGCGGCTGATGGACATGGCCTGCTACCGCGGCCTGCGTCACCGCAAGGGTCTGCCGGTCCGTGGCCAGCGCACGCACACCAACGCGCGTACCCGCAAGGGCAAGGCCGTGGCGATCGCCGGCAAGAAGAAGGTGACGAAGTAAGATGGCTCGCGAACCCCGTTCCGGTGGCGGTCAGCGCCCGCGCAAGAAGGAGAGGAAGAACATCTCCTCCGGCGTGGCGCATGTCCTGGCCTCCTTCAACAACACCGTGGTGACGATCACCGACGCGCAGGGCAATGCCATCGCCTGGTCGTCGGCCGGCACGCAGGGCTTCAAGGGCAGCCGCAAGAGCACGCCCTATGCCGCCCAGGTGGCCGCCGAGGACGCCGGCAAGAAGGCGCGCGAGCACGGCATGGAGACGCTGGAGATCGAGGTCTCCGGCCCCGGCTCGGGCCGCGAATCGGCGCTGCGGGCCCTGCAGGCCGTTGGCTTCTACGTCACCGCGATCCGCGACGTGACGCCCATCCCCCACAATGGCTGCCGTCCGCGCAAGCGCCGTCGCGTCTGAGCCGCACCCCGCAAGGGGTGCCGCTTTCTCGTGAGTGGCTGCATGACCGGGTTTGGGCAGGGGAATAGACCGTGATCGAAAAGAACTGGCGTTCGCTGATCGAGACGAAGAAGGACATCGAGCTCGGCGCCGACCCGACGCGCGTGGCGACCATCATCGCCGAACCGCTGGAGCGCGGTTTCGGCATGACGCTCGGCAATGCGCTGCGGCGGATCCTGCTCTCCTCCCTCCAGGGGGCGGCCGTCACGGCCATCCGCATCGACGGCGTGCTGCATGAATTCAGCAGCATCAACGGCGTGCGTGAGGATGTGACGGACATCGTCCTGAACGTGAAGCAGCTTGCCGTGCGCATGCAGGGCGATGGCCCGAAGCGCCTCGCGCTGGTCGCGACCGGCCCGGGCGAAGTCACCGCCGGCCAGATCCAGACCACGGGCGACATCGAGATCGCGAACCCCGATCTCGTCATCTGCTCGCTCGATGACGGCGCCCGCCTGTCGATGGAACTCACCGTCGACACCGGCAAGGGCTACGTCCCGGCCAGCGAGAACCGCCCCGAGGACGCGCCGATCGGCCTGATCCCCGTGGACGCCATCTTCTCCCCGGTGCGGCGCGTGGCCTACCAGGTTCAGCCGACCCGCGTCGGGCAGAAGACCGACTATGACAAGCTGGTGCTGACGGTCGAGACCGACGGCACGGTGACGCCCGAGGATGCCGTGGGCATCGCCGCGCGCATCCTGCAGGAGCAGCTGCAGCTCTTCATCAACTTCGAGGAGCCGCGCCAGCGTGTGGTGGAGGAGATCCGCGACGACCTCCCCTTCAACCGCAACCTGCTGCGCAAGGTGGACGAGCTCGAGCTCTCGGTTCGCTCGGCCAACTGCCTGAAGAACGACAACATCGTCTACATCGGCGACCTGGTGCAGAAGACCGAGCAGGAAATGCTGCGCACGCCGAATTTCGGCCGCAAGTCGCTGAACGAGATCAAGGAGGTTCTCGCCTCCATGGGCCTCGGCCTCGGCCTCACCGTCTCTGGCTGGCCGCCGGAAAACATCGAAGACCTCGCGAAGAAGCTCGAGGAGCCCTTCTAAGGGCTGCCCGGGATTAAGGAATAACGACGATGCGTCATGGCGTATCCGGGCGGAAGCTCGGCGTAACCTCCTCCCACCGCGCCGCCATGCTCCGCAGCATGGCGACCGCGCTGCTCAAGCATGAGCAGATCAGCACCACGCTGCCCAAGGCGAAGGAGCTGCGCCCCTATGTCGAGCGCATCATCACGCTCGGCAAGCGCGGCGGCCTGCATGCGCGCCGCCAGGCCTATGCGGTGATCCGCGACGAGCGCGTGGTGGACAAGCTCTTCACCACCATCGCGGACCGCTACAAGGGTCGCGCCGGTGGCTACACCCGCGTGCTGAAGGCGGGCATCCGCTTCGGCGACGCCGCCGACATGGCGGTGATCGAGCTGGTGGAGCGCGACGTGGCGGCCAAGGGCCTCGACAGCGGCCCGCGCCCCGAGACCACGCCGAGCGAGGCGGACGAGGCCTGAGGCCTCCTTCCTCTCACCGGGACTTCCCGAAGGGCGCCGCAGGGCGCCCTTCGTCGTTTCAGGCTTCTTCGTTTCAGGCTTCGTCGTTTCAGGGGCGTGAAGCCTTCAACTCCAGCCGCGTCAGCCAGAAGCCGGCGGCGATGATCACGGCGACGCCGGCCAGCATGGTCAGCGTCGGCACCTCGGCGAAGAAGATCCAGCCGAAGAGGATGCCCCAGAGGATCATCGCATATTGCCAGGGCACCACCACCGGCGCCGGGGCGAGGGCGAGGGAGCGCGTGACGGCGAGGTGCGAGACCACGCCCACCACACCCAGCGCCATCAGCAGCGCGCCATCCACCCAGGTCACCGGCACCCAGGTGAAGGGCGCCATGACCAGGCCGAACAGCAGCGCGCCGGCCATCTGGTAGGTGGCGAGGGTGATGGCGCTGGTGCCGCGCAGCGCGCGCGTGGCGAGCAGATAGGCCGAGTAGACGCACACCCCCACCACCGCGATCACGGTCGGCAGCCAGCCCGAATCCAGCGTGGCGCCCAGCGTCAGCAGCACGCCGCAGAAGCCCAGCAGCACGGCCGCGAAGCGCGTGCGGTCCAGCTTCTCGCGCAGGATCCAGGCAGAGGCGACGGCGACGAAGATCGGCGTCGCCATCCAGAAGGCCATGGTGTCGGCCAGTGGCATCATGCTGACCGCCCAGTAGAAGCAGGCGACCTCGATGGTGCCGGCGGCCACGCGCAGCACCTGCAGGCGCGGGCGCTTGGGGCGCAGCAGATGCTCCGCGCCCTCGCGCCGGATGAAGGGGGCGAGGATCAGCAGCGCGGCGATGGAGCGCAGCACCAGCACCTGCGAGACCGAGTAGGTGGCCATCAGCCACTTCCCCAGCACGTCGTTCAGCGCGAAGCCCAGCACCGCCGCGGACATCAGGAGGATGCCGCGGAGGTTATCGCGGGGCGTGGTCACTCCGCGCGGATGTTGGCGTCGCGTACCAGGGTCGCCATGGCGTCCCGGCCCTCGCGCACGAAGCGGGCGAAATCGGCCGGGTTGCTCGCCACCGGCACGCAGCCGATCTGCACCAGGCGCGCGCGGATGGTGGGTTCCGCGATGGCGGCGGCCAGCGCGTCGTAGAGCTGGGTCACCACCGCGGCGGGCGTCGCGGCGGGGCCGAAGAAGCCGGCCCATTCGTTGGAATCGAAGCCCGCATAGCCGCTCTCATGGATGGTCGGCACCTCCGGCCGGCTCTCCACCCGCGTCAGCGTGCCCACCGCGAGGAAGCGCGCGCGCCCGGCATCCGCGACCGGCCCGGCCGAGACGAGCGTGGTGAAGACCGCGTCGATCGCCCCGCTCGCGAGGTCCTGCGCCGCCGCCGCGCCGCCGCGATAGGGCACATGGATCACCTCGATCCCCGCGCGCCGGGCGAAGGCGACCAGGCCGAGATGCCCCGCCGTCGCATTGCCCTGGGTGCCGACCGTGATGGTCCCGGGCCGCGCCTTCGCCGCTGCCACGAACTCCGCCAGCGTGCGCGCCGGGAAGTCGTTCTTCACCGCCACCGCGGAGGGGAAGGTCACGACCAGCGAGATCGGCGTGAAGGCGGTGGCGTAGTCGAAGGGCAGGCCGCGCAGCAGCGCGGGGTTCACGATGTGGCTGGAGGCATCCCAGAGGAAGGTGTGGCCGTCCGTCGCGCGCGCCACCTCGCCCCCGCCCAGGCTGCCGCCCGCGCCGGTGCGGTTCTCCACCGCGAAGCCTTGGCCGAGCCGTTCGGCCATGCGGGGGGTGAGGATGCGCGCCGCGCTGTCCGCCGCGCCGCCGGCGGCGAAGGGGACGACCAGGCGGATGCTGCGATTGGGCCAGGCGGTCTGCGCCTGGGCGGCGAAGGGGAGCGCGAGGGCGCTGCCGAGCAGGGCGCGGCGGGGAAGGCTCATCGTCGTGTCTCCGGCGTTATGGCGGGCACATCGGGCGCGCGGCGCCGCCGGTCAACCCACCTCGATCCGCGCATCGCGCACCAGCTGCGCCATCAGCGCGCGCTGCGCCGCGACGTAGCGGGCGAAATCGGCCGGGTTGGAGCCGACCGGCAGGGCGCCGAGCGCATCGAGCCGCGCGCGCACCTGCGCATCGGCCAGCGCGTGCTGCGCCGCCTCATAGAGCCGCGTCGTGGCCGCCGCCGGCAGGCCGGCCGGTGCGTAGAGCCCGTTCCACTCGTTCAACTCGTAACCGGGGAAGCCCTGCTCCGCGATGGTCGGCACCTCGGGCAGGGAGGCGATGCGCGTGGCGGTGCTCACGCCCAGCGCGCGGATCCGCCCCTCACGCGCCAATTGCAGGGAGCTGGAGACGGTGCCGAAGACGAAGGTGATCGCCCCCCCCATCAGGTCCGCCAGCGCCGGCGTGCCGCCGCGATAGGGCACGTGCTGGATGTCGAGCCCGGCGCGGTTCAGGAACAGCGCGGCCGCCAGATGCGCCGCCGTCGCATTGCCCGAGGAGCCGTAGGAAAGCGTGCCCGGCCGTGCCTTCGCCCAGTCGACGAATTCCGGCAGCGTGCGCGCCGGCACGGAAGGGTGCACCACCAGGATCTGCGGCAGCACCACCACCTGGCTGATCGGCGTGAAGGCGGTGGCGTAGTCGAAGGGCAGGCCGCGCAGCAGCGCCGGGTTCACGGTGTGGGCCAGGGCGTCGATCATGATGCTGTGCCCATCCGGCGCACTGCGCGCCAGTTCCGCCGCGCCGATCGAGCCCCCCGCGCCGGCCCGGTTCTCCACCACGATCCCCTGGCCGAGGAAAGCGCCCATCGGCCCGGCCAGCAGGCGCGAGGTGGTGTCCACGCCCCCGCCGGGCGGGTAGGGGGCGATTAGGCGGACCGAGCGGCTTGGCGCCCATTGCGCCGCAGGCGCATGAGTCGAGGATTGGGCTTGCGCGGCGGTGGCGAGGCCCGCGCCCATCACCCCGAGGGCGGCGCGGCGGGTGAGGCGGGACATGGGCGATCCTCCGGCTTTGTTGCCCACACCATGCCGCAGCGCGCGGCTTCCCGCCAACCCGTCCGGGGGCCAAACTGCGCGCATGGCTCTCCCCGACCTCTTCGGCGCCCCGGACCCCGCAACCCCCGCCCCGCCGCGCGGCCCGCGCCCGCTGGCGGACCGGCTGCGGCCGAGGACGCTGGCGGAGGTGGTGGGGCAGGGGCAGCTGCTCGGCCCCGAGGGCGCGCTGAGCCGGATGCTGGCGCGCGGCAGCCTGTCCTCGATCATCCTCTGGGGGCCGCCCGGCGTGGGCAAGACCACCATTGCGCGGCTGCTGGCCGAGCAGGCGGGGCTGGCCTTCGTGCCGCTCTCGGCGGTGTTCTCGGGCGTGGCCGACCTCAAGCGCGCCTTCGACGAGGCCCGCGCGCGGCGCTCCAACGGGCGCGGCACGCTGCTCTTCGTGGATGAGATCCACCGCTTCAACCGCGCCCAGCAGGACGGGTTTCTGTCGGTGGTCGAGGACGGCACGGTGACGCTGGTGGGGGCGACCACCGAGAACCCGAGCTTCGCGCTGAACGCCGCCGTGCTCTCGCGCTGCCAGGTGCTGGTGTTGAAGCGGCTTGACGATTCCGCGCTGGAAGGCCTGCTGATGCGCGCCGAGGCGGAGGAGGACCGCGCCCTGCCGCTCACGCCCGAGGCCCGCGCCGCGCTGGTCGGCATGGCCGATGGCGATGGCCGCTATCTGCTCAACCTGGTCGAGCAACTCCTGGCCCTGCCGCCGGGCGGGGCGGCGCTCGACCCCGCCGCGCTCAGCGCCTTGTTGGCGAGGCGCGCCGCGCTCTACGACAAGGACCGGGAAGAGCACTACAACCTGATCTCCGCGCTGCACAAATCGCTGCGCGGCAGTGATCCCGACGCGGCGCTCTACTGGTTCGCGCGCATGCTCGCGGGCGGCGAGGATCCGCGCTTCATCGCGCGCCGGCTTGTGCGCTTCGCCTCAGAGGATGTCGGCATGGCCGATCCCCGCGCGCTGCAGATCGCCCTGGCCGGCTGGGAGACCTATGAGCGGCTGGGCTCGCCCGAAGGTGAACTGGCCCTGGCGCAGGTGGTGGTGCATCTCGGCACGGCGCCGAAATCCAACGCGCTCTACACCGCTTTCAAGGCCGCGATGCGCGCCGCGAAGGAGACCGGCAGCCTGATGCCGCCCGCCAACATCCTCAACGCGCCGACGAAGCTGATGCAGGAGCTCGGCTATGGCGCGGGCTATGAATACGACCACGATGCCGAGGCCGGCTTCTCCGGCGCCGATTACTGGCCCGAGGGCATGAAGCGCCAGCGCTTCTACAGCCCCACCGATCGCGGGGCCGAGGCGGCGGTGGCGGAACGTCTGCGATACTGGGAGCAACTGCGCCGGCAGAAGGCGCGGCGATGAGCGGCGTGGTCTATGTGGCACTCGGCGGCGCGGCGGGGTCGGTGCTGCGCTACCTCGTCGCGCTGGCGATCCCGGCGGTGGGGTTTCCCTGGCCGACGCTGGTGGTGAACGTGCTTGGCTCGGCCGCCATCGGCGTGGCGGCGGGGCTCGGGCTGCAGGGGGAGGGGCGGCTGCTGCTCGTCACCGGCTTCCTCGGCGGCTTCACCACCTTCTCCGCTTTCAGCCTGGAAAGTGCGACGCTGGCCGAGCGGTCGCTGCCGCTGGCGGCCCTTTATGTGCTGGCCTCGGTGGGGTTGGGCCTCGCGGCCTTCGCGCTCGCCTTCTGGATTTCGCGCCGCTGAGCCGTTTCGTGCTACAGGCGCGCGCATGACACTCCAGACGAAACAGGTCGCCGCCGATGAGGGCGACACGCGGCTCGACCGTTGGCTCAAGCGCCACATTCCGAGCCTGACCCAGGGCGCGCTGCAGAAGATGCTGCGCACCGGGCAGATCCGCGTCGATGGCAAGCGGGCGGAGGCGAATACGCGCCTTGCCCCTGGCCAGCAGGTCCGCATCCCGCCCATCACGCCCAACCCCGCCGCGCTGCGCCCGCCCACGCCCAAGCCGATCGATGAGCGCGACGCCCGCGCCCTGCAGAAGCTGGTCATCCACAAGGACCGCGAGGTGCTGGTCATCGACAAGCCGCATGGCCTGCCGGTGCAGGGCGGGCCGAATATCGGCAAGCACCTGGACGGTATGCTCGAGGCGCTGCAATTCGACGCCGCCGAGCGCCCGCGCCTGGTGCACCGGCTCGACAAGGACACCTCCGGCGTCCTGGTGCTGGCGCGCACCGCCGCGGCCGCCGCGCATCTCGCGAAATCCTTTCGCGGGCGGGATGTCGAGAAGACCTATTGGGCCGTGGTGGTGGGCGAACCCACGCCGCCGGCCGGGCGCATCGACCTGCCGCTGGTGAAGCAGGGTGGCCCGCGCGGCGAGCGCACCACCGCCGCCGAGCCGGGCGATGCCGAAGGCACCAAGGCGATCACCGATTTCTCCACGCTGGACGCCGTGCGCCGGCGCGTGGCGTGGCTCGAGATGAAGCCGCTGACGGGCCGCACGCACCAGCTGCGCGTCCATGCGGCAGAGGCACTGGGCTGCCCGATCCTGGGCGATGGCAAATATGGCGGCCAGGCCGCGCATCTCGAGGATTTGCCCAACCTCTTGCACCTGCATGCCCGCGCGCTGCGCCTGCCGCACCCGGCCGGCGGCTGGCTGGAAGTGGCCGCCGCGCCGCCGCCGCACATGAAGGAGACCTTCGCCTATTTCGGCTTCGAGGCCCCGCGTACGCCCAAGGCGCGGCGCGTGGCATGAAGCGTGGCCTCGCCAGGGGTCTGATGTGGGGGCTGGGCCTGCTGCTCGGCCTGCCGGCCCTGGCGATTGCCGCCTTTCTTGTTCTCTTCGACGCCGATGCGCTGCGCCCGCGCCTGATCGCGGAGGTCGAGCGCGCCACGGGCCGGGCCTTCGCGGTGCGCGAGATGGGCCTCGCGCTGTCGCTGCGCCCCGCGCTGGAATTGCGCGGCGTGACGCTGGCCAATATCCCGGGCGGCAGCCGGCCCGAAATGCTGCGCGCCGAGCGCGTGGCGGTGCAGGTGGCGATCCTGCCGCTGCTCTCCCGGCGCCTCGAGATCCTGCGGCTCGAGGTCGCGGCGCCGGACCTGCTGCTGGAATCCGATGCCGAGGGGCGGGGCAATTGGCTCTTCGCCCGCCCCGCCCTTCCGGCCGGTCCCGCGGGTCCTGCCGGCACGCCGCGCGAGCCCCTGGCCATCGCCCTCGATTCCCTCGCCGTCACCGGCGGGCGCATCGCCTGGCGCAGCGGGCCGGCCACCGAGATCCTGGAGATCGAGACGCTCGAGGCCAGCGCGCCTTTGGCCGGGCCCACGCGCCTTGCCGCGCGCGCCCGGCTGCGTGGCGAGGCCTTCACCCTGGAAGCCGAGACCGGCCCCCTGGCGGCGCTCGGCGGCGCGGCGCCCTGGCCTGTCGCGGCGCAGCTTGGCGTGGCGGGGCTGCGGGCGCGGCTCGGCTTCGAACTGGCCGAGGCGCCGAGGGCGCTGAGCCTCACCCTGGCGCCGGCGGATCTCGGCGCCTGGCAGCCGGGGCTGCGCCTCGCGGCGCTGGAGGCGCGCGCGCCCAGCCTCTCGGCGCCGCTGCGGCTCAGCGCCGAGGCCAGCCTCGAGGCCCTGCCGCTGCGGCTGGAGGGCGAGGTCGCGAGCCTCGCCGCCCTGGCGCGCCCGGATCGCCCGGCGCTGCCCTTCGACCTGCGTCTTCGCCTCGCCGATACCGAGGCGCGGCTGCGCGGCACGGCCGAGCCGGCGTCGCACGCGGTCACGCTCGCGGCGGCGCAGCTTGCCGGGCCGGGGCTGGAGGCCAGCGGCGCGCTGCGCCTCGCCTGGGCGCCGCGGCCGGCCCTGCGCGGGCGGCTGGCGGTGGCGCGGCTCGACCTCGATGCGCTGCGCCCGGCCGACCGCCCGGCACGGCCGCCCGCCGCCGCGCCCTCCGCCCCTGCGCCGGCCGCGCCGGCCCCGGCGCGGATGATCCCGAGCCTGCCCATCCCCTTCGCGGCGCTGCGCGCGGCGGATGCCGATCTGGATCTGCGGATCGCCGCCCTGACCCTGCAGGGGGGCACGACGCGCGACATCGCGACGCGCCTCGTGATCGAGACCGGCCAGGCACGGCTCGATCCCTTCATCGCCATCACCCCGGCGGGCGAGTTGGCGCTGCTGGTCGAGGCCGATGCCACGGCCGCGCCGCCCCGCCTGCGGGTGGTCGCGCGCGCCCCGGCGCTCGATGTGGCGATGCTCGCGCAGGCGCTGGGCGCCGAGCCCTGGCTGCTCGGCGCGATGCAGCTCGACGCCGATCTGCGCGGTGCGGGCAGCAATACCCGCGCCTGGGCGGGCAGCCTTGCCGGCCATCTCGGCCTCGCCTTGGTCGATGGCGCGCTGTCGCGCGAGGCGGTGCGGCGCATCCCGCCCGCGGCGCTCGAGGCTCTGGCCCCGGGCGGCCTGCCGCCGGGGGACATCCCGGTGCGCTGCTTCGCGCTGCGCGCCCCGGCCGAGGGCGGCGTGCTGCGCCTGGCGAGCTTCCACCTCGACGGCGCGCTCGGCACGCTGGGCGGTGGCGGCACGGTGGATCTGGGGCAGGAGAGCCTGGCCCTGCGCCTGATGGCGGATCTGCGCGCCGGGCGGATCGCGGTGCGCGCGCCGGTGAACATCGTCGGCCCCTGGCGGGCGCCGCGGGTGGGGGTGGATCCGGCCGGGGCGGTCGCGGCGGGGCTCGGCGCCCTGCTGTCGCGCCAGCGCACGCCCGACCGCATGTTGCAGGGCCTGGCCGACGCCCTGGGCGGCGGGCGCGGCGGGGGCGAGTGCGAGGCCGCGCTGGCGGCGGCGCGCGGGGGTGTCGTGGGGCCGCTGCCGCGCTAAATCCAATGGGTTCTCATCGGGGAGGGGTGTGATGGATCTCGGCCGGGTTCTGGGCGCCTTGCTGGGCGGCGCGGCGCAGCCGCCGCGGCGACGCCGGCGCAGCCAGCCCTCGCTGCTGGGCAGCCGCAGCGGGCAGGCGCAGCTGGGTCGCGCCATCGGCGCCATCGCCGGCGTGGCGATCGAGGCCATGATGCGCGGCAGCCAGGGCCAGAGTGCGCCTCAACCCGCCCCCCTGCCGGCGCCACGGCGCGACAATTCGCCCTGGAACGTGCCCCCACCCAGCCAGGCGCCCGCCCCGGCGCGCCGGGTGCCGCAGGCCGGCGCCTCGCCCTGGTCCGTGCCGAGCCCCGCGCCCGAGCCCGTGCCGGCCGAGTCCCAAGGCGAGGCCGAGGATGCCGAGGGGCTGCTGCTGATCCGCGCCATGGTCGCCGCCGCCCGTGCCGATGGCGCGCTGGACGCCGCCGAGCGCCGCGCCATCGCCGGGCAACTCGACACCGCCGGACTGAGCGCCGAGGAACGCGACTTCGTGCTGGCCGATTTCGACCGGCCGATGACGGTCGAGGCCTTGGCGCGGGAGGCCAGTGACCCGATGCTCAAGGCGCGGCTCTACGCCGCCGCGGTGGCCGGGGCCGGGGCCATCAGCGCGGGGGAACGCGCCTGGCTCGATTCGCTGGCCAGGGCGCTGCGGCTCGACAAGGCGGCGGCCGCCGCCATCGAGGAACGTTTGGGGGAGTGACGGGCATGGATGGTCTCAACGCCGCGCAGCGGCATCTGCGTGATCGCGCCCGCGAACTGGCGCAGGAGGCCGCTGTCCAGGCGGCCGAGACGGATCGCTCCCTCAACTATCCCTGGCCGATGGTCGAGCGCATGACCCGGGCCGGCTTCATGGGCCTGACCATCCCGCGCGAATGGGGCGGGCCGGGCGGTTCCGTGCTGGATGCGGTGCTGGTGGTGGAGGAACTCGCCAAGGCCTGCGCCGTCTGCGGGCGCGTCGCGGTCGAGGCCAATATGGGCGCGGTCGGCGCCATCATGGCCTATGGCACCGAGGCGCAGAAGAAGCTCGCCGCCGGGCTGGTGCTGGCCGGCGACAAGCCCGCCATCTGCATCACCGAGCCCGAGGCCGGCTCCGCCGCCACCGAGATGGCGACCACGGCGGTGCGGCGCGGCGATGAATGGGTGATCAATGGCCGCAAGACCTGGATCACCGGCGGCGGCGTCTCCCGCCTTCACCTGATCTTCGCGCGCGTGATGGAGGACGGCGTCTTCCAGGGCATCGGGGGCTTTCTCGTGGTGCGGGAGGCTGCGGGCGCGCCCGCGGGCCTCGTCGTCGCGCGGCGCATCCCCTCGCTCGGGCTCTGCGGCATGCCGGAGGCCGAGCTGGAGTTCCACGACCTCGTGGTGCCCGATGCCATGGTGCTGCGCGCGCCGGGCGGCTGGGCCAAGGGCTTCGGGCGGCTGATCGACGCCTATAACGGCCAGCGCGTGGGGGCGGCGACCGTGGCGCTCGGTCTCGCCGCCGGCGCGCAGGAACACGCCTTGGCCCGCGCCGGCCAGCGCCGGCAATTCGGCCGCCCGATCGCCGAGTTCCAGGGCCTCGCCTGGATGCTCGCGGACATGTCCATCGAGATCGAGGCCGCGCGCGCCCTGATCCACCGCGCCGCGCGCTCGGCCGGGCCGGCCGGCTTCCCGGATCGGCTGGCCGCCGCCCAGGCCAAGGTCTTCGCCGCCGACATGGCGATCCGCGTGACGAACCAGGCGCTGCAGGTCTGGGGCGCGGCCGGCTATTCCAAGGACAACCCGATGGAGCGCTATCTGCGCGACGCGCGGATGTTCGCCATCGCCGGCGGCACGGCACAGGTGCTGCGCAACCAGGTGGCCGAGCAGATCCTCGGCCGCAAGCTGCCGCAGACGCGCGATGGCTTCCTCAAGCTGATCGCGGAGGAGCAGGCGGTGGGGAAACTCGCCGCCGATTGAGGCGCAAAAAAACAGGACAGCACTACTGTCTTAATAGCGCGAGCCATGCTACGGCTTGCGCGGCAGGAAACCCACGCAGAGGCAACGCCATGAAAAACGGCGACTTCCCGATCACCCGGACCACCGCGCCGAAGGCCAAGCCCTCGGATGACAGCCTGACCTTCGGCAAGGTCCTGACGGACCACATGTTCCTGATGAACTATGACGAGGGGAAGGGCTGGCACAGCCCGCGGATCGAACCCTATGGGCCGCTCAGCATGGACCCCGCGACCTCGGTCCTGCATTACGGCCAGGCGATCTTCGACGGGCTGAAGGCCTTCCGCGGCGCGGATGGCACCATCCGCCTGTTCCGCCCGGACCGCCACGCGGCGCGCTTCAACCGCTCGGCGCGCATCATGTGCATGCCCGAACTGCCCGTTGACGTGATCCGGGCGAGCTTCGATGCGCTGGTCGGGCTCGATGCCGATTGGGTGCCGCGCAAGGCGGGCACCTCGCTCTACCTGCGCCCGACGATCATCGCGACCGATGTGATGCTCGGCGTGCATCCGGCGCACAGCTACCTCTACTTCCTCATCCTGTCGCCGGTCGGCGGCTACTACAAGGAAGGGGTGAAGCCGGTGCGCATCCTGGCCTCCGACACCCATGTGCGCGCCGTGAAGGGCGGCACGGGGGAGGCCAAGACGGCGGCGAACTACGCGGCCTCCCTGGCCGGGCAGCAGGATGCGGCGGCAGCGGGCTACACGCAGGTGCTCTACCTCGATGGCGTGCACCGCAAGTATCTCGATGAGGTCGGCACCATGAACATCATGGTGCGCATCGGCGATGAGGTGATCACGCCGCCGCTCGCCGGCACCATCCTCGATGGTGTGACGCGCAACTCGGTGCTGCAGCTGCTGCGCGACTGGGGGCTGACGGTCAGCGAGCGCCCGATCACCATCGACGAGGTGATGGCGGCCGGCGCGGCCGGCACGCTGAAGGAGATGTGGGGCACGGGCACGGCGGCCGTGGTCTCGCCGGTCGGCACGCTGGGCTACAAGGGCCAGGACCTGCTGATCAATGGCGGCGAGACGGGCGAGCTGACCAAGAAGCTCTACGACGCCATCATCGGCATCCAGTATGGCCGCAGCAACGACCCGCATGGCTGGACGTCGCCGGTGGCAGCCCTGGGTTAAGCGGGGCTCGGTTGACATCAACGGTCGCGCTGGGTATCAGCCGCGACCTTCTCAGGACCACGACCATGAAGATCCGCAACTCGCTCAAGACCGCCAAGACGCGTGACAAGAACTGCTTCCTGGTTCGCCGCCGGGGCCGCGTCTATGTGCTGAACAAGAAGAACCCGCGCCTGAAGGCCCGCCAGGGCTGAAGCGTCTGGCGCCGCCTCGGCGGCGCCTCTGGGTTGGTGAAACGCCGCGCCGGGCCTCCCGGCGCGGCTTTTCTTCGTTCATGGCTGGTCGATCGCCGCTTCCTGGAACCAGCCGCGCAACTCCGGCTTGGCGACGCCACCCTGCGCGGCGAGCAGCGGCGCGGCGAGCAGCGCCGCGAGAATCAGGCGGATCATGGGGCGCCCCTTCTGGACCGAGGCCCCCACTTTCGCGCCATGCCCTTACCGCCCCCTTAGCGCCGCTTGCCGCAAGGCGGCACCGCCGCCATGTTGGGCCAAAGCCCCGTGAGGTCGCCATGATCGCGCTGCCCCCGCCCAAGCCCGAGATCCTCGCCCGGCGCGAGGAGATCGTCGGCGCGCTCCGCCTGATGCTGCCGGCCGATGCCGTGATCAGCGAGGCGATTCGCCTCAAGCCCTATGAGACGGATGGGCTCAGCGCCTATCGCCAGATGCCGCTCGCCGTGGTGCTGCCGCGCACGACCGAGGAGGTCGCCGCAATCATGCGCTACTGCCACCGCAACGGGATTCGCGTGGTGCCGCGCGGGGCGGGCACCTCGCTCTCCGGCGGCGCGCTGCCGCTCGCGGATGCGGTGGTGATCGGGCTGATGCGCATGAACCGCATCCTGGAGATCGATTTCGAGGACCGGCTCGCGGTGGTCGAGGCCGGTGTCACGAATCTCGGCATCACCAAGGCGGTGGAGCATGAGGGCTTCTTCTACGCGCCCGATCCGTCCTCCCAGCTCGCCTGCATGATCGGCGGCAACGTCAACATGAATTCCGGCGGCGCGCATTGCCTGAAATACGGCGTGACCGCGAACAACCTGCTCGGGCTCAAGCTGGTGACGCCGGCGGGCGACATCGTCGAGGTCGGCGGCGCGCATCTCGATTCGGCGGGCTATGACTGGCTCGGCCTGCTGACGGGCAGCGAGGGCATGCTCGGCATCGTCACTGAAGTGACCGTGCGCATCCTGCGCGGGCCCGAGGGTGCCCGCGCCATGCTCGCCGCCTTCAAGGGCACCGAGATCGCGGGGGCGGCGGTGGATGCCATCATCGGCTCGGGCATCATCCCCGTCGCCCTCGAATTCATGGACAAGCCCTGCATCCATGCCTGCGAGGCCTTCGCCCATGCCGGCTACCCGCTGGAGGCCGAGGCGATGCTGATCATCGAGGTCGAGGGTTCGGTCGAGGAGCAGGACAGCCTGCTCGGCAAGATCAAGGAGATCTGTTCGCGCTTCGATCCGATCAGCCTGAAGGTCGCGCAATCGGCCGAGGAATCCATGGCGATCTGGAAGGGCCGCAAGGGCGCCTTCGGCGCGGTCGGGCGCATCAGCCCCGACTATCTCTGCATGGACGGCACCATCCCGACCGGCGAACTGCCCTTCGTGCTGAAGCGCATCTCCGAGATGAGCGAGGCCTACGGGCTGCAGGTGGCCAATGTCTTCCACGCCGGCGACGGCAATCTCCATCCGCTCATCATGTTCGATGCCAACAGCCCCGAGAGCTTCCGCAAGGCCGAGGATTTCGGCGCCGACATCCTCAAGCTCTGCGTCGAGGTCGGCGGCTGCCTCACCGGCGAGCATGGCGTGGGGGTCGAGAAGCGCGACCTGATGCCGGTGCAGTTCCACGGCCATGAGATCGCCCAGCAGCGCGCCATCAAGACCGCCTTCGACCCGGCTTGGCTGCTCAACCCGCACAAGGTCTTCCCGCTGATCGAGACCGCCTGATGCGCGCCCTGCTGCGCTGGCTGCTGCTGCCCTTGCATGCGGCTGCGTTGCTGAGCACGTCGAAGAACTACAAGGCCAACCCGTTGATCGGCAGCGTGGCGCTGAACCAGCGCGGCCTGCATGTGCTCCGGGCGCGGCTTGCGGATCGGATGACGGCTTGGCGCCGAGGGCGCCTCGCCGCGGGCGTCTCGCCCGCCGATCGGGCGCATTTCGAGGCGCAGGGCTATCTGCGGCATGAAGGATTGCTGCCGCCCGAGACCTTCGCCGCTCTCGAGGCTGAACTCCGCGCCCTGTGCGTCCCGATGCGCCAGATGCAGGAGGGCGATGCCCTGACCCGGCGTGTCATCGTGACGCCGGCCCTGGTCGAGCAGCTTCCGGCCTTGCGCGCCCTGCTGGCGCACCCGGTTTGGCGCGGTTCGCTGCGCTACGTTGCGGCATCGGCAGCCGAGCCGCTGATCTATGTGCAGACCATCCTCAGCCATGCCGATCCGGACGCTTCGGCAGACCCGCAGACCGCGCTGCACATGGACACCTTCCACCCGAACATGAAGGCGTGGTTCTACCTTCAGGATGTGACCGTCGATGTCGGCCCGCTGGCCTTCGTGCCGGGCTCGCATCGCCTCACGCCCCGCCGCCTCGCCTGGGAGCGCGCGCGCAGTGTGGACGCCGCAAGGATGCGCAGCGGTGGCGCCTTCCGTGTCACCGAGGCTGAATTGCCTGCCCTGCGCCTGCCGCAGCCCAAGCCCATGGCCGTTGCGGCCAACACGCTGGTCGTCGCCGATGTGCGCGGCTTCCATGCCCGCAGCCGCACCGCGGCGCCTTCGATGCGGGTCGAGATCTATGCCATTTCACGTCCGAATCCTTTCCTGCCGCTGTTGCGCGCGCCGCTCGACTGGTGGCCGCGTCTCGCCCGGCATCGGGCCGGGTTTCATCTGTGGCTGCATGACCGCGCCGTCGGCCTTGGCCTTGGCCGTCGGGTCTGGCATCAGGTGCCGGCGGGATCGCCCTTTGATCAGCCTGGAGGCAATGTCCGGCCATGACGGAATTGATCGCGCCGGCGAATGAGGGCGAGGTCGTCGCCGCGGTCCAGGCCGCGGCCGCCGCGCGGGAGCCCCTGGTGATCGAGGGCAATGGATCGAAGCGCTCCTTCCTCCGCCCTGTGCAGGCAGCCCGCACCCTGACGGTGCGACGGCTCAGCGGCATCACGCTCTACAAGCCGACGGAACTGGTGCTCTCGGCCCGCGCCGGCACGCCGCTGCCCGAGATCGAGGCCATGCTGGCCGAGCGTGGCCAGATGCTGGCACCCGAGCCGCCCGACACCGCCGGGCTGTTCGGCGCCGCGGTGCCCGCCACGCTGGGCGGCATCGTCGCCACCAACCTCTCGGGGCCGCGGCGCATCACGGCGGGGGCGATCCGGGACCATGTTCTGGGCGTGCGCTTCGTGAACGGTGCGGGCGAGGTGCAGCGCTCGGGCGGGCGGGTGCTGAAGAACGTCACGGGGCTCGATCTCTGCAAGCTGCTCACCGGCAGCCATGGCACGCTCGGCGTGCTGACCGAGGTGACGATCAAGGTGCTGCCGGCGCCCGAGACCTCTGCGACGCTGGCGGTTGCGGTGGCCGATGTCGCGGCGGGCGTGCGCGCGCTCTCGGCCGGGCTGGCCAGCCCCTATGGCGTGACCGGCGCGGCGCTGCTGACCGAGGGCACGGCGCTGGGCATGGCCGGGCCGGTGGCGCTGCTGCGGCTCGAGGACTTCGTCGAGTCCGTCCGCTATCGCGGTGCCAGGCTGCGGGAGGATCTTGTCCCGCATGGCCGGGTGACGCTGCTGGAGGATGCGCCCTCCCGCGCGCTGTGGCGCGCGGTGCGCGATGCGGCGCCGCTGGGGGCGCTGGACAGCGAGGCGATCTGGCGCGTCTCCGTCCGCCCAAGCGCGGCGCCGGCGGTGGCCGCCTCGGTGCAGGCGGCCTTCGGCGCGCGGCTGCTGTTCGATTGGGGTGGCGGGCTGGTCTGGATCGCGGGGCCCGCGACGGCGGCGGCCCATGCGGCGGTGGTCGCCGCCGCGTCCGCCGCGCGCGGCAGCCACATGCTGTTCCGCGCGCCGGAACCGCTCCGCGCGGCGGTCGATGTCGTGCCGGTGGAAGCGCCCGCCCTGGCGGCGATCGGTGCGCGGGTGAAGGCCGCGCTCGACCCCGCCGGCGTGCTCAACCCGGGCCGGATGCGCGCGGGGCTGTAGCGGGATCTATGGAGCGCACGAAGGTTTACCTTCGTGCCCCCCAGATGCCGGGCGGCGGCCCGCCGGCCGCCTTCGACTGAGGGCGGATCGGTCACGATCCGCCGGATTCGGTGTTACTCCACCCGCGCGCCCGAAAGTGCCACGGCGCCCTGCCACTTTTCCAACTCACGCGCATGGAAGGCCGCCGTGGTGGCGGGGTCGGCGGCGATCACCGCCGCGCCCTGGTCCAGCATGCGATCACGCACCGCGGGGCGGTTCAGGCTCACCCGGATCTCGGCCGAGAGGCGCTCGACCATCGGCGCTGGCGTGCCGGCGGGGGCGAAGAAGATCACCCAGGCGGCGGCGTCGAAACCCGGGATGGTCTCGGCCACGGCCGGCACTTCGGGCAGCTTGGCGGCGCGCGTCGCCGAGGTCACGGCGATGGGGCGCAGTTGCCCCGCGCTCAGGAAGCCGGGCAGGGAGGGCAGGCCCTCCAGCGCCACCTGCACCTCGTTCTGCATCACCGCCTGGATCGCCGGCGTGCCGCCGCGGAAGGGCACATGCACGATGTCGATGCCCGTCGCCGCGCGGATCAGCTCGAAGGCTAGGTGGCTGGTCGTGCCATTGCCGGAGGAGGCGTAGTTCAGCCGGCCCGGATTCGCCCGCGCCTCGGCCACCAGGTCGGCGAGCGAGCGGATGCGGCTCGCCGGGTTCACCACCATCACCTGCGGGAAGGACACGACATGGCTGACGGCGACGAAATCCTTCGCCGCGTCATAGGGCAGGTTGCGGAACAGGAAGGGGTTGATGCCCATCGTGCCGGGCGAGCCCACCAGCAGCGTCAGCCCATCCGGCCGGGCGCGGGCCACGGCCTCGGTGCCGATATTGCCCGAGGCGCCGGTGCGGTTGTCGACGATGAATTGCTGGCCAAGCCGCTCGGACAAATCCTGCGTGATCAGCCGCGTCACCACGTCGATGGAGGAGCCCGCGGTGAAGGGGTTGATGAAGCGCACCGGCCGCTCCGGCCACGGGGTTTGCGCCTGGGCCGGCGCGCCGAGGGCGGGCAGGGCGAGCGTGGCGGCAAGCAGATGGCGGCGGCGCAGCATGGTCTTCTCCCCTTAGAGCACGATCGATCCTGATGGATCGATCTCGTGCTCTATAACTTATTGAAACTACAGCATGAAATCGACAAGCACTGATTCAGTGTTTGTCGATAGTGCTGTAGGCGGCGCGCGCAGAGTCGGCGCGTGGCGGGCGCTGTCAAGCTTGGCAGCGGCGCGGGGGCGGGTGATCGTCGTCCGATGAGCGATGTCGATGTGGTGGTGGCCGGCGCCGGCGCGGCCGGGATGGTGGCGGCGCTGGCGGCGGCCGCGCGGGGCGCGCGCGTGGCGCTGCTGGAGCGCGATGCGGGCGCGCGCAACACGCTCGCCGCCTCGGGCGGGCTGTTCGCGGCGGCGGGCACGCGCTGGCAGCGCGCGCTGGGCATCGAGGATTCGCCCGCGCGCTTCGCCGCCGACATCCGCGCCAAGACGGGCGATGCGGTGGATCCCGTGCTGCGCGCGGCCGTCGCCACCCATGCGGCGCGGGCGGCGGATTTCCTCGCCGATGTCGCGGGGCTGCCGGTGCATCTGCATCGCGGCCAATGGCCCGGCCACAGCGCCGAGCGCCTGCACGCCACCCCGGCCGAGAGCGGGGCTGAACTTCACGCGCTGCTGCGCGCGGCGGTGGCGCCGATGCTGCGCGATGGCTGCGCGCTGACGGGGCTGCGGCCCGATGGCGTCGAGATCAGCGAGGGCGGCACGCGCCGCCGGATCGCCGCGCGCGCGGTGGTGCTCGCCACCGGCGGCTTCGGCGCGGATCCGGCACTGCGCGCGCGCTTCATCCCGGGCGCCGCCGCCGCCGTTCATGTCGGCGGCGCGCTGGCCGATGGAATCGGCATTCGCCTCGCCGCGCAGGAAGGCGCCGCGCTGGCCTGCATGGATGCCTATCAGGGCCAGCCGCATGTCTCGCCGCATGTGATCGCGGGCGAGCGGCCGCGCTTCGGCGCCGCCCTGCCGGCGCTGGGCGCCATCCTGGTGAACCGCGCCGGCCTGCGCTTCGCCGAGGAGCGCATGGGACCCTCCGAACTCACCGCGCATCTGCTCGCCCAGCCCGGCGGCCTGGCGGTGGAGATCTGGGGCGAGGCAGCGCAGCAGGCGGCCCTCGCCGGCGGGCCGTTCCGCCGCGCCGTCGAACTCGGCGCCGTGGCGCGCTGTGAGAGCCCGGCCGAGCTCGCCGCGCGCTTCGCCCTGCCCGAGGCCGCGCTGGCCGCCACGCTGGCGGGTTGGGCGCCGCCCTTCTTCGCCGCCGAGGTCACGGGTGCGCTCGCGCATACCCAGGGCGGCGTGGTGGTGGATGGAAGCGCGCGGGTGCTGCGCGCGGATGGCACGCCGATCCCGGGGCTCTTCGCCGCCGGGGGGGTGGCCTGCGGCATTTCGGGGCGCGGCTCGGCCGGCTATGTGCCGGGCAATGGGTTGGCGCAATCCTTCGCGCTCGGCCTGCTGGCGGGCGAAAACGCAGCCTTGTAGCGGCCCCGCTCGCCTGCCAGCATGGCGGCAACGAACATTCTGGGAGGCTTCGACGCCATGGTGACGCTCCATCGCCGCGCCCTGCTCGGCACTGCCCTTGCTGGCCTTGCGGCACCGGCCCTGGGCCAGACCCTCACGCGCAATGCGCGGGTGGTGATCGGCTTCCCGGCCGGCGGTTCCTCCGACATCGTGGCCCGCCTCTATGCCGAGCGCCTGCGCGGCATCTACGCGCCGAACCTGATCGTCGACGGCCGTGTGGGTGCCGCCGGGCGCATCGCGGTGGAGGCGGTGCGCGACGCGGAGAAGGACGGCACGACCTATCTGCAGACCCCGGCCTCGATGCTCACGCTGCAGCCGCACGTCTTCCCGCGCGAGGTGCGCTACGACGCGCTGACGGACCTCATTCCCGTCTCCACCGTCTGCACCTTCCCCTTCACCTTCGCGGTGCCCGCCAACCACCCCGCGCAGAGCTTCGCCGATCTCATCGCCTGGCTGCGCGCCCAGCCGGGCGAGGTGCCCTTCGCCTCGCCGGCGGCGGGGTCCTCGCCGCATTTCCTCGGCATCATGCTGGCGAAGAAGATCGGCGTGCGCATGACGCATGTGCCCTATCGCGGCGCCGTGCCGGCGGTGCAGGACCTCGTCGGCGGGCGGCTGCCGCTCTTCGTGGGCGTGCTGGGCGATGTCTCGCCCCAGCATGGGTCGGGCGCGCGGATGCTTGCCATCACCGCGCCGACGCGCAACCCGCGCTACCCGAATGTGCCGACCATGCTGGAACTCGGGCATCCGGACCTCGCCAAGGATGAGTGGTTCGGCGCGCTGCTGCCGGCCGGCACGCCCGCGCCCATCGTGGCCGCGCTGCATGCCGGGATCAGCCAGGTGGCGCGGATGCCGGAGATGGTGGCCGCTCTCGACCGGCTGGAATTCTCGCCCACCGTCTCGGCCAGCCCCGCCGCCTTCGCCGCGCTGATCCGGCGCGAGCGCGACGAATGGGGCCCCGTGGTGCGCGACAGCGGCTTCCAGCCGGAGAATTAAGGCAGAAGGTCGCCGCTTCGCCTTGCCCTCGCCGCCGTGCTGAGGGAAGGGTGGGGCAGGGGCGACCTCCGCCCCGGCTGAGAGACCATGCCTGACGGCCAGATCTACATGTCCCGCCCCTCCGTCACCGCCGGCCGCGCTGCCGATGCGGGGGCGGTGCTGTTCCTCTTCGCCGCCGCCTTCCTGCTGCGCCTGACCTCCTTCATCCCCGGCGTGGTGGACACGGATGAGGGCCTCTACATGGTCCAGGCGCGGGAATGGCTGGATGGCGGCTGGCCGCTGGTGGTGGCCTGGGACATGCACCCGGTGGGGGCGCCGGCGATGTTCGCCCTGGCTTTCGCGGCCTTCGGCGCCTCGGTGGAAGCCGCGCGCCTGCTGGGCGTGCTCTGCGTCGGCGCGACGGCGAGCGTGCTCTACGCCATCGCCCGGGTCGGCGGGCTGCCGCGGGCGATCGGCGTGGCGGCGGGGGTGATCTATGCGGCGCAGAGCCTGCTGCTGGGCGGTCTTTCCACCAACACCGAATTGCTGATCGCCCCCTTCATGGCGGGCGCCATGGCCATCGCCCTGCACGGCGCGCTGCGCGCCCTGGGGCCCGAACCCGAGGCCCCCGGTTGGGGCGCCCTGGTCGCGATGGGCCTGCTGGTGGGGGTGGCGCTGCTGGTCAAGCAGGTGGTGGTGCCGGAGGGGTGCCTGGCCTTCGCCGTGCTGCTGGGCCCGGCGCTGCTGCGCGGGGTGCTGCCCTGGCGCCGGGCGCTGGCCATGGCGGGCGCCTATGCGGCGCTCTGCGCGGCGCCCTTCCTGCTGATGGGCCTTGCCTATTGGGCGCAGGGCTGGCTCGACGAATACATCGACGGGTCGCTGCTGGCCCCCTTCCGCTACTCGCTGGAACGCATCCCGCCCGCCGAGGCCTGGCGGCGGGTGAGCGCGGCGGCGCTGCAGGTCGCGCCTGCCTTCCTCGCCGCGGGCATCGCGCTGGCGGCCTGGCGGCCCTGGCGGGGCGGGCAGCGCGCCTGGCTGATGGGCTTCCTGCTGGCGTGGTTCGCGGTGATCTCCTTCGCCATCGCGGCGCCCGGCTTCTACTTCGCGCATTACTTCCTGCTCTGGCTGCCGCCGCTCTCGCTGCTGGCGGCGATCGGGGCCGCGCATCTCGCGCGCGCGGTGGCGCGGCCGGAGCGGTTGCGCCTTGTCTTCCTCGGCCTGGTCGCGCTGATCGCCGCCGATGCCTGGCGCGCCGAGATCTTCACCCGGATCGAGCGCGGCCCGGGCTGGGTGCATCGCGATCCGGCGCGGGAGGTGGCCGCCGCCGTCGCCGCGATCGCCGGGCCGGGCGGGTCGGCCTTCATCGCCAACTACCACCCGAGCGTCTATGTGATGTCCGGCACGAAGCCGGCCACGCGCTTTCCCTTCCCCGCGCACCTCACCGGCGTCTTCGAGGATCTGTCGGACACCAACACGACGGTGGAACTCGCCCGCGTGCTGGCCTCCCGCCCGCGGGTCATCGTGGTGGATCGGGGCTGGATGCACACCATGCGCCCTGAGGCCGCCGCGCAGGTCATGGCCACGGTCGCCGAGCATTACGAGCTGGGTGCGACGGTCCAGGAAGGGCGCGGCCCGGTGGAGATCTACCGGGCGCGCTGACTACCGCGCCGGGAACAGCCCGTCGGTGCGCCCCATCAGCCAATAGGCCGTGAGTCCCACATATTCGCGCAGCGCCCATTCGGCGCGGTTGAGCCGGGTGGGGAAGGGGTCGTCCCACCACAGGCCGGGGTCGCGCGCGGCGGTGTAGTTCACCGGCCAGGGCACCACCTGCCAGCCTGCCTGCCGAAAGGTGCCGACCGAACGCGGCATGTGGCTCGCCGAGGTCACCAGCAGCCAGGTCTGGCCCGGCTGCGGCGCCAGCAGGCGATGGGTGAAGACGGCGTTCTCATGCGTGTTGCGGCTCTGGTCCTCGAAGACGAGCTGCGCGGCAGGCACGCCGAGATCCGTGAAAAGCTGCCGCGCCGTGTCGCTCTCCGTCGGCCCGCCGGGGAAGATCGCCGCCGAGCCGCCGGTGAAGACGAGCTTCGCCTGCGGGTGGCGCCGCGCCAGGGCCACGGCCTCGGTCATCCGCTCGGCCGCGCCGTTCAGCGCGGGAATGCCATGCGCCACCGTCATCGCCTGCTCCACCGCGCCGCCGAGCACGATGATGCCGGTGATCTCGGCCGGGGGCGTGCCGGGGCGGGGGAAGCGCTCTTCCAGCGGCAGGGTGAGGAAGGTCGCGACCGGCAGGGTGAAGACCGCCACATACCAGCCCAGGCCCAGCGCCAGCGGCCAGCGCCCGAAGCGCCGCCCGCGCCAGAGCAGCGCGCAGCCGAGGACGGCGAGCACGAGCGCCAGCGTATTGGGCCGCAGCAGGCCCCAGAGCACCTTGCTCGCGATGAACAGCACGCCGTCCATCACAGCTCCAGCACGCGCATCGGGTGCATCCGCCCGCGCAGCAGATCGGCCAGCGCCAGCAGATTGCCGCGCAGCCGGCCCATGCGGTCCACATGCGGCTCGGGGAAGCCGGCGCGGGCGGCGTTCATGGCGAGGTGCCGCGCGGCGGAGCGCAGCGCGCGGTTCCACGGGTAGCTGCCCTTGCGCGCGAGGTAGAGCGCATTCGCGACCTGGCTGTAGCCGAGCCGCAGCCCCGCCACGCGCCCCGACTTCGTGCCCAGATGCACGCCCCGCGCCCCAGCAAGGCGCAGGATGCGCCCATGCAGGCCGAGCCGGCGCGTGAGGTCCAGATCCTCATACCAGCCATAGAGCGGCAATTGCTCGTCGAAGCGCAGGGCGTGCGCGCGCATGGGTGCGAGGCGCAGCGCCATGTTGCAGCCATAGCCGTTGAAATGCGGCGCCACCGCCAGCGCATCTTCCGGCGCGACATCGGCGCCGAGGATCGCGCGCCCTTCCTCCACCGAAATGCCCGGCCCCTTCGCACCATCGGCGAGCACGGTGCCGGTGGTGACCACGCAATCGGGATGGGCTTCGAGCACCGCCTCCGTCACGCGCAGATAGTCGGGCGCGCAGAGGAAGTCGTCGTCGAGGAAGAGCACCGCGTCGCAATCGCCGCAGGCGTCGAGGATCACGTTGCGCTGGCGCGGCAGCCCGGCCGGGGCGGTGAGGAACTGCACCTCCCTGAATGTCGCGGGCAGATCGGCGACATCGTCAGGCGCGACGTGACAGACAAGGATGCGATCCGGCGCCCGGCTCTGCTGCGCCAGGTCGTGCAGCACCTCGGCGAGGATGGGCGCGCGGCCGCGCGTGGCGATGCCGATGGCGATCCTCATCGCGTGACGAATCCCTGCAGGCGGCCCCAGAAGGTCATGGCGTAATAGGCGGCCTCATGCCGGCGCAGCTTCAGCAGGCTCACCACCACGCCGCCCAGCGGGCGGATGAAGAAGGGCAGCCACACGCGGGGTGCGACGCCATGCCGCCGCAGCGCGAAGCCGAGCCCGCGCCCGTAGAGCTGCGCGCGCGCCACCGCCACCTCCGACAGGCGCTTGTCCGGATGCACGATCCGCAAGGCCGGGTCGTAGCGCGCGACATGCCCGGCCGTGACGGCGCGCAGCACGAAGTCATTCCCCTCGGCCGAGCCGAGCGGCGTGCCGGGGCCCATGCGTTCGTCGAATCCCTCCAGCGCGAGGGCCACTTCGCGACGCGCCCAGAGGTTGAACTCGATGACGCTGGTCCAGACATTGGCCGCGTCGATCGCGCCCCCCTCGGCGCGCCAGCGGCCCGAGCCGAGCCCGCCTTCGGGGCTCGCCGCCGGGCCGGTGAGGAGCATCAGCGCCGGGTCGGCATCGAAGGCGCGCGCCACGTGATCGAGCACGCCCGCAGGGTAGAGGCAGTCATCATCGGGGAAGCTCACGATCGCCCCGCTGGCCGCGCGCAGGCCCAGGTTGCGCGCATGGTTCGCGCGCGCGACGTCCGAGCGCAGATGGATCAGCTTCAGCCGCCCGACATAGGGCGCGAGCACGGCATCGAGCCGCGCATCGCCATTCTGGTCGACGATGATGAGCTCGGCATCGTCACGATCCTGCGCGAGCAGGCTCTCGATGAATTCGCCGATCTCGCGCGTGCGCCCGCGCGTGGCCATGACCAGGGAGAAGCGGGTCATGGCGCCGCCATGCCGCGCTCGGCGCAGGCGGCGCGCAGCAGGCCGAGGAAGCGCGCACGGAAGGCGGCGCGCGAGAAGCGCTCGGCATTGGCGCGGCAATCCTCCGGCGCGATGGGGAGCGCTTCGAAGCGCTGCACGGCGGCGATGAGGGAGTCGACGCTCTGTTCCGGGAACAGAACGCCACTCTGCCCGTCGATGACGATGTCGGCCGCACCGCCGCGGCCATAGGCGATCAGGGCCGTGCCGCAGGCCTGGGCCTCGACCATCGCGATGCCGAAATCCTCCTCGGCGGCGAAGACGAAGGCGCGCGCGGTCTGCAGCAGGCGCACCAGCTCATGCTGCGGCACGCGGCCCTTGATCTCGATGTTCGGCGCCCCGCCGGCGGCTTCGCGCACCCGGGCCATTTCGGGCCCGTCGCCGGCGATGACCAGGCGCTTGTCGGGCATGCGGCGGAAGGCCTCGGCCACCAGGTCGATGCGCTTGTAGGGCACCATGCGCGACGCCACGACATAGGTATCGCCCTTGGCCGCGACGAAGGGAAAGCCCTCGAGGTCGACCGGCGGATGCATCACCGCGCTCTCGCGCCGCCAGCATTTGCGGATACGTGCCGCGATCCAGCTGCTGTTCGCCGCGATCACATCCGGCCGCGCGGAAGATGCATGGTCCCAGGCGCGCATCCGGGCCAGCAGCCAGCGCGTCAGCAGCCCCTTCAGCCCGCGCTCCATCCGCGCCTGGCGCAGATACTGGTGCTGGAGGTCCCAGGCGTAGCGCATCGGGCTGTGGACATAGGAGAAATGCAGCGTCGCCGGCCCCGTCAGCACGCCCTTCGCCACGGCGTGGGAGGAGGAGATGACGATGTCATAGGCCGAGAGGTCGAACTGCTCGACCGCGATCGGCATCAGGCCGAGATAGTAGCGGAACCATTTGCGCGCGCGCGGCAGGCGCTGGATGAAGCTGGTCGTCGGCACCTTGCCGCGCAGGAAGCCGCGCTCGGAATCGGGCAGGAAGTCGCACACCGCGAAGAGATCGGCCTCGGGCAGGATCTCCAGCAATTGCTCCAGCACGCGCTCGGAGCCCGCATAGCTCTCGAGCCATTCATGGATGATCGCGATGCGCATCAGGGGCTCACCAATTCAAGCAGCCGTGCCGCGGCGGCGGGCCAGGAATAGGCCTGCGCACGGGCGCGCCCGACCTCGGCGAGATGGGCGGCGAGACCGGGTTCGTCCAGCAGCCTTGCGATGGCGGCGGCGGGGCTGCGCGGGCCCTCGGCGTCGAACCAGAGCGCGGCCTCACCGCAGACTTCCGGCACGGCGCCGGCATCGGCGGCAAGCACGGGGCAGCCGCACCACATGGCCTCGATCGGCGGCAGGCCGAAACCTTCGTAGCGCGAGGGGAAGACCAGGCAGAGCGCGTTCTCATAGAGCGCGCGCAACTCGGCATCCGAAACGCGCCCCAGCGCACGCGCGGAATCGACATCGCCGGCATTGCGGAACACGGCCGCATCCGCCGCGCCGGCCACCGCGAGCGTCATGCCGCGCGACGCGAGCAACGCCACCGCCTCGCGCAAAGCATCGAGATTCTTGTGCGCGGCGCGCGTGCCCACCGCGAGCACATAGCGCCGCGGCGCGAGCCCGTGCTTCGCGAGGATCGTCGCCTCGGCGGGGTCGCGCAGGATATGCTCGCCCCCCTCCGGCATCACGCCGATCCGCGCGGGATCGAGCCGCAGATGGGCGGCGAGGCGCGAGCGGGAGAATTCAGAGACCGTGAGGATCCGCGTGCCCAGCCGCGGCAGGGTGAGATGCAGCGCGCGATACCAGCTGCGGAAAGCCAGCGAGTAGCTCTCCGGCGTGTCGAAGACGCCCGCATCATGGATCACCAGCGCCTGGCGCCCGGCACCGCGCAGCGGCGCGGTATTGCCGAGGTTCACAAGTGTCTCACCGGGGCGCAGCGCGCCGGGCAGGTCGAACTGCTCCCAGCCCTGGCCGCCGCGCGTGCCGATGATCTCCACCGGCAGCCCGGCGAACTGCGGGGGCGCGCCGGCGGGGGCGAGCAGGCGCAGCTTCGTGGTGGCGGCCAGCGCGGTCACGACCTCGCGCGAGAAGCGCTGCACGCCGGTGGTCGGCTGGGTGAGAAAGCGGGCGTTGATGGCAAGGCTCATGCGGGCTCGCCCTTCAGCACGGCGCGGATGCGCCAGGGCCGGCGCAGCAGGCCGCGCGCGTTGTGGCGTTCATGGGGGGTGAGTGCCAGCGCCGCCGCGACGGCGAAGCCGAGCAGCGCGAGCGCCGCCACGCCGAGCAGCACGCGCCAATCGTTCGAGATCAGCATCGCCGCCAGCCCCGCGCCCCCCACCAGCAGCGGCCAGGCGAGCTGGCGCGCGGCCGCGCCGGCGGCGGGGTAGAGGCGCGCGCAGAAATACAGCCGGCCAAGCGCATCCGTCGCGCAGCGCAGCGCCCAGGTGGCGGCCGCGGCCTCGATGCCCGCCTGCAGCAGCAGCAGCGCCGAGAGCGGCAGGAAGACCAGCGCCTGGCCGAGCTGGAACTTCGCGTTCACATCGGGCCGGCCCATCGCATCCAGCAGCGCGCCGGGTGCGAAGGCGGCGCAGGAGAAGAAGACGCCGACCGAGAGGATCTGCAGCACCCGCCCGCCACCGGCGGCGAATTCCGCGCCGAGCCAGAGCCGCAGCAGCTCCGGTCCCGTCGCCACCAGCACGAGGCAGGCGGGCAGCACGGCGGCCATCACCATCAGCGCGCCGCGCCGCAGCAGCCCCGCCGTCATCACCGCATGGGTGGCATAGGCGCTGGCCATGGCCGGCAGCAGCGCCTGCGCCACCGCCGCGGGCAGGATCCACATGCGCATGACCAGATCGAGCGGCGTGGCGTAGAAGGCGACCGCGGTCATGGTCAGCAGCGCGCCGATCAGGAAGCGGTCGGCATAGAGCAGCGCCTGGGTCAGCATGCCCGAGACGCTCATCCACCCGCCCATGCGCACCAGCGGCGCCATCACCGCCCAGCGCGGCCAGGCGGGGCCGAGGCCTGGCAGGTCGCGCCGCGCCAGCCACAGATAGGTGATCGTGTTGGCCAGCCGGCAGAAGACCAACACGCCGATGACGCCGATCAGGCTCTGCCAGGCCAGCAGCACAAGCACGGGGCCAAGATAGTACATGATCGCCACCGGGATGGTGACGAGGTTGGCTTGCCGGAAGCGTTGATAGGCGGCGAGGGTGCCCCAGAGTGCGGCGTTGATGACCACGAGCGGCGCGGCGACGCACAGCAGGCGGAAGGCCACCACCGCCTCCTCCTGCAGGGCGGCGGGCGTGTTCAGCAGGTCGCGCACCAGCCAGGGCATGAAGAGGAAGGCGATGGTGGCGACCGAAAGGCTCAGCAGCGCCAGCGCCGAGATCGCGACGGCGGCGAGCTCGGTTGCGCCTTCATGCTCGCCCGCGCCGATTCGTGTGGAAAGCGCGCGGGTGAGTGCGGCGCCCACGCCCAGGTCGAAGACGCCGAACACGCCCACCAGCGCGAGGGCCAGGGTGAAAAGCCCCCAGCGCTCGATCCCCATCTGATGCACCAGCACCGGGGTGAGGGCGAGGGCGAGCAACAGCGGCAGCCCGCGCCCGGCGACGTTCCAGAGCGTGCCGCTCAGCAGCCTGCCGCCGGAGGCGCGTTCTTCGGCCTGGTTGGCCATGACCTGCGCCATCCTGCCTGAGATATCCCGATGAAAGACCCGCGCGGTATACCCGCGCGGGCCCGTGCCGTCAGCAGGCGAGGTTCAGTAGGCGCCGCGGCGGGCCAGCACGGCGGCCGGGGTGCGCAGCAGGATCTTGATGTCCTGCCAGAGCGAGGGATGCGTGACGTAGTGCACGTCGAGCGCCACGCGCTGGGCATAGCTGGTGTCCGAGCGGCCGGAGACCTGCCAGGGACCGGTCAGGCCCGGGCGCACCGCCATGTAGTGCTGCGCCGAGGGGCCATAGAAGGCGGCGAGCTCGGCCGCCTGCACCGGGCGCGGGCCGACCAGGCTCATCTCGCCGCGCAGCACGTTCACCAGCTGCGGCAGCTCATCCAGCGAGGAGGCGCGCAGGAAGCGGCCCACCCAGGTCACGCGCGGGTCGTTCTTCAGCTTGCGGGTCGCCTCCCACTCGCGGCGCGCCTCCGGGTCGCGCTCCAGCAGCGCGGCGAGGCGTGCGTCGGAGTCGGCCACCATCGAGCGGAACTTGAGGCAGCCGAACAGGCGCCCGCCGCGGCCCACACGCTCATGCGCGTAGAAGACCGGGCCGCCGTCGCGCTTCACCAGCAGCGCCAGCACCAGGAAGACCGGCAGGGTGAAGAGCAGGATCGCGCCGGCGCCGAGGATGTCCAGCGCGCGCTTGGCGGCCGGGCGCAGCCGCGCCAAGCCCGTCTCGGCCGTGCCGCCCGCGGGCATGCCGGGGCGTGCCGCCATGGCCTCATGGGCCGTGATGGCGGCCATCATCGGCACGTTCAGCAAGGATCGCTTCGTCTCGGGCTCGCGGGCGAGCGTCTGGACGGCTTCCAGGCCAGGCATGGAGGTCCTCGTAAGCGGGGGGTTACCCGCGGCTGGCGTTGATTGGGGTCCGGCAGGTGCCGACCTCATCCCCCCGATCCTCCCGCCTTCGGGAGAGCCGAGAGGGCTTCGGCAGCGATGCCCAACCCTTCTGACCGATGATGTAGTGGTGTTCGCGGGCTCCTTTGCGACGCGCTTGCGGCGGGAATATGGCGGCCGCTCACGAACCGCGCGATCCGGCGGAATTCCGCATCGCAGCACGCTTTTTCCTGCACTCTCGCCCCAGTCCGTGCCACAGTTCTGCCATGAATCGGCACGGCTCGGCCTCAATCGACAAACCTGTTCGTGGAATCGGCTTCGCGATGCTGCTCTCGGGCGCCTTCTGGGTGGTCCTGGCGGGGACGCTCGGGGTCTTCTGACAGGGCTTCCGGCGGGGCCCCTCAAGGGGGCGTCCGGGCCGCGCCGTTTTGCGGATCGGCCATCCTGCTCTATGCGGGGCGCGAATCCGGATGAGGACGCGACCCTGACTTCCCGCTTCGCGCGTGAACCCACCCCCGCCCCCGCGGCGCCCGTCTACGCGCTGGCGCTGGCCTTTGGCGTGGCGCAGGCCCTGCTGGTGTTCGGGGGGGCGTTTCTCTGGCCGATGGCCCTGCCGGAGTGGCGCCCGGCGGGCGACGCCGCGCAGCACATGATCGCGCAGCGCTACCTGATCGCGACCCCCTGGGGCTGGCCACCCACCTTCGTCGCCACGCTCAACACGCAGGAGGGCGGGCTCAACACCGTCTTCGCCGATTCGATCCCGGCGCTCACGCTCACGCTCAAGCTGTTCCGCGCCTGGCTGCCGGAGGGCTTCCACGGCGTGGGCCTGTTCTACGGCCTGGCCTGGGCGCTGCAGCCGGTGGCGGCAGTCTTCGCGCTGCGCAGCGCGGGGGAGCGGCGCTGGCTGCCGGCGCTGGGCGTGGCGCTGGCGGCCTCGGCGATGCCCGCCTGGATCGGCCGATTCGGCCATGCGGCGCTGTGCGGGCATTTCCTGCTGCTGGTCGGGCTGGGGCTGTATCTGCGCCTTGTCGCGCGGCCCACGCCCGGGCTCTGGCTTGCGGCCATCCTGCTGCAGCCGGCGGCGCTGCTGGTGCACCCCTATCTGGCAGCGATGACGCTGGCGCTGCTCGGCGCCGTGCCCGCCACGCGGCTGCTGCGCGGCGAGGCCTTCGTGGCGGCCGGGCTCGCCGTGGGCGTGGCCTTGGCGGGCGTGCTCGGCGTCATGGCGGGCTTCGGCTATCTCGGCGCGGCGGGGGATGGCGGCTACGGCATGTTCGCCATGAACCTGCTCTCGCCGGTCTGGCCGGCGGGCTCGGGGATCATCGGCTGGCCCTGGTCGCCGCAGCTCGACGCGACCGGCCATGGCGGGTGGGAGGGCTACAACTGGCTCGGCCTCGGCCTGCTCGCCGCCCTGGCCCTGGGGCTGATCGGCCGGCCGGGACTGGCCCTGCGCGGCTTGCGGCATCATGCCGGGCTGGTGCTGGTGGCCCTGGCGCTGACCGCGCTCGCCGTCTCGCACAAGGTGGGGTTCGGGGGGCGGATCGTGCTCGATCTCGGCGCCGCGCCGGGGCCGCTCGAGCAGTTCCGCGCCTCGGGCCGGTTCTTCTGGCCGGTGGCCTATGCGCTGCTGATCGGCGGCTTCGTGCTGCTGGCGCGCCGCCGTCGCCATGGCGCCTGGCTGTGCCTGGCGGTGGGGCTGGTGCAATTCGCCGACGCCCAGCCGCTGCGCGCCGCCATCGCGGATTGGGCCGCCCAGCGCCCCGCCTGGCGCATCGAGGCTGCGCCGCTGCGCGCCGAACTGGCCACCGCGCGCGAGCTCACCCTGCTGCCGAGCTGGCCCTGCGTGGACCACGCCAGCGGGGGGGAGACCTTCGCCGGGCTGCTCGAAGTGCTGGCCCTGGCCTCGGAGCGCGCGGTGCCGGCCAGCACCATGTACGTCGCGCGCTGGCGCAGCCCGCCGCAATGCCGCGACGCGGCGCTGGCGGCCGCGCCGCTGGCGCCGGGCGAGTTGCGCCTGATCCTGCCCGCCGCCCGTCCTGCCCTCGCGCCCCTGGTGCCGGAGGGGGCGGCGCGCTGCACCCCGATCGGCGACCTCCTCGCCTGTCGCTGACGGAGGCACGATGCCGAACCGCCGCCTGCTGCTGAGCCTTCTCCTCGCCATCCCCGGCTGCGCGACCGCGCCGGAGGAAGCCGCCCCGGCCGCCGCCGCCGTGCCGCCCGCGGGCACCGCGGAGCGGGGCGGGGCGGCGCTCTACCACCGGCGCCACAATGGCCGGCGCATGGCCAATGGCGAGCCTTTCCGCGCCGACTCCGACTCCGCCGCGCACCGCACCCTGCCCTTCGGCACGCGGGTGCGGGTGACGAACCTGGCCAATGGCCGCGCGACCACGGTGGTGATCCGCGACCGTGGGCCCTTCACCCGCGGGCGGGTGATCGACCTCTCGCCCCGCTCGGCGCGCGAGATCGGCTTCAATGATGGGGTCGCGCAGGTGGAGTTGCGCCCGCTTGGGCGCTGAGCCTCAGCCGGGCGGGGTGTCGCTCGGCAAATGGCGCTCGACGATGTAGAGCGGGCGGCGCTTGGTCTCGTTGAAGATGCGCCCCAGATATTCGCCGATGATGCCCAGCGTCATCAGCTGCACGCCGCCCAGGAACAGCACCACCGCCATCAGGCTCGGATAGCCCGCCACCGGGTTGCCGAAGAGGATGGTGCGGATGATCAGCTGCACGCCATAGATCGCCGCCCCGATGGCGGTGAGCAGGCCGAGATAGGTGGCGACCTTCAGCGGCCCCACGGTGAAGGCGGTGATGCCCTCGAGCGAGAGGTTCCACAGCCGCCAGTAGTTCCACTTCGTCTCGCCCGCCGCGCGCGGGGCGCGGTCATAGAGCACTGGGGTGGAGGGGAAGCCGACCCAGGCGAAGAGCCCCTTCATGAAGCGGTGCTGCTCGCGCATCGCCAGCAGCGCGTCCAGCGCGCGCCGGCTCATCAGCCGGAAATCGCCCGTATTGGCGGGCAGTTCGACCTTGCCGCCGATGCGGCGCATGACGCGGTAGAAGGCCGCGGCCGTCGCCTTCTTCAGCCAGGTCTCGCCCTCCCGCGCACGGCGGGTGGCGTAGGCGACGTCGAAGCCCTGCCGCCAGGCGGCGACGAGGTCGGGGATCACCTCGGGCGGGTCCTGCAGGTCGGCGTCGATCACCACCACGGCCTCGCTGGCCGCGGCGTGGTCGAGGCCGGCGGTCAGCGCGATCTCCTTGCCGAAATTGCGGCTGAGATTGACCACGGCGACGCGCGGATCACTGTCCTTCAGCGCCAGCATGATCTCGAGCGTGCGGTCGCGCGAGCCGTCATTCACGTAGACGACCTCGAAGGGCAGGCCGATCTGCTCCATCACCGGGATGATGCGCGCCTGGAACTGGGGCAGGACTTCCTGCTCGTTATAGGCGGGCACGACGACGGAGAGCGCGGGCCGCGGCCGGGGCGCGGCGTCGCGGCCGACCAGGGAGAGGTTCTGCGGGGCGAGTTGCGCGGACATGACCAGCCTTCTGGCAGCGCCTTGCGGCGGAAGCGGGGCGTTGTGCGGGCAGGGCGGTGGCATGGTCAACCACGGGGGTTGCGCCGGCGGGGCTGCGCGGCTAGGTAGCGCCTCCGGGTGCACCGGCACGCTGCCGTAGCTCAGTGGTAGAGCACTCCCTTGGTAAGGGAGAGGTCGAGAGTTCAATCCTCTCTGGCAGCACCACTATTTTCGGCAGCCATCCGGGAAAATCTGGCAATTCAAAGCACTTAGGGCGCCCACTGCTACAAAAGGGTGCTACAAATGGTGCTGCATATGATCTCCCCCTTCAAGCACCCCAGGACCGGCGTTTACTGGATTCGCAAAGGCGTTCCGGCACCGCTGCGCGGTATCGTCGGGAAGCATGAGCTGCAGCGCAGTCTTCGCACCAAAGATGGACCCGAGGCCAAGCGTCTGGCGATCGCAGCCATCGCCGAGTTCGAGAGGATCATCGCCGATGCCCGCTCCGGTCGTGCGCCCGTGCCGGTTGCGTCAACACATGCACCAGCCGGCGCAGAGGCGCCGCCTTCGATCGCGCTTAGCCCCGCGTCAGTGCCTGTCGACTCCCCGGGGACCACATTGCCACCTTTGCCCGCGGAAGAGGTCCTTACCGCTTGGAGGCGCGAGCGGCTTCCTTCATCGGCGACCCTGAAGAAGTATAGGGCGAGCTTCAAGCAGCTTGCACTTGCCCTGGGCTTCGACGATCTGCGGCGCATAACCGACGCCGAGGTGGTCAAGTTCAAGACAGCACGCCTGGACGCAGGGACGGATCCAGGCACGCTCACCGATGACATCGCTGCCTGCGGGACCATCGTCAAATGGGCCTGCATCAACGGAATGCTTGTTCGCAACCCGTTCCTGGGTAAGGCGCCCAAGGTGATCAAGCACGGCGTCAAGGCTCGAATTGGCTACGACGACCACGATGCTGCCGTCATCTTATCTGCGGCGCGGAAGGAGACTGGCTGCTTTCGATGGTTTCCTTGGATTCTCGCCTTTACCGGATGCCGCCTCAGCGAGATTGCCGAGCTTCGGCGCAAGGACGTGCGCCAGGAAGGTAGCATCTGGATTTTCGACATACGCCCCACTGAGATCCGTGAGGGCAAGAACGCCTCATTCCAGCGCATGATCCCAGTTCATCCTGCCCTTGAGGCAGAGGGCTTCATCAATCACGTTCTCGCCCATCCCGGTGCGGCAGATGATCCGTTTTTCCACGATGTCCCCGCTGCTGGTGATGGGACCCGCACGACGACTATCCAGAATCAGCATGGTCGATGGCTGAAAAAGGCGACGGGCATCAGCGACCCAAAAAAATCCCCGGCCCATGCGTGGCGCCATCGAATAGAAGACGAGCTTCGTAAAGTGCGCGTGCCGGCCGAGATTCAAGACGCCATCACAGGAAGAACAAACCCCCGTAATGATGGCGCAAACTACGGTCGTGGTTATCGCGGGATGCCAGACGAGGTCCTTGTAGAGTTAAGCAAGATAAAATGTCCCATAAAAGAAGATTTCTCGCACAAAGAAGAAAAAAAATCTGTATCGAGTCCGGATAATATGGTTAAACAGCCTCTAACAACTGAAATATTTATCAGTGCATTTGATGATTGGTTCAAGAATAAGAGGATTGATGCTTATCGTCTGTTTTCCTTGGGCGGCTTTGCGGCGGCGACTCTTCCCGAAGGAGCCGATGACCTTACTGCGCGGGCACACAACCGTGAGATGATCCACGTCGATGCAAATTACCAGATCCATACGTTATCCGAGGCATATCGGGCCGGTGACCTGACGCGTGGGTATGAGGGTGTGAATCAGCTGGCGGCCACTTTGGGTCGCCGCATACCCAAGGGCACACAAGAGTTCGATGCCCTTGCGGTTTGGTTCATGGAGGCTGAAGGCGTGTTGCAGGAAGCACGTATACGCTGGGCAAACGGTGAGGTGCATTTCATGCCATCGCCACCACCCCTCAGAAGAAAAGCAACGAGCAGGTGATGCACCTAGTCTGGGCCATTTTTCTTGACGGGTTATTGTCTCATGGTGGCTCCGGGGTGAAGTCACCAGCTGGGGGACTCTCGCCTCTCTCCAAGGGTCAGCATCCCGACGCCTAGGACATGGCGGCAAGGGGATGTCGCGGTGGCATCCGCGCTAGGACTTCGATCATGGAGCGCCCTAAGGTTCATACACGGACACGTCGCCGTTCCTGACCAAGGATGGTTGGCGGCGGCTCGGCGCCCGCCCTGGCGAGTGGCAGAGGTGATCTTGGCGCTCGGCATCGTGAGCGGGGGTCACCGACCGCGCTGGCACTGTTTAACGGCCGGGCGGTAGTGGAAGGGGCAGCCAACCCGCACGTCGATGCTGCCGCAGAGATGCCCATCCTCGCCAATACCGATCAGCGCGTGGTTTCGTTGACCCAAAGGAAGCCGGTCTGATCGCCGCATGGCCTGACTTGGTGAGGATCTGTGTCGCCGATCCGCCCACAGGTCGGACAATGGAGGCTTGGCTAAACCCAGATCGCGCGTCGAAGCGATGCTGACCGGCCGCGCGCTGCGCTATGCCAGGGGCTCGGCGCGCGGCCCCTTACACCACGTCAGGGGGGCACAACCGTATAAACCAGCAGTTATTCGAGAACATTTCGTTCTTGATTGATGGCTATTCCAGCCGCAAGCTCTCGCAAACGCGAGGGATGTGACATGGTCCAAAGGGCACCGTCAGTCACCGTTGTCGTGCCATGAGCGGCTTCATCTGGAATGGCACGCTAGGCGATGAAACTCACCAGGCCATCGCCTCCGGAACCTATAACGGCCTGGGCGGTGCCGACAGCATCCGCGGCACGGTCGGCAATGACCGCATATTTGGCGGCGAGGGCAACGATACCCTCCGCGGAGGCGGAGGCGCTGCCGACATACTCGACGGAGGCGAGGGTGACGACGTTCTTTTCCTAGAGGGTGGAACCGAGGCCGTCACGATCGGCGGCAGTCCTGGCATCATCTTCGACGTCATCCCCGTTCGGTCGACCTTGCAGGGCGGCGCTGGTGCAGACCGTCTGCAAGGCGATGTGAGCTCGGATCGGCTTGAGGATGACAGCGGCTTCAACACCCACGGCGACACCCTGCTCGGTGGTGCCGGCGATGACACACTGGTGTCTAATGGAGGTGCCGATCTGCTCCAGGGTGGAGCGGGTAGCGACACCGCGATTATCCGTCGCGTCAACTACATCATTGGTCTTGTCTTCGCGCCCGATATGTCTGGTGCGGCCTTCATCCTTCCAGACGCAGCCACGCTTGCGTCGGTCGAAGCCTTTGACGTTCTGGCAGGATCGGGCGCTGACCAACTGACTGGAGGCAGCCTAGCCGATACCCTGCAAGGGGGCTTCGGGGCAGATACGCTGCAGGGGGCGGGAGGGCATGATGTGCTCCGCGGTGATGGCGGGGACGACTTTATCCTGACAGGCGAGGGGTTGGACACGGCCGAAGGCGGCGAGGGTGCGGATACGATCGAAGGCGCCGATGGCGCCCAGACGCTGCGGGGCGGCGCCGGCAATGACGTTCTGGAGGGCTGGGCGGGCGATGATGTCCTGTTTGGGGACGAGGGGGATGACCGGCTCGATGGCGACGCCGGCAACGATGTGCTGGTCGCTGGCATCGGCGCCGACACGCTCTCGGGCGGCGAGGGCGCGGACAGCCTTGTCAGTGGCGCGTTCTCGCTGCTGCACGGCGATGCGGGCGCCGATACGCTCGTCGGCGCGACCGGGGCAACCCTGTTCGGTGGCGATGGCGCTGACCGACTGATCGGCTCTGCGGATGCCGACATGCTCGATGGTGGCAGCGACAATGACATCTTGGAGGGGTTCGGCGGCGCCGATCTGATCCTGGGTGGCGCTGGAGCGGATGCCGCGTATGGCGGTGACGCAGCCGACACCCTGCGCGGCGAAGCCGGTAATGACGCGCTCCAGGGCGACGCCGGTGACGATCTGCTTTTCGGTGGCGCGGACCATGACGTCCTGTTCGGCGGCGCCGGTGCAGACACGCTGCTCGGCGAAGCCGGCAATGATGCGGTCAACGGCTTGGCCGATTCCGATCTTTTGCTGGGTGGCGAAGGCCATGATTCGCTGCATGGCGGTGGTGGTCGTGACACTCTCCATGGCGGCACCGGCAATGATGTCCTCTCCTCGGGCGATACCGCGCCCGGCGCCCTTGGCGCGAGCCTCTTTGGCGAGGAAGGCAACGATACCCTCACCGGTGGCAGTGGTGCCGACCTGATCGAGGGTGGGGTCGGCGACGACAGCGTGGTGGGCAGTGCGGGGGCCGATACGGTCACCGGCGGCTTCGGTCTTGGCGCCGATACGCTGCAGGGCAGCGCCACGCATCTCGTGACGAATGGCCGCGCCTTCTTCCAGGATGGCCCGGGTGTGGTGCGCCTGGATTTCCGGGCAGAGACGGCGGGGCTAATCCTTAGGAGCGAACTGGGCGGAGGTGTTCTCTACCTGGGCGCTGCCTTGCCGGGCATCGCCTACACGCGCATCGGCGAGGTGCTCTTCGGCGGATTCTCCAGCCTCGATCTCGCCTTGGGCAGTGGCGCGGACCTTGCCGATACCGCCACCCCCGAGGCGGGATCGGGCCGTGCGGCCTTCCTCGGTGCCGCAACCATCGAGGGCGGCCTGGGCGCCGACACGCTCGGCGGGGGTGGCTTGGCCGACTCCCTTAACGGCGGTCTGGGCAATGACCGCCTGTTCGGTCGCGGCGGCGCCGACACGCTCCTCGGCGAAGCTGGGCGCGACCATCTCGAAGGTGGCGCAGGCGCCGACCATCTCCTGGGCGGTGACGACAGCGACACGCTTCTCGGCGTCGATGGCGATGATCTCCTGGCCGGCGGCAGTGGCGGCGATTCCTTGCTCGGTGGCGCCGGCAATGACCTGATCCAGGGTGGTGTCGATGCCGATACAGTCAGCGGCGGCGATGGCGAGGACACGCTATACGGCGATGCCGGGAATGATGTGCTCGAAGGTGGCGCGCAATCGGACCTGATCCACGGCGGCGATGGCGACGACAGCCTGTCGAGTTCCCTCGGTGTGATCGAAGGCGTGGACACGTTCTTCGGTGGTGCCGGCCAGGATACGATCGATGCGCGAACCGCCCTGTCGGCCATGGTCGATGGCGGTGAAGGCGATGACCTTATCGAGGGATCGAACGCGGCCGACAGCATCCTCGGCGGCGACGGCCAGGACACTCTGGATGGACGAGGCGGTGCCGACACGCTCGATGGTGGCCTGGGCAACGATCTGTTCCGAAACGTTGTCTTTGGCCAGGACCAGCTGCGTGACGCCGGCGGCGCCGATATGGTCCAGGCCAACGGCAGTTGGGTGCTGGGCACCGGCTTCGAGGATCTGGTGCTGCTCAACACTGGCAATGGGACCGGCAACGACCTCGCCAACCACATCACTGGCAGCGCTAGCGCCAATGAGCTCAATGGTCTGGGCGGTGACGACACGCTGCAGGGTGGCGGCGACAACGACACGCTCGATGGTGGCTCGGGGTTCAACACCGCGTTCTATCGTGGCGTGCGCGCGGACTATCGCATCACCAACCTCGGCGACGGTGCCTTCCGCATTGAAGACAGGGGTAGCGGCCAGTTCGAGGGCACCGACACACTGGTGCGCATCCAGTTCGCGCGCTTCCTGAACATCACCTACGAGCTGGCGCGCGAGGCTCCGCCGCCCGCTACCGATGGACCGGACAACATCGTCCTCAACGACGCCGCGCAGACCCTCGATGGTGGAGGGGGCAGCGATACGCTGGCCGGCGGCGGCGGGCATGACAGCCTGCTGGGCGGCAATGACAATGATTCGCTGCTTGGTGAAGCGGGCAATGACACGCTGCGTGGCCAGGCCGGCGCCGACACGTTGGATGGTGGCGCCGACAACGATCTGCTCGACGGCGGCGAAGGCAACGACCTCCTGATCCTCAGCCTCGGGGCGGACAGCCTTGCCGGCGGCAATGGCAGCGACACCATCCTCGCGGATTTCAGGGACGCCAGCCTCAGCGTGCTGGCGGATCTGCGCACGGCGGTGAATGTCTACCTCGCCGAGGGCCTCGCCACGACGGTCAGCGGCCATGAACTGACACAACTCGCCTTTGGAGAGGGCGCGGATACGCTCCTGGGCGGCCTGGCGACGGATGAGGTGGCGGGCGCCGGCGGCGATGATTGGCTCGATGGCGGCGGCGGGGCCGATACGCTCAGCGGTGAGGCGGGGGCGGATACTCTCACCGGCGGCCTGGGCGATGATCGACTCGATGGCGGTGCCGGTGAGGACACCGCCGTCTTTAGCGGCACCTTCGGCGCCTACCTGGTCACCGCCATCGCCGAGGGATTTCGCCTCACCGGCCCGGACGGCACCGATACGGTGCTACGGGTGGAACGCTTCGCCTTCGCCGACACGATCATCGCCGCTGCCTGGTTGACAGGAGAGCCCGCCATGTCCGCCACCAACAACGCCGACACGCTGATGGGCACCGGCAACGGCGATTCCATCGATGGCCTCGGCGGCGCCGACACCATCAGCGGTCTTGCCGGCAACGATACGCTGATCGGCGGAGCCGGCAACGACAGCGCCAATGGCGGCGACGGTGCGGATGTCTGGCGCCTCTCCGGCATGCGGCGCGACTATCGCATCACCGATACGGGCGCCAATTTCGCGACGCGGCTGGAGGATCGGCGGCCGGGCGCGCCCGATGGCACGGACAATGTCGTCGGCGTCGAGTTCTTCCAGTTCCTCGATGCCCTGGTCTCGGTGGAGGTCGTGGCCGATGGGCTGGCGAGCCTGCCGATCAACACCGATACGGCCGAAGCGCTGACCGCGGGCGCCTGGCCACTCTACGGCTATGGCGGTGCCGATACGCTGACCGGCACCGGCACCGACAATCTGCTCCATGGCGGACTCGACGCCGATCTGCTGCGCGGCGCGGGCGGGGCCGATACGCTCCAGGGGGCGGAGGGCAATGACCGGCTGGAGGGCGGCGCGGGCAACGACCTCCTCGAGGGCGGGGAGGGCACGCGCGACCTCGCCGTCTTCACCGGCGCGCTGGCGGAATACGGCGTCACGCGCGGGCCGGAGGGCGCCCTGATCATCACCGGCTATGGCACCCGCGCCAGCGACGGCGCGGATACGGTGCGCGGCGTGGAGAGTTTCCGCTTCAGCGACGGCACGCGCAGCGAGGCGGAGGTCCTGGCCGCCGCGCAGGGCGTGCTGCAATCGATCAGCGTGCCGGTGGGCGGCGATCTGGGCGGCAACAACGTGGTGACCAACACATGGTCGGTCAGCTTCCCGCCCGAGGTTGCGGAAAGCACGCTCGGACCGGCCTGGCTGGTCAATCTCGGCGCCGATATCCAGGTCCTGGCGGGCTTTCCGCATTTCGGGCGCAACGGCAACGCGACCGCGGTGCCCTACACGCCGGATCCGACGAAGGCGGTCACCACCTTCACATACTCCGCGCCCGTGGTCTTCGACCGGATCATGATGCTGGAGCACACGCATGGCGTCACGCAGATCAGCCTGCGTATCGGCGACACGCCGGAGAGCCTGACCAGCATCGGGCCGCCGATCACCGGCAGCCTCGGCCCCGTGCAGGGGGAGCTGGCGCTGAGGGAATTCTCGATCAACCGCTTCGACCTGCCCGCCGGCACGCGCGGGCGAATCCTGGAGGTCACCTTCTCTGGCGGCAACCTCGAGAACGGCGCTTACGCCATCTACCGCCTGCTGCCGATCCTTGCCGGCGCCGATCCGGCGCTGATCGCCGGCACTGCCGAGGCCGATAGCCTAGCCGGCACCTGGATGGCCGATACCATCACCGCCGGGGCCGGCGCGGACACCATTCGCGCCTGGCGCGGCGATGACGTGATCGATGGCGGCGACGGCATCGACCACATCACCTTCACCGGTGCGCGCGCCGACTATGTCATCTCCCGCCTCGCCGACGGCGCGCTGGTGGTGCGTGACACGCGCACCGCGCCGAACTCGGTCCATATCGCTCCGAACACCGTCTTCACGCCCCCCGACGGCACCGACACGCTGCGCAGCGTGGAGCATTTCGTCTTCACCGATGGCGCGCGGGATGTCGCCGGGCTGGGCAGCCTGCCCCTCCAGGCGGGCGACGGGGCGGACAGCCTGCTCGGCACGCCCGGCGCCGATACGCTGGATGGCCTGGGCGGCAACGACACGATCCGCGGCCTGGGCGGCAATGACAGCCTGCTGGGTGGCGCCGGTGACGACATCCTGTTCGGCGGTGCCGGCGCCTCCACCCTGCGTGGCGGGGCGGGCGAAGACCAGATCTTCTCTTTCTCGGACGCGGATTCCATCGATGGCGGCGATGGCTTCGACCTGCTCATCGCCGATCTCTCCACGGCCACCACGGGTGTCTTCGTCTGGCGCTATGGTGATTTCGAGGCCGCCTCGATCCAGGGCGGCGCGGGGGCCGACACGCTCTACGGCTCGGCCGGCAACGACACGATGGCGGGCGGTGCCGGCGCCGATTGGCTGCGCGGCTTCATCGGTGCGGAGACGCTGCGCGGCGAGGCCGGGGCGGATACGCTCGATGGCGCGGAAGGCAACGACCTGCTCAACGGCGGCGCGGACGCCGACATCGCCGTTTTCGTCGGCAACCGCGCCGACTACGACATCACCACCATCCCCGGCGGCCTCCAGCTCATCCATGCGCGCGGCAGCATGAGCGATGGCACCGACCGCGTCTTCGATGTCGAGACACTGTCCTTCGCCGACGGGCCGGTTGCGACATCGACCTTGTTCGGCCCGCCGCGCATCGTCGGCGACGACAACCCCAACACCCTGCCCGGCAGCGCCGCCGATGAGGTGATCGAGGGACGCGGCGGCGCCGATTCCCTCTCCGGCCTCGGCGGCGCCGACACGCTGCTTGGCGAGGCGGGCAACGATACGCTGCTGGGCGGCGCCGGGGCCGACAGCATGGCGGGTGGGCCGGACAACGACATCTACTTCGTCGATGATCCGGGAGATGTCGTGATCGAGCTTGCCAATCAGGGCACGGCCGACACGGTGCGCGCCACCCGCAGCTACACCCTTGCGCCGCAGGTGGAGCGGCTGATCCTGGACGGCACTGCGGCGATCGACGGCACGGGCAACCAGGCGGCGAACATCCTCACGGGCAATGGCAATGCCAATGCGCTGTCGGGCCTCGATGGCCAGGACACGCTGCGCGGCCAGGCGGGCGCGGATACCCTCAACGGTGGCGCGGGTAATGACAGCCTCGAAGGCGGCGACGGCGCGGACCTGGCGATCTTCACGGGCAATCGCGCCGACTACGACATCGTGACCATCGCCGGCGCGGAGTTCCGCCTGACCCATGCGCGCGGCAGCCAGGCCGATGGCGTGGACCTCGTGACCGGGGTGGAGGCCTTCCGCTTTGCGGATGGCACCGTGGCGCGCGACTCCCTGATCCGCCCTGCGGGCACGCCCGGCGCCGACACGCTGCTCGGCGGCGCGGGCGCCGATACGCTGGCCGGCCTGGGCGGCGATGACCTGCTGCGCGGACTGGCAGGGGAGGATCTGCTGCAGGGCCACGCGGGCGCAGATACGCTCGAAGGTGGCGCGGGCGACGACACGCTGGATGGCGGCGCGGGCTTCGACCTTGCCGACTACGCGGCGGCGGGGGCCGGCGTGGTGGTGGATCTCGAGCTTGGCGAGGCGATGGATGGCACGGGCGGCTTCGACGCGCTGTCGGGCATCGAGGCCGTGCGCGGCTCCGCCCTCGACGATTGGCTGCGCGGCAGCGCGGGGGATGAGACCTTCCTGCTCTCCGCCGGCGCCGACACGATCGAGGGTGGTGAGGGCTTCGACACGCTGAGTCTTGCCACGGCCACAGGGCCGGTCTTCGTCGATCTCGAGGGTGGCGTGGCGCTGGGCGGTCTCGAGATCGCGGGTATCGAGGCGCTGATCGGCAGTGGCTTCGCCGATGTGCTGCTGGGCGACGCGCAGGCGAACCGCCTGCAGGGCGGCGGCGGCCAGGACATGCTGGCGGGCGGTGCGGGCAATGACACGCTGGAGGGGGGGGCGGGCAACGACACCATGTCCGGCGGCACGGGCAGCGACACCTACCTTGTCGAGCAGGTCGGCGATGTCGTGGTCGAGCGCAGCGGCGGCGGCACGGATACGGTGCTGACCAGCCTCGCCGCGCTCACGCTGGCGGCACAGATCGAGGTGCTGACCTTCATCGGCAGCGGCGCCTTCGCCGGCACCGGCAATGCGGCGAGCAACCGGATCACCGGCGGGCTCGGTGCCGATACGCTCTCCGGCCTGGGCGGCAACGACGTGCTGCGCGGCGGTGGTGGGGCGGATGTGCTGCTCGGTGGCGCCGGCACGGATCGCTTCGTGCTGGAGCAGAACGCGCTGGGGGCCAGCGTGACCATCGCAGACCTGGATCGTTCACTGCGGGAACGCATCGACCTCACGATGATCGACGCCATTGCCGCGACCGCGGAGGACGACGCCTTCGCCTTCATCGGCACCGCCGCCTTCGGGGGCGTGGCCGGGCAACTGCGCTGGACCGACCTGGGGGCGAACCGCCGCATCGAGGGCGATGTGAATGGCGATGGTGCCGCGGATCTCACATTGCTGGTCAGCCCGGCCGGACCCGTGGCGGCGAACTGGTTCCTGCTGTGAAGCATTCACGAGGAGGTTAGGTCCACTTGCGTAGTAGAAAACGCGGATGAACCCAGGCGCAGGCGCGATCGTCTTTCGTTCCGGTAGACCTTCGGGGGCTTTGCCACGCCGCTTTTGCTCATGTTGGGCTGAGGCCCACGCGTATGAATGTTGGAGTTGCTGAGGCGCCCTTTCCGATCCTGTCGAGACAGTCGGCAACAACGACAGAAAAAGCTAAAATAATGCGGGCAGCTGAAGTCAAGTGCCGTTCAACTTTCACCGTTCGGCCGCTTGCGCGCTCTCCAAGGATCAGCCCAACTGACACCCAGGACATGGCGGCAAGGGGATGGCACGGCGACATCCGCGCTAGGACTTCGATCATGGAGCGCCCTAAGGTTCATACACGGACACGTCGCCGTTCCTGACCAAGGATGGTTGGCGACGGTTCGGTGCTCGCCCTGGCGAGAGGCAGAGGTGATCACGAGGCTCAGCATCGAGATAGGGGGGCACTGACGGCGCCGGCGCCACGTGTCGGCGAGAAGGGAGTAGAAGCAGCGACCTACACCGCGCATGCCGGGTTCATGGATGTGGCCGGCATCGCCGATACGAGTCAGACCTTGGCTCTACCGACATGATGGCGATGGCGTCGCGTGGTCACCGCATGCCTCACGAGAAGGGTCCGTGTATCCAATCCGATCACAAAACGGATATTATGGGTAAGGAGTGATCCGGCTGGTGCATCGAGCCGATGTTGAGGTGGTGCAGAGGGAACACAATCCGCGTCTCATCTCCATCCCGCCTTTCGCCCCAGATGTGGTCCGATGTGCGTGAAGGCGGCATATCCTGTTGTTTCCCATGATAAATTTGCAGTTTTCACGTCATCCGGTATCCATGAACTCGGCCCTGCGAATGTCTGCTTTCAACTTCTGACGGAAGTGCTTCTGAGAAAATGCCCCTGTGCGCTGATCGACGCAGCGACGTCATCACTCAGGGTAACCCACATCTGCTGGCTCTTGTGTCCATAGGGCACTGGACGTGAAAGCGGCCGCGCATTCGTCAGCACCCACGGCCAGCGGTAACCCTCGGAGATTCTGGGCGCGTGGTCGCCAGCTTCTATACAGTGCCGTTCTACGCTCGCCGCAAACGTATCATCAGTGAGGCGATCGATGCAGTCGACGAGATCTGCTGTGCCGACGACAAGGCCACTTCCGATGCGGATCAGCCCCACCGTTCCGCGTATACGCGTCGGCCTTTTGCGCATCTCCCAAGTCTTTTGACCGGTTAGAATCTTGTCAACCCAGGGCTCACCAATCAGGAGGGCACGAGCGCAGTAGTCATGGATTTTGTGCTTCATTCCCTCAACTATCACGAATCCGGCTTTGGCGAGAGTGCGCTCGAAGAGGGCGACGTCACAATCGCACGCGCCCTGAGAAGATCCAGCACCGCCAGCACCCGCCGCTCGAGATCCATGCCGGGCGAGTAATCGGCCGGAACCACGCAATGCACTCGCCCATTTTCGAGCAGCTGCTTCACCGGATCCTTCTTGTCGTCGCGAGCCGGATCGAGCACCGCGATCGAGTGGCCGCCCTGCTCCTTCACCAACCGAAAGCAAGGGATGTCTGTATCGCCATCGCCGATGAAGATCATGTTGGGGAATGGAACCGGACGCTCGGCATGGCGCACGAAGGCGTTGACCGACTCTTCGTCGGTCACGTCATGCACGCCCTTGTTGATCCGAAAAAGGAACTGGGTCTTCGTTGTGTAGTTGACCGCCAGTGCCGCGCCCACGGCAACCCCTGACGCGTCGTAGAGGAAGGCTGAAGCAAACACATCCGTGAAGTGGTGCCGGATCGCCGAGCCTTCGATCATCTCACGGAGCCCGGATGAGATGATGAAGTGCTGCACCACGATGCCGCGCTCTCGGCCCGCAGCGTTGATTCTATCGAACCAACTCTCAACGCCAGGGAAAAATCGGATGGCACTGCCGTGACGAACCCAATCCTCTTTCCGCATGGGCATTTCGTGAGCCCTGGCTTCCTCCAACATCCTGTGCATGTAGGTCAGGATCTTGTCGCCCTGCTGCTTTACCGCCAGCGCGTTGGATCGCTTCCAGAACTCGCCTTTGTCGATGCCCAGCTCGGGAAGAAAGTTGTGCTCCTGCATGTTCCCCGGAACGAGCGTGCCATCGAAATCGTAGGCGATCGCGACAGTGAGGGGATGGGGCGTCTCCATCGTCACGCCACCGCCCTCTGTCGCACGTCTTCCAGCACCGCGATCAACTGCACCACCTCGGCCTCCTTGAAGATGCCCTCCACGCCCTTGGCGCTGAACTTGGTGTAGGGCGCCTCATACAGCCGCCCGATATCCACCACGCCCGCCTTGGTCAGGTTCTCGATCACCATCTGCACGAACTCGATCTGGTTCGCCGTGAAGGTCTTGCCGGCGAGGAAGCTGGCGAAGGCTTCCTGCGCAGCGGCCCTGTCGAGCCCCACCAGGCCCCTCACGAACAATCCGAGCCCTGCGGCCTCCTCCCGTGCCTTGGTGACCTCAGCGGGCGTCCCAGCCTCCAGCAGCATGCGTTCCAGCTCGGTGAGGTCGGTGGGCGTCAGGGCGCGGTTGGTGCGCAGCTTCACCACGGCGACGTGGCTTTCATGCGCCTTGAGGAAGTGCCGCGCCTTCTCGCGGAAGCGTGCGAATTCATCGGCGGAGACCAGCCGCTCGAAGACGATCTCGGTGCCTTCGCCGATCGTGTCCTCGAAGTCGGTGTAGAGGATCTTGCGCTTGCGCTTCTCGATGAGGTGCACCAGTCCGCGCAGCTTCTTCCGGGCCCTTTCCAGCTCCGGCAGGGTAACATCCTCCCACCAGGCGTCGGTCTGGATGTCGAGGATCAGCGCCATCTCGGCGGCGATGGCGGGCACGTTGTTCTGCTCGCCCAGCGCGGCCGCGATGTCCATCACGGATTGCTTGCGCGCCTCGAAGCCTGGCTGCGCCGTCAGCACGCAGAGCTGCAGGTTGAGCATTAGCAGGTCGAACTGCTTCGCCTCCACCTTCTCGGGGTCGAGCTGCGCGGGCAGGCCGGCGATGTGGGTGGCGAGGCTGGTGCGCGCCGCCTGGTCCAGCACCTCCCAGGCTTCAGGCTTCGCATAGGTCTCCACCAGCTTGCGGTGCGGGCGGATGATGAAGTTGTCGATGTTCATCGCCGCGACTTCCGTCTGCAGGCGGGTGGCAACCTCCCGGCGCAGATCAGCCTCGCCCGGCACCGCCTGCGCCGCGCGGGAATCGAGCCCGGCGATCACCTCCAGCCGGGCGCGGAACAGCCGCGTGGCGAGGCTTTCCCCCACCGCGCCGTCGAGCACCGGCACATCCTGGTTGAAGAATTCCAGGTTCTGGCAGAAGTCGAAGACGGTGAAGAACGTCTTGTCCTGCCCGGGTCCGAACAGGTCCGGGCGCAGGCGGGTGCCGCGGCCAATCATCTGCCAGAACTTCGTCTTGGACCGCACCAGCTTGAAGAACACCAGATTCACCACCTCCGGCACGTCGATGCCGGTGTCGAGCATGTCCACGCTGACGGCGATGTGCGGCGCCTTGTCGGGCATGGAGAAGCTGTCGATCAGCGACTGGGCGTAATCCTGCTTGTAGTCGATCACCCGCGCGAAATGCCCGGCCTGCTTCGGATAGGCCGCATCGAAGCGTTCCACGATGAAGGCCGCATGCGCGCTGTTCTTCGCGAAGATGATGGTCTTGCCGAGCCGGTCCCCACCCTCAACCTTCTGGCCGTGAGTCATCAGGTGCTCCAGCACCTTGTCCACCGTGTCCTCGTTGAACAGCCAGGTGTTGACCGCCTCGGCCTCCACCCGGTCGGGCGGGTTGTCGCCCCATTCGGCCTCGTCCCAGGCGTCCTTCTCGGTGTCCGGCAGCTCGTCATAGGTGATGCCCTGGCGGGCGAAGCGGAGCGGCACGGAGATGGCGCGCGGCGGCACCAGGAACTTGTCCGCCACCGCTTCTTCCAGCGTGTAGGCATCCGTCGGCACGCCGGTGTCGAGGTCGAACAGCGCATAGGTGTTGCGGTCGATCTCCTCCTTCGGCGTCGCGGTCAGGCCGACCAGCAGGCTGTCGAACCAGGCGAAGATCGCGCCGTATTTGCGGTAGATCGAGCGATGCGCCTCGTCCACGATCACCAGGTCGAAATGCCCGGGGCCGAAGCGGCGGTTCTCACCGTCCCGCTCCTCGATCAGCGACATCATCGTGGGGTAGGTCGAGACATAGACGCGGCCCTGCGCAGTCTTGTCCGTCACCAGATTCACCGGCGCCGAGTCCGGCAGGTGCGTCTTGAAGGCGTTGGCCGCCTGCTTCACCAGCGCCAGGCGATCCGCGAGAAACAGCACGCGCTTCGCCCAGTTGCAGCGCATCAGCAGATCGACCAGCGCGATCACGGTGCGCGTCTTGCCCGCCCCCGTCGCCATCACCACCAGGGCCTTGCGCTGGTGGTGATCCTCGAAATGCTGGCCGATGCGGCGGATGGCGCGGGTCTGGTAGTGGCGCTCCACGATGCTGCCGTTGATCACCGCTTCGCCGAGCGGTTTGCGGCTGGTGCGGCGCTGGATCAGCAGCTCCAGCTCCTCCCGCCGATAGAAGCCCTGCACCTCACGCGGGGGGTAGCGCGTGTCGTCCCAGAGGACGTGTTCATAACCGTTGGAGCAGAAGATGACGGGGCGCTGGCCGTGCATCTGCTCCAGGCAATCGGCGTAGAGCTTCGCCTGCTGCTGGCCCTTCAGCACGTCATGCCGGCTGCGCTTGGCCTCCAGCACGGCGAGCGGCTTGCCGTCGGCGCCCCAGAGCACGTAGTCGCAGAAGCCCGTGCCGGTGGCGTTGGGCATGCCGGTGACCGGCACCTCCGTCACGCCCGGCGCGGCGGGGTCCCAGCCGGCTTCGCGCAGATAGGCATCGATGAAGGCGTCGCGCGTCGCGGCTTCGTTGTAGTCGTGCGTGTCGGGGCGCTGGGCGTTGGCGGCGAGGGCGGCGGCGACCTCGGCGCGCAGCTTGGCGATGGTGGCGTCGAGCGCGGCGTTGTTGGCCTGCGCCTGGCGTAGCTGTTCATCCTTCGCGCGCAGTTCCTCACCCAGGTCGCGCAGCTTCTTCAGGCTGAGCTTGACCAGGGAGGCGACGGGCGGCGGCAGTTGGTCGGGCTGGAAGGTGAGGCTGTCGGCCGGCTTCGGGCCGGCGGCATAGGTGCGGACCAGCCAGAAGGCCAGGTGAAACAGCTCGCCGAGCGTGCTGGCGGCGGTGGCAGGGCTGATGGGGCCGGGCTTGTGGACGGCGGTGTTGCCCTGGTCCTTGACCAGCCGCGCCTTGAAGAAGATGGCGTCGCCGACGGTGGTGCGAAAGCTCGGCTCATGGATCAGCGCGCCGAGGCTCTGGTCATAGGGCGGGGTCAGCCGCGCATCGGCCTTGTAGAGCCACTCGACCATGAGTTCGAGGGTGCGGCGCGCGTAGAAGAGGCAGGCGCGGGGATCGCTGCGCGCCAGGGCTTCGGCGCGCGTGGCGGCGTCATGGAGGTCCGGCCACTCGGGTTTGAGGAAGCCGAATTGCTGCATCGCTTGGCCCGTCAGAGCTCGCCGCGGAAGGCGCGGTGTTGGAGGGAGGCGAAAAGGGAGTCGAGCGTCGCCATGGAGTCGAGAGCCGTCCTCTGCACGGCTTCAATCTCTGCGCGGCGATTGGCGAATTCGCGCTGAACGCTAATCGGTGGAAGCGGCAGGACGGTGCCCCTGATCAGGCCCATGTTCAAGCCAGGCATTACGGCCCCACGCGCATTCACACCAAGCTGCCGGAGCACCCCGGGGTGCATAAGGAACGCCGCGTGCAGATATTCGGGCAAGCAGCGTTCTTGATCCAGCGTGATGCTGCAGAGGTGTTTCGTGGTAATCGCGAGTGGAATGTCGCTCGGCACAATGGCAGCACGGCCGCAGGTGCCCATGATGGTCACGATAATGTCGCGCGGGTTCACCTTGAACCGAGACAACTCGCGATACTTCTTCTCTGTGATGAAACGGCGCTGATCCCAGGCGAAAGTGTTGGTGACCGCATTGTCGATGCCGAGGACTGCGATGCCGCTTTCCACGAATTCGGAGTGCAGCAGTTGGCTGCCAAATGGGCCAGTCCGCATCGAAAGAGCGAGCGAGCCGATCTCCACCTGCGGCCACGCTCTGGCTTCGGGTTCGCCATAGACGAACATATTCATGAACAACGCGAGCGCCATCTCGTCGAGTTGCGCCAGCGCCGCCCGCCGCTTCGCCCGCAGCGCGTCGGCCTCATCGAGGATGGCGGCGATGCGGCGCTGCTCAGGCAGCGGTGGCAGCGGCACCGGGATTTCTGCAAGCTTCGCCTTGTTGAGGGTAAGTCCTTTCGCTGCCCTATCAAGGCCACTCGTTAGGTCTAAGGATCGTATAGCCCAGGCCAAGTAGGCAGGGTGGACACGTCCACCATCCCGCACAGGGAGTGCAGCGATGGCTTCGTTGGTGAACAGCGGAACTCCTGCAACAGCAACCTTACCAATACTCAGCTTGAAGCTGAGCAGAACTGTTCCGGGCGCCACTGGGCGGCAATTGCATTCCCGAACTGCCTTTTCGGTGATCCTTTCTGAGGTTTCGAGGATCACCCTTCCTTGCTTCATGTCGGCAATGGTTGCCCAGGGATATTCACCGGTCCAATAGTCGCGGCGGTCACGTGTCGGAGTTCGACCGATGTTCACCTCGCAAATGTCGGCCAGGCGAACTTGCTGCCACGCACTCACGACAGCATCCCCTCCAGCCGCTCCATCCCCGCGCTGATCTCCTCCTCCAGCCGCCGCAGTTCGGCTAAAATCTCCCGCGGCGTCCGATGCGCCACCTCCTCCCGCACCACCTCCTTGTAGCGGTTCAGCGAGAGGTCCCAGCCCGCCGCAACGATCTCCGCCTTGGGCACCCAAAAACTCTGCGCGGTGCGGGGGCGGTCACGCTCGGCGCCGTCGCGGGCCAGCCAGCGCGCCAGCGCGTCGGGCAGATTGTTCTTCGCGTGCTCGGCCTCGGTCAGCGGCACCGAAGGCACCGCGCCCTGCTTCTCCTCCGGCAGCAAGGGCGTGCGCTTGTCATCGAGGGAGAAACCATCGGCCTGCATGTCGTAGAACCACACGCCCTCGGTCCCGCCGCTGTCGGTGCGGGTGAAGAAGAGGATGGCGGTGGACACACCCGCATAGGGGCGGAAGACGCCCGAGGGCAGGCTCAGCACGCCATCCAGCTTGTGGTCCTCCACCAGCATCCGGCGCAGCTCCTTATGCGCCTTGCTGCTGCCGAACAGCACGCCATCCGGCACGATCACCGCCGCGCGCCCGCCGGGCTTCAGCAGGCGCAGAAACAGGGCCAGGAACAGCAGCTCGGTCTTCTTGGTCTTGACGATGGCGGTCAGGTCCTTCGCCACGCTCTCGGCATCGAGCGAGCCGGCGAAGGGCGGGTTGGCCAGCACCAGCGTATAGCGTTCCGCATCCTCGGCATGGTCCTGGGCCAGGCTGTCGCGGTAACGCACATCGGGGTTCTCCACGCCATGCAGCAGCATGTTCATGGAGCCGATGCGCAGCATGGTGCTGTCGAAATCGAAGCCGTGGAACATCCCGTGGTCGAAATGCGCGCGCGTCGCGGGGTCGAACAGCGCGGCCTCATGGTGCTGCTGCACATAGGCGCCGGCGGCGACGAGGAAGCCGCAGGTGCCGCTCGCCGGGTCCACGATCACGTCGCGCGGGGTGGGGGCGGTCATTTCCACCATCAGGCGGATGATGTGGCGCGGGGTGCGGAACTGCCCGTTCTGGCCGGCGGAGGCGATCTTGCCGAGCATGTATTCGTAGATGTCGCCCTTGGTGTCGGCATCGTCCATCTTCAGCTCGCCCAGCATGTCCACGACGCGGGCGAGCAGCGCCGGGGTGGGGATAGTGAAGCGCGCATCCTTCATGTGGTGTGCATAGGTCGAGCCATCGCCGCCGAGCGTGCGCAGGAAGGGGAAGACATGCTCCCCCACCACGGTGAACATCTCGGAAGGGGCGAGGTTGCGGAAGTTCTTCCAACGCAGCTCGGCATGGGGGCGGCCGCGCGGATCCTTGCCCTCGGGGAAGAGGCGGCGCGCCATGGGGCGGCCGGTGCGGCTGGATTTGCGTTCCTCCAGCTCCTCCAATTCGTCGAGGCGGCGGATGAACATGAGGTAGGTGATCTGCTCGATGACCTCGAGCGGGTTGGCGATGCCGCCGGACCAGAAGGCGTTCCAGATGCCGTCGATCTGGCTGCGAAGTTCACCGGTGAGCATGGTGGTTCCTGTGCTGTGCCGGGCGGGGTGTAGGTGCCCGCCCGGGGGTAGGGCCAGGGATGGTGCGGCAGCGAAGGGCGCTTGGCCAGGGGTGATCGTTCCGGCCCCGCGCCGTCAGCCGCCGATGCGCGCTTCCTGGCGCAATCGGTTCAGGCGGGCAAGTTCCTCATCCCGCTCGCGGTCGAGCGCGGCGAGGCGGGCATTGCAGCTCTCCCGCGCTTCGGCCGTGCAGGCGCCGCTGATGGCGGCGGCGCGTTCATCGAATCGCCGGCGGGTGTCGCTGATCCGCTCATCGAAGAAAGCCTGGCGTAGGGCGTCGCTGACGAAGGTCTCGGGCGGCAGGGCGACGATGATGCTGTCCGGGTAGCGGGAGATGGCGCCCGAGGCCGCATCGATGGCGATGCCGATGAAGCCGCCGAGCAGGATGTTGCCCGCCGTCATGCCCTGGATCTGCGGCGAGGCGACGCCGACGCCGGCGGAGTGGCCGGGGCGCGTGCAGCGCACGGCGACGTCGCGGCTGGATTTGCTGATCGTGACGGTGCCCGGGGTGGGGTTGACGATGCCGACCACCGCGCCGTCGCGCGTGAGCGTGCAGGCGGCGCCGGCGGGCTCGGTCATGATGGAGACGGATTGCGAGGTGCCGGAGGTGATGGTGGCACAGGCGGGCAGCCCTAAGGCGAGCAGCAGCAGGGCGGCCAGGCGTTGCAGTTTCGGCAGCATGAGGGGTTCCTTGGTGGGGGTGGGGCGGGGTTAGGGGGGCAGTGGGCGGCGCGGTCAGGTCTCGGGGGGCGCGTCCTCCGCAGGAGGCGGAAGCAACTGCAGGCGGTCCGTCCGCGCGGGAGCACGGCCGCCGAGATGCTCGGCGAGGCTGTTGACGCCTTCGGCCAGCAAGGGAGCCTCGGCGAGCAGGATGGCGAGGCGCTGTGCGAACAGCGCCTGGGTGGCGGTGGCGTCGGCGGGGGTGATCTCGCCGCCGTCGAGGCCAAGCTGCACGGCCGCGGCGGCGATGCGGTGGAGATCCGCGCCACGCCAATAGCCCCGCAGGAGGATCAGCCGCAGGCGCCGCTGCCGGGCGCAGGCGGCGCGCGCCAGGGCCACGATGCGGCTGTCGGTCAGCGAAGCGGGCATGGCGATCCTGGTGCTGGGGAAGGGGAGCAGGCGGCGATGGGGCTGGGCCAAGGCGGTGCTCCGAGGAGGGGGACAATGTGCGTATTTTTTATGCGTATTGCGTTCAGGGCGTCAACATAGTTTTTATGCGTATATGCACGAGACCCCGACCTCGCCCCCGACGGATCTGCGCTGGAGCCAGGAGGCGCGGCTGCGCGCGATCGACAGCGCGGCCTTCTGGGAGGGGCGGGTGAACCGGGCTGAGCTGATCCGCCGTTTCGGGATCTCGGTGCCGCAGGCGACGAATGATCTGCGCGACTACCAGGCCCGGGCGCCGGGCAATCTGCGCTACGACACGCGAGCCAAGACCTATCTGGCGACCGAGGGCTTCGCGCCGCTCTTCGGACCGCCCAGCGCCGAGGCGTGGCTGCTGGATGGAGAAGCCGCGCACGCCATGCCGGTGGGTGTCATCCCCCGCCCGGAACGGCGGGTGGATCCGTGGCTGCTGCGCAGCGTGGTGGCGGCTCGGCGGGCGGGGCTGGCCTTGCGCGTGCTCTATCAGCCGATGGACCAACCCGAGCCGAGCTGGCGCTGGATCTCACCCCGCGCCTTCGGCAGTGACGGCACCCGCTGGCACCTGCGCGCCTGGAACCATGATGCCGGGCGGCATGAGGACATGCTCTTCCCCCGCATGGTGGCGCTGGAGGGTGAGCGACCCGGAGGCGAGGTGCCGCCCGACATCGATTGGGAAAGGCTGGTGGAGGTTCGCCTTCGCCCGGCGGCGCGCCTCAGCGCGGGGCAGCGGCGGGTGATCGAGGCCGATTACGGGATGGAAGGGGGCGAGGCGCTGCTGCAGGTGAGGGCGGCGCTGCTGTTTCTGTTTCTCCGGCGCCAGCGCCTGGATCACGAGGATGGGCTGGTTGAGCTTGCGAACCGGGGGGAGGTGGAGAGCGTGCTGGCGGAGGTGACGGCGCGGTTCGATGTGCAGTAATCGATTGTATTAGGACAATGTCTGTTAGGTCGTTGATGTAGGTAGCTTTATTCCTACAATCATTACTGACGAGATCGAGCTCGATAATCGAGTATTGGCTCGGCAGACAAGATGATTGAAGGAAAACTCGTGGTCCCCATTAAGCGCGCCGCATTGGAAAGTCCGAACCGGTCGAGGTTCACCCGCCACATCGATCGGCTGATCATGAAGTCGGGCAAGCAGCAGAACGTGATCGCCCGGGAGATGGGCTATGACCGCCCGAACATCATCTCCATGTTCAAGCTGGGCATGAGCCGCGTGCCGCTGGACAGGGTTCCCGCGCTGGCGGAGGCCGTCGGTGTCGACCCAGTCGGCCTAGTGAACATGTGGCTGGCCGAATACGAGCCGAACCTGCTGAAGGTTCTCGAGGGCTCGGTCGGCATGGCGCTGACGGATGCCGAGCGCGAGCTCGTCGGGAACGCCCGCCAAGTGTTCCCTGGTGGTGTGCCCGCCTTCGATGAACGCCATGAGCAGGCCTTCAAGGATCTGGCGGCGAGCGAGGCGGCGAAGTGGGCAGCGCTCGACCGCGACATCGAGGCCAGCGCGAAGCGGCGCAAGACCACCGACAGGCCGGGCCTGAATGATGCATCTCCTGCGACCGCAGCCACAACGCCCGATGTGGTGCCGCTCGCCGGCGAAAGCGCTGGGGAGGGGCGTGAGACTGCCGGGAGCAGTTCTGGGGGCGCAGATGCCCCGGCAGCGCTGGAAGCCCCTCAGCCCCCTCTGCCGCCCCTACACGACCCCGATGCGAGCAGCGTGCTGTCCCAGCGGTATCGCGAGGCAAGTCTCATGGCGATTGCCCGAGTGGCTAAGGCGAAAGGTATGACCCCGAAGCAGCTTCTCAGCCTCGCTTTGACCAGCATCGGCGTAGAGCTTCACCCGGCTGATTTGGCGGCGAGGGCGCCAGTCCGCCGGCGAATTGATGAGGTCTGAGACCCGGCCTGATTAGGGGTGGCCCAGATGGCGCTGCGAGGGGCGCTGGGACGGTGAATGATAGCTTGACTGGCTGCCGCCAATAATTCAGCGGCAATGGCCTTCAGGGGCGCCCCGGGGCGATTGTGAGGCATGACCACATGGCGGGCATGTCAGTCCTCGATCAGGTCGGGCGGTCACCACGGGAGGCTGGCGCCCGGTGTTGCGTTCCTTCGATGTTCTCAGTCTGCCCATTGAGGGACACATGGCGGGCGGGTCCCGGACGAAGTAACCGCACATGATGGCGCCCGAACTACGGGGTTTGTTTCGCCGGCCGGGGACGCGTTGTAAGAGGTCATCGACCTCGCCGCGTTCCTGGATCTGCGCCGGCCTCATCGCCAGGCCGGCGACATCTTGGTGGCGGATACCGGCCGGCCGCCGGTGGCGGGCCATGCGGCGATTGCCTTCGTGCGTGGCGTCACGGTGATGGCCACGCTGATGCGCCGGGAAGGCGACTGGCGGCTTAGCTTCGCCTGGTCGCCGCCAATCGCGGTGGGCGGCACGCCAGCGCCCGCTGACGAGGCGCTACACGACGCGGGTGAGGGTATCCCACTCCTCGACGGCCGCTCCAGACGCCTCCACCTCGATGAGTCGCCGCCTGATAGCCTCTACCGCCATTCCCGGGGCCACGTCAGCAGCGGCTGGTGACCAGAATAGGCATTCCGAAATCAGCATCGGCCATCCACGGAACAGGCGGGTCATCTGCAACAAATCGGAGGGAAGGTCCGCGCTGAACTTCAGCTGTTCCTGGGTTGCTGCGACCATAGGGGTCGTGCCGCAGCCAACGCCTCACGCGTCCAGCGAATGATCGGGGCGCCGCGCGGCCTCCCCGACGAGATCGCCAAGCGGCTGGAGGACGCGATCCTGAAGGTGATCGGCACGCCCGACTGGGCCGAGAAGGTCCGCCAGCTTGAACTGCCGATGGCCTTCCTGCGCGGCGCCGAATGGGAAGCGCAGATGCCGACGCAACTCGCCCGGTATCAGCGAATCTGGGAGAGAACCCCTGGCAGTAACTACGCTTGCCGGTCGCCCACAAAGGCGGTGCGACACACCGTGGCGGCTAGGTGGCCACGCCCGCCTCGACCTAGGCGAATCAATGAGATCTGAGGTTGGGTATTTGCTTGATGGGCCCAGTGGCCTCTACATCCGGTCGAGCGAGCGATCGGCGCTGAGGAACCGCGGGCAACCACCTCGAAATCCAGGGTCGAGATGATGTGGGCGGGCTGGCCGGTGGGGAGGGCGAGGCGAGCTGCGCTAAGGTCGAGTGGATCTTGGACTGCTGACGAACGCCCCCTGTTCAATCATCCACGTATGGCATGCCAGCGTTGATGAGGGCCTCTCGCTCCGCGTGTTTCACGAGGTCAGCACGAACAGCGTCAAATTTCGCCGCTCTATGGGCCTCTTTCCAGGCCCTGGCGTCATCCTCAACCTTTAGTCGATGTGCTTGCCGCTCAGCAGCGGTGCTGGATGGAGCGTTGGGGCCGCCAGCACGCTCCATCGCTTCGGCAAGGGCCTTGAAGTTGGTTGCCGCAGGCCCTGACTTTATCTCGGTCACTTCTTCTCTCTGCCTGAATGAAACTCGGTTGGGCACAGGACGACCATCCCCGCCAAAAAGGCCGGGATGGTCCTGCACCCTACCAAGAACGCCGAAGCGCCTCGTTTTGGGCGATGCCATGGCGGGCTTGCCTGGCACCCTGATTCCAACTTACGCGACTACTGCCCTTCGCGCTCATCCCCCTCGAATCAATCAGGACCGGGGTTCCGCCTTTGATGAGATCCCATAGCAGGCGGGTTAGCTACTGTGCCGCTACCGTCGAAACCGACCAGCACAGCCGGGGGTGGAGGGGCGATCCTCAGTTGATCGACTGGGTGGGTCGGCGCCATGCACCTGCCCCAGTCGTCGCTACATCGGACCTCATTTTGGATTGGCGGGACCGGGTGGGTCGGTGCGATGCACCTGCTTCGGCCGCCGCTATATCCAACTCAAATAATAGACGATTGCGACCCTGGTTGGGAACCACTTTTTTTGTGCGTCGCGAACTCAGCTCCAGGAGCTTCCATCTCGCGGCAGGCGCCTAAGGTCATCGACAACCTGCACCTGGTGCGGCGGCTGATCTCCCCATCGCCAGAAAACGACGTTCACGTCGCGTGCCGGGATCGCTCCGACGGCAAAGCTCGGCACGATCACTGCAGCGGCACCAGCAGACCGCAGGCGGTCAGCGATCGTCCATGTCGGCACTTCCTCACCTTGATCGACTAGGTCGGCCCAGGGCGCTCCCAGCGTCTCCCTGACGATGCCGTGCGCCGCCAGCACCTCGGCGTCAGTCAGGTCGACAACGTTGGCGCAATCCACGCGATAGGCGCACAGGGTCATCGGCTGCGCCTTGAATGCGAAGCCGGCCTGCGCCTCAAGCCAGGCGGTTTCCGGGCGTTGCGAAGTGTAGAGCGCCGCCACGCCGGGGCGGTTGAAGCGCCCGCCATGCATCCGGGCGCCTTCCCCGCTGTCGGGCAACCAGGCCCAGCCTGGATGGTGCGCGCGATAGACGAGCCCTTTCCAGGCCTTCACGCATACCCGCCGGCGGCCAGCCGGGAGAGATGCTGCTTCACCGCCTCGGCCCGGCCGGTCTTCACCAGATCTTCGGCGGTCTGGTCGCCGAAGGCAGGAATCGGCTGCGAGCGATACCAGGCGAGGGCTGCCTCGACCGAGCCAGTCCAGGGCCGTATGCGGTTGATGATCTCAATGACGTCGCGCAGTCGAGCCTGCGTTGCGGGCGAGGAGAGCCGCGCGGTCTTGGTTACGGCATCGCGAGAAAGGCCGGCTGCGGCCGCGAGTTGCAGTCGGGTGACCCTCAGCCTGTCGGAGAGTCGGTCGGTGAGGACCATGCCGTCGCCACCGAGCACGTCGGTGATGAAGTCGGAGGTGCCGGATACGGCTGACATGGAGTTGCCCCTGAAATTGCACCCAACAAGGGGCATATTGGGCGGCGGACGACGCAACACAAGCCCACCAAGTCTCATTCGGTGACGACGCGGCAACCCAGCCTCAACGACTCAACCGACCACGAAGCGGGCGGTGCTGCCGCGCAGCCCTGGCGTTACTTCAAGGCGCGCTGGGATTCGCGCCTTAAGATCGCCTACGTGACTGATGATCCCCACGAGCCGTGAGCCGCCCTGGAGGTTGGCAAGCACCTCCATGGCCTTGTCGAGCGCGTCCTCATCAAGGCTGCCGAAGCCCTCGTCGATCAGCAGTGCGTCAACGGGCCGGGCACCGGCATGGGCCTGCACCGTCTCCGCGAGACCCAGGGCCAGGGCCAGCGCGGCGCAAAAGCCCTCGCCGCCGGAGAGGGTGCCGGAGGGGCGGGGCTGGCCGGTCCATTCATCGAAGACCTCGATGTCCAGGCCGACCGCCGCGTTGGCGCGGTTGGGGTCTTCCCGGCGCGCGAGCCGATACCGCCCGTCCAGCATGCGCGACAAATGGGCGTTCGCGGCGGCCAGGGCCTCATCGAGCAGGCTGGCGAGCACAAAGCCTTCGAAGGAGAGGCGGCGTGCGTTCATGCCGCGCGTCTGGCGGGACAGATGGCCGACCAGCGCGTGCCGCTCGCGTGTCTGCGTGAAAGCCTCGTCTGCCGCCCTGATCCGCTCCAACAGCCCTGCCGCCTGCGAGGCTCGCTCTCGCGCCTCGCCCTGCCGGCTCAACGCTTCGCTGGCGGCGGCGACCGTCGTAGTCTCGGTGGCCTCCAGAGCCGGCACATCGGGCGGCAGCAGGCCCTCCGCCTCGGCGGCGGTGCGCTTTTGGGTGGCGTGCGCGATGGCGAGCTGCTACATGAAACTCTCTATGCCCTTGCCCAACGCCTCGATCGTCTCCGCCGGCAAGCGGGCCGCGCGATGGGCTGCGAGATCCACGAAGCCCTGCGATCGGCATGCTGCGAGGAAGGCCGCCTCAGCTTCCTGGGCCTTCGTCGTGGCATCACGGGCGAGGTCGGATGCCGTCACCACGGCTGTCCGGGCGGCCTGGAGGGCCGCCTCGGACGCCGCTTGCGCCTCGCGGTCGGTATCGAGGCCGGCACGCAACCTGTCCGCCGTATCGCGGGCCAGGCGGATAGCCTGTGCGAGGCCGGCCGGATCACGCGCTTCCACCGGCACGCCTTCGAGGCGCGTCGCATGCGTCGCGCTGGCGGAAATGTCCTTCTCCTGCGCCTCGGTCAGCGCCTTGTTCTGGGCGTCGAGCGCTGTTTCGGCCGCCACGAGATCAGCCTCGGCCTTGCTGCGTGAAGAAGCGAGACGGGGCAGTGCCTGCAACGCCTCGTCCGCCGCCTTCAGGGCCGCCGCCGCCGTCGCCTCAGCATGGTCCGGAACTGGGCCGGCACCCGCTAGCCGGGTTGCCAGCTCATCGCGACGCTGGATCGCGCTTCGCAGCTCGGCGTCGAGACGAACCAGTTCGGTGCTGGCGGCACGCTCCTCGGCCTGCTGCGCCTCCTCCCGCAAACGGGCTGCCTTGCGATCCTCCCCGCCGGCACCGGGCGCCTGGGCGGGGCTGGGATGATGAAGGCTGCCGCAGACGGGGCATGGCGCATCGTCCGCCAATGCTGCGGCGAGCTCGCCGGCCGCCGCGGCCCATGCCAACTCGTCCGCTGCGATTCGATCGGCACGCGCCACCTGCAGTGTCGCGGCGGCGCGGGCGGCGCGCGTGCTCGCGGCGTCAAGCTCCGCCTGCAGCTTTGTGGCCCGCCGCGTGGCGGTCGTGTGTGCGGTCACGTCCGCGGCGTGCTGCTTCCACCGGGCGGCGGCGGCACGGCGGTCATCCACCTCGCCGGCGAGGATGGTCGCTGCCTGATGCGCCGTAGTGGCCAAGTGCGCCGCTTCGCGCAGGGCGTCCCGACGCAGCACGAGCTTGGCCTTCTCCAGGCCCGCCCGTCGAAAAGCCGCTCGCGCCTGCTCCGCGGCCTTGCTGCTTTCGCTCAGGAGCCCGGCCTGGACGGCCAGGCTCTCAAGGCGATGCACCTCTGCGGTGGCGGCCTGGGTCTGGGTCTCCCGGGTGATCGGGTCGCCAAGTGTCTGGCGCGCGGTCTCCAGGTGAAGCGTAGCCCCCGCCGCCTTCTCCACGGCAGCGCGCTCCGCCTTCTTCGCGGCTTGCGCGTTGGTGGTGGCGGCACGGGCGGTGGCTTCCTCGCCGGCCAGGGTGAGCGCCCGCCGCGCGGCAGCGAGGCGTTGGCGGTCCTCCTTGATGCGAGGCTGTTCGGCTTCGCGTTCGGCAAGCTGCCTCGCGGCTTCATCGGCGGCCTTCAGTCGCATCGCGACCTGCCGACCGGCGAGCAGTTGGTCGCGCGCCTGCTGGGCAAGGTTCGCGGCAACCTGCGCCGCGGCCGCGGCGGCCTCCGCCGCATGCTCCTGGGCGGCAACCATTTCGGCCGCGGCCTCCGGCGTAGCCGCGCCCGCCTCGCCAAGCAGGGTGGCACGTTGCGTTTCCGCTTCGGCGGCCGCGGTGCGCGCGGCCCGCTCCATGTGCTCGAAGGCTTCCTCCACCCGACGGTAGAAGGCGGTGCGGAACAGGGTGGCCAGAATGGCCTGGCGCTCATTCGGCTTGGCCACCAACAGCTCGCGGAAACGCCCCTGCGGCAGCAATACGACCTGCCGGAACTCCTCGGAGGTGTAGCCGAGCAAGCGGGTGATGCCGTCGCTCACCGGCCGTTCCTGCTCGGCCAGCACGAGGAAATCGCCTGCCGCGTCCCGTTTCCACAGCGTGACCTGGGGGTTGCGCGATATCGGCCTGCCCCGGGCACCGACAACGATCTGCTTTGGGGATCGACGGATGCGGTAATGCTCGCTGCCGAGCGCGAAATCGAGTTCGACAAAGGTCTGTGTGGTGTCCGGGGCGTGGTGGCTGCGCAGATCGCCGGCTTTTCGCTCGTCGCCACTGCTCTCACCGAACAGCGCGAAGCATATCGCATCCAGCAGCGTCGTCTTGCCCGAGCCGGTCGGGCCATGGATCAGGAACAGGCGGTGCGGGCCCAATGCGGCAAGGTCGAAGGTCTGCTCGCCGGCATAGGCGCCGAAGGCGCTGAGGCGGAGGATGGCCGGGCGCATGGGGTCAGGACTCCTGCGCCTGGGCTGCGGCGATCGCCCGCATGGCCGCATCGCGCTCCAGGGGGCTCAGAGCCCCGGCGCCGATGGCATTCCAGAACGCATCCAGCGTTTCCAGCGGGTCGTGGGCGATGCGCGCCGCCGCGGCCGTGGTCGTGTCGATCGGTCCAACCGCGGTCTCGAAGAGCAGATCTAGGACCGAGGGATAGCGCTCCCGCAGCAGGGCCATGGCGCCATACGGACGGTCGGTCAGCACCACCTGCAGCCAATCTTCCCGCCCCGGTCCCTCGGCGGCCGCCAGCACCTCGGCCAGCGTGCCCCGCACGACCCTGAGCGCGCGGCGGGGGGTCAGGGCGATGTCCTGCGCGGTGACGTTCCCTGCTGCGTTCAGCTCGACCAGCGTCATCGACTTGCCGCTGCCGGCCTCCGCGAAGGAATAGGCCAGGGGTGAGCCGGAATAGGCGATCCGTCCCTCGGCCATGATCTGGCGGCGGTGCAAATGGCCCAGCGCGGTGTAGTGGAAGCCGTGGAGATGGGCGGCGGAGACGGCGCCCGAGCCGCCCACCTGGAGCATCCGTTCGCTGTCACTCGTCAGGCCGCCCTGCATGAAGGCATGGGCGACGACGACCGATCGCGAGCCCGGTGGCACTAGGCCGCGCATCTGCGCCGTGACGGCCGCAAAGCCGGCATCATGATCCGAGATGCCGGCCTCGGCCCCGAAGAGGCTGGCGAGGAGGGCCGGGGTTCCATAGCCCGCCGCGAGGATGGTCACCGGCCCATGCGAATCCGCGAAGGCGAAGGCCTGGCCCATGGCGCTGTCGGCGATGAACAGGCCAGCGTCGCGCAGCAGACCCGAGCCGAAGGCGAGCCGACGCTCGTCATCATGGTTGCCGGCGATCATCACCACCGGGATGCCGAGGCCACGCACGATCCGCTGGAGAACATCGTCGAGCAGTTCTACAGCATCGGCGGAGGGGACCGCTCGGTCGTAGATGTCGCCGGCAACGAGAATGGCGTCAGGTCGGATGTCGCGGACGGTGTCGAGAAACGGTCCAGTCAACAGCCATTCCTGCTCACCGTGAAAGGATTGACCACAAAGCGATCGACCCAGATGCCAATCCGCAGTGTGCAGCAAGCGCATGGCGTCGGGGTGCTTTCATCAATGCATGGGAAGCGTAGCATCTTCTCGTGCCATCAGTCCACCTACGGAACGGTCTCTTCGGGTCCAGACAGGCAGTAATGAGAGGCCCGCCGCGGAACGTCATGTTTGTTCCGAGGGTAACGCCAGGGACGATCGGCGCTTGGATCGTGCCCCAAAGTGGTGCTACAAAGAAAAGCGGGTGAAGCCCAAAGCACTGTTGATTTTGCTGGATTTTATCCCTGACTTCGAGAGTTCAATCCTCTCTGGCAGCACCATCCGCCCTCTCCCCCGCCGCCGCGTTTCTGCGACCCGCACCCGCCTTGCCGGCTCAGATCATGTTCAGATCATTGTGCACGGCCACCACGGCGTAGGTCCGCGTGGCGTCGGCGAGCGACCAGTAGTCGTAGTCGCCCGGCGCGTCGCCCGCGAGTGTGACGTTGCTGGTGGTCTTGCTCCATGTCCGAAGCGGCACCGGGCCGGCGCCGTCGATGTCCACATCCTGCAGTTCGAGCTTATCGCCGACATTGCCGTCGATCACGAGCCGCGCGGTGACGCTCGATCCGGTGAAGCGGGCGTGCGGCTCATCGCCGAGATGCATCGCCGCCATCCCGCCGAGGACGAGCGTGTTGTTGCCCGTGCCGGTCAGGTCGAAGCCCTCGATGCCGATGAAGCGTGGATCGGTCGAGAAGGTCGCGAAGACCGTCGAGTTGGCGCCGCCGAAGGCGAAGGTGTCCGTGCCCCGCCCGCCATCGGCACGGCCGAGGAAGATCGAGGCCGTCAGCCGATCATCCCCGGCCCCGCCCAGCAGCACGTCGATCCCGCCGCTGCCGCCGTTGAGCGTGTCGTCACCCGCGGTGCCGGTCAGGGTGTCGGTACCGCTGCCGCCAGTGCGCGTCACCGGCCCCGGCGTGCCGCCGAAGGCGCCCCCGAACAGGATGTAGCCCTCGTTCACGGCGGACTGGGCGCCGATGAACAGATCGTCGAAGCCGTCGCCGTTCACATCGCCCGCGGCCGAGACGCTGCCCCCGGTATAGGCCAAGGGCGTGACCCCCTGGATCATGAAGCCGTCGGTGGTTGAGAGATTGACGAGGTCGAGGTTCTGCCGCCCGTTCGAGACCGTGCCGATCCCGCCCGCCTTGCCGAACAGCACATAGACCTGCCCGGCCCGCTCGGCGGCGTCATCGCCATAGGCGGCGCCGATGATCAGGTCGCCATAGCCGTCGCCATTCACATCCCCCGCCGCATCGACGCTGAAGCCCGCCAGATCGGTTTGCCACTCGCCGGTGATGGTGAAGCCCTGGCTCTGCATCAGGTCGAGGCTCATCTCCCGCCGACCGAAGGAGTCGATGCCGAAACCGTTCATCGTGCCGTAGACGACATAGGCCTCACCGAAGAAGGCGTCGCTGCCAACCGGCCCGCCCTTGGGCGCGCCGACCAGGAAATCGCTGTGGCCATCGCCATTCACGTCGCCCGCCGGCGCCACGCTGTAGCCCGCATCGTCGCCGCGCAGCACGCCGCGCAGCACCGTGCCCTGGCTGGGCGTCAGGCTGGTGAGATCGATCGCCGCCGTGCCATGGCTGTCATTGGTGCCGAAGCCGTGGCTGCCGCCGAACAGCAGATAGGCCTGCCCGGTATAGAGGCTTGCATCGAAGGCCAGTGGCGCGCCGACCAGCATGTCCGCGTAGCCGTCATGGTTGACGTCGCCGGCGGAGGAGACGCTGACCCCGGCCCGGTCCCGCGACTGGTCGCCGCGGATGACGAAGCCCTGGCCGAAGCCCAGGCCGCCGAGATCGAAGACCAGTCGCCCGCCGACCGAATTGGCCACCTGCACGGCACCGCCGAAGATGACATAGGCCTCGCCGGCCGCATCCCCCGCATCGTCGCCGTCCGGCGCGCCGATCATGATGTCGGCGAAGCCATCGCCGTTGATGTCGCCCGCACCCGCCACCGCATAGCCCGCCGCGTCATTCGCTGCGTCGCCCTGGATGACGAAACCCGAGAGCGAATCGAGCCCCGAGAGTTCCAGTACCTGCCGCGTCAGGCCCGAGTGCGTCACCAGCGCGCCGCGCCCGGAAGCCGCGCCGAACACGACATAGGCGCCGCCACTGCCGTTCGTGTCCTGCATGGCGCTCGGCGCGCCGATGATGACGTCGTCATAGCCGTCGCCATTCACGTCGCCCGCGCCGGCGACGCTGAAGCCCAGCCGCTCGCGCGCCACATTGCCGGCGATGATGAAGCCCCGGGAGGGGTCGAGCTGCGCGTGGTCGATGGTCATGCGGCCATCCGCGGCCTGCACGCCGAAGCCACCGCCCGGGCGGCCATAGATCACATAGGCGCGGCCCTCATTGAAGCTGGTGCCGTCGGTGAACATCGGCGCGCCGATGATGAGGTCGCTCACGCCATCGCCGTTCACGTCGCCGGCGTCGCTCACGCTCCATCCGGCATCCGAGCCGCCCGCCTCGCCGATGATGGCGAAGCCCTGCGCGCTGGTCAGGGTGGAGACGTCGAAGCGATAGGGGTTGTTCACCCCGCCGGGCAGCGTCAGCGTGACCGCGGTGGCGACCCGCAGCTCGGCCCCGGCGGTGGTGGAGAGCAGGCGGTTGTAGGTGATGCCGGACTCGCTGATCGTGCCGCCGTTCTGCCATTGCGCGTCGTTGACGAAAACGCGGTCGCCGGCATTGCCGTCCACGCGCAGCGTGGCGATGCCGCCCGAGCGCTGCTCGCTGAGCCGCAGCACGGCCTCATGGTCCAGGACCAGCGTGTTGTTGCCGCTGCCGGTGATGTCGATCCGCTCGACCGAGTGGATCGCGGGGCCGGGCGTGCGCGTGAGGTCAAGCTGCCGCCCGCTGCCGCCCAGCACCAGCGTATCGGTGCCGGTGCCGCCTTCGATGCGCCGGAAGGCGGTGTCCGCGACTTCGAGCCGGTCGTCGCCCGCCGCACCGCGCAGCACATCGGCGCCGCCGCCCCCCGAGAGCGTGTCCGCCCCCGCGCCGCCCTGCAGGATCTCCGCCGAGCTGGTGCCGGTGGTGTCGATCGCCCGGCCGAAGGCGCCGCCCAACAGCAGATAGGCCTCCCCGGCCGAGGAGCCGCCATCATCGCCATAGGGCGCGCCGACCAGCAGGTCGTCATAGCCGTCGCCATTCACGTCGCCCGCCGCCGAGACCGCTCTGCCGGCCTGATCCCCGGCCGCATCGCCGGTGATCTGGAAGCCCTCCGTGGCGCCGAGTGCGTTCAGGTCGATGATCAGGCGCTGAAGGCTGGCCGGGGTGGTGGCCATGGCGCGCCCGAAGATCAGGTAGGCGGCGCCGGAATCGCTGCCATTGGCGTCGCGATAGGGCGCGCCGACGATCACGTCGTCATAGCCATCGGCGTTCACGTCTCCGGCGGCGGAGACGCTGTAGCCGGCGCCATCGTTCGCGAAGGCGCCCTTCAGCACGAGGCCGCGATCCGACATCAGGTTCGAGAGATCGAGCACCGTGCGGCCATCGACCATGGGGCCGAAGCCGCTGGCCCGGCCGAGTACGACAAAGGCCGCCCCCGCGCCGCTCGCGGCGAGGTCGCTGGCGCGGGCGCCGATGACGAGGTCGGCATAGCCATCGCCGTTGAAATCACCGGCGCTGTCCACGCTGTAGCCGGTCTCGTCGCCCGAGGCGTCGCCCTGGATCACGAAGCCCATGGTCGGCGAGAGGGTGTTCAGGTCCAGCACCGCGCGCGTCTTGCCGTGGTCGGTGACCGGCTGGCCGAAGGCGCCACGCTGGCCGAAGACGACCAGGGCCGAGCCGGAATGGCTGCCGCCTTCATCCGCATCGGGGGCGCCGACCACCAGATCGCCGATGCCATCGCCATTCACATCGCCCGCGGCCGCGACGCTGCGGCCCAGCTCGTCGCCCAGTTCCAGGACAAAGCCGGCGGCGGGGGCCAGGGTCTCCAGATCGACGATCTGTCGCGCATGGCCGTTGCTGCTGTCGCTGCGGCCGAAACCCTGCGCGCTGCCGAACAGCACATAGGCCCGGCTCTCGCCCTGCGCGCCGATGATCAGGTCGTCCAGCCCGTCGCCATTCACATCGCCGGCGATGGCGACGCTGGTGCCCGCATTCTCCAGGGATTCGCCGCCATAGATGACGAAGCCCTGGGCGGCCGACAGCTCGCCGACGTCGATCACCTGGCGGCCGGCCCCATCCGCCGTGCCGAAGCCACCCGCCGCGCCGAAGACGACATAGATCTGGCCCGGCTCGACATGGCTGGTGTCCGCCTTGGGCGCGCCGATGACCAGGTCGGCATAGCCATCGCCGTTCAGGTCGCCCGCCCCGCCGACGGCGCCGCCGGCATTGTCGGCGGTGCGGTCGCCGCGCACCACGAAACCCTGGGCGGCGCTGAGCGTGGTCAGGTCGATCACCCGTCGCTGGGCCGCGTCCGCGGTGCCGAAGTTGCCCGGCCCGCCGAACAGGACATAGGCCTCCCCGGCATCAGAGCCGCCATCGTCGCCGCTGCTGGCTCCGATGATGAAATCCATGAAGCCGTCGCGGTTGATGTCGCCGGCCATGCTCAGGGAGGCGCCCGTACGGTCGCCGCCGGAATCGCCCTGGATGACGAAGCCCTGCTGCGCCGAGATGCGGCCAAGCTCGAGCGTGACGCTCCCGACCTCCATGGCGCCGGTGATGCGGATCTCCGCCAGCCCATCGGCGGCGAGGATGCGCCGATAGGTCACGCCGGCCTCGACGATGCTGCCCTGGCTTGCCCAATGCGTCTCGGTGAGGCGCAGCAGATCCCCGGCATCGCCCTTCACGCGCAGCACGGCCACGCCGGCTTCCCGCTGCTCGGTCAGCGCCAGCACCGCGGCCTCATCCAGCAGCACCGTATTGTTGCCGTGGCCGGAGAGGTCGATGGCCTCGATCGAGGTCAGCTTCGCACCGAGCCCGCTTGTCAGGTCGAGCGTGAGTCCATCGGCGTCCAGGGCCAGCGTGTCCCGCCCCGCCCCGCCATCGGCCAGGCGCAGGCCCGGATCGGCGATGCGCAGCACGTCGTCGCCAGCCTGGCCGCGCAAGGCGTCGAGCCCGGTGCCGCCGGCCAGGATGTCGTTGCCCGCGCCGCCGAGCAGCAGGTTGTCGCCCGCATCGCCGCGCAGCGTGTCGCCATGCGCGCTGCCGACCAGCCATTCGATGTCGCGGGCGACATCACCCGCCGCATCGCCGAAACCACCCTGCCCGGTGGAGAGATCCATCTCCACGCCGCTGGCCGAGCGGGCATAGCTCAGCCGGTCGATGCCCGCGCCGCCATCCAGGGTGTCGCGATGGGTGCCACCGGTCAGGATGTCGTTGCCCTCGCCCCCCATCAGGACGTCCGCGCCCGCGCCGCCGACCAGCGCGTTGTCGCCGGCATCGCCGACAAGCGAATCCCCCCCGTCGCCGCCGCGCAGCACCTCGAAGCCCAGGATCGTGTCGCCCGCGGCATCGCCGCCGAGCGCGACGCCGGTCGCAAGGTTCACCTGCACGCCGTCCTGGCTCGACCCGTAGTCGAGGTGATCGCGCCCCGCGCCGCCATCGAGCAGGTCCGCCCCCTCGCGCCCGCGCAGCACATTGGCGCCGGCATCGCCGCGCAGCGTGTCGGCGCCGCTGCTGCCCTCGAGCCCCTCGATGCCGGTGACGCTGTCGCCCTCCGCCTCCCCGCCGCTGGCCACGCCGGCGGCGAGATCGACGAAGACAGCGGCATGGGCTTCGAGGTAGCTCAGCGTGTCCTGGCCTGCGCCACCCTCGATCCGATCGGCGCCGATCCCCCCGCGCAGCCGGTTCGCGCCCGCATCGCCGATCAGCGTATCGGCGCCGAGGCCGCCCGCGAGGTTCTCGATGCTGCGCAGCGTATCGCCCTCGGCATCGCCGCCCGTCGCGGTGCCGGCAGCGAGGTTGATGAAGACCGCCGTGGCGGAGGAGACGTAGCTGGCCTCGTCACGCCCCTCCCCACCATCGAGCAGGTCGCCGCCCGCAAGGCCGTAGAGCGTATCATTGCCGCCCTGGCCAAAGATTGCGTCGGTGCCGGACGAGCCGTGCACCCGGTTCGCGTGTTCGGGGTTCCGGTACGGATAGTAGGGGGTGAGGAAGGGGGTTGGGTGGGACATGAGCCGGCGACCTTGCGGGAATGGCACAGCTTGCCGTCGCCCGAACCTGCCGCCAACACAGTTGTGCAGGCGGTTGCGCCAGATCATGGCGCGGCGCGCCACGCCCCCGCAGGCTGCCCCTCAGTCGGAACCTTCAGGGGATACGCCATGTCCGAAAGCATCCTGGCCGCACGCCGCGCCGGGCTCGAGGAAGCCTTCTTCGCCCGCCACAATGAGGAACTGCGCCAGAAGCTGCGCGAAGCCGATGCGCGCAAGTTCCGCCATGAGGCCCTGGCCGCCGCCACCGGCATCGTCGATGAGGCGGTGCTGGCGCGGCTCGAACAGTTGCAGATCGGCACCGGAACGCTGGCCGCGCTCACCCTCGTGCCGATGGTGCTGGTCGCCTGGGCGGATGGATCGATCTCGCCCGAGGAACACCGCGCCATCCTGGCCGGCGCCGATCGGGAGGGGCTGCGGGTCGGCACGCCCGGGCATGAGCTGCTCGAGGCCTGGCTGCACCACCGCCCCGTGCCGGCGCTGTTCCAGGCCTGGCGGGACTATGTGCAGGCGCTGACCCGCACGATGAGCGCGGCGGAACGCAAGACGCTCGAGGGCAGCGTGCTGGCGAAGTCGCGCGCCGTGGCGGCGGCAACCGGCAGCCTGCTCGGCCTGACCTCGGGGATCTCGGCCGCCGAGCAGGCGGTGCTGAACGAACTCGCCCAGGCCTTCCACCAGGGCTGAGCCCGGGGGAATTCCGGCGCCCCGCAAGGGGCGCCGGCCTCGTGCTCTAGAAATCATTGAATCTAGAGCAAGAAATGCGTTCAGCGTCGCGGCAGCGCCGCGACCCATCTGAACGCATATCGCTCTAGCGCGGCAGGAAGGCTTCCTTCACGCCGCCCAGCCAGAAGGCGAAGCCCGCCAGGGTCGGCGTGGTCGGCATCGGCTTCTCGATCGTGATCTCGACGCGGCCGATCTCATCGCCGTTGCTGTTGGTCAGCGGCGGCTCGACCGCGCGGATCAGCGCCTCGGCCTCGGCGCGGCGCAGCACGCCGTAATGGCCGAGCAGGCGGGCCAGCACGCCGAACTTCCCGCGCGACGCGCCATCGGCCATCTTGATCGCGAAGCCCAGCCCGCGCTCCGGCGCGGCGGCGAGCAGGTAGCCCTCGGCGCCGCCCTTCAGGATCACCTTGCCGCCGGCGCCGCGGATCAGCCGCGCCGTGGCCGAATCCGTGCCCGAGAGATGGTCCGGATGCGCGATCATGGCGCGGCCGATGCGCTGCGCGGCGGCCCGGCGCGTCGCACTCTTGGACCAGCCGACGCCGAAGCGCGCCATCGCGGTCGCCATGCTGCGCAGCGGCGCGGCGAGGGTCGGCAGGCCGCAGCCATCCACGCCCACGGGCAGCGTGCCGGCATCGAAGCCGAGATATTCGGAGAAGGCGTCCATGAACAGGCGCTGCGCCGGGTTGGCCGGGTCGGCGTAGTTGATGTCCGCGTTCAGGTGGCGCGTGACGGTCAGGAAGCCGCAATGCTTGCCCGAGCAGTTGTTGCACACCCGGCGCGGGCCGGCCTGCGCGAAGGCGGCGGCCTGGTCCTGCAGGCGGTGGGGCAGGGCGGGGCCGCAGATCAGCGCGCCCTCCAGCATCCCGAGGCGGGCCAGCCACTCCTCGACCATCGCCACCTGGAAGGGCTCGGCATGGTGGGAGGCACAGGCCAGCGCGATATGCGCCTCGGTCAGGCTGAAGGCATCGGCCGCGCCGCTTTCGACCAGCGCCATCGCCTGGAAGGGCTTCAGCGCCGAGCGCGGATAGGTGAGCAGCCCGGCATCGCCCCAGGCGCCGACCAGCTTGCCCTCGTAATTCGTCACGGCGACCGCACCGCGGTGCCAGCTTTCCACCACCGGGCCGCGCCACACCTGCGCGAGTTCGGCGAAATCGGTCATGTCGGTCATATGACGCCCCCTGTCTGGCACCGGGTAATTACGCCAGACCGGGGTTAACGCAAGCCTTTGCCCGCGCGAGGCAAGGGATTCACCCCCACTTATTCAACGGTGACGCGTGCGGCCCGCACCACCGGCGCCCAGCGCGCGAATTCCTGCCGCACGAAATCCTCGGTCCGGGCGGGGTCCATCCAGATCGGCTCGCTGGCGATGTCGGTCAGTCGGCCGGCAATGGCGGGCTGTTCCATCGCTTCCTTCGCCGCCTCGCTCAGCCGCTCGATGATCGGGCGCGGCGTGGCGCGGGGGGCGAAGAGGCCGGACCAGCTGCGCACCGAATAGCCGGGCACGCCCTGCTCGGCCACGGTCGGGATGTCCTGGCGGAAGCGCACCCGCGTCTCGGTGCAGACACCCAGGATGCGGATGCGCCCCGCCGCGGCCGGGCCGAGCACGGTGGGCAGGTTCATGAAGGCCATGGGGATGACGCCCGCGGTCAGGTCGGTCGCCACCGGCCCGCCACCGCGATAGGGCACATGCGTCATCTCGACGCCGGTCATCATCTTGAACAGCTCGCCCGCGAGATGATTCGAACTGGCGGTGCCGGAGGAGCCGAAGGCGAGCCCGCCCGGCGTGGCGCGGATCTTCGCCAGAAGTTCCTGTACGTTGGAGACACCCAGCGAGGGATTCACCGCCAGCACATTCGGCACGTCGGTCAGCATGGCGATGCCGGCCAGCGCCTCGCGCACGTCGTAGCCCAGGTCGGTCGCGACCAGGGAGTGGAAGACGTGGTTGGAGGCCGAGGAGAAGAGCAGCGTGTGGCCATCCGGCCGGGCCCGCACCACCAGCCCCTGGCCGAGCGAGCCGCCGCCCCCAGGCCGGTTCTCCACCACGAAATTCTGCCCGAACTTGGCGCTCAGCGCCGGGGCGAGCAGCCGGGCGGTGACATCGTTCGAACCCCCTGGCGCCCAGGGCACCAGCAGGGTCACGGCGCGGCTGGGCCAGGTATCCTGCGCGCGGGCGAGGCCGGGCAGCAGGGTGGGCAGGGCAAGGCCGCCGAGCAGGCTGCGTCGAAGCATGGCGAGATCCGTTTCCCCTGTTGCTTGAACGGAAGCGTATCGCCCGGTAGCCGGGGCATCAAGGCGGGCCGCCACCTTGCCCCGGCGCGGCGGCTTCGCGTTAGATGGCGCGCACACCGCGAGGATCCCGCGCATGTCTCTGCATCGTCGCCACCTCGCTGCCCTGGCGGCTGCGGGCCTTCTGCCCCTCCTGCCGCGCCCCGCGCAGGCGGCCACGCGACGCGAACTGGAAGAGGCCGCGGCACCGGCGCTGCGTCGGCTGCGCGAGGGCCATGGCACGCACGCCATGGCGGCCACGGCCCGCGCGATCCTGGTGTTCCCGCAGATCCTGCGGGCCGGCTTCGGCGTGGGCGGTCAGTATGGCAATGGCGTGCTGTATCATGGCGGGCATCCGAGCCGGACGAACCGCCACACGCCGGCACCCTTCTCGACGATGGGCTACTACAACATCTCGGGCGCGAGCTACGGGCTGCAGATCGGCGCACAGGCCTTCGGGCTTGGGATGTTCTTCATGACCGATGCGGCGCTGGCCTTCTTCCATGACAGCGCGGGGTGGGAGATCGGCACCGGGCCTTCGGTGGTGGCGCTCGATGCCGGGGCTGCTTCCAGCATGACCTCCTCGACGCTGACGCAGGCGGTCTATTCCGTGACCTTCGGCCAGACCGGGCTGATGGCGGCGATCGGCCTGCAGGGTAACAAGATCACCCGCATCACGCCCGATTGAGGCGCGGCCGGCGCTGGAGCACGCTGCGTTCTGATGAACGCAGCTCGTGCTCTAGAAGTTATTGAATCTAGAGCAAGAAATGCGTTCAGCGTCGCGGCAGCGCCGCGACCCATCTGAGCGTATATCGCTCTAGCCTGCTCCCAGCAGCGTGCGCGCCGCGAAGCCGGCCCCGGCCGTCACCGCCAGCGTCCGCGGCACGCCGAGCTTCAGCACGAAGAGGCACACGGCGGCGAGTGCCGAAAGTGCGACGGCATCGGGGATCATCGACAGCCCATCGGGCACATCGATGCTCATCGGGCCGATCGCCACGCTCTCCACCCGCGCGAAGAGCACGCGCAGCGCGAACCACAGCGCGAGGTTGGCGATGACGCCGACCACCGCCGCCGTCACCCCCGCCAGCGCGCCCTTCAGCCGCGGGGCGGCGTGCAGGCGCTCGACGAAGGGCGCGCCGAGGAAGATCCAGGCGAAGCAGGGCACGAAGGTGACCCAGACGGCGAGCAGCGACCCGCCGATGCCCCACAGCGCCCCGCCCTGGTTCCAGGCCGCGAGGAAGGCGACGAATTGCAGCACGAGGATCAGCGGCCCGGGCGTGGTCTCGGCCAGGCCGAGGCCCGCCAGCATGTCGGCGGCGGTGAGCCATTGGTATTTCTCCACCGCCTCCTGCGCCACATAGGCCAGCACGGCATAGGCGCCGCCGAAGGTGACCACCGCCATCTTCGAGAAGAAGAAGGCGATGTCGCCCCAGAGCGGTATCGCCATCAGCAAGGCCACCGGCCAGAGCCAGAGCACCAGCGCCGCCAGCCCCGCGCGCCGCGCCGTGCGCGCCATGGCGGGAATGCGCTCGGGGTCGGCGGCGATGGCGGCATCGAGCAGCGCGGGCGGGCCCTCGGCGGGCTTGCCATGGCCGCCGGCGGCGAAGGCCTGCGGCAAGGCATAGCCCAGGCCCGCGGCGGCGAGGATCACCAGCGGGAAGGGCAGGTTGAAGGCGAAGAGCGCAAGGAAGGCGAGCGCGGCCACCAGCCAGGGCAGCGCGCCCTGCAGCGCCTTGCGCGCCACGCGGATCAGTGCCTCGACCACCAGCACCAGCACCGCGCATTTCAGCCCGAAGAACAGCGCGGCCACCAGCGGCACCGCGCCCAGCGTGGCGTAGATCAGGGACAGCGCCAGCATCACCACGACGCCCGGCAGGATGAAGAGCAGCCCCGCGACCACCCCGCCCCTCACGCCATGCATCAGCCAGCCGAGATAGGTGGCGAGCTGCTGCGCCTCCGGCCCCGGCAGCAACATGCAGAAATTGAGCGCGTGCAGGAACCGCGCATCGCTGATCCAGCGGCGTTCCTCCACCACCTCCCGATGCATCAGCGCGATCTGCGCGGCCGGGCCGCCGAAGCTGAGCAGGCCGATGCGCGCCCAGACGCGCGCGGCGTCACGGAAGCTCGGGAAATCCGGTTGGGGCTGGTCCATGCCCCCTTCTACTCGGCGGCGCGCGGCGCCAATAGGCTCTCCCCGGGGCGCAGGCGCGAAAACGCGACCTTCTGCCAGCCCAGCGCGATGCGGTTGTCGGCGCCGAGCGTGGTGAGGGTGACGGCAAGGCCCGCGGCGTCGTCATTGGTCTGCGGGAAATCCTCGCGCCAATGCGCCCCGCGGCTTTCCTCGCGCGCTGCGGCGGCGGTGACGATGGCGCGGCTGGTCAGCACCAGCGACTTCAGGTTGAGCCACTCCTGCCAGGCCATGTTGAATTGTTTCGAGCTTGCCACACCGGCCTGGTCGAGCGCGTTGTCGAGGTCATCGAGACCATGCGCCGCTTCGGCAAGCCCCGCGGCATCTCGGAGAATGCCGGCCTTCTCCCACATCAGCGCATGCAGCGCGTCGCGGATCGGCGAGAGGCTCGCGACGGGTCGGCCGAAGGGCGCGTGGGCGAGCGCCAGCGCGGCTTCCAGCGCAACGGGGCAGGGGGCCTCCAGCGCGCCATGGCGGGGCACCCATAGCGCCATCGTATCGCCGGCGATGCCGCCGAACACCGTGGAATTCGCCACGCCATTGCCACCCAGCCGGTTCGCGCCATGCACGCCGCCCGTATCCTCGCCGGCGGCGAACAGCCCGGGCAGTTGCGTGGAGCCATCGGGGCGGAAGACCAGCCCGCCCATCATGTAATGCGCGGTGGGCACCACGGGCACGCGTCCGCCCGCCAGGTCGAAGCCCATGTCGGCGCAGCGCTCGACCATGCCCTTGAATTCGCGCCGCACGCGATCGGGGCCGAGATGCGCCATGGCGATGTAGAGCCCGCCATGCTCGTTCACGCGCCCGGCCAGGATCTCCCGGTACATGGCGCGGGAGACGATGTCGCGCGTCGCGCGCTCGCCACGGGGATCGTAGTTGTGCATGAAGCGCTGGCCGGCTCCGTCGAGCAGATAGCCGCCCGAGCCGCGCAGCCCTTCCTCGATGATCGTCCCCGTCATGCGCGTGCCCGGCCCGGCGAGCACGCCGGTGGGGTGGAACTGCACCATCTCCATGTCGCGCAGCGGCAGGCCGGCGCGCAACGCCATGGCCATGCCATCGCAGGATTTGTCGCCCGAGGGCGTGTGGTAGGTGTACATGGTCGGCCCGCCGCCGGTGCCCAGCAGCACGGCCTTCGCGCGCATCTCGATCAAGGCACCGCTGCGGATGTCGAGCAGCAATACGCCCGCGAGGCGCGATCCATCGGCGCTGGGCAGCAGCGCGAGCGCGCGGTGTTCCTCCATCCGCTCGATGCCGCGCGCCCAGCTCTGTTCCGCGAGGCGATTGATGATCTCGATGCCGGTGAGGTCGCCCTTGTGCACCGTGCGGTCGAAGGTCTGCCCCGCGAAGGCCTTCTGGTGGATGGTGCCGTCCGGGTTGCGGTCGAAGAAGCAGCCCCAGCGATTCTCCAACTCACGGATGCGCTGTTGCGCGACGGTGACGAGCGTCCAGGCGAGGTCCTGGTCGTTCAGCCATTTCCCGCCATCGAGCGTATCCATGAAGTGCCGCTCAGCGGAATCCTCGGCGGCCAGCGCCACGTTGTAGCCGCCCTGCACCATGCGCGTGCAGCCCGACTTGCCGAGCAGCCCCTTCACCGCGACGGTGACGCGCAGTTCGGGTGCACCGGCCTTCGCATGCAGCGCGCCGAGCAGGCCCGCGCCGCCGGAGCCCAGCACCAGGATATCGGTCTCGCGCCGTTCGAGATGCATCAGCGGGGTCCGCGCGGGGAGGAAGGCACGCCGCAGCCGCAATCCTCGGCGGGCGGCGCGGTGGGTTGGGCGAGGGCGGGCGTGGCCGCGAGCAGCAGGAGAGCGAGCAGCAGGCGCATCACCCGACCCCCAGCTTCGCCAGCGCGGCCGCGCGGCGATCCATCACGTTCTTCTGCACCGTGTCGAACAGGCTGCCGCCATGGCTGTCCATCGCCACGAGCAGCGGGCCGAAATCGCGGATGCGGAACTTCCAGAGACTCTCAGGGTTGAGGTCGTCGAGATCCACATCCTCGATCGCCTCGATCCAGGTCGTCTCCAGCGCCGCGGTGCCGCCGATGATGGCGAGGTAGACGCCGCCGAGTTCCGCGAAGGCACGCTGTGACTCCTCACGCAGCCCGCCCTTGCCGATGATGATGCGCACGCCCTCGCGCTCCATCAGCGGGCGGGTGAAGCGCTCCATGCGGTCCGACGTCGTGGTGCCGATGCAGATCTTCTCATAGCCGCTGTCATTCGTGCCGCGCTTCTCGACCTTGCGGACATTGGGCGCGGTGTGGATCACGGCATGGCCGCGCAGATCCATGCGCGTGCGGCGGCCATGGTCGAACATGTGGATCTGCGTGGCGTCGCGGATGCCGAAGAGCGTGTCCTGGAGCGTCACATGGTCGCCGATCCGCAGCTTGCGGATGTCGGCCTCGGTGCAGGGCATCGGGAGATTGTGATGCATGGAATCAGAACCCGATCTCGACACCGGCGGGCGTGAAAGTGGCACTCGCGCGACGCGCCGAGTGGCATTGGATGTTGACGGCAACAGGGTTCATCGTGATGTGCGTCGCCGCCACCTCGACGTGAACCGCGAAGGCCGTGCTGTCCCCGCCCAACCCCTGCGGGCCGATGCCGAGGCTGTTCACCGCCTCGCTCAAGGCGGCCTCCAGCGCCGCGCCTTCCGCATCGGTGCAGCGCGACCCCAGCGGGCGCGTCGCCGCGACCTTCGCAAGATGCATGCACAGATCCGAGGTGCCGCCCACGCCCACCCCCATGATCGTCGGCGGGCAGACCTTGCCGCCGGCCTTGATGGCGCAATCGATGACGAAGCGCTTCACCCCCGCCATGCCATCGGCCGGGATCAGCATCTGCAGGAAGGAGCCGTTCTCGCTGCCCGAACCCTTCGGGATCATCTCGATGCGCAGGATCTCGGGTTGATCGACGAAGTCGATGTGGATGACGGGCACATGCGCCCCACAGCTCGTATGCTCATTGCGCCGCGTGATGGGATGCACGACCGAACTGCGCAGCGGGTGTTCGCGCGTCGCTCGCTCCGTCCCGCGCTTGAGCGCCTGCTTCAGCTCCCAGCCATCCAGCACCACGTCGCGGCCGATCTGCACGTTGAAGATCGGGATGCCGGTGTCCTGGCACAGCAGATTCTCCGTGCGCTCCGCCACGCCGATATTCTCGACCATGGTGGCGAGGATGCTCTGCGCCGTCGCATCCGTCTCGCTGGCGCTGATTCGGGCAAAGCCCTGCTTGATGTCGTCGGGCAGGATCTTCAGCGCGCGGATGTAGAGAAGCTTGGCGGCTTCCTCGATGGCGTCGGGGGCAACATGCAAGGTCACGGCAGCCTCCTCAGAGAATCAGCGACAGGCCAGACACCAGCAGCAGGCTCAGCAGCACGAGGCGGAACTGCTCGGCCGGGATCACGGCATAGGCCTTCACGCCCAGCCAGGCGCCAAGCACCAGCGCCGGCAGGGCGGCGAGCAGCATGCGGGCACTTTCGGGGCCGAAGAAGCCGCCGATCACCAGCGCCACGGCGGCCACCATCTGCATGACGATGACGAAGGGCTGGAAGATCGCCCGCGCCTCATCCTTCCGCAGCCCCTTGAAGTCGGCCCACATGGCCGGCAGCGCGCCGGAGAAGCCGCCGATGCCGCCCAGCACGCCGCCGGCGAAGCCCACGCCCACATCCGCCCCGCGCCCGGCCTGGATCACCGCCGGCTGCAGCTTCAGCGCGATGCGCGCCAGCGCCACGCCCGCATAGGCAACGAGCAAGCCGCCCACCAGCGCTGCGATCAGCCCGCCGGAACTCACGCTCAGGATCACCACGCCAACCGGCGTGCCGAGCGTGCCGCCGATCAGGTAGGGCAGCAGCACCTCGCGCCGGATCGCCGGGATCACCGGGCGGATGGTGCCGAGCTGGATCAGCATCGAGCCCAGCACCAGCACCGGCGCGGTTTCCTGCGGCGAGAGGAAATGGAACAGGATCCCCGCCGCCACCAGGTTGAAGGAGAAACCCGCCAGGCCCGAGCAGAAGGCGGCGATGAAGCAGCCGGCGAGCAGGATCAGGAGGTCAGGCATCATCATCCGGCATTCAGCAGGAACAGCAGTCCCGCGGCGAGGGAGAGGCCGGCCGAAGCCGCCACCATGGTCTTCTGGCTGCTGCGCCAGCCGAGGAATTCCAGCGCCAGCACGCGCAACCCGCCTGCGAGATGCGCGGCGAGCAGCACGACGAGGCCGGTCTCGGCCGCCTTCAGCAGGGCGTTGTCCGTCCAGCGCAGGAAGCCCTCCAGCGCGGCCTCGCCGGTGATGGCCTGGCCGAGCGCCCAGAAATGCAGCGGCAGGAACAGCGCGAGCAACAGGCCCGAGACGCGGTGCACGAGGAAGGCGATGTAGGCGGGGTGGGAGCGCCCTCGGGGATCGAACCTCATGCGCTGTAAAGCCCATAGGCCGCGCGGATGCCGAACAGCGCGGTCAGCAGGCCGACAGCCATCCACGCCAGGTCGAAGCGCTGGCCGCGCCAGCCCAGCCACTCGGCCGCGATGGCGCGCAGCCCGATCGCGCCATGCAGCCCGGCGGCCAGCGCGAAGACCACGTAGAAGGCGAGCCAGGCCTCATTGCCGCGCGTGCGGGCCAGGATCTCCGCCGCACTCAGCCCGCCGCGCACCGCGACCATGATGGTCACCAGATGCACCACCACGCCGAGCGCCAGCAGCATCGCGCTGCCCCGCTGGAGCATCCAGAGTTGCGGCCCGCTCATCGCCCCAAGGCACCCCAGAACAGGCTGCGCTTCAGCCCGGCGATGGCGCCGGAGGGGTCGATCTGCTTCGGGCAGCGCTCGGTGCAGGATTGCGTCGAGTGGCAGGCATGGCAGCCCGCATCCCCCGCCACGGCGGCGAGGCGCGCCTTGTTGGCGCCGTCGCGCACGTCATTGGCCAGCGTCCAGGCGCGGTTCAGCGCGGCGGGGCCGAGATAGTCGGGGTTCCAGGCGACGATGTCGCAACTGGCGTAGCACACGCCACAGCCGATGCACTCGATACCCGCATCCGCCGCCTGGCGCTTTGGCGAGCTCGGCGGCACCACCGCGAATTCCTGCGGCACCTCGCCGCTCGGGGAATCCTTCGGCTGGAAGCTGCCCTTGGCGCGCGCCCATTTGTCGAAGAAGGGCGCCATGTCGGTCGCGAGGTCGCGGATCACCGGCAGATTCGCCAGCGGCCGCAACTCCAGCACGCCATCGCCCGCAACGCGGGAGACGTGGGTGCGGCAGGTCCAGCGCGCGCGGCCATTCACTTCCATCGCGCAGCTTCCGCACATGCCGACCCGGCAGGCGAAGCGGTAGGCGAGGTCGGGTTCGATCTCGCGCTGGATATGCGTCACCACGTCCAGCACGGTCTGGTTGGCGCGCGCCGGCACCGCATAGCGCGCGAAGGCGCCGCCCGCGGCGTCGCCGCGCCAGACCGAGACCTGCAGCGTCTTTTCGCTCAACCGACCCTCCCGCGCTGCGGCCGACGCTGGCATGGTCGCAAGGGACGGACAAGACAGCGGGAAGACACGACATGGCCAGCACCACCCCGAGCACTACACGCGGCGCAGATCTTCTGGTGCGGGGCCTGCAGGCGGCGGGGGTCAGCCGCATCTTCACCCTCTCCGGCAACCACATCATGGAGGTCTTCGACGCGCTGCTCGGCAGCGGGATCGAGCTGGTGCACACCCGCCAGGAAGCGGCCTGCGTGCACATGGCCGATGCCTATGCGCGGCTGACGGGGAAGATCGGCATCGCGCTCGTCACCGGCGGGCAGGGGCATGCGAACGCGACCGCCGCGCTGTGCTCGGCGCTGGCGGGGGAATCGCCGGTGGTGCTGCTCTCGGGCCATGCGCCGACCAGCCAGCTCGGCGACGGCGCCTTCCAGGAATTGCCGCAGGCGGCGATGGCGGCGCCCGTCACCAAGCTCAGCCTGACCTCCGCGCGGGCGGAGGACCTCGCCGCCGATCTCGCGCGCTGCATCCGCGTCGCCCTGTCGGGCCGGCCGGGGCCCACGCATCTGTCGCTGCCGACCGACCTGCTGGAGGCCGAGATCGGCGCCATCGCCCCGCCCCCGGCGAGCGCCTTTGCCCGCGTCGCCATGCCGCTCGGCGCGGCAAGTGCGGCGCTGGTGGCCGAGGCCATCGCCCAGGCCAAGCGGCCGCTGCTGCTCGGCGCGCCGGCGCTGTGCTCGCCCATGGGCGCCGCGGCGATGGCGGCGGTGGAACTGGCCTCGGGCCTGCCCGTGGTGCCGATGAACTCGCCGCGCGGACTGAACGACCCCTCGCTGGGCGCCTTCCGGGAGCCGCTGGCGGCGGCCGACCTGATCGTGCTGTTGGGCAAGCCGCTCGATTTCACGCTCGGCTTCGGCCGCACGCCGCCCACCGCGCCGGACAGCCGGATCCTGCTGCTCGAGCCCGATTCGGCCGTGATCGCCCGGGCGCAGCGGATCCTGGGGGCACGGCTGCTCGGCGCCTTCCCCTGCGACCCGGCCGAGGCGCTGGCGGCGCTGGCCACCGCGCTGCGCCGCAACCCGGCCCAGGCGGGCTGGGCGGAGAGCGTGCGCGAGGCCGTCGCCTGGCGCCCCGCCGCCTGGGAGGCCTTCCGCGGCACCCCCGCCGGGCCGATCCACCCGGCCACGCTCTGCCACGCCATCACCGACGCCCTGGCCAGCCAGCCGGGCGCGACCTTCGTCTGCGACGGCGGGGAGATGGGGCAATGGGGGCAAAGCATGGTCCGCGCGGCCGCGCGCGTCACCAACGGCGTGGCGGGGGCGATCGGCGTGGGCATCCCCTTCGGCATCGGGGCAAGGGCCGCGACCGGCGGGCCGGTGATCGCGCTGATGGGCGATGGCAGCTTCGGCTTCCACATGGCCGAACTCGACACCGCCGCCCGGCACGGCCTGCCGGTGGTTACCGTGGTCGGCAATGACAGTTGCTGGAACGCCGAGAACCAGATCCAGATCCGCGACTATGGCGCCAATCGCGCGCATGGCTGCGACCTTGCCCCCGGCACGCGCTATGACCTCGTGGCAACGGCCATGGGCGGGCATGGCGAATGGGTGCGCGAGGCCGCCGACCTCGCCCCGGCGCTGGCCCGCGCCCTGGCCTCGGGCAAGCCGGCCTGCGTGAATGTCGAGATCGCGGGCCAGCCCGCCCCCAACCTCAAGCGATGAGCCTGAAGCGATGAGCGCCGACCCGCATGCCGTGACCAGCCTCGCCGCACTTGAGGCGCTCTACGGGCCGGCGAATCCGAACTCCCTGGCCAAGGTCCGCCACGACATCGACGAGCCCAGCCGGCGCTTCATCGGCCTCAGCCCCTTCTGCGTGCTGACCACGCGCGGCGCGGATGGCCGCCCGCATGGCACGCCGCGCGGCGACGGGCCGGGCTTCTGCGCCGTGCTCTCGTCCAGCGAGCTCGCCTTGCCGGACCGGCGCGGCAACAACCGGCTGGATGCGCTGCGCGACATCCTGGGCGACCCGCGCGTGGCGCTGCTCTTCCTGATCCCCGGCGTGGGGGAGACGCTGCGGGTCGGCGGGCGCGCCACCATCACCACCGACCCCGCTTTGCGCGCAGCCCTGGCCGAGCAGGGCAAGGAGCCCGCCACCGTGCTGCGCATCGCGGTGGAGGAGGTGTTCTTCCAGTGCGCCCGCGCGCTGATGCGCTCGCGCCTCTGGGGGGACCTGCAGCGTCCGGCGGCGGTGCCGACGGCGGGGCAGTTCATGCAATCGGCCACCGCCGGGCGACTCGACCCGGTGAGCTACGACCGGGAGGCCCCGGCGCGGCTCGCGCAGCTTTACTGAGTCAGGAGTCGCTTCGCCATGTAGACGCGGTCGAAGCCCTTCTCCTGCCGCCGCGCCGTCTCGACGAAGCCGAGCCGGGCATAGAGCGCGATGTTCGTGGCCATCAGGGCGTGGGTGTAGAGCGTCAGGCCGGATTTGCCGCGGCGTCGGGCCTCGGCTTCCGCGAAAGCCATCATCTGGCGGCCGAGTCCCTGGCCCTGCGCCGCCGGGGCGACCGCCACATGATCCACCAGCAGGGCGTCGCCGGCCTCTTCCAGCACCAGCAGGGCGCGGGGCGGGGCCGCGCCGATCACCCAGGCCTGGCCGGCGGCGATGCGCGCGGCGTAGTCATCCCCCATCGGCCCCGGCGCGCGGCCGATCACGCTCACCCAGGGCGCATAGGCGGCGGCAACCAGGGCGGCCAGGGCGGCGGCTTCCGGGGGGCGGGCGAGGCGGGGCGCATCCATCCTGCGACCGTAGCTTCAGGCATAGGCGCGTTCCACCAGCGGGCCAGGCGGTGGGGCGGCGGCGATCTCGCGGATGATCTTGCGCTTCACCGCCGTCTCGAAGGAGTCGAAGCCCTCCGCCACCATCAGGAAGGCGCCGGGGCCGCCGATGACTTCCTCGCGGAAGTAATCGTCCAGCGGCGGCAGCCCCGCGGCCCAGGGCTGGGGCGTGCGATCCAGCACGGCCAGGCCGTTCAGCACGATGCCCTTGGCCAGCGCATCGGCCCGCGCCTCGGCCACCGGGCGGCCGGAATTGTTCACCCCGTCGCCGGAGATATCCACCACCTTGCGCGTGCCCTCATAGCCCTGGCCGAAGAGGCGGGCAGCATAATCCATGGCGCCGGAGATCGAGGTGTAGAGCCAGGTGCGCTGCGGCGCGGCGTCGACGGCGGCGGCGAAGGCCTCGGCGCTGCGCGGGCCGTCGATCCGCATCCAGGGGATCAGCAGCTCCTGGATGTGCCAGTCGGACCAGGTGAAGAGCGTGACCGCGATCTGCCCGATCGGCCCGCCGGCGATGCCCTCGATCAGCTTTTGGTCGCGGAAGGCATTGGCATAGCCGCGGAACTGCAGCGCCTGTTCCTGCTCATCCACCGAGCGGGAGACATCGACGGCGAGCACGAGCTCCACATCCACCGGTTCCATGGCGCGCGCGCCGCGCGGGATGGCGAGGAAGGGCGTGGCGAGACCCGCGCCGAGGAGAGAACGTCGAGAGAAGGACCCATGCCGCATGGTGCTGCCCCTTTCCGGCCGTCATGGCCAAACCGGCGCTACCTCCCTCAGGGTTACCTTAGGGTGAACGCCAAGGGGTTTGCGGAAAAAATCGCCCAAAAAAGAAGCGCCCAGACCGAGGCAGCAAGGTCTGGGCGCATGAGTCAATCATTCTGCCCAAAACATGGGCTGGGGTGAGAGGGGTGGCGCTCAGCCCGTCCAGCGGGTGGAGCCGATGGCCGGCAGGGCGTTGGCCCGGTCCCGCAGCGCGGCGAGTCGGGCGAAGCGGCCGCGCACGAGGTCGGGCATCACGATGTCGGCGAAGTCGAGCGCCACGGTCGCCGTGACATCGGCCTGGGTGAGGCGATCGCCGCACAGCCAGCCCTCGCCGGCCAGGGCATCAAGGGCGGCGAAGCCCGCCGCGCTCTGGCCAGAGAGCCGCTCCACCGCCTCGGGCCAGACAAGGTCCTTGGGCCGGCGGTCGCGCTCGTAATAGGCGGCGACGAGCTTCTCCATCGCCCCCTGGCCGAGGGCGACGGCGCGCAGCACGGCGCGGCGCGGCGCGCCGGCAGGCGGCACCAGGGCGCGCTCGGGGCCCGCGATCTCATCCAGCGCGTCGAGGATGGCGGCCGAATCGACCAGCACCTCGCCATCATCCAGTTCGAGCGCCGGCACGCGTCGCAGTGGGTTGTAGCCGCTGATCAGCTCGCCCTGGTCGGCGGTGCTGAGCGGCTTCTGCGTGAAGGGCAGGCCGAGCAGGTTCAGGCTGGCCGCGGTGCGGCGCACGAAGGGGGAGAGGTAGCGACCGATCAGGATCATGGTGGGGCTCGGGGCGTTGGGGGCAGACAAAAGAAAAGGGGCGCCTTGCGGCGCCCCTTCCCAGCTTGGTGCGAGAGAGGGTCCCGCGCGATCAGCGCAGGACGATCTCGACGCGGCGGTTCTGCGGCTCGCGGACGTTCGCGGCCGTGGGGACCAGCAGGCGGGTGAAGCCGAAGCCCTGCAGCACCATCGCGCTGCGCGGCACGCCACGACGCTCGAGTTCCGCGGCCACCGCGGCGGCGCGACGCTCGGACAGCGCCTGGTTGTAGCGGGCCGAGCCGACCGTGTCGGTGTGGCCGCTGACTTCGATGCGGGTCACGCCACCGCGCTGCGCGTTGGTCGCCGCTTCGCCGATGATCTGGCGGGCGCGGTCGGTCAGGTCGGCGCGGGCGAAGTCGAAGAACACCAGGAAGGTGCGGGCCGGGGCCGGGGCGGCCGCGGGCGCAACCGGGGCCGGCGGCGGCGGCGTCACGCCGAAGGCGTAGCGCAGGCCGATGAGCAGGCTCTGGTTCATGTTGTCGACTTCGATCGAGCCGCGCGTCTGGGCCGCACCGCGCGCGCCCTGGAAGCGGGCGTCCACGTCGTCGGACAGCGACATCATGAAGCGGTACTCGGCGGTCACGGCCAGGCCGGGCACCGAGGCGATCGGGAAGGCAGCGCCGACGATGGCCTGGCCGGCGAAGTTGCCGTTGTCGCCATCAACCGTCACGTTGCGGCCGGTCGCCGTGGTGGCAACCCGCACGCTATCCCAGTTCTGCACGATGTAGCCGGCGCCGAGGCCGACATACGGGGTCATGAAAGCGCCCGGGCCGAGGTCGAAGTCATACAGGACGTTCGCCATCACGCCGTAGCTCGCCACGTCGCCGGACTGCGTGCGGGGCGCGGCCATGCCGGCGAAGCCGGAGATGCCGTCGATGCTGTTCTGGCGGTAGCTGCCCTCGATCTCGGCGCGCACGCCGTTGCCGAAGCCGTAGCCGACGCTGAGCACGCCGATATAGCCGTAGTCGAAGCTGGCCGTGCCCGTCGTGCCGATGCCGGCGCCGCGCAGGGCGGTGGTCAGGCCGGCCTGGCTGGTCAGGTCGCTGTCCATCAGCATGTTCGCACCGGCGCCGGCGCCGATGTAGAAGCCGCTCACGGGCTGGGCGTTGGCGGCGAGCGGCAGGGCCATCATCGAGGCTGCCAGCAGGACCTTCTTCAGGCTCATCACTTTTCTCCTAGGGACCGTTTGCACTGCCGCTTCATGTGCGCTGGGCCGGTCGCCCGGTTCAGGCCCTTGGAAGCAATGCGTAAGACGCTGTCTAACACCGTCATCCGCGCCGCAACAGCATGGATGGCACACAAAGCGCACGGTGTGGCGATTTAGACACAGCGGCGCGATGCAAAAGGGTCACAGAGGCGCCAGGGACCCCGGCTCCACCCCCGAAGCGAGGCTTCCTGGCGGCAAGAGGCGCGTGGCATGGCCGAGCTTGCGGCCCGGCTTCGCCCCTTCGCTGCCGCGCACCTTCCCATAGAGGTGAAGTGCGACGCCCGATTCGGCGGCGAGGCGCGGCCAGGCTGCATAGGAGTCGGGGCCCACGAGGTTGCGCATCACCGCATCATGTTCGCGCCCGGGTTGGGGCAGCGGCAGGCCGACCACGGCGCGCACATGCATCTCGAACTGGCTGACGCGGCAGGCATCCATGGTCCAGTGGCCGGAATTATGCGGCCGCGGCGCCATCTCATTGGCCAGCAGGCGGCCATCGGGCAGCAGGAACATCTCGAGCGCCAGCACGCCGACGAGGTCGAGGGCCGCGGCCAGCGCGGCCACCTGCGCGCGCGCCTGCGCCGCCACCGCCGGGGGCACCTGCGCCGGGGCGATGGAGAGGTCGAGGATATGGTGCGCGTGGCGGTTCTCGACCGCGTCGTAGGTCACCACCGCGCCATCCGCCCCGCGCGCGGCGATGGCCGAGATCTCCTTCGCGAAGGGCACGAAGGCTTCCAGGATCAGCGGATGCGGGCCGAGCCGCGCGAAGGCGGCCTCGGCCTCCTCGGCCCGGCGCAGCACGGCCTGGCCGCGCCCGTCATAGCCGAGCCGCGTGGTCTTGAGCACGGCGGGCAGGCCGAGTTCGGCGATGGCCGAGTCGAGGTCGGCGCGGCTGTGGATCGCCCGCCACGGGCCGACCGGGATGCCCATGGAGTCGAGAAAGCCCTTCTCCGCCAGCCGGTCCTGGCCGATTCGCAGCGCGGCCACGCCCGGCCGGCAGGGCACCAGCGGCGCCAGCGCGTCCAGCGTCGCGGCGGGGACGTTCTCGAACTCGAAGGTCACGACATCGACGGCGGCGGCGAAGCGGGCGAGGGCGGCGGCATCCTCATAGGGGGCGATGGTGTGCGCCGAGGTCACCTGCATCCCGGGGCTGTTGGGCTCGGGTGCGTAGACATGGCAGCGATAGCCCAGCCGGGCCGCCGCCAGCGCCGACATCCGCCCGAGCTGCCCGCCGCCGAGGATGCCGATGGTGCTGCCGGGGGGGAGAGGGGCGCTCACGCCGGCAGATCCGGCACGGCGGCCGTCTGCGCCGCACGCCAGGCGGCGAGCCGTTCGGCCAGCGCCGGGTCCTGCAGGGCGAGGATCGCGGCGGCGAGCAGCGCCGCGTTCACTGCCCCCGCCCGGCCGATGGCCAGCGTGCCGACCGGGATGCCGGCGGGCATCTGGACGATGGAGAGCAGGCTGTCCTGCCCGCGCAGCGCATGGCTTTCCACCGGCACGCCCAGCACCGGCAAAGCGGTGAGGGAGGCCGCCATGCCCGGCAGATGCGCCGCCCCGCCCGCGCCGGCGATGATGACCTTCAGGCCCCGCGGGGCCGCGGATTTCGCGTAGTCGAACAGCCGCTCGGGCGTGCGATGGGCGGAGACCACGCGCGATTCATGCGGGATGGCGAGTTTCTGCAGGGTCTCGGCCGCATGGCGCATCGTCTCCCAGTCGGAGGTGCTGCCCATGATCAGGCCGACCAGCGGCGCCGGCGCGTCGTTCACGCGCGGTTGTCCCACGCGCCGTTCACGCGCGATTGTCCCACGCGCCGTTCACGCGATGATGTCCGGCACGAGCCGGCCTTCCAGCCAGCTGATCTCGTCCTTCAGCTTCAGCTTGCGCTTCTTGAGGCGCTGCAACTGCAGCGGATCCGCCCCGCCCTCATCCAGGCGGGCGATCACGGTGTCGAGGTCGCGGTGTTCGCTGCGCAATTCGTGCAGGCGGCGGAGGAGGGAATCGCGATCTGCGAGCATGCGCCTCGGCTTCGGTTCGGGCCCGCGCATCGGGCTGCGGGCCGCGCCTTCCTAGCATGGCCCGGCGCGGGGCTAAAGGCTCGGCCCTGGCGCTTGGGCTTGTTCCGGCCCGCGCGCGCCCCTACAGCACGGGCGCGTCGAGGAGCCTGGGGCATGACTGACACGAGCGTTGCGATCGGCAAGGTGACCTTCGGCAACCGCCTGCCGATCGCCCTCATCGCCGGCCCCTGCCAGATGGAGAGCCGGGCGCATGCGCTGGAAATGGCCAGCGCGCTCAAGGAAATCGCGGCGCGGCGCGGCATCGGGCTGATCTACAAGACCAGCTACGACAAGGCGAACCGCACCTCCGCCACCGCCGCGCGCGGGGTGGGCATGGCGGCCGCACTGGAGGTCTTCGCCGAGATCCGCGAGCGCCTGGGCCTGCCGGTGCTGACCGATGTGCATGACGCCGCGCAATGCGCCCCGGTGGCCGAGGCGGTGGATGTGCTGCAGATCCCGGCCTTTCTTTGCCGCCAGACCGACCTGCTGCTGGCCGCCGCCGCCACGGGCCGCGCGGTGAACATCAAGAAGGGCCAGTTCCTCGCCCCCTGGGACATGAAGCACGCCGCCGCCAAGGTGACCGGGGCGGGCAATCCGCGCGTGCTGCTGACCGAGCGGGGCGCGAGCTTTGGCTACAACACGCTGGTCAGCGACATGCGCGCCCTGCCGATCATGGCGCGCGACACCGGCCTGCCGGTGATCTTCGACGCCACCCACTCGGTCCAGCAGCCCGGTGGGCAGGGCGCGAGTTCGGGGGGGCAGCGTGAATTCGTCGAGACCCTGGCGCGGGCCGCCTGCGCCGTGGGTGTCGCGGGCCTGTTCATCGAGACGCACCAGGACCCCGACCGCGCGCCTTCGGATGGCCCCAACATGGTGCCGCTGAACGCCTTCGAGGCGCTGATCGAGCGCCTGCAAGCCATTGATTCGCTGACCAAGAGCTTCCCCCAATGAATCCGATTGTCCTCATCCCGGCCCGCATGTCGGCCACCCGCCTGCCGGGCAAGCCGCTGGCCGATATCGGCGGCGAGCCGATGATCGTGCATGTCTGGCGCCGGGCGATGGAGGCCGCCATCGGCGCCGTCGTCGTCGCCACCGACAGCCCCGAAGTGGCGGAAGCCGTGAGCCGCGCCGGCGGGCGGGTGCAGATGACGCGCGGCGACCACCCCTCGGGCTCGGACCGCATCCATGAGGCGGTCTCGGTGCTCGACCCCACGGGGATGCATGACGCGGTGGTGAATGTGCAGGGCGACCTGCCCACCATCGCGCCGGCCACCATCCGCGCGGCCCTGGTGCCGCTGATGGACCCGCAGGTCGATATCGCGACGCTGGTGGCCGAGATCCACCGGCCCGAGGAACGCACCGCGCCGTCCGTGGTGAAGATGGTGGGCAGCGAGCACGCGCCGGGGCGCTTCCGCTGCCTCTATTTCACCCGCGCCACCGCGCCCTCGGGCGAGGGCAAGCTGTGGCACCATATCGGCCTCTATGCCTGGCGCCGCGCGGCGCTGGCGCGCTTCGTCGCGCTGCCGCCCTCGGGGCTCGAAATGCGGGAGAAGCTGGAGCAGCTCCGCGCGCTGGAGGCCGGCATGCGCATCGACGCCATCGCGGTGGATGACGTGCCGCTCGGCGTCGATACCCCCGAAGATTTGGCGCGGGCGCGGGAGATGTTGGCGTGAGCCAATCCGAACGCCGCGCCACCGCGCTGCGCACCGTGGCGCTGGAGGCCGCGGGGCTCAACGCGCTGCACGCCGCCCTCGAAGGCGCGCTGGGCGATACGTTGCTGGAAGCCGTGGCCCTGCTGCTGGAACCGGGCGGGCGGCTGGTGGTCACCGGCATGGGCAAGTCCGGCCATGTCGGGCGCAAGATCGCGGCCACGCTCGCCTCCACCGGCACGCCCGCGCTCTTCGTGCATCCGGCCGAGGCCAGCCATGGCGACCTCGGCATGATCGCGCGCGAGGACAGCGTGCTCGCCCTCTCCTGGTCCGGCGAGGCGCCGGAACTGGCCGACATCATCGCCTATACCCGCCGCTTCGACGTGAAGCTGATCGCCATCACCTCGCGGCCCGAGAGCGCGCTGGGCAGTGCGGCCGACATCTGCCTCACCCTGCCGCGCATGGCCGAGGCCTGCCCGAACGGCCTGGCGCCGACCACCAGCACCACCATGCAACTCGCCCTGGGGGATGCGCTGGCCATGTGCCTGCTGGAGGCGCGCGGCTTCTCGCCGGCGGATTTCCGGGACTTCCACCCGGGCGGCAAGCTCGGCGCGCGGCTCAAGCGCGCGCGCGACCTCATGCACGGGCCGGCCGAATTGCCGCTGGTGCCGCTCGACGCCACGCTGGCCCAGGCGGTGGTGGAGATGACTTCCCGCCGCTTCGGCGTGACCGGGGTGGTGGAGCCGGGCGGGGCGCTCGCCGGCGTGCTGACCGATGGCGATCTGCGGCGCGCGCTGCAGAAGGGCGTGGCGATGGATCAGCCGGTGGCCGAGGCCATGACCCGCGGCCCGCGCACCGCCGCGCCGGAATCGCTGGCCGCCGACCTGCTCGGCATCATGAACGAGAAGCGGATCACGAGCCTTTTCGTGGTGGCGGAGGGCCGGCCGGTGGGCATCCTGCACCTGCACGACCTGCTCAGGGCGGGGCTGGTTTAAGACAGAACCCCTCACGCACCCGGCAAAAATTTCCTGCTGAATCCGCTGTCACAGGAGCGTAGCATCGGAGTGCGGGCGCTCACCGGAAAGGGGGCGCCCCGGTCGAGGCCGGGTGCGTCCCGCGAGCTGAGCGCCTGCATCACCGCAAGGGAATGCCCGCTGATGGCTCAGACCGCTCGCCTCCGCTCCCTCGAGGAACGGCACGCCCATCTGGAAACCCGGATCGCCGAGGAGGATGGACGCCCCCGCCCGGACACGGCCGCGCTGGCGAAGCTCAAGCTGCAGAAACTGCGCCTGAAGGAAGAAATGGAGCGCATCCGCCCCCAAACCCACTGAAGCCCAGACCCACTGAAGATCGGGAACCCTCTCCCCACGCGCGGGGAGAGGGCCTTTCCCGTTGATCAGGCCGCGTCTTCGTTCGCGGCCAGCGGCGGCGGGATGGGTCCGCCGCCATGTTTCTCCATGGCGATCGCCACGGCTTCGTTCAGCGCGGTCTGGGTGCACAGGCCCAGCGTCACCGGATCACGCGGCTTGATCGTGGCCGTGTTCGGGTGGGTCTTGTCGCGCACCTTGGCGATGGTCTCCTTGGTGGTCGCGAGCAGCTTCACGATCTGCGGGTCGCTGAGCTGCGGATAGTTGCGCAGCAGCCAGGCGATGGCGTCCGGCCGCTCGATCCGCTTCGCCACGGGGATGTAGCGGGCCCCCTTGCCGCGCTGCTTGCCGGCGGGCATGGCGCGCTCGGTCAGGCGCAGGCGGGCCGAGGGGTCGGCCTCGCAGCGCGCGATCTCCTCGCGCGTCAGCTGGTCATTGGCGATCGGATCGTAGCCGACGATGCCCTGCGCGACCTCGCCATCGGCAATGGCCTGGATCTCCAGCGGATGCATGTGCACGAAGTCGGCGACCTGCTCGAAGGACAGGGACGTCTTCTCGATCAGCCACACGGCGGTGGCCTTGGGCATCAGCGGGGTCTTCATGGTGGTCCCTTCGGTCGGGTGGGCGGCCGCCGCCGGCGCGTCGTCGCCAGCCTGGGGGCAAGCATACTCCTCCGCCGGGGCGCCCGCGCCTCGTCAGGATCGGATATAGAGACGGCAGGGGCCATGGTCAAAGCCCCAAGTCAAACCCCTGCATGTCCAGGAGGGATTCATGAGCCGCGAAACCGATGACGAACTGCCCCGCCCGCCCCGCCATTTCGTGCCCCCCGTGCTGGACCGCTGGGATGTGGGGGAGCTGCGCGCCTATATCGCGACGCTGCAGGCCGAGATCGCCCGCGCCGAGGCCGCCATCGGCAAGCTCGACGCGCATCGCGCCGCCGCGGACGCCTTCTTCCGCAAGCCATGATTCGGGCTCACCGCTCCGCGAAGGCCTGGTCCAGCGCGTTGCGCACCGGCTTGGCCAGCCAGGACAGCAGTGAGACCTCCCCGGTCGCGATCTCCACCGCCACCGTCATCCCCGGCGAGACCCGCAGCCCGAGTCGGGGGTCGCCGACATGCTCGGCCGCCAGCGCCACCTGCACGCGGAAATAGGCCGAGCCATCCTGCCGCCGGAAGGAGGCCGCCGAGACCTGCTCCACCCGCCCGGCGATGCTGCCGAAGCGCGCCGGGTCATAGGTCAGCACCTTCACCCGCGCCGGCTGGCCGGGATGCACGCCCCCGACCTGGTCCGCCGGCAATTCGAGCGCGACCTGGATGCCGGCATCCTGGGGCACGATCTCCGCCACCAGCCCGCCCGACTCCACCACCGCACCGGTGCCGCGCGGCGCGACCTCCTTCACCAGCCCGGCCACGGGGGCGAGCAGTGTCAGCCGCGCAAGGCGCCCTTCCGCCCGCGCCCGCGCCTGCCGCGCCTCGGCAAGGTCGGCCTCCACCCGCACCAGCTCTGCCAGCGCCTCGCTGCGCGCCCGGGCGGCAAGCTCGTCCCGCCGGGCGCGGGTCTCGGCCACGGCGAGCCGCGCGGCGGAGAGATCCGCCAGCCCGCGCTCCACCTCGCCCTCGCTGCGCAGATGCGCCTGGCGCAGCGAGAACACCTCCGAGCGCCGTGCCAGGCCGCGTTCGAGCATCGTCGCCATCACCGAGACCTCGGCGCGGGCGAGGTTGCGCGCCTCGGTCGTCGGGATCAGCAGCCCGGCGAGGTTGTGCACCGCCGCCTCGCGGGAGGCGATCTCGGCGTCCAGCACGGCGAGTTGCGTCTCGCGCAGCCGCGCGCCGGCCTCGGCCATCGCCGCCTGGCTGTCATGGATGGCGGCCATCGCGCCCGGCGGGGTGGGGCCGAGCGCGGCCAGCCGCCCCTCCGCCGCCGCCGCCAGCCGCGTGGCGGCGAGGCTGAGCGCGGCCTCCCGCGCCCGCGCCGCCTCGGCCTCGGCGGTGACGAGGGTGGCATCGAGGCGCAGCAGCGCCTGGCCCTCGGCCACGGCGTCGCCGGGCCGGACCAGCAATTCGGCCACCTTGCCGCCATCGGGGTGCTGCACCGGCTGGACGAAGCCCTGGGGCAGCACCTCGCCCGAGCCCATGGCGCGCTGCGTCACCGGGAAATGCATGGCCCAGGCGAGGAAGCCCAGGACCATCGCCGCGCCCAGCAGCACCGCGGCGCGGGCCGAGCGCGGCGGCGGGCAATCCTCCAGCTCCTGTACGCTCAGCACATGGCGCGCGGTGGTGCGACGCAGCAGCAGCGGCGCGGGCGGCAGGGGCAGGGGCTCCGGCGCCACCTGGGTGCGGTCGAGGCTGCGGGGCATGGGCGGGGCTCAGCTCCGGTCTGGCAGGCGGCGGGCGGCGCCGCCCTGGGCACCTATCTCTGGCGCCAGGGGCTGCAGGCGGCCCTGGTCGAGCACATAGGCGTGGTCGGCGGCGCGGATCACCTCGGCGCGATGCGTCACCACCAGCACGCTCACCTGCCCGCGCAGGCGGCCGAGCAGGGCGGCCAGCTTCGCCTCCCGCGCCCGGTCCAGGGCGCGGGTCGGGTCATCCAGCAGCAGGATGTCGGGCCGGCGCAGCAGCGCCTGGGCCAGCGCGATGCCCTGGCGCAGGCTCTGCGGCAGGCGTTCCTTCCCCAGATCGTTCAGCCGCGTGTCCAGCCCCTGCGGCAGGGCGCGCAGATCCGCGAGGATGCCGATCTCCTCGCAGATCGCGGCGAGGTCGGAATCGCTGGCCAGGGGCGCGGCCAGGCGCAGGTTCTGCGCCACCGTGCCGTAGATCAGGGCCGGGCGCTGCGGCAGGTAGCCGATGCGCGCGCGCAGCCCCAGCGGGTCGAGCTGGGCGATGTTGATGCCACCCAGGGTCACCGCGCCCGCCTGCGGCGCGAGAATGCCGAGCGCGAGCCGCAGCAGGGAGGACTTCCCCGCCCCCGATGGCCCGGTGAGGGCCACGAGCGCGCCGGGGGGCACCAGCAGCGAGACGCCGGCCAGCACCGGCGCGCCCCCGCCGCTGCCGCGCAGCACCACCTGTTCGAAGCGCAGCGCCGTGCCGCGCAGCCCGGGGCTGGGCGCATCCAGCGCCGGGCGCGGTTCCTCCCGCAGCGCCTGCAGCCGGTGCAGCCTTCCCACGCTCTCCGCCACCTGCCTCGCCCGGCTCGCCGCCAGCAGGAAGGATTGCAGCGGCACCAGCAGCCGCCAGGAGAGCATGATGGCGGCGACCAGCGCGCCGGCGCTGATCTGCTGCTGGATCACCAGCGCCGCGCCGAGCGTGGCGATCCCGGCGGCGGCCACCGGCAGGCCGAGCTGGGCGAGGGTCTCCACCGCATGGCTCGCCCGCGCCGCGCGGGCATGGGCGGCGGCGGCGGCGGCCGAGATCTCGCGGAACCGCGCCAGCCAGGCGGCCTCGGCGCCCAGGGCGCGGATCGTGCCGGCATGGGAGAGGGTCTCGAGCATCAGGCGGCGCTTCTCCTGGCCGAGCGCCGCCGCCGCCGCCTCCCGGGTCCGGGCGCGGGGCACCAGGATCAGCGCGCCGAGCATCTGGATCGGCAGCAGCGCCAGCGGCACCGCCACCACGGGCCCGGCGATGGCCCAGATCGCCAGCAGGAACAGCACCGCGAGCGGCAATTGCAGCAGCAGGTGCGGCAGCGGGCCGGTGAAGACCTCGCGCGCCGATTCCACCTCGCGCATGCGCAGCACCTGCGCCGCCGGGTCCTGCGCCGCCACGTTCTGCCAGGGCAGGCGGAGCACCTTCTCGAACACCGCCGTCAGCACCAGCCGTTCCGCCCGCTCGCCCAGCCGGCCGATGCCGCGCGCCATCAGCACGCGCGCGGCGACATCGGCACCCAGCGCCAGCAGGAAGCCCAGGCCAAGCGCGACCAGCGCCGCCGCCTGCCCGCCGGGGATCACCATGTCGAAGGCGATCATCACCACGAGGCCCAGCCCGATCGAGGCGATGGAGGAAAGCGTGGCCAGCGCCAGCAGCCCGGCGATCGGCAGCGCGTTCTCGCCGATCAGGCGGCGGAGCAGCTTCTGCTCCTGGCCGGCCTCCGCCGGTCCGGCGAAGACATAGAAGCGGCCCGGCACCGCCACGGCGTGCAGCCGCTCGGGCGGGGCGCCGGGCGCGCTTTCCACCAGCAGGTAGCGCGCGCTGCGCTCGACGATCAGCGCCAGCCTGCCATCCGGGCCCACCCAGAGCGCCGGCAGCAGGCTCGCCGGCAGGTGTTCGGAGCGCCGGCGCCAGGGGCGGGGGTTGAGGCCGAGCCGCCCCGCCGTGCCCAGCACCGCTGCCGCCGCATCATGCGCCACCGCATGGGGCAGGGCCTCCAGCATCCGCCGATGCGCGATCTCGCGCCCCAGCAGCCGGGCGAGGCGCGGCAGCACCCAGGGCAGGCCGGCTTCGGACTCCGCCGCCGCCGCCGCCGAGAGCCCGGCCTGGCCTGCCGGCAGCAGGAGGGTGAGGGCGGGGGCGTTCACGCCGGCAGCGTCGGTTGCGTCGGCTGCGCCGACTGGGCCTCCAGCCTGCCCCCGGCCAGGCGCAGGCGCCGATCCGCCAGCGCCAGCCAGTCGGGCCGCTCGGTCACCAGCAGGATCGCGGCCTCGGGCTTCAGCCGCGCGATCAGCCGCCGCATCCGTCGGTCCCCGTCGCGATCCTGGGAGGCATTGGCGTCATCGAAGAGGATCACGCGCGGCCCGCCGACCAGGGCGCGCACCGCCGCCACGCGCTCGGCCACGGAAGGCGGCAGATCCTGCCCCTCGCCGCGGCCGATGGCGGTGGCGTAGCCCTGCGGCAGGCGGTGGAAATAGCCATCGAGACCCAGCTCGGCGGCCAGGAGCAGGGCTTCCTCCACCAGCGCCGGATCGAAGCGCGAAAGGTTGTCGATGACCCGGCCCGGGATCAGTACCGGGCGCTGCGGCAGCAGCGCGATGTGGCGGCGCAGCGACGCCTCGGCCAGCATCTCCCGCGGGGCGCCATCGATGCGGATGCGCCCCCGATCCGCCGGGATCAGCCCGGCGATGGCCAGCAGCAGCCGGGTCTTGCCCGACCCACCCGGGCCCTGCAGCGCCAGGCACTCCCCGCGCCGCAGGGTGAGGTCGATGTCGCGCAGCAGCAGGCCGCGATGCGGATGGGCCAGGGCCACGCGATGCAGGGAGATCTCGCGGATTTCGGCCACCGCCGCGCCGCCCTGGCGTTCCTGCGGCGTGGCCAGCAGCCGCCCCACCCGCGCGCGCGCCGCCTGGCTGCGCGCCAGGGCCGGCGTGCCGGCGGCAAGGCGGGCCAGCGGCTCCATGCCGCGCCCGGCCAGCAGGATGGCGGCGGCCAGCGCGCCGCCGGTCAACTGGTCCTGCATCACCAGCCAGGCGCCGACCAGCGCGACGCCCGCGACCACGCTCTGGCTGCCGGCCATGGCCAGGGCCTGGCACATCTGCACGGCGAAGGCGGTGCGCCGCCCGGCCGCGGCCGAGGCGGCGACCAGGCGTTCATGCCGGCGCAGCATCGGCGCCTCGGCCCCCATGGCCTTGAGCGGCTCGATCGCCACGATGGCCTCATGCGTCAGGCCATGGCGCTGCGTCTCCGCCGCCGTGCGCTCGGCGATGGCGCGCGACGCGGCGGGGCCGAAGGCGGCCGCGGCCAGCATGCCCGGCAGGCCGGCGAGCACCGCCGTCGCGGCCAGCAGCGGCGAGAGCCAGGCGAGGAAGCCCAGATACACCAGGCCGAAAGGCAGGTCGGCCAGGGTGAAGGCCATCTGCCCGCTACGATGCGCGCGCCACTCCGCGATCGCGCCCAGCGCATCGGCGCGCTCACCGGGCGGGGTGGGGTCGCGCGCATCGGCGCCGAGCAGGCGCGCCATGGCGGCGCGGGAGAGCGCGTGTTCCTCCTGCGCCGCGACCCAGGCGGTGATGCAGGCCCGCGCATGGCGCAGCGCGGCCTCCAGCGCCACGGCCACGGCCACGCCCAGCAGCAGCGCCGCCAGCGTGCCATAGGCGGCGTTGGGGATGATGCGGTCATAGAGCTGCAGCAGCAGCACCGGCACGGCGAGCGCCGCGAGGTTGAGCAGCGCCGAGGCCAGCAGGGTATCGCCCCGCGTGCTGAGCAGGCCGGTCAATCGGGGGGTCTCGGCGCTGGCCGTCATGCGCATCCGTGGTGGCTCGCGGCGCGCGAAGGATTCCGCGCGCCGCCCCGGCCATGCCTAGCGCAGCAACCCTTCACGTTCGGTGAAGCGAGGCCGTGATCTCTGGCGGCTTCAGGCCGGCAATTGCCAGGTCAGGCGCTCGACATCCTCGAAGCGCAGCGTCGAGCCATCGGCGAAGGTGACCTCGCCATCCGCGCCGTCCGAGAGGGTGAGGAAACCCTCGCCCTTGTCGGTGACGCGCCCCGCGCCGAGCTTGAGCGACCAGCCATCGGCCTCGCCGAAGCCGCCCGCCTTGCTGCCCAGCGCCACGCTGTCGAAGCCGTTGCCGCCGAAGAAGCGATCCGACATCCCATCGGGCTCGAGCGCGAGCACGTCGTCGTCGTTCTCGCCATGGATGACATCCGCCCCGATGCCCGCATGGAGCGTGTCGTCGCCATTGCCGCCGCGCAGCAGGTCGTTGCCCTCGCCGCCCCAGAGCAGGTCATCCGCGTTGCCGCCATCGAGCGTGTCGTGGTCGGCCTCGCCATGCAGCGTGTCGTTCGCATTGTCGCCGGCGAGGGAATCGCGGCCGAGGCCGCCCCAGAGCTGGTCCGAATCATTGCCGGCGTCCAAGGTGTCATTGCCCGCGCCGCCCCAGAGCAGGTCGTCGCCATTGTCGCCCTTGAGCGCGTCATGGCCATCGCCGCCCCACAGGCGGTCCGCGCCGTTCTTGCCCTCGAGCTTATCGTCGCCGCCGCGGCCCTGGATGTCGGCCATGCCGTCCTTGGCCTTGAGGTCATCGCCCTTGGCGCCGCCGCTGAGCTGGCTTTCCTTCACATCGGCGACGGTGAGGCTGAACTTGCGATCGATGCTCTCGCCGGCGGCATCGGTGCTGCGCAGCACGATGGTGTGGCTGGCGGCCTCCTCCCGGTCCAGCGCGGCGCCGGCGCGGAGCGCCAGGGCGCCGTCGCGGATCTCGAACAGCCCGCTCGGATCCTCGACCAGCGTGTAGCTGTGCGCGTCCTTGCCGTCGGCATCGGTGGTGGACAGGCTGGCGATGACGCTGCCCGGTGCGGCGCGCTCGCTCACGCTGGTGGTGGACAGGGCGATATCCGTCGGCGCGGTGTTGCGCGGCGCGGCCTCGGCCACGGGCGGCGCGGCCGGCTCCGGCCCCCGCGCGAGGTCGAGGCGCAGGGCATCGAGGAAGGTGCCGTGGGTGTTGACCTGCTCCGCCAGGCCCTGGAAGGCGATGCTGTCGCGGCCATCGCCGAGCAGGCCGGTGACGCTGGCGGTGAACCAGCCGCCGGCCGCGCCGTGATCGGCGATGGCGACGCTGATGCCATCCTTCGCATCGGCATCGACGACCTGCCAGGCATCGCGGCCCTTGGGATTGGTGAAGGTGGCCACGAGCGCCCCGTCCCAGAAGAGCTGGAAGTCGCTGCTGCCATCGCCCGCGCCCTGGCGCTCGGCGAAGGCGAAGTCGAGGGTCAGCGCGGCGCCGTCCTGGGTGGCGAATTCCTGGCTGACCAGGGGGCGGGAGGTGCCGGTGCCGTGGGTGTCCAGCTCCATGTAGGATTTGCCGTCGAAGGCGTTCACCCCGGCGACGCCGCTCTGTTGGATCTCGATCGTGGCCCCGTTCGCTGCCGTCCAGCCGAAGGCCTGATTGTCCTGCGCGCTCGCCCCTTGGGTCAGGTACCAGCCGCCCATGACCTTGGCATCGGCGGCCGAGGTTTCGAAATCCCCGTTGAGGAGTTGCGGCACCGGGGCGGGTGCGACCGGGTCGGGCTTGGCGGGTTCCGGCGCGGCTTCGGCGACGGGTTCCTCGGCGACCGGCTCGGTGGGTGCGGGCTCTTCGTCGGGCAGGACCGGTGTCGGTTCTTCGGCGACGGGTTCCTCGACGACGGGTTCGGCGGGCGCGGGGTCAGCGTCGGGCACGACCGGGGTCGGCTGTTCGGCGACGGGTTCCTCGACGACCGGCTCGGCGGGCGCGGGCTCTTCGTCGGGGACCACCGTGGTCGGCTCTTCGGCGACGGGTTCCTCAACGACCGGCTCGGCGGGCGTGGGCTCTTCGTCGGGCACGACCGGGGCCGGTTCTTCGGCGACGGGTTCCTCGACGACCGGCTCGACGGACGCGGGCTCCTCGTCGGGGACGACCGGGGTCGGTTCTTCGGCGACGGCTTCCTCGACGACCGGTTCGACGGGCGCGGGCTCTTCGTCGGGGATGACCGGGGTCGGTTCATCGGCGACGGGCTGCTCGACGACGGGCTCGACGGGCGCGGGCTCTTCGTCGGGCACGACCGGGGCCGGTTCTTCGGCGACAGGTTCCTCGACGATCGGTTCGATGGGCGCAGGCTCTTCGTCAGGCACGACCGGGGCCGGTTCTTCGGCGACGGGCTGCTCAACGATCGGGTCGACCGGCGCGGGCTCCTCGTCTGGGACGACCGGGGCCGGCTCTTCCGCGACGGGTTCCTCGACGATCGGTTCGATGGGCGCGGGCTCTTCGTCTGGGACCACCGGTGGCGGCTCTTCGGCGACGGGTTCCTCGGCGACCGGCTCGGTGGGTGCGGGCTCTTCGTCGGGCACGACCGGGGCCGGTTCTTCGGCGACAGGTTCCTCGACGATCGGTTCGATGGGCGCAGGCTCTTCGTCAGGCACGACCGGGGCCGGTTCATCGGCGACGGGCTGCTCAACGATCGGGTCGACCGGCGCGGGCTCCTCGTCTGGGACGACCGGGGCCGGCTCTTCCGCGACGGGTTCCTCGACGATCGGTTCGATGGGCGCGGGCTCTTCGTCTGGGACCACCGGTGGCGGCTCTTCGGCGACGGGTTCCTCGGCGACCGGCTCGGCGAGCGCTGGCTCTTCGTCGGGCACGACCGGGGCCGGTTCTTCGGCGACGGGTTCCTCGACGACGGGCTCGACGGGCGCGGGCTCTGCGGCGGGGACGACCGGGGTCGGCTCTTCGGCGGCCGGTTCCTCGACGACCGGATCGACGGGCGCGGGCTCTTCGTCAGGCACGACCGGGGTCGGTTCTTCGGCGACGGGTTCCTCCGCTGCCGGCTCGACGGGCACTGGCTCTTCGTCAGGCACGACCCGCGTCGGCTGTTCGGCGACGGGTTCCTCGACGACCGGTTCGACGGGCGCGGGCTCTGCGTCGGGCACGACCGTGGTCGGCTGTTCGGCGACGGGTTGCTCGACGACCGGATCGACGGGCGCGGGCTCTTCGTCTGGCACGACCGGGACCGGCTGTTCGGCGACGGGTGGCTCCACGACCGGATCGGCGGGCGCGGGCTCTTCGTCGTGCACGACCGGGGTCGGCTGTTCGGCGACGGGTTCCTCGACGACCGGTTCGACGGGCGCGGGCTCTGCGTCTGGCACGACCGCGCTCGGCTCTTCGGCGACGGGTTCCTCCACGACCGGCTCGGCGAGCGTGGGCTCTGGGTCAGGCACGACCGGGGTCGGTTCTTCGGCGACGGGTTCCTCCGCTGCCGGCTCGACGGGCACTGGCTCTTCGTCAGGCACGACCCGCGTCGGCTGTTCGGCGACGGGTTCCTCGACGACCGGTTCGACGGGCGCGGGCTCTGCGTCGGGCACGACCGTGGTCGGCTGTTCGGCGACGGGTTCCTCGACGACGGGCTCCAAGGGCGCGGGCTCTTCGTCAGGCACGATCGGGGCCGGCTCTTCGGCGACGGCTTCCTCGACGACCGGGTCGACTGGCGCTGGCTCTTCGTCGTGCACGACCGGGGTCGGCTGTTCGGCGACGGGTTCCTCGACGACCGGTTCGACGGGCGCGGGCTCTGCGTCGGGCACGACCGCGCTCGGCTCTTCGGCGACGGGTTCCTCCACGACCGGCTCGGCGAGCGTGGGCTCTGGGTCAGGCACGACCGGGGCCGGTTCTTCGGCGACGGGTTCCTCGACGACCGGCTCGACGGGCGCTGGCTCCTCGTCGGGCACGACCGGGGTCGGCTCTTCGGCGACGGGTTCCTCGATGACCGGGTCGACGGGCGAGGGCTCTTCGTCGGGCACGACCGGGGTCAGTTCTTTGGCGACGGGTGTCTCGCCAGCAGGCTCACCGCGCGCGTCTTCCTCGTCAGCCTCGACGTAGGGGGCGGGGATCTCCTCGGCCCGGCTCGGCGGGGGGAAGTCGGCGGGGGACACAGGCGGCTGATCCGTGCGGGCCGTCTGGCGGCTCGGGGGCGACGCGGCGATCCCGGGCGGCTCGATCATCGGGGCCGTGGTCGGGGCGGCCGGCGGCGCCTCGATTCCGGCGGTCCGGGTGGGGGCAGGCTCAGCGCCCGTGGACACGCCAGGGCCTGGCTCGGCTGGGGCTGACCCGGCCGCGTCGGGCGAGGCGATGGGGCGTGGCGTGGCCTCGGCCTCGAGCAATTCATGCGCCAGGGGCGGCGACGCCACCGGGTCGGTCGCGGTGATCACGGCGATCTGCGCCGCGCCATCCGGGGCGAGCTCCGGCGCGGCCGGCATGGCGGATCGCGCCTCGCCGGACGGGCCATCGGCGTCGCCCCGCCCCGTATCGGCGGCATGGAGCGGCGGGGAGGGGGCCGTGAAGCCGCCCTCCTGCCAGGGCGGCGCGTCCCGCGTCACCCCAGCGGCGGGCGCCGCGGGCGTGGCCTCGCCTGTCTGCAAGTCCGACGGGCGCGCGAAGGCCGCGAGCTTGCCCATGAGGTTGCCGTCGGCCTCGCCATCGCGCCCGCCCCGGAGCGTCGGATCCGTGCCGGGGCGCTGGCCCGGAATCATCGGGTCATGCGGCATCTGGCCGGGCAGCATGCGGGCCTCGGGCGGGGCCAGGCCAGGGGAGGGCGGTCGCGTATCGGTCATGTCTGTCTTCCTTGACGAGACAATGATCGATTTTCGGTTGCGCCTTGATTAACCGCCCGGCGCCGGCCCGTGCTCTCCTGCCGCCGCGAGGCGGCGTCTCACCTCATCGCCGCGGCGCGGCGTCTCGCCTCATCGCCGCTGGGCGGCGAAGCGCACGGCTTCCTCCGCCGCGCGGAACAGGGCGCGGGCCTTCTGCTGGGTCTCGGCGAATTCGGCCTCGGGGTCGCTATCCGCAACCACCCCCGCGCCGGCCTGCACATGCATCACCCCGTCCTTCACCAGGGCGGTGCGCAGCGCGATGCAGATGTCCATGTCGCCATCCGCGCCGAAATACCCCACGCCCCCGGCATAGACGCCGCGGCGGGAGGGCTCGAGCTCCTCGATGATCTGCATCGCCCGCACTTTTGGTGCCCCCGACAATGTCCCCGCCGGGAAGCCCGCCGCCAGCGCATCCAGTGCCGAGAGCCCCGGGCGCAGCCGCCCCACCACCTCGCTCATGATGTGCATCACCTGCGAGTAGCGCTCGACCTGGAACTTCTGGGTCACGCGCACCGAGCCGATCTCCGCCACGCGGCCCACATCATTGCGGCCGAGGTCGATCAGCATCAGGTGCTCGGCCAACTCCTTCGGGTCGGCGAGCAATTCACGCTCGAGCCGCTGGTCCTCCTCGGGCGTCGCCCCGCGCGGGCGGGTGCCGGCGAGGGGGCGCAGCTTCACCTCGCCATGCTTCACGCTGACCAGGATCTCGGGCGAGGCGCCCACCAGCGCGAAGCCGCCGGCATCGAAGAAGAACAGGTAGGGCGCGGGGTTCAGCCGGCGCAGCGCGCGGTAGAGCGCGAAGGGCGGCAGGCCGAAGGGCGCCGAGAAACGCTGCGAGGGCACGACCTGGAAGGCATCGCCCGCCGCGATGTAGTCCTTCGCCCGCAGCACCGCGGCCTTGAAGCCCTCGGGCGTGAAGTTGGAACTGGGCGCCGGGGGCGCCGGCAGGGCGGCGGGCGGGGCCGGGCGGGGCAGCGGGCGGTCGAGCGCCGCCTCGGCCTCATCCAGCCGGGCCTGCGCCTGTTCCCAGGCGGCCTGCACATCCATCCCCGGGGTCGGCCAGACGGTGGTGACCAGCATCAGCACGTCGCGCACATGGTCGAAGACGGCGACCAGCGTCGGGCGGATCATCACCGCCTCGGGGATGTTGAGCACATCCGGGTTCGTGTCGGGCAGGCGCTCGATATGCCGCACCATGTCGTAGCCGAGATAGCCGAACAGCCCTGCCGCAATGGCCGGCAGGCCGGCCGGCACGGGCATGCGGCACTCGGCCACCAGGGCGCGCAGGCTGTCCATCGGCGGGTGGGTCTCGGCCACGAAGGCGTGCGGGGCGGAGAGCGCGTGGCGGTTGATCTCCGCCACCTGGCCCCGGGCCCGCCAGATCAGGTCGGGCTCCATGCCGATCGCGGAATAGCGCCCGCGCGCCGCGCCGCCCTCCACGCTCTCCAGCAGGAAGGCGTTGGGCCGGTTCTGCGCGAGGCGGAGGAAGGCGCCGACCGGCGTGTCGAGATCCGCGACGCGCTCGCGGAACAGCACCTGGCCCTGGCCGGCCTCGAGCCCGGCGCGGAAGCCGGCCTCGGCGGCGCTCACGGCACCACCTGCTGCATCAACTCGGTGTTGAGGCGGGGCTGGGCGCGGGCGCGCATGGCGGCGGCGAACTGCGCCTCCAGATCGTCGGCCGATTGCGCCTGGGCGGCGCGGCGGGCATTGGCGAGCAAAGCGGGGTCGGCGGCCGGGTCGGCCTGCACGATGTCCAGCAACTGGCCCACCGCGAAGCCGCTGCGCGTGGGCACCATCGTCGCCTGACCCACCGGCGTGGCGAAGAGCGCGGGCAGCAGCTCGGCCGGCACGGTCAGGCCGGGCGCGCCCGGCTCGGGCTGGCGGCCGAAGGGGCCGAGCCGTTCGCTGGGCACGCCGGCGGCGGCGGCGGCCTCGGCCAAGGGCTGGCCGCCGCGCACGGCGCCGAGGAGGGCGGCCGCGCGTTCCTCCTGCGCCCGGCGGCGCGCCTCGGTCAGGAAGGCGAGGCGCACATCCTCGATCACATCGGCCAGCGGCTTGAGCGCGGCGGGGGTGATGGCGCGCAGCTCCACCGCCACGAAGGCGTCGGTCTGGCGGAGTTCCGCAAGGCGCGGCGCGCGGCCGAGCTCGGCGGTGGCGATGGCGCGCAGCACCTCGGGGCGCGCGGCCTCGGGGAAAGGCAGGGGCACGGGCAGGCCCTCCGCGTCGCGGCCCTGGGCGTCCACGCGCAGATCGCTCACGGCCATGCCGTAGCGGCGCGCGGCTTCCTCCAGCGTCGCGCCGCCCGCGATCGCATCCTCCACCTTGTTGGCGCGGTCGAAGGCGAGGTCGCCGGCGCGTTCCAGCGCCACGTCGCGCCGCAGCTGCTCGGCCACGGCCGCGAACTCCGCCACCGTGCCGGGCGTGATGCTGGCCACGCGGATGACATGCCAGCCGAAGGGCGACTGCACCGGGGCGGTGATGCCCCCGGCGGGCGCGGCGAAGGCCGCCGCGGCGAGGGGTTCCACCGGCAGGTCGGCGCGGGTGAGGTCGCCCAGCGCCAGCGCGCCGCCGCCCCCGGCCGTGGCGGCGGCCTCGATCGCGGCGAAGTCGGGGTTGGCGGACCAGGTGGCGGCGAGCGTGCGGGCGGCTTCCTCGCTCGGCATCAGCGCCTGCTGCAGGTCCCGCCGCTCGGGCGTCTCGAACTGGGCGCGGCGGGTCTCGAAGGCGGCGCGGAGGTCCGCGTCCGAGACCTCGATCTGGTCGAGCAGCGTCTCGGCCGAGAGCACGGCGAGGCGCGCTTCCCGCAATTCGGGGATCGAGAACTGCGCGGGGTTGTTGGCGTGGAAGCGCTCCAGCTGCGCCTCGGTGGGCGGCGGCGGCTCGGGCGCCTCGACCAGCGGGAATTCAGCCACCTGGGCGATCCGGCGCTCCTGCTCGTAGCGCACCAGGGCGCGGGCCAGCAGGTCCGGCGCCACGGCGCCGGCGCGCACGGCGCCGAGCAGTTGGATGCGCTGCAGGTCGTCGCGCACCAGCAGCAGGAACTGCGCCTCGGTCATGTCGTTCTGGCGCAGGAACTGGTCGAGGATGGGGCGCGAGAAGCGCCCGCCCACCTGGAAGCTCGGGATGGCCAGCACATAGTCGCGGATCTGATCTTCCGGCGTGGCGAGGCCCATGCGCGTGGCCTCGGCGCGCTGGGCGCGTTCGCTGATCAGCGTCTCCACCGCCTGGCCGGCGACGGCGCGGCGGATGGTCTCGTCCGGCTCGAAGGCCGGGCCCAGCTGGCGCTGGATGCGCTGCAACTCGCGCCGCGCGGCCATCTGGGCCTCCGGCACCTCGATGTTGCCGCCCTCCATGCGCACCACCGCGGTCTCGCGCCAGAGGTTGCGCACGATGTCCTCGATCCCCCAGATCCCGAAGGAAATGATGAGGAGCACGAACAGGACCTTGGCGAACCAGGTCTGGGCGAGTTTGCGGAACCAGGTGATCATGGGTTCCGGGTAGCCGAGAATTGCCCCTCTTGCCAGGGTCCCCGTTGCCAGGGGAGAGCGGCGTTGCTACCGCCTGCGCCATCGAATTGGGGAGCATCCGATGACGCCCGGTGTGAAGCCGCTGATCGCGGGCAATTGGAAGATGCACGGCACGCTGCGCGAGGCCGCGGCGCTGGCCGAGGCGGTGCGCGCCGGGGCGGTGGCCGAGGCGCTGCCCGCCGAACTGCTGATCTGCCCGCCCTTCGTGCATGTGCAGATCCTGGCCCATGCCATGATCGGCCAGCCCGTGGCGGTGGGCGCGCAGGATTGCCACGCCGCCGCGAAGGGGGCGCATACCGGCGACATCTCCGCCCCCATGCTGCGCGATATCGGCGCCAGCCACGTGATCCTGGGCCATTCCGAGCGCCGCGCCGACCATGGCGAGAGCGATGCCGTGGTGCGCGCCAAGGTGCAGGCGGCGCTGGCCGCGGGCCTGACCCCCATCGTCTGCGTGGGCGAGACCGAGGCCGAGCGCCTGGCCGGGCAGGCCGAGGCGGTGGTCGGCCGGCAACTCGCCGAGTCCCTGCCCGAGGGCTTCGAGGGCATCATCGCCTATGAGCCGGTCTGGGCCATCGGCACCGGCCGCGTGCCGACCGAGGCCGACATCGCCGCCATCCACGCCGCCATCCGCGCCGCGCTGGTGGCCCGCTTCGCCGGCGGGGCGGGCATGCGCATCCTCTATGGCGGCTCGATGAAGCCCGCCAATGCGGCGGCGATCCTGGCCCTGCCGAATGTCGATGGCGGGCTGGTGGGCGGGGCGAGCCTGGTCGCTGCGGATTTCCTGGCCATCGCCCGGGCAGCCGGGTAGCAAGGGGCGCGCGAAGCCGCTAGAGAACCGCCGCCATGTCAAACATCCTCCTTGTCCTGTTCCTGCTGGTCACGCTCGCGCTGATCGGCGTCATCCTCGTGCAGCGCAGCGAGGGCGGCGGCCTGGGCGTCGGTACCTCGCAGGGCATGGGCAGCTTCATGTCCGGCCGTGGCACCGCGAACCTGCTGACGCGCACCACCGCCATCCTGGGCACGGCCTTCATGGTGCTGGCGCTGACCCTGGCGATGCTCGGCAAGGGGCAGGCGCCGCGCGGGTCGATCCTGGATGGCCCGCAGGCCCCGGCAGGGGCGGCGGCACCCGCCGTGCCGGCGCTGCCCGCGCTGCCCGCCGTCCCGACCAATTGAGCATGGGCGCCGCCGCTCCGGGCGGCGCGCCGCCGCTACCTTCCACCACCTACGCATCATCCACCGGCAGCGGGCGGGCTTGCACGCCCCGTCTGCCACGCTATGAGGGGCGTCCATGACGCGGTTCGTATTTGTCACCGGCGGCGTGGTGTCCTCCCTCGGCAAGGGGATCGCGGCGGCCTCCCTGGGTGCGCTGCTGCAGGCACGCGGCTACAAGGTGCGCCTGCGCAAGCTCGACCCCTATCTGAACGTCGATCCGGGGACGATGAGCCCCTACCAGCATGGCGAGGTCTTCGTGACCGACGACGGCGCGGAGACCGACCTCGACCTCGGCCATTACGAACGCTTCACCGGCGTGCACGCCAGCAAGGCCGACAACTGGACCACCGGGCGGATCTATTCCGATGTCATCGCGGCCGAGCGGCGCGGCGACTACCTGGGCGGGACGGTGCAGGTGATCCCGCACATCACCGACAAGATCAAGGAAGTGATCCAGGCCGAGACGGATGGCTACGACTTCATCCTGGTCGAGGTCGGCGGCACGGTGGGCGACATCGAATCGCTGCCCTTCCTGGAGGCCATCCGCCAGCTGGCGAATGAGCTGGGCCCGACGCGCAGCCTGTTCATCCACCTCACCCTCGTGCCCTACATCCCCTCGGCCGGCGAGCTGAAGACCAAGCCCACGCAGCACAGCGTGAAGGAATTGCTGGGCGTGGGCATCCAGCCGCAGATCCTGCTCTGCCGCTGCGACCGGCCGATCCCGGAGAATGAGCGCCGCAAGATCGCGCTGTTCTGCAATGTCCGGCCCGAATCCGTGATCCCGGCCTATGACGCGGACAGCATCTATTCCGTGCCCAGCAGCTACCATGCCGAGGGCCTGGACCGGGAGGTGCTGCGCCACTTCAACCTCTCCTTCTACGGCGAGCCCGACATGCGCCGCTGGGAGAAGGTTGTGCAGTCGATCCGCGCGCCGGAAGGCGAGGTCACCATCGCGGTGGTCGGCAAGTACACCAACCTGCTCGACAGCTATAAGTCGCTGGCCGAGGCGCTCGCGCATGGCGGCATCGCCCACAATGTGAAGGTCAAGCTGGACTGGGTGGACAGCCAGATCTTCGAGACCGGCGACGATGAGGAAGCGGTGAAGCGCCTGGAAGGCGTGCACGGCATCCTGGTGCCCGGCGGCTTCGGCGAGCGCGGCACGGGCGGCAAGATCGAGGCCGTGCGCTTCGCCCGCACCCGCAAGATCCCCTTCTTCGGCATCTGCTTCGGCATGCAGATGGCGGTGATCGAGGCGGCGCGGAACCTCGTTGGCCTCAAGGGGGCGTCCTCCACCGAATTCGGCGCCTGCGAGGAGCCGGTGGTGGGCCTGCTCACCGAATGGACGCGCGGCAACCAGGTGGAGGTGCGCAGCCAGGCCAGCGACCTCGGTGGCACGATGCGCCTCGGCGCCTACAAGGCGGCGCTGGCCGAGGGCTCCCTGGTGCGCACGGTCTATGGCGACAAGCCGGTGATCGAGGAACGCCATCGCCATCGCTACGAGGTCAACGTCACCTACCGCGATCGGCTGGAGGCGGTGGGCCTGCGCTTCTGCGGCATGTCGCCGGATGGCAGCCTGCCCGAGATCGTGGAACTGCCCGACCACCCCTGGTTCATCGGCGTGCAGTTCCACCCCGAGCTGAAATCCAAGCCCTTCGAGCCGCACCCGCTGTTCCGCGGCTTCATCGGCGCCGCGGTGCGCCAGGCGCGCCTGGTCTGAGGACGAGTAGCATGGATGAGAAGGCACGCCTGCGGCGGATGGGGATCGGGGCCGGGGTCACGCTGGTGATCACCGTGATCGCCGGCTGGCAGTTCGGCTCGCTGGCCGTGCCCCTGGCGCTGGCGGTGGGGCTGGGCGTGACCCTGCTGATGGGCGGCGGGCCGGCGAAGAAGGGCTGACGCCCCGGCGGCTCAGAGCCCCGGGAAGAGGTGCGGGATGCTCAGCACCACGAGGCTCGCCTGCGCCGCATTATAGGCCATGGCGCCCAGATGCACCCGGCGCAGCCCGCCCAGCGCCCCGGCCTCGCCCGCGTCGCTGCCGCGGATCGCGGCATCCAGCCTTGCGAGGAACCTGCGCCGCGCCCCCAGGGCGAGCCCCGCCAGAAGGCCGAGCCCGGACGCGACGCCGGGCCTTCCCGCGAGGAGGAATGCCATCACCGCGACCGCTCCGGTGGCGGCCACTGCGGCGAAATAGGCGCGCAGCAGGCCGCGCAGCATCCAGGTCACCACCGGGTCGCTCAGCCGTCGCAGGAAGAAGGTCAGCGAGGCGAAAAGGAAGTAGATCATCGGCAGCAGCAGGATGATGATGGCGGCGAGGGACAGGGCCTGGGCGTTCATGCGGGGCTCCCCGTGGCCGCGCGAACTGGCGCGGCGCGTCGGCAGCATGGCGCCAGCCCCTGTGGCGCGAAAGAGCGGGCGTGCGTCAACCATTCGCAAAGGGGAAGCTGCGAGGATGCTGCCATGCGGACACTGGCGGGCCAGGGCGGCGTTCCCGTCTACATCTACGAGACCGGCGATCTCGTGCGCCTGACGCGCAGCGAGGGCGGGCCCATGGCCACCGCCTTCGCGGGCGATTGGGGGCGGGTGACGCGCGTGCACCCCTGTGGCGCGCTGGACATCAAGTTTGCCGGTTATGGCCGGGCGAAGGATTCCACCCTGACCCGCGGCGTCGCCATCCCCGCCGGGCGGGTCGAGCCCTGCGACATGCAGGGCATGCCCCTCGCGCGCGGCTTTTCCGCCGTGTGGGATACGCGCAAGCCGCGCTGAGCGCCGGGGCGCCGATCTCGTGCGCCGGAATGCAGGGGATCCGGGGCCGGGGAACTGTCCGAAGGGACGAAGCGTGGTCCGGATTGAACGGTTTCTAGGCCATCCGGCCCGATGCGCGCGGCGTGATGGCGTAGAGGGAGAGCAGGTCCGGCGCCTTTGCCGCAGCCCGGGCCATGGCCGCGTGCAGCCTGTTCGCGCGGACAGAGGCTTCCGCCTCCGTCATCCGGTGTTTCTGCGTCAGGGCGGTCTGGATATGGGCCAGGCTGTTGGCGCCGCCGCGCCTCAAAGGGAGCAGGCGATAGAAGCTGTGCTGGCTCGTCGGCATCTCCGCCAGCGTGACCTGCGGCAGGCCCTCCAGCAGACGGGCCTGGGCGGTGTCGCGCTCGTTCCGGGCGGCGTAGAGGAGCACGGCGCCGAAGCGCTCCCCCGCCGCCGAAACCGCCTCGCGCACCCAGGGCGTGGTATCGCCGAAACGCTCCAGGTTTTCGCGCTGCGCGGGAGATTGCCTGTGGCTCAGCGACACCAAACGTTCATGGTGCTCCGCGCGCCAGCCAACCGTCTGCGGCGGCCACACGCAGGTCAGCGGGCTGAAGGCCACCACCCTGATCCTCGCGGCGGGCAGCAGCCTGGACATCAGCGCGCCATAGAGGATGGCGGCGAAGCCGCCGATGCTGAAGCCCATGACCTGCACCTCCGCCGCGTCCTGCCAGCCGGTCTCGGCGAGCAGGGCGCCCACCACCTCATCCGCGGGGGATTCGAAGCTGTTCATCTCCCGCTCGCACATGACCGCCAGCGGGCGAGCGGCATGGAAGCCGGGCCTGAACCAGACCTCAGGCTGTTCGACAGGACCGGGCAGGATGATGAGCAGGGGTCGCCCTTGGCCGGGGCGATGTTGCAGCCGGTAGGGTCCCACCTGAACCGTACGGATGGGGGCGTCGTTTCTCACGGGCATCAGTCCCGCATCATGGCGATGGAATGGACCTTCGCACCCCGGTTGACTTCACCGGCCCGCTATCACGCGGGCGCGCGGGCCGTCCAGCGGCGCTGAGGACGGCGAATGGCCCGCACGCCCTTGCCGGGCCGGCCGCGCCCCGCTAAGCGCCGCAAAGCCTTTTCCCGCCGGAGCATCCCCATGGCCGCCATCGCCGACATCATCGCCCGCGAAGTCCTCGACAGCCGCGGCAACCCCACCGTCGAGGCCGAGGTGGTGCTGGATAGCGGCGCGATCGGCCGGGCCATCGTGCCCTCGGGCGCCTCGACCGGCGCGCATGAGGCGGTGGAACTGCGCGATGGCGACAAGGCGCGCTTCGGCGGCAAGGGTGTCACCCGCGCCTGCGGCAACATCGAGGGCGAGATCTTCGACGCGATCGGCGGGCTCGATGCCGCCGACCAGGTGAAGATCGACGAGACGATGATCGAGCTGGACGGTACGCCCAACAAGTCGCGCCTTGGGGCGAACGCCATCCTCGCCGTCTCGCTCGCCACCGCGAAGGCGGCCGCGGCGGATCTCGACATGCCGCTCTACCGCTATGTCGGTGGCGTCTTCGCCCGCACCCTGCCGGTGCCGATGATGAACATCATCAATGGCGGCCAGCATGCGGACAACCCGATCGACATCCAGGAATTCATGATCATGCCGGTCGCCGCCGGCACGGTGGCGGATGCGGTGCGCATCGGCTCGGAGATCTTCATGCAGCTCAAGCGCGCGCTGCACGATGCCGGGCATTCGACCAATGTGGGCGATGAGGGCGGCTTCGCGCCCAATATCGGCAGCGCCGAGGAAGCGCTGGGCTTCATCGCCAAGGCCTGCGAGAGCGCGGGCCATCGGCTCGGCGAGGATGTGATGCTGGCGCTGGATTGCGCCGCGACCGAATTCTACAAGGACGGCGTCTACGCCATGGAAGGCGAGGGCAAGCGCCTGGATAGCGCCGGCATGGTGGACTATCTCGCCAATCTCTGCGGCAAGTTCCCGATCGTCTCGATCGAGGACGGCATGAGCGAGGATGACTGGGCCGGCTGGAAGCTGCTGACCGAGCGCCTGGGCAAGAGCGTGAACCTGGTGGGCGACGACCTCTTTGTCACCAACACCGAGCGCCTGCGCCGGGGCATCGAGACCGGCACGGGCAACGCCATCCTGGTGAAGGTCAACCAGATCGGCACGCTGAGCGAGACGCTCGAGGCGGTCGAGACCGCGCATCGCGCCGGCTACAAGGCGGTGATGAGCCACCGCAGCGGCGAGACCGAGGATGCGACCATTGCCGACCTCGCCGTCGCGACGAATTGCGGGCAGATCAAGACCGGCTCGCTCAGCCGTTCGGACCGCATCGCGAAGTACAACCAGTTGATCCGCATCGAGCAGGGCCTCGGCCCGGCGGCGCGCTATGCGGGCCGCTCGGTGCTGCGGCGCTGAAGACTTCGCAGCATTAACGCAATACCGCTGGACAGCGCTGCAAACCTCTGATTCTTTAGCCTCAGGGGACCACAGGGGTATCGCGGGGCGTGAACGAGGAGTTCCAACTTCCGGAACGGCGCGGCGGTTTTTTCGCCTCGCTCAGCCGCGGCCTGCGCGCGCTGATACTGCCGGTGGTGCTCATTGCGGTTGGCGGCTACTTCATCTGGCATGCCGTCCATGGCGAGCGTGGCCTCATTGCGCGCGAACAGCGTCAGCAGCAGATCGCCGACGCGCGGATCGAACTGGACCGCGCGCGCGCCGAGCAGCAGGCGATGGAGCGGCGTGTGCAGGCGCTGCGCGGCGACCGGCTTGATCGCGATCAGTTGGATGAGCGCGCGCGGCAATTGCTGAACATGGTCGGGCGCGATGAGATCGTCGTGCCCTATGGCCCGACGGGGCGGCTGTTCTGATGACCGGACTGCGCTGTGCCGTCTGCGGCGGCGAGGATTTCGTCGATGCCGCCGTGCTGTGGGACGGGCTCGTCGCCGAGTGGCAGATCTCGCCCGAGGAACGCGCCTATGTGGATCGCCAGCAGGGTACGCATTGCCGGGCCTGCGGCGCCAATCTGCGCTCCTCCGTCCTGGCGCAGGCCATCCTGGCGGCGCTCGGCCATCCCGGCCCGCTCGCCGCCGCGGTCGGGACGGCGGCGCATGCGCGGCTGCGCGTGCTCGAGATCAACCCCGCCGGCAACCTGACCGGCACGCTCTCGCGCCTGCCGGGGCATCGGCTCGTGTCCTGGCCCGAGGTGGACATGCACGCCATGCCCTTCGCGGATGGCAGCTTCGACTTGGTGGTGCATTCCGACACGCTCGAGCATGTGGCGCATCCCGTGCGTGCCCTTGCGGAGTGTCGGCGCGTGCTCGCCCCTGGCGGGTGGCTTTGCTACACCGTGCCGGTGATCGTGGGGCGCCTGACCCGCAACCGCGTCGGCCTGCCGCCGAGCTACCACGGCAATAGCGGCGTCAGTGACGCGGATTGGCAGGTCCAGACCGAATACGGCGCCGACATGTGGACCGAGGTGATCCGCGCCGGCTTCTCCGCCGTCGCGATCCACGCCTTGGACTGGCCCTCGGCCCTCGCGCTGCGCGCGCAGCGCTGAATACCCGGTCTCAGCCCTGCGGGATGGCGGGTGGTGCCTCCGCCGGGCGGCGCTTGCCGGCCTTGCGCCAGCCATTGGCGCGGCCGCGCCACTCCTTGATGGCTTCATCCGCCCAGCCGAAGGCGCGCGTGCCAAGCCCACGCAGCGACGGGATGGCCAGGTCACCGCCAGCGAAAGGCAGGAAGGGGCTGCCACGGCTTTGCGCCCAGAGGGAGATGCGGCAGGCTTGGTCGTCGGCCAGGCCGCGGCGATGGAAGCCGGATGTGTCGGCGATGATGAGCGTATTCTGCGCCGCCGCCAGCTTGAGCGGCGCCGGGTAGCCCAGCCGGGCGATCTCTGCCTCGGTGATGCGGAAGGAGCCCTCGCCCGTCAGCCGGTCCTGGGCGCGCGCCGCGCTGATGGACACGCGCCGCTCCCAGGCGAGGCGCCGCCGATTGGCGAAATGCGAGCCCGGCACATAGGTGAAGCCGGCCTCCTCCGGGCGCACGGGGGTCAGCAGCAGCCAGGATTTCACCGTGGGGAAGAAGGTGTCGGTATGGAAATAGCTCTGCACGTCGGGCGGGCCGGGGCGGACGCGGCTGAACAGCGTCTGCACGTAGAACCAGGGCAGGCGACGGAAGGAGCCGACATAGTGGTGCAGGCCGAGATAGGCCGGGTCCGCCAGCGCGGCGCGCGTGGCCGGCATCTCGCGCAGGGCGATCGCGTCGAGCGGGATCAGCCGCGTCAGCGTCGATCCATCGAGCGATTCCCGTGCCGTGGCGTGGCGGGCCATGATCTCGGCATGAACGGCGGCGAAGATCTCGGGCGGCAGGTAGTCCGGCTTCACCAGGTAGCCGTCGCGCAGGAAGGCGGCGCGGTCCTCGGGCGACATTGCGGCTTCGAGCTGGCGGCGCCGGCGCGCGCCCATCGCTTCGGCGAGGCGCCGGCGGGCGATGTGCAGGCCCTTGCGGTTCAGCCACTCGCTGCCCAGCACGGGGTTGTCGCGGAAGGCCTTGGCGCTGGTCGCGAGCGCGACCAGGTGCCAGGGCAGCAGCAGCCAGCGCAGCAATCGGTTCAAGGCGGCCTCGCGGATTCCCGGGTCTTGGCGGCACCGCTTCCGGCCGCGCCCCTTCCCTAACGCGGGGCGAGAGGGGCGTCGAGCCATGCGGCAATCAGATGTTCGACAGGCGCCGTCCTGTTCGTCAGGACGGCGTGACGCCGTGCGATCTGTGTCCGTAGGCCTGGGGCGCAGGCAGGCGAAATGAAGTTAACTCATCTACGGTTAATTGTTGTTTTGCGCCGCAGCATCAAGGGTTTCTGCAACCTTGCGCGCTTGCGCCGCCCTGCCGCGCTGGCTACATCGGGGGAAAGCACCGTCGAGGAAGGAGCATCGGCATGGCCGAAACCGCCGCCCGCAAACCGCGGGGCAAGGCGGCGCCGAAAGGCGCCAGCGAGCCCGCCGTGAGCAAGGACCAGCTGATCCGCGCCTATCGGGACATGCTGCTGATCCGTCGCTTCGAGGAGAAGGCCGGCCAGCTCTATGGCATGGGCCTGATCGGCGGCTTCTGCCACCTCTACATCGGCCAGGAGGCCGTGGTGGTCGGCGTGCAGATGTGCCTCGCCCCCGGCGACCAGGTCATCACCTCCTACCGCGACCACGGGCACATGCTCGCCACCGGCATGGAAGCGCGCGGCGTGATGGCCGAACTCACGGGCCGCATCGGCGGCTATTCCAAGGGCAAGGGCGGGAGCATGCACATGTTCTCGCGCGAGAAGGGCTTCTACGGCGGGCATGGCATCGTCGGCGCGCAGGTCTCGCTCGGCGCCGGCCTCGCCTTCGCGAATTTCTACCGCAACGATGGCCGCATCGCCGTGGCCTATTGCGGCGAGGGCGCCTCGAACCAGGGTCAGGTCTATGAGAGCTTCAACCTGGCCGCGCTGTTCAAGCTGCCCTGCATCTTCGTGATCGAGAACAACAAATACGCCATGGGCACCTCCATGGACCGGGCCAGCGCCTCGCGCGACCTGTCCAAGAACGGCGCCCCCTGGGGCATCCCGGGCGAGCAGGTGAACGGCATGGACGTGCTGGCGGTGCGTGAGGCCGCGGCGCGCGCGGTGGCGCATACCCGCGCGGGCCTCGGCCCTTATCTGCTCGAGATGAAGACCTATCGCTATCGCGGCCACTCCATGTCCGACCCGGCGAAGTACCGGACGCGCGAGGAGGTGCAGAAGATGCGTGAGCAGAACGACTGCATCGAGACCGCGCGCGCCCTGCTGCTGGGCAGCTACGGCGCGACCGAGGCCGAGCTGAAGGTGATCGATGAGGAGGTGAAGGCGATCGTGCAGGACAGCGCCGATTTCGCCCAGACCTCGCCCGAGCCCGATGAGGCCGAGCTGTGGACGGACGTGCTGGTGGAGACCCGCTGAGATGACGCAGATCCTGATGCCCGCGCTCAGCCCGACCATGACCGAGGGCAAGCTCGCCCGCTGGCTCAAGAAGGAAGGCGACAAGATCAAGGCGGGCGACGTGATCGCCGAGATCGAGACCGACAAGGCGACGATGGAGGTCGAGGCGGTGGACGAAGGCACGCTCGGCAAGATCCTGGTGCCCGAGGGGACCGAGGCGGTCGCCGTGAACACGCCGATCGCCGAGCTGGATGACGGGCGCGTCGCCGCTCCGGCCGCGGCGCCCGCGGCTGCGCCGGTGGCTGCCGCCCCTGCGCCCGTGCCGGCCAGCGTTCCTGCCGCGCCGCGCGCCCCGGCCGCCGAGAAGGATTGGGGCCCCACCAAGACCATGACGGTGCGCGAGGCGCTGCGCGACGCGATGGCGGCCGAGATGCGCGCCGACGCCGATGTCTTCCTGATGGGCGAGGAAGTCGGCCAGTACCAGGGTGCGTACAAGATCAGCCAGGGGCTGCTCGACGAATTCGGCCCCAAGCGCGTGATCGACATGCCGATCACCGAGCATGGCTTCACCGGCATGGCGGTGGGCGCGGCCTTCACCGGCCTCAAGCCCATCGTCGAGTTCATGACCTTCAACTTCTCGATGCAGGCGATCGACCAGATCATCAATTCGGCGGCCAAGACGCTCTACATGTCGGGCGGCCAGCTGGGCTGCCAGATCGTCTTCCGCGGCCCGAACGGGGCGGCGGCGCGCGTCGCCGCGCAGCACAGCCAGTGCTATGCCTCCTGGTACGCGCATTGCCCCGGGCTGAAGGTGCTCGCCCCCTGGTCTGCCGCCGACGCCAAGGGCCTGCTGCGGGCGGCCATCCGCGACCCGAACCCGATCATCTTCCTCGAGAACGAGATCCTCTACGGGCAGTCCTTCGAGGTGCCGACGGCGGAGGATTTCATTCTGCCCATCGGCAAGGCCAAGGTGGAGCGCGAAGGCAGCGATGTGACGCTCGTTGCCTTCTCGATCATGGTCGGCATGGCGATGCAGGCGGCCGAGGCGCTGGCCGCGCAGGGCATCAGCGCGGAGGTGATCAACCTCCGCAGCCTGCGCCCGCTGGACATGGACACGGTCGCCGCCTCGATCCGCAAGACGCATCGCTGCGTCACGCTGGAAGAGGGCTGGGCCTATGCCGGCATCGGCGCCGAGGTCTCGGCGCAGATCATGGAGCAGTGCTTCGACGATCTCGACGCGCCGGTGCTGCGCGTGGCGGGCGCCGACGTGCCGATGCCCTATGCCGCCAATCTCGAGAAGCTGGCCCTGCCGCGGCTCGAACAGGTGGTGGATGCCGCGAAGCGCGTGACCTACCGGTAAGGGGGAGCCGATCCATGGCCACGAACATCCTGATGCCCGCGCTCAGCCCCACCATGACGGAGGGCACGCTCGCCCGCTGGCTGAAGAAGGAAGGCGAGGCGGTGAAGGCCGGCGACATCATCGCCGAGATCGAGACCGACAAGGCGACGATGGAGGTCGAGGCCGTGGATGAGGGCATCCTCGGCAAGATCATGGTGCCCGGCGGCACCGCCGGCGTGAAGGTGAATGACGTCATCGCCGTGCTGGTCCAGCCGGGCGAGGATGCGAATGCCAAGCCCGCGCCGAAGGCGCCGCTCGCGCCCGCGCCTGCGGCTGCTGCAGCGCCGGCCGCGGTGGCGGCTGCCGCGCCCGTGGCCGCCGCTGTCGCCGCGGGGGGGGATCGCATCGTCGCCTCGCCGCTCGCGCGCCGCATGGCGGCGCAGGCGGGGGTGAACCTCGCGGGCCTCGTCGGCAGCGGGCCGAATGGGCGCATCGTGAAGGCGGATGTCGAGGCCGCGCTGAACAAGCCGGCCCCGGCGCCCAAGGCCGTCTCGGTCGCGCCCGTGCCGATGGAGGCGCCTGCGCCCGCGCCGGCCCCCAAGGCCGCGCCGGTTTCGATCAGCGCGCCGCATACGGCGGTGCCGAACAGCACGATGCGCAAGGTGATCGCGCGGCGGCTGTCGGAATCGAAGCAGAATGTGCCGCATTTCTACGTCTCGGTGGATATCGAGATCGACGCGCTGCTGAAGCTGCGCGCGCAGCTCAACGCGACCTCGCCCAAGGATGGGCCGGGTGCCTTCAAGCTCTCGGTCAACGACCTGGTGATCAAGGCCGCCGCGGTCACGCTGCGGCGCTTCCCGGCGGTGAACGCGACCTGGACCGAGGATGCGATCCTTCAGTACCACGACGTCGACATCTCGGTCGCCGTGAGCATCCCCGAGGGCCTGATCACGCCGATCATCCGCCGCGCAGACCAGCAGGGCCTGGCCTCCATCAGCAACCAGATGAAGGACCTCGCCGCGCGCGCCAAGGCGGGCAAGCTGAAGCCCGAGGAGTTCCAGGGCGGCGGCTTCTCCATCTCCAACATGGGCATGTATGGCGTGCGCGACTTCGCCGCCATCATCAACCCGCCCCAGGCCGGCATCCTCGCGGTTTCGGCCGGTGAGCAGCGGCCCGTGGTGAAGGATGGCGCGCTCGCCATCGCCACCGTGATGACCTGCACGCTCAGCGTCGATCACCGCGTGGTGGATGGCGCGCTCGCCGCCGAGTGGATCCAGGCCTTCAAGCGGATCGTCGAAGAGCCGCTTTCGTTGATGCTGTGAGCAGCGCCTTCTCACTTCGCGACGCGACAGAGGCGGACCTGCCGGAGATCCTCCGGCTGGTCCGGGAACTCGCGGAGTATGAGAAGCTGCTGCACGAGGCCGTGGGGACGGAGGCCGATTTCCGCGCCACCCTCTTCGGCCCGCACCCCACGGTGTTCTGCGTGCTGGCCGAGATCGAGGGCCGGGCGGTGGGCCAATGCATCTGGTTCCCGAACTTCAGCACCTTCACCGGCCGGCATGGTTTGTATGTCGAGGATGTCTTCGTCGAGCCCGCGCATCGCGGCAAGGGCATCGGCGAGGCCTTCTTCCGGCATTGCGCCGCCATCTGCATCGCGCGCGGCTGGACGCGCATGGAGTGGCAGGTGCTGGACTGGAACGAGCCCGCGATACGCTTCTACCGCAAGATCGGCGCGCGGGGCATGGATGAGTGGCGCGTGCAACGCGTGACGGGTGCGGCGCTGGCCGCACTCGCCGAAGCGAAGGGATGACGGCGATGGCCGAGCAATTCGACCTGGTGGTGGTGGGCGGTGGACCCGGCGGCTATGTGGCGGCGATCCGCGCAAGCCAACTCGGCATGAAGACCGCGCTGGTGGAGCGCGAGAATCTCGGCGGCATCTGCCTCAACTGGGGCTGCATCCCCACCAAGGCGCTGCTGCGCGCCTCCGAGATCAACCATCTGCTGCACACGCTCGACGCCTATGGCTTCGCGGCCGACAACATCCGCTTCGATTTCGCCAAGGTCATCAAGCGCTCGCGCGGCGTGGCCGCGCAGCTCTCGGGCGGCGTGAAGCACCTGATGAAGAAGAACAAGGTTTCCGTCTTTGACGGCCACGGGAAGCTTGCCGGGCCGGGCAGGATCAGCGTGAGCAAGGATGGAAAGGCGGTTGCGGAGATCGCGGCCAAGCACATCATCCTCGCCACCGGCGCCCGCGCCCGCGTGCTGCCGGGGATGGAGCCGGACGGCAAGCTGATCTGGTCCTACCGCGAGGCGATGACGCCCGCCGCGCTGCCCAAGAAGCTCATCGTCATGGGCTCGGGCGCCATCGGCTCCGAATTCGCAAGCTTCTACCTCAACATGGGCGCCGAGGTGACGCTGATCGAGGTGATGGACCGCATCCTGCCGGTCGAGGATGCCGAGATCTCCGGCTTCGTCCACAAGGCCTTCACCAAGCAGGGCATGAAGATCCTGACCGGCGCGCGGGTCCAGGGCCTGCGCAAGGGCGCGGATAGTGTGACCGCCATCGTCGAGGCCGGCGGCAAGGTGCAGGAAATCACTGCCGACCGGCTGATCTCGGCGGTCGGCATCGTCGGCAATGTCGAGGATCTCGGCCTCGAGGGCACGGCCATCAAGGTGGACCGCACCCATGTGCTGACCGACGCCATGGGCCGCACCGGCGAGCCCGGAGTCTATGCCATCGGCGACCTCACCGGCCCGCCCTGGCTGGCGCATAAGGCGAGCCATGAGGCGATCATCTGCGTCGAATCCATCGCCGGGCTGCACCCGCATGCGATGGATGTGCTGAACATCCCCGGTTGCACCTATTGCCGCCCGCAGGTCGCCTCCGTGGGCCTGACCGAGGCGCGCGCCAAGGAACTCGGCCATGAGGTGCGGGTCGGGCGCTTCCCCTTCATCGGCAATGGCAAGGCCATCGCCATGGGCGAGCCCGAGGGCCTGGTGAAGACGGTGTTCGACGCCAAGACCGGCGAATTGCTGGGCGCGCACATGGTCGGGCCGGAGGTGACCGAGATGATCCAGGGCTACGGCATCGCCCGCACCCTGGAATCGACCGAGGCGGACCTCATGCACACGGTCTTCCCGCACCCCACGGTCAGCGAGACGATGCATGAGTCGGTGCTTGATGCCTATGGCCGGGTGATCCACATCTAGGCCACGGCCCCTCCCGCGGCCGCCCTGGAAGGCAGCATGAGCACGCGCGTCGAGATCGATCACCGCAAATCCGGGTCCGAAAGGCACCCGGAAAAAGCCGCGCGGCCGGACAACCCCATCCAGCGCAAGCCCGCCTGGATCCGCGTGAAGGCGCCGACCAGCCCCGTCTACCGGGAGACGCAGGCGCTGATGCGCGCCAACAAGCTGGTCACGGTGTGCGAGGAAGCGGCCTGCCCGAACATCGGCGAGTGCTGGTCGCAGCGCCACGCCACCATGATGATCATGGGCGATACCTGCACGCGCGCCTGTTCCTTCTGCAACGTCATCACCGGCATGCCCAAGGCGCTGGACGCCGATGAGCCCCGCCGCGTGGCTGATGCCGTCGCCAAGCTCGGCCTGCGGCACGTGGTGATCACCAGCGTGGATCGCGACGACCTCGCCGATGGCGGCGCCGAACACTTCGCCCAGACCATTCGTGCGCTGCGCGCAGCCGCACCCGAGACGACGATCGAGATCCTCACCCCCGATTTCCTCCGCAAGGAGGGCGCGCTGGAGGTGGTGGTCGCGGCCCGGCCCGATGTGTTCAACCACAACCTCGAGACCGTGCCGGCGCTCTATCCCACCATCCGGCCGGGCGCGCGCTACTACCACTCGCTGCGGCTGCTGGATCGCGTGAAGCAGCTTGATCCCTCCATCTTCACCAAATCCGGCATCATGGTCGGGCTGGGCGAGAAGCGGATCGAGGTGCTGCAGGTGATGGATGATCTGCGCAGCGCGGAGGTGGATTTCCTCACCATCGGCCAGTATCTCCAGCCCACCGTGAAGCATGCCGCCATCGACCGCTTCGTCACGCCCGAGGAGTTCGAGGACTACGCCCAGGCGGCGCGCGGCAAGGGATTCCTGCTCGTCTCCGCCACGCCGTTGACGCGCAGTTCCTACCATGCGGATCGCGACTTCGCGGCGTTGCGGGATGCCCGGAACGCCAGGCTCAAGGCGGCCTGACCCCGCAATGCCCACGCACGCCGAGAAGCGGGTGCTGCCCTTCACCGAGGAACAGCTCTTCGACATGGTGGCCGATGTGCGCCGCTATCCGGAGTTCCTGCCCTGGTGCGTCGGCGCGCGCATCATCAGCCGCACCGACCAGGAACTGATCGCGGACCTCACCGTCGGCTTCAAGATGTTCCGCGAGACCTTCCGCAGCCAGGTGCTGCTGAGCCGCCCGCATCATGTGCATGTGCGCTACCTGACCGGGCCGTTCCGCTATCTCAACAATCACTGGCGCTTCCGCCCCGTCCCCGGCGGCACGGAGGTGGATTTCTTCGTGGATTTCGAGTTCCGCTCGCGCCTGCTCCAGGCCGTGATCGGCACCGTGTTCAATGAAGCCGTGCGCCTGATGGTGCGCGCCTTCGAACGCCGCGCCGCCGTGCTCTACCGGCGTGGCACCCCCCCGGCCACCGCCCCGGCGACCCCCGCGCCGAGCGCATGAGTTACCTCCTCTACGGCGACGACGGTTCCGGCTCCGCCCCCATCGAGATGGCGCTGGCGGAAATCGGCGCCGCCGTGGAGATCCGCCCCGTTCCCCTGGCGGGCGACCATCAACTCGGGCCCGCCTATCGCGCACTCAACCCGATGGGGAGGCTGCCGACGCTGATCCTGCCAGACGGCACGGTGATGACCGAAAGCCTCGCCATCCTGGTCCTGCTGGCGGATCGCCATCCCGAAGCCGCACTGCTGCCCCCGCCCCAGGATCCCGGCCGCGCCGTGGCGCTGCGCTGGATGACGCTGGCCGCCACCGAATTCTATCCGCATGTCACGCGCTGGGACTACCCGGCGCGGTTCGGCGTCAGTGCCGAACAGCTTCCCGCGCTGAAGGACCGCGCGCTGGACATGGCGCGGGAGATCTGGCTGGTGGTCGAGGCGCATGCCGGCCTCAGCGGCGATCCCGAGGCACCCTTCCTGCTCGGCGCGCGGTTCACCGTCGCGGATCTCTACCTCGCCGTGCTGTCGCGCTGGCTCGGCGGGCGGCATTGGGTGCCGGCACATTGCCCGAAGCTCGAGATCCTGGCCCAGGCGGTCGCCGCGCGTCCGGCCATCGCGACCTTGTGGCGGCGGCACGGGCTGGCGAAGCCTGCCGCATGAACCCGGCGGATACGGTTTGCGTATCGGCTCCGGGGGTTGGAAATCTGCCTTGAATCCCGGTGCGTGGTCGGTTCAGCATCCCTGATGGCCAGCAAGGGATGGAGGACGACATGAGCGGGTTCCTGACCGAGGACGACCTCGCGCGGCTGCAGCCGGCCGATGAGGCGATGTTCCCCTCGCCCATCCCGACGCAGGTGGTCTCTTCCGACGAATTCTGGCCGACGCCGCAGAATGAACGCCAGAAGCGCGTCGAGGCGCGGATCAAGGACATGGCGGATGAGCTCGGCGCGAAGCAGGGCCTCGGCCGGCGCCGCTTCCTGCAATCCGCCGCCGGCATGGCCGCCGCCTTCCTGGCAATGAACGAGGAATACGGCCCCCTCTACGGCGTGTCGAAGGCCGAGGCGCAGACGCCGGGCGTGGCCGATGCGCGCGCCGCCGCGCTGCGCGACCAGTTCATCATGGATGTGCACACGCATTTCCTGCGCCCCGACACAAGGCTGATGACCTTCGTCGAGGCGCGCCGCAATGTCGGCCGCGCAGGGTGGAACCCGCAGCTCGTCGGCGTCGAGCAGACCATCGAGATGCTGATGGAAGCCAACTGGTTCAAGGAGATGTTTCTCGACAGCGACACCAAGGTGGCGCTGGTCAGCGGCTCGCCCAGCGAGGATCCGCGCGACTGGTTCCTGACCAACGACATGAAGTTCGATGCCAGGAAGCGCGTGAACGACGCCGCCGGCTCGCGCCGCGCCATGTCCCACGCCGTCTTCACGCCCGGCCAGCCCGGCTGGATGGAGGAGGTGGAGCGCTGCATCGAGCAGCTCGATCCCGACAGCTGGAAGGGCTACACGGTCGGCGACAACACCAACAAGCACCTCGCGCAGCATCCCTGGCGGATGGATGACGAGAAGCTGCTCTATCCCTTCTACGAACGCATCCAGCGCGCGGGGAAGAACATCGTCTGCGTGCACAAGGGGCTCTACCCGCAGCAGGTGACGGACCGCTTCCCGCATCTCGTGCCCTATGCCGGCGTCGATGATGTCGGCAAGGCGGCGAAGGATTGGCCGGGCATCCATTTCGTCATCTACCACTCCGCCTATCGCTGGACCGGCGGGGGCGGGGCGAGCATCGGCGTCGAGCAGTTCCGCCGCACCGGGCGCGTGGACTGGACCACCGACCTGGCCGAGATCCCGAGCAAGTTCGGCGTCAACAACGTCTATGGCGATCTCGGGCAGATCTTCGCCCAGACCACGGTGATCGAACCCGGCCTCTGTGCCGCACTGATGGGCACGCTGATTCGCGGCCTCGGCGCCGATCATGTGGTCTGGGGCACGGATGCGGTCTGGACCGGCTCGCCGCAATGGCAGATCGAGGCGCTGCGCCGGCTAGAAATCCCCGAGGAGATGCAGCGCCAGCACGGCTTCGCGCCCCTCGGCCCGGCGGATGGCCCGGTGAAGACCGCGATCTTCGGCGGCAATTCCGAGAAGATGTACCGCTACGACCGCCGCCGCGCGGGGCTCGAGAATGATGGCGTGGCGCGCGCCAAGGCCGAGTACGCCGCGCGCGGCGAGGGCCGCAGCAACCTGGCCTATGGCTACGTGGTGCGCGATCCGCGAGGTGAGACCATCGTGTGAGGGCTACAACACCATCAGCCCAATCAGGCCACCGGCGGCCAGCGCCCAGAGCGGGCTCGCCTCCGTGCGCCACACGAAGACCGCCGCGGCGCCGACCAGGCCCAGGCTGATCGCGTCGCCCCCGGCCGTCTCCGCCATGATGAGGCCCGAGGCCAGGATGAGCCCGATCGCCACCGGCACCAGCCCGCCGCGCACCGCCTTCACCCAGGGACGCCCCGCCAGCCGGTCCGCCAGCCCGCCGACCCAATAGGCGAGGATCCAGGCCGGGGTGACGATGCCGATCATCGCCGCCGCCATCCCCGCCGCACCCGCGATCACCCAGCCGAGCGCGGCGGAGACCAGGATGTTCGGCCCCGGCGCGGCCTGCGCCAGCGCATAGACCTGGCCGAAGGTCGCGCTGTCCATCCAGCCGCGGATCTCCACCAATTGCCGGTGCATCTCCGGCACGATGGCATTGGCACCCCCCACCGCCAGCAGCGAGAGCGTGGCGAAGGTCAGCAGCAGGCCGAGGACCACGCCGCTCATGCGCGCAGCCGCCGCCAGGCGGCCCACATGGCGACCGGCCCCAGCCCGAGCACGATCAGCGGCAGCGGCAGGCGCAGCCAGGCCGCCCCCGCGGTGGCGAGCAGCCCGATGACGATCGCCTCTGGCGGCGGCTTGAGCTTGCCCGCCATCTTCAACGCCGTGCCGATCACCATGCCGGCGGCGGCCGCCGCGATGCCGTGCAGGAAGGGCGCGGCGGCGGGTTCGTCCCCGAAGCGGTCATAGAGCAGCAGCAGCCCCGTCAGCAGCAGCAGCGGCACGGCATAGAAGCCGCCGCTCGCCGCCAGCGCGCCGGTCAGGCCGTGGAAGCGCCGGCCGATCATGACGGAGGTATTGCCCACATTCGGCCCCGGCAGCACCTGGCCGGCGGCGAGGATCTCGGCATAGTCGCGCTCGCTCAGCCAGCGCCGGCGCTCGACGATCACGCTGCGCGCCAGCGCCGCCGCGCCGCCGAAGCCGAACAGGCCGACCTCCGTGAAGGCCAGGAAGAGTTGCAGGCGGGTGGGGGGCGGGGCGAGTTCGGTCATGCGCGAAGGTTCGGACCAACGCCGCGCGCCGACAAGCCGGCCCCTATCGCCCGCGCCGCGCTTTGGCATAGTGCGGGCAGATCGCAGGAGACGCCGCCTTGGCCGGTTCAGAATTGTCGCAGACCACGCTTCACTTCACGCCGAAGGCGCCCGATGCCGCGCTGCCGCCGGTGCGCGTGAACCTCTATTCCGACACGCAGACGCGCCCCACGCCGGCCATGCTCGACGCCATGATGCGCGCCCCCTGCGGCGACGAGCAGAATGGCGACGACCCTTCCGTGAACGCGCTCTGTGAGCGCATGGCCGCGCTGATGGGCAAGGAAGCGGCGGTCTTCATGCCCTCGGGCACCATGTGCAACGTCGCCGCCACGCTCACCCATTGCCGCCCGGGCGATGAGATCCTGGCGCATGAGACGGCGCATATCCTGACCAGCGAGGGCGGCGCCCATGGCGCGCTCGGCGGCTTCCAGATCCTGCCGCTGAAAGGCGCGCGCGGGATGTATGCGCCCGAGGAACTGCGCGCGCATATCCGCGGCAAGTCGCGCCACACGCCGCCGCAGGCGCTGGTCGAGGTGGAGCAGACGGCGAATATCGGCGGCGGCGCCGTCTGGCCCAAGGCGACGCTCGATCAGATCGCGTCCATCGCGCATGAGAACGGCATGGCGACCCACATGGATGGCGCGCGGCTGATGAATGCCTGCGTCGCCGCCGGCATCCCCGCCGCCGAGATGACGGCGGGCTGGGACAGCGTGTGGCTCGACTTCACCAAGGGGCTCGGCGCGCCGCTCGGTGCCGTGCTGTGCGGTTCGGCCGCCTTCATCGACACGGCCTGGCGGTGGAAGCAGCGCCTGGGTGGGGCGATGCGCCAGGCGGGCATCTGCGCGGCCGGGTGCAGCCATGCGCTGGACCACCACATCGAGCGCCTCGCCGATGACCATGCGAACGCCAAGGCGCTCGCACGCGGCCTCGCGCAGATCCCGGGCGTGGCGGTGGAGACGCCGGACACGAATCTGGTGTTCTTCGACGTCTCCGGCACGGGCCTCGCCACCGCCGAGGTGGTGCGCCGCGCCCGTGCCGAGGGCGTGCACCTGTCCATGCTCGGCGGGCGCATCCGCGCCTGCACGCATCTTGATGTCAGTGCGGCGATGATCGAGGAGGCGCTGTCGGTGCTGCGCGCGTCGATCGCGCGCGGGTAGGCGTCAAGCCGCGTCGCTCAGCACATGGATGACGCGGCCCGCCAGCATGTCGCGCACGCGGGCGGCATAGGCGACCATGTGCGGCGCCGCGCCATGCGCGCGGAAGGTGGCGAGGCTCGACCATTTCTCGATCACCATGAAGGTGTCGGGGCCGAGCGGCGTCTGCGGCGCGCCGATGCCCTCGGCATCGATCACAGGGCGGTATTCGATGCAGCCCTCCTCGGCCAGCACGGCCGGGATGTTGGCGCGGAAGATGGCCAGCATCTCCTCCCGCATGCCGGGCTTGGCGGTGAGGATGGCGATGATGTGCAGCATGGGCGTGTCTCCTGTCGTGGTTGTGGCTCAAGGCGCGCGTTGCAGCACGCCGCCGTGATAGGCGGCGACATGGGCGTAGAGGGCGCGGTCCTCCTGCGTCACCTCCAGCAGCGCCGCGCAGGTCGCGCTGTCGAGGTCGATGCGGCCCTGGCCGCTTGTCACGTTCTCCCGCCCGATCACCGGCGGGGGCAGGCCGAGCCAGCTGGCGACGGCACGGCCCAGGATCGGGAGGTTCGGCGTGGTCGCCACCAGGGCGTAGCGCGCCTCCAGGATCGGGATGGCCGCCGCCGCGGTGGCGGCCCCGGTGAGTTGCCGGCAGGCCTGCCCGGCCAGCCGCATGCCCGAACGCTCGACGAAATCCGCGAAGCCGAGGTCGCGGAACTCGGCATGCAGCGGGTGGTCCGGCCAGCTCGCCATGTAGTTGAAGGCCGAGACCAGCCGCGCCACCGGGTCGCGCAGCAGCGCCACGAAGCGCGCCCCTTGCCGGGCGCGGGGTAGGGCCTCCGCCAGGCTGACATGGCCGCCGATGAAGCGGTAGCGCGCCAGATCCGCCGCGGAGAGCGCCAGGAAGGCGGCGCGCTCGGCCTCGTCGCCGATGCGCAGCGCCTGGCCGGGCGGCAGGGCGGCGGTGATGGCATTCTGCAGGCTCATCCCCCCGACCTTGGGCAAATGGATGAAGACCACCTGCGGCACGGGATCGGTCGCGGTCACGTCACCGGGCCGGCCCGCCGCGTGGGCCGCCACTCGCGCCGCGGATTGGCCATCGCATAGACCACCAGCCCGAAGCCGATCACCCAGATCAGCCCCGCCACCACCGGGCGCCAGCGCTGCACGAAGCTCGGCTCGCTTGCTGCAGGGGGCGCCGGGGCGGGCACGGCCGGGGCAGGGGCCGGGGCCGCCAAGGGGGTGAAGGCGGCGGCGGGTGGCGTCGGCAGGGGGGCGGCCTGCCAGGCCAGCGCCACGCCCTCCCGCCCGATCAGCGCCACATCGCCCCGGTCGAGCAGCGGCGGCGCGGGGGTGAGGGCGGGGGGCGTCGCCGGGGCGCGGAGCCACAGCCCGGGCTGGCCCGTGGCCTCGACGATTTGCGCCGCCCAGATCCGCTCGATCCCGCCGAGTTCCAGCACACGCTGGCTGGCGACCTCGCGCAGTTCCAGCCGGCCGGGCTCGAAGCGCAGCGGCGGCGCGCTGCCCTCGGGCGGCAGGGCCGTGAGGGCGAGGAAGGGCCCCGTGGGCCGCGCCGGCTGGCTCGGATCCTGCAGCGTCACGCGGATCGGCGTGCCGGGCGGGGCGAGGCGGCGCAGCAGCCACAGCGCGGGGGCGAGGCTCTCCGCCGGCGCCACGCCGCCCGGCGCGTCGAGGATGACCTCCACCCCCGCGGCGAAGGCCGGCGGCAGGTCCAGGAATTGCCGCACGCGGTCCGCCGGGGCGAGGCGCAGGCCGCTCTCGGGCAGAAGCTGCGCCGGGCCGCCGGGGCCGGCCTCGCGGTGCAGGGCGATGCGGATCTGGTTGTCGAAGCCGAGCAGCGGCGCCGGCACCGGCAGGGCGAAGCGCACCCGCCCCTCCGCCGGCACGGGCAGCGCGCCGAGCACCACCTCGTTCAGCGTCACCGAAGCATTGGCGCGGCTGCCGGGCGGGGCGTGCAGCGCCAATTCCAGCGTGCGGGGCGCGGTGCCGGCAGGCAGGTCGCGCATCGAGAAGCCGAGCCGCCATTCGGCGCGCGCCCCCTCCTGCGGCGGCAAGGCGGGGAAGGGCAGGGTGGCGGGCGGCGGGGCGGTCTCGGCCCGCACCACCTGCAGGCCCGTGCCGCCGAGCACGGCGCGCCAGGGGCCTTCCAGCAGCCCGGCGCTGCGCTCGGCCAGGGCGCCACCCAGCAGCAGCACCGGCACATCGGCGATGCGCCGCACCTCGGCCCCCTGCACGGGGGCGCCGACCACGACGGTGCCGGTCTCCCACACCCGCGACCCGCCAGGGCCGGCGACGGGCCCGGGCGGGGTGCCGGTGCCGAAGCGGACCTCCCGCCCCGTCGCGGCGAGGCCGAGCGCGATGCGCAGCGCGGCGGCGGCTTCTTCGGCCGGCACCGCGCCGGGCGCGACCACCACCAGCACGCGCGGCGGCAGGGCAGCGAGCAGCGTGGCGAGGCTCGGCGCTGTGGTCGGCAGGGGCAGGGCGAGGTGGCTGCCGGGCAGCAGCTTGGCCTGCGCGCCGGACGGGGCCCCGATCTCGACCAGGCGCACCCGCACCGCGAGCGCGGCCGGGTTGCGCGCCACATCCTCGGCCGGGATCAGCGCCTCGAAGCCCAGCCTGGTGGCACCTTCCGCGAAGGCGAGCGCGCCGAGCAGCCGGCCATTGACGCTGACCTCCACCGCCTGGCGCCCGCCGAAGGGGGCGGTCAGCTCGGCCGTGAAGTTCAGCCGCAGGCCCTGCAGCGGAAGCCCCGCCGGCAGGGGGAACAGGATGTCCTGCCCCGCCATGTCGAAGCCGAGCCCGGCCGGCTGGCCGAGTTCCGCCAAAGTGAGCTGGCGCTGCACCGGGGGGGCAGGCAGGGGCGCCAGTGGCTCGATGGTGACGGGCGGCCGGGCCGTGGGCGCGGGGCGCGCGGGTGCCGGGCGCTGCGGGCGCTGTTGGGCGGCCTGCGCCAGCGCCTCACCGGCCAGCGGCAGGGCGCCCAGCAGCAGCAGCGCGGCGAGGCGCCCGGTCATTCAGTAGCCCCGCTCGGGCTCGGCGAGCAGCGGGAAGGCGGAATGGACATGCGGCTGCGCGACCGGCGTCGCGGCCGAGAGCATCGCCGGCGTCACCGCCGCGAAGCTGGTTGCCCCCAGCAGGCCGAGGCAGGTCTGCACCTCATCCTCCAGCAATTCCAGCACGCGCCGCACGCCGGCCTCGCCATCCGCCGCCAGGCCGTAGCAATACAGCCGGCCGATGCCCACCAGCTCGGCGCCCAGCGCGATAGCCTTCACCAGATCCGTCCCGCGGCTGATGCCGCCATCCATCCACACCCGCGCGCGCCCGCCCACGGCCTGCACGACCTCCGGCAGCACCTGCAGCGAGCCGCGCCCATGGTCGAGCTGCCGCCCGCCATGGTTGGAGACATAGACCACCTGCACGCCATGCTGCACGGCGATCTCGGCATCCTCGCCGCAGCCGATGCCCTTGAGGATCAGCGTGACGTTCGGGTGCACCTCGCGGAAGCGGGCGATATCGGCCCAGGAGAGCGACGCCTGGAAGTTCATGCCGGTGTTGCGGAAGCGCCAATGCTTGACGAAGCGCTTGGCGATGTCGCGTTCGCGGCGCGAGTAATGCGCCGTGTCCACGGTGATGGCGAAGGCGTCATAGCCGCTGTCCATCGCGCGCTTCACATGGTCGTCGATGAAGCCGGCATCGCCGCGCACATAGAGCTGGAAGACCTTGGGGCCCGGGGTCGCGGCGGCCGAGCCTTCGAGCCCCGGCTGGGTCACGGAGCTGACGATGATCGGCACGCCGAAGGCCGAAGCCGCACGCCCCGCCGTGCCCGCCCCACCGGCCTCGAAACTGTCGAGCGAACCCACCGGGGCCAGCGCCACGGGCAGGCGGATGCGCCGCTTGCCGAGGAAGTCGCCCGTGCAATCCACGGTGCTGACATCGCGCAGCACGCGCGGGCGGAAGGCGATGGAATCGAGTGCGGCGCGGTTGCGCTGCATCGTCGTCTCGGTCTCGGTCGCACCGACCAGGTAGTCCCAGATGTTGGCGTTGAGCTTGAGCTTCGCGGCCTTCACCAGCTCATGCAGCGTCTGGTATTTCTGGGCGGCTTCATCGGACATGTGGCGGCGTTTCCCTTGATCGCGGCCGCAATTTGCGCCGCGTGCGGGCTGCTGTCAGCCCCGGGACAGGCGCATGGCCGCGAGGATCGCCCGGGCGCGGGGCAGCGCCGTGAGATCGGCCACCGGCACGCCCAGGCGCTGGCGCCAATTCGGCCGCTCGCGATCCGTCCCGGGCAGGTTCACCGCCACCGCCTCGCCCGCCAGATCCTCGGCCTGGGCGAGCATGAGGCCAGCGGGCGTGCGCGCCACCAGCGCATGGATCGCCCCCGCCAGCGCGTCGCTCATCGGGCTGTCCGGCGTGGTGCCTTCGGGCAGCAGCCCCTGCGCGGCCAGGGCTGCGAGCAGCGCCGCGCGATCGGCGAGGCGCGCCGCTTCCTCGCCGCCATTGAGCAGGCCAAGCCCGGCGCGTTCCGCCAGATCCGCCCCGCTCCAGAAGCCCTCCAGCGTGGGCAGGTCATGTGTGGCGACGCAGGCGGCCGCGCGGGCGGGCCAGTGTTCGGGCGGGGTGAAGCCCCCGCCGTGGCGCTCGAACCACAGCACGCGGTAGGAAAGCACCTCGGCGGCTTGCAGCGCCGCGCCCATGCCTTCCGGCACCGTGCCGAGATCCTCGCCCACCACCAGGCAGCGCGCGCGCTGCGATTCCAGCGCGACATGGCCGAGCAGGTCCTCGAAGGGCTGGGCGAGATAGGCACCCTCGCTGCCCTTGGCCCCTTCCGGCACCAGGAAGAGCCGGCGCAGGCCCAGCACATGGTCGATCCGCAGCGCCGCGGCGTGGCGCATATTGGCGCGGATGAGCCGGGCGAAACCGGCATGGCCGGTGGCCGCACCATGCCGCGGGTCGGGCGGCGGCAGGGCCCAGACCTGGCCCTCGGCCGAGAAGGGATCCGGCGGCGCGCCGACCGAGAAGCCGGGCAGGAAGCGCATGTCGCCGGACCAGATCTCGGCCCCGTCGGGGGCGGCGCCCACGGCGAGGTCGCGATAGAGCCCGGCCCCGGCCTGCCCGGCGGCGGCCAGCTGCGCGTCGGCCAGCATCTGGGCGAAGGCGTGAAAGGCGACCTCGCCCGGATCCGCCGTGGCGGTGGCGGGGTGGCGCTGGGCAGCGGGCCAGAGGCGGGAATCGCTGCTGCCCTGCTCGAGCGCGATGGCATTCCAGCGGCAGAAATTCTCCAGCGCCACGCCACCCGCGGCGCGGAACTGCGCAAGCGCTTCGCGCGCGGCCTCGGGCGCCGCCCCCCAGGCCGCGCGCAGCACGCGCGACTTCGCCGCCCAGGCGGTGGCATGGTCGACGCGCGCCTGCGCCCGCAGGGCGGCGAAGAGCGGCGCCTCGGCCGCCAGCGCGGCGCGCAGCTCGGGCAGATCCGCGAAGAAGGGCAGCGCCGCCACGTCGAGGAAGATCGGATCCAGGAAGCGCCGGTCGCTCGGGTGATAGGGGCTGGCGCGCGTCCGATCGGTGGGGAAGAGCGCGTGCGGCGGGCTCATGCCGAGCAGCATCGCGCCTTCCGCCGCGGCGCCGCGCGCCATCTCGCCCAGCGCGGTGAAATCGCCGATGCCCTGGTCCTCCGCACGGCGCAGCGCATAGAGCTGCGCGGCGAGGCCGAAGCGCCGCGCGCCCTGGTGCAAGGGCTCGGGCAGGAAGCAGCGCGGCGGGACGATGGCGAGGTGGCAGGCGGTCTCGGGCGCCGCCGCGTCGCGCAGCGTGTAACGGCCTTCCGGCAGGCGCGGCAGCGCCACCAGCCGCTCGGCCCCGGCGCTGCCATCGGCGCGGATGACGCGGTGGGTGCTGCCAGCCTCGGGCGCGATGTCGAGCACGCGCTCCTCGCCCGCCTCGTCGCGCAGCAGCAGGCGGAGCGGCTTGTCGGCCAGCGCCATCGGCAGCAGCGCCTCGCCATCGCTGCGGCAGGTGAGGGAAGGCGGCAGCGCGCGCGGCGTGGCGAGCCGCGCGAGGCTGTCGCGCATCTCGCCTGCGCTGTCGGCCGGCAGGTCGAGCGCGCCGAGCAGCGCGCGCAGCGTGTCGGGTGGGACGAGGTGGCGCTCGCCCGAAATGGCATGCCAGCTGGTCGCGATGCCGGCCGCGCGCGCGAGGTGGCGCAGCGCGGCCGGGTCGTCCTGCGCGCGCGGGCTGCGTGGCGTCTCGGCCAGCAGCAGCACGGCGCGGGCGGGTAGGGTGCTCGGCAGCGCGCGGGCTTGCGGGTCGGCGCTGTCGGCCAGCAGCGTCCAGTGCTGGCCGGGGCGCGGCGGGGGCAGGCGCAGCGGCAGCGCCGCGCCGGCATTGAACGCGACCAAGCAGCGATCCTCGCCGGACTGGAGCAGCATCAGCAGGGCGCGACGGTCCGGATCGTGCCAATCCTGGCCCTGCATCGTGCCGCCCTCAGGCCGCAGCCAGGCGACGTCGGGCTGGCCATCCGCGTCCTGTGCGCCGCTCAGCGGCGTCGCGCCATACAGCGCGGGATGGGCGCGGCGCGCGGCGATCAGGCGTGCGGTGAAATCGACCAGCGCCGTGTCCGCGCCCGCCCAGTCGAACCAGCTCCGCGCATTGTCCTGCGCATAGGCGTTGTTGTTGCCGCCCTGGCTGCGCCCGGCCTCGTCGCCCATGGTGAGCATCGGCGTGCCGCGCGCGGTCAGCAGCGTGGCGAGCAGCGCGCGCGCATCGGCCGCCCGGCGCGCGCCGATGGCAGGATCGGCGCTCTCGCCTTCCGCGCCATTGTTCCAGGAATGGTTGGCGTCCGTGCCGTCGCGGTTCTGCTCGCCATTGGCCTCGTTGTGCTTGGCCGCGAAGGAAACCAGGTCGCGCAGGGTGAAGCCGTCATGCGCCGTGATGAAGTTCACGCTGTCGGAGGAAGGCCTGGGCCCGAAGGCATCGGCCGAACCGGCAAGCCGCGTGGCGAGCGCGCCGACCATGCCGGCATCGCCGCGCCAGAAGCGGCGCACATCGTCGCGGAAGCGATCATTCCACTCGCCCCAGCCGGCGGGAAAGCGGCCCAGCTGGTAGCCATCCGGGCCGATATCCCAGGGCTCGGCGATGATCAGCCTCTCGCGCAGCAGCGGGTCCTGGCGCATGGCGGACAGCAGGGGGGCGGCGCGATCGAAGCCGTGGTCGCGCCGCGCCAGCGTGGTCGCGAGGTCGAGCCGGAAGCCATCCAGCCCCGCCTGCGCCGCCCAGTGCCGCAGCGCGTCCATGACGAGGCGCAGCGGCCAGGGGCGATCGAGCGCGAGGGTGTTGCCGCAGCCGGCATCGTTCACGTAATGCCGTGGCGCATCGGGCAGCAGGCGATGGAAGCCCGCATTGCCCAGGCCCTTGAGACTGAGCGTGGGGCCAAGGTGATCGCCCTCGCCCGTGTGGTTGAACACCACATCCTGGATCACCGCGATGCCATCGGCCTGCAGCGCCGCGATGGCCTCTCGCACCTCCGCCATGCCGCCCGGCGCGAGGCGCGGATCGGGGGCAAGCAGCGCGACCGGGTTGTAGCCCCAGTAGTTGGTCAGGCCGAGCGGCGGCAGGTGCCGCTCATCGATCCAGGAGGCGCTGGGCAGCAACTCCACCATCGTCACGCCGAGCCGCTTGAGATGCGCGCGCGCCGCCGGATGCGCGAGGCCCGCGAAGGTGCCGCGCTGTGCGGCGGGGATCGCCGGATGCTGCGCGGTGAAGCCGCGCACATGCAGTTCGTAGATCACCTGTGGCCCGGCCGGGGCAGGGCGATGCGCGGGCGGCAGCGGCGCGGTCAGCACCGCCTTGGGCAGGAAGGGGGCGCTGTCGGTCGGCTCCGGCGTCTCGCCCGTGTCGAACAGCGCCGGATGCAGCGCGAAGGGGCGGTCGAGCGCGCGCGCCCAGGGGTCGATGAGCAGCTTGGCGGGGTTGAAGCGATGCCCGCGCGCGGGATCCCACGGCCCCTCCGCGCGCAACCCGTAGCGCGCCCCGGCGGTGAGCCCCGCGACATGGCCGAAATGCACCGCGTCCTGCCGTTGCGGCAGGCGCAGCCGGGCCACTTCCCTGTCCTGGTCGTCGAAGATGCAGAAGAAGACCGCGCTGGCATCCGGCGCGGGGATGGCGATGTTCGCACCGCCCGGCGTCAGCGTGACGCCGAGCGGCTCGGGCCTTCCGGCCTCAAGCCGCATGCGCGATGGCGTCGCGGTAGAGCGCCGCATAGCGCGCGGCGGAGCGCGCCCAGGACACATCGGCACGCAGCGCATTCGCCTGGGTGCGCACGAAGGCGTCGCGATCCCGCCACAGCGCGTTCATGCGCGTGATGGCGGCTTCCAGCATCTCCCGCGTGGTGGGTGAGAAATGCACGCCCGTGGCGCAGCCCTCGGCCAGCGCCATCTCATTCGCGTCGATCACGGTATCGACCAGTCCGCCGACATGCGCGACCAGCGGCAGCGCGCCGTAGCGCAGCGCGCAAAGCTGCGCGAGGCCGCAGGGCTCGAAGCGGCTGGGCACCAGCATCACATCGGCGCCGCCATAGATCAGCCGCGCGAGCCCCTCATCGAAGGCAATGACGCTGGCCACGCGGCCGGGATGCGCGAGTGCGGCATCGCGGCAGCCTTTCTCCAGCCCCCATTCGCCCGTGCCGAGAAAGACCAGCTGCGCGCCCTGCTCCATCAGCGTGTATTGCGCGCCCAGGATGAGATCCACGCCCTTCTGCCAGGTCAGCCGCCCGACGAAGGCGTAGAGCGGCGCGTCGGGGTCCACATTCAGTCCAAGCCGGCGCTGCAACTCGGCCTTGTTGGCGGCGCGCGGGGCGGCGTCCCCGGCCCCGAAATTCGCCACCAGCGCGGGATCCGTGCGCGGATCCCAGGATTCGTCATCGATGCCGTTGAGGATGCCCGAGAGCGCGCCGGACCGGCCACGCAACAATCCATCCAGCCCCATGCCCGCCTCCGGCGCACGGATCTCGGCGGCATAGGTGGGGGAGACGGTGGTGATGCGGTCCGCGTACCACAGCCCGGCCTTGAGGTAGCCGAGCGTGCCGAAATATTCGAGCCCGGCGAGGTCGAGCGCGGCGGGAGGCAGGCCGAGCACCGGGAAGAGCCCGATCGGGAATTTCCCCTGGAAGGCGAGGTTGTGCACGGTGAAGATCGAGGGCGGGCGCTTCTCCACGCCCGCGAAACGAAGATAGGCGGGGGCGAGGCCCGCCTGCCAGTCATGCGCGTGCATGACATCGAAATTGAGCCCGCGCAGGCCGCCCGTGGCGACCAGGGCAGCGATGGCGCCCAGGGCGGCGAAGCGCACGCCATTGTCGCCCCACTCGCCGCCCTCCGGCCCGAGATAGGGGTTGCCCGGCCGCATGAAGAGGTGCGGCGCATCGATGGCGATGATGTCGAGCCCCGCGGCCTCGCCACGCTGCAGCCGGGCGGGACCGCCGAAGAGATCATCGATGCGCTTCAGCGCCCGCCCGCCGCCCAGCGCCGCCATCACCGCCGGATAGCCGGGCAGCAGCGTGGTGACGCGAATGTCCTGCTTCGCCAGGGCCGCGGGCAGCGCGCCGACCACATCCGCGAGGCCGCCGGTCTTGACCAGCGGCACGCATTCGGACGCGACGGAGAGAACCCGCAGCGTCATGTTCTGATGCCCTCAGACGCCGGGCGGCCGCATCTGCGGCCTGGGCTTCGCCGCATCGGCGGCGGCGCGTCGGAGCAGTGCTCCGACCGGGACGCTCGGCCCTTGCGGGCCGTAGGCTTGGTTGAACGCATCGGGTTCATCCAGCGATGCGATCGAGCATCGCCTGCGTCACCAGGCAGATGCCCTTTTCCGTGCGGCGGAAGCGCCGCGCATCCTCGATCGGATCCTCGCCGATCACCATGCCGTCCGGGATCTTCACGCCGCGGTCGATGATGACGTTGGTCAGCCGCGCGCCGCGCCCGACATCGACATAGGGCAGGATCACCGCGCCCTCGACCTTGGCGAAGGAGTGCACATGCACGCCGGTGAACATCAGCGACCGCCGCGCCTGCGCGCCCGAGACGATGCACCCGCCCGAGATCAGCGAGGCCACGGCCTCACCACGCCGGCCGTCGAGGTCATGCACGAATTTCGCCGGCGGCACGACCTCGGCATAGGTCCAGATCGGCCAGTCGCGGTCGTAGAGATCAAGCTGGGGGACGACATCGGTGAGGTCGATATTGGCCTCCCAATAGGCGTCGAGCGTGCCGACATCGCGCCAATAGGGCTTGTCCTCGGCGCGGGAGCGCACGCAGGAGGCCTCGAAGCGATGCGCCACCGCCTTCCCGTTCCTGACCAGGTAGGGGATGATGTCGCGGCCGAAATCGCGTTCGCTGTTCGGGTCGGCGGCATCGCGCCGCAACTGGTCGAAGAGCAGCTTGGTGTCGAAGACATAGATGCCCATGGAGGCCAGGGCCTGGTCCTCGCGCCCTGGAATGCCCGGCGGGTTGGCGGGCTTCTCGACGAAATCGACGATGCGGCTGTCGCCATCCACATGCATCACGCCGAAGCCGCGCGCATCCATCCGCGGCACGGCGATGCAGCCCACGGTCACGTCGGCGCCGGTCTCGACGTGCTGCTGCAGCATCTTCTCGTAGTCCTGCTTGTAGATGTGGTCGCCGGCGAGCAGGACGATGTGGCGCGGCGCGAGATCCTCGATGATGTCGATGTTCTGGTAGACCGCATCCGCGGTGCCGAGATACCAGTTGGCCCCCTCGCCACGCTGGCTGGCGGGCAGGATGTCGAAGGTCTCGTTGCGCTCGGGGCGCAGGAAGTTCCAGCCGCGCTGCAGGTGGCGGATCAGGCTGTGCGCCTTGTACTGCGTCGCCACCGCGATGCGACGGATGCCCGAATTCATGGCGTTGGAGAGCGCGAAGTCGATGATGCGCGACTTGCCGCCGAAATAGACCGCCGGCTTGGCGCGCCGGTCGGTGAGTTCCATGAGGCGCGAGCCGCGCCCGCCGGCCAGCACGAAGGCCATGGCGCCACGCGCCAGCGGCGCGGGGCCCGTATCTGCTGCCCTAGAGTGCGGCATCCTCTGTCTCCCCCGGCGGCGTCGCACCGCTCTCCTCGGCCTGGAGCCATATCGTGGCCAGTGGCGGCAAAACCAGTGTGGCCGAGGCGGGAAATCCCTGCCAGGGCTCATCTTTCGCGACGACGGCGCCTAGGTTGCCCACGCCCGAGCCGCCATAGACGGTTGCATCGCTGTTGAGAATCTCGCGCCAGACGCCCGGATGCGGCAGGCCGATGCGATAGCCCTCCCGCACTACGGGCGTGAAGTTCGCCGCCACCGCCACGGGCAGGTCGCCCGCTGCCCCGAAGCGCAGCCAGGTGAAGACCGAGCGCTCGGCATCGTCGGGATCGATCCAGCGGAAGCCATCGGGCTCGGCATCGCGGGCATGCAGCGCGGGGTGGGTGCGGTAGAGCCCGTTGAGGTCGCGCAACAGGGCCTGCACGCCCTGGTGCGGGGCGTGGCGCAGCAGCCACCAATCGAGCTCGCGCGTCTCCGACCATTCGCGCCATTGCGCGATCTCGCCGCCCATGAACAGCAGCTTCTTGCCCGGATGGCCCCACATGAAGCCATAGAGCGCGCGCAGCGTCGCGAAGCGCTGCCAGTCATCGCCGGGCAGGCGGCCGAGCAGCGTGCCCTTGCCGTGCACCACCTCATCATGGCTCAGCGGCAGCACGAAATCCTCGTTGAAGGCGTACATCAGGCTGAAGGTGACCAGGTTGTGGTGCCAGCGCCGGTGCACGGGGTCGAGCGCCACGTAGCGCAGCATGTCGTTCATCCAGCCCATGTTCCACTTGAACTGGAAGCCGAGCCCGCCCTGGGCCGCGGGGCGCGAGACGCCGGGGAAGGCGGTCGCCTCCTCGGCGATCATGGCCGCGCCGGGATGTTCCTCCGCCACCAGCGCATTGACCTGGCGGAGGAAGGCGATGGCCTCGTGGTTCTCGGTGCTGCCATCGGGATTGGGCGTCCATTCGTCCGGCGCGCGGCCATGGTCGAGATGCACCATGGTCGAGACGGCATCGACGCGCAGCCCATCGGCATGGAACTCGTCGATCCAGTACAGCGCGTTGGAGGCGAGGAAGGCCGCCACCTCGGTGCGCCCGAAATCATAGGTCGCGGTGCCCCAGCCGGCATGGAAGCCGCGGCGCGGGTCGGGGTGTTCGTAGAGCGTGCCGCCATCGAAGCGGATCAGCCCGTGCTGGTCCTGCGGGAAATGCGCCGGCACCCAGTCGAGGATCACGCCGATGCCCTGCGCGTGGCAGGCATCGACGAAGCGCTTCAGGCCGGCGGGGTCACCGAGCCGCGCGGTCGGCGCATGCATCCCGATCGGCTGGTAGCCCCAGCTCGCATCGAGCGGATGTTCCATCACCGGCATCAGCTGCACATGGGTGAAGCCCATCCCGGCGACATAGGGGATGAGCGAGGCGATCAGCTCGTCCCAGTCGTAGAAACGCCCATCGGGGTGCATCCGCCAGGAGGGGGCGTGCACCTCATAGATCGAGATCGGCGCGCGGCGGGACTGGCGCTGCGCGCGCGCGGCAAGGAAGGCCGCGTCCTGCCAGGAGAAGGCGTCATCGGCCGCGACGAGGGAGGCGGTGGACGGACGCAGCTCCGCCGCCCGGCCGAAGGGGTCGGCCTTGAGCGGCAGCACCACGCCCTCACGGGAGAGGATCTCGAACTTGTAGGCCGCGCCGGCACCGATGCCGGGCAGGAACAACTCCCACAGCCCGCTGTCGAGCCGCTTGCGCATCGGGTGCATGCGCCCGTCCCAGTCGTTGAACTGGCCGACCAGGGAGACGCGCGCCGCCTTGGGTGCCCAGACGGCGAAGCGCGTGCCCGCGACGCCTTCATGGACCGTGGGATGCGCGCCGAGGCGTTCATGCAGACGCCGATGCGTGCCCTCGACCAGCAGATGATCGTCGAGCGGGCCAAGGGTGGGGCCGAAGCGGTAGGGGTCCTCGATCTCCCAGGCGCCGCCTTCATTCGCCGCGCGCAGGCGATAGGCGAGGGGCAGGCGCGCACCGGGGAGCAGGCCTTCGAACAACGCGTCCTGGCGGCGCGGCAGGTCATGCACGCCGCCCTGCGCATCGAGCGCCTGCAGCGTCGCCGCATGCGGCACGAAGGCGCGGATGACGACGCCGCCAGGCGCCGCGTGCGGGCCGAGCAGGGCGAAGGGGTCGCCATGGCGCGCGCCGAGCAGGGCATCCACCTCCGCCTGCGGCGTGCGCCAGGGGTCCACCGGCTCAGCCCTCCGCGATCATCGGCGCACCGGCACGTTCCAGATCTCCTCGGCATATTCCGCGATGGTGCGGTCGGAGGAGAACCAGGCCATGTTCGCCGTGTTCAGAATGGCGGCGCGGGCCCAGGAGGCGCGGTCGCGCCAGCGCCGGCCGACGGCACGCTGCGCTTCGAAGTAGCTGTCGAAATCGGCGGCCACCATGAAGTAGTCGTTGCCGCGCAGCGCCGCGACGAGATCCTTGTAGCGGTCGCGGTCATCGGGGGAGAAGACGCCGTCCTCGATCTGGTCGAGAACCTCCTTCAGGCGGCGCGACTGGCCGATCGCGGTCTCGCCGCGCCAGCCCTCGGCGCGGCGCTGGCCGACTTCCGCCGTGCTCAGGCCGAAGATGAAGATGTTGTCGTCGCCGACATGCTCCTTGATCTCGACATTGGCGCCGTCGAGCGTGCCGATGGTGAGCGCGCCGTTGAGCGCGAACTTCATGTTGCCGGTGCCCGAGGCCTCCATGCCGGCCGTCGAGATCTGCTCCGAGAGATCGGCGGCCGGGACGATGATTTCCGCCAGGGAGACGTTGTAGTTCGGCAGGAACACCACCTTCAGCAGGTTGCGCACCGTGGGGTCGGAATTGACCACGCGCGCGACATCATGCGCGAGCTTGATGATGAGCTTGGCGCGGTGATAGCTGCTGGCCGCCTTGCCGGAGAAGAACTTCACCCGCGGCACCCAGGACTTGGTCGGCTGGCTGCGGATCTCGTCGTAGAGGGCCACGGCCTCCAGCACGTTCAGCAATTGGCGCTTGTATTCGTGGATCCGCTTGATCTGCACGTCGAACAGCGCGTCCGGATCCACCTTCAGCTGGTGCTGGTCGCGCACCAGCGCCGCCAGCGCCTGCTTGTTGACGCGCTTCGCGGCCATGAACCTCTGCTGGAACGCCGTGTCATCGGCCAGCGGGATCAGCTTGCGCAGCGCTTCGGGCTTGTCCAGCACCTCGGCCCCGCAGGCCTCGACCAGCAACCCCGTCAGGCCCGGATTGCACTGCTGCAGCCAGCGGCGGAAGGTGATGCCGTTGGTCTTGTTGGTGAGCTTGCCGGGGAAGAGCAGGTGGAAATCGGCGAAGACCGTCTGCTTCAGCAGCTCGGAATGCAGCGCCGAGACGCCATTCACCTTGTGCGAGCCCACCACGGCCAGGTGGCCCATGCGCACGCGCCGGCCATAGCCTTCCTCGATCAGCGAGACCGAGGCCATCAGCCGCCCGTCATGGGGGAAGCGGTCGCGCACCTCGTCCAGGTGGAAGGCGTTGATCAGGTAGATCAGCTGCATGTGGCGCGGCAGCAGGCGCTCCATCAGCGGCACGGGCCAGCTTTCCAGCGCCTCGGGCAGCAGGGTGTGGTTGGTGTAGCTGATGGTCCGGCGCGTGATGTCCCAGGCCTCGTCCCAGGGCAGGTCGTGCAGGTCGAGCAGGATGCGCAGCAGCTCGGGCACCACGATGGAGGGGTGCGTGTCGTTCAGCTGGATCGAGACGCGGTCGGGCAGGCTGCGCAAATCGCCATAGACGCGCAGGTGCCGGCGCACGAGGTCCTGCAGCGCGGCGGAGGAGAAGAAGTATTCCTGGCGCAGCCGCAGCTCCTGCCCCGCGCTGCTCTCATCGGAGGGGTAGAGCAGCTTCGAGATGCTCTCCGCCTGCACGCGCGCGGCCAGCGCGCCGATGTGGTCGCCCTGGTTGAAGGCGTCGAGCCGCAGCTCGTCCGTGGCCTTGGCGGACCACAGGCGCAGCGTGTTCACATGCGCCCCGCGCCAGCCCACGATCGGCGTGTCATAGGCCACGGCCTGCACCGTCTCGGCCGGGCGCCAGACATGCTTGATGCGCGCCTCGCTCACTGTCACCGCATCGACCGAGCCGCCGAAGCCGATGGAATGCACGATCTCGGGCCGGGCGAATTCCCAGGGGTTGCCGAATTTCAGCCAATCCTCGGGGTATTCATGCTGCCAGCCATCGCGGATCGCCTGGCGGAACAGGCCATGATCGTAGCGGATGCCGTAGCCGAAGGCGGGGATGCCGAGCGTGGCCATGCTTTCCATGAAGCAGGCGGCGAGCCGCCCGAGGCCGCCATTGCCGAGTGCGGCGTCGGGCTCGGCGATGCGCAGACGTTCCGCATCCACGCCGAGCTGGTCGAGCGCGTCGCGCAGCTCGCCGACCAGGCCGAGATTGCAGACATTGTCGCGCAGCAGGCGGCCGATGAGGAATTCGAGGCTGAGGTAGTAGACCTGTTTCGCCCCGGAATCGTAGGTGGCGCGCGTCAGGTCGATCCAGCGGTCGACGATGCGGTCGCGCACCGCCAGCGCGGTGGCCACGAACCAATCCCGATCCAGCGCGCCGAGGCGGCTCTTGCCGAGGTCGTAGGTCAGCTTGTGCAGGATGGCATCGCGCAACGGCTGGACGCTGGCGAAGGGCGCCTCGCCAGGTTTCGTCGGGGTATCCATCGCATCGCGTCCTTCATGGTCATCGGCATCGGGCAGCGGCCCGGCGGCGTTCGTGTATGGCACGCAGCCCCGTGGCCTATGACACAATCTGCCCGATCATGCGCGCTATTTGAAGCCGCTTCGCTGCACCGCAGCAGAAATTGGCGCGGCTCAGCCCGGCCCCTGCCGCGCCAGGGCCGCGAGCCCGAGAAAGGCAGGCAGGGGATGCAGGACGATGGCGAGCGGGATGCCCGCCATGTAGCCCGCCATCGGCGCCTTGGCCTCGAAGCGCGCGCGGAAGCGCGCGGCATCAAGCCGCGCCAGCAGCCGCGGCAGGATGCCGCCGCCAAGGAAGACGCCGCCGCGTGCCCCCCAGGCCAGCGCCATGTCGCCCGCATAACCGGCGAGCAGGTCGAGGAACATCGCCTCCGTCGCAGCGGCGATGGGGCAGTCCGGGGCTGCGGCGATCACGGCGGCGGCGTCGCGCGCCGGCACCTGCGCGCCCTGCAACTCGGCCAGGATGGCGTGCAGCGCGGCGAGGCCACGGCCCGAAAGCGCTTCCTCCGCCCCGGCGCGGCCGGCACGCCGGCGCAGCGCGGCGATGACCCTGTCCTGTTCTGCATCAACGGCGGCCAGGCCGATATGCCCGCCCTCGGTCGGCACGGCGCGGGGACCGGCGGGAGTTTCGATCAGCCCCGCCGCGCCCAGCCCCGTTCCGGGCCCGAGCACGAGCATCGGCGCGCCGGGCACGGCCGCGCCGCCGCCGATGCGGTGCAGATCAGCCTCCTGCAGATGCGGCAGGGCGTGCGCCTGGGCGAGAAAGTCGTTCACCACCCGCACCCGCGCCAGGCCGAAGCGCGCGGCGAGTGCGGCCGCGTCGAAGCGCCAGGGTGCGTTGGTCAGGCGCGCGGGCGCGCCATCCTCCGGCACCGGCCCGGCGATGGCGAGCACGGCCTGGCTCACGCCGCCCGCGGGCGCGAGCGTCGCCAGCGCCTGCGCCATCGCCGCCTCGGACGTGGCGAAGCCGGCCACGGGCAGGATCAGCGGCGGGCCGAGCCCGGCCCCATCGAGCAGCGCGAAGCGCGCATTCGTCCCGCCGATATCGGCGAGCAGCGCGCTCACGGACGCAGGGAGAGGATATAGGCGGCGATGTCCTCCGCCTGGCGCAGCGTCACGCGCGGGTCGGGCATCGTCGCATGGGGCGTGCGGAGGAAGGTGGAGAGGCCTGCCGCCGTCACCGCCGGCCGGCGGGCGATGGCGGCGAAGCTCGGCGCGGCGTCGCTCATCGGCCCGGGGCCGTCGGCCGCCACGCGGTGGCAGGCGGCGCACCATTGCGCCGCCGCCTCGCGCCCCGCCATCGGGTCGGCTGCCTCGGCCGGCAGCAGCGGCAGGCTGAGCAGCAGCAGCGTCAGCAGCGGGCGCATGGCGGGGTCTCCCTGGGGGTCAGAAGGTGGCGCGGCCGCCCGAGATGTCGAAGGTCGCGCCGGTGGAGAAGGAGCAATCGGGCGTGCAGAGCCAGCAGATCAGCCCGGCGATCTCCTCCACCTCCACGAAGCGGCCCATCGGGATCTTCGAGAGCATGAAGGCGATGTGCTGTTCCGTCATCTGGTTGAAGATGTCGGTCTTGGCCGCGGCCGGTGTCACGCAATTCACTAGCACGCCCTTGGTGGCGAGCTCCTTCGCCAGCGACTTCGTCAGCCCGATCAGCCCGGCCTTGCTGGCGGAGTAGTGGGCGGCGTTGGGGTTGCCCTCCTTGCCCGCGACCGAGGCGACATTCACCACCCGGCCCCAGCCGGCGGCCACCAGATGCGGCACCACGGCGCGTGCCACCAGGAAGGGCGCGGTGAGGTTCACCTCCATCACCCGGCGCCATTGGTCGGGCGGGATCTCGGTGACCGGCATGTTGCCGCCGGTGATGCCGGCATTGTTCACCAGCACGTCGATCTTGCCATGCGCGGCGGCGGTCTTGGCCGTGGCCTCGGCCACCGCGACCTCATCCGTCAGGTCGAGCACCTCGGCCGTGACGCGCCCCTCGGCGGCGAGTGCGGCGCGGCTTTCCTCGGTCTTGGCCGGGTCGGCATCCCAGATCGAGACGGCGGCGCCGGAGGCGACCATGCGCCGCGCGACGGCGAGGCCGATGCCGCGCGCGCCCCCGGTGACGATGGCGACGCGGCCCTGAAGATCCAGCTTGTTCATTGATTTCTTCCCATGCGATTCACGCTTCCGGTGCTCGGCGCCCCAAGGTTCTGCGTCGCCATCCAGCCCAGCGCGGCGCCTGGGCCCTGCAGCGACCGCATGGGATCAGCCGCGCCCGACATAGGGCATCTTGGTGGCCATGATCGTCATGGTCAGCACATTGGTCGCCAGCGGCCAGGCCGCCATCTGCGCAACGGCGGTGCCGACATGGTCCACATCCATCAGCGGCTCGGCCTTGATCGACCAATCCGCCTGCGGCACGCCGCGCGCCATGCGCTCGGCCATCGGGGTGGCGGCATTGCCGATGTCGATCTGCCCGACCGCGATGTCGAAGCGCCGTCCATCGAGGTTCATGGATTTCGTCAGCCCCGTCACCGCGTGCTTGGTGGCGGTATAGGGCGCGCTGCCCGGCCGCGGCGCATGGGCGCTGATCGAGCCGTTGTTGATGATGCGCCCACCTTGGGGCGTCTGCTTCGCCATCATCCTGAAGGCCGCATGCGCCACCAGGAAGACGCCGTTGAGGTTCACATTCACGACCGTGAACCACTGCTCGGCCGTCAGCTCCTCGAAGGGCGTGCCCGGGACATTGTTGCCGGCATTGTTGAAGAGCAGGTCGAGCCGCCCGAAGGCCTTCTCGATCGTGGCGAAGGCGGCGGTCACCGAAGCAGGGTCCGAGACATCGCCGGGGACCACCAGCGTGCGGCCCTTGGCGAGGCCGGCCGTCTCCTCCAGCGCCTCGCGGCGGCGGCCCAGCAGCGCCACCGTCCAGCCATCGGCCGCCAGCGCGAGGGCAGCGGCGCGACCCACGCCCGACCCGGCGCCTGTCACCAATGCGTATTTCTCAGCCATGACGTTCCCCATGCAGCGCGAATTGCGGGCAGGGTGGCGCGGGGCGGGCTTGCCTGTCCACCCTGCCCATGCCCCTGGGGTAGTGCGCGGCCTTGCGGGGCGCCCCCCTCCGGTGGGATAGCGGGGCGACGCTTCCTTCCGGACCCCGGCAGACCCCATGAGCATCCACGTCGCCCTGACGCATCGCACGCGCTACGACTATGACCGGCTGGTGGGCCTCTCGCCCCAGCTGATCCGCCTGCGTCCGGCCCCGCATAGCCGCACGCCGATCCTCTCCTACGCGCTCAACATCTCGCCGAAGCCGCATTTCCTGAACTGGGTGCAGGACCCGCAGGGCAATTTCATCGCCCGCGTCGTCTTCCCCGAGCGCGTGCGCCATTTCGAGGTGACGGTCGATCTCGTTGCCGACATGGCGACGATCAACCCCTTCGACTTCTTCGTGGAACCCGAGGCCGAGGCCTTCCCCTTCGCCTATGATCCCGTGCTGGCGCAGGAACTCGCCCCCTTCCGCAAGCTCGAGGCGCCGGGCCCGCTGCTCGAGGCCTATCTGAAGGACATCCCGCGCAGCGCGCCCAACACGGTGAACTACCTGGTCGATCTGAACCAGAAACTCTCCACCGAGATCGGCTACATCGTGCGCATGGAGCCCGGCGTCTGGACGCCCGAGCAGGTGCTGGGCAACCGCAAGGGGTCGTGCCGCGACTCGGGCTGGCTGCTGGTGCAGATCCTGCGGCATCTGGGCTTCGCCGCGCGCTTCGTCTCGGGCTACCTCATCCAGCTGGTGCCCGATGTGAAGCCCGTGGAAGGCCCCGCCGGCCCGGCCAGCGACTTCACCGATCTGCACGCCTGGTGCGAAGTCTATGTGCCCGGCGCGGGCTGGATCGGGCTCGACCCCACCTCCGGCCTGCTGGCCGGCGAGGGGCATATCCCGCTCGCCGCCACCCCCGAGCCGGGTTCCGCCGCGCCCATCACCGGCGGCGTGGACAAGGCCGAGACCGAGTTCGGCTTCCACATGGAGGTGCGCCGCATCTCCGAGACGCCGCGCGTCACCAAGCCCTACACCGATGCTGCCTGGGCCAGGATCGACGCCATGGGCCAGGCCGTGGATGCGGTGCTGGAGGCCGCGGATGTGCGCCTGACCGTGGGCGGCGAGCCGACCTTCGTGGCCGAGACCGATCGCGACGCGCCCGAATGGAACACCGAGGCGCTCGGCCCCACCAAGCGGCGCTATGCCGGGCGGCTGCTGCGCCGGCTGCAGCCGCTCTGGGCGCCGGGCGCGGCGCTGACCTATGCGCAGGGCAAGTGGTATCCGGGCGAGCAATTGCCGCGCTGGGGCCTCTATTGCCACTGGCGCGCCGATGGCGAGCCGGTGTGGCAGGACCCCGCGCTGCTGGCCTCGGATGACGACACGGACAACGCCACCGCCAAGGATGCGGCGGAATTCGCGACCCTTCTGGCCGGCAAGCTTGGCGTCGATCCGAAGCTGCGCATGGCCGCGCATGAGGACGTCCATTACTACCTCTGGCGCGAGAAGAAGCTGCCCGCCAACGTCCTGGCCGAGGACTCGAAGCTGCGCGACCCGATGGAGCGCGCGCGCCTCGCCCGGCTCTTCGCCGGCGCCGGGCTTTCGGCCGAGGCGGGCTCCGTGCTGCCGCTGCGCCGGGGCGTGGCGGGGGGCGACAGGGTGTGGGAATCCGGCACCTGGTCGCTGCGCGAGGGCGAGTTGTTCCTCATCCCCGGCGACAGCCCGATCGGCTTCCGCCTGCCGCTCGATAGCCTGCCCTGGGCCAGCGACAAGGCGATCGACGCCGCGCCCGAGCCCGACCCCTTCGCGAAGCGCCCGGCCCTGCGCAGCCGCGCCGCCCTGCCCGAGGGCCATGGCCGCGTCGTCGAGCAGCCCACCCCGGTGCCGGGCCGTGAGGAGCCCGGCGTGGTCCGCACCGCGCTCTGCGTCGAGGCGCGCGGTGGGCTGCTGCATGTCTTCCTGCCGCCCCTGACCGAGGCGGGCGATTGGCTCGACCTCGTCGCCGCCATCGAGGCCACGGCGGCCGAGACCGGGCGCAAGGTGTTCCTCGAGGGCTATCTCGCGCCCTCCGATCCGCGGCTGCTGCATTTCTCCGTCACCCCCGATCCGGGCGTGATCGAGGTGAACATCCACCCCGCCACGGATTGGGCGGATCTCAGCACCCGCACCGCTCAGCTCTATGAGGAAGCGCGGCAGGTCGGCCTCGCCACCGAGAAGTTCATGCTCGATGGCCGCCATGTCGGCACGGGTGGTGGCAACCACATGGTGATGGGCGCGGCCGAGCCGGCCGACAGCCCCTTCCTGCGCCGGCCCGATCTGCTGAAGTCGCTCGTCGGCTTCTGGCACAACCACCCTTCGCTGAGCTTCCTGTTCAGCGGCATGTTCATCGGCCCCACCAGCCAGCATCCGCGCGTCGATGAGGCGCGCTCGGATGCGATGCATGAGCTCGAGACCGCCTTCGCGCAGGTGCCGCCGCGCGGGTCGTCCACGCCGCCCTGGATGACGGACCGCATCTTCCGCAACCTGCTGGTGGACATGACCGGCAACACCCACCGCACGGAGTTCTGCATCGACAAGATGTACGACCCGGGCAGTGCGTCAGGCCGGCGGGGCCTCGTCGAGTTCCGCGGCTTCGAGATGCCGCCGCACTGGCAGATGTCGCTGGCGCAGCAGCTGTTGCTGCGCAGCCTGCTCGCCGGTTTCTGGGAGCGGCCCTATGAGCGCCGGCTGATCCATTGGGGCACGCGGCTGCATGACGAGTTCATGCTCTCGCACTATGTCCGCCAGGATTTCCAGGACGTGCTGGAGGAACTTGGCGGGCTCGGCTTCAGGCTCGACCCCGCCTGGTTCGCGCCGCATTTCGAGTTCCGCTTCCCCAGGATCGGCGCCATCGCGCAGCGCGGCATCGAGCTTGAGCTGCGCCAGGCGCTCGAGCCCTGGCATGTGCTGGGCGAGGAAGCCACCGCGGGCGGCACCGCGCGCTACGTGGACAGCTCGGTGGAGCGGCTGCAGACGCGCGTCACCGGCTGGGCGCCCGAGCGCTACACCCTGGCGGTGAACGGCGTGGCCGTGCCCCTCGCCCCCACCGGGGTGGCGGGCGAATACGTCGCCGGCGTGCGCTTCAAGGCCTGGGACCCGCCCTCGGCGCTGCACCCGACCATCCGTGCCCAGGCGCCGCTGACCTTCGACATCTACGATTCCTGGTCGGGCCGGTCGCTGGGCGGGTGCACGCATCACGTCGCGCATCCGGGCGGGCGCAACTACCAGACCTTCCCGGTCAATGCGAATGAGGCCGAGGCCCGCCGCCGCACCCTGTTCAACGCCTTCGGCCACAGCACCGGCGCCATGGCGCCGCCGCGCGTGGTGGAAAGCCGCGCCACGCCCCGCACCCTCGATCTGCGCCGCGCGTGAGCGTCGAGGGGGGCGTCCAGGCCCCGCCACTGGATGAGATGGTGGATGGCGCGGGGCGGGTGCGCGGCCAGTGGCGGCCGCTGCTCGGCGCCTTCTCTTCGCTCGGCTACGCCGCGCTGGCCGAGCGCGCGCGCCGGCTGGACCGCGCCTTCGATGAGGAAGGCGTGGCCACGGTGCTCGCCGCCGAGGGCACCGGCGCGCCGGGCCGCGCGCGCCGGCCCTGGCGCTGCGACCCGGTGCCGCTGATCCTGAACGCCAGCGAATTCGCCAGCCTCGAATCCGGCCTCGCCCAGCGCGCCCGGCTGCTCGCCGCCATGGCCGAGGACCTCTACGGCCCGCAGACCCTGCTGCGCGAGGGCGTGCTGCCGGCGAGCCTCGCCTATGCCAACCCGCATTTCCTCCGGGCCTGCCGCGCCCCCGCGCCGCAGCCCTTTCCGCGCCTTGTGTTCTACGGCGCCGATCTGATCCGCGGCCCCGATGGGCGCTGGCATGTGCTGGCGGATCGCAGCGGGGGGGCAAATGGCGTGGGCTTCGCGGCCGAGAACCGCGCGCTGCTTGCCCGCGTGCTGCCCGAGGCCTTCCGCGCCGTGCAGATCCGCCCGCTGCGGCCCTTCTTCGACGCCTGGCTCGATGCCCTGCAGGCCCTGGCCCCGCCGGGCACCGACAACCCCCGCCTGGCGCTGCTGAGCCCCGGCGCGAAGCAGGAAACCTGGCTCGAGCACCTCTACCTCTCGCGCGAATTGGGGCTGGAACTCGTCGAGGCCGGCGACCTCACGGTGCGCGGCGGGGAGGTCTTCCTCAAGACGCTGCGCGGGCTGCGGCGCATCGATGTCATCCTCCGCCGCATCAAGGGCGAGGCCTGCGACCCGCTGGAATTCAACCCTGGCGCGGGCGTGCCCGGCCTGATGGCGGCGCTGCGCGAGGGCAGGGTGCGCATGGCGAATGCGCCCGGCTCCATGCTGGTCGAGGCGCCGGGCATGGCGCCCTACTTGGCCGATTGCGCGCGGCACCTGCTGAACGCGCCCCTCGAACTGCCGATGCTGGAGACGCTGTGGCTGGGCGATGCCGCGGCGCGCGAGCGTGTGCTGGCCGAGCCCGAGGGCTGGCGCCTGCGCTCCGCCTTCGATCCGGGCCTGGCGCCGCCGCTGGGCGCGCTGGAGGCGCTTTCCGGCCAGGCGCCCTGGCAATATGCCGCGACCCGCCCGCTTCAGCCCTCCGCCGCGCCCTGCCTGAAGGGCGAGCGGCTGGAACCCGGCGCGGTGGTGCTGCGCATGTTCCTGATCTGCGATGCGGCGGGCGATTGGCGCGCCATGCCGGGCGGCCTGGCCTTCGTCACCGAGCCGGAGGGGCCGATCGCCGCCCCGCCGACCCGGCGTGGCGCGGCCAAGGATGTCTGGGTGATGGCGGAGGACAGCACCGACATCCTCGGCCCCGCCGCGCCGCGCGTGGCGATGCTGCCGATCCGCCGCTCGGGGGCGGAACTGCCCTCACGCGTCGCGGACGACCTCTATTGGCTCGGCCGCTACCTCGAAAGGCTCGAGGCGGCGGCGCGGCTGACGCGCGCGATGCTCACCCGCCTGCTGCGCGGCGCCGCCCTGCCGCGCGAGGTGGCGGAGCTGCGCGCCCTGGCCCAGTGCCTCGCCGCCGCGGGGCTGATCAATGCCGAGACGGTGGCCGGCCAGATGGAGGGCAAGGCGCTGCCCGAGGCGCTGCAGGCCGCGGCCGCGCCGGGCGGGGCGCTGCTCGGCCTGCTCGAGGCGACGGAGCGCCCCCAGGCCGCGGTGCGCGACCGGCTGACGCATGACATGTGGGCCGCCTTCGCGCAGCTCAGCCAGGACGGGCGGGCGCAGCTGGCGGAGGGCGCGCAGCGCGCCGACGCGCTGGTCGATGCCGCCAGCGGCATCATCCGCGGCTGCACCGCGCTGGCGGGCATCGCGGCGGAGAACATGGTGCGCGGGGGCGCGTGGATGTTCCTCGACCTCGGGCGGCGGATCGAGCGCGCGGCGGCGACGGCGAGTTCGCTGGGCCATGCGCTGGACCAGCCGGCGCCGCGCATGGAGGCCGGGCTGCGCCTCGCCCTGGAATTGTGCGACTCGACGCTGACCTACCGCGCCCGCTACCTCGCCGCCGTGCAGCCGGGGCCGGTGCTGGACCTGGTGCTGGCGGACCCCGGCAATCCGCGCGCGCTGGCCTTCCAGCTCGACGCCGTCTCGCTGCGCCTGGCCGAGATCGGCGGCACGGATGACAGCCTCGCGGCGACCGCGGCCGGCCTCGCCGCGCGGCCGCAGGCGCTGGTGGATGAGGTGCTGCGCGCGCCCGACCGCGCCGTGGCCGCCGCCAGCCTGCCGGCCGCGCTTTTCGCGCTGGAGGCGGAGATCGCTGCCCTGTCCGACGCCGTCGCCCGGCGCTATGTCTCCCATGTTCGCCCGCACGCGCTGGGCGAGGAGGAGACGACAGAAGGGTGATGCCGACCAGAAGCGGACATCTCTGGCGGCCCGCAGGGCCGAGGCGCCGAATGGCGCCCGCCGGCACTCCGTCATGCGGAACGCATGCCTTCGGCATGACGAGCCAAGCCGCCGAAGGCGGCGCCCGGCGCCTGAGGGCACAGAAGCCATCTCAACGCGTCGCCGTAGGCGACCGTTGAGATGACCCGTTACGCGCTGCGGCATCGCACGGCCTATGCCTATGCCGCGCCGGTGGACCTTGCCGCCCATCTGCTGCATCTCACGCCGCGCCCGCTGCCCGGGCAGATCGTGCATCGCGCGGAGGTCACCTGCCTGCCCGCGCCCAGCCACCGCACGGAAGGGCAGGACCATTTCGGTAATGGCATGACGTGGCTGTTCCTCGATGCGCCGCACGCCGCCTTCGCCGTGACCCTGGAGGCCGAGGTGGACGTCGCCTTCGCGCCCCCGCCCGAGGCGCACCTCACCCCGCCCTGGGAGGCGGTGCGCGATGCGGCGCAGCGGCGCTCCGGCTGGGATGCGGTGGAATTCACCCTGCCCAGCCAGCACGCCGCCCCCGAGGCCAGTGCCGGCGCCTATGCGCGCGCGAGCTTCGCCCCCGGCCGGCCGGTGCTGGCGGGGCTGCGCGAGCTGACCAGCCGCATCAAGCGCGACTTCGCCTTCCGCCCGGGCGCGACCACGCTCTCCACCCCCGTGGCGCAGGTGATGGCGAACCGTGCGGGCGTCTGCCAGGATTTCGCCCATGCGATGATCGCGGGGCTGCGCGCCATGGGCCTGCCGGCGCGCTATGTCAGCGGCTATGTCCGCACCCGGCCGCCGCCGGGGCAGATCCGCCGCCAGGGCGCGGATGCCAGCCATGCCTGGGTGGGCTGCTGGCTCGGTCCCGAATTCGGCTGGGTGGATCTCGACCCGACCAATGATTTGGTCGTGGCGGATGAGCATGTGGTGCTGGGCTGGGGGCGGGACTACGCCGACATCAGCCCGGTGAAGGGCCTGCTGCTGGGCGGCGGGCGACAGGAACTGGAGGTTGCTGTGGATCTGGTGCCGGCATGACGATCACCTTCGCGAGCTACAACATCCAGTATGGCAAGGGCCAGGACCGGCGCTTCGACCTGGAACGCATCGCCGCCGAGATCGAGGCCGCGGACGTGATCGCGCTGCAGGAGGTCGCCTCCGGCTTCGTGCGCAACGATTTCGTGGACCAGGCCGAGTGGTTCGCGCGCCGGCTGAACCGCCATGCGGTGTTCGGCGCGACCTATGACGTGGATGCGAGCTTCACCGACGCCGCCGGGCGCGTGGTGAATCGCCGCCGGCGCTTCGGCAACATGGTGCTCTCCCGTTGGCCGATCCGCTCCACGCGCACCCTGCCGCTGCCCTTCTCACCGCCGATGCGCACGCGCGACGTGCAGCGCTGCGCAGTGGAAGCGGTGCTCGACCTGCCGGGCGGGCCGATCCGGCTCTATTCGCTGCACCTGTCGCACCTGACCCCCGATACGCGCATCCCGCAGGTGATGGCGCTGCGCGCGATGGTGGAGGCCGCCCCGCGCGAGGGCATGGCCTGGACCGACTCGCATGATGCGGACCCCGACAATTGGGCCGAGGGCTGGGCCGCACCGGCGCCGCCCGAGCCCTGCATCCTGATGGGCGATTTCAACCTGCGCCCGGACGGGCCGGAATATCCGCTGCTGGCGGGCCTGCATTACGAATCCCACGGCCGCGTGCCGGTGCGCGGGCAGTTCGTGGATGCCTGGGTGGCCGCGGGCCACAAGGAGGCCAGCGGCTGGACCCTGGCCGAATGGGCGGGGCAGGAGGGGGCGCGCATCGACTACGCCTTCCTCCATCCCATGCTGGCGGGCAAGCTGCGCCGCGCCTGGGTGGACACAAAGGCGCAGGGCAGCGACCACCTGCCTATCTGGATCGAGATGGACCTCGGTTGAGGCCTACTCCACCACGATGTTCTGCGCGCGGGCGAGTTCCTGGAAGGTCGCCAATTCGCGCACCATGAAGGCGCGGAAGGCTTCGGGCGTGGTCTGCTGCGGCATCTCCAGCGATTGCTGGCGGAAGCGCGTGGCGGTCTCGGCGCTGCGCAGGAACGCCTGCGTCTCGGTAGCCAGGCGCGCGAGGATCGGTGCGGGCGTGCCGGCCGGCGCCGCAAGCCCGTGCCAGGAGGCCAGTTCCGCCCCCGGATAGGTCTCGTTCAGCGCGGGCAGATCGGGGAATTCGGGCATGCGCACCGGCGCGGTGGTGGCCAGCGCGCGGATGCGTCCCTCGGCGATCAGCGCCTTGGTGGTCGCCGCGACATCGAGGGAAACCTCGATCGTGCCGGCCAGCAGCGCCTGCAGCAGCGGCCCGCCGCCGGCGAAGGGCACATGGGTCATGCGGATGCCCGCCTTCGCCATGAAGAGTTCCATGCCCAGATGCAGGGAGGACCCGACGCCGGAGGAGCCGAAATTGATCGCCTCCGGCCGTGCCCTGGCCGCCGCCACGAGATCCGCGACCGTGCGCACATTGGGCAGCTTCTGCGGGTTGATGAGCAGCAGCGCCGGCGTGACCGCCAGGTTCGAGATCGGGGCGAAGTCCTCGACCGGGCGGAAGGGCAGGGGCTGGCGCCGCACCGCCGGCACGATGGCGTTGGCGGCGATGTTGATCATGCCGATCGTGTAGCCATCGGGCGCCGATTTCGCCAATGCATCGACGCCGATGGTGCTGCCCGCGCCGCCGCGATTCTCCACCACCACGCCGCGCCCGAGCGCACCCTGCAGATGCGCCGCCACCATGCGGCCCACGAGGTCGGCCGCGCCGCCGGGCGGGAAGGGGATGATGAAGCGGATGGGGCGGCTCGGCCAGGCTTCCTGGGCGCTGGCGCCGCCGGCGAAGGCGAGGCCGGCCGCAAGGCCCCCAAGGGTACGACGTGTGAACATGCTCTTCCTCCCGCGGCTTGCCTGCCGGTGTTTCCGCTCGCAGCATGGGGAGTATCGCCGGCCAGGGTCAATCAGGCTTGGTCAATCGCCGGCAGCGGGAGAGAGAAGATGGCGCTGAAGGGCGTGTTTCCGGTTCTGCCAACCCCCTTCACGCCGGAGGGGGCGGTGGATGCCCAGGCCTTCCGCCGCCTGATCGATTTCGCGGTGGAAGCGGGCGTCGATGGCGTGGTCTTCCCCGGCATGGCGAGCGAGGTGGAGACCCTCTCCGCCGAGGAACGGGGCGCGATGGTGGCCGCGCTCGGCGTGCATCTCGCGGGGCGGCTGCCCTTCATCGTCGGCGCCTCCCACGCCGATCCGGCGCAGAGCGCGGCCCGGGCGCGGGAGGGCATGGCGGCGGGCGCGGTCTGCGCGATGATCATGGCCCCGCCCCAGGCCGGGGCCGATGTGGCGAAGCAGATCGCCTTCTTCGCCGCGGTGGCCGAGGCCGCGCCGGGGCTGGTGATCATGCTGCAGAACGCGCCCGCGCCGAATGGCGCCGCCCTCTCGCCCGAGGCGGTGGCGGCGGTGGCCGCCGGCGTGCCGGCGATCCGCTACGTGAAGGAGGAGACGCTGCCCTGCGGCCAGCATGTGTCGCGCATCCTCGTCGCGGCCGATGGCAGGCTCGATGGCGTGATGGGCGGCGCCGGGGCGCGCTTCGTGCTCGACGAATTGGCACGCGGTGCGAACGGCACCATGCCCGCGCTGGAGATCGCCGATGTCCATGCCGCGCTCTGGCGCGCCTGGCTTGCGGGCGACAAGGCCGAGGCGCGGCGGCTCTACACGCTGACGCTGCCGCTGCTGCTCTTCCAGATGAACTTCCGCGTCCGCGCGACGAAGGAGGTGCTGAAGCGTCGCGGCCTGCTGGTGCATACCGGCGCGCGCGCCGCGGGGCCGAAATTCGATGCGGGCGACCTCGTGGAGATCGGCGAACTCATCGCCACGGCGGCACCGACCCTGACGATTCATCCCGTCCGATGACCGACCGTATCGAGTCCGTCACCGCGCACATCGTCACCCTGCCGCGTGACGTGCCCTATCTTGGCCCGCTGCGCGCGGGCGAGCAGGTGAACCGGCGGGGCTACATCGTCCGCGCGGGCAACCGCACGCTCTACCCGACCGTCGATCGCTCCGTCGTTCTGCGCGTCGTCACCGAGCAGGGCCTCGTCGGCTGGGGCGAGACCTATGGCATCGTGGCGCCCGAGGCCGTGCGCGCCATCGTGGAGGATGTGATCGCGCCCGTGCTGGAAGGCCGCGACCCCTCCGCGCCCGCCGTGATCCATGAGGATCTCTACGACCTCATGCGCGTGCGCGGCTATTTCGGCGGCTTCTTCCTCGATGCGCTGGCGGCGGTGGACATCGCCCTGTGGGACCTGCTGGGGCGGCGGCTCGGCGTGCCGATCTCGACCCTGCTCGGCGGGCGGCGGCACCAGACCATCCCGGCCTATGTCAGCGGCCTGCCGCGCGCGACGCTGGAAGAGCGCGTGGCCTTCGCCCGCGAGTGGCAGGCGCGCGGCTTCGCGGGCTTCAAATTCGCCGCCGTCGTCGCCGATGCCGGCCCGGAGGCCGAGATCGCCGCCCTGCGCGAAGGGCTCGGCGCCGGCGCGCGGATCATGGCGGATTTGCACTGGAAATACACCGCCGCCGAGGCGATCCGCCTGATCCGCACGCTCGAACCCCACGGCCTCGCCTTCGCGGAAGCGCCTTGCGCGCCGGAGGACATCGCGGGCGTGGCCGCCGTCGCGCGCGGCGTGGGCGTGCCCATCGCGCTGGGCGAGGAGCTGCGCACCGTCTTCGAATGGCAGCCGCGCTTCGAGGCCCGCTGCATGGGCATCGGCCAGCCCGAGATGGGCCGCACCGGCATCACCGAATTCGCCCGCATCGGCGCGCTCTGCCATGCGAACCACATCGAGGTGATGCCGCATGCCACGATCGGCGTCGGCCTGTTCATGGCGGCGAGCCTGCAGGCCTCGAGCGCCCTGCAGAAACTGCCCTGCCACGAATACCAGCACAGCATCTTCGACCCGAATCTGCACCTGACGCGGCCGACCGGCACGCGCCACATGGCCTGCGCGGCTGGCGCCTATACCCTGCCCGATGGCCCGGGGCTCGGCATCGAGCCGAGTGACGCGATGTTAACCCTGATCGGCGCGTAACCCCCCGCGCCCTGGCGGCGAAGCATCGGGCGGACCCGATGCAAGGACCCCCGCCATGGCCGACGCCCTCTCCCGCACCGATCGCCTCCTGCGCCTGCTGGCCTGGCCGGCGGCGATCTGGATCGCCTACGAACTGACCTGGTACCAGCAGTTCAAGCTCACGGGGAATGAGGGCTCGGTCTACCTCTTCACCATCCTCTCCGACTGGCTCGGCACGCCGGGCGGGGAGAAGCCCTTCCGCCTCTTCGTCGCCATCCTCGAGATCTTCTGCGCCGTCTTCGTGCTGATCCCGCGCACGCGCATGATCGGCGCCGCGCTGTCCTTCGGCACGATGGGGGGCGCGATCTTCTTCCACACCGTCAGCCCGCTCGGCATCGACCCCTACGGCGATGGCGGCGTGCTGTTCAAGGAAGCGGTCTTCACCTTCTTCTGCGCCGGCTTCATTCTCTACGCGCATCGCGCCGAGGCCTTCGCCCTGGTCGAGAAGCTGCGCGCCCGCTTCCTGCCGGCCGCAGCCTGATGCGCGCGACGGTCCCCGCCCGCCCGCCGCGCGACCTGCGGCTGGATGTGCTGCGCGGCTGGATGCAGGTCTCGATCTTCGTCAGCCACGCCTTCGGCACCGCCTTCGCCTGGGGCATCCATGCCGCCTGGGGGACCTCCGACAGTTCCGAGCAGTTCGTGCTGCTCTCGGGCCTGGTGCTGGGCTCGGTCTTCTCGTTGAAGCGCGCACGGGATGGCTTCGGCCGCGCCGTGCGCGACCTCCATGGTCGTGCGAAGCGGCTGTGGGTGACGCATCTGGTCGTCTTCTTCGCCTTCGCCGCCATGGTCTTCGGCGCCGAGATCTTCACGCCGCTCGAAGGCGTGGTCGGGGCCCATGGCTGGACCTGGCTTGCGGATGCGCCCTGGTTCGCCATCCCCGGCGCGGCGGTGGGGCTCTACCAGCCCGACTTCATGGGCGTGCTGCCGATCTTCATCTGGTGCATGCTGGTGCTGCCCGGCTTCGTCTGGCTGCTGGAGCGCTTCGGCGCCAAGGCGCTGGTCCTGCCCTGGGCGCTTTATGCCGCGACCCAGGCCTTCGGGCTGATGCCGCCCGGCCTCGGCGGGCGCTGGATCGCCTTCGATCCCTTCGCCTGGCAGGTGCTGTTCATGACCGGCGCCTGGCTCGGCTGGCGCGCGCTGCATGGCGCCGCGCCGCTGCCGCGGCCTTCCTGGCTGGTGTCGATGGCGGTGGCGGTGGTGCTGGTGGGGCTGTGGGTGAAGCTCGGCCAGCACGGCTTCGTGCCGGTGTCGCAGGAGTGGGTGCTGGCGCTGACGGCGAAGGATACGCTCGCACCGCTGCGCCTCGCCCATGCGCTGGCGCTGGCCTGGCTGGTTTCGATGCTGATCCCGCGCGAGGCGCCGTGGATGCACACGGCCTTCCCGCAGGCGATGGCGGCGATCGGGCGCAACAGCCTGCAGGTCTTCTGCCTCGGGCTGTTCCTCTCCTGGATCGCGGCCGGGCTGTTCAGCCTGTTCCCGGCGCAGCGGATCGCGCTCGATCTCACGCTGATCCCGGCCGGCATCCTGCTGCTGATCGCCTTCGCCCGCTGGCGCGAGGGTGCGCGCCCCCGCGCCGCCGCCGGCTACAGCGTGGCGACCGCGCGCTCCCAATAGCCGAGGTCGAGGTAGCGCGTGGCGGCGGGCGGCGTGCCGCCCCAGCTGCCCAGTACCTCGGCGCGGATCTTCAGCACATTCTCGAAGCCGCGCAGGTCGAAGCGCGCATCGGTGGCCGAGCCGGTGTTGGGCGCGGTGAGCAGCGCGAGGTTGCGCTCGGCCAGCGCCGGCGTCAGGCGCAGGCGCTCCGACAGCAGCCCGACCACCGCGGGTTTGTTGGCGGGGGCGAGCATCCAGCGCACGCCCTCGACATAGGCGGCGAGGTAGCGCGTGACGATCTCGGGGTTCTGGCGCGACCACTCGCGCATCGCCCAGCCGGCATTGCCCAGATAGGGGCCGACCACATCGGTCACGTCCGCGAGCTTGCGCAGGCCACGATCCTGCGCCTGCAGGCTGAAGGGCGGGTTCAGCATCGAGCCATGCGCGGTGGGGTCGTTGAACATCAGCTCATAGCGCGCGAAGGTGCCGCCCGTGGGGCGGATGGTGTAGCTGCCGCGCGGCAGGCCATTCATGTCGAGCATCTTGTAGGCGACCAGCGCATAGGCCGTGTTCGGCGCATCGACGATCAGCGTCTTGCCGCGCATATCCGCCCAGCCCGTGATCTCGGGCTTCACGAAGAAGGCGTTGAAGGCGCTGTCGCCGCCATGGAGGATGCCGATGTCGTGCCCGGCCTCGTTCATCGCCACCGCATTGTCCACGCCGGCGACGACCAACTGGTGATCGCCGCGCGCGAGGCCGTTGCGCAGCACGTCGGAATTGGGCGTGTTCTCGATCTCGATGATGAGCCCGCGGCGCGCGAAGGCGCCGGTATGCTGCGCCGAGAAGAGCGGCAGGTTGGCGAGGCCCGGGAAGACCTTCACCTTCAGCGTCGTGGTCTGCGCCCGAACGAGCCCCGGCGCGGCGAGGGTGGCGGCGGTGGCGCCGAGGATCGCGCGGCGCGTCATGCTGGTCATGGAATGTCTCCCCCAATCGATTGCACGCAGCATGACCCAAGGCTTGCCGGCGTGGCAAGCGCCTCTCAGAGCGGCTCGGCGGGGTCGAAGATCTCGCCCGTGGTGCCGTCCGTCAGCCCCAGATCGGTGAGGTGCGGGCCCTGGTTGCAGGCCAGCGAGATGCCGGTGATGCCGCGGAAGACGCGGTAGGGTGGCTGCCAGTCGCAGACCTGGTCGGCCGCCGCGCGGAGTGCCGCGAAGGCCTCGGCGGTGGCCCAGGGCGGCGTGGTGGCGAGCAGCCCGGCGATGGGCAGCGCCAGCAGCGCCGTCACGGCGCCGCCCTGCGCGACGGCCATGCCGCCGCCCGCCGCGATCAGCGCATTCGCCGCCGTCGCCATGTCGGCCTCGTTGCTGCCGAGCACGAGCAGATTGTGGCTGTCATGCGCGATGGTGGTGGCGATGGCGCCGCGCAACGCGCCCCAGCCATCCGTCAGACAGGTCTGTGGCAGGGGGGGCGCCTTGCCGTGGCGATGCGTCACGCTCAGCAGCGCGTGACCGGGTGGCGGCAGGGCGTAGCCGTCCCGCACCTCGACCTCGATCTCGCCCCAGCGGGGAAAGCGGTTGCCGATGATCTTGCGCAGCCGCGCCCTGCCGTGGGTGACGCCCGCCACGCGCAGTCGGAAGGCGGATTCCGGCTGCGGCGGCAGATGCATGGAGGAGGGCAGGGCGGCCTGGTCGCGCCTCGGCGGGCGCAGCAGCTTGCCCTCGCGCGCCACCAGCGCGCCATCCACCACCACGCGCTCGACCTTCACGCCGGTGAGGTCCGACAGCACCACGATATCGGCGCGGCGCCCCGGCGCGACCAGACCTAGATCGTCGCGCTTGAGCCGCATCGCCGCATGCAGGGTGACGAGGCGGATCGCGCTGATCGGCGAGAGGCCGCGCGCGATGACCCGGGCGATGGTGTCACGCAGCCCGCCCTTGGCGACGAGTTCGTCGGGGAAGACGTCATCGGTGCAGAGCACCAAATTGGGCGGCAGCAGCGGCAGGGTGGCGAGTGCTGCGATGGCGCCGGGCAGCACCTGGTCATGGCTGCCACGCAACTCCACGGTCAGGCCCGCGCGCAGCTTCTGCAGGAAGTCCTCGGCGGCGGTGATCTCGTGGTCGGAGGTCACGCCGGCGGTGGCATAGGCCTGCAACTCGGCGTCGATCAGGCCGCGCGCATGGCCGTTCACGTTCTTGCCGCTGGCGAGGCCGGCGCCGACGATGCCGGACATATGCGCCGTGCCGCGCAGCACGCCGGGCATGTCCATCACCTCGGCCACGCCGACCACCTCGGGCCAGGACAGCATCTCGGCCATCTCGGCCGCCTGGATCTCGGCCCCGGCGCGCTCCAGCCCCGGTGCGGAGGGCACGCAGGAGGGGGCGGCGATCAGGCTGCGCAGCGGCAGGCCGCGCGACGCCTCGATCGCCCAGCGCACGCCCTCCAGCCCGAGCACATTCGCCAGCTCATGCGGGTCCCACACGCAGGTCGTGGTGCCGGCGGGCACGACGATGGCGGCGTAGTCGGCCGGCGCCATCAGGCTGCTTTCGTAGTGCAGATGGCTGTCGATGAAGCCGGGGGTGAGGAAGCGGCCCGTGACATCCTCGAGGACATCCGCATCCTCGCGCGTGCCGGGTGGATGCACCGAGGCTATCAGCGGCCCGACGATGCCGATATCGGCCGCGCGCAACTCGCCCGTCGCAACATCCACCACCGTGCCGCCGGTCAGCAGCAGGTCGAAGCGCGCCGAGCCCCGCGCCGCCTGGACGGCGCGGGCGCGAACCGCCGCTTCAACCTGTTGGTTCATCGCGCAGCGCGCCCCGCCGAGGTCGCGAGCGTCATCTCATCCGTCCGCGCCTCGAAGGTGAAGCCGCGGCGCATCGCCCAGGTGTTCACCTGGAAGTAGAGCGGGATCAGCGCGGTCTGGTCCACCAGCGCCATGCGCGTGGCCTGCTGCGTCAGGGCGCGGCGCTGTTCGTCGTCGATGGTGGTGCGCGCGCGCTGGATGATCGCGTCGATCTCCGCATTGCTGAAGCGGCCGCGATTGGCGGTGCCGAGGCCGAGCGTGGTGTTCCAGCTATGGATCTGCGTCTCGAGCATGCCCAGCAATTCCGGGTTGGGCGAGAAGCCGGCGAGGTTGATGGAGTAGCGCAGCTGCGCCGCCTCGCTCAGCCACACCGCGCGGGTGCGCGTCTCGACATTGATGGCGAGGCCGAGCCGCGTCCACATCTGCGCGATGGCCTGCACCACCTGCTCGTCATTCACGAAGCGGTCGTTCGGCCCGTTGAGCTGGGCGGCGAAGCCCTGCGCCCAGCCGGCCTCGGCCAGCAGGCGGCGCGCCTGGTCGAGGTCGAAGGGCGGGGGCGTCATGTCGGGCGAGGTGCCGAAATAGCCGGGTGGGCCGAGATCGCCCGCCGCCAGCGCCTGGCCCTGCAGCACGCGGCTGACCAGCGCCTCGCGGTTGATGGCGAGCGAGAGCGCGCGCCGCACGCGCGGGTCGCGCAGCGGGTTGCTGATGCGCGCGCCATCCTTGCCGCGGATATGCGGACTGTCCTCACGATCCGAGTCGAGGGTGAGGAAGATCAGGCGGTTCGAGGGGCTCTCCGCCACGCTGTAGCGCGCGCTCTCGGCGCGGAAGCGGGCGAAATGGTCGGGGGGCACGATCTCGATCAGATCGACATCGCCCGCCTGCAGGGCCGCGACGCGCGCGCCGGCATTGACGATGGGGCGGAATTCGACGCGGGCGAAGGCCGGCGCCGCGCCGTGGAAGGCCGGGTTGCGCTCCATCACCACCGGGCTGCCGGGCTGCCAGCTGACATGTCGGAAGGGCCCGGTGCCGATCATCGCGCGGCCCGAATTGTAGTCCGTGGTCGCCGCCCCCTCGCCATGCTTCTTCGAGACGATCATGACCAGGGCGAGGAAGTTGGGCAGCAGCGGCGTGGGCTGGGTGGTGCGGATGCGCAGCGTCGTCGCATCCACCGCCTCCACCGCCGCGATCGGGCGCGTGGCGTAGCGGAAGGATGAGGGCGAGTTCGGCACGTCGCCGGCGCGGCTGATGGTGAAGGCCACATCCTCCACCGTCACCGGCGCGCCGTCATGGAAGCGCGCGCGCGGGTCGAGCTTCACCTCCCAGGTCAGCGGGTCGATGGCGCGCATCGAGGTGGCGATGGCCGGGCGCAGATCCTGCTTGTGGTCCTGCTCCATCAGCGGCTGGAAGACGTGGCGGCTGAAGGCGATGTTGGTGATCAGGCTGGCGAAATGCGGATCGAGCGAGGTCGGGCCCGCCTCCACGCCGATGCGGATGTTCTCCTGCGCCAGCGCCGGCGTGGCGAGGAGTGCGGCACCCAGAAGCGCAGCGCGGAAGGGACGGATCATGCGGCAAGGTCCTTGGTCAGAAGCGGGCAGAGCGAGAGTGGCGCGCTGGCCGGATCGGGCAGCCAGCCCTCCGGCGAGGGCCTGAAGAGCGGCGTGGCGAAGGCGGCGCGGAGCGGTAGCGGGGCGGGCCAGCCCGCCTGCCAGCGATCGCCCTGCGCCATCGCCACCACCATCGCCACCGGCGAGACGCCCGCGGCGCGCAGCAGCGCGAGGCCGGCGAGCGCCGAGGCTCCGGTCGAGATCACGTCATCCACCAGCAGCACGCGCTTGCCGGCCAGGCGTGGCAGCAGGCGCGGGTCGAGCCAGAGCCGGCGCTCCAGCGGCGAGGTGATGGAGTGCATGGGCACGCTCAGCGCTTCCTCATACCAGCGCTTGCGCGACCAGCCCGGCGCCACCCAGTTCGCGTGCCCCAGCGCCTCCGCCACCAGGGGCGCGAAGACCTGGCCGAGGCTCGGCAGCCCCACCACCACCTCGGCGCCGAAGGGGCGCGCCACCTCGGTCATCCACCCCGCGAGCCGGCGCACGACAGCGAAGCTCGCCTGGTTGGCGATGAGCCCCGCCACGGCGAAGCTGCCGAAATCGCGCAACGGGAGGTCAAGGCGCAACCCCTCCGGCAGCGTCGCGGGGTAGGTGTCGCGATACGGGCCCGTGGCGGGAGCAGACGCGCCGAATTGCTGCCAGAAGGCCATGGTGATCCGTTGGGCAATGCCCGGTGAGCGTGCCATGCTGCACCCGCTGCCTGCAACCGGAGCCTGCCCTTGCCCAAGCCCGAGGCCCTCGCGCCCCTGCACGCCACCATGACCGAGTGGCGGCAGGACGTGCATCGCCATCCCGAATTGGGCTTCCAGGAACACCGCACCGCCCGCATCGTCGCCGAGCTGCTGCGCGGCTGGGGGATCGAGGTGACCGAGGGCGTGGCCGGCACGGGCGTGGTCGGCACGCTTCGCGGGCGGCCCGGCAACCGCGCCATCGGCCTGCGCGCCGACATGGATGCGCTGGCGATGACCGAGGTCACGGGCCTGCCCTATGCCAGCACCACGCCGGGGCGGATGCATGCCTGCGGGCATGACGGCCACACCGCCATGCTGCTCGGCGCGGCGCACTGGCTGAGCACGCATCGGGACCGCTTCGCCGGCACTGTGCAGCTCATCTTCCAGCCCGCCGAGGAATCGCTCGGCGGGGCGCGGGTGATGGTCGAGCAGGGGCTGTTCGATCGCTTTCCCGTCGATGCCGTCTACGGGCTGCACAACCTGCCCGGCCTGCCGCTTGGCACCATCGCCGTGCCGAAGGGCCCGGTGCTGGCCAGTTCCGACACCTGGGAGGTGACCTTCACGGGCGCGGGCACGCATGGCGCGAAGCCGCATCTGGGCACGGATGCGACGCTCGCCGCCGCGCAGTTCATCGTGGCACTTCAGATGATCGCAGCGCGTGAGCTCGACCCGCTGGCCACCGGCGTGGTCAGCGTGGGGCACATCGCCGCGGGCGATCCGGCCGCGCCGAACGTCATTCCCGCCGCGGTCTTCGTGAAGGGCACGGCGCGCGCGCTGACCGCCGAGGTGCGCGAGCACATCGCCCGCCGCATCGGCGAGATCGCGCAGGCCGCCGCCGCGCTGCACCGCGTGGACGCGATGCCGATCTACACCCGCCGCCTCGCGCCCACGGTGAACCACGCGCCCCAGGCCGCCGCGATGGTCCGCGCCGCGACGGGGTATGCGCTCGCCGTGCAGGACGACCACCCGCCGATCACCGCCGGCGAGGATTTCTCCGAGTTCCTGGCGCGGCTCCCCGGCGCCTATTGCTGGCTCGGCACCGGCGCGCCGGCGCATCCGGAGGGGTTCCACCACAACCCGCATTTCGACTTCAACGACGCCGCGCTGATCCATGGCGCGGCCTTCTGGTGCTCCCTTGTCGAGAGTGAATTGGCATGATCCCCACCATCATCGATTGCGACCCCGGCACGGATGACGCCATCGCGCTGTGGCTCGCGCTGGCCTCGCCCGAACTCGATGTGCGGCTGATCACGGTGGCGGGCGGCAATGTCGGGCTCGATCGCACCACGGCCAATGCGCGTGCCGTGGTCGGGCTCACCGGCCAGGCCATCCCCATCGTCGCCGGCGCGGAGCGCTCGCTGATGGCGCCCTTCCGCTCGGAGACCGCGGTGCATGGGCAGGACGGCATCGGCGGCGTGACCCTGCCCGAGGGCGCGGCGCTCTCCCCCGGCATCGCCGCCGACGCCATCCGCGCCACGCTGCGCGCCGCCGCGCCGGGCAGCGTCACCGTGATCGGCCTCGGCCCCGTGACGAACCTCGCCCTCGCTTTCGCCGCCGAGCCCGCGCTCACCGATCGCGTGGCGGAGATCGTGCTGATGTCGGGCGCCTGGGCCGAGGGCAACATCACCCCCGCGGCCGAGTTCAACGCCTGGAACGACCCCGAGGCGCTGGCCATCCTCACCGGGCTTGGCGTGCCACTCACCCTTGCGACGCTCGACCTCACCGCCCAGGCCTTCGTGACGCCCGAGGTCGTGGCGCATCTGGATGGGCGGCGCGGCGGCGCCTGCTGGCAGGCGGCGCGGGACATATTGCGCGCCCTGCCGCCCTCCAGGCGGATGGGCTTCCGCGGCTTCCCGCTGCACGATCCCTGCGCCGTGGCGTGGCTGCTCGCCCCCAGCCTGTTCACGCGGCGCGCGGTGCATCTGCAGGTCGAATGCGCGCCGGGGCCGAACCGCGGCCGCACCGTGATCGACCGCTGGGACCGGCTGGGCCTGCCGCCCAATTGCGGCGTGCTGGAGACGCTGGACGCGGAGGGCTTCTTCGACCTGCTGGCGGCGCGGATCAGCGCCCTGCCATAGGGTCAGGCAGGCTCAGTCGCCCGCCCCCTGGGCCGCGAGCCTGCCACCCAGGCGTGGACCGGCATCGTTGTGCGGGTTGCGATCGAGGGGGGCGACCAGCAGCGGCAGCGTGGCCTCCGCGGTTTCCAGCACCACCCGCAGCGCGGCCGCCGGGTCGCGCCCGGCATGGATCTCCGCCTGCATCGCCTCGGCCGCCGCGCCAAGCCGCCGCGCGCCGAGCGTGCGCGCCGCACCCAGAAGCCTGTGCCCGGCATGGCGCAGCCGGGGCAGGTCCTGGAGGATGCCAGGGGTCGAGAGCGTCTCATGCCCCAGCCGCAGCTCGGCGACGAATTCGCTGATGACCATGTCCGCCGTCGGTCCGATATCGGCCGCGAGGTGCAGCAGCGCCGCCTTGTCGAGCAGCGGCTGGCGCGGATCGAGCACGGGCTGGCGGGCCGATTGTGCCAGTGTCCCGCCGGCGGCGAGGCTGCTGACCGCGGCAAGCAGGCTCTCGCGGTCGATCGGCTTGGCGAGGTGCCCATCCATGCCGGCTTCCCGGCAGGCCTCGACCTGCTCGGGCAGGGCGGAGGCCGTGACGGCAAGGATCGGCACGCTGGCCCGACCGCCATCCAGCTCGCGGATCCGGCGCGTGGCCTCCAGCCCGTCCATCACCGGCATCTGCAGGTCCATCAGCACCACGTCATAGGTCTCGCGCGCCACGGCGGCCAAGGCCTCGGCCCCATCGGCGGCGCTGTCCACCCGGTGCCCGGCGGCGACGAGCATGGCGCGCGCCACCATGCGGTTGGCGGCGACGTCATCGGCCACCAGCACGCGCAGGCTGCGCGGCCCCGTGCCGCCCCCCAGTCCGGGGGCGGGAAGCACCTCGGCGGAAGTCGGGAGCGCCGCGGGCTTCAGCGGCAGTTCCACCCAGAACAGGGCACCCACGCGGGTCGCCGCGTCGCAGCCGATGCGCCCACCCATCGCCTCGGCCAGCCGGGCGGAAATGGCCAGGCCAAGTCCGGTGCCCACGCCTTCCCCCGCGACCGGCGCGAGTTGCGAGAAATCCTCGAACAGCAGATGCCGTTTGTCGGCGGGCACGCCGGGGCCGCTGTCCTGCACCTCGAAGCGCAGGCCGCCCGCGGGAGCAGCGAGGGGAAGGGCGCGCAGGATCACGCGCCCGCCGGCGGGGGTGAACTTCACGGCATTGGAGAGCAGGTTCAGCAGCATCTGCCGCACGCGGGTGGCGTCGGCCTCCACCGCCTCGGGCGTGCCCGGGGCGAGGTGGAGGGAGAAGGCGATGCCCTTGCGCTCCACCTCGGGCGTCAGGAGACCGGCACAGGCTTCGAGCAGTGGTCGCAGCGCGATGGGGCGCAGGTGCAAATCGAGCTTGCCGGCCTCGATCTTCGACAGGTCGAGCAGGCTGTTCACGAGTTCCAGCAGGTGCCGACCGGCGTCGTGCAGCATGTTCACCTGGTCGCGCTGCTCGGGGGTGAGTGCGGGGTCGCGCAGCAGCACCTGGGCGAAGCCGAGCACGCCGTTCAGCGGCGTGCGCAGTTCATGCGACATGCGCGCGAGGAACTGGCTCTTGGCCTCCCCCGCGGCCCGGGCGGCGTCGCGCGCGCTGGCGAGTTCCTCCATGGCGCGCTTGAGCGGCGTGATGTCGGTGCGGATGCCCACCGTGCCGCCATCGGGGGTGCTGCGCTCGGTGATCAGCACCCAGCGGCCATCGGGCAGCAGGCGTTCGATGGGCGGGTTGTTGGCGTGGCGCCAGCGATCCATCTCGTCGATGAAGGCCTCGATGTCGCCCACGGCCTGCGGATACTGCCCGCGCCGCGCGCCTTCGCGCATGATGTCGCGGAAGGCGGCGCCCGCCTGGATGAAGGGCGCGGAGATCGCGTAGAACTCCTTGTAGCGCTGGTTGCAGGCGATCAGCCTGTCGTCCGGGCCGAACATCACGAAGCCGTCGGACATGCTCTCCAGCGCGTTCTCCAGCGTGCGGCGCCAGCGTGCGCGCTCGGCCTCCACGCGCTCGCGCTGGCGCAGGCCGAGCAGCAGGGCGGCGGCCAGCGCCATCACCAGCCCGGCGAAGGCGACGGAGACGATCAGCGCGCGCTCGCGGTCCGCGGCCCAGCCGGCCAGGGCCTGGCTGCGCTCGATCGTGGTGGCGATGGAGAGCGCCGGGTAGAGCGTGGGCCGCACCGACACCAGCACGGGTTCGCCGTTGAAGCGGCTGCGGATGTCCTCGCCGGTCGCGAGCGCCTGGGCGGGGGGCTGCAGCCGCCGGCCGATCCGCGTCTCGTCATGCGGCAGGGCGGCGAGCAGCGTGCCGTCGTCGCGTTCCAGCGTCACGCGCAGGCCCGGCGCCTCACCACCGAGCGCGAGCAGCGAGGTCACGACCTGCACCGGCACCTCGGCCACGGCGGTCACGGAACCGAGGCCGGGCATGACGAGGGGCCGAGCGAAGAACAGCGCCCATTCGCCCGTGGCGGGGTTGCGCACCGGCCCGCCGATCATCACCCCGCCCGCATTGGGCCCGGTATCCTGGAACGCCGAACCAAGGGCGAGCGGCAGCGGCCGGCGGCGCGAGACGCTGAGCGCGGTGGCGATGGGCAGGCCTTCGGCATCCACCAGCAGCACGTCGCGGAAGGTGAAGTTCTGGTTGTTCAGCTCGCGCATCACGCGGCTGGCGCCATTCGCGTCGAAGCGGCCATCGCGGTGGAAAGGGGCGAGGATGGCGGGCAGGCCGGCGAGCATCGCATCGACCTGCACGAAGCTGCGGTTGATCGAGGCCTCCACCGCCCGGCCGACGCGGCTTGCGGTGTCCTGTGCCGCCGCCAGGGCGGCCTCCCGCGCGCGGTCCAGCAGCAGCACTGTCGCCACCACCTGCGCAAGCAGGATGGCGATGGCGGCCGCCAGGACAGCGAGACGAAGGAGGCGGGCGTTGTGCATCGCGTGCCGCTACTCAACCCGCGCCCGGATGCCGAGCACCGGGCCGAGATGCTCGTTCCAGGCTTCCACGCAATCGACGCCGCAGCGGCTGACCCAGCGCGGCAGCACGACTTCGGTCAGCAGGCGGCGGCGGCGTTCCTCATCGGCGGCGCTGACGGGCACCACGGTCATGGTGCCACGCCGTCCGGTCGTGCAGCCCGCCTGGCCGGAATTGCATGCCAGGCCCTCGCCGGTCTCGCGGTCGGCGGCCGACCAGATCTCTTCCTCGAGTTCGGCGACGCCGCGGCGCATCTGCGCCTGGATGTCGGCCGGCAGGGCGGCCCAGGCCGTCTGGTTCGCGCCGAAGACCGAAATGCCCCAGGCCAGCGCCATGGCGTGCACATGGCTCGTCACCTCATGCAGCCCGACCGCATTGCCCGACAGCGTGCCGGTGATGGCGCATTCCACCACCCCGCCGCGCACGGCCTGCACCATCTCCGCAAAGGGCGTGACCACGGGCGTGGCGCCCAGAGCCTGCACCATCTCCGACTGTCCGACGGAGGATGTGCGGATGCGCCGACCCGCGAGGTCGGCCAGTCCGTTGAAGGGCCGCGCGCAGAACACGACCTGGGCGGGGTAGGTATACACGCCCAGAAGCTCGATCTGGTAGCGCTCGCGCAGCACCTCTCCCAGATGCGGGCGGAAGGCGCGCACGGTCTGGCGCAGCGTCGCCATGTCCGGCGACAGGGCGGGCAGGTCCACCGCGTTGAATTCCGGCTCCTCGGTCGCCACCACGGCAAGCAGCGCCGTGCCGAAGGGGACGACGCCGAGCCTCATGAGCTGCAGCATCTCCTGCCCGCGGATGCCGCTGCGGTCGAAGGGGGCGATCTCGGCCACCACCCGCCCCGCGGTGATCTCGGTGATGCGGCTGCGCCAGAAGGGCTCCTCGTAGCGCAGATACTGGCTGACATTGGCGAGCCCGCCCACCACCTTCAGGCGGATCGGCTGCTGCGCGGCCACCGGAACGGGCAGGACGACCAGCAGGCCGAGCAGGCAGAGCGCGAGGCGCAGGAGAGTGAGGGGGCGGCCGAAGCCGATTCCCCTGCTGGCCGGTGCGCTCCACATCTGCAATGCCATCCCAAACGCCATTCGAAACGCCCTTGGCCGAGGGGACCCTGTCCCCGGTCAACTTCTCGTGTCGTCTTCCCGTGTCGTCCTTGCCGCCTGCCTTGTCCCTGGGCCTTGCATGCGCCGTCGCGTGGAAGCGGAGGCCGGCCGGCGCCGCAGCAAAAGCGACGATCCAGCTCGGAGGTGGCAACGCGAAAGGCCACGCCGCGCCTTATAGCAAGCAACAGGGGGATTGCGGCAACCTTAACGCGAAGCCGCGCCGGCATTTTCGCATGCCCTTGCCTCGACTGACGCCGCGCCAGGCTGGACTCCTGGCGGCGCTCAGTCGAGCTGGTCGCGCACCCAGGCCGCCGCGTCGGGCGGCAGGCCGATGAAGGCGCTGCGCGGTGCGAAGGGCACCACCAGCAACTGGCCCGACTCGCTGAGCCCGCGCCGGGCGATGGCGCGCCGGAAATGGCCCAGCAGGTAGTCCGGCGAAAGGTCGGTGGCGGCCAGGACCGCATCGGCGCCGAGCGCCCAATGGGCATCCGCCACCTCCCAGATCGCGTCGCGCAGCGCGTCGCGCATCTCTGCCGCCGCATCCGGCGCCGCATCGGGATGGTGGACCACCAGGACTAGTGTCATGTTTCCTCTCAGGCCGGTTGAAAAAAGGCCGGCACCGGGGCGCAAGGCGCCGCCCGTGCGGCCCCTTCCGTCGCGCGCATCGTTCGGACAGGATGGTGGCATGAATGCGGCCCCACAGACACCCATCGAGATCGCCAGCCACCGCGGCGGCCTCTTCCTCTGGCCCGAGAACAGCGCGCGCGCCTTCCGAGAGACGGCGCGCCTGCCTGTCGAGCAGGCGGAGTGCGACGTGCACATGACCCGCGATGGCGAGGTCGTGGTGATGCACGACGCCACGCTCAACCGCACCACCGATGGTCGCGGGCCGGTGGCGGAGATCGACCTGGCCGCCTACCGCGCGCTGCGCGTGAAGGGCACGGCCGGGGAGGCGCCGCCGACGCTGGCAGAATACCTCGAGATCCTCGCCCCTTCGCCGGTGGCGCCGCGAATCGAGATCAAGGCGGATGACTCCCGCCGGGCCTATCCTGGCATCGTGGGAAAGACGCTCGCGGCGCTGGATGCGTCGGGGCAGCGCCGCCGGACCTGGATCATCGGCTTCCAGGCCGACACCATGGCCGAGGCGCAGGCGGCCGGCGGCCTGGCCGGCGTGGCCTGGCTGCTCGAGATCCCCACGCTGCGCGACCTGGGCATCGAGGGCATGCTGGCCGTGGCGCGCGCGCATGGCTTTCCCGAGATCGGCATGGCCGAGAGCGTGGTCGATGCGCAGATCCTGGCCGCCTGTCGAGCGGCAGGTCTGCGCCTGGGCGTCTGGGGTGCAAACCATGCGGGCTCGATCCGCCGGATGCTCGAGATGGGCGTGGATGTCTTCGCCACCGACGACCCGCCCCTGGCCATCGCCCTGCGCCACCAGTGCTGATCTGTCGCGCGCCGCGCCACTGCGTGCGGCGATGCTGTAACAGGTTGCGGTGCGGCTTTGGCCGTGCCTAGACTTCCCCCAAGAAGCAAGCGTTCTTGGGAGGGTGCGTGGCCACAGGGGAGAATCTCCTCGTCGCCGAGGGCGTGAGTCTGCGCTTCGGTGGCGTGCGCGCCCTGACCGATGTCGCCTTTGCCGTGCGCGAGGGCGAGGTCTTCTCCATCATCGGCCCGAACGGCGCGGGCAAGACCTCCATGGTCAATTGCATCTCCGGCCGCTACCGCCCGACCGAGGGGCGGATCCTGTTCCAGGGGCAGGACATCACGCGTCTTGGCCCCAACCGCCGCGCGGGGCTGGGGATCGGGCGCACCTTCCAGAACCTGGCGCTGTTCGGCCACATGAGCGTGCTCGACAACATCATGGTCGGCCGCCACCACCTGCTGAAATCGGGCTTCCTGCGCGGCATGGCCTATTGGTTCGGCGGCGCGCAGCGCGAGGAGCTGGAACACCGGCGGGAGGTTGAGGAGATCATCGATTTCCTCGAGATCCAGCATGTGCGCAAGGCGCAGGCCGGCACGCTGCCCTATGGGCTGCGCAAGCGTGTGGAACTGGCCCGCGCCGTCGCGCTGAAGCCGCGGCTGATCCTGCTCGACGAGCCCATGGCCGGCATGAACCTCGAGGAGAAGGAGGACATGGCCCGCTTCATCCTGGACCTGAACCAGGAATGGGGCATGACCGTGCTGATGATCGAGCACGACATGGGCGTGGTCATGGACATCTCGCACCGCGTGATGGTGCTCGATTTCGGTCGCAAGATCGCGGAAGGCCTGCCGGAGGAGGTGATGGCCCACCCGCAGGTGCGCCGCGCCTATCTCGGCGATGCGGATGAGGTGCCCAACCCGGCGGAGTTGGACGCGTGAGCGGCCTCGAGACTCTGCCGCGCCTGCTCGCGCACAACGCCGCGCGGCATGGGGATGAGATCGCGCTGCGCGAGAAGCAGTTCGGCATCTGGCGCGCCTTCACCTGGGCGGAATACCACGCCCGCACGCGGCTTTTCGCGCTGGGTCTGCGGCAGCTCGGCGTGCAGCGCGGCGAGGTGATCGCCATGATCGGCGACAACCGGCCCGATTGGGTGATGGCGGAGATCGCCGCCCATGCGCTGGGCTGCCGCAGCCTCGGCGTCTATCGCGACGCGCTGGAGGATGAGGTCGCCTACCTGCTGGAGGTCAGCGGCGCGGCGGTGGTCTTCGCCGAGGATGAGGAGCAGGTGGACAAGCTGCTCGGCGCCTCGGATCGTCTGCCGGCGCTGCGCCACATCGTCTTCTCCGACCCGCGCGGGATGCGCAAGCTGGAGGATCCGCGGCTGATCTCGGCCGAGGCGCTGTGCCGGATCGGCGCTGAGGTGGATGTGGCGGCCTATGACGCGCTGCTGGCGGCGCAGGATCCCGAAGCCGTCGCGGTGCTCTGCACCACCTCGGGCACCACGGCGCGACCGAAGCTTGCGATGCTCACCGCCGGCGCGCTGGTGCGCCATTGCCACGCCTATCTCAAGGCGGACCCGAAGGGACCGCAGGATGAATACGTCTCCGTCCTGCCGCTGCCCTGGATCATGGAGCAGATCTACGTCCTCGGCTGGGGGCTGATCGCGCGGATGAAGGTCAACTTCGTCGAGGAACCCGAGACGATGATGGCCGATTTCCGGGAGATCGGCCCGACCTTCGTGCTCTTCGCGCCGCGCGTCTGGGAAGCCCTGGCGGCGGAAGTGCGCGCCCGCGTGATGGATGCCAGCCCGCTGAAGCGGCGGATGTTCGAGCTTGGCATGAAGCTCGGGCTGGAGGGCCTGGCGCGGGGGCGGCGCTCGGGCCTCGCGGATGCGTTGCTGTTCCGCGCGCTGCGCGACCGGCTCGGCTTCTCGCGCCTCACATCGGCGGCGACGGGCGGCGCGGCGCTGGGGCCGGAGACCTTCCGCTTCTTCCAGGCCATGGGCGTGCCGCTGCGCCAGCTCTATGGCCAGACGGAACTGCTCGGCGCCTATACGCTGCACCGCGCGGGCGAGGTGGATTTCGACACGGTCGGCGTCGGCTTCGACGATACCATCGAGATCCGCATCGACGCGCCGGATGCGAATGGGGTGGGGGAGATCGTGACGCGCCACCCCAACATGTTCGCCGGCTATCTGGGGGGCGAGGCGCCGGCCGATCTGCGCCAGGGCTGGCTGCACACCGGCGATGCCGGCTATTTCGACAAGGCCGGGCAGCTCGTGGTGATCGACCGCATCAAGGATATCGCGGAGACCGCCGCTGGCGTGCGCTTCAGCCCGCAATACATCGAGAACAAGCTGAAATTCTCGCCCTATGTGGCAGAGGCGGTGGTGCTGGGCGCGGGACAGTCGCACCTGGCGGCGATGATCTGCATCCGCTTCCCCATCGTCAGCCAATGGGCCGAGCGCAACCGCATCGCCTTCACCACCTATTCGGACCTCGCCGCCAAGCCGCCTGTGCTGGAACTGCTGCGTGCCGAGGTTGCCCGCGTCAACGCCACGCTGCCCGAGGCGCAGCGCCTGCGCGATGTGGTGCTGCTCTACAAGGAGCTGGATGCGGATGATGAGGAACTGACCCGCACGCGCAAGGTGCGCCGCGGCGTGATCGCGCAGAAGTACGGCGACATCATCGCGGCGATCTATCGCGGCGACGCGGCGATCCCGGTGGACACCACCATCGCCTTCCAGGACGGCACGAAGCAGCGCATCCGCACCACGCTGCAGGTGATGCGCATCGCGCCCGCACCCGCCCAGGCCGCGGCATAGGAGAGCAGGGATGGATTGGGCGCTACTGCTGCAACTCACGCTGAACGGGCTGATCGTCGGCGCGCTCTATGGCGTGGTCGCAATGAGCTTCGTGCTGATCTACAAGGCCTCGCAGGTGGTGAACTTCGCCCAAGGAGAGTTCCTGCTGGTGGGCGCCTGGGTGTGCTGGTGGTTCCTCTCCGAGTGGCAACTGCCCTTCTATGCCGGCTTCCTGTTCACCCTGGTCTTCATGACGATCTTCGGCGTGGTGCTGCAGGTGGTGGTGCTGCGCCCGCTGATCGGCGAGCCGGTGATCAGCGTCATCATGGCGACGATCGGGCTGGGCATCTTCTTCCAGGCGCTGATGAAGTGGATCTTCGGCGTCTTCGCCAAGCCCTTCCCGCCGATCTTCGCCGTCGAGCGCGTCAGCGTGCTGGGGCTGGAGGTGCAGAGCGTGTACCTGATGAGCCTCGCCATCTCGCTGCTCATCATGGCGGCCTTCGGCTGGTTCTTCACCGCCTCCAAGCATGGCCTTGCCATGCGCGCCACGGCCTTCGACCAGCAGGTGGCGCAGTCGCTGGGTGTCTCCGTGCCCAAGGTCTTCGCGATGAGCTGGGCGATCTCGGCCGTCGTCTCGGCGGTGGCCGGCGTGGTGGTGGGCGTGGTGAACGGCGTGTCTTCCGCGCTGTCCTTCTACGGCATCAAGGTCTTCCCGGCGGTGATCCTGGGCGGGCTCGATTCCATCCTTGGCGCCGTGCTCGGCGGCATCATCGTCGGGCTGCTGGAGAACTGGGCGCACTACATCGACAGCGAGTGGCTGAACTGGGGCAACATGTTCCAGATCGCGCCCTTCTACGCGCTGGTGCTGATCCTGCTGATCAAGCCGTATGGCCTGTTCGGCACGAAAAACATTGAGCGCGTGTAGCGCATGAGCGCCATGACCCCCTGCGGCGACTACCGCACCAGCTACGCCGCCGACACCACCATCTTCCCCACGCGCAACAGCCGCCTTGCGCTGGTTGCGGGCCTTGCGCTGCTGTGCTGCGCGCCGCTGGTGCTCGGGCGCTATGAGCTCTCGCTGCTGATCAACATCGGCTTCCTGGGCATCGCCGCACTCGGGCTCAACATCCTGGTCGGCTTCACCGGGCAGATCAGCATCGGGCACGCCGCCTTCTTCGGCCTGGGTGCCTTCACCTCGGCCTGGCTGCATGAGCGCTTCGGCATCCCGGTGATGCTCTGCATCCCCCTCGCCGGGCTGATCACGGCCTTCATCGGCACGGTCTTCGGCGCACCGGCGGCACGGCTGAAGGGTCTCTACCTCGCCATCGCGACGCTGGCCGCGCAGTTCATCCTCGAGGATTTCTTTGCCCGCGCGCGCTGGTTCACCGGTGGCGTCGCGGGCCGGATGACCGAGAGCCCCGCCGTTTTCGGCTTCGCCTTCGATCGCGACGAGACCTATTTCTACCTCACGCTCTTCTACGTCGTGGTGATGTTCGTGGCCGCGGCGAACCTCATGCGCTCGCGCGATGGCCGCGCGCTGGTGGCGGTGCGTGACCACTACCTCTCGGCCGAGATGATGGGCATCAACCTCGCCTATTACCGCACCCTCTCCTTCGGCATCGCGAGCCTCTACGCCGGCATCGGCGGCGCGCTCTACGCGCACTACCTGCTGTTCGTGAGCGTGGAGGCCTTCAACATCCTCTTCTCCATCCAGTTCCTCGGCATGGTGATCATCGGCGGGCTTGGCTCCGTCATGGGCAGCCTGATGGGCGCGGCTTTCATGGTGATGCTGCCCGAGGTGACGCAATGGGGCGCGGAGGCGCTCTCCGGCAGCGCCATCGACCAGGCGCTGCGGCTCGGCAATTCGCTCAGCTACCTGCGCGAGATGGCACTCGGCGCGGCCATCATGCTGTTCCTGATCTTCGAGCCGGATGGGCTCGCAAGGCGCTGGCGCCTGATCAAGGCGTACTGGAAACTCTACCCCTATTCACACTAGCCGGCAGCAAGCCCGGCCTTCAGGGAGGATATGCCATGCACATGAAGTCACTGGTTCTCGGGGCGGCGGCGGCGCTGAGCCTCTCGCTGCCCGCGGCGGCGCAGCAGCGCATCCCCATCGGCCATCTGATGGACAATTCCGGCCCGACCTCGGATGTCGGTGTGCCCTATGGACAGGGTGTGGCCGATACCCTCGCCTGGGTGAATGCGACGCGCCGCGGCGTGGGCGGACGCCCGCTCGCGGTCAACGGCGTGGATTACGGCTACCAGGCGCCGCGCGCCGTCAGCCAGTACCAGGCCTGGTCGCGCGACCGCGTGGTGGCGATCCAGGGCTGGGGCACGGTGGACACCGAGGCGCTGATCCGCTTCGTCACGCGCGACCGCATCCCCTACATAAGCGGCTCCTACTCCGCCGCGTTGACCGATGCCGCCGGGCGCTCCGGCCGCCAGGGCGTGGAGGCCGCGCCCTTCAACTTCTTCTATGGCCCGTCCTATTCCGATGCGCTGCGCGCGATGCTGCAATGGGCGGCGGATGACTGGAAGGCGCGCGGCCAGCAGGGCCGGCCGAAATACGTTCATATGGGGGCGAACCACCCCTATCCGAACTCGCCCAAGGAGGCGGGAGAGACGCTGGCGCGTGAGCTCGGCTTCGATGTGCTGCCCGCCATCCAGTTCGCCCTGACGCCGGGCGACTACACCGCGCAATGCCTGACGCTGCGCAGCGGCGGGGCGAACTATGCCTATCTCGGCAATACGGCGGGCTCGAACATCTCCGTGTTGCGTGCCTGCCAGACCGCGGGCGTGCAGGTGCAGTTCCTGGGCAATGTCTGGGGCATGGATGAGAACGCGATGCGCGCCGCCGGCACGGCGGCGAATGGCGTGGTCTTCCCCGTCCGCACCGCGGCGGTCTGGGGCCAGGATGCGCCGGGTATGCGCACGGTGCGTGAGATCAGCCGCGTCTCGGACGCGGCCGGCACGGCCTATCGCCCGGTGCACTACGTCGCCGGCGTGTGCAGCGCGATGCTGATGGTGGAGGCCATGGAGCATGCGGTGCAGGGCGGCGGCGCGATGACCGGCGAACGCATCCGCGAGGGCTTCTACGCCCGCCAGAACTGGGTGCCGCGCGGCTTCGAGGGCGTGTGCAACCCTTCCAACTTCGCGCCCGATGATCACCGCGGCACGCTGCGCGTCGGCCTCTACCGCGCTGTCGTGAACGGCCCCACCGCGCAGGGCAGCGTGGCCGAGCTGATGGCCGCCGGCACGATGAAGGTCGAGCCGGTGACGGTGGTCGAACTGCCGCGCCGCCGCGACTGGCTCGGCTGGTGAGCCAGGCGGCTCCTGCCACGAACCCTCCGCCGGCGGCTGCGCCGGCGGAGGCGCCGTTGCTCGAGGTGAACAACATCGAGGTCGTCTACAACGACGTCATCCTCGTGCTGCGCGGCCTGTCGCTGGCCGTGCCGAAGGGCAGGATCGTCGCCCTGCTCGGCGCCAATGGCGCGGGGAAGTCGACGACGCTGAAGGCGATCTCCGGCCTGCTCAAGACCGAGGAGGGCGAGATCACGCGCGGCGACGTCCGCTTCGCCGGTGAGCGGCTGAACGGGATCGAGGCGCATCAGATCGTCCGCCGCGGCATCTTCCAGGTGATGGAGGGACGGCGGATCATCAGCGACATGACCTGCCTGGAGAACCTCCGCCTCGGCGCCTTCACGCGCAGCGATGCGGAGGTGAAGCGCGACATCGACATGGTCTATGACTACTTCCCGCGCCTCAAGGAACGTACCGGCCTCGCCGGCTATCTCAGCGGCGGCGAGCAGCAGATGCTGGCCATCGGGCGCGCGCTGATGGCGCGGCCGAGGCTGATCCTGATGGATGAGCCCTCGATGGGCCTCTCGCCGCTGCTGGTGAAGGAGGTCTTCGGCATCATCCGCAAGCTGAACGAGGAGCTTGGCATCACCATCCTGCTCGTCGAGCAGAATGCGCGCATGGCGCTTTCCGTCGCCAGCCACGGCTATGTGATGGAGCAGGGCAAGGTGGTGCTGGATGGCAGCGCGGAGGCGCTGGCGAACAACGAGGACGTGAAGGAATTCTACCTCGGTGGCCACGGCGCCGAGCGCAAATCCTTCCGCAACCTGAAATCCTACAAGCGCCGGAAACGCTGGCTGTGACAGGACATTTCGACAATCGCGAGACCCGCAGCGCCGCGGCGCGCGAAGCCGCGCTCGCGCAACTCCTGCCGCGGCAGATCGCGCACGCCAAGGCGCGCGCGCCGGCCTATGCCGCGCTGCTCGCCGATGTCGATCCGCATGCGGTGACGGATCGCGCGGCGCTGGCGGCCCTTCCTGTCACGCGCAAATCCGCACTGATCGAGGCGCAGGCGGATGCCCCGCCGCTGGGCGGTTTCGCCGCGACGCCGCTGGGCGATCTGGCACGAATCTTCGTCTCGCCCGGCCCGATCCATGAACCGCAGGGCGCGGGGCCCGATCCCTGGCGCTTCGCCCGCGCGCTGCACGCCACGGGGCTGCGGCGCGGCATGCTGCTGCACAATTGCTTCGCCTACCATTTCACGCCCGCCGGCATGATGCTGGAGGAAGGCGCGCGCGCCCTCGGTTGTCCCGTCTTTCCCGCCGGTCCGGGCAATACCGAGGCGCAGGCCCGCGCAGCGGCGCATCTGCGCCCGGCCTGCTATGCCGGCACGCCGGATTTCCTCAAGGCGATCCTCGAGGCCGGCGAGGCGCTCGGCCTCGACCTGTCGTCGCTGCGCTACGGCCATGTCACGGGGGGCGCCTATCTGCCCGCGCTGCGCGCCTTCTACGCCGCGCGCGGCATGACCGTGCTGCAGAGCTACGGCACCGCCGATCTCGGCCTCATCGCCTATGAATCCGAAGCGCGGGAGGGGCTGATCTGCGACGAGGACGTGCTGGTGGAGATCGTGCGCCCCGGCACCGGCGATGCGGTGCCGGAGGGCGAAGTGGGGGAGGTGCTCGTCACCAGCTTCGACCGGGCCTATCCGCTGATCCGTTTCGCCACCGGCGATCTCTCCGCCGTGCAGCCCGGCGCCTCGCCCTGCGGGCGGACGAACATGCGCATCAAGGGCTGGATGGGCCGGGCCGATCAATCCGCCAAGGTGCGCGGGCTCTTCGTGCGGCCGGAGCAGATCGCCGAGGTCATGCGCGCGCATCCGGGCCTCGGCCGCGCGCGCCTCGTCATCGGCCTCGCCGAGACGCGCGACACTATGACGCTGCGCGTCGAGAGCCCGGTGCGCGATGCCGCGCTGGTCGAAAGCCTCGCGCGCAGCCTGCAGGGTGTCACCCGCCTGCGCGGCGAAGTGCGGCTCGAGGAGCCGGGCGCCCTGCCGAATGACGGGAAGGTGATCGAGGATACGCGGCCCGCCCCATGACGGCGCGCGGGACCTACGCCGCCTGGCTGGCGCGCTTCCGCTGGGAGATCCCGGCGCGCTGCAACATCGCCGAGGAATGCTGCGACCGCTGGGCCAATGGCAGCGGCCGCCTGGCGATGGTCGCGCTGCAGGAGGACGGCACGGCCGAGCGCATCAGCTTCGATGAGTTGCATCGCCGCGTCTGTCGCCTGGCGAATGTCCTGGCCGCGCAGGGCATCGGGCGCGGCGACCGCGTGGGCGTGCTGCTGCCGCAATCGCCCGAGGCCGCGGTGGCGCACCTCGCCGCCTATCGCCTCGGCGCCATTGCCGTGCCGCTGTTCCTGCTCTTCGGGGAGGACGCGCTGCGCTATCGCCTCGCCGATTGCGGCGCGGCGGCGCTGGTGACGGACCAGGCGGGGCTCGCCAAGCTCGACGCCATCCGCGCCGATCTGCCTGACCTGCAAAGCATCCTCGCGATCGGCGGCGGGCCCGGGGCGCAGGATCTCGCGGCCGCCATGGCGCGGGCGCAGGACGCGCATGACTGCGTAGCGACCGGGCCCGATGATCCCGCGCTGATCATCTACACCAGCGGCACCACCGGCAGTCCGAAGGGGGCGCTGCATGCCCATCGCGTGCTGCGCGGCCATCTGCCCGGCGTGGAGGCGCCGCAGGAGGGCTTCCCGCAGCCCGGCGACCTGTTCTGGACGCCGGCCGACTGGGCCTGGATCGGCGGGCTGCTCGACGTGCTGCTGCCGAGCCTGTTTCACGGCGTGCCGGTGCTCGCGCACCGGATGCACAAATTCGACCCCGAATTCTGCTTCCACCTCATGGCCGCGCAGGGCGTGCGCAACGCCTTCATCCCGCCCACGGCGCTGCGCATGCTGCGCGGCGTGCCCAACCCGGCGCGCTTCGGCCACCGCCTGCGCAGCCTCGGCACGGGGGGCGAGACGCTGGGGGCGGAGATGCTGGACTGGGGGCGCGGGGCCTTCGGGCTGACGATGAACGAGTTCTACGGCCAGACGGAGTGCAACCTCATCGTCTCCAACAGCGCGGGGATGTTTCCGGTGAAGCCCGGCAGCATGGGCCGCGCGGTGGCGGGGCATGAGGTGGCGATCCTCGGCGCCGATGGCGCGCCCGTGCCCAAGGGGCAGGAGGGGCTGATCGCCGTGCGTGCGCCCGATCCGGTGATGTTCCTGGGCTACTGGAACCGTCCCGCGGATACGCGGGCGAAGTTCCATGGCGCGTGGCTGCTCACCGGCGACCGCGCGACGATGGATGAGGACGGGCATGTCTTCTTCCTCGGCCGGGACGATGATGTCATCACCTCCGCCGGCTATCGCATCGGCCCCGGCGAGGTGGAGGATTGCCTCGCGCGGCACCCCGCCGTGGCGATGGCGGCGGTGATCGGCCTGCCCGATGCGCTGCGGACCGAGATCGTGACCGCGGTGGTCGTGCCGAAGCCCGGCGTGGTGGCGGATGCCGCGCTCGCCGCCGCGATCCAGGATTTCGTGCGCCAGCGCCTGGCCGCGCATTGCTACCCGCGGCGCGTCATCTTCGCCGAGGCCTTGCCGCAGACGGCAACGGGCAAGATCATGCGCGGCGCGCTGCGCAAGCACCATGCGGAAGGAAGCTAGCCATGGCCGCGAACCAGATGCCCATGCTCGACCACGACCTCGGCGACGAGGTCGATCTGTTGCGCGATTCCGTGCGCGGCTTCTGCGATGCGCGCGTCGCCCCCATCGCCGCCGAGATCGACCGCACCGACGAATTCCCCCGCTACCTCTGGCCCGAGATGGGCGCGCTCGGCCTGCACGGCATCACGGTGGAGGAGGAGTATGGCGGCGCGGGCATGGGCTATCTCGCGCATTGCGTGGCGATGGAGGAAGTCAGCCGCGCCTCGGCCAGCGTAGGTCTCAGCTATGGCGCGCATTCCAACCTCTGCGTGAACCAGATCCGCCGCAACGGCAATGAGGACCAGAAGCGCCGCTACCTGCCGAAGCTGATCAGCGGCGAGCATCTCGGCGCGCTGGCTATGAGCGAGCCCTCGGCGGGCTCCGACGTGGTCTCGATGAAGCTGCGCGCCGAGAAGCGCGGCGATCGCTGGGTGCTGAACGGCACCAAGCTCTGGATCACCAACGCGCATTACGCCGAGACGCTGGTGGTCTACGCCAAGACCGATCCATCCGCCGGGGCGAAGGGCATCACCGCCTTCCTGATCGAGAAGGGCTTCAAGGGTTTCCGCCCGGCCCAGAAGCTCGACAAGCTCGGCATGCGCGGCTCGCCCACCTCCGAACTCGTCTTCGAGGAGTGCGAGGTGCCGGAGGAGAATGTGCTCGGGGCGGTCGGCGGCGGCGTGCGGGTGCTGATGTCGGGCCTGGATTATGAGCGCGCGGTGCTGGCGGCTGGGCCCATCGGCATCCTCCAGGCCTGCCTGGATCTGGTCGTGCCCTATATCCACGATCGCAAGCAGTTCGGGCAGTCGATCGGCGAATTCCAGTTCATTCAGGGCAAGGTCGCGGACATGTACACCGCGCTCAACGCCACGCGCGCCTATGTCTATGCCGTCGCGCGGGCCTGCGACCGCGGGCTGACCAGCCGCAAGGACGCGGCCGGCGCCATCCTCTTCGCGGCGGAGGCCGCCACGAAGGCCTCCCTCGACGCCATCCAGATCCTCGGCGGCAATGGCTACATCAACGACTACCCGGCCGGGCGGCTGCTGCGCGACGCCAAGCTCTACGAGATCGGCGCCGGCACCAGCGAGATTCGCCGCCTGTTGATCGGCCGGGAGATCTTCCGCGAGACCGCCTGAGGTTGTTTTGCCGGCGCCGCGCCCCCAATCTCTGCGCCAACAGAGGATGGAGAGCTCAGCATGGCCGGTGTTCCCGATGTCAGCCCCCGCGCCGCCTACCAGGCGATCGCCGAAGACCCGGATGCGGTGCTGGTCGACGTGCGCACCGATGCGGAGTGGAACTTCGTCGGCCTGCCGGATTTGCAGGAGGTCGGCAAGCAGGTGGTTCTCATCCCCTGGCAGCTCTACCCGACCATGCAGGTGAACGGCAATTTCGTGGAGCAGCTTCACCGCGCCGGCGCCAAGCCGATGTCGAAGCTCTACTTCATCTGCCGCTCCGGCGCGCGCAGCCTGGCGGCCGGGCAGGCGGCCCAGCAGGCGGGCTTCCCGCATGCCTTCAACGTGGCGGATGGCTTCGAGGGTCCGGTGGATGCCGAAGGCCATCGCGGCGGCATTGCCGGCTGGAAGGCGGATGGCCTGCCCTGGCGGCAGCGGTAGGCTTTTTGCCCTCAGGCGCCGGGCGCCGCCTCCGGCGGCTACAGCACTATCGACAAACACTGAATCAGTGTTTGTCGATTTCGTGCTGTAGTTTCAATAAGTTGTAGAGCAAGAGATCGATCCATCAGGATCGATCGTGCTCTAGGCTCGCCGCATAAGCGGCGGGCCGCGTTCGCGGCCTCAGGCCGGTAGGCACCGGCCTGCCAACTACCCCGGCGCGCGGTTCACCACCCAGATCCCCGCGCCGATCAAGGCCAGCGCGCCCAGCAACGTCCAGGTCACCGGCTCGCCCAGCAGCAGCGCGCCGAGCGAGACGCCGAAGACCGGCGTCAGGAACAGGAAGGGCGCGAGGCGCGAGGCAGGGTGGCGGGAAACCAGCCAGAACCAGGCAGCATAGCTCGCCACCGCCACGCCCAGCACCTGGTAGGTCAGCGAGATCCAGGTGATGGCCGTGGCGCCCTCGATGCCGCGCTCGCCCAGGGCGAAGCCCAGCGGCAGCAGCAGCGCCGAGGCCGCGAGCTGGTAGAGCAGCGTCCGCTCCGGCGCGATGCGCGTCAGCCGCGTCGCCTTGATGGTGGCGATGGTCGCGCCCCAGAGCGCGCCGGCCAGCAGCGCCAGCGCATCGCCCATCAGCGCCGCGCCGGGCCCGCCGAGACTGTCGGCGAAGGCCAGCAGCACCCCGGCGAAGGCCAGCACCATGCCGCCGAGCTTGCGTGCCGTCAGCCGGTCCCCGGGCACGAAGAAATGCGCGCCCAGCACGGCGAAGAAGGGCGCGGTGTAGAGCAGCACGCCGGCGCGCGAGGCGGTGGTCAGCCCCAGCGCGGCGTAGAGCGCCCAGAACTCGCCGGCGAAGAGCGCGCCGGCCAGCATGCCCGCGGGCAGGCTGCCATCACGCCGGAACACCACCACGCCGCGGATCCGGCACCAGAGCAGCAGGACCGGGATGGCGAGGATCGAGCGCAGCCCGGCATGCACCAGGGGCGAGATCGCCTCGCCCGCCACCTTCATGCCCACCTGCGCCAGGCCCCAGCTGGCGCAGAGCAGCGCGACGAGCGCGATGGCCGAGGGCGCCAGCCCTGTGCCGGCGCTCACGCGGGGTTGCGGCGCAGCAGCGGCCAGAGAATGGCGGCGAGGGTGCAGGCCCAGAGCAGGAGGGAGGGGAGGGAGGCGAACAGCGCCATGACATCGCCATCGGAGAGCGCCATGGCGCGGCGGAAATTGTCCTCCAGCAGGCGGCCCAGCACGAAGCCCAGGATGATCGGCACCAGCGGCACGTTCAGCTTGCGGAAGACATAGCCGAGGATCCCGAAGCCCACCGCCATCAGCAGGTCGAAGGCCGCGTTGGACACGGCGTAGACGCCCGCGAAGGACAGCGCGATGACGCCCGGATAGAGCACCCATCCCGGCACGGCGAGCAGCCGGGCAAACAGCCCCACCAGCGGCAGGTTCAGCACCAGCAGCATGACGTTGCCGACATACATGCTGGCGATCAGCCCCCAGGCGACCTCCGGGCGCTGCGTGAACAGCAGCGGGCCGGGCGTGATATTGTACATCAGCAGCGCGCCGAGCAGCACGGCGGTGGTGCCCGAACCGGGAATGCCCAGCGAGAGCATTGGCACGAGATTGCCGATCTGCGCCGCATTGTCGGCCGTCTCGGGCGAGGCGACGCCGCGCAGATCGCCCTTGCCGAAGGTGCCGTGCTTGTCGGTCAGCCGCTTCTCGGTGGTGTAGGAAAGGGCGGCTGCTACCGAGGCGCCGGCGCCGGGCAGCACGCCGATGACGAAGCCGATGCCCGTGGCGCGGGTCATCGCGGGGATGCAGGCGATCAACTCGCGCAGGCTGAGCCGCGCGCCATGGCCGAGCGCTGCGGCGCTGATGCGCAGCCGCGTCTCGAGCAGCAGCAGCACCTCGCCGATGGCGAACAGGCCGATGGCGAGCACGGTGAAGTCGATGCCGCCCAGCAACTCGATGCTGCCCAGCGTCAGCCGCTCGATCCCCGTGCCGGAATCGATGCCCACCAGCGCGAGCGCGATGCCCAGCCCGCCCGCCGCCCAGGCCTTCACCGCATTGCCCGGCGCGACCGCGCCCAGCAGCGACAGCGCGAAGACGATCAGCGCCACATAATCCGCCGGCGAGAAGCCCACCGCGATGCGCGCCAGCGGCACGCTCAGGAAGGTCATCAGCACGACCGAGATGGTGGCGCCGACGAAGCTGCCCACGCCCGAGACGGCAAGTGCGGCCGCCCCGCGCCCCTGCTTGGCCAGCGGATGGCCATCGAGCGTGGTGATGGCCGCCGAGGGTTCGCCCGGCATGTTGAGCAGGATCGCCGTGATCCGCCCCCCATAGCCCGAGCCGTAATAGACCGCGGCCAGCAGGATCAGCGCCGATTCCGGCGGCAGCTTCAGCGCGAAGCAGAAGGGCAGCAGCAGCGCGATGGCGTTCATCGGCCCGATGCCCGGTAGCACGCCGATGGCGGTGCCGACCACGCAGCCGATCAGGGCCAGGGCGAGGTTGGTCGGCGTGAGCGCGATGGCGAAGCCGCCCATCAGGGCCGTGAGGCTTTCCATCAGACCCCCAGCGGCCCGCGCGGCAGCGGCAAATCGAGCAACCGGTCCAGCAGCAGCCACAGCCCCGGCGCCGTGACCGCGGCGCTCAGCACGGCTTGCAGCGGCCGCGCCGCGAAGGCCAGGGCGATGACGATGCAGAGCAGGAAGGTGGCCGGGATGAAGCCGAGCGGCACCAGCAGCAGCGCATAGGCCGCCATCGCCGCCGTGGCCGTCAGGCCCGGCACCACCTGTTCGGCGGCCTCCCACAGATCGCCCGGCCGGAGTGCCACGAACAGGCCGCAGCCGCCGATCACGGCCGCGACCAGGGTGGGGAAGGCGCGCGGGCCGATCGGATCGGCGGCGAAGGCGACCTCCAGCGATTGCGCATGCCAGGCAATGCCCGCGCCGAGCGCGAGCAGGGCGAGCCCGAGCAGCCGATCCGGCAAAAGGCCGCGCAAGGCGGGCTCAGTTCGCCTGCTGGATCACGCCGACCTCGCGCGCCAGCGCCCGGTACTCCGCCGTGCGCCGCTTCGCGAGATCGGAGAATTCCTGGCCCACCAGGTTGAACTCGTAGAGCCCCGCACCGTCGCGGATGGCGATCCAGCGCGGATCGGCATGCAGGCGGCGCAGCGCGTTCGCCCAGTATTCATAGGCCGCGTCGGGCGCGCCGGGGGGCATGTAGAAGCCGCGCACGATGGTCCACTCCGCGTCCACGCCCTGTTCCTTGGCGGTCGGCACATTGGCGAAGGGGCCGGGCAGGCGGTTGGGGGCCAGCACGGCCAGCACGCGGATCTCATTGGCCTCGAGCTGCCCGCGCACCTCGGTGGCATCGCCCGGGAAGACCTGGATGTGCCCGCCGAGCAGCGCGGCCATGGCCTGGCCGCCGCCCTCGAAGGGCACGTAGCGCAGCCGGCGCGGGTCCTGCCCGGCGCCGCGCGCGATCAGCGCCGCCTTGGTCCAGTCCTGGCTGCCAACGGCGCCGCCGGCGCCCATCGGCACGGAGGACGGGTCCGCCCGCAGGGCGGCGATCAGATCGGCCAGCGTGGCGAAGCGGCTGTCGCGGCGCACGGCGATGACGCCGAAATCCGCACCGATCGTGCCGAGCCAGCGCACGTCGTTCTCGGTCCAGCGGCCGAAGCGGTTCTGCGCGAGGTTCACCCAGCTGCCGGTCGAGACGGCGACGATCACATTCGGGTCGGCGCGGCGCTGCGCGTTGATGTGGTTGATCGCCACCGCGCCGATGCCGCCGGGCATGTTCTGGGTGCGGATGGCCGGGCCGATGATGCCAAGCTCGTTCAGCGCCCGCGCGGCGGTGCGGCAGGTCAGGTCGAAGCCGCCGCCGGGTGCCGCGGGGGCGATGCATTCCGGGTTCTGCGGCGTGAAGCCCTGGGCGAAGGCCGGCGTGGCCGCAAGGCCAGCGAGCGCGATGGTGGTGCCGAGCAGGTGGCGGCGTTGCATGTCAGTCCTCCCCAAGACCAGTGACGTTGCCCGGCAGGAAGCCCGGAAACCGCGCCATCGTCAACGCGGTCCTTGGCTTTTGGGGTGGACGCAGGCCGCGCCAGGGGGCATTCCGGCACGCGCAGACAACCTCGTGGTGAGCGCGTGCCCAAACCCATCCTGCTCGTGAAATCCGGCGGCGAGGCGGCGATGCCGGAATGGCAGGCCCTCTTTGCCGCCTGTGCGCCGCAGATCGAGGTGCGCTGGTGGGATGACCGCAGCGTCGACCCGGCCAGCGTTCGCTACGTGCTTGTGTGGGATCCCGAGCCCGGGCGGCTCGCGGCCCTGCCCAACCTGCAGGTGATCTTCGGCAGCGGGGCCGGGGTGGATTTCATCACCCGCGACCCGCAACTGCCCCGCCATGTGCCGCTGATGCGCATGGCGACCTCGGGTGCCGCCCAGCGCATGGGGGAGTTCGTCTGCTGGGCGGCGCTTTCGCTGCTCAAGGGCGCGCGGCGCATCGGCCTGAACCAGGCAGCACGGAAATGGGAGTATTTCGAGCCGGAGCACACCGCGCACGAGACCACGGTGGGCATGATGGGCCTCGGCCATATGGGCAGCCGGGCGGCGGAGATGCTGCTCGGCCTCGGCTTCCCGGTGATCGGCTGGTCGCGCGGGCGCAAGGACATCCCGGGCGTGGTGAGCTATGCCGGGGATGCGGAGCGCGACGCCTTCCTCGCCAAGACAAGGCTGCTGGTCTGCCTGCTGCCCTCGACCGATGAGACGCGCGGCATCATCGCCGCCCCCCTGCTGGCGAAGCTGCCCCGCGGGGCGGGGCTGGTGAATGTCGGGCGCGGCAGCCACCAGAAGGTCGAGGACATCATCGCCGCGCTCGACAGCGGCCAGCTCTCCGGCGCCGTGCTTGACGTCTTCGAGCAGGAACCGCTGCCGCCCGAGCACCCGGCCTGGGTGCATCCGGGCATCCTCGTCACGCCGCATCTGGCGAGCCTGCCCTCGCGGCGCGAGCGGGCCGAGCATGTCGCGCGCGGCATCGCGCTGCATGAGGCGGGCCAGACGCTTCCCAACCTCTACGACCACGGGCGAGGCTACTGACATGGCCCTGCCCCCGCCGCCCGTCCGGCCCGACCCCACCCATGTGCCGAGCGAACGCGAACTGCGCGAGGACCTCGCCGCCGCCTATCGGCTCATCGCGCTGCATGGCATGACCGATCTCGTCTTCACGCATCTGTCGGTGCGCGTGCCGGGCGAGGGCCATCGCTTTCTCGTGAACCCCTATGGCCTGTTGTTCGAGGAAGTGACGGCCAGCAGCCTGGTGCTGGTGGATGCGGACGGCGCGCCGCGGCAGGCGACGACCTGGCCGGTGAATCCGGCCGGCTTCGTCATCCACTCCGCCGTGCATCGCGGCCACCCCAACGCCGCCTGCGTGATGCATACGCACACCCTGGCCGGCATGGCGATCGCCGCCCAGCAGGGGGGGCTGCTGCCGCTCAACCAGATGATGATGGAGTTCGACGGCCGCGTCGCGCTGCACGACTATGAAGGTGTTGCCGCCGACGACAACCTGGATGAGCGCGAGCGCCTGGTGCGGGACCTCGGCGACAAGCCCTGCATGATCCTGCGCCATCACGGGCTGCTGACGGTGGGCCACACCGTGGCCGAGGCCTTCTACTGGATGTGGTATCTCGAGCAGGCCTGCCGCATCCAGCTCGCCGCGCAATCCTCCGGCGCGCCGCTGGCCGTCGCCCCGCCGGAGGTGGTGGCGCGCACGAAGCTGCAGTTCAACACCGGGCCGACCAAGGGCTGGCTGCCCTGGCAGGCGTTGCGCCGCAAGCTCGACCGGGAGCAGCCCGACTACAAGGATTGAGCCGCCCCTGCGCGAAGCAGCGCGCGCCTCATTCGGAGGCAAGGCAGGGCGCGCAGGCCACCAGTATACGCCGCGGCGCGCTTGACGCGCCCGCCCATGCCGATGACCATCCCGTCATGCAAGGTGCGCTGGGGGCATAGGGTGCAGGACGGGTTGATCCTCAGCGGGGGGCGGGTGTTCCGCGGCCTGCAAGGCGGTTTCGCCGAGGCCTGCGCGCTGCGCGACGGGCGCGTGCTGGCCGTGGGCAGCGCCGCCGAGATGGCCGCCGCCGCGCCGGGCGCACGGGTGCTCGACCTCGCCGGGCGCGTCGCCATTCCCGCCTTCAACGAAGCGCATATGCACCTGCTGCCCTACGGGCTCGCCCTGGCCGGCGTGAACCTGCGCGCCGAGGAGGTGAAGAGCCTCGATGAGATGCTCTCGCGGCTGCGCCGGGCCGCGCAGGCGGCGCCGAAGGGCGCCTGGGTGCTCGGGCGCGGCTATGACCATGCCGAGCTCGATATCGGCCGCCATCCGACGGCGGCGGAGCTGGATGCGGCCGCACCCGACAACCCGGTCTTCATCACGCGCACCTGCGGCCATATGGGTGTTGCGAACACCGCCGCCCTGCGTGCCGCCGGGGTGGGCCACAACACGCCCGATCCGGAAGGGGGCGTGATCGAGCGCAAGGGGGGCGCGCTCACCGGCCTGTTCCAGGAACGCGCGATGCGCCTGGTGCGCGACATCATCCCGCCGCCCGATGAGGAGGCCATGGTCGCCGCCATCGCGCGCGCCTGCGACCACCTCGCCAGCCTCGGCTTCGCGTCCGCGACCGACATGAATGTCGGCATGACGGCAGGCATGGCCGAGATCGACGCCTATCGCGCCGCGCGCGCCTCGGGACGGATGAAGTTGCGGCTCTGGAACGTGCTCGCCGGCAATCCGGAGGGCATCGCACTGCGCGCCTGGGAGACGGGGCTGCGGCCGATGGAGGGGGACGACATGCTGCGCTGGGGCGCGGTGAAGGTCTTCGCCGATGGCAGCGCGGGCGGGCTCACCGCGGCCTTCTTCGATCCCTATCTCGACAGCGCGGGAGGCGGCACGGGCGTCTTCACCTTCCCCGACGAGAAGATCCACGCGCTGCTCAAGCTGTTCCATGAACAGGGCTGGCAACTCGACATCCACGCCATCGGCGATGCCGCGATCGAGCAGGTGCTGCAGGGCATGGAGGCGGCGGACAGTGCCGCACATCCCTTCGCCGGCCGGCGCCATCGCATCGAGCATTGCGGCTTCCTCACCCGCGACCAGCGGCTGCGCATGAAGGCGCGCGGAATCCTGCCCGTGCCGCAGCCCGTCTTCATGTACGAGTTCGGCGATCTCTATGTGCGCAACCTCGGCCTGCCGCGCAGCGAGGCCGCCTATCCGATGAAGACCTGGCTGGCGGAGGGGCACCATCCGGCCGCGTCCTCCGACTGCCCGGTCTCGACCGTCGATCCCTTCGTCAACCTGTTCACCATGCTGACCCGCAAGACCAATCGCGGCACGGTGCTCGGCGCGCAGGAGGCGCTGACGGCGGAGGAAGCCGTGCATTGCCAGACCTGGTGCGGCGCCTACACGCAATTCGCAGAGGATCGCCGCGGCACCATCGAGCCCGGCCTGCTGGCCGACATCGCCATCCTCTCGCGCGACATCTTCACGAGTTCGCCGGAGGATGTTCTGCGCGATGCGCGCGCGGACCTCACGCTGCGCGATGGTGTGGCGATCTACGACCGGCATGGGGAACTCGCCTGATGCTGCGCCATGCCGTGCAACGCCTGCTGCTGGCGGTGCCCGTGATGTTCGGCGTGCTGCTGGTGGGTTTCCTGCTGATGCAGGTGGTGCCGACAGACCCGGCCGTGGTGCGCGCCGGGCCCAATGCCTCGGCCGAGATCATCGCGGAGATCCGCCGTGACCTCGGACTCGACCAGCCCCTGCCGGTGCAATTCGGGCTCTATCTCTGGCGGCTGCTGCAGGGCGATCTTGGGGTTTCCATCATCAACAACGTGCCCGTGGCGCAGGAGCTGGGGGCGACCATCGGCCCGACGCTCGAACTGATGGCGGCGAGCCTGATCTGGTCCATCCCGCTCGGCATCGCCATGGGCACGATCGCCGCCTATCTGCGCGGCTCCTGGCTCGATCGCCTCGTGATGGCCTTCAGCGTCGCGGGTGTGTCGATCCCAGTGTTCTTTCTTGGCCTCGTGCTGATCTGGTTCGTCGGCTTCCAATGGCAGTGGCTGCCCTTCACGGGCCGGGCCGGGCCGCTCTGGACGCTGGAGGGGTTGCGCGCCGTGGCGCTGCCGGCGATCACGCTCGGCGGCGTCTTCGTCGGCCCCATCGCGCGCATGACGCGCACCGCGGTGCTGGAGGTGCTGGGCGCCGATCATGTGCGCACGGCGCGCGCGAAGGGATTGCCCGAACGCCTTGTCGTGCTGCGCCACGCGCTGCGCAACGCGATGGTGCCGGTGGTGACGCTGATCGGCCTGCAGATCGGCTTCCTCCTGGGCGGCGCGGTGGTGACGGAGCAGGTCTTCTCCTGGCCGGGCGTGGGTCGCCTCGCGGTCGGCGCCATCACCTCCTCTGATTTCCCGATGGCGCAGGGCACGATCATCGTGCTCTCCATGGGCTTCATCGTGGTGAACCTGATCGTCGATCTGCTCTACGGCGTGCTCGATCCGCGGGTGCGCGCGGCATGAGCGCCACCGCCGCCGAGATCACCGCGCCGGCGCGCCCCTCCACGCTGCGGCTGCTGCTGCGCGATGTCGGGGCGGCGCTTTCCCTGATCCTGGTCGTGCTGAGCATCCTGCTTGCCTTGCTGGCACCCTGGCTTGCGCCCCACGACCCCTATGACACCAACCTCTCGGCCATCATGCAGCCGCCCGGCGGCGAGTATCTGCTGGGCACGGACGGGCAGGGGCGGGACATGCTCTCGCGCATGCTCTACGGCCTGCGCGTGACGCTGAGCATGGGCGCGATGAGCCTTCTCATCGGCGGCAGCATCGGCGTGCTGATGGGTTTCTGCGCGGCCTATTACCGGCGGCTGGATGGCGTGCTGATGCGGCTGGTGGACATCATGCTCTCCTTCCCCGCCATCCTCTTCGGCCTCGCCATCGCGGCGATCTTCGGCCCCGGTATCACGGCGGTGGTGATCGCGCTTTCGGTGGCGACAGTGCCGCTGATGGCGCGCATCGCGCGCTCGACGGCGCTGGTCGTGCTCGGCCTCGACTACATCGAGGCCGCGCGCGCGCAGGGCATGGGCGATGCGCGGCTGATCTGGCGGCACCTCGCGCCCAATTGCCTCTCGCCCATCCTGGTCTTCGCCACGCTGCGCTTCGGGCAGGTGATCCTGCTGGGCTCGGCGCTCTCCTTCCTCGGCCTCGGCGCCCAGGCGCCGGTGGCGGAGCTGGGGGCTATGGCCTCGCAGGGGCGCACTTTCCTCTTCTTCGCGCCGCACATCTCGGTCCTGCCCTGTGCGGTGATCTTCGTGGTCGTCCTCGCCTTCAACGTGCTGGGGGATTCGCTGCGCGACGCGCTCGACCCCCGGCTGCGCATCTGATCGAAACGGGAGAACAACATGCAGACCGGACTCTTCAAGCGCGCCCTGCTCGGCATGGCGACCCTCGCGGGCCTCGCCGCCGCGCTGCCCGCGACCGCGCAGACCGCGCGCAACACCGCGATCTTCCTGCGCGAGATCGACGCGGATCGCTACGACCTCCATCGCAGCACCGCGCGCGGCGCGGGCGAGGTGGTGACGCTGATGACGGATACGCTCGTCAGCATGGATTTCGATGGCCGCACCATCCGCCCCGGCCTGGCCGAGCGGTGGGAGGTCTCGCCCGACGGCAAGCTCTACACCTTCCATCTGCGCCGCGACGTCACCTTCTGCGACGGCAAGCCGATGACCGCCGCCGATGTGGTCTATTCGATCAATCGCTGGATCTCGCCCGAGACGCGCAGCCCCGTCGCCTGGCGCGCCGGCCCGGTGAAGGAGATCCGCGCGCGCGACGACTACACGGTCGAGTATGAGCTGAACGCGCCCTTCTCCGAATTGCTGTCCCAGCTCACCCTTTTCTTCGCCGGCATCGTCGATCGCGCGACGGTGGAGCGGCTGGGCGCCAATTTCGGCAGCCAGGGCTTCAACGGCACCGGCCCCTATTGCTGGGTGTCCTGGACGCCGCGCAGCGAGCTGGTGCTGCAGCGCCACCCGAACTATCGCTGGGGGCCGCCGATCTTCGAGAATCGTGGCCCTGCCCATGTCGAGCGCATCGTCTGGCGCGTGGTACCCGAGCCCACGGCACGCCTCGCCGCGCTGCAGACCGGCCAGGCGGATGTGACGCAATACGTGCCGATGGTGGCGGTCGACAGTGTCCGCCGCGTGCCGACGGTGAGCCTGCTGACCCAGCCCAACTATTTCTGGGACTATTATCTCGGCTTCAAGATCGACAAGCCGGTGGTGAGCGACCGCGCGGTGCGCCGCGCCATCCACCAGGCGGTCGATCGCGCCGCGCTGGTGCGCGCGGTTTGGTTCGGCCATGCGCAGCCCGCGCTCAACATCGTCAACCCCAACACGCTCGACTACGACGCGCAGTCGGACGCGATGGTGCCGCGCTTCGACGTGGCGGCGGCGCAGCGCACGCTGGATGAGGCCGGCTGGCGGATGGGCAGCGATGGCGTGCGCGTGAAGGATGGCGTGCGCGCCAGCTTCCTGACCTATGGCATCAACACGCTGGAGAACCAACGCCAGGGCGAGATCATCCAGCAGGCCCTGCGCCGCGTCGGCATCGAGATGCGCATCCAGCTCTTCGACGCGACGGTCGCCTGGGGCCGGCTCGCGACGCAGGAATTCGACGCGCTGTTCCTGAGCTATCCGTATTTCTCGGCCGGCGATGCGCTGAGCCTCTACTGGCACAGCCGCGCGCGGCCGACGCCCAACCGCATGAACTGGAACGACCCGCAGACCGACGCCTGGCTGGATGAGGCGCGCAGCGCGACCGACCCGGCCGTGCGCGCCAATGCGCTGGCGCTGCTGCAGCGCCGCCTGGCCGAGGAATCGCCCTGGCTGACCACGGCACGCGAGAACCTCTATGTCGGCGTCTCGAACCGCGTCACCGGCCTGCGGGCGCATGGCCTCTATGGCATCGGGATCTACAAGGCGCTCGACATGCGGATCGTGCGGTAGGAGCGCGGCACCATGACCACCGTCATCCGCAATGCCGAGCTCGTCGTCGCCTGGGATGCGACGACGCGCCAGCATGTCTACATGCCCGATGCCGACGTCGCCTATGAGGGCGGCGTGCTCTCCTTCGTCGGGCGCGGCTATACCGGCACGGCCGATGAGGAGATCGACGGGCGTGGCCTGATGGTCATGCCGGGCCTGGTGAACATCCACTCGCACCCGTCGAGCGAGCCGATGAACAAGGGGCTGATCGATGAGATCGGCTCGCCCGGCCTCTACAATTCCTCGCTCTACGAATTCATGCCGATCTTCCGCGCCGATGCGGAAGCGGTGCCTTCCTGCGTCCGGGTCGCGCTGTCCGAACTGCTGCTCTCCGGCGTCACCACGGTCGCCGATCTTTCCATGGCGCATCCGGGCTGGCTCGACCTGCTCGCGGAATCGGGCATGCGCGTGTGCATCGCGCCGATGTTCAAATCCGCGAAGTGGTTCACGAAGAACGGCCATGTCGTCGAGTATGAGTGGGACGAGGCCGCCGGCGAGAAGGCGATGGCCGAGGCGCTCACCCTCATCGAGCGCGCCGAGCAGCATGAGAGCGGGCGGCTTTTCGGCATGGTGGTGCCGGCGCAGATCGATACCTGTACCGACACGCTGCTGAAGGAGAGCCATGAGGAGGCGCGCAAGCGCGGCCTGACCTGGCAGATCCACGCCGCGCAATCCGTGGTGGAGTTCCACGAGATCACGCGCCGGCACGGCAAGACGCCGATCGGCTGGCTCGATTCCATGGGCCTGCTGGGCGAGCGCAGCATCATCGGCCACGGCATCTTCCTCGATGACCACCCCTCGACGAAGTGGTGGACCGATACCGACATGAAGCGCCTGGCCGAGACCGGCACGACGGTGGCGCATTGCCCCACCGTCTTCGCGCGGCGCGGCATCACGCTCAAGCATTTTGGCCGCTACAAGCGCGCCGGCGTGAATATGGGCCTGGGCACCGACACCTATCCGCACAACATGCTCGATGAGATGCGCCTCGTCGCCTATCTCGCGCGCACTCAGGCGAACGACCCGCGCAGCATGACCACCAATGAGCTCTTCGACGCCGCCACGATCGGCGGCGCCAAGGCGCTCGGGCGCGAGGATATCGGGCGGCTCGCCGCCGGTTGCCGCGCCGATTTCGTGCTGGTGGACGTCACGCATCCGATGATGCGCCCGGGCCGCGATCCGGTGCGCAGCCTTGTCTACGCGGCCGGCGATCGCGCGGTGAAGGACGTGTTCGTCGATGGCCGCAAGGTCGTGGCGGATGGCGAGGTGGTGACGATGGATTACCGCGGCGCCGCCGCGCATCTGCATGAGGCGCAGAAGCGCATCATCGATCGCGCGCCCTCGCAGGATTGGGCGCATCGGCCGGTGGACCAGACCTCGCCGCCGACGTTCCGGTGGTCGTGACACCACTGCTCAGGATCGAGGGGCTGCGGACGGTGTTCCGCAGCGCCTCGGGCGACATCCCGGCCGTGGACGGCGTCGATCTCGAGGTGCCGGCGGGGCGCACGCTCGGCATCGTGGGGGAGAGCGGCTGCGGCAAGTCCATGCTCAGCCTCTCCATCATGCGCCTCGTGCCCGCGCCGGGCCGCGTGGCGGCGGGGCGCGTGCTGCTGGAAGGGCGCAACCTGCTCGATCTCTCCACCAGCCAGATGCGCGACGTGCGCGGCGGCCAGGTGGCGATGATCTTCCAGGAGCCGATGACCAGCCTGAATCCCGTGCATCCCATCGGCCTGCAGATCACCGAGGCGATGCGCGCGCATGACCCGCGCGCCAGCAATGCCGAGTTGCGGGAGCGTGCCATCGCCGCGCTCGAGCGCGTGCGCATCCCCGTGCCCGCGCGGCGCTACGACGAATTCCCGCACCAGCTTTCGGGCGGCATGCGCCAGCGCGTGATGATCGCCATGGCGCTTGCCTGCAAGCCGAAGCTGCTGATCGCCGATGAGCCCACCACCGCGCTCGACGTGACCGTGCAGGCGCAGATCCTGGATCTGCTGCGCGACCTGCAGGCAGAGACGGGCATGGCCATCATCCTGATCACCCATGACCTCGGCGTGGTCGCGGAAATGGCCGATGAGGTGGCGGTGATGTATGCGGGCCGCATCGCGGAACGTGCGGCGGCGGCGGATCTCTTCGCCGATCCGCAGCACCCCTACACGCTCGGCCTGCTGGGTTCGATCCCGCGCCTTGACGAGGATCGGGAGCAATTGCTGGCGATCGAGGGCGCGGTGCCGCCGCCCTTCGCGCTGCCCCAGGGCTGCCGCTTCCATCCGCGCTGTCCCTTCGCCGAACCCGCCTGCACCACGGCGCAGCCGCCGCTGCGCGAATTGGCGCCCGGCCATCGCGCTGCCTGCCTGCTTGCGCCGGTCGAAGGCATCCCCGCATGAGCCTGCTCGAGGTCGAGGGCCTGACCAAGCACTACCCGGTGCGCCAGGGCATCCTGCTGGCGCGCGAGGTCGGGCTGGTGCGCGCCGTCGATGGCGTCTCCTTCCGCCTCGACCGGGGTGAGACGCTGGCCCTGGTGGGGGAGAGCGGCTGCGGCAAATCCACCACCGCGCGGCTGGTGCTGCGCCTGATCGAGCCCACCGCCGGCACGGTGCGCTTCGATGGGGTGGAGGTGGCGGGGGCGGCGCTGCGCACGCTGCGCCGGCGCGTGCAGGTGGTGTTCCAGGATCCCTATGCCAGCCTCAACCCGCGCCTGCGCGTGGGCGACACCATCGCCGAGCCGATGGAGGTGCATGGCATCGGCGACGCCGCGTCCCGCGCCGCGCGGGTGAAGGAGTTGCTGGGCCTCGTCGGCCTCGCGCCCTATCACGCGCAGCGCTACCCGCATGAGTTCAGCGGTGGGCAGCGCCAGCGCATCGGCATCGCCCGCGCGCTCGCCGTGCAGCCGGATCTCATCGTCTGCGATGAGCCCGTCAGCGCGCTGGATGTCTCGATCCAGGCGCAGGTGGTGAACCTGCTGAAGGATCTGCAGCGCCGCTTCGGCCTGTCCTATCTGTTCATCGCGCATGACCTCGCCGTGGTGCGGCACATGGCCGATCGCGTGGCGGTGATGTATCTCGGCCAGATCGTGGAGACGGCGCCGAAGCAGACCCTGTTTGCGCAGCCGCTGCACCCCTATACCCGCGCGCTGCTGAGCGCGATCCCGCACCCCGATCCGCGCCGGCGCGGCCAGGTGCGGCCGATCGGCGGCGATGTGCCAAGCCCGATGAATCCGCCGCCCGGCTGCCGCTTCCACACGCGCTGCCCGCTGGCCCAGCCGCGCTGCAAGGCCGAGATGCCGGCGCTGCGGGAACTGGCACCCGGCCATCACGTCGCCTGCCACCTTGCGGAGAGCCTGCCGGCCCATGTGGCCGAGGCCGGGTCGGGCATGTCGCCGCGCGCGGCCCAGCGCCTGGCGCTCTATGCGGCGGCCAAGGCGCGGCGGGCGGCCGGAACCTGATATCCAGGCCCGCCCCTGTGGACGCGCCCGCCGCCCAGGGCTAGGAAATCCCGGCCGCGCCCGCCACGGGGCGGGCAGGGACCCCGGAAGCCGTCATGAACCTCATTGCCGAGCGCCTCGAGCGCATCTCCCCCTCGCAGACCATGGCGATCACCGCCAAGGCGCGCGCCCTCAAGGCCGCGGGTCGCGACATCATCAGCCTCAGCGTCGGCGAGCCGGATTTCGACACCCCCCGGCACATCAAGGACGCCGCCATCAAGGCGATCGAGGCGGGCGACACCAAATACACCGACAACCTGGGCACCATGGCGCTGCGCCAGGCGGTGAGCCGCAAGTTCAAGCGCGATTCCGGCCTCGACTACGCGCCCGACGAGATCATCGTCTGCACCGGCGGCAAGCAGGTGATCTTCAACGCGCTGATGGCGACCATCCAGGCGGGGGACGAGGCGATCATCCCGGCCCCCTGCTGGGTCAGCTACCCCGACATCGTGGCCCTGGCCGAGGGCACGCCCGTGATCGTGCCGGCCGGCCAGAACCAGGGCTTCAAGATCACCGGCGAGCAGCTTGAGGCCGCGATCACGCCCAGGACGAAGTGGGTGATCCTGAACAACCCCTCCAATCCCACCGGCGCGGCCTACAACGCGGCGGAGCTGAAGCAGCTCACCGACGTGCTGATGCGCCACCCGGATGTCTGGATCTTCACCGACGACATCTACGACAAGCTGACCTATGACGGCTTCAAGGCCGCCACGGTCGTCGAGGTCGAGCCCGGGCTGCGCGAGCGCACCATCACCATGAATGGTTGCTCCAAGGCCTATGCGATGACCGGCTGGCGCATCGGCTTCGCCGGCGCGCCGAAGCAGCTCATCAAGGCGATGGACAAGCTGCAGGGCCAGAGCACCTCGGGCACCAGCAGCATCAGCCAGGCTGCCGCGTTGGCCGCGCTCGATGGGCCGGAGGATTTCATCCTCGAGATGCGCGCCGCCTACAAGCGCCGCCGCGACCTGGTGGTGGAGATGATGAACGCCGCGCCGGGCATTCGCTGCCACAAGCCCGAGGGCGCCTTCTACGTCTTCCCCTCGGTCTTCGGCTGCCTCGGCAAGACCAGTGCAAGCGGGCACAAGATCACCAATGACGAGGATTTCGTCGTGGCCCTGCTGGAGGAGACCGGCGTGGCGGCGGTGCATGGTTCCGCCTTCATGTTCCCGGGCCATTTTCGCATCAGCTACGCCACCGATGACGCGACGCTGACCGAGGCCTGCAAGCGCATCCAGAAGTTCTGCGCCGGGTTGCGGTGAGCTTCACGCTTCGCCCGGCGACGGAGCAGGATTTCGAGCCGCTGCTCGACCTCTCCATCCGGGTGATGCGGGCGCATCTGGAGCGGGTGGGCCGCTTCGATCCCGCCCGCCGGCGCGGGCGCATGCAAGCCGCCTTCGCGGGCGGCGGGATGTGGGTGATCGAGCAGGACGGCGCCTGCCTGGGTTGCATCGGGCTGGAACCAGGCGCCGAAGCGGTGGAGCTGCACAGCCTCTACCTCGAACCCGCGCGGCAGGGGCGGGGGCTGGGGGCGGCCGTCTTCGCCGCGGCGCGGGCGCGCCATCCGGGCCGCGCCTTCCGCATCGAGGTGCTGAAGGAAAGCCCCGCGCGGCGCTTCTGGGAACGCCAGGGCTTTGTGCTCGTCGGGGAACAACCCTTTGACTGGCTGATGGCGCGCCCGGCGGATTGAGCCGCCGGCCGCGCGGGTCTATTTTCGCCGCGCAACCGGAGACACCCGTCACAATGCCCGCCCTCGCCAGTCGCCTGAAGGAACTGCCCCTTGCCGCCTCCGCGGTGATGACCGCGAAGGCGCGCGAACTCGCCGCGCAGGGCATCAAGGTGATCTCGCTGGCGATCGGCGAGCCGGATTTCGATTCGCCCCGCCACGCGATCGACGCCGCCTACAACGCGGCCCTCGCCGGCGACACCAAGTATCCGCCGCAGGACGGCACGAAGGCGCTCAAGCTCGCGGTGCAGCGCAAGTTCAAGCGGGACAACAACCTCGACTACGCGCTGGACGAGATCATGGTCTCGAATGGCGGCAAGCAGGTGATCATGAACGCGCTGTTCGGCACCTGCGATCCGGGCGATGAGGTGCTGATCCCCGCGCCCTACTGGATCAGCTATGCCGAGATGGCGAAGCTCGCCACCGGCAAGCCGGTGCTGGTGAACTGCCCGCAGAACAACGGCTTCAAGCTGCGCCCCGAGGATCTCGAGGCCGCGATCACGCCCAAGACCAAGTGGCTGATCCTGAACTTCCCGAACAACCCCACCGGCGCGGCTTGCTCGCGCGCCGAGATGAAGGCGCTGGCCGAGGTGCTGCTGCGCCACCCGCATGTCTGGGTCATGACCGACGACATGTATGAGCACCTGACCTATGACGGCTTCGAATTCTGCACCATCGCGGAGGTCGAGCCCCGGCTGAAGGACCGCGTGCTGACGGTCAATGGCGTGTCCAAGACCTATGCCATGACCGGCTGGCGCGTGGGCTTCTGCGGCGGGCCGAAGAACCTGATCGCGGCGATGGTGAACATGCAGAGCCAGATCAGCAGCGGCATCAGCACGGTCGGCCAGGCCGCCGCCGTGGCCGCGCTGGAGGGGCCGCAGGACTTCGTGAAGGAGCGCGCGGCGATCTACAAGCAGCGCCGCGACATGGTGGTGGAGGCGCTGAACGCCGCGCCCGGGATCTCCTGCCACAAGCCCGAAGGCGCCTTCTACGTCTTCCCCAACGTCGCGGGCTGCCTCGGCAAGACCAGCAAGGGCGGGCGGAAGATCACCACCGACACCGAATTCGCCCTCGCGCTGCTCGAGGAGAATCACGTGGCCGTGGTGCAGGGCGCTGCCTATGGCATGAGCCCCTATATCCGCATCTCCTACGCCACGGACACGGAAAGCCTGCGCATCGCCTGCGCGCGCATCCAGGAATTCTGCCACGGTTTGACGTAGGCCCGCGATGCTGCGGCCCGGCCGTGATGACGACAGCGAGGGTTTCATCGCGCTGATCGGCGCCTGCTGGGCCGAGTATCCGAATTGCGTGCTCGACGTGGATGGCGAGGTGCCGGAGCTGCGGGCGCTCGCCACCTATTTCGGCGAGGCCGGCGGCGCGCTCTGGGTGGCGGAGCAGGAGGGGCGCGTCATCGGCATGGCCGGCGCGCGGCCCCTGCACCAGGATTCCGCCTGGGAGATCTGCAAGGTCTATGTCGCCGCGGAGGCGCGCGGCACGGGCCTCGCGCATCGGCTGCTGGAGGCCGCCGAGGTGCGGGCGCGCGCCGCCGGCGCCGCGCGACTCGTGCTCTGGACCGATACGCGCTTCGAGGCCGCGCACCGCTTCTACGAGAAGCGCGGCTTCCTGCGGCAGGGCTCCATCCGCATCCTCGACGACCTCTCGAAGAGCCTGGAGTTCCGCTACACCAAGCCGTTGACGGGCCTGGTGGTGGAGGCGCTGGACGCGGCCGCGGCCGCCAGCGCGGAACGGCGCCTGGGTGAATTGCTGGTGGCCTGCGTGGCCGCGGGCGGCAGCGTCACCTACCTGCCGCCGCTCGCCCCGGCCACGGCGCGCGCCTTCTGGAAGCGCGTCTCCTCCGACGTCGCGCTTGGCCATTGCGTGCTGCTCGCCGCCTGGCTCGAGGGTGAGCTGGTGGGCACGGTGCAATTGCTGCTCGATGCGCAGGAGAACCAGCCGCACCGCGCCGAACTCTCCAAGCTGCTGGTCGATCCGGCGGCGATGCGGCGCGGCGTGGGCCGCGCCCTGATGCAGCGCGCGGAACAGGCGGCGCGCGGCATCGGCCGGCGCGTGCTCACCCTCGACACAAGGCGCGGCACGCCGGCAGAGGCGCTCTATCGCGCGCTGGGTTGGCAGGAGCTTGGCACGATTCCCGGCCTCGAACTCGGCCCCGACCGGCAGCCGAGCGACGTGGTGTTCTTCTGGAAGGCGTTATGATGATTACGACCGGCTGGGTGCGGCTGATGGCCGCCTACAATGCCGAGATGAACCGCCGGATCTACGCCGCCGCCGATGCGCTGACCGAAGATCAGCGGCGGGCGGATCGCGGCGCCTTCTTCGGCAGCATCCACGCCACGCTCTCCCATCTGCTCTGGGGCGATTCCGTCTGGATGGGCCGCTTCGCCGGCTGGGAGGCGCCGAAGGGCGGCATCCCCGACAGCACGAGCCTGCATGACGACTGGACGAAGCTGAAGCAGGATCGCGCGGCCTTCGACGCGCGGATCGAAGGCTGGGCCGCAAGCCTCGATCCCGCCTGGCTCGAGGGCTCGCTCGGCTGGTACAGCGGTGCGCTGCAACGCGACGTCACGCGCCCGCGCACCGTGCTGGTCACGCATTTCTTCAACCACCAGACGCATCACCGCGGCCAGGTGCATGCGCTGCTGACCAGCTTCGGTGCCAGGACCGGCGACACGGACCTGCCCTTCATCCTGCCTTTCGACTGAGGAAGCCTTCCAGCGCGGCGAGAACTTCCGTGGGCGCTTCCTCCGCCAGGTAGTGCCCCGAGGGCACCGGCCCGCCGCTGATCGGCCCGGTCGCATAGCCGCGCCACACCTCGAGCGGCGCATACCACTGCCCGATCTTGCCCTTGGCCCCCCAGAGCACGAGCAGCGGGCAGGCGAGGCGCTGGCCGGCGGCGCGGCTTGCACGGTCATGTACAAGGTCGGTCGTGGCGGCGGCGCGGTAATCCTCGCAGATCGCCTCGACCGTGCCGGGCACGCGCAGCGCGGCGAGGTAGTCGGCGCGCGCCTCGGGGTGGAAGAAGCTGCGGTCCTTGGGCTCGCGCGCCGTGTGCAGGTCGAACCAATCCTCCACGTCGCGCAGGATCATGCGCTCGGGGATCGGGTGACGCTGGGCGAGGAAGAACCAGTGATAGTAGCCGAGCGCGAAATCCATGTCGGCGTGCTCGAAATGGTGCAGCGTCGGCACGATGTCCATGACGCAGAGTCGCTCGACGGCATCGGGGAAGTCGAGGGCGAGGCGATGCGCCACCCGCGCCCCGCGGTCATGCGCCACCACCTGGAAGCGGGCATGGCCCAGCCCCGCCATCAGCGCCTGCAGGTCAGCCGCCATGGCGCGCTTCGCATAGGCCGCATGGTCGGCCGAGAGCGGCGGCTTGCTGGTCATGCCATAGCCGGTGATGTCCGGGCAGATCACCGTGAAGTCGCGCGCGAGCACCGGCGCCACCTTGTGCCACATCGCATGGGTCTGCGGATTGCCATGAAGCAGCAGCAGGGGCGGGCCGGATCCTGCCCGACGGAGCCGGAACGAAATGCCCCGCCCGGTGCGGCTCTCAAGCGAGAAATCCTCGAACATGCGCTGATCCTTCTGATTCTGGGCAAAGTTTAACCCGGATTGGCAACGGCGTTGACCCGGCGAGACAGGCGGGCCAGCCTTGTCCTGGAAACAGGAGTCCAGGATGAGCGGCAATATCGGGCGCATCGGCTTCATCGGCATCGGACTGATGGGATGGCCCATGGCGGCACGCCTGATCGAGGCCGGATTCGCGGTGGCGGTGCATGATGCGCGGCCCGGCCGTGCGACGGAATTCGTCGCCCAGCATGGCGGTACCGCGGCACCGACCGCCGCCGCCGCCGCCGCGGGGGCCGAGGCGGTGATCACGATGCTGCCCACCAGCCGCAACGTGGCGGAGGTGATCGGCGCCATCCGCCCCGTGCTCGCCCCCGGGGCGATCGTGGTGGAGATGAGCTCGGGCGAGCCTTCCGTCACCCGCGCGCTGGCCGCCGATGTGGCGGCGCAGGGCGCGGTGATGGTGGATGCGCCCGTCTCGGGCGGCGTGGCGCGGGCGGAGACCGGCACGCTCGCCATCATGACGGGCGGCGACCTCGTGCCGCTCGAGCGGGTGGAACCGCTACTGCGCGTGATGGGCGGCTCCATCACCCGTTGCGGGGAGATCGGCGCGGGGCAGGCGATGAAGGCGCTGAACAACCTGGTCAGCGCGGCGGGTTTCCTCGCGAGTGTCGAGGCGCTGCTGATCGGCGCGCGATTCGGGCTGGACCCGCAGACCATGGTGAATGTGCTCAACGCCTCCACCGGGATGAACAACTCGACACAGCGCAAGCTGAGCCAGTTCGTGCTGTCGCGGAAGTTCAATTCGGGCTTCGGACTCGACCTGATGGTGAAGGACCTCTCCATCGCGCTGCAATTGGGGCGCGAGACGGCCACGCCCGTGCCCTTCGCCGCCCAATGCCGGGAGATGTGGGCCGCGGCCGCCGCGATGCTCGGCCCGGGGCAGGACCATACCGCGGCGGCGCGCTTCTCCGAGATGCTGGCGGCGGGCGAGTTGTCTTCACCACAGGTGCCGCGGAAGGGCTGAGCCATGTGGCAGGTGTTGGCGCTGCGCTATGCGCATCACGACCGCGCGGCGCAGGCCAATTTCCTGATGCCCGTGCCGGACGCGCATGAGGCGATGCCGATGGACTACTTCGTCTGGCTGCTGCGCGGGCCGGACGGGCGGGAGATCCTGGTCGATACCGGCTTCGATGCGCCCACCGCCGCGCGGCGCGGCCGCACGATCCTGCGGGATGTGGCGGCGTGCCTGCGCGCCGTGGGCAGCGAGCCGGACGCGATCGGCGACGTGATCATCACGCATCTGCACTACGACCACGCCGGCAATCTCGGCCTGTTCCCGCGCGCGCGCTTCCATATCCAGGACCGCGAGATGGCCTTCGCCACGGGCCGGCACATGTGCAGCACCTGCCTGCGCCACCCCTTCGAGGTCGAGGATGTCGTGCGCCTGGTGCGCGCCGTCTATGCGGATCGCGTCTGCTTCCACGATGGCGAGGGGGAGTTGGCGCCTGGGGTCACGCTGCATCGCGTCGGCGGGCATTCGGACGGGCTGCAGATGGTGCGCGTGACGACGGCGCGCGGTCCGCTGGTGATCGCGGGCGATGCCAGCCACTACTACGCCAACATGGCGCGGGAGAACCCGTTTCCCATCGTCTTCGACCTCGGCGCGATGGTGCAGGGCTGGCGGCGCGCGCGGGCGCTGGCGGGCGGGGAGGAGAGCCTGGTCATCCCGGGGCATGATCCGCTGGTGCGGGCGCGCTTCCCGATGGCGGGCGGGGATCCCGAGGTGCTGCGCCTGGACCTCCCGCCTATTCCCTGAGGAAGGACCAGACGGCGAAGCCGAGCCCGATCACGGCGAAGCCCATCGAGAGCGCCGGCCAGGTCGGCCGCGGCCCCCGATGGCTGATGTACATGTTCGCGAGGAAGGAGCCGCCCAGCGCGAAGACGCCTTCCGCCCAGCGCGATTCGGAGGCTTCCCGCACGATCACCGCCCCCCAGACCACCAGCGCGACCAGGGAGAGGCCGCGCCAGAGCAGGTCGATGGCCGGGTGTTCCGGCCGCATCTCGGGGGCGGCGCTGCGCGTGTGGATATAGGCCGCCACCGAGAGCAGCAGCGCGGCGACCAGGGCGGCGGACATGGGCGCTCAGCCGCGATACATGCCGCCGCCATCGACATCGACGACCGTGCCATTCACATAGCCGCCGCGCGCGCTGGAGAGGAACACGGCGAGGTCCGCGATCTCCTGCGCCTCGATCGGGCGGCCGAAGGGCAGGCCGGTGAGGGTTTCGGCCCAGCGTTCCTCATCGCCGAATTTCAGCTTCGCCGTCGCACGTGCCTGCGTCTCCATGCGCGCGGTGCGCGTCGCGGCGGGGTTGATGCCGAGCACGCGCACGCCCATCGCCTGCGTCGCCCCGCCCAGCGCCGAGGTGAAGGCGATCAGCGCCGCATTGCCCACGCCGCCGCAGATATAGCCCATGCGCGGCGCGCGCCCGGCCATGCCGATGATGTTGAGGATCACGCCCGCGCGCCGGCTCTCCATGCTCGGCAGATAGAGCTGGCACATGTGGATGTAGCCCATGACCTTGAGGTCCCAGGCCTGCTGCCAGCGCGCCATCGGGATGTCCTGCAGCCGCCCGCCGGGGATGGCGCCGGCATTGTTCACCAGGATGTCGATGTCGGGGGCGGCGGCGTGCACGGCCTCCCGACCCTCATGCGTGCCGAGATCGGCGGGCAGCGTTTCCACCCGCACCTGGCTCGCGCCGCGCAGCGTGTCGGAAGCCGCCTTGAGGGCAGCAGCGTCGCGCCCGACCAGGATCAGGTCGCAGCCCTCGGCGGCATAGGCCTGCGCGCAGGCGAGGCCGATGCCCTTGGAGCCGCCCGTGATCAGCACGCGCTTGCCGGTGAGACCCATATCCATCGAACTCAGACCTCCATCTCGATCAGGAAGGGACCGTCGCGGGACACGCTCTGCGTCAGCAGGTCGCCCACCCCTTCCAGCGTTGTCGTCTTCGCGGCTTCCACGCCCATGCCGTTCGCCAGCTTCACCCAATCAAGGTCGGGATTGCCGAGGTCCATCATGTCCATCGCCGTGCGGCCGGGATTCGCCCCCACGCCCTGATACTCGCCCAGCAGGATCGCGTATTTGCGGTTGGAGATGACGATGGTCGTCACCGGCAGCTTCTCCCGCGCCTGGGTCCAGAGGCCCTGGAGCGTGTACATGCCTGAGCCATCCGCCTGCAGGTTGATCACGCGCCGCCCGGCCGCGCCGATCGCCGCACCGGTGGCGAGCGGAATGCCGCAGCCGATCGCGCCCCCGGTGATCTGCAGCCAGTCATGCGCGGGGGCCATGTGCGTGCCCTTGAAGAAGCCGCGGCCGAAGCTGACGCTCTCATCGGCGATGACGCTGCCCTCGGGCATCAGCGCGGCGAGCGTCTGCGCCAGGCCCTCGGGCGTGGGCAGGCCGAGCGCCGGGCTCGGGCGCGGGCCGGGGTCGGGCATGGCGATCCCGGGCGCGCCCAATTCGTCGGCGAGGGCGGTCAGCGCGCCCACCGCATCGGCCTCGTAGCGCGTCAGCAGCAGGATGTCCGCATCCGGCCGATGGTGGCGGGAGGGCTTGCCTGGATAGGCGAAGAATCCGACCGGCGCCTTGGCGTTCACCAGGATGATGGTGCGGAAGCGCGCGAGGGTGGCGATGGCGAGGTCCGCCGGATAGGGCACGCGTTCCAGCGGCGGGCGGCCGCGGCCGCGCTCGATGCGGGCATTCGACATCTCGCCCATCACGGTCGCGCCCGTGGCGGCGCCGATGCGCCAGGCCATCGCCTGCGCCTCGGCGGTCAGGGCCTTGCCGCCGAGCAGGATCAGCACGTCCTGGCGCGTGCGCAGCGCCTGGGCGGCGTTGCGGATGGCGAGCGGATCGGCTGCGGGCGCGGCGGGGACGGGCAGGGCCGGGGCGGGGCCGCCGGGCGCTTCGTCCCAGCAGGTGTCGGAGGGCAGGATGAGGGTGGCGATCTGCCCCGGCGAGGTGCGCGCCGCCTGCACCGCCACGGCGGCGTCGCGGCCCACATCCTCGGCCTTCATCACCGTGCGGGTGAAGGCCGAGACGCCGCGGGCGAAGCCCTCGGTATCGGCGGTGAGCTGGGCGTCGAAGGGGCGGTGATAGGTCGCCTGGTCGCCCACGCAATTGACGATGCCGCTGCGCGCGCGCCGGGCGTTGTGCAGGTTGGAGAGCCCGTTCGCCAGGCCCGGGCCGCAATGCAGCAGGGTGGCGGCGGGCTTGCCCGTCATGCGCCAATAGCCATCCGCCATGCCGGTGACGACGTTCTCCTGCAGGCCGAGCACGCAGCGCATGCCGGGGATGCGGTCGAGGGCCGCGACGAAATGCATCTCGCTGGTGCCGGGATTGGCGAAGCAGACCTCGACCCCCGAGGCCAGCAGCGTGTGCACCAGACTTTCGGCTCCGTTCACTACGGCTCTCCCTTGCAGCGAGTGCGCAAGGTGCGCGGGGGGCGCGCGGGCCGCAAGGGTGGGGGGCCTCGGCGCCGCGCGGGTGGGGGGCTTTACGCGCCGTAACCTTGCCGCAATTCTTCGCGAAAGATTGTTCTCATGGGGTGCAAAACCCATGCACGCGTGACCGCGAGATCCCGGGGGGCGATCGGCGGCGCCGGCAGGACGGTTGGGGGATCTGTGATGCCGCGTCTTGCGGTCGCCTTCTTCTTCTCGGGCTTCGCGGCCCTGCTTTGCCAGATCGTGTGGCAGCGGATGCTGGGCATCTTCGCGGGGTCGGACACGGTCTCGGCCGCGCTGGTGGTCGGCGCCTTCCTGGCGGGGCTCGGGCTTGGCTCGATCATCGGCGCCAAGATCGCGGACCGGCTCTCACCGTATCGGGCCATGATCGGCTTCGCCCTGGCCGAGGCCGGGGTGGCGGGCTTCGCGCTGGTCAGCAAGTTCTTCCTCTATGATTTCCTGGCCACCGACCTCGCCGGGGTGGTGGACAACCCGGTCGCCATCTTCGCGCTGTGCTTCCTGGGCCTTGTGCTGCCGACGACGCTGATGGGCGCCTCCCTGCCGCTGCTGGCGCGCGCCGTGACCACGAGCCTCGAGACGGTGGCCGAGCGCATCGGCACGCTCTACGGCCTCAATACGCTGGGGGCGGGGCTGGGCGCGCTGCTGGGGGGCTGGCTGCTGGTCGGCAATCTCGGCTTCGTCGGCGCGCTGATGCTGGCCGCGGGGCTGGATGTGATGGCGGCGCTGCTGGCGCTGTCCCTGCTGCCCACACTCTCGCGCGCCAAGCCGGCGCCGGTCTCGGCCAGCGCGCCGGTGACGGAATCCTTCGGCAGCCTGCGGCTGTGGTGCGTGCTGGTGTTCCTCTCCGGCTACGTCATCGTGGCGATGGAGATCGTCTGGGTGCGGCTGCTTGGGCAGGTGGGGCAGTTCCACGCCTATCTCTTCCCCACCGTGCTGGGCATCTTCCTGCTCGCGGATGGGCTCGGCATGGCGTTGGCCGCGCGCATGGTGCGCCGCATGGCCGATCCGCGCCCGGCCTTCTTCATCACCCAGGCGGCGGGCTTCGTGCTCTGCGCGGTGCTGATCGCCGGCCTCTACTGGCTGCTGCCGCATTGGCCGATCGCCCCGCAGGTCTCGGCCGATGTGCAGCGGCTGCGCGGCGAGGGGCTGCTGACCACGGTGCTGCTGACGCTGATCGTCGTTGGCCCGCCGAGCTTCCTGATCGGCATGACCTTCGCCTTCGTGCAGCGCGCCGTGCAGCAGGATCTGGCCTCGGTGGGCGCGCGCGTGGGCTGGGTGCAGCTGGCGAACATCCTGGGCAATGCGGCCGGGTCCATCATCACCGGCCTCGTGACCTTCCACTTCCTCGGCACGGCCGGCACGCTGCAATTGCTGGCGGTGCTCTCGGTGGCGCTGATGCTGGTCTGGGTGCTGCGCGAGGGGCGCGGCCGCAAGCCGGAGATCGCCCTGGCCGTGGCCTGCGGCCTCTCCCTGCTGATCCTGCCCAGCAACGCGGCCCTGTGGTCGCGCCTGCATGCCGAGCAGCCGGGCCAGGCGACGGATTGGGCCGAGGATCGCTCCGGCGTGGCCTTCTTCCGCGACGACAACCGCCCCGGCGAGGGGCCGCACGGGCCCTTCTTCATCCAGGGCTTCGCGCAGGGGCGCATCCCCTTCCTGCCGATCCACCAGTTCCTCGGTGCGGTCGGCCCGCTGCTGCATCCCGAGCCCCGGCAGATCCTTGCCATCGGCATCGGCTCGGGCGGCACGCCCTGGGCGGCTGGCGTCTCGCCCCGCACCGAGGTGATCCGCGCCATCGAACTCGTCGGCCCGGTGATCACCGCGCATGAGAGCATCGCCGCGCGCTACCCGGACAGCCCGATCGCCGAGCTGTTCCGCAACCCGCGCTGGCGCCTGGAATATGGCGATGGCCGCCGCGCCCTGGCCAAGGGCAGCGAGCGCTACGACGTGATCCAGGCGGATGCCGTGCTGCCGGAAGGCTCGCATTCCGGACTGCTGTATTCGGAGGAGTTCCTCCAGCAGGTGCGCCGGCGCCTGGCCCCTGGCGGCCTCTACGTGCAGTGGGGCCCCTCCCGGCGCAGTGTGGAGACCTTCGTCTCGGTCTTCCCGCATGTGGTGCTGCTGATGCCGGGCTCGGTGCTGATCGGCTCGGAGACGCCGATCCCCTTCGACCCCGCGACGCTGGCCGAGCGCTTCGCGGACCCGGCTGTGCAGGCGCATCTTGCGCGCGGCAATCGCGAGTTCAGCACCTATGCCGAACTCTTCGCCCAGCCTGCCCTGATCTGGTCGCCGGGCATGCCGCGCGCCGAGGCGACGCTGACCGACGTCTTCCCGCGCGACGAATTCTACCTCAACAACGGTGTCACCGGCACGCAGCGCCTGCGCCGGCCGCAGGATGTGCTGATGGGCGCGGCGCGGTGAGGGTTCTGGCCGCCGCCGGGCTGCGATAGGCTCGCCGGCGCAACCGGCGGAGTCGCACGATGAAGAAGGTGATCCTGCTCGGCTTCCTGGTGGGCGCACTCTCGGTCTTCGTCTTCCACCAGGGCCTTGTCTATGTGCTGCACCACCAGTTTCCGCTGGTCCAGTCGCTGACCGGGGCGCCCGATGCCTTCCGCCCGGCAGGGTCGGGCTTCAGCATCCGCCCGGTGCCGCCCTTCGGCGTGCCGCAGGTGGTCTCCATGGCCTTCTGGGGCGGGTTGTGGGGCATCCTGCTGGCCGCGCTGATCCGCTGGGCGCGGATGCCCGACCTGCTCACCGGCTTCATGGTCGGCGTGCTGGCGACGGTGGTGGGCTTCACGCTGGTGGCCTCGCTGCGCGGCACGCCGCTCTGGGCGGGGGGCAACACCGTGACCTGGGCCCGCGTGATCCTCATCAATGGCGCCTGGGGCTGGGGGGCGGCCTTCCTGATGCGCCCCTTCCAGGTGAGCCGCGAAAAATGAGCCTGCTGCGCGTCCAGCCCGACCCGGCCGATCCACGCCTGACGCGCCGCGTGGTCGGGATCGACCAGACCGGCAAGCCGGTGGAGACCGCCGTCACCGTCGAGCGGCCCCTGACCCTCTATCTCAACGGGCAGGAGATCGTGACGATGATGACGATCCTCGACCGGCCCGAGGATCTCGCCCTCGGCTACCTGCTCAACCAGGGCATGCTCAAGCGCGATGACCGCGTGACGGGCATCGACTACGACGACGACCTGCAGGTGGTGGTGGTGCGCACCGAGGCGCGCACGGATTTCGAGGCCAAGCTGAAGAAGAAGACGCTGACCTCCGGCTGCGCCCAGGGCACGGCCTTCGGCGACCTGATGGAGGATTTCGCCGAGGTGAAGCTGCCCCGGGATGCCGTGCTGCGCACCTCCTGGCTCTATCGCCTGCTGCACAACATCAACACGCTGCCCACCCTGTATCTGGAGGCCGGCGCGATCCATGGCTGCGCGCTGTGTCTGCGCGACGAGCCCATCGTCTACATGGAGGATGTCGGCCGCCACAATGCGGTGGACAAGATCGCCGGCTGGATGTTCCGCCACCAGGAAGCGCCGGGCGACAAGATCTTCTACACCACCGGGCGCCTGACCTCGGAGATGGTGATCAAGACCGTGCGCATGGGCATCCCCATCCTGGTCAGCCGCTCGGGCTTCACCGCCTGGGGGGTGGAGCTGGCGCGGGAGGCGAACCTCACCCTGATCGGCCGCTGCAAGGGCAAGCGTTTCGTCGCGCTGGCGGGGGAGAGCCGCATCGTGTTCGACGCCGACCTCGCCTATGTGCCCGAGGAATCCGCCAAGCATTGGCGCAAGAACAGCGCCGAGGCGATGGGAAGCGATGCGGAGTGATACCCTGGCCGTCGTTCTCGCGGGCGGGCTCGCACGCCGCATGGGCGGCGGCGACAAGCCGCTGCGCGACCTCGGTGGGCGGCCCTTGCTCGCGCATGTGCTGGCGCGGCTGAGCCCCCAGGTGCCGGCCGTCATCCTCAACGCGAATGGCGACCCGGCCCGGTTTGCCGCCTGGGGCCTGCCGGTCGTGGCCGATGGCCTGCCCGACTATCCGGGGCCCCTGGCCGGCATCCTGGCCGCGCTGGATTGGGCGGCGGAGGCGCGCCCTGACCTGCCCTGGGTGGCCTCCGTCCCCGGCGATTCGCCCTTCATCCCGGCCGATCTCGTCGCCCGGCTGCATGAGGCGCGCGGCACCGCCGCCGTGCCGCTGGCCTGTGCGCGCTCGGGCGGGCAGGCGCACCCACCCATCGGGCTCTGGCCCGTGGCGCTGCGGGCCGATCTGCGCGCTGCGCTGCTGGCCGGCGAGCGCAAGATCGATCGCTGGACGGCACGCCACGGCGTGGCCCATGCCGATTGGCCCACCGAGCCCTATGACCCCTTCTTCAACGCCAATGCGCCCGAGGAGTTGGCCGAGGCGGAAGGGCTCTTGCCTCTCACGCGGCCTGCCGCGATAACACGCTGACAAGCAAGGTTTCTGGGGAGACCGCCACCATGAAGTCCGTATTCCTGGGCAGCTTCGCCGCCCTCGTCATCGCCTATGGCGCCTATGTCGTGCTGAACAAGAACTTCCAGCAGACGGCCGATGAGCGCTTCGCCACCACGGGCGTGCGCCTGTAAGTCCTAACCCGGCAGCCGCTCGATCTCCGCCCCCACGGCGGAGAGCTTGCGCTCCAGCGATTCGTAGCCGCGGTCGAGGTGATAGACGCGGTTCACGATCGTCTCGCCCTGCGCCGCCAGCCCGGCCAGCACCAGGCTGACCGAGGCGCGCAGGTCGGTCGCCATCACCGGCGCGCCGGAGAGCTTCGGCACGCCGCGCACGATCGCCGATTGCCCGTGGAACTTGATGCGCGCACCCATGCGCGTCAGCTCGGGCACATGCATGAAGCGGTTCTCGAAGATCGTCTCGGTGATCATGCTGGCGCCTTCGGCCACGCACATCAGCGCCATGAACTGCGCCTGCATGTCGGTGGCGAAGCCGGGGAAGGGCTCGGTCATCACATCGGCGCCGCGCAGCCCGTTCGTGCGCGTGACGCGCAGCCCGCCATGCTCCTCGGCCACGTCGATGCCGGCCTCGCGCATCACGCGCACCACCGCCCCCAGATCGACCATGCGCGCGCCTTCCAGCAGCACGGAACCGCCGGTGATGGCGGCCGCGCAGGCATAGGTGCCGGCCTCGATCCGGTCGGGGATGATCGGGTGCGTCGCGGCGTCGAGCTTCTTTACGCCCTCGATCACCAGCCGGTCCGTGCCGATGCCCTCGATCCGCGCGCCCATGCGCATCAGGCACATGGCGAGGTCGCCGATCTCGGGCTCGCGCGCCGCGTTCACCAGCTCGGTCGTGCCCTCGGCGAGGGTGGCGGCCATCAGCAGATTCTCGGTCGCACCGACGCTGACCTGGGGGAAGATGATGCGCGCGCCGCGCAGCCCGCCCGGCGCCTTGGCATGCATGTAGCCGCCTTCGAGGTCGAAGACCGCGCCCATCTGCTCCAGGCCCTTGATGTGCAGGTCCACGGGCCGCGTGCCGATGGCGCAGCCGCCGGGCAGCGAGACCCGCGCCTCGCCGAATCGTGCCACCAGCGGGCCCATCACCAGCACCGAGGCGCGCATCTTGCGCACCAGGTCGTAGGGCGCCTCCAGGCTGCTCGCCGCGCCGGAGAGCGTGATGCGCCGCGCCTGCTTGTCATGCTCCACGCGCAGCCCGTGCTGGGCCAGCAGGTTGCGCATGGTGGCGATGTCGGCCAGGTCCGGCGCGTTGGTCAGCACCAGCGGCCCGTCGCTGAGCAGCCCGGCGGCCATCAGCGGCAGGGCGGCGTTCTTCGCCCCTCCGATGGGGATGCTGCCCGAGAGCGGCTTGCCGCCGCGGATGCGGATGCGGTCCATCAGAGCTTCGGCAGCGCGACGCCGCGCTGGCCCATGTATTTGCCCTTGCGGTCCGCGTAGCTGACCTCGGGCGGGGCCGAACCCTGCAGAAACAGGAACTGGCAGATGCCCTCATGCGCGTAGATGCGCGCGGGCAGCGGCGTGGTGTTGGAGATCTCGATCGTCACCTGGCCCTCCCATTCGGGCTCGAGCGGCGTGACGTTCACGATCAGCCCGCAGCGCGCATAGGTGGATTTGCCGAGGCAGATCACCAGCACGTCGCGCGGGATGCGGAAGTATTCCACCGTGTGGCACAGCACGAAGCTGTTGGGCGGGATGATGCAGGTATCGCCGCGGCGGGTGACGAAGCCGGCCTCCGAGAAGGATTTCGGATCGACCACCGCATTGTCCACATTGGTGAAGATCTTGAACTCATCGGCGAGCCGCGCGTCGTAGCCATAGGAGGACAGGCCGTAGGAGATCACGCCCTCCCGCCGCTGGCTCTCGACGAAGGGCGTGATCATGGCCTGTTCCTGCGCCATGCGGCGGATCCAGGTGTCGGGCATGATGGACATGGGCGGTGCGATCTCTCAGGCGGCTGCGAGAGAGGGGGGGTAGCCCAGGCGGGGGCGGAAGGCTAGCGCCGCTCCTCCCCGGCCGGCTTGGGTGCCTCTTCGGCGCGGGCGCGCGCCTGCGCCTTGCGGCGGCGCAGATTCTCCCGCAGCGCCGCGGCCAGCTTCGCCTCCCGCGCCAGTTGGGCCGGAGTCTTCGGCGGCGGGCCGGGCGGCTTCTCGGCCTCCCTCATTCGGCGCGGATATTGCCGGCGCGCACCACCTCGGCCCAGCGGCGGACCTCGGCGGCGATGAAGGCCGTGTATTCGGCCGCGCTCATCCGCCGCGGCGTGGCCCCGGTCTCCACCAGGCGCGCGCTGATCTCGGGCGTGGCGAGCGCGGCCAGCACCTCGGCATTCAGCCGCTCGACCAGGGCGGGCGGCATCCCCGCGGGGCCGGACAGGCCGAACCAGGTCGAGGCGACGAGATCGGGGTGCCCCAGCTCCTTGAAGGTGGGCAGATCCGGCCAGCCGGCGACGCGCGCATCCGCGGTGACGGCGAGCAGGCGGAAGCGCTCATTGCGCCCGGCCTCGACCAGGGTGGTGATCATCGCCTCCACCGCGCCGGCGGTCAGGTCGTTCATCATCGGGCCCGAGCCGCGATAGGGGATGTGCGTCGTTTCGATCCCGGCCGAGCGCTGCAGGATCACCTGCTTCGCATGGCTCGAGGTGCCGTTGCCGGGCGAGGCGATGCTCAGCCCCGGTCGCGCCTTCGCGGCCGCGACGAAATCCGCGAAGTTGCGGATCGGGCTCGCCGCGTTCACGGCCAGCACCGAGGGGATCTCGGCCATCAGCGCGATGTGGCTGAAGTCGCGCACGCTGTCATAGGGCATGGTGCGATAGACGCTCGGCCCCACGCCGAAGCTCGCGATGTTGGAGACGACGAGGGCGTAGCCATCGGGCGGGCTCTTCGCCACCACATCCGAGCCCACCGTGCCGCCCGCGCCGGCGCGGTTCTCGATCACGAAGCCCTGGCCGAAAACGGTCGCGAGGCGCTGGCTCACCAGCCGCGCGATGAAATCCGTGGTGCCGCCGGGCGGGAAGGGGACGATCACGCGCACCGGCCGCGCCGGCCAGCCGGCGGGCTGCGCGCTCGCGAGGCGCGGCGCGGCCAGCAGCGCGGGCAGCGCGAGGATCGAGCGGCGGTTCAGCATGTCGTGGCTCCCGGATGGCACGTTTCGGCAAGCTCTATACCATGCGCGCACGGCTCGGGAGGGTGGCGATGCAGGACTGGCCGGTGGTCATCGTGGGGGGTGGACCGGTCGGGCTGTGTCTCGGCATCGCGCTGGCGCGGGCCGGGGTGCGCGCCGTGCTCGTCGAGGAACGCACCGGCCCCACGCCCCACCCCAAGGCCACGCTGCTCGGCGCGCGCTCCATGGAGCATTTTCGCGCCTGGGACCGGCTCGACCTCAAGGTGGCCGACGCCGCCATGCAGCAGGAGGAGGACTACTTCATCCTCTTCTGTGATCGCCTCGCGGGGCAGGAGCTGCACCGCTTCCGCTCGCCGGGCCTCGCCGCCGTGCGCCGCCGCGCGCCCGAGGCCGTGGCGCGGTTCCGCGAATTGGCCTGGTCGCCCTGGGGCAAGACCCAGATCGGGCAGCAGGCGCTGGAGCCGGTGCTGCTGGCGGAGGCCCGGCGCCAGCCCCTGCTCGACCTGCGCCATGGCTGGCGCCACACGGGCTTCACCCAGGATGCCGAGGGCGTGACCGCGCGCATCGAGCGCGCCGCCGATGGCGCGCAGGACAGCCTGCGGGGGCGCTACCTCGTCGCCTGCGATGGCGGGCCGTCTGGCGTGCGCCGCGCCTTGGGCATCCGCATGGGCGGGCGCGGGCGGATGCGCAGCAATGTCAGCTACCTGTTTCGCGCGCCGGATTTCCTGGCGACCCATGGCAAGGGCCTCGCCAACCTCTATTTCTGCCTCTCGCCCGATGCCTTCGGCGTCTTCACCGCGATCGACGGGCGCGAGACCTGGAACTACCAGCATTACTGGGCCGACCCGGCGCGCGAGGCCGGGCAGGAGGATCCGGCCACGGTGCTCCACCGCGCCATGGGCAAGCCCTTCGATTTCGAATTGCTGGCGACGACGCATTGGCACCACCACCAATCCGTGGCGCATCGCTGGCGTGCGGGGCGCGTGTTCCTCGCCGGCGATGCGGCGCATCTGTTTGTCCCGACCGGGGGCGTGGGGATGAACACCGGCATCGGGGACGCCATCGACCTCGCCTGGAAGCTCGCCGCCGTGGAGCAGGGCTGGGCCGGGAACAGCCTGCTCGACAGCTACGAGGCCGAGCGCAAGCCCGTCGCCTGGCGCAACAGCGTGATCAGCGCCAACAATTCGGACCGCATCGACATGGTGATGGGCGAGACGCCGGCCGACCTCGCCGACTCGCCTGTCGCGCGCGACGCTTTGCGTAAGCGCATCCTGTGGATGGCGAAGCAGTTCAACAGTGCGGGCACGCATCTGGGCTACCGCTACGCCGACAGCCCCATCGTGGTCCCCGACGGCACGGCGGAACCGCCCGACGACCCGACCCAGGTGATCCCGAGCACCTGGCCCGGCAGCCGCTTCCCGCATGGCTGGATGGCGGATGGCGCGAGCACGCTCGATCTTGCCGATCGCCAGCGATTCACGCTGCTGCGCGCGCCGGGCGCCGCGTCGCCGGGGCTGGCCGCGGCGCTGCTTGGCGCGGGCCTGCCGCTCACCGAACGCGACGTGGCGGATGCCACCGCGCTCGCGCTCATGCAGCGCCCGCTCGTGCTGCTGCGCCCCGACGGGCATGTCGCCTGGCGCGGCGAAGCGGACCCCGCCACCCCCGATCGTATCGCCGCGCGAATCCGCGGCGCGGAGGAACCATCATGAGCGTGGAATACGCGCCCCTTGGCCTGGTCGGCGTGCTCACGCCCCAGGCCAACACCACCGTCGAGCCGGAATTCGCCATCCTCTGGCCGCCCGGCATCGCCATGCTCAACGCGCGCATGACCAGCACCAAGCCCACCATCGTCGCGCGGCTGCTGGATTATCTGCGCGACCTGCCCGGTGCGGCGGCGCAATTCGCCAATGCGCCGATCAAGGCGCTCGCCTTCGCCTGCACCGGCGCCAGCTACTATGCCGGCGTGGCGGAAGAAGACGCGCTGGTCGCCAGCATGGAGGATCGCCTCGGCATCCCCGTCATCACCGCCGCGCGCGCGGTCTGCGACGCCTTCCATGCCGTGGAGGCCACGCGCATCGGCCTGGTGTCGCCCTATCCCGACGACCTGACCCAGGCCGCCATCGGCTATTGGCAGGCGCGCGGCTTCGAGGTGGCGGAGGTCTCGCGCGGTGCGATGGCCGATGGCAGCTTCCACCCGATCTACGCCATGAGCGCGGCCGGCGCCGCCGCCGCACTCGCGGCCCTGCCGGCAGGGCGCGTGCAGGCGGTGGCGATGCTGGGCACCGGCATGCCCACGCTCGGGCCGATTCGCGGCCAGCCCTTCGTCGGCGCGGCGCCGGTCACCTCCTGCATGCATGCGCTCGCCTGGCGCAGCATCTGCGCGGTGACGGGGGTGGCGCCATCGCGCGAGAACTTCCTCGCCTGGGTGCGGGGCGAGGGATGGCACGCGCGCTACGCCGAACGCATGGGCGCTACGGCGTCGAAGTGAGCCAGGCGCCAAGCTGCGCGTTGAAGGCCTCGGCCGCCTCATAGGCCACCCAATGGCCCGCATCGGGGATCAGCGCGGTGCGCGCGCGGGGCTGCATCTCCCGCACCGCATCCAGCCGGCCCTGCATCGTCGTGATCGCCACCTGGTCGGCCGCGCCCCAGAGCGCGGCGACGGGCACGACGACGCGGCCCAGCGCCTCCTTCAACTGTGCCGCGCTCGCGAAGCCGCGCGAGCGGAAGCGCGCATGCACCGTGTTCCACTCCTGGATCTCCAGCGCCTGCGCGTCGATCTTCGCCGGGTCCGCGATCATCAGCGCGAGCAGGTTCGCGCGATGCGCGGCGATGCGGTCCTCGCCCTGCTTGTCACGGATCTTGATCAGCGGCGTGACCGCCCTCTCGAGCCCGAGCGAACCCGCGCCGACAATCGTCAGGCTGCGCAGCCCCTGGCCGAGCATCGCCGCCGCCTGCCCGCCGACATTGGCGCCGAAGGAGAAGCCGACGAGATCGACCTTCGCATCGCCCACCACCGCGGGCAGGCCCTGCACCACCATGCGCGCGACCGAGGCCGGTTCCTGCGGGTCTGGCGGCAGCGCGCTTTCCCCCAGGCCCGGCAGGTCGGGCGCGATGACGCAGCGCGTGGCGGCGAAATGGCCGATGTTGCGCACCCAATGCCGCCAGGACCCGTTGCCGCCATGCAGCAGCAGCAGCGGATCGCCCGCACCTTCGTTCCACAGGCGCCAGACCATCTGGCCCTCATGGCAGGGCGTGACCACGCGCCGGGCCGCGGCTTCCAGGGCCTTGAGGTCGATCATCAATAGCTCCGCGGCAGGCCGAGCACGCGCTCGGCGATGTAGCACAGGACGAGTTGCGGGCTGACGGGGGCGATGCGCGGGATCAGGCTTTCGCGCAGCAGCCGCTCGAGATGGTATTCCTGCGCATAGCCATAGCCGCCCAGCGTCATCACCGCCTGCTGGCAGGCCTTGAAGCCCGCCTCGCCGGCCAGATACTTCGCCGCATTCGCCTCCGCCCCGCAGGGCAGGCCCTGGTCGTAGCGCCAGGCGGCCTGCATCACCATCAGCCGCGCGGCTTCCAGCTCCATCCAGCATTCGGCCAGCGGGTGCTGGATGGACTGGTTCTGCCCGATGGGCCGGCCGAAGACGATGCGCTCCCCGGCATAGCGCGCCGCGCGCGCGATGGCGGCATGGCCGATGCCCACCGCCTCGGCGGCCACGAGGATCCGCTCCGGGTTCAGCCCGTGCAGGATGTAGTCGAAGCCCTTGCCCTCTTCGCCGATGCGGTCCTCCTCCGGCACGACCAGACCATCGATGAAGAGCTGGTTCGAATCCACCGCATGGCGGCCCATCTTCGGGATTTCGCGGATCTCGACGCGGCTGCGATCAAGCCGCGTGAAGAACAGGGACAGCCCCTCGCTGCGCTTGCCCAACCGCTCGAGCGGCGTGGTGCGCGCGAGCAGCAGCACGCGATCCGCCACCTGCGCCGTGCTGATCCACACCTTCTGCCCGCGCACGACGTAGCTGTCGCCGCGCTTCTCCGCGAAGGTCCGCAGCTGCGTGGTGTCGAGCCCGGTATTGGGCTCGGTCACGGCGAAGCAGGCCTTCTCCGCGCCCGAGATCAGCGGCGGCAACATGCGCGCCTGCTGCGCGGGCGTTCCATGCACGACCACCGGCATGGGGCCGAAGATGTTCATGTGGATGGCGGAGGCACCGGACATCGCCGCGCCCGATTGCGCCACCGCCTGCATCATGATCGCGGCCTCGGTCACGCCGAGACCGGCACCGCCCAGCGCCTCGGGCATGCAGATGCCGAGCCAGCCGCCGGCGGCCATCGCCGCGTGGAACTCCACCGGGAAGCGATGCGCGCGATCCGCCGCCAGCCAATAGCCCTCATCGAACCCGGCGCAGAGGCGCGTGACTTCCGTCAGCAGGGCCTGTTGCGGGTCGCTCAGCGAAAAATCCATGCCGGCTGTCTCCTTGCCGAGGAGCGTGCCAATCTGCCGCCGAAGCGCAACCCCGAGGCCCCGCCATGCTCCAACATCCCCCCGCCGAACCCGGCATGCGCGAGGAGGATATCGACACCCCCGCTCTGGTGCTCGACCTCGACGCCTTCGAGCACAACCTGGATACGATGGCCGCTCTGCTGGCCCCCACCGGCACGAAGCTGCGCGCCCATGCCAAGACGCATAAATCGGCGGTGGTCGCGCTGCACCAGATGCGCCGCGGCGCGGTGGGCCAATGCGTGCAGAAGGTGGCGGAGGCCGAGGCGCTGGCCTGGGGCGGCGTGCCCGACATCCTGGTGAGCAATGAGGTGATCGCGCCCCGCAAGCTTGCGCGCCTCGCCGCGCTGTCGCGCATCGCGAAGGTTGCCGTCTGCGCCGACGATCTCGCCGGCATCGCGGCGATCGAAGCGGCGGCGGCGGATGCCGGGCAGCGGATGACCGTGCTGGTCGAGATCGATTGCGGCGCCGGCCGTTGCGGCGTGGAGCCCGGCCCGCCCGCGGTGGCGCTGGCGGAGCGCATCGCCGCCAGCCCGCACCTGATCTTCGGCGGGCTGCAATCCTATCACGGCAGCGCGCAGCATCGCCGAACGCCCGAGCAGCGTGCGGCCGCCATCGCCGGCGCGGCGGAGGGCACGCGCCGCACGGTGGAGCAGCTGCGCCAGCGCGGCCTCGCCTGCGCCATCATCGGCGGTGCGGGCACCGGCACCTTCGCGCATGAGGCGGCGAGCGGCATCTGGAACGAGATCCAGGCCGGCTCCTACGCCTTCATGGATGCGGATTACGCGCGCAACGAGGACCCGCCGCCCTTCCGCCACGCGCTGTTCGTGCTGGCGCAGGTGATGAGCGCGCCGCGTGCGGGCTTCTGCGTGGTCGATGCCGGGCACAAGGCGGTGGCGGTGGATAGCGGCCTGCCGCTGGTGCATGGCCATCCGGGCGTGGCCTATGTCGGCGCCTCGGACGAGCACGGCAACCTCAAGGGCGAGGACCCGTCGGCGATGCCGCGCCTCGGCGAGAAGCTGCGGCTGATCCCCGGCCATTGCGACCCGACGGTGGATCGCTACGACTGGTATGTCGGCGTGCGGCGCGGGCGGGTGGAGTGCCTCTGGCCCATCGCCGCGCGCGGCGGGATGGCATAGGTCGCACGCGGCGGGATGGCGTGATGATGGCGGCCTGACCAGCGGCCGGCCCTGGCCGGCCGAGCGCCCGGATGGCCGCACGCGGCGCCTGAGGGTACAAGCATCCTCAGCTGTTTGCGAGTTCCTCCCGCACTTCCTGCAGGCGCTGCCGCGCGGCCTCGTCCAACTCGGGATAGCGCAGGTCGAGCGATTCCAGCGCGCGCGCGATGGCGGCGACGACGACGAGGCGCGTGAACCACTTCGTGTTCGCCGGCACCACATACCAGGGCGCGGCCTTGGTGGCGGTGGCGCCGATCGCCGCCTGATAGGCCTTCTGGTAGTCGTCCCAATGGCCGCGCTCGGTCACGTCCGCATGGCTGAATTTCCAGTTCTTGTCGGGCTCGTCGATGCGGGCAAGGAAGCGCTTCTTCTGCTCCTCCTTGCTGACATTGAGGAAGAACTTCAGCACCACCACGCCCTGGCGGCCAAGATAGGCCTCGTAATTCGCGATGTCCTCCAGGCGCTGGTCGTAGATCTTCTTCGAGATCAGCCGCGCCGGCAGCTTCTGGCGTTCGAGGATCGCGGGGTGCACGCGCGTGACCAGCACTTCCTCATACCAGCTGCGGTTGTGGATGCCGATCATGCCCCTGGCGGGCAGGGCGGTGACATGGCGCCAGAGGAAATCGTGGTCGAGTTCCGCCGAGGTCGGGGCCTTGAAGGGCACCACATGGCAGCCCTGCGGGTTGACGCCCGAGAAGACATGCTTGATCGCCCCGTCCTTCCCGGCCGCGTCCATCGCCTGGAAGATGCACAGCACGGACCAGCGATCCTGCGCGTAGAGCTTGTCCTGCTGGTCGGCCAGGTGCTTCACGCCGCGCGCGAGCATGGCGCTGGCCTCGGCCTTCGAGAAATCGAGGCCCGCCGTATCCTCGGGGTCATAGTGCTTGAGCTTGAACTTGCGGCCATCCTCCACGCGGTAACGCGCGAGAATTTCCTCGACATTCTTCTTCATGGGCGCCCTCTCAGACCCGTCGCCCGGCGAGCATCACCCCGGCGGCGAGCAACTGCAACAACAGCGTCATCGCGAAGGCCCAGGAATAGCCGATGGCGGCCCACCCACCCTCCGCCGTGCGCGGCCAGAGATCGAGGATCCAGCCGATCGCGTTCTGCAGCAGGAAGACGATGGCGAGCATCGCCGCATTGATGGCGGTGGCGACCCGTGCCGCCAGGTCCGCACCGAAGCGCTGGCTGATCGCCGTATAGCCCGCCGGCCCCGCCGCGCCGCAGAGCGAGAAGCAGAACCACAGCACGCCGAGTGCGACCGGCGAGGAAGGCGGGGCGAAGCCCAGCACGATCTGCAGCACCGCCATGCCCGACATGGCGCAATAGGGCACGAACATCGGGCTCGCCCCGCGCCGCTGCAGGAAGGAGGCCGCCTGGCCCGTCAGCGCGCTGCCCGCCATCAACCCCAGCGCATAGACCAGCAGCAGCGTCGCGCGCGGGCCCTCGCCCAGCCCGCCGACATCGCGCAGCCAGGGCCCCGCCCAGAGCCCCTGATAGGTGAAGTGCAGCGCCGAGAGCAGCGCCACCGAGGGCACGAAGACCAGGAAGGCCGGGTGGCGGAAGATGCGCCCGAACTCCGCGATCTCGGCACCCAGCCGCCGGCGCGGCGGCGGCGGCCCGCCGGGGCCCCGATCCGGCACGCTGAGGAAGATCCACAGGCTCACCACCATGGCCATGACCGCGAGCAGGCCGAAGATGCCGCGCCAGCCGAGCAGCGGCATCAGCCAGGCCACCGGCACCGTCGCCGCCACGCCGCCGCAGGCACCGATGAAAACGCCCAGCCCCGTCAGCCCCGCCACGCGGTCGCGCGGATACCATTGCGTGTTGACCTTCAGCATCGCGATCAGCCCGGCCGAGACGCCAAGCCCCGTGATCACGCGCCCGAGGGCGAGCATCAGGCTGCCCGTGGCCAGCGCGCAGATCAGGAAGCCCGCCGCGGAGACCAGCCCCAGCACGGTCTGCACCCGCCGCGGCCCCCACAGGTCGAGGGCGAGGCCCACCGGCAACTGCGCCACCGCATAGGCGGCGAAGAACATCGCCGCGAGCAGGCCGAGCTCGCTCGCCGAGAGCGCGAATTCCAGCGCCAGCACCGGCCCGATCACCGCGATCAGCGTGCGCGCCGCCTGGTTGACGAAGTTGAGACCCGCCAGCGGCAGGGTGAGCCGCGCGAAGCCCGGCGTCACGGCAGGGTGAGCCGGACGCTGATCGGGCAATGGTCGGACAGGCGCTCGCGGTAGCTGCGCTCGCGCTCGGCATAGGCCAGCACGGCGAAGCTGCGCGGGGTGAGCCATTCCCGCGCCGCCCCGCCCAGCAGGATATGGCTGATGAAGGGCCGCCCGCCCCGTGCATCCGCCCAGCAAGGGGAAGACAGGCCCTCTGTCGGGCGGCTCACCGGGGCCGCGGCCTCGACGATGCGCAGGAAGTCGTCGCGCTCATTCATGCGGCGGTTGAAATCGCCGAGGATGGCGAAGGCCACGCCCTCCCGCTGCCGCTCGGCCGCCCAGCGCGCGATGATCTCGGCCTGGCGGGCAAGGCCCTCGCAATCGGGGGGGGCGCCGACGCCGAAGGCATCCTCGCGGCAGCCGGCATTGAGATGCACCGAGAGCAGGCGCAGCCGCGCGCCGGAGGGCGCTTCCACCGTGATGTCGGCGCCCCGCCGCAGGCTGCGCCGCGCGCCGGCGCGGATGTCCAGCTCCGCGAGGTCGCGATGCGCGGTGAAGCGCAGGGCACGGCTGACGGCGAAGCCCGGCCGCTGGACGTCGCGTTCGTCGGTGAGGTGGATGGCGTAGCGCGCCGGGTCGAAGACGCGCGCGGCGGCTTCCGCGCCATCGATCTCCTGCAGCGCGATGACATCGGCGGCCAGCCGATCCGCATAGTGGCGTAACAGCGAAAAGTCCTGCGGCGTGCGGGTGTAGAGGTCGCGCGGCAGATCGGGATGCCCGGCGGGCTTGAGCGTCAGCCAGGCGATGTTCCAGCTCGCGAGCTTGATCTCGGCGGCCCGCGCCGGCGCGGCGCAGAGAAGCAGCAGGAGGATGAGAAGGAAGCGCATGCCAAGGCTATAGCAGGGCGCCCGCTGGCTTGTCGTGTGGGGTGACGGGTGGCGCTTCGTCCAAGGGCTGCGCGCCGCAGGCGAGCAGGAAGGTGGCGATGGCGTCGTATTCTTCCGAGTTCCGCGTGCGGTCGTGGAAGGGATCGTCCGGCGGGCTGCCGCGCGGCACCCAGATCACGGTTTCGTAGCGCGCGCGGGTCAGCAGGACGCGGTAGGTGTTGCGCACGAAATCATGCTCCTTCACCTCGCGATGCCAGGCATTGCCCGCGAAGCGCCGTGCCGACCAGGCGCCGGCGCCGCGGCGGAAATCGAGGTCCCAGGCCAGGCCGACGGTATCGAGCTCGAGCCCCTGGCAGGCATATTCGGTCGCGGCGACTTCCAGCGCGTCGGAGGCGCGGATGTCGGGCCAGCGTTCCAGGAACCAGGCCACGGGCTCTTCCGTGCCGATGAGCTGCGCCTCGAAGCCTTCCGCGCGCAGGCGCCTGGCGCCGGAGGAGCGGACGAAGCCGGCGCGGCGCAGCCCCGGTGTCAGGCGGCGCAGCGTCCTGCGCGCGGTATCCAGCGAACGGGTGAGCAGGAAGGGAAGGGGACCTTCCTCGGCCAGGGCGCGCGCCTCGGCCCGGGCATCGCGCAGCACGGCATCCACCCAGCGCGCCGCGCGTTCATCGCGCACGCTGCGCAGGGAGACAGTGAGGTCGAGATCCTCATCGAGGGTGAGCCAGGCGGGCGGTGAATCCGCCAGCCGCTGCGCGCGATCCGCCGCGCCAAGCGCCCGCGCGGGTGCGACGGCGCGCCAGCCGGGATGGGCTTCGATCACCGCGCCCCATTCGCGCAGACCGGCCTCGCCGGTGTTGATCTCCTGCCCATTGCCGATCAGCGCGACGATGCCGGCGAAGCCTTCATGGCGCGCCATGATCTCCAGCGCATGGGCGGGTTCGCTCATGCGCAGCGTGCTGACGCGGCGCTGTGTGTCGCGCATCGCCTGCTGCGCATCCCAGGCGCGCTGGGCCTCATCGAAGATGATCACGCGCTCGGCGGGTGGCGCGGTGCGGTTGGCGTTGTCGGCCAGGAAGCGATGCACGTTCTGCAGCGCCTGCGCCGTCTCGTGCCGCGCCTGGCGGAGACGGGGCGCGAGGCGGCGGCGCTCGGGATCGGCGCTCGGTCCGCCGGCGAGGTCGATGCCGGCGCGGTTGCAGGCCAGCGCTTCCCGTAGCACGGCCACCAGCGGCGCATTGCCGGTGAGGAAGGCGCTGCCCAGCCGCCGCTGCGCGCCGAACACCACATTGAGCCCGCACAGCGTCTTGCCCGCGCCGGGGATGCCGGTGACGAAGACGACCACGCGCTGCCCGGCGGCCTTCGCGCTCTCCAGCGCGCGCTCGATGGCCATGGTGGTGCGGGTGAGGTTGGTGGTGTCGGCGCGCGCGGCTGCGATCTCCGCCACGGAGTTGCGCGCATAGAGCGTGGCTGCGGCCTCGATGATGCTCGGCACGGGGCGGTAGGGCGCGGCGCACCACGCCGCGCCATCGAGCGGCGTGCGCGGCACCGGCAAGGCAGCCTGGAGTGCGGCGATCAGGCCGGGCAGCGTCTCGGGCGTTGCGTGCGCGACAGGCAGCACGGCGGGCAGCAGCAGGGGCATCTGGAAGGCGGGCGCGGTGGTGCCGCCGACCAGGATCGGCTGGATCGGATGGCCGCGGCTCGCGGCGTGGAAATCGAACAGATCCTGCCCGTAATCCTCGACCTGCGCGCGATCGGCATTGGTGATGCCGGCACCCTTGAACTCCAGCACCAGGATGGCGCGATCCGTGAGCAGCACGGCATCGATCCGCTTCTCCAGGCGCAGCAACTCGTATTCGAGCGCGATGGTCCAGCCCCTACCGCCCGCGTCCCGCACGCAGCGCTGCAGCAGGGCGATGCCGCGCTGCCAGGCGTGGAGCTGTGCCGGTTCGGGCGAGAGGCGCCGTGCCATCTGATGCGCGGCGAGCCGCGCCGCGACGTCATCCGCCCGCAAGGCCAGCAGTTCGGCGCCCGAGCAGGCGAACCAGGCCCTCATGCGCGAATCCTACCTGTTTCGTCTGCGTTCCGGCCAGGTTGCCAGAAGCAGGCTGCCCATCAACAGGAAAAACCCCGCCGCGTGGATGATCGTTGCGGACTCACCGAGCACCAGGATGGCGAAGAGCGCCGCCGTCGCGGGCAGGAAGGCCGTGAACACGCCGGCAATGCTTGCCGGCGCGCGCTTCAGCCCCGCATACCACAACAGCACGCAGAGCACGCTTGCCGTCAGCGAGTGGAACACCAGCAGGCCCGAGACCTGGGGGTCGGCCAGAACGGCCACGCCCGCCAGCACCGGCAGGCAGAAGGGCAGCAGCATCAGCAGGGAGAAGAGCTGCATCCAGAAGGTCGCACTCACCAGCGGAACGCGCCCGGCGATACGTTTCGCTAGCAACACATACATCGCCTCCCCGCACACGCCGCCGAAGACGAGAAGATTGCCGAGCGGGCTGCCCTCGCCCTCGGCGGAGACACGCGCCAGCGTCAGCGCGCCCATGCCCACCGCAGCGAGCAACACGGCCAGCCATTGCCGCGGCGCCAGGCGCTCTCTCAGCCAGATGGCGCTGCCCGCCGCCACCACCGCCGGCAGCGTGGCGAGGATCAACCCGGCCTCCAGAGCCGTGGTCAGGCGCAGCCCGGCGAGCAGCCCGGCATTGTAGATGACCGTGCCGAAGACGGCCTGAAGCGCCAGATTCAGCTTCATGCCGCGCGAAACCCGCACGCGCCCTTCCATCGCGCGCGCCAGGGGCCACAGCAGCACCACCGCCAGCGCGCAGCGCAAGCCCGCGATCAGGGCGATGGGCAGGCTCTCCGCCAGGAGCTTCGCCACCGCGACATTGACCCCGACCAGCGCCATGCAGAGCGCCAATTGGCCATAGGCGGTCAGCACGCGCCGCTCATGGCGTGGCATCGTGCCGGAAGGGCGAAAGCCCGGCCAACGCCTCCATCTCGCGCAGCATCGCCGGGCGTTCGCGCGCGAGGAAATCGCCCACCGCCTGGCGCAGGCCGGGATGGGCGATCCAGTGCGCGGAGTAGGTCGGCACCGGCAGGTAGCCGCGCTGGATCTTGTGCTCGCCCTGCGCGCCGGCCTCGACGCGCGGCAGCTTGTGTTCGATGGCGAAATCGATGGCGCGGTAGTAGCAGAGCTCGAAATGCAGGAAGGGCGCATCCACCACGCAGCCCCAGTTGCGCCCATAGAGCGCATCGCGGCCGAGCAGGTTGAGCGCGCCCGCCACCGGTACCCCATCGCGCTCCGCCACCATCAGCACGACCTTGTCGCCCAGCCGCTCGCCGAGCAGCGGCCAGAAGGCCTTCTTGAGATAGGCGCTGCGGCCCCATTTCTTGTCGGTGGTGGAGAGGTAGAAGCGGTGGAAGGCCTCCCAGTGCGCGGGCGTGATCTCGGCGCCCCGCAGCGTCTTCAGGACATAGCCAGAAGCCTCGGCGTCGCGCCTTTCGCGCCGGATCTGCTTGCGCTTGCGGGAGGAGAGCGCGGCGAGGAAATCCTCGAAGCAGCCATAGCCCTCGTTACGCCAATGGAACTGCGTGCCGAGCCGCTGCAGCCAGCCGGCCTCGCCCAGCGCCTCCCATTCCGCGGCCTCGCAGAAGGTGACGTGGACCGAGGACATGTCGAGCTGCCGGCAGGCCTGCACGAGGCCCTGCGCAAGCGCGGCCGCGCCGATGCCCGCATCGGGCCGCACCAACAGCCGTGGCCCGGGGACGGGGCTGAAGGGCGCTGCGACCTGCAGCTTCGGATAATACTGCCCGCCGGCGCGTTCCAGCGCGTCTGCCCAGGCATGGTCGAAGACGTATTCGCCATAGGAATGCAGCTTCGCATAGCAGGGCGCGCAGGCGATGAGCCGGCCCGCGCCATCGCGCAGCGCGGCATGCTGCGCGAGCCAGCCGCTGCGCTGCCCGATGCTCCCGCTCTCCTCCAGGGCGAGCAGGAAGGCATGGCTGACGAAGGGATTGGCATCGCCCGCGCAGGCATCCCATTCCGGCGCGGGAATGGCCGCGATGGAAGCGTGCAGGCTCAGGGCGAGTTCAGGCGTGTCATCCGGCATGGCCGCCAGATGGCCTCTCAGCCGATTTCGAACATCCCCTCGACCTCGACGGCCGAATCGGCGGGCAAAGAGGGGCAGCCGACGGCGGCGCGGGCATGCTTGCCCTTCTCGCCGAACACGGCCACGGCGAGGTCCGAAGCGCCATTGATCACCGCGGGCTGCTGCGTGAAGTCGGGCGTGCAGGCGACGAAGCCGCCAAGCCGCACCACGCGCTTCACCCGGTCGAGATCCCCGCCGCAGGCGAGCTTCACCTGGGCGAGCAGGTTGATGAAGCAGATCCGCGCCGCCTGCTGGCCCTGCTCCACGCTCACTCCCGCGCCGAGCTTGCCGGTGATCGCGACCTTGCCCTCCACCAGCGGGATCTGGCCCGAGACGATGACCAGGTTCCCGACCTGATTGTAGCCGATGTAGTTGGCCAGCGGCGTCGCCGGGGTGGGAAGGGTGATGCCAAGCTCCGCGAGCTTCGCGTCGATGTGTCCGGGCATGCGGGGTCTCCTTGCGCTGGGCGTCAGCCTGCGGCGAAACGCGCCCGGCTGCTACCCGACCAGGCGCAATTGCCGCCGCTTGGGGCGCGGGGCGGGCTGTTCGGGCAGGTCGAAGGGCAGAAGCGGTGCCGTGGCCGGGCCGGCGGCATGGGCGGCGCTGTCCTCCATCGCCTCTTCCGGCCGCGGATCGGCCAGATCCCGCCGGCCGAGATAATCGCGCGCGAGGCGGCGGAACACCCAGTCGAGCACGCTGGTCGCGCGGCGGATCGCGGGGTCGCCCTCCACCGTCCCGGCCGGGCCGAAGCGGGTATAGGCGTAGGCCTCGACGTAGCTCTCGAGCGGCACGTCCTTCGCGAGGCCGATCGAGACGGCCTGCAGCATCGCCTCCATCAGCGAGCGATAGGCCGCGCCCTCCTTGGTCAGTTGCACGGTCACCTCGACGAGGCGCCCGGCCTCATCCTCGGTGGTGCGCAGCACCACCTTGTGCCCGCCCACGACGGCGCGCGCGACCATCCCGCCCGGACGGGGCGTGAGGGCGGTGACGCGCGGTGGCGGCGGCGCAGCGGGGCGCGCGGGGGCGGCGGTGGCGGCCGGCAGGGGCGGGGCGACGTGCAGATAGGGGCTCACCGCCTGCGCCATGGCGAGCCAGGCGCTGTCCGGCACCGGGGCGAGCAGCATTTCCGCCGCCACGCGGCCCAGGCGCAGCGCGGCGCGGGACGGCACCTCGGCCACCCAGCCCTCGCGGTCCAGGGCGAAGCGGGTCGGGCCCGGGGCGGGGGCCAGGCCGCCGCTTTCGGCCCCCAGCAGCTTCTCCGCCGCGTCGGGCGGGCTCAGGGCGAGGATGGCGCGGTGGCGCAGCCCGGGCGCCGCGGCCGCGGCGTCCAGCGCGGCGCGGGCGGCGGCGGCGAGGCCGGGCAGGGGGGTGGCGCCCGGCGGCGCGGGGGCGAGCAGCGCCACGGGCTCGCGCGCGCCCAGCCGTTCCGCGAGGCGCCCGCTCTCGGCCTCGGCCGCGCCCCGGGTCAGCGCGGCGATGCCCGCACCCAGCGCGCGGGCCTCGGGGCTGTCATAGGCAAGGCCCAGCCCGGCGATCAGCCCGGCGAGGTCGGCGAAGCCCAGCGACAGCCGGGGCGCCTTGGCGCCGGTGGCGATGTCCAGCAGCTGCACGCCCAGCGCCACGGTGGCGGTGTAGCCGGCGAGGTCGAAATCGCCCTCGGCATCGAGGAAGGCGGGCAGGTTGAGCACGAAGCGCGGCGTCGCCTTCGCGTCCTGGCGCCAGATCGCGGCATTCGGCGCGGCGCGGCGGGCGAGCAGGGCGGCGCGGATGCCGGCGGTGAACCGGTCCTGCGCCGCGGCATCGGCCAGGATGCCCAGGCTGCGCCCACGCAGCGCGAGCGGCTGCAGCCAGCTCTCGACGAGCCGCGGAAAGGCGACCGGACCCTGGCCGGGGGCGAGGGCGGCGAGCGCCTCGGCGGCCTCTTCGTCGAAGGCCTCAGGCAGCGCGACGGCGCGCGGCGGGGAATCGGGCTCGGGTGGGGCGCGCATCCGCCACAAGGCCATTCCGTCCCAAAGCGTGCCGGCGATGCTCGTCATGCCAGCAGCTTAGGCGGGAGGGGCGTCGGGTGGAAGCCGTATCTGGTAGGTGAATCGGTCGGCACCCCCAACATCCTGTGGATAAGACTCGGGGCTGCCGTGAGGCCGGTGGAGGGTTTTTGCGCTGCGGCAGGGGCTGTGGCATGGTGGCGGCCCGCCAGCCTCGGCGGGTCAGCTTGGGACAGCCCGATGTCGGTGTTCAGCCGTTTTTTCGCCGCCCTGTCCGGCCGCCAGGTCGGTACCGATCGCTTCGGCAATGCCTATTTCGAATCGCGCGCCGATTTCCTGGGCTATGGGCGCAAGCGCCGCACCGTGATCTTCGCCGGCGCCCCGGACCCCACCAAGGTGCCGCCCGAGTGGCATGGCTGGCTGCACCATACCGCCCCCGCCCCCCTGCCCGAGGCGAAGCGCCACCCCTGGATGATCGAGCACCGCCCCAACCCCACCGGCACACCGCAGGCTTGGCGCCCCGCCGGGCATGATTATGCGGGCGGTCGCCGGCGCAGCACGGCGGGCGACTACGAGGCCTGGACCCCGGGTAGCTGACGCGCCGATGAAGGGACGCTCGATCGTCGAGGTCTTGGCCGGCGCGGTGGTGCTGCTGATCGCCGGCGCCTTCCTGGCCTATGCGGTGACCAATAGCGGCCGTTCCACCATCTCCGGCCCCGCCTTGACGCTGCAGGCGAAGTTCGACCGGATCGATGGCCTCGCCCCCGGCGCCGATGTCCGCATCGCGGGGGTGAAGGTGGGCAGCGTGGTCGGCCAGCGGATCGACCCGCAGAGCTTCCTCGCCGTGCTGACGCTGCGCGTGGATGGCAGCCTGCGCCTGCCCGCCGATACCTCCGCCGAGATCGCGAGCGAAGGGCTGCTGGGCGGCAAGTTCGTCTCCCTTGTGCCCGGTGGGGCGGATCGTCTGCTGACCGAGGGGGGCGAGATCACGATCACGCAATCCGCCATCAGCCTCGAGAGCCTGCTGGGCCGCTTCATCTTCTCCATGACCGAGGGCCAGTCGAGCCGTCCCGCGGCCGAGGGTGCCGCGACGCCTGCCCCACCTGCGCCCCGATGAGCGCGCTCGACCCCCCGGCCGCCTGGCCGGGCGCGGATGGCGCGCCGATCGCCTGCCGCGAGAAGCTGAAGATGCTGGCCGAGAACCACCGCGAAGCCGCCCAGGTGCTGCGCGATACCTTCGAGGATGCGGTGCTGATGGGGGTGGACGAGGCCGCGATGCGCCGGCTGCTGGTCGAGCTCATCGCCGCCCTGCCGAGCCCGAAGCGCGCATGAGGGCGCTGCTCGCGGCCCTGCTGCTGGTCCTGCCCGCCACGGTGCAGGCGCAGGATTGGCGGCCCCAGCGGATCGCCGAGTTGCAGGCGCTGGACAAGGTGACGGCGCGCGTCACGACGCTGCGCGCCACGCTCAACCAGCCCGAGCGCTTCGGCAGCCTGACCATCACCGTGCGCGCCTGCTTCTCCCGCCCGCCGGATGAGGTGCCCGATGCCTCGGCCTGGCTGGAGATCACGGACAGCCGCGCGCCGGCCAATGGCGCGGCGGTGTTCCGCGGCTGGATGATCGCCAATGCGCCGGGCGTGAACATGCTGCAGCATCCGGTCTACGATATCCGCATCATGGAGTGCCGGGCGCAGTAGCGCGGGCGGCCTTGGACGAGGGATGGCGGCGATGGGGTTCACGGACGCGGTCGGCAGATGCCTGGGCAGCTACGCCACCTTTGCCGGCCGGGCGCGGCGGTCGGAATTCTGGTATTTCTGGCTCTTCAACCTGCTCGTGCAGATCGTGGCGAGTGGCATGGACAACATGCTCCTGGGCGGGGCCGGCGTGCTGAGCGCCGTGGCCTCGCTGGGGCTTCTGTTGCCGGGCCTCGCGGTCTCGGCGCGGCGGCTGCACGATGGCGGGCGCAGCGGCTGGTGGCTGCTGATCGGGCTGGTGCCGCTGGTCGGCGTGATCCTGCTGATCATCTGGTATGTCGGGCGGGGCGAGGACGGGCCGAACCGCTTCGGCGCCGATCCGCGCGCCGCCCTGGCCGATCCGGCCGCCCATCCTTCCGCCCGCCCCTCCGCCCGCCCCTGGGACCGCCCCGGGGCGCCCTCCTGAGCCCCGCCTCGGCCTCCACCCTGACCTGCAAGGGAATCCGGCGATGAACTCCCCCTATGAGGGCCTGCCCGACTCCAGATACTGGCGCAGCGGCGTGTCCCAGAAGCACCCCTTCGACATCGCGGGGCTGTATCGCAAGAAGTTCGACATCGCGCCGGGCGATCGCATCGCCACGGCCGGCAGTTGCTTCGCACAGCACATCTCGCGCCATCTGCGCGCACGCGGCTTCAGCGTGATCGATGCAGAGCCCGCGCCCCCCGGGCTGGAGGCCGGGCAGGCGCAGGCGCATGGCTATGGCCTCTATTCGGCGCGCTACGGCAACATCTACACCACGCGCCAGCTTATCCAGCTGGCGCGCGAGGCGCTGGGCCAGTTCAGCCCCGCCGATGCCGTGTGGGAGAAGGAGGGGCGCTTCTACGACGCGCTGCGCCCCTCGGTGGAGCCCAAGGGCCTGCGCAGTGCGGCGCATGTCGCCCTGCAGCGCAAGCAGCACCTGGCGAAGGTGCTGGAGGTGATGCAGGCCGCCAATCTCTTCATCTTCACCCTCGGCCTGACCGAGACCTGGCTCGATCGCGAGAGCGGCACCTGCTACCCCACCGCGCCCGGCACCATCGCCGGCAGCCACGACCCGGCGCGCACCGTGTTCCACAACCTCAGCTTCGGCGAGGTGATGGAGGATTTCCTGGCCTTCCGCGACATCCTGCGCGGCATCAACCCGGCTATCCGCTTCCTGCTCACCGTCTCGCCCGTGCCCCTGACCGCCACCGCCACCGAGGACCATGTGCTGGTCGCCACCACCCACTCGAAATCCGTGCTGCGCGCCGTGGCCGGCGAACTGGCGCAGCGCCACGCGGATATCGACTACTTCCCCTCCTATGAGATCATCGCCGCCCCGCCCACGCGGGCCTTCTTCTACGAACCCAACCTGCGCTCGGTGAACAATGGCGGCGTGGCGCATGTGATGCGGCACTTCTTCGCCGAGCATGGCACCGCCGGCGCCGCGGCCGCCCGGCCGGAGGGCGCCGCGCCCGATGGCGGGGAAGGCGACGACGTGGTGTGCGAGGAAGCGCTGCTGGACGCCTTCGCCCGATGAAGCGTCTTTGCATCCTGGGCAATTCGCACCTCGCCGCGGTGAAGCTCGGCTGGACGCAGCGCGCCGCCGCCTATCCCGGCCTGCACTGCGACTTCTTCGGCGCGCCCAAGAACGGTCTGGCCAGCGTGACGTTCCAGGATGGCGAGATCCTGCCCCAGACCGACGAGGTGCGCGCCGCCTTCGCCATGACCTCGGGCGGCCAGGAAAGCGTCCGGCTCGCGGGCTATGATGCGGTGGTGACGGTCGGCCTCGGCTTCTCGATGGCCACCCTGATCCGCCGCGTCTATCGCGACTACCGGTCGGATGCGCACAACTTCCTCGAGGGCGAGGTCACGCTGGTGGGCGAGGACACCTTCCGGCAGGTCTGCGCCACGATGCTCGCCCGTTCCACCGCGATGTGGCTTGCCGGGCACCTCGCGCAGGCGGGTGTCGCGCGGCGCGTGATCGTGCCCCAGCCCCTGCCGAGCGAGGATATCCTTCAGGCCGCGGAGGGCGAGATGGATGCGCCGCTCTGGCAGGCCGCGGTGCGGGAGGGCGATGACGCGGCGCTCGACCAGAGCATGGCCGAAGCGGTGCAGGCGCTGGCCGCGCCGGGTCTTGCCTTCCTGCCCCAGCCGCCGGCCACGCGCAGCGGGCATCTGTTCACGCGGCGCGACTACGCCATCGGCTCGGTTCGCCTAGTCGCGGGGTTCGAGGCGCAGCACGCGAAGAACGATGTCGGACACATGAACGGCGCCTATGGCGCGGCGGTGATCGACGCGCTTGTGGCGCTGCTGCCCGGCTGAGGCGGGGCGCCGGGCGGCGGTTCAACCGCCGCGCAGCGCGCGGATCTCGGCGGCAAGTGCCGCGGCATCCACCTCATCCGCCCAGCGCGCCGGTTCCTCCACCGCGGCCGACAGAAGGCGCTTGTAGGTGAGGCGCGGGATCTCCTGGCAGCCGAACTGCGCCAGGTGGCTGGTCTGGAACTGCGCGTCGAGCAGGGTGAAGCCACACAGGCGCAGCCGGGCCACCAGATGCACCAGCGCGACCTTCGAGGCATCGCGCACGCGGCTGAACATGCTCTCCCCGAAGAAGGCGCCGCCCAGCGCCACGCCATAGAGCCCGCCGACCAGCCGCGGCCCGGCCCCCGGGCCGGCCTGCCAGACCTCCAGCGAATGGGCGTGGCCCATGCCGTGCAGCGTGGCGAAGAGCCGCTCGATCTCCGGGTTGATCCAGGTGTCGCCGCGCCCCGCCGCCGGCTCGGCACAGGCCGCGATGACGGCGGCGAAGTCACGATTGGCGGTGACGGTGAAGGCATCCGACAGCGCGGTGCGGCGCAGCCGGCGCGAGAGGTGGAAGCCCTCCAGCGGCAGCACGCCCCGCTGCTCAGGGTCGAGCCAATAGAGCCGATCGCCACGGCGGCTCTCAGCCATGGGGAACAGCCCCGCCCGATAGGCGCGCAGCATGAGTTCGGGCGTGATCTCGAACTGGCGACGGCTCACCGCGCCACTATGCGCCGGAATCCGGCGCGCGGCGAGGGATCTCGCGCGCCGATGTCAGCCCTGCGTGCCGTGGACGAAACGTTCCAACCAATGGATGGTGTAGTCGCCCGCCTGGAATTCCGGATCGGCGACGATGCGCTGGTGCAGCGGCAGCGTGGTCTTGATGCCGCTGACCACCATCTCGGCCAGGGCGCGCTTGAGGCGCGCGATCGCCTCCGGCCGGGTCTGGCCATGCACCACCAGCTTGGCGACCAGGCTGTCATAGTGCGGCGGCACGGTGTAGCCGGAATAGAGCGCGCTATCGACGCGCACGCCCAGGCCGCCGGGGGCATGGTACATGTCCACCCGGCCGGGGCTGGGGGCGAAGGTCTCGGGATCCTCGGCGGTGATGCGGCACTCGATGGCGTGGCCGGAGAAGCGGATCTGGTCCTGCGTGTAGCCCAGGTGCTCGCCGGCGGCGATGCGCACCTGCTCCTTCACCAGGTCGACGTTGCAGACCATCTCGGTGACGGGGTGTTCCACCTGCAGGCGGGTGTTCATCTCGATGAAGGCGAACTGCCCGTCCTGCCAGAGGAATTCCAGCGTGCCGGCATTGCGGTAGCCCAGCCCCTTCAGGGCCTTGGTCACCTGCGCGCCCAGCGCATCGCGCTCGGCGGCCGAGAGCACGGGGCTGCCGGCCTCTTCCACCAGCTTCTGGTGGCGGCGCTGCAGCGAGCAGTCGCGCTCGCCGAAATGCACGACCTCGCCGTGGTTGTCGGCCAGCACCTGCATCTCGATGTGCCGCGGGCGGTCGAGATACTTCTCGAGATAGACGCTGTCGTCGCCGAAGGCGGCCTTGGATTCCGTGCGCGCGACGCGATAGGCCTCTTCCAGCTCATCGGCCGAGCGCGCGACCTTCATGCCGCGCCCGCCGCCGCCGGCGGCGGCCTTGATCAGCACGGGATACATCACCTGCTCGGCCACGGCGCGGGCTTCCTCGAAGCTCTCGAGCGCGCCGAGCGAGCCGGGCACGAGCGGCACGCCGAGCCGGCGCATCGCGTCCTTGGCGGCGATCTTGTCGCCCATCATGCGGATATGCGCGGGCGAGGGGCCGATGAAGGCCAGGCCGTGAGCTTCCACCATCTCCGCGAAATTCGCGTTCTCGGAGAGGAAGCCGTAGCCGGGGTGGATGGCCTCGGCCCCGGTGATCGCGGCGGCGGAAATGATGGCCGCCATGTTGAGGTAGCTTTCGCGGGCCGGGGCGGGGCCGATGCACACGCTCTCATCCGCGAGGCGCACATGCATGGCCGTGTTGTCGGCCGTGGAATGCACCGCCACGGTCTGGATGCCCATTTCCTGGCAGGCGCGATGCACGCGCAGCGCGATCTCGCCGCGGTTCGCGATCAGGACTTTGCGGAACATCAGCGGATCATCACTCGATGATCATCAGGGCTTCGCCGTATTCGACGGGCGAGCCGGGTTCGACGAGGATGCGCGCCACCACGCCCGCCTTGGGGGCGCGGATCTGGTTGAAGGTCTTCATCGCCTCGATCAGCATCAGGGTCTGGCCCTGCGCCACGCGCGCGCCCAGGCTGACGAAGGGCGCGGCCCCCGGCTCGGGCGAGAGATAGGCCACGCCCACCATGGGCGAGGTGACGGCGCCCGGATGCGCGGCGTCGGAGATCGCCTCGATCGCCGCGACCGGGGCAGGGGGGGCGGCGGGCATGGCAGCAGCCGGGGCGGCGGCGACGGTGGCCTGCACCGCCTGCACCGTCACCTGCCGGGCGACGCGGATGCGCGCATCCTTCTCGACCAGCTCGATCTCCGTCAGGTCGGTGTCCCGCAGGATCTGGGCCAGCTCGCGGATCGCGGCGGGGTCGAATGCAACGCCCGACATTCAGGGCTCTCCTTCCTGTGCGACGATCTCGGCCATGGCCCGCAGCGCGAGCGCATAGCCTTGAACGCCCAGCCCCGCGATGACGCCCGTGGCCACCTTGGAGACATAGCTGAGATGCCGGAATTCCTCCCGGCGGTGGATGTTCGAGATGTGGACCTCGACGACCGGCAGGTCCACGGCCTTCAGCGCATCCATCAGCGCGATGGAGGTGTGGCTGTAGCCGGCCGGGTTGATGATGATGCCAGAAGCCCGGCCGCGGCATTCCTGCACCCAGGTGATCAGCTCGCCCTCGCCATTGGTCTGGCGGAAATCGATGGCGAGGCCCAGCGCCTCGGCCGCCTCGGCGCAGAGCGCCTCGACATCGTCGAGGGTGGCGGCGCCATAGACCTCCGGCTGGCGGGTGCCGAGCAGGTTCAGATTGGGGCCGTTCAGCACGGCGATCAGCGGGGGGTTCACGGGCGACGACCCTGTCGAGGAAAGCGGGCTGCGCTAACACGTTGCCATGGCGCGCCGCAAGACGGCAGCGCCCCGGCTTGCCGCGGCCCGGCCGCGCCGCCATGTTCCGGCGCATGAGCACGCAGATATCCCCGCAGATCACGATCGAGGTGAATGGCGAGGCCCGCCAGGTGCCGGCAGGGGCCTCGGTGGCGGAGCTGCTCGGCCTCATCGGCCTCGCCGCGCCCAAGGTGGCGGTGGAGCGGAACCTGGAAATCGTGCCCCGCTCGGCCTGGGCCAGCACGCGCCTCGCGCCGGGCGACCGGCTCGAGATCGTGCACTTCATCGGAGGTGGCTGACCATGGACGGACTACCCCTGCCGGCCGATGAGGGCTGGAGCGTCGCCGGGCGGCATTTCCGCTCGCGCCTCGTCGTGGGCACCGGCCGCTACAAGGACCTGGCGGAGACGGCACGCGCCATCGAGGCCAGCGGGGCGGAGATGGTGACGGTGGCGGTGCGCCGGGTGAACCTCTCCGACGCCTCCGCACCCATGCTGCAGGATTTCGTCCCTCCCAGCCGCTACACCTACCTGCCCAATACCGCCGGCTGCTTCACGGCGCAGGAGGCGGTCCGCACGCTGCGCCTGGCGCGCGAGGCGGGGGGGTGGAACCTCGTGAAGCTCGAGGTGCTGGGCCCGCCGCCCTTCCTCTACCCCGACATGGCCGCGACCTTCGAGGCCGCGGCCGCGCTGATCGCGGATGGCTTCGAGGTGATGGTCTATTGCGCCGACGACCCCGTGGCGGCCAAGCGGCTGGAGGAGATGGGCTGTGTCGCCATCATGCCGCTCGGCGCGCCGATCGGCTCGGGGCTCGGGGTGGCGAACCCCTTCATGATCCGCGTGATCAAGGCGCAGGCCCGCGTGCCGGTGCTGGTGGATGCGGGAATCGGCACGGCGAGCGACGCCGCCCTGGCCATGGAACTCGGCTGCGATGCGGTGCTGCTGAACTCCGCCATCGCCCACGCCAAGGACCCGGTGCGCATGGCCCGCGCCATGAAGGCGGCGGTGGAGGCGGGGCGCGACGCCTTCCTGGCGGGGCGGATGCCGCGCAATGACCGGGCCGATGCGTCGAGTCCGATGGGCGGGCTCATCGCGCAAAGCTAGGCGGAACAAGGGGTCGGCCGGCGCGATCCGGTCGATTCGCCGGGCCCGGTGAAGGTTTGCCGGAGCCTTCCCGGCCTCCCCCCGGGGTCTACAGGCCGGGTTTCCGGCCATTCACCGGGCCTCAAGAAAAAAAACGGCCCGAGGGGCCAGAAACCGCTTTTCCCCGAAACTGGACCGGCCTATATCGCCGGCAGACGCAGTACGCACGTGCCTCTGGCCCCAGGCCCACGGAACCTCCCCGCCCAGTCAGGCGTTGGCCGAGGTCACCGCGGCGCAAGGTTTACGCAACGACGTCAAGCGTTCTGGCAACCCCGGGCGGCGCAAGCCGGCCGGCACTTTCGTGGTCGCTGGTTCGTTCGACCGTTTCGTTAACTGGGGCGTTGCCTGAGATGGGCGACCTCCGCCGCTTGCTGGGGAGTTGGGGCGATGAACCCGAAGATCGCAGCCTATCTGCGCGACCACGCGCCGGCCACGCCGTGCCTCGTCCTGGATGTGGACCGGGTCGAGCAGAATTACCGCCGCCTCCTCGCCGCCCTGCCGCTCGCGCGCGTCTATTATGCGGTGAAGGCCAACCCGGCCGCGCCGATCCTGGCGCGCCTGACCGGCCTCGGCTCCTCCTTCGATGCCGCTTCCTGGGAAGAGATCCAGCTCTGCCTGGAGGCCGGCGCGCGGCCCGAGCAGATCTCCTTCGGCAATACGGTGAAGAAGGAGAGCGCCATCAAGGCCGCCTACGCCGCCGGCGTGCGCATGTTCGCCTTCGACAGCGAGCCCGAGCTGCAGAAGCTCGCCCGCTCCGCGCCGGGGGCGAAGGTCTATTGCCGCATCCTGGTCGAGAACAAGGGCGCCGAGTGGCCGCTCAGCCGCAAGTTCGGCTGCGAGGCCGCGATGGCGGTCGAGCTGATGAAGAAGGCCGCCGCCTGGGGCATGGATCCCTACGGCATCTCCTTCCATGTCGGCAGCCAGCAGACCCAGACCGGCGCCTATGAGGCCGCGATCGCGCGCGTGGCGATGATCTTCACCGACCTCCAGGCGGCGGGGATCAACCTGCGCATGGTCAATCTCGGCGGTGGCTACCCGGTGCGCTACCGCGCCGAGGTGCCGGAGATCGACGATTTCGGCGCCGCCATCATGGGCGCGATGACCGAGCATTTCGGCAACGCCCTGCCCGAGATGCTCGTCGAGCCCGGCCGCTTCCTCGTCGGCGATGCCGGGGTGGTGGACAGCGAGGTCGTGCTCGTCTCCCGCAAGGGTGATGAGGACCCCGTGCGCTGGGTCTATCTCGACATCGGCCGCTTCGGTGGCCTGGCCGAGACCGAGGGCGAGGCCATCCGCTACGCCTTCCGCACCCCCCATGATGGCGAGGCCGAGGGCCCCGTGACCATCGCCGGGCCGACCTGCGACAGCACGGACACGCTCTATGAGAAGTCCAACTACCGCCTGCCGCTGGCGCTCGATGCCGGGGACCGGGTGCAGCTGATCTCGACCGGCGCCTATGTCACCACCTATGCCGCGCAGGCCTTCAACGGCTTCCGCCCGCTGGCCGAGCATTACATCTGAGGGCAGAAGCATCGCCCTCGACCGGAAAAAAAACGGGCCGCCGCAAGGTGGCCCGTTTCTTTTTTGGCGAATAGCGCGCTACCCTTGCCGCCATGGATGAAATCGATCGCAACCTGGTCATCGCCCTGCAGGAGAACGGCGCGGCGGGCCTCGCGGAGCTCTCCAAGGCGGCCGGGCTCTCCGTCTCCGCCACGGCCGAGCGCGTCAAGCGGCTGGAGGAACGCGGCGTCATCCGCGGCTGGCGGGTGGATCTCGACCCCGTGGCGGCGGGCTGCCCCTTGCTCGCCTTCGTCTTCGTCGCGATGCGCCCGGGGCGTGACGACGCCGCCTTCCTCAAGACGATGCGCAAGCAGGAGGCGGTGCTGGAGTGCCACACCGTCACCGGCGCCTGGTGCTACCTGCTGAAGCTGCGCCTGCCCGACGTGGCCGCACTCGAGAGCTTCGTCTCCGACGAGGTGCGCGGCCAGCCCGGCGTGGAGCGCACCGAGACCATCCTCGCACTCGCCAGCCCCAAGGAAACCGCGATCCTGCCCGTGGCCGAGGCCAGCGAGGAGTAGCGGCTCAGCGCGCCGGCCGCACGCCCATCGCCATGGTGCGTTCGTCACGACGCGGCTCATGCACCAGGCCGCGCTTCAGCGCCCAGACATTGCCCAGATGCATGATGGGGAAGTTCGGCACCTCGGCGGCGTAGAAGCGCACCGCCTCCCAGATCGCGCGCTCGCGCGCCGCATCGTCCATCGTCTCGCTGGCGCGGGCCAGGATCGCATCCAGCGCGGGGGCGCTGTAGCGGCGCTGGTTGGCGGAACCCGTGCGGCGCTCGCGGTCGAAGGTCGCGAGCACGCTGGTGAGGTAGGAGAGGCCCTCGCCGGTGGTGCTGCCCCAGCTGCCCATGCTCATCGAGAATTCCTGCCGCGCGGCGCGGGCGGAATAGGTGGTCCAGGGCAGGGCCTCCACCGCCGTCTGCACGCCCACCCGGCTCCACATCTGCGCCACCGCCTGCGCCAGGCGCGCATCATTGGGGAAGCGGTCATTCATGGTGTGCAGCACCATGCGGAAGCCCTGCGGGTAGCCGGCCTCGGCCAGCAGGCGCCGTGCGCCCTCGGGGTCATAGGGCGGGGGCGGGGTCTGCGGGTCGTGCGAATAGGTGCCCGCCGGCAGCCATTGGCCGGTGGGCGCGCCGATGCCATCCATCGCGCGCTCCACCAGCGCGTCGCGGTTGATGGCGATGTTCAGCGCGCGACGCACGCGCACATCGCGGAAAGGGTTCACCGGCAGGGGCTGGCCCTGATTGTCAGTGACATGCGGCAGCGGCCCCGGGCGCGACCAGTCGGGCCCGATATGCACCATGCGCAGCGAGCCCACCTGGCTGATCGCCACGCGCGGGTCGCGGGACAGGCGCGGCAGGTCGTTGGGTGAGACCTGGTCGATCATGTCCACATCGCCGGCCAGCAGCGCGGCGGTGCGGCTGGGGTCGGTGGCGATGAAGCGCACGGCGACGCGCGCCCAGGGCTCGCGCTCACCCCAGAAGCTGTCGTTGCGCACGAAATCCGTGCGGTCGCCCTGGCGATGCGCGACCAGCCGGTAGGGGCCGGTGCCGATGGCCGCGCGACCCGCATTGTAGTCATCGGTCGTGGCGGTGGCCCCGACATGGCGGGAGATCACATGCACGCCGCCGATCTCGGGCAGCAGCACGGGGTTGGGGTAGTGTGTCTCGATGCGCAGCGTCAGCGCATCCACCGCCTGCACCGACTTGATGCTGCGCAGCGCCGTGCCGAAGCCGCCCGGGCTGTTGGGCACGTTGGGCGCGCGCTGATAGGTGAAGACCACGTCGTCGGCGGTGAAGGGCCGGCCATCATGCCAGGTCACGCCCGGGCGCAGCTTGAACTCCCACACCGTGTCGCTGACCAGCCGCCAGCTTTCGGCGAGGTTGGGCCGGATGCGGCTCTGCGCGTCGCGGTCCACCAGCCGGTCGAAGATGTGCTGCGTCAGCGCCGTATTGGGCGAGGCGTTGAAGAAATGCGGGTCGAGCGAGGTCGCCGCCCCGCCGGTCGCGATGGTCAGCGACTGACCGAGCGCGGGCGCGCCGGCGAGCGAGACAAACGCGCCCAGCAGCGCGGCGCGGATCATGGTCATGCGGGGCCCCCGGCCTTCGTTCCGCCAAAGGGAAGCAAAGAACCGGGGGGCCGCGCAACGCGTTTCGCGTCGCCTCAGTTGGCGGGGCGGGCGCCCATCGCCACGGTGCGCTCATCCATCCGCGGCTCATAGGTCACGCCCCGACGCGTGGCCCAGAAGTTCACGAGCTGGAAGAGCGGGATCATCGCCGTCTCGGCATCCACCATCGCCACCGCCTCCTGCAGCAGGCGTTCGCGCGCCGCGTCATCGAGCGTGGCGGTGGCGCGCGCCGTCAGCGCATCGAGCCGCGGGTTGGAATAGCGCGAGGAGTTGGAGGCGCCGATCCGGCGTTCGCGATCGAAGGTGCCGAAGATGTTGACCAGCATGTAGCTGGCCTCGCCCGTCACGCTGCCCCAGCCGACGAGGCGCATGTTGAATTCCTGCCGCGCGGCGCGGGTGGAGTAGCTTGCCCAGGGCAGTGCCTCCACCGCCGTGCGCACGCCGATGCGCGTCCACATCTGCGCCACCGCCTGGGCGGTGCGGGCATCGTTGGGGTAGCGGTCATTGGGCGTGGTCAGCGTCATGCGGAAGCCGTTGGGGAAGCCTGCCTCGGCCAGCAGGCGCCGCGCGCCCTCGGGGTCCGGGCGCGGCACGGCCACCGCCGGGTTGTGCGAGTAGGAGCCGGGCGGCAGCCACTGGCCGTTCGGCCGCGCCGTGCCCTCCATCACGCGCTCGGCCAGCGCCTCGCGGTCGATGGCGACGGAGAGCGCGCGGCGCACCCGCGCATCCTGGAAGGGGTTGCGGGGCAGGGGGCGGCCGTCATTGTCGGTGACGAAGACCGGGTTCTCGGTCCGCGAATAATCCGGGACCATGTAGATCAGCCGCAGCCCCTGGATCTCCGAGAGGCTGATCCGCGGATTGGCGCGCAGCCGGGCGAGGTCCGTCGAAGGCACCTGGTCGATCACATCCACATCCCCCGCCAGCAGCGCCGCGGTGCGGGAAGGGTCGTTGGCGATGAAGCGGTAGGAGACGCGCGCCCAGGGTTCCGCCCCCTTCCAATAGGCGTCGTTGCGCACGAATTCGGTGCGGTCGCCGGGGCGGTAGCTGACGAGGCGATAGGGCCCGGTGCCGATGGCCGCGCGCCCCGAATTGTAGTCCTCCGTCGCCGCGCCGGTGCCGGCATGGCGGGAGATGATCTGGATCGAGGCCAGCTCGGTCGGCAGCAGCGGGTGCGGCGCGGCCGTGTGGAAGCGGATGGTGAGCGGGTCCACGATCTCGACCCGCTGGATGGCGCGCACGAAGCCGCCGAAGCCGCCCGGGCTGTTGGGCACGTTGGGCGCGCGCTCGATGGTGAAGGCGACATCGTCGGCGGTGAAGTCGCGCCCATCATGCCACTTCACCCCGGCGCGCAGCTTGAACTCCCACATGGTGTCGGAAACCGCCCGCCAGCTCTCCGCCAGGGCGGGCTGGATGCGCGCCTGCGCGTCCTGCTCCACCAGCCGGTCGAACAGATGCATGGTCAGGCTGATATTGGGCGAGGCGTTGTAGAAATGCGGGTCGAGCGAGGTGGGCGATCCGCCGATGCCGATGGTCAGGTTCTGGCCCAGCGCGGGGCCGGCCATCAGCGCCAGGGCGGCGACGCCAAGGCGGGCCTGGGTAAGGGGGGTCATCGTGGTCGTCTCTCCCGTCGGGTGCACTCTCGCGGGTAAACCTAGCCTCCGTCGGGCCGGGCTGCTACGGATGTTGCTTCGGGCAGGTCCAGAACCAGGGAGACAGGTGATGCGCAACAGCATCCGGGTGGCCGTCACGGCCGCCATAGCGGCCATTGCGGCAGGGGCCCCGCAGGGCGCGATCGCGCAGAACCTGACCATGGCGGTGGGCTCGCCGGTCACGTCGCTCGATCCGCATTTCCATCAGCTCTCGCCCAACAACGCGGTCAGCGACATCATCTTCGACAAGCTGGTCGAGACCGACGCCGCCGCGCGCAACATCCCCGGCCTTGCGCTGTCCTGGTCGGCCATCGGCCCCACCACCTGGGAGTTCAAGCTGCGGCCGAATGTGCGCTTCCACAACGGCAACGCCTTCACGGCGGATGACGTGGTTGCGACCATCCAGCGCCTGCCCAACGTGCCCAACGCGCCCTCCTCCTTCGCCGCCTATGCGCGCCCGATCGTGCGCATGGAGATCGTCGATCCGCTGACCATCCGTTTCCACACCGCGGCCCCCTATCCGCTGATGCCGCTCGACATGACGAATGTGCGGATCATCGATTCCGAGACGCATGCGAATGCGACGACGGAGGGCTTCAATTCCGGCGCGCTGGCGATCGGCACGGGCCCCTATCGCGTCACCGCGCATCGCTCGGGCGACCGCATCGAGTTCGAGCGCAACCCGCATTACTGGGGCCAGGCGCCGGCCTTCCAGCGCGTCAGCTACCGCATGATCACCAACGATGCCGCGCGCACCGCGGGGCTGCTCGCCGGCGACCTCGACTTCATCGACCAGGTGCCGACCACCGACCTTGCGCGGCTGCGTAACGATCCGCGCCTGACGCTGAGCGAGACGGTCGGCCTGCGGCTGATCTTCCTCGGGCTCGATCACCAGCGCGCGGCGAACGAGAACAGCCCGCACATCACCGACAATGAAGGCCGCCCGCTGGGGCGCAACCCGCTGCAGGATGTGCGCGTGCGCCGCGCGCTCTCCATGGCCATCGACCGCGAGGCGATCACCAGCCGCATCATGGATGGCGCGGCCACGCCGGCCGGCCAGTTCCTGCCGCCCGGCACCTTCAGCCATGTGCCGGACGTCACCGCGCCGCGCTTCGACCCCGAGGGCGCGCGCCGACTGCTGGCCGAGGCCGGCTACCCGAACGGCTTCCGCATCCAGCTCAACAGCCCCAATGACCGCTACATCAACGATGCGCGCATCGCCCAGGCGATCGGCCAGATGTGGACGCGCATCGGCGTGCGCACGGCGGTGGAGGCCCAGACCTGGGCCACCTTCGTGGGTCGCGCGGGCCGCGGCGAATACTCCGCGCATCTGATCGGCTGGGGCTCGAACCCCGATGGCAGCCATCCGCTGCGCAACATCATCGGCACCGTCTCACGCGAGCGTGGCTGGGGGGCGTCGAACCGCGGCCGCTACTCCAACCCGCAGATCGACGCGCTGCTCGAGCGGTCGCTGGGCGAGCTCGACAATGCGGCGCGCGAGAAGATGCTGATCGATGCGCAGCGCATGGCGGCGGAGGATGTGGCGGTGATCCCGCTGCACATCCAGACCAACATCTGGGCGATGCGCCGCGGCTTCACCCACACGCCGCGCGTGGATGAGCTGACGCGCGCGCAGGATGTCCGCCTCGCCCCCGCCCGCTAGGCCGCGCGCATGTCGGTCTACCTGCTGCGAAGGCTGATCCAGGCGCTGGGCGTCATGCTCGCGATGTCGGTCATCGTGTTCATCGGCGTCTTCGCCATCGGCGATCCGGTCGAGATCCTGATCAGCCCCGATGCGGACCAGATGGAGCGGGAGCGCGCCATCCGTGCGCTCGGGCTCGACCTGCCGCTCTGGCAGCAATACGGCATCTTCCTGATGAAGGCGGTGCAGGGCGACCTCGGGCGCAGCTTCGTCTTCAACGAACCCGCGCTGACGCTGATCCTGCAACGCATGCCGGCCACGCTGGAACTCGCGCTGGCGGCGACGGTGGGGGCGATCATCATCGGCCTGCCGCTGGGTCTCTATGCCGGGCTCAACCCGAACAGCCCGGTCAGCAAGGGCATCATGGCGGGCTCCATCCTCGGCTTCTCGCTGCCGACCTTCTGGGTCGGGCTGATGCTGATCATGGTCTTCGCCGTGCAGCTCGGCTGGCTGCCCTCGACCGGGCGGGGCGAGACGGTGGAGGTGCTTGGCACGCGCTGGTCCTTCCTCACCGCCGATGGGCTGGCGCATCTCGTGATGCCCGCGCTCAACCTCGCGCTGTTCAAGATCAGCCTCGTCATCCGCCTGACGCGCGCAGGGGTGCGGGAGACGATGCTGATGGACTACGTGAAGTTCGCACGCGCCAAGGGCCTCAGCTCCTTCCGCGTCACCTTCGTGCATGTCTTCAAGAACATCCTGATCCCGGTCGTCACCGTCACGGGGCTGGAGTTCGGTTCCACCATCGCGTTCAGCGTGGTGACGGAATCGATCTTCGCCTGGCCGGGCATGGGCAAGCTGATCATCGACAGCATCAACGTGCTCGACCGGCCGGTGATCGTCGCCTACCTGATGATCATCGTGCTGATGTTCATCCTCATCAACCTGATCGTGGACCTGATGTATTCGGTCCTCGACCCCCGCGTGCGGCTGGAGGGCAAGTGAGATGAGTGCGGCTGTCGGCACCACGCCCGCTGCCCCGAAGCAGGACAGGGTGGAGACACCCTTCCAGCGTTTCGTTTCCGAATTCGCGGAATCCAAGATCGCGCTGTTCGGGCTCGCGGTCTTCTCGGTCATCGTGCTGGTCGCGCTGCTGGCGCCCTTCATCGCGCCGCAGAATCCCTATGACCTCGCGGTGCTGGACATCATGGATGGGCGGCTCGAACCTGGGTCGAAATCCGGCGACGGGACCATCACCTATTGGCTCGGCACCGATGACCAGGGGCGCGACATGCTCTCGGGCATCATGTACGGGCTGCGCATCTCGCTGACCGTGGGCGCGGGCTCGGCGCTGATCGCCTGCCTCGTCGGCGCCTCGCTCGGCCTGCTCGCGGCCTATGCGGGCGGGAAGACCGACAGCGCCATCATGCGCGTGGTCGACCTGCAGCTGTCCTTCCCCGCCATCCTCGTCGCGCTGATGATCCTGGCCTTCCTGGGCAAGTCGATCGCCAATGTGGTGATCGCCATCGTCATCGTCGAATGGGCCTATTACGCGCGCACGGTGCGCGGCACCGCACTGGTCGAGCGCCGGCGCGAATACATCGAGGCCGCGCAATGCCTCGCTTTGCCCACGCATCGCATCCTGTTCCGCCATCTCCTGCCCAACTGCCTGCCGCCGCTGATCGTCATCGGCACGATGCAGGTCGCGCGCGCCATCGCGCTGGAGGCGACCCTCTCCTTCCTCGGCCTGGGCGTGCCGATTACCGAGCCCTCGCTCGGCCTGCTGATCGCGAACGGGTATGAGTACATGCTCTCGGGCAAGTACTGGATCAGCTTCTATCCGGGCATCGCGCTGCTGATCACCATCGTCTCGATCAACCTCGTCGGCGACCATCTGCGTGACGTGCTGAACCCGAGGCTCAAGAAGTGAGCCTCGGTTTCTTGTGCCCTCAGGCGCCGGGCGCGCGCTCCGCGCGCTTGGCTTGCGCGCCGACGCATTGTGGTTCGGGTGACCATGTCGCCCTGCGCGCGCCGGCCGCATTGCGGCCGGGGATTGGCGAAGGTTTCTCGCGATGACGGCACCCACCCTCGAGGTCCGCAACCTCTGCACGCATTTCTTCACCCGCGCCGGCGTGGTGCGCGCGGTGGACGATGTCTCCTTCACCGTGGGCCGCGGCAAGGTGCTGGGCCTGGTCGGCGAAAGCGGCTCTGGCAAGACCGTGACGGGCTTCTCCGTCATGGGCCTGGTCGATCCGCCGGGGCGCATCGTCAGCGGGCAGATCCTGTTCCAGGGCCGCGACCTCGCGACCTGTTCCGAGGAGGAGATGCGCGCCCTGCGGGGCAACCGCATCGCGATGATCTTCCAGGACCCGATGATGACGCTGAACCCGGTCCTGCGCATCGACACGCAGATGATCGAGACGGTGCTGGCGCATGAGAAGGTGCCCGAGGCCGAGGCCCGCGCCCGGGCGCGCGATGCACTCGGCATGGTCGGCATCCCGAGCCCGGAGGAGCGGCTGAAATCCTACCCGCACCAGTTCTCCGGCGGCATGCGACAGCGCGTGGCCATCGCCATCGCGCTGCTGCACCGCCCCGAGCTGATCGTGGCGGATGAACCCACCACCGCGCTCGACGTCACGATCCAGGGCCAGATCCTCGCCGAGGTGCAGAAGCTGTGCCTGAACGCCGGCACCTCGATGATCTGGATCACGCATGACCTCTCGGTCGTCGCCGGCCTCGCCGACGACATCGCGGTGATGTACGCCGGCAAGATCGTCGAATACGGCGATGTGGGAGAGGTGCTGGACCTGCCGCTGCACCCCTACACGCATGGGCTGATCGGCTCGGTGCCTTCGCGCAACAAGCGCGGCGAGCCGCTGCGCCAGATCCCGGGCATGACGCCCTCCTTGCTTGGCCTCCAGCCCGGCTGCGCCTTCCGCACGCGCTGCCCGCGCGCCGGCACCGATTGCGCCGAGATGCCGGAACTGCGCGAGTGGCGCCCGGCCCGCATGGCGCGCTGCCACCGTCCGCACCTCGAAGCGGAGTATGTGGCATGAGCGAAGCTGGGATGAAGGAGGGGGCCACCCACGCCACCCGCAGCTTTGCGGACAGCGAAGTGCCGATGGTGGAGCTGCGCGGCGTCTCCCGCCGCTTCGCCAAGAAGCTCGACATCGCGGCGAAGCTCGCCCGGCGCCTCGGCGCCGATGTGCGCGAGGAGGTCGTGCACGCGGTGGACAATGTCGATCTGCGCGTGCGCAAGGGCGAGGTGGTGGGCCTGGTCGGCGAGAGCGGCTGCGGCAAATCCACGCTCGGGCGCATCGTCGCGGGCATCCTGCCGCAATCCGAGGGCCAGGTGCTTTGGAACGGGACCGACGTCGCCACGCTGCAGGGCGAGGCGGCGAAACTCGGAAAACTGCGCCGGCAGATGATCTTCCAGGATCCTTATGCCAGCCTCAATCCGCGCATGCGCGTGGCCGACATCGTGGGCGAGGCGCCGCTGGTGCATGGCCTGGTCAAGCGCAGCGGCTTCGACGCCTATGTCGATGACCAGATGCGCCGCGCGGGGCTCGACCCCACCTTCAAGCGCCGCTACCCGCACCAGTTCTCGGGCGGCCAGCGCCAGCGCATCGGCATTGCCCGTGCGCTGGCCGTGCAGCCCGACTTCATCGTCTGCGATGAGGCGGTGGCCGCGCTCGACGTCTCGATCCAGGCGCAGATCCTGAACCTGTTCATGCGGCTGCGGCGCGAGCTCGACCTCACCTATCTGTTCATCAGCCACGACCTCGGCGTGGTGGAGCATCTGAGCGACCGCGTGGTGATCATGTATCTCGGTCGCGTGGTGGAGGAAGCGCCGACCGAGGAGGTCTTCGCCCGCGCCAGCCACCCCTATACGCGCTCGCTCCTGGATAGCGTGCCGCGCATCGGCAACCGCAAGCGCGCCTTCGCGACGGTGAAGGGGGAGATCCCCTCGCCGCTGAATCCGCCGCCGGGCTGCCACTTCCACCCGCGCTGCCCGCTGGCCTTCGACCGCTGCCGGGTGGAGGTGCCCAAGCTCAAGACCATCGGCGCCGCCCATCGCAGCGCGTGCCACCTGAACGATTGATCCCGCCCTATCGCGCCCAGTGGGAAAGCGCGGCGCTGGTCGCCGAATTCCTTGCCGGGCGCGATGCGGCGACGGACCCGCTCTGGCCAGCGAGCGGGGCGGAAAGCGCGGCCGAATATGCGCGCTGGGCGGAGCATCTCTGCGGCTGCGCCTGCCTGCAGATGGCGCTTGGCGCGCGCGGGCGGGCGGTGCCGCCCATCCATGACATCCGCCGCGCCGTGCAGGCGCTGGGCGGCTATGTCGAGCAGCCGGATGGCGCGATCCGCGGCCTCATCTATGCCGGCGCCGTGGCCTGGTTGAACGGGCTCGGCCTGGCAGCCGAGACCCTGCTCGATATCGACGCCGCGGCGATCCCGCCGCTGGTGGCCGACGGCGGATTGTTCATCGCCTCGGTCCATCCGGGCATTCGCCGGCCCGATATGCCGCCGCCCAGCCGCGGCGGGCATCTGGTGCTGGTCTTCGGCGTCACCGCCGCAGGCGCGCTGCGCCTGCACAACCCCTCGGGTGATACCGGCGCGACGCGCATCGACCAGCGCCTCGCGCCAGGCACCTTCGGCGAGTTCTTCTCCGGGCGCGGGATTTTGCTCAGGTCCGCTTGATGTCGCCGCGCGGCGAGGCGCCGCGGCCGCGCCCCGGCGGGTCGGAGGGATCGCTGTCGGAAGGCCCGGCCGGCGCCTGCGGGCCGCGATTGCCGCCGCGCCCGCCATTCGGCGGGTCGGAGGGGTCGTTGTCGGTCACCCCGGTCTGCTGGCGGTTGCCGCCGCGCCCGCGCCCGGGCGGGTCGGAAGGGTCGGAGTCGCTGGGGCCCTGGCCCTGCTGGCCGCGCGAGCCGCCACGGCCCTGACCCGGCGGGTCGGAGGGATCGGCATCGCTGACGCCCGTCTGCTGCCGGTTGCCGCCGCGGCCACGCCCGGGCGGGTCGGAAGGGTCGGAATCGCTCGGCCCCTGCTGTCCTCGGTTGCCTCCGCGGCCCTGGCCCGGGGCGTCATTTGGGTCGGAGTCGGTCAGGCCGGTCGGCGGGCGGGTGTTGCGCCCCTGACCGGGCGCGTCGGAGGGATCGGCATCGGTGATGCCGCTGCGCTGCGGCGGCGGCGCGGTGCCGCCCTTGCCGCCGGGCGCACCGCCCCCGCCCGACTTCGTGCCCTGGGCCGAGGCCGCGACAGGCACCGCGGCCGCGCCACCGAGGGCCGCCAGGCGCAACACAAGCAGGCGCCGGGCAAGGCGCGGATCGGATGCGGTGGTCATGCGGCGCTCCTTCGTTCATCCTATGGTCGGGCGTTGCGACCGATGCCGCAAGGGGCACGTCGGTGCGGCGACATCTTTCCCGCTTGCGTCGATGTTCTGTTTATGTTCTTCTCAGCCCATGAGAAGCGCGACCTGTGCCGCCGGCTCGGCCGGCCCCTTCACCACCCGGTTCGGCCTGGCCGACCTTGGCATCCCCAGCCCGCCGCGCGCCATGCGCCGCGCCCGCCCGGCCGAACCCGCCTGGCGGGAGGCGATGCGCTGGACCGTCATCGGCCTGAGCGCAAGCCTCGTCGCCGGTGAAGTGGCGCTCTGGCTCGCGGGCTTCTGATCAGCCCGCGCAGACCGTCTGCACCACGCGGCAGGAATCCCGGCTGCGGGTCTGGCAGGCGCCGATCGCCGCATGTTCCGCCGCGGCGCGCGTGCTGCCCGTCTCGGCCGCGGTGAAGGCCACGCGGTCGCCCCGCTCCGCCCGGGCGGCGGCGGCGCAGCCGGAGGTAAACTCCACCAGCATCCGGCAGGGCTGGCCATTGGCGCGGGCGGCGCAGGCAGTCTCGGCCCGGCCATGCGCCTGCAGCCGATCGCGCTGGCCGCTGACGATGCCAAGGCCCGGATGCGGCGCCGGCGCGGCGTAGATCGCGCCCCAGCTTTGCGGCGTATTCGTGCGCGGTGGGGCGTTCAGGGCCACCTGCGCGGCCTGGGCGGTGGGGACGCCGAGGCTCGCGACCGGCCGGCCATAGCCATTGCCCGCCACCAGCCGCGGCTGGGGCTGTGTCGGCTGGCGGGCATTGCTGCGCGCCGGCTGCGCCTGGGCGCCCTGCACCGCGACGCCGCAGCGCGACAGGCAGGAAAGCAGCCGCGCCCGGTCATCGCGCGGCAGGGCCGCGCAGGCGGCGCGGCATTGCTGCTCGGCCGGCGACTGCGCCAGGGCAGGGGGCGTTGCAAGAAGCGAGGCCAGGATCACCACACCGGCAAGGACCCACCGTCGAACCTGCAAGTGGCAATGCATTTTGCAAAAATTCCCCGTCAGACTGCTCTGCCAGGGAAGGTTTGCAGGCTGCATGCCAGCCCGGTCGCCAGAGCACGCTGCGTTCTGGTGAACGCAGCTCGTGCTCTGGAAATCATTGAATCTAGAGCAAGAAATGCGTTCAGCGTCGCGGCGGCGCCGCGACCCATCTGAACGCATAGTGCTCTAAACCGGCAGGCTCGCCACCGCCTCCAGCCCGCCCTCACGGCGGTTGCGCAGCACCACATCGCCGCCATGGGCGCGGAAGATGTTGCGTGCGATCGGCAGGCCGAGCCCGGTGCCGCCTGTCTCCCGGTTGCGGCTGGTCTCGAGCCGGCGGAAGGGCTGGAACACGGCTTCCAACTCGTGCTCCGGCACGCCGGGCCCGTCATCCGCGACGCTGATGCGCAGCACCCCCGTGGCGGGTGGGGTGAGCGTCAGCCGTGCCGCACCCCCATAGGCCACCGCATTGCCTACCAGATTGGCCAGGGCGCGCTTCAGCGCCACCGGCCTTGCCGAGACGGTCAGGTGCTCCGGCCCCGCATAGGCGATGCGCTCGGCCGTCTCCGCATCCGCGGCATCGGCGGCCTCATCCAGCACGGTGCGGCACAGCGCGGCGAGATCCACGGGCACCGAGGGCTCGGCCGCGGAATCGTCGCGCGCGAAGGTGAGGGTGGCGGCGATCATCGCCTCCATCTCATCGAGGTCCGCCAGCATCTTCCGCCGCTGCTCGTCATCGTCGAGGAATTCGGCGCGCAGCTTGAGGCGCGTGATCGGCGTCTTGAGGTCATGGCCGATGGCGGCGAGCATCTGCGTGCGGTCCGCGACGTAGCGGCGGATGCGCTCGGCCATGGTGTTGAAGGCGCGCGCGGCGGTGGCGACCTCGGCGGGGCCGGATTCGGGCAGGGGGGCGGCGTTCACGTCCCGCCCCAGCCGGTCCGCCGCCGCCGCCAGATCGCGCACCGGGCGCATCATCCGCCGCACCGCCCAGAGCGTCAGCCCGGCCGCGGCCACGGTCATCAGCAGGAAGGAGATCAGGAAGGTCTCGGAATGCCAGGGCCGTGGCGGCGGCAACTCCACGCGCAGGTTCAGCCAGTGGCCATCCGCGAAGCGCAGGCTGACATGCATCACCCCCGGCCGCGACCCGCCCGAGACCTCCATCTCCCGCGGGCGGAAGCGCGGCGGGGCGGACATGATCGCCTCGGTGCGGAACAGCCGCATCAGGGGCGGGGGCGGGGGCGGGTAGCGGCGGCTGGCCGAGGGCTCGTCGCCCAGCTCCGCGCGCAGGCCCGGCGGCAGGTCGAACTCGGCGAGCATCGCCCCGCGCCGCTCGCCCTGGGTCTGCGCGAGGGTGCGCCAGAGCGTGAAGGCGCGCTGCGAGACATCGCGCGCCTGCTGGAAGCGCTGCAGATCCACGCGGTCGAGCGCATGGATGGTCAGCCCCGCCACCTGCACCAGCACCAGGCCCACCAGCAGGACCGTCGCGGTCCGGCCCGCGAGGCTGCGCGGCCAGAACCAGCCGAGCCAGCGAAAGGGTCTCAACCGCGTTCCACCGTGGCGGAGAGCACATAGCCGCCGCCGCGCACGGTCTTGATGACCTGCGGGTTGCGCCCGTCATCCTCAAGCTTGCGCCGCAGTCGGGAGACGGCGACATCGATGGCGCGGTCGAAGGGCCCGGCCTGTCGTCCGCGCAGCAGGTCCATCAGCATGTCGCGCGTCAGCACCCGGTTCGGGCGCTCGACCAGCACCATCAGAAGTTCATATTCGCCCCCGGTCAGCGGCACCTCGGCGCCATCGGGGTTGAGCAGGCGCCGGCGCGTGGGCTCCAGCACCCAGCCGGCGAAGCGCAGCACCTTGGCCGGTGGCTCGCGCCCCGGATCGGTGGAGCTGTCGGCGGTGGCGCGGCGCAACACGGCGCGGATGCGCGCGAGCAGCTCGCGCGGGTTGAAGGGCTTGGCGACGTAGTCATCGGCGCCAAGCTCGAGCCCCACGATGCGGTCCGTCTCCTCGCCCATCGCGGTCAGCATCACGATCGGCACCTCGGATTGGCTGCGCAGCCAGCGCGCGAGGTCGAGGCCCGATTCGCCGGGCATCATCAGGTCCAGCACCACGAGGTGATAGCGCCCGAGCGGCCAGAGCTTCCGCGCCTCCCGCGCATCGCGCGCGGCGGTCACGCGGAAGGATTGCTTCTCGAGGAACTTGCCGAGCAGGTCGCGGATCTCGCGGTCGTCATCGACGACGAGGATATGGGGGGCGTTGCTGTCCATGCCGTGTAACATAGCGCGAAGCGGCGGGTTTGGGGGGCGGCGATGTTGCGCTGTGTAACCGCCGGGCCGCCTGCAACGCAGCGTTGCACTTCCTGACGCATCGCCCCTTGGGGCCGTAACCTTGGCTCCCCATCCTGCGAAACACGACGGACCACCCGGCGCGGCCACTTCCCCTCGCCGCGAGACCCCCCCCACTGCACCATCCGGGTGGTCTGCTGTAGGGCGGCGGGGATGGACACTTCTCCCCCATCCCCGCCGTCTTTTCCCGCCCCCCCCGATTGGGCGCATCGCGGCCTGGCCGAGTTGGCGGCGCGCGATGGCGACCTCGCGCGGATCCTGCCCCTGGCCGGGCCCTTGCCCTGGCGCACGCGCGCGCCGGGTTTTCCGGGCCTGTTGCGCACCATCTGCGGCCAGCAGATCTCCAACGCCGCCGCCGGGGCGATCTGGGGGCGGCTCTCCGCCATTCCGGGCGCGCTCGATCCGGTCGGGCTTCTCGCCCTGGACGATGCGACGCTGTGCGGCGTGGCGGGCCTCTCGCGGCCCAAGGCGGCGCATGCGCGCGCGCTCGCCACGGCCATCCAGGACGGCACGCTGCGGCTCGGGGCGCTGGCCGGGATGGACGATGCCGAGGCCATCGCGCATCTGAGCGCCGTGCGCGGCCTGGGCCCCTGGACGGCGGCGGTGCATCTGCTCTTCGCCGAGCAGCGCGCGGATGTCTTCCCGGCCGGCGACGTGGCGCTGGCCGCGGCACTCGCGCATCTGCGCGGGTGGGAGGTGCGGCCGAAGACGAAAGAGCTGGTGGATCTCGCCCAGGCATGGGCGCCCTGGCGCAGCCTCGCCGCGCGGCTGCTGTGGCACTATTGGCGCCACGTCACCGGTCGGCTCGCTTTCGAGTAGCCTCAGGCGATGATGACGAAATCGCCGGCGGTGACGTTGGCGGGTAGGTTCTCCAGCACCGCGATCTGCACGGGGAAGGAGGGGTCGCTGCCGTTGGAATCGTACCAGATGATCCCGGTTGCCGGGTCGTAGATGATGCGGTGGCTCGTCAGCGTGGCCCCGCCGCCGACCGCGTTCAGGAAGGCACCCGCCTGGAGCGCGCCCGCGACGCCGAGTTCGGGGAAGGCAGCCAGGGAGATGCGGATCGTGTCGTCCACCGGGTTGAAGTCGGTGATCGTGTCGCGGTTCACCAAGCTGAGCGGACCGAAGGACCAGAAGGCCGGCCTGTCGAAGATGAACTGATCCTGCCCGGCGCCGCCGGTCAGCACGTCATTGTCCTCGCCGCCGGTCAGCCGGTCATTGCCCTCGCCGCCCTCGAGCGAATCCTCGCCCCTCTCGCCGAAGAGCTGATCGTTGCCGCCACCGCCCAGCAGCGTATCGCCATCACTGCCGCCATAGAGCGTGTCGAGCCCGCCCTCGCCGCGCAGCATGTCGGCGCCATCGCGCCCGTTCAGCCGGTTGGCGCCGGCATTGCCCACCAGCGTGTTCGCCGTGTTGGAGCCGGTGAAGTTGAGCGCCGTGAGCGCGGCCGCGTCGGAGGTGACCAGGAACTCCACCTCCGACCCCGCCATGAGCTGGTAGCTGACGGAAGCGACCACCGTATCGGCGCCCTGGCCGGCCCTTTCGACCACCCGGTCGCCCGCACTGTCCACGAGCATCAGGTCGTCGCCCTGGCCGCCGCGCAGCGTGTCCGGCCCGGCGCGGCCATCGAGCAGGTCGTTGCCCGCCCCGCCGCGCAGTTCATTGCCGGCGGCGCTGCCGCGCAGGGTATCGGCAAAGGAAGTGCCCTGCGCGCCCTCGAAGTTCAGCAGGGCGTCCTCGGCGGCGTCACCCAGGTTGAGCGAGCTGTTCTGCAGATCGACCAGCAGCGGCTCCAGCAATTCGGTGAAACCGACGATGTCGAAGCCGTCACCGCCATCGAGCAGGTCCGCACCGTGACCGCCGATGATCAGGTCGTCGCCGCCGCCACCGCGGATCTCGTCATCGTCCTCGCCACCGATCAGCGTCTCGGCGCCGGCCCCGCCCAGGATCGTATCCGCGTCCATGCCGCCCGAGACCATGTCGGTCACGATACCAAGGCGTCCGTCATAGAGATCATTGCCGCTGCCCAGCAGCACAGCGCCCAGCAGGCGGCCGCTGTTCGTGACGGTGTCGCCTTGACCGCCACCTTCCACCGCCGCGTATCCAGCGCGTGCCGAGATGGTGCCGGTGTTGTTCACCTGGATCGCCGAGTTGAAGCCCCGCACCCCGACCCACTCGCCGCTGATCACCCCGGTATTGACGAGGGAAACCTGACCATTGGCCATGATCCCATTGGCGCCGAAGATGCTGCCCGAGTTGACGATGGTGATCCAGGCGACTGTGTTGACTACGTTGATCCCGACCTCGGCACCGAAGATGGTCCCGCCATTGTTGATTTTGGCGCCCGCGTCGCGGCCGATGAGCACGCCGTCGCCGGTGCTGGAGATGAAGCCCTCATTCTGCAGTGTTCCGAAGCCGGCGGTGTAGCGCACCGCGGCCTGGCCGACGCCCTCCACCAGCGAGACGATCGAGCCGTAATTGATGATCGAGGTTCCGAGGGTGCCGATACCGGAAGAGACGACCGTATCGCCGGTGAAGCGCAGGTCCCCGGTCGAGGACACGTAGAGGTATTGCGACGTGCCATCGAGGAGCACGCTGTCCAGTTCGGTGGTCGTGACGATTCTGCTCGGCATTGTGGCGATCTCCCACCGGCTCGGTGCGAGGGCCTCAGGCTTGGCCAATCCCTGGCCCGCACCATCTGATGCGGTGGGAGGTTCGTTCAGGACAGAAAAGAGCGCAAGCCGCGGCGTCTCGGGTGTCAGGCTACCCCTGGGCGCGGCACGAAAGGCGGGCAAGACTGTCCGCCATGATCCTCTCCCCCCGCCTGCGCGCCACCGCCGCCCCGCCCATCCCCGCCGCCCGCGCCTGGGCCGCCCGCTATGAGGGACGCGCCGGCCCGGCGCTCGATTTGACGCAGGCCGTGCCGGGCTATCCGCCGCCGCCCGAATTGCTGGCGCGTCTCGGTGCCGCGGCCGGCAGCGCGGCCTTCGCGGGTTATGGGCCGATCGCGGGCGATGATGCGCTGCGCGAAGCCCTCGCCGCCGATGTCGCCGCGCGCTACGGCGCGCCCATCGCGCCTGCCGAGGTCGCGATCACCGCCGGGTGCAACCTCGCCTTTGCCATGGTCATGGCCGCGCTGGCGGCGGAAGGGGAGGCGGTGCTGCTGCCCACCCCCTACTACTTCAACCACCACATGACCCTCACCCTGCAGGGCGCGCTTCCCATCCCGCTCCCGACCCGGCCCGAGGATGGCTTCGTGCCCGATCCGGCCCTGGTCGAGGCGCTGCTGGTGGAACACCGCGCGCGCGCCGTGGTGCTGGTCTCGCCCAACAACCCGACCGGCGCGGTCTATCCGCCCGCTGTCATCGCGGCCGTGGCGGCGATCTGCCGCAGGCACGGCGCTGCGCTTGTGCTGGATGAGACCTATCGCGATTTCCTCGCCGATCCCGCGCCGCCGCACCTGCTGTTCCAGGACCCCGAGTGGCGCGACGTGCTGGTGCATCTCTACAGCTTCTCGAAGGCCTATTGCGTGCCGGGCCATCGGCTCGGCGCCGTCATCGCCGGGCCGGCCTTCCAGGCCGAGCTCGCCAAGGCGCTCGACACGCTGCAGATCTGCCCCGCCCGCCCGGCGCAGGCCGTGATCGCCTGGGCCATCCCGGCCCTGGCCGAGTGGCGGGAGGGAAACCGCGCGATGATGGCCACGCGCGCCGGCTTCTTCCGCCAGCAGGTGAGCCAGCTTCCGGGCTGGCGGCTGGACGCCATGGGCACCTATTTCGCCTATCTCCGCCTGCCCGAAGGCGCGCCGGAGGCGATGCGCGCGGCGGAAATCCTTGCCGCCGAGCAGGGGCTGATGACGCTCCCCGGCCCCTTCTTCGGCCCCGGCCAGGAACGCCATCTGCGTCTCGCCTTCGCCAATGCGGGGGAGGCGGTGCTGGCGCAGGTGCCGGCCCGCCTCGCCGCCCTGTAACGCAAAAGGCCCGGGACGTTCCCGCCCCGGGCCTATTGCCGCTACCTCAGGCGAGGTCTCAGACCGGCGTCTTGTAGACGTCGATGATGTCGGAGAGCAGCTTCAGCGCCTCGGCGCGCGTGCGCTGGAAGGCGTTGCGGCCGACGATCGAGCCATTGCCGCCGCCGGCATGGATGGCCTTCACCTCGGCGAGCAGCGCATCGGCACCCTTCGCCTCGCCGCCCGAGAACACCACCAGGCGCCGGCCGGCGAAGCAGGCCTGCACGATATGCGCGATGCGCTTCGCGGCATCCGCCACCTCGACCGGGTGGGACTGGTAGGTCTTCTTGGCGGCGTCGAGGAAGATCGCGTCGGAGGGCGGCTTCACCTTGATGATGTGCGCCCCGGTCAGGGCCGCGATGTGCGCGGCATAGGCGGCGATGTCGAGCGCCGTCTCGCCCACCTTGTCCAGCATCGGCCCGCGCGGGTAGCTCCAGGTCACGACGGCGAGGCCGACCGACTTCGCTTCCTGCGACAGTTCGCGCAGCTCTTCCATCATCTCGAACTGGTATTCGCTGCCGGGGTAGATGGTGAAGCCGATGGCCGAGCAGCCCAGCCGCAGCGCATCCGCCACCGTCGCCGTCACCGCCTGGTCCTTGGTGGTGGACAGCGAGTTGGAGCTGTTGACCTTCAGGATGGTCGGGATGCAGCCGGCATAGGTGGCGGCCGCGGCCTCCATCGGGCCGAGCGGCGCGGCATAGGCGTTCAGCCCCGCCTCGATGGCGAGGTCGAAATGATAGCGCGGGTCATAGGCGGCGGGGTTGGGCGCGAAGCTGCGCGCGGGGCCGTGCTCGAAGCCCTGGTCGACGGGCAGGATCACCATGCGGCCCGTGCCGCCGAGCTTGCCGGTCATCAGGATGCGGGCGAGGTTGCCCTTCGTGCCGGGGTTGTCGCTCTCATACCAGGACAGGATTTCCTGGACCTTCGGCGTCAGGCGCATGGGTCGTTCCTCATCAAGGGGATGGCGCGGCGTGTAGCGCAGGTGCGCTGGCCTGTCATGGGGTGCCTTTGGGGGTGCCGTTGTCGGTGTCGAGCCAGCGCGCCAGAATCGCGCGCCCCGCCGGCCGCCGCAGGTCGAGCCCGCGCAGGTCCAGCGCCTCGGGCCGCTCCGGCAGCACCGTGGCGTCAAGCTCGGCCGCGATGGCCGCCACGCGCGCGAAGCCCGGGCAATCGCCGCGCAGCACGATCAGCCGGCACCCGGCGCGCAGCGCGGCCAGCGCATCGCCCGCCGCCGCCGCGCAGCACAGCGCATCGACCACCGCCCGGCCCGCGGCGGCCTCCGCGATCATCGCGCGCCAGAGAAGGGGGCCGAGCGTGCCCGCCGCCCCCTCCGCCGAGAGCAGCAGGGCCGGCCCCGCCGCCAGCGCCGCGCGCGCCTGGTCCGCATCCAGCACGAGCACGGCGCGGCCCGCGCGCAACCGTTGACCCTTTGCGTCGCCCATGCAAAGCGTTGCAGCATGACAGGGTGCGCTGCGGCAAGCAGCGGCAAGGCTTACAGGCAGAACGGGGGCTTCGGCGGGCAGTGTCCGGGACGCGCGGGGAATATTCGGGGTCTGACCCCACGGGGCGCGCGCTGGCGCTGCTCGAGGCGGCGGTGGAGCGGCTGGCCGAGGCGGCCGCGCGGCCGCGCCCGGCGCCCGAGCCCATCATCATCGAGGCCGGCACCGCCGACATGGTGCCCCGCGCCGCGGTGGCCGCCATCGCGGACCGTCTGGACGAAACCATCGCGCGGTTGCGCGCCGCCCTGGGCGAGGAGAATTAGCGATGGGCCAGGTCACCGTCCGCATCGGCGGCTACAGCCACCCCGTTTCCTGCGAGGACGGGCAGGAGGCGCATCTCGTCTCCCTCGCCGCCGAGGTCGACAAGCGCGTCTCCTCCATCAAGGCGATGGGCGGTCAGTTCGGCGAGAGCCGGCTGCTGCTGCTGGGTGCGCTGCTGCTGGCCGATGAGGTGCATGACCTCAAGGTCGCGCTCGCCCAGGCCCGGGCCGGGCAGGCCGTGGCCACGCCGGTCGCCGATCCCAGGCTCGCCGAGCGGCTGGCCCGCATCGCCGATCGCATCGAGGGCATTGCCCAGACCCTCGACCGTCCCTAGGTTGGTGGGGCGGGGCTGCCAGGTTGGTGAGGCAACTTAACCCCCGGGGCCAATGAGCATCCTCCGGGGGCTGGCGCTGTCCGGACCGTGGTCCGGGTATCCGGCACCCACCTGCACCAGCAGGTCTCAGGAGGGTTATCACGCCCACGGCCATGGCGGCTCCGTGCTTCTTTCTTTGCCCTCAAGCGGCGGGCGCGGCCATCCGGCCGCTTGCCTTGCGCGCCGACGCGCTGGTGCGCCGGTGATCAGGGTGCGCTGTGCGCGGGGCCGAGATGCCTCGGCCCTCAGACGCCGGGCGGCCGCATCCGCGGCCTTGGCTTCGCGCCGACGCGCTGGTGTGCGGGTGGGCAGCGCCCTCTGCGCGCGGGGCCGCCTTCCCGGCCCGGAGAAGAAGAGGGGGTGCCCGTGACCCTCGCTGAACGCAAGCTGACGGCGCGGCGGTCGGCGCGGATGCGGCGGGCGGGGCAGGATCCGGCGCTCGGCGCCGCGCTTGCTGACCATGTGCTGCGCGACTGGCCGATCGCGCCCGGGGCCGTGGTGGCGGGGTTCTGGCCGATGGGGCCGGAGATCGACATCCGCCCGCTGCTCCACGCCCTGCACGATCGCGGCCATCCCATCGCCCTGCCGATCACGCCCCCGCGCGGCAACCCGCTCACCTTCCATCGCTGGACCCCCGCGACGCCGCTGCAGCCCGGCCCGATGGGCACCGCCCAGCCCGCCCCGCAGGCCGAACGCCTCACGCCCGACCTCTTCCTAATCCCGCTGCTGGCCTTCGATGCGGCCGGGCGGCGGCTGGGCTATGGCGGGGGCTATTACGACCGCACCCTGCCGCTCTACCCCCAGGCCCAGCGCCTCGGCTGCGCCTATGCCTGCCAGGCGCTTGACGAAGTGCCCGCCGGGGAGGAGGACGCGCGCCTGCACGCCATCGCCACCGAAGGCGGCATTCTCTTCTGCGGAGCCGCCACCTCTTGAGACTCCTGTTCCTCGGCGATCTCGTCGGTCGCTCAGGCCGCGATGCGGCCGGCGCGGCCATTCCCGAGCTGCGCAAGGCGCTCGACCTCGACCTCGTCGTGGTGAATGCCGAGAATGCCAGCCACGGCTTCGGCCTTGCGCCCGAGATGGCGCGGGCGCTGTTCCTCGCCGGCGCCGATGTCATCACGTTGGGCAACCACGCCTGGGACCGGCGCGAGATCATTCCCTATATCGAGGGCGAGCCGCGCCTGATCCGCCCGCTGAACTACCCGCCCGGCACGCCAGGCCATGGCAGCGTTGTCGCCGTGCTGCGCGACGGGCGGCGGGCCCTGGTGATCCAGGCCATGGGGCGGCTGTTCATGGATCCGCTGGATGATCCCTTCCGCGGCGTCCAGGCCGCCCTGATCGGCCATCGCATGGGCGCCGAGGGCACGGTGCAGGCCATCATCGTCGATTTCCACGCCGAGGCCTCCTCCGAGAAGCTCGCCTTGGCGCACAGCTTCGATGGCAAGGTCTCGCTCGTCATCGGCACGCATACCCACACGCCCAGCGCCGACCACCAGATCCTGGAGGGCGGCACCGCCTACATGACCGATGCCGGCATGTGCGGCGACTATGACAGCGTCATCGGCATGCAGAAGGGCGCGGCTGCGTTGCGCTTCTGGAAGAAGGTGCCGGGCGAGAAGCTCGCCCCGGCCGAGGGCGCGGCCACGGTCTGCGGCCTCTTCGTCGAGACCGACGACACCACGGGTCTCGCACGGCGGGTGGAGCCGCTGCGCCTGGGCGGGCGGCTCAGCCAGGCGATGCCGCGCGCCTGACGCGCGGGCTCAGCGCGGCGGCGCGGCCGGGGTTTCGGCGGCGGGTGCGGGCCCGGGGGCAGGCGTGGCGGCTGGCGCGGGGGCCGGGGCGGCCGCCGGGGCAGCGGGTGCGGCTTGCGTCGCGGTGGCCGGCGCGCCGCGCAGCGTCAGGCGCTCCCGCCCGATGGCCGGGGCGCCGATGATGGTCCACTCGCCTTCCATGCTGCCATCGGGGTTGAGCTGGTAGATGCCGATGCCCGGCCGCTGCGCCAGCCCATAGGCGACCGAGATGGTGCGGCCGGAGGCGAAGCCCACGCCCTCGATCACGTCGCTGCCGATCCGCCAGATGATGGCGAAGGAGGCCAGCCCCGACTGGCGGATCTGCGCCAGCCCCGTATAGGGCGTGCCGTCCAGGTTCACCCCGGTCACGTCATAGATCCCGGATTGCTGCGCGCGCGCCGGCGCGGCGAGGCCGAGGGCGAGCAGCAGGACGGCGATCAGGCGGCGCATCGGCATGGATCTTCTCCCGGTCACGCGGGCCTCCATGCCGCCTTCACTTCACGATGGCAACCCGCAGCGCGTTGGTGGTGCCCGGCGTGCCGAAGGGGACGCCGGCCGTGACCACCACCTCGTCGCCCGCCTTGGCGAAACCTTCCTGGCTGGCGGCGCGGATCGCCTTTGCGACCATGTCCGTCATGGAGTGCGGCTCGACCGAAAGGATCGGGTGCACCCCCCAGACCGCCGCCATGCGCCGCGCCGTCTGCAGCGAGGAGGTCAGGCCCAGGATCGGGCTGCCCGGTCGCTCCCGCGCCACGCGCAGCGTGGTCGAGCCGGTGGAGGTGAAGGTGGCGATGGCCTCGGCCTCGATCGTGCCGGCCACCTGGCGCGCGGCGGCGGCGATCGCACCCGCCGAGTTGCGCTCGGGGGCGGGGCGCTCGGCATCGGTGAGCGTCCGCCAGCCGGGGTCCTGCTCCACGCGGGCGATGATGCGGTCCATGATGTTCACCGCCTCGAAGGGGTATTGCCCGGCCGCCGTCTCGGCCGAGAGCATCACCGCATCGGCGCCGTCGAACACGGCGGTCGCGACATCCGACGCTTCGGCGCGGGTGGGGGCGGGGGCGCTGATCATGCTCTCGAGCATCTGGGTGGCCACGACCACCGGCTTGCCGAGCGTGCGCGCGGCGCGGACGATGCGCTTCTGGATCAGCGGCACCTCCTCGGGCGGGCATTCCACGCCGAGATCGCCGCGCGCCACCATGACGCAATCGGCGAGGTCCAGGATCGCATCCAGGTTCTCCACCGCCTGGGGCTTTTCCATCTTCACCATGATCCAGGCGCGCCCCGCGGCGATCGCCTTGGCCTCGGCCACATCCTCGGGCCGCTGGACGAAGCTGAGCCCGATGTATTCGACCCCCTGTTCCAGCACGAAGTCGAGGTCCTTGCGGTCCTTCTCGGTCAGGGCCGGGATGGGCAGCACCACATCGGGCACGTTCACCCCCTTGCGGTCGCTGAGCGGGCCGCCGACGACCACCTCCGTCTCCAGATGGTCGGCGCGCTGCTTGGTCACGCGCAGGCGCAGCTTGCCGTCATCGAGCAGCAGCGTGGTGCCGATATGCGCGGCGGCGATGATCTCGGGGTGCGGCAGTTGCACGCGGCGCACATCGCCGGGCGTGGGGCTGAGGTCGAGCCGGAAGCTCTGCCCCGTCTGCAGCGAGATGCGCCCCGCCTGGAACTTGCCTACGCGCAGCTTCGGGCCCTGGACATCGGCGAGGATGCCGATGGGCCGGTCCACCTTCTTCTCCAGCGCGCGGATGATGGCGATGCGCGCGGCGTGGTCCTCGTGGCTGCCATGCGAGAAATTCAGCCGGAACACGTCGGCGCCGGCGCGGAACAGCCGCTCGATCACCTCGGCCGTGGAAGAGGCCGGGCCAAGCGTCGCCACGATCTTGGTACGGCGGCGGCGGCGCAGCGGGATTCGATTGGCCATGCGGGGGGCGTTTCCTTCGCGCGGGGCGGGCGGGCTGGGGTCGGGCAGGCTGGCGGCGTCGGGGCGCACCACGGTGGGCGGCACGCCGAGCGCGCGCGCGACCTCGCCGACCCGGTCGTCGGGGACACGCTTCCATTGGCTGACGGCGGCGGTGGAGATGCCCAGCGCGGTGGCGATCCGGGTGACGGCACCACGCTGGAGGAGAAGGGCTTCGAGGGCAGGGTCGCGCATGGCGCTTACCTTAGCGACTTTAAGTTTATCGCCAAGTGAAGAGTTTTTCGCTTACTTTTGCTAAGTAATCAGGATCGCCCGCAGGTCGTTCACATTGGTCAGCGTCGGCCCCGTCACCACCAGGTCGCCCAGCGCGGCAAACAGGCTGTAGCTGTCATGCCGGGCGAGCACCGCGCGCGGGTCCATCCCCGCCACGCGGGCCCGGGCCAGGGTGTCGGGCGTGGCGATGGCACCCGCATTGTCCTCCGAGCCATCGATGCCGTCCGTGTCGCCCATCAGCGCCCAGATCCCCGGCGCCCCGGCCAGGGCCACCGCGCAGCCGAGCAAGGATTCGCTGTTCCGCCCGCCGCGACCATGGCCCTCGGCGCCGATGGTCACCGTCGTCTCCCCGCCCGAGAGCAGCACGCAGGGCGCGGGCAAAGGCTGGCCATGGGTGCGGGCGGAGAGCGCGATGCCGGCCAGCGCCTGGCCCAGGCCGCGCGCCTCGCCCTCCAGCGCGTCGCCCAGGATCAGCGGCGTGAGGCCCAGCCCCCGCGCCGCCTCGGCCGCCGCCTGCAGCGCCATCATGGGCGTGGCGATGTAGCGGTAGTCGATCACGCCCAGGCGCGGATCGCCGGGCTTGGGCGTCTCCTCTGCCGCTGCCGCCAGATGCGCCGTGACCGCCGCCGGCAGGACCATGCGGTAATGCGCCACCAGCGCGCGGGCGTCCGCGAAGCTGGTCGGGTCCGGCACGGTGGGGCCGGAGGCGATGGCGGTGGGGTCGTCGCCCGGCACGTCGGAGATGGCGAGGGTCACCACCCGCGCCGGATGCGCCGCGAGCGCCAGCCGCCCGCCCGAAAAGGCCGAGAGATGGCGGCGGATGCAGTTCATCTCGTTGATGGTGGCGCCGGAGGCCAGCAGCGCCCGGTTCACCGCCATCAGATCCTCCAGCGTCAGGCCGGGGGCGGGCAGGGTGGTCAGCGCCGAGCCCCCGCCCGAGACCAGGAACAGCACGAGGTCCTCGGCCGTCAGCCCCGCAACCGTCTCCAGGATGCGCTGCGCGGCGGCCGCGCCGGCGGCGTCGGGCACGGGGTGGCTCGCCTCCAGCACCGCGATGCGGCGCGTCGGGTAGCCATGGGCGTAGCGCGTGACGACGAGGCCGGAGAGCGGCACCTCCGGCCAGGCCTCTTCGAGCGCCGCGGCCATCACGGCGGCGGACTTCCCCGCACCCACCACCACCACCCGGCCCTGGCGCGGCGGTTCGGGCAGATGCCGGGCCAGCACCACGCGCGGATCGGCGCTGGCGATGGCGGCGTCGAAGATGTGGCGCAGCGCGGCACGCGCGCGCTCATCGGTCCAGGGGATCGAGGTCTGGGGCATGGCGCATGATGCCGCGCGCGGCTATCACCCGCCAGCCTTGCTCAGGAGACCGCCATGCGCACCCACAGGATCGCCGCCATCCCCGCCGATGGCATCGGGCAGGAAGTCATCCCCGCCGGGCTGGAGGTGCTGCGCGCCCTGGCCGCGCGCTGCGGCGACTTCACCCTGGCGGTCGAGGACTTCCCCTGGGGCAGCGACTACTACCGCGCGACCGGGCGGATGATGCCCGAGGATGGGCTGGAGACGCTCAAGCGCTTCGACGCCATCTTCTTCGGCGCCGTGGGCGACAAGGAATTGCCCGACGACATCACGCTCTGGGGCCTGCGGCTCAAGATCTGCCAGGGCTTCGACCAATACGCGAATATCCGCCCCACCCGCGTCCTGCCCGGCCTGACCAGCCCGCTGCGCGCCGTCGAGCCCGGCGACATCGACTGGGTGATCGTGCGCGAGAACAGCGAGGGCGAATATGCCGGCCATGGCGGGCGCGCCCATCGCGGCCATCCGGAGGAAGTCGCGACCGAGACCGCGATCTTCACCCGCGCCGGCGTCACCCGCATCATGCGCACCGCCTTCGCCATCGCCGCTGCGCGCCCGCGCAAGCTGCTGACGGTGGTGACGAAATCCAACGCCCAGAAGCACGGCATGGTGTTCTGGGACGAGATCGCCGCCGAGGTTTCTCGAGAATTCCCCAGCGTTGCCTGGGAAAAGGAGCTTGTCGATGCGATGGCCGCGCGCATGGTGCGCAAGCCCGGCAGCATCGACACCGTGGTCGCCACCAACCTCCACGCCGACATCCTGAGCGACCTGGCCGGCGCGGTGGCGGGCAGCCTCGGCGTGGCGCCGACGGCCAATCTCGACCCGTCGCGCAAGTTTCCCTCGATGTTCGAGCCGATCCATGGCTCGGCCTTCGACATTGCCGGCAAGGGCATCGCCAACCCCGTCGCCACCTTCTGGACGGCCGTGATGATGCTGGAGCATCTGGGCGAGGGCGCGGCCGCGCGGCTGCTGATGGATGCGGTGGAGCGCGTCTGCGCCGCGGGGATCCGCACCGCCGATGTCGGCGGCACCGCGACGACCGCCGAGGTGACCGCTGCCGTCTGCCGCGCCATCGCCGGCGACAATCTGGCGCCCTGACCCTCGCCCCCCCATCTGAGCCCCGAAGGAGAGCCCCCATGCCCGAGATCGACGCCCAGACCCGCCTGGAACTGGAAGCCGCCGCCTTCCGCACCCTGGTCGAGCATTTGCGCACCCGCAGCGACGTGCAGAACATCGACCTGATGAATCTGGCCGGCTTCTGCCGCAACTGCCTCAGCAAATGGTACCGCGCCGAGGCGGGGGCCAAGGGCATCGAGATGACCGACCCCGAGGCGCGGGAGATCATCTACGGCATGCCCTACAAGGAATGGCAGGCGCTGCACCAGAAGGAAGCGACGGCCGAGCAGAAGGCGAAGTTCGCCGCCGCCAATCCGGGGCACTAGCCACCGGCCCTTTGCGGGGATCGTCTGGGCTAGTATAGGGCGCGGCTCTTTGCCGGACCGGAGTACCCCATGAGCGACATCGACGCCGCGGCCAGCCGCCAGCGCCAGAAGGACGACCCCGAGAGCGAGGTCGGCGGCATCGCGGCCGACCGGCTGCGCTCGATCATCGAGCGCGTCGAGCGGCTGGAGGAAGAGCGCAAGGCGCTCGCCGGCGACATCAAGGACATCTTCGCCGAGGCGAAGTCGGCCGGCTTCGATGTGAAGGTGATCCGCCAGATCATCTCCATCCGCAAGAAGGAGCCCGCCGAGGTCGAGGAGCAGGAAACCCTTCTTGACCTTTACCGTCGCGCGCTGGGTATGTGACGGCGTGTTCTACGATCCGAAGCACGGCAAGGCCGGCCACGGCCTTCGCTATGATCCGCTCAAGGCCATCGTCGCCCCGCGCCCGATCGGCTGGATGTCCACGCTGGACAAGCAGGGGCGGCCGAACCTCGCCCCCTACAGCTTCTTCAACCTCGTGCAGGGCTCGCCGCCGATCCTGGTGTTCGGCTCCGAGGGGCTGAAGCACAGCGCGGCGAATGCCGTGGCCACGGGCGAATTCGTGTTCAACCTGGTCACGCGCCCGCTCTTCGATGCGATGAACGCCTCCTCCGCCGCGCTGGCGGAAGGGGAGAACGAGTTCCTCGCCGCCGGCCTCACCATGGCGCCCTGCAACGTCGTCAAGGCGCCGCGCGTGGCGGAGAGCCCGGCGAGCATGGAATGCAAGGTGCTGCAGTGGATGGAGCTGCGCGACCTCGACGGCAAGCCGACCGACGGCTTCATGGTGATGGGCCAGGTCGTGGGCATCCATATCGATGAGCGCTACATCGTGAATGGCCGCTTCGATGCCGTCGCCGCGCAATCCATCGCGCGCTGCGGCTATCGCGACTACGCGCAGGTGACCGAGATGTTCGAGGCCCTCCGCCCGAACGACCGCGGCGCCTTCACCCCCGAGACGAGCGACCGGGTATGAAGGTCGCCATCATCACGGCCGCCGGCCGTGGCATCGGCGCCGCCGTCGCGCAGCGCCTCGCCGCCGATGGCTATGCGCTCGGCCTCATGTCGCCCTCCGGCAATGCCGAGAAGCTGGCAGCGAGCCTGCCGGCTGCCTTCGGCGTCACCGGTTCGGTCACCGAGCCTGCTGATCTGGAGCGCCTCGTCGCCGGCACGGTGGCGCGGTTCGGGCGGCTGGACGCGCTGGTGAACAATGCCGGCCACCCGCCCAAGGCGCCGCTCTTCGACCTGACCGATTCGCAATGGCAGGCCGGGTTCGAGATGGTGCTGCTGAGCGTGGTGCGCGCCACGCGCCTCGCGCTGCCGCATCTGAAGGCGAGCCAGGGCGCGATCGTCAGCCTCTCGAGCTATGCGGCGCTGGAGCCGGAATCGGATTTCCCGATGACGACATTGCGCGGCGCGCTCGGCGCCTGGACCAAGCTCGCCGCCGATACCCTGGCGCCGGAGGGCGTGCGCGTGAACGCCGTGCTGCCCGGCTTCGTGGACAGCCTGCCGGAGAAGGAGGCCCGCCGCGCGCGCATCCCCGCCGGGCGCTACGCGCAGGCCCGCGAGATCGCCGGCGCGGTCGCCTTCCTGCTTTCGCCGGATGCCAGTTACGTCACCGGGCAGAGCCTGCGCGTTGATGGCGGGCTGACCAAGCACGTCTGACCCGGGCGCTCAGCGAGGGCCGTATAGGCCCTCCAGCACCTCAGCATGCGCCTGTACCACCACGCGGCGCTTGACCTTCATCGTCTGGGTCAATTGCCCGTTCTCCGGCGTGAAGGCGGGCACGGTGGCGTGGCGGCGGATGCGCTCGATCGTGGCGAGCCTGCCATTCACCCGCGCCACGGCCGCGCCCACACGCTCGGCCATGCCCTCGGCCGGGACGATGAGGGCCACGATGCCGGGTTGGCCCTCGCCCGCCACCACGGCCTGGGCGATCTCGGGCTCGGCGGTGAGCAGCGCCTCGATCTTGGAGGGGCTGACCATGTCCCCGCCCAGCGTCTTGATGAAGTCGCGCTTGCGGTCGGTGATGCGGATGTAGCCGTCCTCGATCACCGCCACGTCGCCGGTGTGCAGCCAGCCATCGATCAGCGCGCGGGCGGTGCTCTCCGGGTCGTTCCAATAGCCATCCATCACCAGCGGGCCGCGCACGCACAGCTCGCCATCCTCGGCGAGGCGCATCTCCACCCCGGGCAGCGGCTCGCCGACCGTGTGGCGGCGGTTGGCCCAGGGCTTGTTCACGCTGACCACCGGCCCGGCCTCGGTCTGGCCATAGCCCTGGATCACCGGCAGGCCGAAGGCGAGGAAGAAGCCCGAAAGATCCGGGTCCAGCCGCGCGCCGCCCGAGACCAGCGCCTGCAAGCGCCCGCCGAAGCGGGCGCGGATCTTCTCGCCCACCAGCTTGTCCAGAACCAGCCATTGCAGCCGGTCGAGCAGGCCGAAATCGGGATCATCCAGCCGCTTCAGCCCGAGGGCGAGGGCGCGGCGGAACAGCTTCTCCTTGAAGCCGCCCTCCTTCTCCACGCCGGCCTCGATCCGCCCACGCAGCAATTCGAACAGGCGCGGCACGGCGGTGATGACGGCGGGCTGGATCTCCTGGAACTCGGCGGCGAGGCGATCCGCGCCGCGCGAATACACCACCTCGAGGCCCAGCGAGGGCAGCAGGAAGCCGCCCACCGTGTGCTCATAGCTGTGCGAGAGCGGCAGGAAGGAGAGATAGGATTTGCCGTCCAGTTCGAGCCGTGTCGCGATGCGCGCCACCCCTTCCCGGTTCGCGAGCATGGCGCGGTGCGGCAGCATCACGCCCTTGGGCGCGCCGCCGGTGCCCGAGGTATAGACCAGGCAGGCGAGGCGCCCTTCGGGAATGTGCTCAACCTCCGCCGCCAGCGCGTCGAGCGAGGCGGGCGTGGCCTCCAGCGCCGACCAGGCGCATTGCCGGGGCGCGCCTTCGACCGGCGTGTCCTCCATCAGGACCAGCAGGTCGAGACCCTGGGCGAGGGCGGCGCCCTCCAGCACCCGCCGGGCGAAGGCGGCGGTCGAGACAATGGCGGCTCTCGCGCCTGAATCCCGCAGGATATGCGCGTGGTCCGTCGCGGCATTGGTGGTGTAGGTCGGCACGGTCACGGCGCCGATGGCCATCACCGCGGTATCGGCAATGACGAATTCGGGCCGGTTCTCGCTGACCAGCAGCACGCGGTCCCCAGGCCCGATGCCGGCCTGGCGCAGCCCCTCGGCCACGGCGGCAACGCGGCTGCCGAACTCGCCCCAACTGACCTGACGCCAGCCGCCACCCTGCCAGAAGCGGGACATGGGCCGCGCGGGACGTGCCCGGGCGATCTCCAGCATCATCTGCGGCAGGCTGGTCCAGCCTGTCCGAGCCCCGTCCTTCATGCGCTCAACGTCCCTTCCCGACGCACCCCGCCTTGGCCTGGGGCGTTGCCGGGCTATATCCAGTGATGAACGAGGCTGGATGCAAGAGACACCGTGACGATTCCCGACAATTCCGCCGAAGCTCTGCCCGAGGCCCTGCCCGCTTGGGACCTCTCCGACCTCTATGCCGGGCCCGAGGATCCGCGGCTCGCGGCCGATCTCGACAAGGCCGAGGCCGATTCGCGCGCCTTCAATGCCAGCCATGCCGGCAAGCTGGCCGGGCTGAGCGGGGACCAGCTCGCCGCCGCCATCGCCACCTATGAGGCGATCGAGGAAGTGCTCGGCCGCGCGATGTCCTTCGCGCAGCTGGTCTTTTCGGGCGACGCGCAATCCTCGGCCAATGGCCGCTTCTACCAGACGGTGCAGGAGCGTGTGACGGCGATCAGCAGCCACCTGCTGTTCCTGACGCTGGAGATCAACCGGCTGGAAGAAGCCGCCCTCGAGCAGAAATACGCGGGCTCCGCCGCGCTCACCCGCTGGAAGCCCTGGCTGCGCGATTTGCGCGTCTTCCGCGACCACCAGCTCTCCGATGAGCTCGAGAAGCTGCTGCATGAGAAGGAGGTCACGGGCCGCTCCGCCTGGAACCGCCTGTTCGACGAGACCACGGCGAATATGCGCGTGACCGTGGCGGGCGAGGAGCTGACCGTCTCGGGGGCGCTGAACAAGCTCTCCGACCGCGACCGCGATGTGCGCGCGGCGGCCGCGAAGGGCGTCTCCGCGGCCTTCGGCGACAATATCCGCCTGTTCTCGCTGATCACGAACACGCTGGCGAAGGACAAGGAGATCATCGACGGCTGGCGCCGCTACCCGCGCCCGACCTCTTCGCGCAACCGCGCGAACATGGTGGAGGATGAGGTGGTGGACGCGCTGGTCAGCGCCGTGCGCTCCAGCTTCCCGCGCCTGTCGCATCGCTACTACGCGATGAAGGCGAAGTGGCTCGGCCTGCCGAAGCTGATGCATTGGGACCGCAACGCGCCGCTGCCCAATGACGAGGACAGCACCATCCCCTGGGCCGATGCCGTCAGCCGCGTGCGCGCCGCCTATGGCGCCTTCAGCCCGGAGCTGGAGCGCATCGCCGCCCCCTTCTTCGAGAAGCCCTGGATCGACGCGGCGCTGCGCCCGGGCAAGGCAAGTGGCGCCTTCGCGCACCCGACTGTGCCCTCGGCGCATCCCTATCTGCTGCTGAACTACCACGGCAAGGCGCGCGACGTGATGACGCTCGCGCATGAGCTCGGCCATGGCGTGCACCAGATCCTGGCGGCGCAGCAGGGCTACCTGATGTCCTCCACGCCGCTGACGCTGGCCGAGACGGCGAGCGTGTTCGGCGAGATGCTGACCTTCCGCGCCGTGCTGGATGCCGAGACGGATGCGAAGAAGCGCCGCATGCTGCTCGCCGGCAAGGTCGAGGACATGCTGAACACGGTGGTCCGCCAGATCGCCTTCTACCGCTTCGAGACCCTTCTGCACGACGAACGCCGCAAGGGCGAGGTGGCGCATGAGCGCATCGGTGAGCTCTGGATGCAGGTGCAGACCGAGAGCCTCGGCCCGGCCTTCGACTTTACGCCGGACTACAGCGTCTACTGGGCCTACATCCCGCACTTCGTGCACTCGCCCTTCTACGTCTACGCCTATGCCTTCGGCGATTGCCTGGTGAACGCGCTCTACGGCGTGTTCCGCGAGGGCCATCCCCGCTTCCAGGAGAAGTACCTGGAGATGCTGAAGGCGGGCGGGACGAAGCGGCACAAGGAATTGCTGGCGCCCTTCGGCCTCGATGCCTCGCATCCGGCCTTCTGGATGAAGGGGCTCGATGTCATCTCCGGCTTCATCGATGAACTAGAGAAGGCGGAATAGCGCCATGGCCGAGGACCGGAGCGAATCGACGCTGTTCGGCGAGGTGCGACGCATGGTGCGCACCTCCGGCGCCGTGGGCGGCATCGCCGCGCGCGTGGCGGGGGAGCGCTTCCTCGGCATCAAGACCGACAAATCCGCCCATGCCGAAGGGCTGAAGGCGGTGCTGGGCGGGCTCAAGGGCCCGCTGATGAAGGTGGCGCAGTTCCTCGCCACCGTGCCCGAGGCACTGCCCGAGGAATACGCGCAGGAACTCGCCACGCTGCAGTCCAACGCGCCACCCATGGGCTGGGCCTTCGTGCGCCGGCGCATGCAGGGCGAATTGGGCCCGGCCTGGCAGCAGCAATTCAAGACCTTCGGCCAGGAAGCCGCCGCCGCCGCCAGCCTCGGGCAGGTGCATCGCGCGACGCTGCTCGATGGGCGCGAGGTCGCGTGCAAGCTGCAATATCCGGACATGCCGAGCGTGGTGGAGGCGGATCTCCGCCAGCTCAAGATGGCGCTCAGTCTCTATCGCCGCATGGATTCCACCCTCGACAATGAGGAAGCCTATGCGGAGCTCGCCGCCCGGCTGCGCGAGGAGCTGGATTACACGCGCGAGGCTGCGCATATGCGGCTCTACGGCGCGATGCTCGCGCACACGCCGGGCGTGGCCGTGCCGACCGCCGTGCCGGAACTCACCACCAAGCGCCTGCTGACGATGAGCTGGCTCGAGGGCCGGCCGATCCTGCGCCGGCTCGAGGAGGATCCGCCGCAGGAAGAGCGCAACGAATACGCCAAGGCGCTGTTCCGTGCCTGGTACGTGCCCTTCTACCGCTACGGCGTGATCCATGGCGACCCGCATCTGGGCAACTACCAGGTCCGCCCGGATGCAGAGACCGGCTTCGGCGTGAACCTGCTCGATTTCGGCGTGATCCGCATCTTCCCGGCCAGCTTCGTGACCGGCGTGATCATGCTCTATGAGGCCGTGCGCGACGACAACCGCGAGAAGGCGGCGGAGGCCTATCGAATCTGGGGCTTCCGCAACCTCTCGAAGGACACGATGGAGGTGCTGAACCTCTGGGCGCGCTTCCTCTATGAGCCGCTGGTGGAGGATCGCGTGCGCTCCATCACGCCCTCCGACGATCCCAATTACGGGCGCAGCGTGGCGATGCAGGTGCATGAGGGGCTGAAGCGCACGGGCGGCGTGAAGATCCCCCGCGAATTCCCGCTGATGGACCGTGCGGCGATCGGCCTGGGCAGCGTGTTCTTCCGGCTCAAGGCGCAGGCGAACTGGCACCGGCTGTTCCATGAGCTGGTGCATGATTTCTCCGAACAGGCCATCGCCGAGCGCCAGGCCGCCGCCGTCGCGGCGGCCGGCGTGCCGCCGAGCGAAGCCGACCGCTAGAAGCGCACCAGCACGCGCCCGTAGAGCGCGTTCGCATCCAGCTCCCGCATGCCGGAACCATCCGGCGTGCGGGTCAGCCGACGCACGGCCTCCAGGTCGAGTTGCACGCGCTCATCGACTTGCAGCCGCACGCCACCCCCCCAGGAAGACAGCCGCCGCGTGCCCTCGCCGGGGCCGTTGTCGGTGGCCTCGCCCGCGTCGCGGAACAGGTAGAATTGCGTGCCCAGCAGCACGGGCGCGGCGCGGCCCGGCAGGTGCAGCGGGCGCTGCGAGGCCAGTTGCAACTCGCCCGTGAAGGCCAGCGCGCGATCGCCCGAGACCTGCCCGGCATAGAAGCCGCGCCCCAGCCGGTTGCCGCCGAGATAGAATTTCTCCGCCGGCGGCAGCACGTCATCGGACCATTGCGCCGCCGCCAGCGCATAGGCCGAGAGCAGCCAGCCCTCGATCGGCATCAGCAGCGGCTGGGATCGCGACACCTCGCCCACCACGCGGAAGAAGCCGAAATCGCTGCCCAGCCGCGCGGTGGCGGCGGCGTCGCCGCTGCTCGCCCCCAGCGCCTCGATGCCGCGATGCAGGCGCAGCAGCGCCGTGCTGGTTGCCGCCGCCGGGGCGGTGCCGAGCCAGCCATCCTGCATCGCCCCATCCAGGCCGAGCCGCAACGCGCGAACCGCATCGCGGCTGACGCGCAGGCGCGATTCGCCCGCGCCGGGCCGCGCCTCCACCACGCTCTCGAAGGCGTCGAATTGCGCGGTGGCGGAAAGGTTCAACGGGCGGCTGCGGATCAGCGGATAGGCGAGCGCCGCACCCGCCACGCGCGTCTCCCCCGCATAGCCGATGCTCGCCAGCGGCGCGCCGGGTGCGGCGCGGCCCGCCCCCGCATAGCCGCGCAGGCGCAGCCCCGAGCCGCCGAGGAAGACCTCCTCGCTGACTTGCAGGAAGGATTGGCCATGCGACTCCGACTGCACCAGCGCGACTTCGCTGCGCTCGCCGAAGCGCGTGAAGGCGTTGAGCTGGCCCACCAGCAGCCCCTGCCAGGCGCCGGTCAGCGCATAGCCGCGATTGTCGAGATTGAGGAAACCCGAGACCGGCGCGCGCGACAGCTCAACCTCCAGCAGCAGCGCGCCCGGTTCGCCCGGCTGCGGGCGCAGGGTGCCGCGGGCGCTCACGCCCGGTACGTCGCCCGCCAGCAGCAGCGCGCGTTCCAGCGCCGCATGCGGCAAGGGGCGCTGGTCGAGCAGGGGCGCGAGGAAGCGCTCCACCTGCCGTGCTGCCGGGCCGATCTCGGCGCCCGTCAGGCGTAGCGCGGCGATGAACCCCTCGGTGACGGTGAAGCGCAGCACCAGGCCCTCGCCCTCACCGGCAGCGAGGCTCGCGGTGACGGCGACATAGGGGTAGCCCGCCGCGCGATAGGCGCCGAGCAGGGCAAGGCGCGCGGCCTCGATCTCCGCCAGGCTGCTCGGCCGGCCCTCCAGCGGCGATACCAGCGGGCGAAGCGTGGCCTCGGGCAGCGTCGTGGCGCCTGTGATCCGGGCGCGGTCGATCGGCACGCGCTGCGCCGCGCCGGGGCCGGTGCGCGCCTGCGGGCTTGGCGGCAGCAGCGCGGGACCCAGGGCAGGGGGCTCGGGCGGCGTCAGGCGCTCGATCAGGCCGGGCAGGGGCGGCGGTGTCTGGGCGCGCAGCGGCAGGGCGGCGAGCGCCAGGAACGCGGCGATCAGGCAGCGCGGCAGGGCGCGGGACATCAACGGCAAGATCGGCTCAACCCCGGGTTGTGCACAATGGTGGTCGTCACGGCAGCGAGTCAATGGCGCGGCCCCGGATGGTTTTCGGGCTTTTGCGATTGACTCGCCGCGCGTGAAGCCGCGCAATCCGCTCCCCGCCTGCATCGGAGATCGTGATGCCGCACCCGACCCGCCGCCTGCTGCTCGGCGCCTCCGCCGGCCTCTCCGCCGCCTTCCTCGCGCGCGATGGCGCGGCGCAGCCGCGGCCGGGCGTGCTGCGCTTCGGCCTCTCCGTCTGGCCGCCCAATCTGCAGCCCTGGCCCTCCACCGGTGCCGCGGCGGGCATGATCAAGATGCTCACCCATCGCCGCCTGGTCAGCTTCGACGAGAAGGGCGAGTTGCGGCCCGAACTGGCGCGCGAATGGTCACGCGACGAGGCCGGCGCCTGGGTGTTCAGGCTGCGGCCCGATGTGGTCTTCCACAATGGCGACCGCTTCACCGCCGAGGATGTGCGCTGGACCATCGAGCAGGTCGCGGGTGAGCGCTCCACCGCCTATTACCGCGCGCAGATGCAGCAGATCGAGCGCATCGAGACGCCCGATCCGCTGACGGTGCGCCTCGTGATGAAGGAACCGCTGGCGACCGTGCCGCTGTGGTTCGCCAACTACAACATGCCCATCGTCTGCCGCGCGACGCGTGACATGAACGCCGCCATCGGCTGCGGCCCCTATCGCGTGGCGGCGCAGGAGCGGGGCAGCTGGATCGAGCTGCAGGCCTCGCCCAACTATTTCCTGCCCGGCCTGCCGCGCAGCCGCACCATCCGCATGACCGTGGTGGCGGATGAGAATCTGCGTCTTGCCGCGCTGCAGGCGGGCGATGCGGACATGATCGAATTCGTGCCCTGGACCGGCATGGCGGCGGTGGAGGCCGACCCGCGCTTCAGGCTGCTGAGCGCGGTCGGACCCTTCATGGACATCCTGTTCAACGGCACGCGCCCGCCCTTCGACAACCCCCTCGTGCGCCGCGCCGTGGCCCATGCCGTGCGGCGCGAGGACATCGTGCGCGTCGCCTTCTCCGGCCGCGGCAAGGTGCTGGAGGGCATGCCCATCGTCGAGGGCACGCCCTGGTGGGATGCCGAATTGTCGCGCGGCCATGCCTATGATCCCGCGCGGTCGCGCGCTTTGCTGGCGGAGGCCGGGCATGGCAATGGCTTCGCCACCACGCTGCTCGCCACCTCGGCCTTCAACATGCACAAGGACACGGCCGAGATCGTGCAGCAGCACCTGGCCGCGGTGGGCATCCGCGCCGAGCTGCGGCTGGTCGATTGGTCCACGCGCGTCAGCCAGGGCTCGCGCGGGCAGTACGACATCGCGGTGCACGGCGTCTCGGCCGATTTCAACGATCCCGACGGGCTCACCGTGGTGCTCGACACCTCGCTCTCCGCCACGCATGGTCGCAGCTTCGGGCTGCGCACGCCGCGCACCGTCGCCGCGCTCTCGCGCGGCCGCGCCGAGTTCGACACGGCGAAGCGCATCGAGATCTACAAGGAGATGCAGCGCGCGGCGCTGGAGGAAGTGCCCATCGTCGGCCTCGCCTGGCGCGAGCAGGGCTATGGGCTGGACCGACGCATCGGCGGCTTCTCGGTGCTGCCGGGCGCGCTGAGCCTGTCTTCGGGAGCGATGCTGGAGACCACGGCGCTCGGTTGATGCTCTGGCTGCTCCGGCGCCTCGCCACCTCCGCGCTGCTGATGTGGGTGGTGGCGACGGTGGTGTTCCTCGCGCTGCACATGGTGCCCGGCGACCCGGCGGAGATCCTGCTCTCCACCGGCGGCGCCGCACCGGATGCCTTCGCGGTGGCGGAACTGCGCGAGAAGCTCGGGCTGAACCTGCCGATCCTGGAGCAGTACCGCGCCTTCCTCGAACGCCTCGCGCGCTTCGATCTCGGCACCTCGCTGGTCGATGAGTATCCGGTGGCGGATGAGATCCTGCTGCGCCTGCCGCGCACGCTGGAGCTGATCGCGGCCGGCACGCTGCTTGGCGTGGCGGTGGCGCTGCCGGCGGGCACCTATGCGGCGGTGCATGCGGGTGGTGCCTTCGACCGCGCCAGCTCGGCCGTCGCGGCGGTGGTTCAGGCGGTGCCGGTCTTCGTGCTGGGCACGCTGCTGATCCTGCTGCTGGCGCAATGGCTGCGCTGGATGCCGGCGGGCGGCTACGTGCCCCTCGCGCAGGATCCGGCGCGGCATTTCCTGCTGTTGCTGCTGCCGGCCATCGCCGTGGCAAAGGGGCTCGCGGCGACGGTGTTCCGCATGACCCGCGCCTCGGTGCTCGACCAGCTCACGCGCGACCATGTGCGCACGGCGCGCGCCAAGGGGCTGAAGCGATCGCGCGTGCTGACACGCCATGTGGTGCGCAATGCCCTGATCCCCGTGACCACGGTGCTCGGCCTGCAGATGGGCACGCTGCTGGGGGGCACGGTGCTGGTGGAATACGTCTTCAACTGGCCGGGCCTCTCCACGCCGCTGCTGCGCGCGGTGGAGGGGCGGGACTACCCGATGGTGGTGGGCATCGTGCTGACGGTCTCGGGGTTGTTCCTGCTGTTGAACCTGCTCATGGACCTGCTCTACGCCGCCCTCGATCCCCGGATCGCACGGTCTTGAGGAAGCTGATTTTTCCTGGCGCGATGGTCGCGCTGATCGTCGCCATCGCCATGGCGGCGCCGCTGCTGCCGCTGATCGATCCGGTGCAGCAGGATGTGGCGAACCGGCTGGTCGCCTACCTGCCCGGCAGCCCCCTCGGGCGCGACGAATTCGGGCGCGACGTGCTCTCGCGCATCATCTGGGGCGCGCAGGCCTCGCTCTCCGTCGCCTTCGCGGCCTCGATCATCGCCTGCGTCATCGGCACCACGCTCGGCCTGCTCGCGGGCTGGCTGCGCGGGGTGGCGGAGTTCCTGACCATCCGCGGTGCGGATGTGATCCTGTGCTTCCCGCCGGTGCTCCTCGCGCTGCTTGTCGTCACGCTGCTGGGGCCGGGCACGCTGACGCTGATCCTGGTGCTGTCGTTGCTGTATCTGCCGGGCTTCATCCGCGTGACCTTCGCCGAGGTGCTCTCCGCCCGCAGCCAGGACTATGTCGAGGCGGTGCGCGCCCTGGGCGCGCCGACGCCGCGCATCCTGTTGCGCACCATCCTGCCCAACATCGCCGGGCCGGTGCTGGTGCAACTCTCGCTCGCCGTCGCCGCGGCGGTGGTGCTGGAGAGCGGGTTGAGCTTCCTCGGCCTCGGCGTGGTGCCGCCCACCCCCTCCTGGGGCCTGATGATCCGCGGCGCGCGCGCGACCATGGATGTGGCGCCGACCTTGCTGCTCTACCCCTGCCTGGTGCTGACGCTGACCATCCTGGCGATGAACCTGCTCTGCGATGCGCTGCGCGATGCGGTGGACAAGCGCGGGGGCGCGCGCCCGATGCGCCTGGTCGATCGCCTGCTGCCGGGCCTTTTCCCGCCGCCTGCCGGTGCGGTGCCGCTGCTCGACGTGCAGGGGCTGAGTGTCGAGATCGCGACGCCCGCGGGCATTATCCGCCCCGTGGAGGATGTCGGCTTCACGCTGCGCGCCGGCGGCACGCTCGCCATCGTGGGGGAGAGCGGCAGCGGCAAGTCGCTGGCCGCGACGGCGATCATGGGCTTGCTGCCGCCCTCGGCGCGCGTCGGCGCCGGCGTGGCGCGCTTCGAGGGAACCGAGATCCTGCGCCTGCCCGAGGAGGCGCGCCGAAAGCTGCGCGGCGGGCCGATGGCCATGGTCTTCCAGGACCCGATGAGCAGCCTCAATCCCGTGCATCGGATCGGCGCGCAGGTGGCGGAGGCGATCCGCGCGCATCGCGCCTTGCCGGCCGCGGCGGCGATGCGCGAGGCCGTCTCCCTGCTCAGGCGCGTCGGCATCGCCGACCCCGAGGCCCGCGCCCGCGCCTATCCGCATGAGCTTTCCGGCGGCATGCGCCAGCGCGTGATGATCGCCATGGCCATCGCGAACAAGCCGCGCCTGCTGATCGCCGATGAGCCCACCACCGCGCTCGACGTGACGGTGCAAGCGGCGATCCTGGAACTGCTCGCGGAGTTGCGCCGGCAGGAAGGCATGGGGCTGATCCTCATCACGCATTCCCTTGGCGTGGTCGCGGAAGTCGCCGACGAGGTGGTGGTCATGTATGCCGCGCAGGTGGTGGAACGCGGCCCCGTCGCGCAGGTCTTCGCGCGCCCGCTGCACCCCTATACGCGGGCCCTGCTGGCGGCCGTGCCGGATGGCGATACGGAGCCCGAGGGCATTCCCGGCGTGGTGCCGCGCCCGGATTCCTGGCCGCCCGGCTGCCGCTTCGCCCCGCGTTGCGACTTCGCCACCGCAGCCTGCGCCACGCCGCCACCGCTGGAAGAGCAGGCGGGCCACGCCGTGCGCTGCGCCCGCTGGCGGGAACTCCTGGCATGAGCCTTGTCGTTGCCGAGAAGCTCGAGAAAACCTTCGCCGCGCGCGCGCTGTTCGGTGGCGCTTCGGTGCGCGCGGTGGCGGGCGTGGATGCCACCGTTGCGCGTGGCGAGGCGCTGGGCGTGGTGGGGGAGAGCGGCAGCGGCAAGAGCACGCTGGGGCGCCTCCTGCTCGGCCTGCTGCCGGCGAGCGCCGGGCGGGTGACCTTCGACGGCGCGCCGATGCCCAAGCCCGGCAGTGCTGCTTTCCGCCGGCTGCGCGCGCGCATGGGCATCGTCTTCCAGGATCCTTTCGGCAGCCTCGATGCCCGGCGCAGCGTGGGCGCGCAGGTGGGCGATGGGCTCGCCATCCATACGCGCCTGTCGGGCATGGAGCGCGAGGCGCGCATCGCCGCCACCTTCGCGCGGGTGGGTCTCGATCCCGCGCGCATGGGCGCCTATCCGCATGAGTTCAGCGGCGGGCAACGCCAGCGCATCGGCATCGCGCGCGCACTGGCGACCGAGCCCGATTTCCTCGTGGCGGATGAGCCGGTGAGCGCGCTCGACGTCTCGATCCAGGCGCAGGTGGTGCGGCTGCTGGCGGATCTGCGGCGCGACCTCGGCCTCGCGCTGCTGTTCATCAGCCATGACCTGCTGGTGGTGCGGCACCTGTGTGACCGCGTGCTGGTGATGTATCTCGGCCGCGTCATGGAGGAAGGCCGCGTCGAGGAGGTCTTCGCGCGGCCCGCGCATCCCTATACCCGCGCGCTGCTCTCGGCCACGCCGATGCTCGATCCGGCGCGGCGGCGCACCCGCATCATCCTGCCGGGCGAGCCGCCCAGCCCCTCCAGGCCGCCCTCGGGCTGCGTGTTCCGCACGCGCTGCGCCCATGCCGTCGCGGCTTGCGCGGCGGAAGTGCCCGCGCTCTCCTCGCTGGACAATCCCACCCATCGCGTCGCCTGCATCCGCGCCGCGGAGCTCTCGTGAAGAAGGAAACGCCTCGATGACTGAAGTCGCCGCAACGAAAGTCCGCATGGGGGAGATCACCGGCGATGAGGCGCGCAGCCTCTACCCGAAGAACCCGGTGATCCTGCTGCCGATGGGCAGCCATGAGGACCAGGGGCCGCACGCGCCGATGGGCGACTATTTCCTCGCCGAGAAGATGGCCGAGCTGATCGCGCTGCGCGCCACGGCCGAGGGCACGCGCACCGTCGTCGCCCCCGTGCTGCCCTTCGGCAAGGGCGACTTCTTCGGCCCGATGATCGGCGGTATCGCACTCTCCGCCGCCACCTTCCGCGCCGTGCTGGATGAATTGTTCGCCGAGCTGCTCCGGCACAAGCTGACGAAGCTGGTGGTCATCAACGGCCATGGCGGCAATGTGAACGTGATCAACGAGGCCACGCGCGCGGTGATGCACAGCACGGGCCTGACGATCCCGGCGCTCTATCTCTGGCGCATCGCCTATGCGGAGATGCCGAAGCTGCTGGGCGCGGAGAAGGCGAAGGCGGTCTCCAGCCACGGCGCGGATCCGCTGACCAGCCTGTGCATGCATCTCTTCCCTGAGCGCATCCGCCACGACCTGATCCCCGAGCCGCGCAGCGGCAAGCCGATGGGCCTTGGCCTGCCTTTCCAGGGCTGGGGCTCGCTCAGCTTCAACGGCGCGGAAGTGACCGTGCCGACGGAGTATGACGCGGTCAGCCCGAACGGGTTGGGCACCGGCGATCCGCGCCTGTGCAGCGCGGAGAGCGGCAAGCTGATCGCCGATCGCCTGACGGAGATCGGCGCGGGCTTCTGCCACCACTACGCGAAGCTTTAAGCGCGCCTGCGATTCACGCCTTCGGGTGCTCTCACGCCTTCGGGTGCTCGCGCTCCGCGCTGCGCCCTGCGGCGACCGCAGGCGATGCGCTCACACCACCCGGTCCGACTCCGGGATCGCCTCGCCCTTCTCGACGCGCAGCATGTTGCCCAGCCAGTGCTGCACGCTGCGCCGCGAATTCTCATAGGCCGTGCTCGCGCAGTGGGGCGTCACGATCACATTGTCCATGTGCAGCAGCGGATGATCGGCGGGCGGGGGTTCCTGGTCGAAGACATCCACCGCCGCCCCGCGCAGCGTGCCGTCGCGAAGTGCGGCGATCAGGTCCGCCTCCACCACGATGCCGCCGCGTGCGACGTTGATCAGCAGCGCGCCCTTCTTCATCTTCGCGAAGGCCGCGGCGTCGATCATGTTCTTCGTCTCGGGCGTCAGCGGGCAGTTCAGCGAGAGCACATCGACCTCCGCCAACAACTGGTCGAGCGGGCGATAGGCGACGCCGAGAGCCTGTTCCTGCGCCTCGGGCAGCTTCGTGCGGCTGTAGTAGAGGACGCGGCAATCGAAGCCGGCCAGGCGCTTCGCCACCCCCTTGCCGATCGCACCCAGGCCGATGATGCCCACGGTCTTGCCCGACACCATCAGCGAGTGCTTCCACACCTCGTTCTTCGCCCAGCCGCCGGCGGCGGTGCTGTTGTGCGCCTGAATGAGCCGGCGCGAGAGCGCGATGATCAGCCCGATGGTGAAATCCGCGACCGGGGCCGCATTGCTGCCCGTGGTGCGCGCCACCTTGATGCCATGGGCGCGGCAATAGTCGAGGTCGATGTTGTCGATCCCCACGCCCCATTTGTGCACCAGCTTCAGCCGCGGCCCGGCGGCCAGCACCTCCGCCGGCACTGGCACGTCCCACCACAGCGCGTAGTCGGCATCCGCGACCTCGGCCTTGAGGTCCTCCACGCTGCGTCCCTTCACGGCGCGCGCGGTGAATCCCTCGGGCAGGAGGGAGGCGATGATCGCCTCCATCTCGCCGGCGATGGGCTGCAGCAGGGCGATCTTGGGCATGCGAACTCCTTGAACTAGATCGTTGGGGCGTCGGGCGAGAAGCGCACACCGGCGCGCGCCAGCCCGCCGCCGAGCGCGACGACGGACCCATCCGCGCGCCAGCAGGCCGCACCCGTCATGCTGCCATCCTCCTCGAAGGCGATGGCGTTCATGCCGCCCCCGATGGTGCGCACGCGTGCCACGCGGTGGCCGCGCGCGATGAGCGCCTGCGCGACCTCCTCGGGCACCGCGGGCTCAAGCTCCAGCGCCGCGCCCTGCGTCCAGATGCGCGGCGCCTCGAGTGCCTGCTGCAGGCTCATGCCGTGGTCGATCAAATTGATCACCGCCTGCATGGCCGAGCCGAAGATGCGCAACCCGCCCGGCAATCCGAGTGCGACGATCGGCCGGCCCGCGCGCGTCACGATGGTGGGCGACATGGAGGTGAACACCCGCTTGCCCGGCGCGATGGACAAGGCACGGCCCGGCCGCGGGTCGAAATTGTGCATGTAGTTGTTGCAGATCAGCCCCGTCCCCGGGATCGCCACGCGCGCGCCGAACAGCGCGTTGATGGTCTGCGTGGTGGCGACGATGTTGCCTGCTGCATCAGCAACGGTGACATGGGTGGTGCAATGGCCCTCGCCGAGCGTGGGGTCCGCCGCCCAATCCTGCGCGCGGTCCATCCGCAGCCCCGCGCGTCGCGCCGCCGCGGTCTCCTTGCTGATCAGTTTTTCCACCGGCACGCGCACGAAATCCGGGTCCGCCGTCGCCACCGCGCGATCCGCGAAGGCGAGCTTCAGCGCCTCCGCGATCAAATGGATGCCCTCCGCCGTGCCGAAGCCCAGCGCGGCGAGGTCGTAGCCCTCCAGCACATTGAGCATCTGCGCCACATGCACGCCGGAGGAGGCCGGCGGCGGCGGGGCGAGCACCGCCACGTCGCGATACTGTCCGATGATCGGCGCGCGGCGCTTCGGGCTGCTGGCGATGAGGTCGGCCAGGGTGATGATACCGCCGGATTTCGCCTGCGCCTCCGCGAAGATCGCGCCCAGCGCGCCGCCATGCAGCGCGCCCGCGCCCTGCCGCGCCACTTCGCGCAGCGTCGCGCCATAGGCCGCCTGCACCAGCTTCTCGCCGGCGCGCAGCCGGCTGCCGCCGGGCAGGAATCGCGCGGCGAGGTCGGCATCGCGCGCGAGGTCGCCGGCCGCATCCGCGATGGCGTCCGACAGATAGGGCGTGACCGCGAAGCCGCGCTCGGCCAGGCGGATCGCGGGCTCGATCACATCGGCGAGCGGCCAGGTGCCATGCGCCGTCAGGGTCTCGCACCAGGCCCTGAGCGCGGCCGGCACGGCGACCGCCCGCGCGCCGAGCGCATTGGCGCGGCCCAGCGTCTCGCGATCCTCGGGCGGCTTGCTCGCATCGGGCGTGTACATGTCGGGCGTGGCGGCGGAAGGCGCGGTGGAGAGGCCATCGATGATGTGGTGCGTGCCCTCGGCGAGCCGCAGATGGCACACGCCCCCGCCCGTGAGGCCGACCATCATCGGCTCCACCACCGTCAGCGCGAAGAGCGTGGCGATGGCCGCATCCACCGCATTGCCGCCGGCGAGCAGCACCTCCGCCCCCGCCGCGCTGGCGAGGGGGTGGTTGGAGGCGACCACGCCGCGGGCGCCGCGCGCGGGTTGCTTCTCGAGGATCAGGGGAAAGCCGTTGCGGCCGATGGTCTCTGGGCGTGCCATCCGCGCACTCTGCCGCGCGCCGCGGCCGGATGGTAGCCTCCGGGCATGACCGATTCCGGCGAATTGCAGAAGGTGAAGGCCCGCATCCGCGCGCTCACGGCGCGCACGGTGGAGCGCGGCTGCTCCGAGGCCGAGGCGATGGCGGCGGCCGAGAAGGTGGGCGAACTGCTCGCCGTCTATGGCCTGACGATGAGCGAGGTCGAGCTGCGCGAGGAGGTATGCACGCAGCGCAGCCTGCACTTCAACGACCCGCGCCGTGGTGCGATCAACTGGCTCTTCCCTGCGCTGCTGCGCTTCACCGGCTGTCGTGGCTGGACGGTGGGGCGGGCGGAATTCGTGCTCTTCGGGCTCGACCCGGATGTGCAGATGGCGGAGTGGCTGCTGCAGGTGCTGGCCGGGGCGCTGACGCGCGAGGAGGCCGCCTTCCGCGCGAGCCCCGCCTATGTGCCGGGCCGGGCCTCGCCCCAGGCGGTGCTGCGCAGCTTCCGCCTCGGCTTCGCGGATCGCGTCGCGCAGCGCCTCGATGCCATGGCCGAGGCGCAGGAGCGCGCCGCCGAGGCCACGCGCGCGGCGCAGCCCACGGGCACGGCGCTGGTGCTGCTGAAGGCGCAGAAGCTGGATGAGGGGTTCAAGGCGCTCGGCATCCGGCTGCGCAGCGTGACGCGCCGCACCGTGGTGCGCGACCGCAGCGCCTATGGGCGCGGGCGCGAGGCCGGCGGGCGCGTGGGCCTCGACCGGCCCGTCGGTGCGGGCGTGACGACGGCGCTGCCGCGCGGCAAGTGAGCCGACACGACGCCGCGGCGAGGCTTCTCTACGCCTGGGAGGATCGCGTGGTCGCGCCCTGCGACAAGGCGCGCGTGCCCTTTGCGCGGCTGCAGGCGCTGGTCGATCACGTCTGGGCCGCGGAGGGGCTGCGCTGGCCGCCGCAGGTGAGACCCCTGCCGGGCCAGGCACGACGCACCGTCGCGCGCGCGACGCGCACGGTGATCGAGGCGCCGAAAAGCCTGCCGAGCTGGGTGCTCCTGCATGAACTCGCCCACGCCATGACCAGCGATGTCGAGGGCCGCAGCGCCGGGCATGGGCCGGATTTCGTGGGGGTCTATGTGCAGCTTCTGGTGCGCCATGCGCGGCTGGAGGAGGCCCTGCTGGCGCGCTCGCTGGATGAGGCCGGCATCGCCTGGAACCCGGCGGCGCGGCCTTTTGTGGGGCGCTAGATCAGGGGCAGCGCGCCAGGCAGGGCGTCGCCGTGGCGCAGCGTGGCATGCAGGGCGCGCGCCGCGGCGTCGCCAATGACGGGGCCTGCCAGTTCGAAGAATTTCTCATCCAGCTCGGCGTCGCTCAGCGGCAATTCCGGGTCGCCCTTGCGCGTCGGCTGGAAATGGTCGAGCCGCCTTCCGTCCCGCAGCGTGATGACCACGCGCGCGGCACGCTGCACCGGATAGCCCGCCGCCAGTTCGGGGTCGAGCGCCACGCTGACCTTCGCCATGGTCGCGCGGATCGCGGGGTCTTCGAGATTCGCCGGCTCGAAGGCGGCCAGCCGCACGCCGCCCAGATGCAGCAGCGCGGCGACGCAATACTGCGCGCTGAAGCGGGCCTCCGCGGCGCTGCGCGCCGTCGGCCGGTCGCAGATGTCCTTGGTCGGGCCATAGCCGCCGATGGCGATCTGCGCGACGTCGTCGGCCAGGAAGCCATGCGCCTGGCGCAGGTGCCGCACGGCGTCGAGTGCGGCGAAGATGTGGCCGCAGCAGCCATGGTTCTTGAAGGTCATCGCGGCGATCGCGAAGCTCTCGTCCAAACCCGCGAGGGCGCGGTCCCAATCGCCGCGGCCGGTGGAGGTCGCGGCGGCGAAGCCCACCGGCCCGTCCAGCACATCGAGCGCGCCCGTCACCCCCGCGCCCGCCATGATCGCGGCCAGCGCGCCGGCCTCGGCCGCATGGCCGCTGTGGATCGGCTTGCTCATGCCATCGCCGCGAAAGGCCTGCTGCAGCCCCGCCGCCATCGTCGCGGCACTCGCCAGCGCATGCGCCGTCTGCGTCGCATCCAGCCCGCGCAGCACCGCCACGGCGGCGGCGGCACCGAAGGTGCCGACCGTGCCGGTGATGTGCCAGTAGCGGTAATGGCTGGGCTGCACGGCCAGTCCGATGCGGCAGGAGACCTCATAGCCCGCGATGATCGCGCGCAGCAGCGCGGCCATGTCGGCGCCCTGATCCTGCGCGGCGGCCAGGGCTGCGGCGATGGTGGGCGCGCCGGGGTGGTAGCCGGCATCGCGGTAGATGTCGTCGAACTCCGCCGCATGGGCGGCCACGCCGTTGAGCAGCGCGGCGTGGCGCAGCGCACCGGCCTGCCCATCGACATAGGCGATGGCGCGCCCGCTGCCGCGCGCCTCGGCCAGGGCCGGGGCCATCAGCGTGGCCGGCGCCATGCGGCAGCCCGGCAGCAGGGCGGCGAACCAATCGATCAGCGCACGCCGCGCATGGCCTTCCAGCGCCGGCGGAAGGGCGCGGTCCCGCCAGGAGGCCGCGTGTTCGGCCAGGCGGCGCAGAGGCATGGACAAGGGCGTTCTCCTGGGCAGCAGCGCCGCGAGGCTAGTCGCGCCGCCGCCGCGCGCCCAGGCCCTGCCGTCCGGCGTGGCGCTTGCTAGGGTGTGCGGGTCATCGATTCGGAGGCTCGCCGTGCTGCATCGTCGTCCCCTGCTTGCCGGCCTTGCCGCGAGCCTCGCCCTGCCTGCCACGGTGCGCGCGCAGGGCTGGTCGCCCGACCGGCCCGTGCGGCTGCTGATCGGCTTCCCGCCCGGCGGTGCCTCGGATGCCGCGGTGCGCATCATCCAGCCCAGGCTTTCGGCACTGCTCGGCCAGAGCGTGGTGATCGACAACCGCGCCGGCGCCGGCGGCAACCTTGCGGTGGAGGCGGTGGCACGCAGCGCGCCGGACGGCACCACGATGGTCTCCGCCAATATCGGCACGCTCGCGGTGAACCCGGCGCTGGTGCGGCAGATGCCCTTCCATCCGATCAATGACCTCGCGCCGCTCTCGCTGCTCTTCAACGCGACGAATGTGCTGGTGGTGCCGGCCTCGAAGCCTTTCCGCAGCGTGGCGGACATCCTCGCCGCCGCCCGCGCGCGGCCCGACACCATCACCTATGGCACGGGCGGCGTCGGCTCGCCCGGGCATCTTTCGGGCATCCTGCTCGACAGCATCGCGGGCGTGCGCACCGTGGCCGTGCCCTATCGCGGCGGCGGGCCGCAGATGCTGGGGCTGGTGGCGGGCGAGCACGACTTCTCCTTCTCGCCGATGGGCACGGTCACCTCGCACATCGCCGCGGGCACGATCCGCGCGCTCGGCGTCACCACGCGGACGCGCGCGCCCGAACTGCCCGAAGTGCCGACGATGGTCGAGGCCGGTCTGCCGGGCTTCGAGGTGCTGAACTGGGACGGCATCCTGGTGCCGCGCGCGACCCCGGCGGCGATCCGCACGCGGCTCGGCGATGCGATCCGCCAGGTGCTGGGCGAGCCCGAGATCCAGGCCGAATTCGCCCGCCGCGGCCTGACGCCGCGCCCGACGAGCGAGGCGGATTTCGCCGCGCAACTCGCCGCCGACAGCGCCAATTGGCAGCGCCTGATCCGCGCCGCCGGGATCGAGCCGAGCTGAGCGGCCCCGCTCAGCGCGGCAGGAACTCGACGAAGTACTCGAAATTGTCGGCGTTGCGGATGGCGCGCTCGGGATCCTTCGCCGCGAGCTGCCGCGCCGCCTGCTGGCCATAGGCCACGTCATTGGTCTGGGCGACGAGGTGGCTGACCTCATGCACCAGGATGCCCGGGCGCGAATCCCCGCCCTCATTCGCTGCCGCGAAGAAGGGCGGGCAGAGCATGATGGAGCCCTGCCGCAGATTGGCGATGGCGAAGGTGGTGCGATTGCCACAGGACTCGACCGTGCCGCAGTGCCAGGCCGGGTGCCGCCCCGGCTCCAGCATGTAGCGCGTCAGCCGCAGCCGGGCCTCGACCTTCTCCACCGAGCCGGTGCCGAACCAGGTGCGCGTGTGCGGATGCGTCGGATTGGCCGCGAGGAAGGCGATGGCCTCGTCGGTCTGGCGCTGCGCCAGGGTGAAGGCCTCGCGCACCACCGCCACGCGCTTGGCGTCGCAGCCATCCGGGATGGCGAGCGGCGCCTGGGCCTGGACCTGCCTGACCTGGGGTCCCTGGGCCGAGGCGGTGCAGCCGGCCAGGACGAAGCCCACCAGCAGCAAGGGCGCCAGCAGCCGCCAGCCTCGGGAAGCGGCGTCGGCCGCCGGGGTGTTGCGCATCATCTCGCCCGTAGGGCCCGCTCCGCCCGCCGATCCGCACTCTGGGATCGCCCGCCGGCGTCGTGCCCTGTTCACATCATGGCGAGGTCTTGTGGCCTTCGTAAGGCCCCTCGCCATGCCGCCGCAGGAAGTCCAGCAGCGCGGCGTTGAAGGCCTCGGGCTGCTCCCAATGCGCCGAATGCCCGGCCTCGGCGATCACCACCTGCTCGGACCGCCGCAGATGCCGCGCGAAAAGCCGCTGCACCGGGGGCGGGGCCCAGAGATCGGCATCGCCCGTCAGCAGCAGGCAGGGCAGGTCGAGCCCTTCCAGCGCCGCCCAGGTGATGGCGTTCGCCACGGGCTGGCGCAGCTGCGGGCCGGGGATGGCGGCGTGTTCCAGCGCCAGCCAGCGCGCCACGCCTGCGGGGTCGGAAGCGCGATAGGCCGGGCCGAGTTCGCGGAAATCCGCCGGCATCGCCATGAATCCGGGCGGGCGCAGGCGCTGGCTGAGCGCGAGGTAGTCGGGCTCGACCACGCCCAGGATGGTGCAGGCCAGCGTCAGGCTGATCAGCCTGTCGGGATGCGAGAGCGCGAAATCCATCGCCACGATCGCCCCCGCCGCCGTGCCGACGGCATGGAAGCGCGCGAGGGCGAGATGCTCCGCCAGCGCCAGCAGATCGCCGCTGCCCGTGCCGGGGCGTTCCATCGCACCAAGCGCGGAACCGCGATGCCCCCGGCGCGAATAGGCGATGACGCGATGGCCCGCCGCCTGCAGCGGCGCGATCTGATGCTCCCACACATCCTTGCTGCCGGTGCCGGCATGCAGCAGCACCACCGCCTCGCCCGCGCCTTGCGTGTCGATATAGGCGAGCGCCGCCTCGGGCAGGGGGGCGATGCCCTCGATCACGCGGCGCCCCCGACGCGCAGCGCCTTGGAATGCAGCGTGCGGCCGAGCAGCGCCTCCGCCGCCAGCCCGGCCGCGCGCAGTTTCCCGAGGTCGAGGCCCGTCTCCACCCCCATCGCCTCGAACAGGGTCACCAGATCCTCGGTGCAGACATTGCCGGTGAAGCCCTCGCCATAGGCGATGCCGGCCGGGTGGCCGCCCGTGCCGCCCAGCGCGGTGTCGAAATGCGTGACACCTTCCTCCAGCGCGGCGACGCAATTGGCGATGCCGGTGCCGCGGCTGTCGTGGAAATGCGCGATCAACGTCACCTGCGGCAGGGCCGCGCGCAGCAGCCGCACCAGCGCGCGCACGCGCGGCGGCGTGGCGCTGCCGATCGTGTCGCCGAGGGCGATGCGCGTGATGCCGAGTGCGACGAAGCGCTGCGCATCTTCCAGCACGGTCTCGGGCGGGGTGGGCCCGTCGAAGGGGCAGTCGAAGGCGACCGAGATGGTGCCCACGCCGGTGAAGGCATCGCCGGCGAGGCGCGCCATCTCCGCCACATTCTCCCATTGCTCGGCGCGCGTGCGACGAAGGTTCTTGCGCGTATGGCCCTCGGCCGCGGAGACCAGGAAGCTGATCTCCTCCGGCCCGCGGCCCTGCGCGCGGGCAGCGAGCGCGCGCGTCACCGCCTGCGGGTTCGGGCAGGTGGCCTTGAACAGCACGCCCGGGCGCGGCGGCACGGCCGCCAGCACCGCATCGGCATCGGCGAATTGCGGCACATGCTTCGGATGGGAGAAGGAGGTGATCTCGATGCGCCGGAAGCCGACATCGGCGATGCGGTTGATCATCGCGGCCTTGGCCTCGGGCGCGATCACCGTCGCTTCATGCTGCAGCCCGTCGCGGGCGAAACACTCGCAGAGGATGACCGCCGGCGGCTGGCTCGGCATGATGGCGCGCACCTTCCCAGGATTTGGTTGATCGGGTAAACTATTTCCGTCGGCCCGGTCAATCCGGATCCGGGCGGCGGAGCGGGCTGAGCATGGCGGAAGAGCCGGCGGCGGGGGCCGCGCGCACCATCAAGGACCTGCTCTCCTACCGCATCCATCGCCTTGCCAATGCGCTCTCGCGCGGCGCGGCGCTGCGCTACCGGCAGGAATTCGATGTCAGCCTGATGGAGTGGCGCATCCTCGCGCTGCTGGGCGGCTTCGCACCGATGACGCTGAAGGCGCTGGCGCAGCAGAGCGGCCTGGACAAGAGCCTCGCGAGCCGCGCGGTCGCCGGGCTGGTGGCGCGCCGCCTCGTACTGCGCGCGCCCGGCCGCGCCGATGGGCGGGAGGTGGCGCTGCGCCTCACCGCCGCCGGGCAGCGGCTGCACCAGGGGTTGATGCGCGCGGCCCTCGAACGCGATGCCGCCTTCAACGCCTGCCTCACGCCGCAGGAGGAGGCGGTGCTGACACGCGCCATCCGCAAGCTGGAAGCCGAGGCACGGCGCCAGGTCGCCCTGCTGGCAGGCGAGGACGCATGATCACCCTGGAGGACCGCGACGACGGGCTGCGGATCATCCGCCTCGATCGGGGCGCGAAGCGCAACGCGCTGAATGGCGCGATGACCCAGGGGCTGCTCGATGCGCTGAGCGCCGCGGGGCAGGCGGCGGCCGTGCGCGCCATCGTGCTCGCGGCCCATGGCCCGGCCTTCTGTGCCGGCGCCGACCTCGCGGAGATGCAGGCGCTGGCGGGCGAGGCACGGGCGGCGCGCTCGGCGCTCACGGTCGCACTGATGGACGCGCCGGCGCTGGTGCCCAAGCCCGTGATCGCCGCGGTGCAGGGGGTGGCGATGGGCGCGGGGGCGTCGCTCGCCCTGGCCTGCGACGGCGTGGTCATGGCCGAGGATGCCAGCCTCGGCTGGCCGGAGGCCAAGCATGCGATGCTGCCGCGTCTGGTCGCCCCCGTGCTGCTGCGCCATCTCGGCCCCAAGCCGGCCTTCGACCTGCTCGCCACCGGACGCAGCGTGAGCGCGGCGGAGGCGCTGGCGCTGCATCTCGCCACGCGGATCGTGCCCGCGGCGACCTTGCTCGACAGCGCCTGCGACCTGGCGCTGGCCGCGGCACTCCTGCCGCGCGAGGCGATGGCGCAGCTTAAGCGCCTGGTGCATCGATGAAGCCGCTCGCGGGCCTCACCATCCTCGACCTGTCGCGCGTGCTCGCCTGCCCCTTCGCGAGCATGATCCTCGCGGAACTGGGGGCCGAGGTGATCAAGGTCGAGCAGCCCGGCAGCGGCGATGAGACCCGCGGCTTCGAGCCCTTCGCGCAAGGGCCAGGGGGTAGCGTGAGCGGCTACTACATGGCCTGCAACCGCGCCAAGCGCAGCATCACGGTGAACCTGCGCCATGCGGAAGGCCGCGCGATCATCCGCGGCCTCGCCGCGCAGGCCGATGTGCTGGTGGAGAATTTCCCCGTCGGCACGCTCAAGCGCCGGGGCCTGGATTTCGCGTCGCTGCGCGATGTGAATGCGCGGCTGATCTACCTCTCCTGCACCGGCTTCGGCCAGACGGGGCCCTATGCGCAGCGCAAGGGCTACGACACGGTCTTCCAGGCGATGGGCGGCCTGATGAGCCTCACCGGCGAGCGCGGCGGCGGGCCCGTGAAGCCGGGGCTGCCGGTGGCGGACCTCACCTCGGGCCTCTGGGTGGCGATCGCGATCCTCGCGGCGCTGCGCGGGCGCGAGGCGACGGGGCAGGGCGGGCATGTCGATTTCTCGATGCTGGACGGCCAGGTCTCGCTGCTGACCATCGCGGCGGCGCGGTTCTTCGCGCTGGGCGAGGTGCCGCCGCGCCTAGGCACCGAACATCCGGGCCGCGTGCCGACGGCGAGCTTCCGCTGCAAGGATGGGCGCTTCCTCCACATCACCTGCAGCGACCAGCATTGGCGCCCGCTCTGCAGCGCGCTCGCGCTCGAGGGGCTCGCCGCCGATGAGGGGCTCGCGACCAATGCCGGGCGATTGGCGCGGCGGGCCGAGGTGATGGCGGCGCTGACCACCGCGCTCGCGTCCCTGACGCGCGCTGAGGCGGTGGCGGCGCTGGATGCGGCGGATGTACCGAACGGGCCGGTGCTGGCGCTCGATGAGGTGATGGCGGACCCGCAGGTGCAGGCGCGCGGCATGGTGGGTGGCTTCGCGCATCCGCTGCTCGGCGAATTTCCCGCGCTGCCCCTGCCGTTCAAATTCGAGGGCTGGGACCAGCCGGCGGTCGCGCGCCCGCCGCTGCTGGGTGAGCACACGGCGGAGATCCTGGCCGAACGGCTCGGCTATGATGCGGCGCGCATCGAGGCATTGAAGGAAGCAGGCGCGATATGAGCGAGGAACAGGCCGCGATCTACACGCTGGACGCGGAGGGTGTTGCGACGCTCACACTCAATCGCCCCGCTGCGCGCAACGCGCTGAACGTCGCGCTGTGCGAGGCGCTGCTCGCCGCGACGCGCCAGGCGGTGGCGGATGCGGCGAAGCTCGTGGTGATCCGCGCCGCGGGTCCGGTTTTCTGCGCGGGCGCGGACCTCAAGGAACGCAAGGGCATGAGCGACGATGCGGTGCGCGCGCGCCGCGTGAAGGCCTTCGCCGCCTATGACTCGATCGAGCGCCTGCCCATGCCCGCCCTCGCGGTGGTGGAGGGCCCGGCCATCGGCTCGGGCTGCGAGATCGCCGCCGCCTGCGACTTCATCCTCGCCACGCCGGCGGCGAGCTTCCGCACGCCCGAGGCGCTGTGGGGCACGGTGGGGGCGACGCAGCGCCTGCCCCGCATCCTCGGCAAGCGGCTGGCCAAGGACATGATGTTCACCGGCCGCACGCTCACCGCGGCGGAAGCGCGCGAGGCCGGGCTGGTGACGCGCATCCTGGCCCCCGAGGCGCTGGAGGCGACACTCGCCGAGATCACCGCGACCATCGTCAAGGCGCCGCCGAGCGCATTGGCACTCGCCAAACGCTGCATCGACGAAGGGCTCGAGCGCGACCCGCGCGGCGCGCTGGCCACCGAACTCATGGCGATCGAGGAAAGCCTCGCCGCGGCCGAGTGGCGGCGCTCCATGGCGGGGTTCGGCGGGTGATGGACCTCGCGCGCATCTGCCCGATCACCACCGAGGACGCGCTGGCGCGCGCGGTCGCCATCGCGCCTGAGGTCGAGGCCATCGTCGCGCCCGAAGGCCGCATCACCTTCGCCGGGTTGGCGCAGGAGGTTGCGCGGCTGCGCGCGGCGCTGGCGGCGGCGGGGGTGCGGCGTGGCGACCATGTCGGCCTGTGCATGGGCAATGGCCCGCGCTGGGTCGCGATCTTCCTCGCCATCGGCTCGCTCGGCGCGGTGACGGTGCCGGTGAATACGCGCTTCACGGGCCAGGAGATGGCCTATGCGCTGCGCCAGTCGCGCCTGCGCCTGCTGATCCTGGCGGCCCAGGTGCTGAAGATCGATTTCCTCGCCATGCTGCGCGAGATCTGCCCGGGCGTGGACCACGCGCTCCCCGACCCGGCGCTGCCCGACCTTGCCAAGGTCATCGTCGTCGGCGGCGTCGCCCCCGCGGGCGCCATGGGCTGGGAGGCGTTTCTTACAGCGGGAACAACGGACGTCGCGCCCTGCTGCACGCCGGACGACATCCTGCTGATGCAATACACCTCCGGCACCACCGCCTTCCCCAAGGGCGTGCTGCTGACGCATCGGAGCATGTGCGCGAACGGCTTCTTCTCCGGCGGGCGGATGGGTTTGCGCGTCGCGGATCGCTTCCACTCGGCGCGGCCCTTCTTCCATGTCGCGGGCACCACGCTCTCCATCCTCGCCTGCCTGCAGCATGTGGCGACGCTGGTGACGATGGATCGCTTCGAGGCCGGCGAGGCGCTGCGCCTGATGGAGACCGAGCGCTGCACGCATTTCTCCGGCAATGACACCATGGCGCTGATGCTGCTCAACCACCCGGATCGGCCCGCGCGCAAGCTGGTGCTGCGCGGCGCCTGGGCGGCGGCCTCGGCGAGCATCGTGCGGCGCATCATCGACGAACTCGGCGCGCGGGAATGCGTGGTGGGCTATGGGTTGTCCGAAGCCTCGCCCAACGTGTCGCAATCCTGCTGGTGGGAGGATGAGGCGGTGCGCGCCGCCGCCCGCATGCGGCCGCAGCCGGGCATCGAAGTGCGCATCCGCGATCTCGAGTCCGGCGAAGACTGCCCGGCCGGTGTGGCGGGTGAGATCATGGTGCGCGGCTGGTCGATCATGCAGGGCTATTTCGACAAGCCCGCGGAGACCGCGGCGGCGCTGGATGCGCAGGGCTGGCTCGCCACCGGCGATCTCGGTCGGCTCGATGCGGAAGGCTGGCTGGAATTCTGCGGCCGCGCGAAGGAGATCATCCGCGTCGGCGGCGAGAACGTGGCGCCGGCCGAGATCGAGGACATCCTGCATCGCCACCCCGCCATCAAGCAGGCGGTCGTCGTCGGCGTGCCCGATCCGCGGCTGATGGAGGTGCCCTGCGCCTTCGTGGTGCTGAATGAGGGCGCGACGGCGGATGAGGCCGCGCTGCTCGCCTGGGCGAAGGCGCACATGGCCGGCTTCAAGCTGCCGCGCCACCTGCGCCTGGTGCAGGGCTTCGAGGATATCGGCATGACCGCGAGTTCCAAGATCCAGAAGAAGCAATTGGCGGCGCATGCCGTGAAGCTGCTGGGCCTCGCGCCATGAGGCTCACCGAGGCGGATGGCAAGGCGCTGCTGGCGCGCCATGGCATCGCGATGCCACGCGGTGTCGTGCTGGCGGCCGATGCGCCCGCGCCCGACTTCACAGGCTGGCCCGGACTCGTCGTGAAGGCGCAGGTGCTGGAGGGCGGGCGCGGCAAGCGCGGGCTGGTGCGCCTCGCGACACCCGGGACGTTGGAAGAGGCGCGCCAGGCCATCGCCGCCATCGCCGGGCCCGTGGCCGTGCTGGTCGAGGAACAGGTGGCGATCGAGCGCGAGCTCTACCTCGCCCTGCATGTGGATGGCACGCGCCAGACGCAGGAAGTGCTGTTCTGCGCCGAGGGTGGCGTGGAGATCGAGACCAGCCCGGCGCTGCGCCGAATCCCGATCGACGCCGACTCACCCGACACGGCCGAGACCGTCCATGCCGCGCTCCGCGACGACCTGCCGCCGCAACTCGCCGCCCGCGTCGCGCGGCTTGCGCAGCGGCTGGCGCGCCTTGCGCGGGCGGAGGATCTCGCGCTGCTCGAGATCAATCCGCTGGCCGTCACGCGCGGCGGTCTGCTGGCCTGTGACGCCAAGATCCTGCGCGACGATGTCGCGGGCTATCGCCATGACACGCCGGCGATGAGCGCGCTGCTGGAAGATGCCACGCTGACGCCGCTGGAACGGCGCGCGCGGCAGGGCGGCTTCGCGCTGGTGGAGATGCCGGGCGACATCGCGCTGGTCTCGGCCGGGGCGGGGCTCGGGATGTTCCTGATGGACCTGCTCGCCGATGCGGGGCTGCGCGCCGCCTGCTTCATGGACAATCTGCATGGCGGCCCGGCCGACACCACCGAGGCGCGGCTCACGGCGGCCTTCGAACTCGCGGCCCGGCCGGAGGTGAAGGGCATCCTGTTCTACACCACGCTGGCCTCGCGCCCGCTCAGCGATCGCATCGACGGGCTGCTGGCCTTCCTCGCGAAGCAGCCCGCACCCAAGCCGCTCTTCGTCGGCTTCGCCGCCGCACCCTCGGCCACGCGCGGCTTCGATGTGGCGGCGGCGATGGTGCGGCTGCGCGCGGCCGGCATCGCGGCGCTGGAGGAGGATCCGCGCGCCCTGGTCCGCGCCGCGGCGGAGGCACTGGCATGAGCCTGCCCTTCCTGCGGGAGTTCCCGCGCCGCGTCGTGATCTTCAACGCCTCGGGCGCCTATGCCGCACGCCAGATCGCGGGCATGCGCGAGGCCGGCACGCAGCTGCTCGGCGGCATCGCGCTCGGGCGCGGTGGCAGCGTGCAGGAAGGGCTGCCGCTCTTCGATCGCCTGGCCGACCTGCCCGCGCCACCCGATGCGGCCGTGCTCTACACGCCGCCCGAAGGCACGGCGGATGCCATCCGCCAATGTGCCGCCGCGCGCATCCCGACCATCGTCGCGGCTGCGGAATATGTGGCCCTGCATGATTCGCTCGCGGCCGCGAAGGCCGCGCGCGCCGCCGGCAGCTGGCTGGTGGGGCCGAACACGCTCGGGCTCTGCGTGCCGGGGCAGGGGCTGCTGGGCTCCGTGGCGCCGGCCTTCTGCGCGCCGGGTCCGGTGGCGCTGATCGGGCGCAGCGGCACGCTGACGCTGGCCGCGGCCAGGCTGATGACGCGCGCGGGGCTGGGCCAGCGCCTCGCCATCCATATCGGCGGCGATGCCGTGATCGGGCGCAACCCGCATGAATATCTCGCGGCCCTCGCGCAGGATGAGGCGACGCGCGCGGTGCTCTATTGCGGCGAGATCGGCGGCGACAAGGAATACGCGATGGCCGAGGCCTTGGCCGCCTTCCCGAAGCCTGTCGTGGCGACGCTGGTCGGCCGCCACGCGCCGGCGGATCGGCAGATGGGCCATGCCGGCGCATTGATCGGCAGCGCGCGCGAGAGTGCGGCCGCGAAGCTCGCGGCGCTGGGCGCGGCGGGCGCGCATACCGCCGCCACCCCTTATGAGGCGATCGAGATCCTTCGGCGCCTGCTGTAGCTATTCGAGCTGGATGCCCGCCTGCGCCACCAGTGCCTTCCATTGCGGCACCTCCCGCGCCACGCGCGCGGCGAGCGGGGCCGGGCCGTCGAGCAGCAGCGCAGCACCCGAGGCCGCCATCTGCTCGGCCAGGCGATTGCCGCTGCGGTGCGGCGCGAGGTCAGCGGCCAGGCGCTGCACCACCTCGGGCGGCGTGCCGCGCGGCGCGAACATGCCGTACCAGATCGACATGTCGTAGCCCGGCACGAGTTCCGCGATGGCGGGCACATCGGGCAGCACGGGGCTGCGCGTGGCGGAGGTGACGGCGATGGCGCGCAGGCGACCCTCCCGCACATGGCGCAGCGTCTCGATCAGCCCGGTGACGAGCAGATCCGTGTCGCCGGCATAGAGCGCGTTCACCGCCTGGCCGGCGCCGCGATAGGGCACGTGCAGGATGTCGATGCCCGCGCGCACCTTCAGCAACTCGCCTGCCAGATGGGTGGTGGAGCCGGCACCGGAGGAGGCGAAGGAGAATTTGCCGGGTTGCGCCCGCGATTGACGCAGCAGTTCGGAAAAATCGCGCACCGGCCAATCCGTGCGCGCGACCAGGGCCATCGGCGCATCCGAGATCAGGCTGACGGGGATGAGGTCCGCGATCGGGTCGAAGCCCGGGTTGCGCATCAGCGCCGGCAGGATGACGACGGAGGAGGTGGTGAAGAGCATCGTATGCCCGTCATTCGCCGCCAGCACCGCCTGGATGCCGAGCGACCCGCCCGCGCCCGGTCGCGTCTCGACCAGCACGGGCTGGCCCAGGGATTGCGAGAGCCGGTCGGCGAGGAAGCGGCCGGGCACCTCCACGGGGCCGCCGGCGGCGAAGGGGATGATGAAGCGCACCGGGCGGCTCGGCCAGGCCTGGGCGCGCGCTGCGCGCGGGGCCAGCGCCAGCGCGCCGCCGAGGCCGAGCAGATGCCGCCGCGCGGGGGTCCAGGACGCCATGCTTCATCTCCCTTGCTCGTTGCCGGGAGGGTCACAGAAGTGGTTGATGCAGTCAACCAATACCGCGTGGCCGCAGGATCCCGGCAAGCTCTTCGGCCAGCAGGTCGAAGACCACGCGCAGGCGGCGGCTGGTGTGGAGTTCGCGATGCGTGGCGAGCCAGACGGGAAAGGTGATGGGCGGCGCCTCGGGCAGCACGCGGCGCACGGCGGGCTCGGCATCGCCCAGCGCCTCCGTGATGAAGCCGATGCCCAGGCCCTGCTTCACCAACTCCCAATGCACCAGGTGGCTGTCGGCCTGCACCGGCAGCTGCGCGGCGGTGAGGTCGAGCCCGAAGGCGCGCATGCCCTGCAGGAATTCGGCGGGCGGGCCGAAGGCCACGAAGTCGGCGGCGGCCAGTTCCGCCCAGCTGCGCGGCGCCCCCAGCCGCGCGATGCAGGCGGGGGTGGCATAGGGCCGCCCCCGATCCTCGCCGAGCTTGCGCGCGATCAGTTCCGGCTCACGCGTTTCGAAGTTGCGGATGGCGATGTCGGCCTCGCGGCGCAGCAGGTCGGCGGTGCGGTTGGTGGCCTGGATCTCCACCGTGATGCCGGGATGGGCGGCGCGCAGCCGGGCGATGATCGGCGGCAGGATATGCGCGGCATAGACCTCGCTCGCGGTCAGGCGGATCGGCCCGGCCAGCACCTGCGAATGGCCCGAGGCCGCCAGGGCCAGGCGCTCCGCCGCCTCGCCCATGCCGCGCAGATGGGCGAGCAGCGCGGCGGCGGCGGGCGTCAGCACCAGGCCGCGGCCGGCGCGCTCGAAAAGGGCGAGGCCGAGATCGGCCTCGAGGGCCGCGATCTGCCGGCCGAGGGTGGGCTGGGTCAGGCCCAGCCGGCGTGCGGCGGCGGAGAGGGAGCCGGCCTCGGCGGTGGCGAGGAAGGCGCGCAGATGGTTCCAGTCGAGGCGGGCGGCGTGGGGATCCATGCGTCCATGTATGGGTGATGGCCGGATTTCGCCAGTGTCCCGGCTGTTTTCGCATGGCTAGACGGGGCCATCCCGAAGGAGACCCCGATGCGCGCCGTGACCTGCCGCCGCTATGGCCCGCCCGATGTGCTGCGGATCGAGGATCTGCCGGTGCCCCGCCCCGGGCCGGGGCAGGTGCTGGTGCGCGTGGCGGCCAGCACCGTGACCTCGGGCGATGCGCGCATCCGCGGCTTTCGCGGCCCGGCGCTTTTCTGGCTGCCGCTGCGCCTCGCCTTCGGGCTGCGCCGGCTGCGCCAGCCGGTGATGGGCATGGAATTTGCGGGCGAGGTGGTCGCACTCGGCGCGGGGGCGCGGCGCTTCCGGCTGGGTGAGGCGGTGTTCGGGATGGCGCTGGGCGGGGCGAATGCCGAGTTCCTCGCCATCGCCGAGGATGCGGCCATTGCCCCCCGGCCGGGCAACCTCACGGCCGAGCAAGCGGCGGCGCTGCCCTTCGGCGCCCTCGCGGCCCTGGACTTCCTGCGCGACGTGGCGCGGGTGCGGCAGGGCGAACGGGTGCTGGTGGTGGGCGCGGCCGGGGCGGTGGGCGTGGCGGCGGTGCAGCTCGCCCGGCATGTCGGCGCCGAGGTCACGGGCCTGTGCAGCGCGGCGAATCTCGACCTCGTCGCGGGGCTGGGCGCCACGCGGGTGCTGGACCGCGCGCGGACGGATATCTGGTCGGGCGAGGAGGCCTATGATTTGGTGCTGGACACGGTGGGCGTGACGCGCCCGGCGGAGGTGCGGCGCGTGCTCTCGCCGGGCGGGCGGCATGTGTTCCTCAGCTTCGGGCATCGCGAGTTGCTGGCGATGCTCGGCAGTTGGCGGCCCTTCGGCGGCGGGCGGCGCGTGCTCTGTGGCTTCTCGCCCGGCCGTGCCGCGGGGCTGCGCGAGATTGCCGGGCTGGCGGAATCGGGCGTGCTGCGCCCGGTGATCGGCCACCGTTTCGCGCTGGAGCGAGCGGTGGCGGCGCATCGCCTGGTCGAGAATGGGCGCAAGCGCGGCGCCCTGGTGCTGACGATCGAGGGCGCCTGAAGGCTCAGCCCGGCGCCTTGTGGATCGGGTCCACCCAGGCCACGGATTCGGGCTTCTCCACCGGCTCGATGTCGAGGTTCACCACCACCGCCTCATTGTCCGAGCGCACGAGCACGCATTCCAGCGTCTCATCGGTGCTGGCGTTGATCTCCTGGTGCGGCACATAGGGGGGCACGAAGATGAAGTCGCCCGGCCCGGCCTCGGCGACATATTCCAGCTTCTCGCCCCAGCGCATCCGCGCCTTGCCGCGCAGGACATAGATCACGCTCTCGAGCGCGCCGTGGTGATGCGCGCCGGTCTTGGCATTGGCGTGGATGTGCACCGTGCCGGCCCAGATCTTCTGCGCGCCGACGCGGGCGAAGTTGATGGCGGCGGCGCGGTTCATGCCCGGCGTCTGCGCCGTGTTGGTGTCCAGGCTGTGGCCCGGGATCACCCGCACGCCGGTGTGCTTCCAGCCATCATCGGGCGGGGCGTGGTGATGCTCATGGCCGTCATGCGGCATTGCGGGGCGTCCTCCATGCAGGTGACCCGCCCATCAAAGCGCCAAAGCGGCGCCGCGGCTATGCCGGTGGCGGCAGCACTGGCAGGGAGGGGACGAATCGCTCGATCAACAGGGCATCGCAGCCCGGCACCGCGATGCGACCGCGCGCGGCCAGCCGCGTGGCGCCATCCGGCCCACGGGCCTGGACATAACGCCAGGCGACCAGCTCCCCGGCCTCGGCCATCTGCCGCGCCAGGCGGTCCAGGTCCGGACCCTGCCCCAGCGCGGCCAGCTCGCCGGGGGTGAGGCCCAGCACGACATCGGCGCGCATCGTCACGAGGCGGAACAGGCGGATCTGCGCTGTCGCCTCGGGGATCAGCTTCAGCCGGCCGGCAGGCGCGATCACGGCCGCGGCCAGCAGGAAGCCGCGCAGCAGCGCGGCGGAAGGGTCAGCTTGCGGCATGGCCGGGGCTCCTTCAGCACCGGCACGCTAGGACAGCGGGATTGCACCTTGATGTCGGCATGTTTCGTCTGTTTCACCCCGGGGGCTCCTGGATGGAGCCCCTCCCCTAGGGCAAGAACGCTGCCGAAAGGTGTCTATTCCCGGATATTCAGGCTGCGCACCAGCGGTACCCAGGTGGCGTTCTCGTCGCGCACATAGGTGGCGAAACGCTCGGGGGTCCAGCCGCGCATGGCGGGTGTGCCGAGCGCGTCGAAGCGGGTGGCGACGGCGGGGTCGGCCAGCGCCTGCTCGGTCGCGGCGGCCATGCGGTCCACGATCGCGCGCGGCAGGCCGGCGGGGCCGAAGAAGCCATACCAGGAATAGGCCTTGAAGCCCGGCACGCCCGCCTCGGCGGCGGTCGGGATGTCCGGGATCATGGCCGAGCGCTCATCGGTGGCGGTGAAGAGGATTCGCGCCGTGCCTCCCTCATGGAAGGGTTTCAGCAGGGCAGGGATGTCCATGCAGTAGTGGATCTCGCCCGATTGCAGCGCGGCGAAGACCTGCCCGCCGCCGCGATAGGGCACGTGCACCACCTCCGCCCCCACCTTCAGCGCGAAGGTGGCGGCCGCGATATGGCCCGAACTGCCCACGCCGGAGGAGCCGAACTGGAAGCGCCCCGGATTCGCCCGCAGCAGGGAGACGAACTCGGTGGCCGTGGTCGCCGCCACGCCGCGCCGGGTGATGGCCATGCAGATCGGCACGAAGACGGTGGGGGCGATCGGCGTCAGGTCGCGGATCGGGTCGAAGGGCATCGGCGCCGAGAGCCCCGGGGCGAGGCCGAGCGGCGAGAGGGTGGTCAGCAGCAGGACATCGCCATTGGGCGGCAGCTTGGCCACATAGTCGCTGCCCACCACGCCGCCCGCGCCCGGGCGATTCTCGATGACCACGGGCTGGCCCAGGATCTCGGCCAGCTTGGGGGCGAGGATCCGGGTGGTCACATCCGTGCCGCCGCCGCTGCCGAAGGGCACGACGATGCGGATGGGCCGGCTGGGCCAGGGGGCGCTGCCGGGCGTGGCCACCTGGGCGAGGGCCGGGGCGGCGAGCAGCGTGGCCGGCCCGGCGGTGAGCAGGTGGCGGCGCGTGGGGCGGGTCAGGGTCATGGCGGCTGTCTTTTTCCTGCGGCGGAGCAGGGATGATGCGTCCATCCGGGCCTGGGCGGAAGGCTCTGCCTGTGGATCATGTGGACAGCGGGGATGGCGGCAAATCGGGGCTTTCACGCCGCTTCAGGCGGCCCCAAGACTGGTCTTGTCGTGAAGGGGCGGCGGGCGCATTTACCCGGCGCTCATGAACGAAACCGGAACTCCGTGGCTGTGGACAACTTCCGCGGAAAAAATCAACAGGCGATATGCATGGCCGATGTGGTGTGCAGGCGAGTGTTGCAACACTACATCTTGTAGCGGTGACCCAGGCCGGCGCATTCTCCGCCGCATGGGGGAGTCGCCCCGCTTCGGGGCCGCATGAGGGGGTTCGTCGTGTTTGATGCAGTTCAGCTTGAAGGCCATGGCCAGGTCCGGATCGATCGGTCGCGCGACGCCGCGCTGACCGACTTCGGCAAGGCCACGCTCGACGACCGCTATCTGCTGCCGGGCGAATCCTACCAGGATCTCTTCGCGCGCGTGGCCTCGGCCTATGGCGACGACGCGGCGCATGCCCAGCGCATCTATGACTACATCTCGAAGCTGTGGTTCATGCCGGCCACGCCGGTGCTCTCCAACGGGGGCACGACGCGCGGGCTGCCGATCTCCTGCTTCCTGAACGAGGCCAATGACAGCCTGGAGGGCATTGTCGGCCTGTGGAACGAGAATGTCTGGCTGGCGGCCAAGGGCGGGGGCATTGGCAGCTACTGGGGCAATCTGCGCGGCATCGGCGAGAAGGTGGGCCGCAACGGCAAGACCTCGGGCGTCATCCCCTTCATCCGGGTGATGGACAGCCTGACTCTCGCCATCAGCCAGGGCTCGCTGCGCCGCGGCTCGGCCGCCTGCTACCTGCCGGTGAACCACCCCGAGATCGAGGAATTCCTCGAGATGCGCCGCCCGACCGGCGGCGACCCGAACCGCAAGGCGCTGAACCTGCACCACGGCGTCTTCCTCTCGGACGCCTTCATGCGCGCGGTCGAGAATGACGAGGAATGGGCGCTGGTCTCGCCCAAGGATGGCGCGCTGATGCGCAAGGTCTCCGCGCGCAGCCTGTGGATCCGCATCCTCACGGCGCGCATCGAGACCGGCGAGCCCTACATCGTCTATTCGGACCATGTGAACCGCGCCCGGCCGGAGCACCACAAGCTGGCGGGGCTGGAGGTCAAGACCTCGAACCTCTGCTCCGAGATCACGCTGCCCACCGGCATCGACCAGCACGGCATGGAGCGCACCGCGGTGTGCTGCCTCTCCTCGCTCAACTGCGAGACCTGGTTCGAGTGGAAGGACGATCCGCGGTTCATCCCGGACGTGATGCGCTTCCTGGACAACGTCCTGCAGTCCTTCATCGACACCGCGCCCGATTCCATGGCGCGCGCGCGCTATTCGGCGATGCGCGAGCGCTCGGTGGGCCTGGGCGTGATGGGCTTCCACTCCTTCCTGCAGGCGCTGAACGTGCCCTTCGAGAGCGCGATCGCGAAGGTGTGGAACAAGAAGATGTTCAAGCACATCCGCGAGCAGGCGGATGCGGCCTCCCGCCAGTTGGCGGAAGAGCGCGGGCCCTGCCCGGATGCCGCCGAATACGGCATCATGGAGCGTTTCTCGAACAAGATCGCGATCGCGCCGACGGCCTCGATCAGCATCATCTGCGGCGGCGCGAGCCCGGGCATCGAGCCGATCGCGGCCAATGTCTACAACCACAAGACGCTCTCGGGCAGCTACATCGTGCGCAACCCGCACCTCAAGCGCGTGCTGGCCAAGCATGGCCGCGACGATGAGGAGACCTGGACCTCGATCACCGTCAGCAAGGGCAGCGTGCAGCACCTCGATTTCCTGACGCAGCAGGAGAAGGACACCTTCAAGACCGCCTTCGAGCTCGACCAGCGCTGGGTGGTGGAACATGCCGCGGACCGCACGCCCTATGTGTGCCAGTCGCAATCCGTGAACGTCTTCCTCGCCGCCAACGTCTCGAAGCGCGACCTGCACCAGATCCACATGATGGCGTGGAAGAAGGGCGTGAAGTCGCTCTACTACTGCCGCAGCCTGTCCATCCAGCGCGCGGACACGATCAGCGAGAAGGTGGTCGGCCAGGGCGATGTGATGACGGCGCACAAGGACGATGCGCCGCGCCAGCTGAACCTGACCCCGCCGCCGGCGACCTCCAACAACTACGAAGAATGCCTCGCCTGCCAATGAATCTTCTCGAGGCCTCCTCACATGCGAAGGTGCAGCTGCTGGCCGCGCGGCAAAGCGCCGCGCAGCGTCAGCTCGACCTGCTGCTGGACCTGCGCGGCCCGGTGACCGAGGTGCGGCGGCTTGTCGCCGACCTCGACCGGATCGCCGAGGATCTCGCCAAGACCCTGCGCGCGCCCGACGCGCGCGAAACCTGAACACTTTCCAAGCCGAGACCGACAATGCCTGACGATTCGATCCCCAAGGGGCAGCTCTCGCCCCTCGAACTGCCGGTGAAGTTCGACCTGCTGACCGCGAACCCGGTCTACAAGCCCTTCCGCTATCCCTGGGCCTATGAGGCCTGGCTGCAGCAGCAGCGCATCCACTGGCTGCCGGAGGAAGTGCCGCTCGCCGACGATGTGAAGGACTGGCAGAAGAATCTCTCGGCCAGCGAGCGCAACCTGCTCACCCAGATCTTCCGCTTCTTCACCCAGGCGGATGTCGAGGTGAACAACTGCTACATGAAGCACTACGCCCAGGTCTTCAAACCGACCGAAGTGCTGATGATGATGTCGTCCTTCTCGAACACCGAGACGATCCACATCGCCGCCTATTCGCATCTCCTCGACACCATCGGCATGCCGGAGATCGAATACACCGCCTTCCTCAAATACAAGGAGATGAAGGACAAGTACGACTACATGCATTCCTTCTCGGTCGAGAACAAGACCGAGATCGCCAAGACGCTCGCCGCCTTCGGCGCCTTCACGGAAGGCCTGCAGCTCTTCGCCTCCTTCGCCATCCTCATGAACTTCCCCCGCTTCAACAAGATGAAGGGGATGGGGCAGATCGTCTCCTGGTCGGTGCGCGACGAGACGCTGCACTGCCTCTCCGTCATCCGCCTCTTCCGCACCTTCGTGCAGGAGAATCCGGAGATCTGGACCGAGGAGCTGAAGCGCGACCTCTACCTGATCTGCTCGACCATCGTGGACCATGAGGACGCCTTCATCGACCTCGCCTTCGAACTCGGCGGCGTGCAGGGCCTCGATGCCGCTCAGACCAAGGCCTATATCCGCTTCATCGCGGATCGCCGCCTGACGCAGCTCGGCCTCGAACCGCTCTACCGGATCGAGAAGAACCCGCTGCCCTGGCTGGATGAGATGCTCAACGCCATCGAGCACACCAACTTCTTCGAGAACCGCGCCACCGAATACTCGCGCGCCAGCACCACCGGCACCTGGGAAGAGGCCTTCGGGGATTCCACCTTCTCCACCGCCCAGCCCGAGGGTGAAATCACGCTCTCGCGACATTGAGATGGCACGCCCCGCCCGTGCCTTATGGACGGCGCGGGCGGGGCGGCTTATCTCGCGCGCATCATGCTGATCCTGATCCGCGCCTTCGCTCTCCTGCTCATCCTGCTGCTTGGCGGTGCCTGGGGCTTCGCCTGGTTCGGCCGCGCCGAGGGTGAGAGCGTGGCAGATGCCTTCCTGCGCCAGACGGCCATGGTCTTCGGCGGCGATGCGCCGGCCGCGCCCTCCGCCGGGGGGGTGCAGCTGCCCCAGGGGATGACGCTTGGCGGCCCCTTCAGCCTGACGGATCACACCGGCCGCGCCGTGACCGAACGCGACTTCGCCGGTCGCTTCCTGCTGGTCTATTTCGGCTTCACCTATTGCCCGGATGTCTGCCCCACCGAACTCGGCATCGTCGCCGCGGCGCTCGACGTGCTGGAAGAGCAGGGCGAGCGGGTGACGCCCATCCTCATCACCATCGATCCCGAGCGCGATACGCCCGAGGCGCTGGCGGATTACGTCAGCCGCTTCCATCCGCGCATGATCGGCTTGACCGGCACCGAGGCGCAGATCGCCGCCGTCGCCCGTGCCTATCGTGTCTTCTACGCCCGCGTGCAGCGCCCGGAGATGACCCAGTACCTGATGGATCACTCCTCCTTCATCTATCTCGTGGGGCCGGAGGGGCGCGTGCGCGCGCTGTTCCGGCCCGAGACCTCGCCCGAGGCGATCGCGGAGACGGTGCGCGGCCAGTTGCGTGCAGGCCGCCCGGGATAGAGGGGCGCGCCCTGGTGTGGCGAATCAGGCCCTCTTCATGGCTTGTTGTTTGGTGAGGGTTTCGGGCAAGCCAAGGCCCGGTTATGGTAGGATCGAAAAGCGCGTCGAGTCGCGCAGAGGGGTTGTGTTGTCGATGTCTGACGAGGATCGTGACTCCAGCGGAGGCCGGGATGGTGGACGCGCGGGCGGCACGCCTCCTCGGCATACGCGCCGCTTGTCCGACAAGATCCTGATCGCCTTCCACCATGCCTGCGACCAGGGCGACTATGAGGTCGCCGAGGAGCTTCTGCGCATCCTCGAGATGATGCTGACCCGCCGCCCTGTCGCCCCCGATGTGAACCGCCGCAAGAACATGGAAAGCCTGGTCGCGGCACATGAGCGCCTCTGGCTGCTGCGCCACCCGGACACCAACGAGGCCTGAGCGCCTTCAGCTTTCCAGCGTCGCCGGGTCGAACAGCTCTTCCGGCGTGACAGCCCGGCGCGACAGGTGTTGCGCGTGCGACCAGCGGCAGATCGCCGCCAGCTCCGCCCGGTTCGCCGCCATCCCATAGGGGTAGGGCTCGGGGCCGAGCATCGCCTCCATCGCCGCCCATTCCTCCGCCAGGAAGGGCAGCACCGTGGCCGGCGAGGATGAGGAGAGCTTCGCCCGCCATTCCGCCAGCGCGAGACGCTTCGACTCCGAGAAGGCCGCGAGCAGCGCCGTGCCCAGTCCGGGGTCGCGCGCCAGGACGTCGCGGCGGATGCCCATCACATGCATGATCGGGAAGAAGCCGGTGCGCCGGTGGAAGGCGATGGCGGCCGCGCGCGGATCCGGGAACAGGCGCACCACGCGCGGGTCGCCCGCGGTGAAGGCCTCGGGCGGGGTGGGGGAGAAGATCGCGTCGATCTCGCCCGCGAGCAGCGCGGCATTGAGCGTGCTGCCCGGCGGCAGCGGCGCCACATCCATCTCCGGCGGCAGTTCCAGCGGCAGGCGTTCCCGCCGCCCGGCCTGGTTGGTGCCGGCGGTGCGGTAGCGGATGGCGTTCACCGCCACCCCATGGTCGTCGGCCAGGATGCCGCGCAGCCACAGCCCCAGTGTCATCTGGTATTCCGGGATGCCCACAAGCCGGCCTTCCAGGTCGCGCGGCGTGGCGATGCCCGCATCCGCGCGCAGATAGATGCAGCCATGGCGGAAGGCGCGCGCGACGAAGATCGGCAGCGCCACATAGGCGCCCTCGCCGCGCGAGACCTGGAGGATCTGCGAGCTGAGCGAGAGTTCCGTCACGTCGAATTCCGCGCGCGTGACAGCGCGCGGGAAGCTCTGTTCGGAGGGCATCGGCACCGCGATCACCCGCGCCCCCGCCACCGCCACACGGCCATCGAGGAGGGGAACGACGCGGTCATAGGCGCCGCAGGCCAGCGTGATGGTGATTGTCATGGCGCCGCCGATTCAGACGTCCGGCGCTCGCGGGCGCAGCGCCGGCTGCGCCCTTCCGTCATCGGCGGCATTCAGTCCGCCTTGATCCCGGCGCGCGCGATCAGCACGCGGAAGCGGTCGAGCTCGGCGGCGATCAGGGCGCGGAACTGCTCGGGCGTGCGCGGGGCGGCGTCGGCACCTTCCATGGTCAGGCGCTGGGTCAGCTCCGCATCGCCGAGCAGCCCGTTCACCGCCGTGTTGATGCGGACCACGACCTCACGCGGCGTGGCGGCGGGGGCCACCAGCCCGTGCCACTGCACCATCTCGAAGCCGGGCAGCGCGCCGGCCACCGGGGCGATGCCGGGCAGGGCGGCGGAGGGGCCGGCGGCACTCATGCCGAGCGCGATCAGCTTGCCGTCGCGCGCCGCGGGCAGCACCACCGGCGCGCCGGCGAAGCTGCACTTCACGCGGCCCGCCAAAAGATCCGCCAGCATCAGCCCGTTGCCGCGATAGGGCACATGGGTCAGCTCGATCCCGGCCGCATCGGCGAAGGCGGCCATGGTGATGTGCGACGCCGCGCCATTGCCTGCGCTGCCGTATTCCAGCGTGCCCGGCCGCGCCTTGGCGAGCGCGATGAACTGCTCGACCGTGCGCGCCTCGACCGAGGGGTGCACCACCAGCACCGAGGGCAGGGTCGCCACCAGCGCGACAGGCGCGAAGTCGCGCAGCACGTCATAAGGGTTGTTGGGGTAGATGAAGGGGTTCACGGCGAGCGTGCCGACATGCCCCCACATCAGCGTATGCCCATCCGGCGTGGCGCGGGCCACCGCGGCCGCGCCCACCGTGCCGCCGGCGCCGCCACGGTTCTCGACCACCACGGGGTGGCCGTTGAGGGCGGCCTGGAGCTTCTGCGCCAGCGGCCGCGCCAGCAGGTCGTTCGACCCGCCAGGCGGGAAGGGGACGACGATGGTGATGGGGCGCGACGGCCATGCAGGCTGGGCCAAGGCGGGGGCGGCGAGCGGCAGCAGGGCGGTGGCACGGATAAGGCTGCGACGGGTGGTCATGGGCTTTCTCTCCGGCGGTTTCGCGCAGCTTTACGCCGCAGGGCGGGCGAGGGCTACTCCGCGTCCGCCTGCGCGCCGGGCGCCGCCTCGGCGAAGGCGGGCAGGGCGTTGCATGCCGCCTCCACAGCCAGCACGCGCGGATAGGCGCTGAGGTCGGTGCCGAAGCGCCGGGCATTGCCGAGCTGCGGCACCAGGCAGCAATCCGCCAGCCCCGGCGTGTCGCCATGGCAGAAGCGGCCCGTCTGCGCCTCGCCGAGACGCACCTCCAGGGCGGCGAGGCCGAGGCCGACCCAGTGGCGCACCCATTCGTCGATCGCCGGCTGCTCCTGACCCAGGCTGTGCTTGAGGTATTGCAGCACGCGCAGGTTCTGGATCGGGTGGATGTCGCAGGCCACGATCTGCGCCAGCGCGCGCACCCGTGCCCGGCCCCAGGGATCCGCGGGCAGCAGCTTCGCGCCCGGCTGCGTTTCCTCCAGCCATTCCAGGATCGCCAGCGACTGCGTCAGCACACCCATCCCCGGCACCTCCAGCGCCGGCACCAGCCCTTGCGGGTTCAGCGCCATGAAATCCGGCGCGGATTGCTCTCCCTTGCGCAGATGGCGGAAGGCGTGGGCATGCGCCACACCCTTCAGGTTCAGCGCGATCCGCACCCGCCAGGCGGCGGAGGAACGGAAATAGCCGTGCAGCAGCAAGCTCTCGGTCATGCCTTGGTCTCCCTCGCCTGATCTCGCGGCGCGCTGCATCCCCTGTCAATCGGCGCGGCGCTTTGCTAGGTCTTGGGCACGCAACGCGGAGCAGCCTGATGTCGAAGATGCGGATCGAGGGGTCCTTCGTCGCCCTCATCACCCCCTTCAACGCCGATGGCAGCGTCGATTTCGGCGCCTTCCGCACGCTGCTGGACTGGCACGCGGCGAACGGCACCTCGGCCGTGCTGATCATGGGCTCGACCGGCGAGGTCTCGATGCTGGCGCCGGAGGAACGGCGCGAGATCGTCGAGCGCACGGCGGCCATGAAGGATGGCCGCATGAAGCTCTTCTATGGCTGCACCGGCACTTCGACGGCGGCGACGATCAAGTATCTCCAGCACGCCAAGGCGTCGGGCGCCGATGGCGCGATCCTGGCCGCGCCCGCCTATATCTGCGCGCCCGAGGACGACATCGAGGCCTATTTCGCCGAATGCGCCGATGCGGTGGAACTCCCCATCGGCATCTACAACAACCCGCCGCGCGTGAAGTCCGACCTGCATTGGGACCATCTGCTGCGGCTGATGAAGCACCCCAACATCGTCGTGCTGAAGGAAAGCACCACCCGCGTCGGCCAGGTGGCGCAGGTCTGCGCCGCCGCGCCCGATGCGACGATCATGTGCTGCGACAGCCCGAACCTCGGCCTGGTCGTGCCCACCATGTCGCTCGGCGGCCACGGCACGGCGAACATGACCGGCAACATCGACCCCGCCGGCATGGCGCGACTCTCCACGCCCTGGACCACGCCGGCGCAATCCGTGGTGTTCCGGGAGACCTATCTGCGCCTGCTGCCGCTGCTGCACTTCACCTACAGCGCCATCAACCCGGTCGCCGTGAAGTCGCTGATGAAGGCGGTGGGCCTGCCGGCGGGCGATCTCCGCCGGCCGCTGACGGGCCTCAAGCCCGATCACCTGGCGCGCGGCGTGGCGATCGTGCAGGCGCTGGGCCTCGACAAGCAGTATGGCTGGCGCCTGCCGGGCAGCCCGCTGGCGATGGCGGCGGAGTAAACCTCTGGAGCAATATGCGTTCAGATGGGTCGCGGCACTGCCGCGACGCTGAACGCATTTATTGCTCTAGATTCAATGATTTCCAGAGCACGAGCTGCGTTGATCAGAACGCAGCCTGCTCTAGGGCCTGTGGACAGTTGGGGCCGGGATGCGGCCGGCGAGGGATTTTTTGCGCTGGGAAGGCGGACAGCGGAGCCGATGGCTATCCATCGGCGAGCATGGCCAACGCACCCAGCGCGAAAAAGCGCCGCCGGATGCGCCCGTAAACCAATTGTCCACAGGCCCTAGGGGCCCAGGCGGGGCACCAGCTCCGCCGTCGCGGCCGCGCTCGGCCCCACCACCATCTGGCGCGGTCCCTGCGCGGTCGCCTGCCACTGGCAAAGCACCGGCTTCGCCCGCGTGTTCTGCCCGCGCTCATCGAAGCGCGCGCCCCAGCCGGTCGCGCTCCCGCCCTCGGGCACATCGAGCGCCAGCACCGCCGCGCGTACCCGGTCGCGCTCCGTCGAGCCGGCGCGCGCCAGCGCCTCGAGGAACCAGCGCGCCCCGACCCAGGCGGCGAGGCTGTGGCCCGAGCGCGGCTCAGCGCCGTAGCGGCGCAGATAGGTCTCGGCGAAGGCCGGCGCGCCGGGGGCGTGGCGTTCATGCACGGCGAAGGGCGTGAAATCCGCACTCATCGCGCCGAGGAAGGCATCGCCCAGGCTGCGCGCATTCTCCGTCACGCCGTAGCCGCCCGCCGTGCCGATCACCATGCGTGGCCGCCAGCCGGCCTCGCGCAGGGCGCGGAACAGCAGCACCTCATCGCCCGGCGCGCCGGCATGCAGCACGATGTCGGCCTCAAGCCCGCGCAGCCGCTGAACCACCGCACCGAGATCCGCCGCGCGCGAGGCATAGGCCACGCGCTCCACCAGGTTCAGCCCCTGGGCGCGGATCATCGCCTCCTGCGCGGTGGCCACGGATTGGCCCCCGGCCGCCTCCTCATGCGCGATGGCGAGCTTCAGTTGGTCCGCGGCCCGGCCGAAGGCAGGGGCGAGCAGCCCGGTCACGGCGCCGAGCGTTGTCTCGGCGAAATCCGCGGCGCGCGGCGAGGCACGGAAGAGAAAGCGGAAGCCGCGATCCATCACCGCATCGGCCAGGGCGGCGAGTTCGAAGAAGGGCACGCCCGCCAGCTCCGCCGCCTGGCTGGCCGGCAGGGCGATGGCCGAGGCAAAGCTGCCGAACAGCACCGCCACCCGGTCATTGCCGGCCAGCAGGCGCCGCGCCTCGGTGGCGGCGGTCATCTCGTCCGGCGCGTCGGTGCGCAGCAGGCGCAAGGGCCGGCCGAACAGCCCGCCCGCCGCCTGGCGTTCCTCCACGGCCAGCTCGAGGCCGCGGAAGCTCTCATCGCCGAGGAAGCCGAGCGGGCCGGAGACCGGGAAAAGCCCGCCGATCCGCAGCTCGGCCGGCGCCTGCGCGCCCGCCGGCCCCGCGACCAGCGGCACAAGCCCGACTCCCAGCACGGCCCTGCGGCCGATCCGCGGCATGCCCTCTCCTGTCCTCGCGAAACCGTGCGGCAGGGTCCCACGCGGCGCGACAGGCGTGCAAGCCTCGGGCCTGTGCAACCGGGCGCGGGTTGACGACGCGCGGCCCCGCATGGTCCCTGCCGGCCAACAGGATACGGAGCGGATCATGGCGGCCATCCCGGCGGCAATGCGATTCATCGCCCATGGCGCGGGCGGCGGGCCCGAGGTGCTGACCCTCGCCACCGGCCCGGTGCCGCAGCCCGGGGCGGATGAGGTGCTGATCAGGGTCGAGGCGGTGGGCGTGAACCGCCCCGACGTCGCCCAGCGCAGCGGCAGCTACCCGCCGCCGCCTGGCGCCAGTCCGCTGCTCGGCCTGGAATGTGCCGGCGAGGTCGTGGCGCTGGGCGCGGCCGTGACGCGCTACCGCCTGGGCGACAAGGTGACCGCCCTGACCAATGGCGGCGCCTATGCCGAGTACTGCGTCGCACCCGAGGCGCAGGCGCTGCCCTGGCCGCGGGGCTTTGACGCGCTGCGCGCCGCCGCCCTGCCGGAGACCTACTTCACCGTCTGGGCCAATCTGTTCGGCCATGGGCGCCTCGCGGCCGGGGAGAGCGTGCTGATCCATGGCGGCACCTCGGGCATTGGTGTGACGGCCATCCAGCTGGCCAAGGCCTTCGGCGCCACGGTGCTGGCGACCGCGGGCAGTCCGGAGAAGGTGGCGGCCTGCCTGAAGCTCGGCGCCGATGTGGCGATCGACTACCGCGCCCAGGATTTCGGCGAGGCGGTGAAGCAGGCAACCGGCGGCAAGGGTGTGGATGTCGTGCTCGACATGGTCGGCGCGCCCTATTTCGCGAAGAACATCCGCGCCCTGAAGCTGGACGGAAGGCTGGTGATGATCGCCTTCCTCAACGGCCATGTGGCCGAGAGCGTGGATCTGCGCCCCATCATGGTGAAGCGCCTGACGGTGACGGGCAGCACGATGCGCCCGCGCACAACGGCCGAGAAAGGGGCGATCGCCGCCGCGCTGGCGGCCAAGGTCTGGCCCCTGCTGGAAGCCGGGCAGGCCGGGCCGGTGATCCACGCGACCTTCCCGCTCGAAGGCGCGGCCGAAGCACATCGATTGATGGAAAGCAGCGCGCATATCGGTAAGATCATGCTGACATTCTGAGACTCAGAAGCGAGGGCGGGTGCTGGATTTCGAGGACAAGACCGTTCTGCTCAGCGGCGCGTCGGGGGCGCTGCCCCTCGCGGTGGCGGGCATGTTCGCCGATTACGGCGCCTCGCTGCTGCTGGTGGACCCTGCCCAGGCGCCGCTCACCCGGTTGCGGCCGCGCCTGCGCCGTGCCGCCGGGGTGGTGTTCGCGAAGCTCGATCTGCGGGATCCGGCACAGGTCGATGCCGCCTTCGAGATGGGCCGCGACCAACTCGGCGGCGTCGATATTGTCGTCACCGGCACTTCGCTCACCCTCGACGGGCCCAAGGATGAAGGCGACGAGGCGGCCTGGCGCCTGGGCTTGCGCGAATCCGTGGAGATCATGGTGCTGGTCAATCGCGCAGCCGCCAGGTTCCTGCGGCCCGAGGGCCAAGTTGTGAACATCCTGCCGGTCGCCGAGCAACCCGGCGCCGTGCCGCACCCCTCCCTGGCCGGGGCACGCGGCTATGCGCGGGACTTCACCATCGCGCAGGCGCGCGAGATGGCCTTGCGGGGCTTTCGTGTGAATGGCGTGGCGCCACGCCCCGTGCCGGCCAAGGCGGATGTCCCGGGCGGCGCGCGCGGCGCGCTGGCGGAAGGGGTGGCCGGTGCCGTGCTGCTGCTGGCGAGCCCCCTGGCCAGCCACATCAACGGCGTGATCCTGCCGGTGGATGACGGGATCGGCGAAGGGGCGCATTGGCGCCGATGATCGGCCTGCCGCTGATCGCCCTGGCCCTGCTGATCGCCTGGCGCGGCAGGCGGTTGGGCGATCCCTGGCTGCGGGCCGGCTCCCAGGGCGCGGCGGTGCTCGGCGCGGCGGCGGGCACCATCCTGCTGCTGCGCCGTCCCGGCTCGGCCTGGCCGCTGCCCGGCTATCGCCAGCGCCGCTGGTACCAACCCTGAGAGAGACCGCACCATGAACCTGCATCGGATGCTCGCCCGCCGGGCAGCGGAGGGAAGGCCGGTGCGCGTCGCCGTCATCGGCGCGGGCAAGTTCGGCTCGATGTTCCTGCACCAGGCGCGGCGCACGCCGGGGCTGCATGTGCTGGGCATCGCCGACCTCTCCATCCCCCGCGCCCGCGCGGCGCTGGCGCGCATCCACTGGCCCGAGGAAGCCGGCCAGGCGCGCGACGCGAACCATGCCTGCGCCACCGGGGCGACCTGGCTGACCGAGGATTCGCGGGCGCTGATCGAATCGCCCCAGGTCGAGGTGGTGGTGGAAGCCACCGGCGACCCTGCCCATGGCCTGATCCATGCCCGCCACGCGCTGCGCCACGGCAAGCATGTGGTGATGGTCAACGTCGAGGCCGATGTCCTGGCCGGCCCGCTGCTGGCGCGCGAGGCCGCGGCGGCGGGCCTTGTCTACTCCATGGCCTATGGCGACCAGCCGGCCCTGGTGGCGGAGATGGTGGACACGCTGCGCGCCGGCGGATTCAGCGTGATCGCCGCCGGCAAGGGCACGAAGTACCTGCCGGCCTATCACGCCAGCACGCCCGAGACGGTGTGGGACTTCTACGGCCTCAGCGCCGCCCAGGCCGAGGCCGGGGGGATGAACCCGCGGATGTTCAACTCCTTCCTCGATGGCACGAAGTCAGGCATCGAGATGGCGGCGATCGCCAATGGCACGGGCCTTGCGCCGCCCGAGGATGGCCTTGCCTTCCCGCCCTGCGGCACCGCCGGCCTGCCCGACCTGCTGCGCCCGCACAATGAGGGCGGCATCCTGGCGCGCAAGGGCGTGGTGGAGGTGATCTCCTCCCTCACGCGGGACGGCGCGGAGATCCCCGACAACCTCCGCTGGGGCGTCTATGCGGTGTTCGAGGGCGAGACCGAGTATGCCCGGCGCTGCTTCGCCGAATACGGCGTCGCCACCGATTCCACCGGTCGCTACGCGGCGCTGTGGCGGCCCTATCACTTCATCGGACTTGAGCTAGGCGTGTCGGTCGCCTCGGCGGCGCTGCGGCGCGAGGCCACCGGCAGTCCCGAGACCTGGGCGGCGGATTGCGTGGCAGTGGCGAAGCGCCCGCTCCGGCGCGGCGAGATGCTGGACGGGGAGGGGGGCTCGACCGTCTGGGGCAAGTGCATCCCGGCCGCGCGGTCGCGGGCCGAGGCCGCGGTGCCGATCGGCCTGGCCCATGGCGTGGCGCTGGCGCGCGACGTGGCGGCGGGCGCGATGCTGACCGAGTCCGACCTCCAGCCCCGCACCCCCCAGGGCGCGGCGGCCGAGGCGCTGGCCATCCGGGCGGCGATGCTGGCGGGTTTTCCGGGCTGAGGCTCACGATTTCGTGAACTTCATGAAGATGGTGACGGCAAGCGGCTTTCCCCGGCGCCTGCCGAGGGTATAGCCTGCCGGCATGCCCATGGCTTCCGCCTTTCGGCTGCTTTTCGCAGCCGTCATCCTGTTCGGCGGTGCCTGGCCGATCACGAAATTCGCGCTCGACGACGCCACGCCGCTGTGGTTCGGCACGGGGCGCGCCGGGCTGGCCGCCTTGGTGGCGGCGCTGCTGCTGGCGGCGCTTGGCCGGCTGCGCCTGCCCGCGGCGGAGGATCGCATCGCGGTGCTGTTCCTGGGCGTCTTCCAGCTCGGCGGCTTCTTCGCGCTGACCCATGTCGCCGTCTCGATGGTGCCGGCGGGGCGCACCGCGGTGCTCTCCAACGTCGTGACCTATTGGCTGATCCCGCTTTCGGTGCTGGTGCTGGGCGAGAAGGTCTCGGCGCGACGCTGGCTGGCGGCGGGCATGGGATTGGCCGGGGCTGCGGTGCTGATCGGTCCCTGGGCAGTGGATTGGCAGGAGCGGGAGGCGCTGGTCGGCCATCTGCTGTTGGTGCTGGCCGCGCTGCTCTGGACCTTCGCCATCATCGCCAGCCGCAAATGGCCGCCCAAGACCCCGATGTTCGACCTGCTGCCCTGGTGCTTCGGCATCGGCACGCTGGTGCTCATCCCCTGCGCCCTGTGGTTCGAACCAGATGGTGGCGTCGGCCCCGGGGGCTGGATCCCGCTGGCCTATATCGGGCTGATCGCCGCCCCCATCGGCACCTGGTGCGTGATCGAGGCGGGGCGGAAGCTGCCCGGGGCGGTGGCCTCGGTGGGCTTCCTGATGGTGCCCGCCTTCGGCGTGCTGGTCTCCACCCTCTGGCTGGGGGAACCGCTGGGCTGGGATGTGATCGTCGGCGGGTTGCTGATCGTGGCCTCGGTCGTGCTGGCGGCCTTCGGATGAAGCTCGCCGTCACAGAGCTGGGCGAGGGCCCGCCCCTGGTGCTGCTGCACGGGCTGTTCGGCGCGCGGCAGAATTTCGGCGCGGTGCAGAAGGCGCTGGCGGGCGATGGCTGGCGGGTGATCGCGCTCGATCTGCGCAACCACGGCGCCTCGCCGCACGCGACCGGCATGGCCTATCCCGACATGGCGGCCGATGTGGCGGAGACGCTGCAGGGCCTGGGCGCCTGGCCGGCCACGGTGCTGGGCCATTCCATGGGCGGGAAGGTGGCGATGGCCCTCGCCCTGGCGCGTCCCGAGGGCATCGCAGGGCTGATCGTGGCGGATATCGCGCCGGTGACCTATCCCGCGCCGCTCTTCGCCGAATACCTCAACGCCATGCGCGCCATGCCGCTGGCGCCGGGGCTGACGCGGCGGGAGGCCGATGCGGCGCTCGCCCTGGCCGTGCCGGTGCCCGCCCTGCGCGCCTTCCTGCTGCAGAACCTGGTCTTCCCCGAGGAGGTGCCGCGCTGGCGCATCGGCATCGGCGAGATCGCCGCTGGCATGCCCGAGATCGCCGGCTGGCCGGCGCTCGCGGGGCGCTATGCCGGGCCGACGCTGGTGCTGGCCGGCAGCCATTCCCCCTATATCCGCCCCGAGCACCACGCGCTGTTCCGCGCGCTGTTCCCGGCGGTGCGCTTCGCCACCATCGCGGCGGGGCATTGGCTGCATGCCGAGAACCCGGCGGCCTTCCTGGAGGAAGTCAGGGCGTTCCTGGCGGGCTGAGGGCGTCCTCGGCCAGGCGCGCGCGCGTCGCCGCATCGAGGCTTTCGCGCAGCCGCGCCAGCAGCGGCTCCACCGCCGTCTCGGCCCGGCCATAGCCGAGGTTGTAGGCGAGGTCGAAGCCGGGCGGGTTGCGGCCCTGGCTGTGCTGCAGGATCGTCTCCAGCTTGTCGAGGCCCTTGGCGAGCCGCGCCTCGCGCGTCGTCGCGGCCTCGTATTCCTCCCACAGGCCGAGGATCTCGGCGCGGGCGGGCGCCGGCAGGGGCGCGGTCAACGCCTGCATGGCGGCCCGCTCGGCGGCGGATTTGTCGGGCGCGCTGTCCTTGGCGGGGGCGGGAATGTCGCCGGTCAGCGCCTCCGCCAGGTCATGCACCAGGCAGATCCGCATCAGGCGCGCCGCATCCACGCCCGGCAGCGCATCACCCAGCAGCAGGGCGAAGAGGCAAAGCCGCCAGCTGTGCTCGGCCGTGCTCTCCTGCCGCCCGCCGGCGGTGTGGCCGCTGCGCAGCGTGTCCTTCAGCCGCTCCGTGGTGCGGAGGAAGGCGAGCCAGCCCGCGACCGCCGCATCCGTCATGGCCGCTGCTTCAGTTCACCTCGATCCGCGCATCGCGCACCACCTGGCGCCAGCGCGCGAGGTCGGCGGCGATGAGCCGGCCGAGATCGGCGCGCGGCGTGGCATCCACCGCGAAGCCGACGCGGGCCAGGCGCTCCGTCACCTCCGGGGTGCGCAGCGCGGCGACGATCACCTCGTTCAGCCGCGCCAGCGCCGGCTCGGGCGTGGCGGCCGGGGCGACGATGGCGGTCCAGGAACCGCTGACGATCTCGGGCAGGCCCTGCTCGGTCATGGTCGGCACGTCGGGCAGGGCAGGGAAGCGGCGCGGCCCGGCGATGGCGATGCCGCGCACCGCGCCCGAGAGCACATGCGGGCCGATGGTGGCCGCGTTGAGCATGGCGATGGGCGCCGTGTTCTGGATCACCGCCGTCGCCGCCGCCGGGCCGCCGGCGAAGGGCACGGCATTGGCCTCGGTGCCGGTGCGCAGGCGGAACAGCTCCATGCCGAGCTGCTCGGAGGAGCCGACGCCGGAGGAGGCGTAGTTGGCGCCGCCCGGCTGCGCCTTCATCCAGGCCACCACCTCCGCCACGCTGCGCGCGGGTACCGAGGGGTGGACCACCAGCATGTTGGGCGCGGTCATCACCAGGGTGACGGGGGTGAAGTCGCGCTCCACGTCATAGCCGGGGCTGCGCATCACCACCGGGTTGATGGTGAGCGTGCCGCTGGCGGCGACCAGCAGCGTGTGCCCATCGGCCGGCGCGGCGGCGACGAAGCGGCTGCCGATGGCCCCCGTCGCGCCCGGGCGGTTGTCCACCACCACCGGCTGGCCGAGCGCCGCCTGCATCCCCGCCTGGATGACGCGCGCGGCGAGGTCCGTCGGCCCGCCGGGCGGGAAGGGGACCACCAGCGTCACCGGGCGGGTCGGCGCCCAGGCAGCTTGTGCGGTGGCGATGCGCGGCAGCAGCAAGGGGGCTGCGAGCAGGCTGAGGGCGTGGCGACGGCGCATGGGGGCCTCCCGTTATCGTGTTCGGCCAAGTGAAGCACGTTGCGCCGGCCTTGCCAGCCACCGGCGCTTGACCCGTCGCGCGGGGCCGGACCAGCATCGCGCATGACCCCTGAGCATGTGCGCGACACCATCGCGAGGATCCGCGCCGCGCGCGGCTTCGTGCTGCCGCATCACGGCGCGCTGGCCGCCGCCCTGCCCGAGCTGCACGCGGCCTATGAGGCGATGTATCGCGCCCTGACGCTGGAGCAGCGGCATCTGAGCCCGCTGCAGAAGGAGATCGTCTGGGTCGCCATCCTGGCCGCCTGCGAGGAGCCGGTGGGCACGCATCACGTCGCGAAGTTCCGCGCCGCCGGCGGGGATGAGGCGATGGCGGCGGCGATCTTCCGCCTGGTCGGCTGGGCGGCGGGGGCGCGGCGCCATGCGTGCCTCGCGCAGCATTGGCAGGCGCTGTTCCCCGGCGTGCCGGCGGCCGAGGCCTATGTGGCGGGGCTGCGCCCGCTGCTGGCCGGCAGCCCGCTGGCGGAGGGCGATGCGCGGCTCGCCCTGATCGCCATCCACACCGCCTGCGACGAGCCCTTCGGCCTCGCGGCGGAGATCGCGGCCGCCTATGGCCTCGGCGTGCCCGAGCCCTGCATCGCCGAGGCGATGAGCCTCACCATCTGGCCGCGCGGGGTGAACCCCTTCGTGCGCGCGACCGAGGTCTGGCTCGGCCTGATCCGGGCCGGCGGGGTGACAGCCTCCGCCCCCTTCCAGGCCTGGGCCGAAGCGCCGGGGCAGGGGCGCTTCGGCGGGTAGTCTTTGTTCGCGTGATTCAGCCCTTCGGTGCCTTCGCACCTACGGCCATCACGCTCAGCCGAACTGGATGTTCGTCTCGTTCAGGTCGGCGATCTGCACGCCGCGGATATGCACCACGTCGCCGCCGCCGAGGTTCAGCGCGATGTCGGCGCCATGCTGCACCATCAGCGACTTCACCTGCGCCACGCTGGATAGCCCGGTGCCGACCAGCACCAGCGCATCCTGGCCCGGCGCGAAGTCGCCGATCGTCTCGAAGCCGCCGCCGGCGCGGATGATGAAGTCATCCGCCCCCGCCTCGCCGAACAGCACATCCGTGCCCGCCCCGCCATCGAGCGTGTCATCGCCCGCGCCGCCGAGCAGCGTGTTGTTGTCCGCGCTGCCGGTGATGGCGTTGGCGAGGCCGTTGCCCACGCCGAAGGGCGTGCCGGCGGCAAGCTGCAGCACCTCGATGTTGTCATAGAGGTAGAAGCCGTCGCTGCTGGCGGCGATCACGGTGTCCGTGCCTTCGCCATTCTGCTCGAACACCAGGTCGGATTGCTGCGTCACCAGGTAGAGGTCGTTGCCGGTGCCGCCATACATCCAGTCGCGCCCGGCCCCGCCATCGAGGCTGTCATTGCCCGCCCCGCCGACCAGCGTGTCGGCGGCGGCGTCGGTCGCACCGCCGTTCAGGTAGTCGTCGCCATCTTCGCCGAACAGGCTGTCGGCGCCCGCGCCGCCATCCAGCCCGTCATCGCCCTGGCCGCCGACCAGCATGTCCTCGCCGCCATTGCCGTAGAGCAGGTCGTCATCGGCCTCTCCCCAGAGGCTGTCATCGCCATCCCCGCCCGAGAGCGTGTCATCGCCCAGGCCGCCAATCAGCAGGTTGTCGCCGGCATTGCCGGTGATGGCGTTGGCCCGGTCATTGCCGACGCCGAACTGCGCGGTTCCCTGCAGTTCCAGGTTCTCGACGAAGGGCCAGAGATAGACGCTGGCCGTGCTCACCGCGAGGTCGGCCGATCCGCCGCCGTCGAACTCGAAGGTCAGGTCCTCCTGCTCATCGACGTAGTAGGTGTCGTTGTCGGCGCCGCCGGTCAGGTGGTCGCGGCCCTGGGTACCGATGAGCGTATCCGCGCCCCCGCCGCCGCTGACCGAATCCGCCCCCGCGCCGCCATCGATGCGGTCATCGCCGCTGCCACCCGCGATGGTGTCCGCACCGCCCAGGCCATTCAGCGTGTCATTCGCCTCCAGGCCCAGGATGGTGTCGGCATCGGCGCCGCCATCGATGCTGTCGGGGCCGTCCGTGCCGACCAGCAGGTCGCCGCTGGCGCCCAGCAGGGAATCCGCGCCCAGCACGGTATCGGCGAAGACGAAGCTCTCCACGCCGAAGACGCTGTCCGCGCCATCCGGCGCGCCGCTGCGCAGATCCACCAGGCGGAAGCCGCCGGCGATGGCCGTGACCTCGTAATCGGCACGGTTGCCTGTGAAGCGCGCGATGTCGGCGTCGCTCCCGCCCTCGATCCGGTCATCGCCCGCCCCGCCGGTGAGGCTGTCCGCCCCCGCGCCACCGGTGAGCGTATCGGCACCCGTGCCGCCGAGCAGCGTGTCATCGCCCTCGCCACCATCGAGCCGGTCGTCGCCGCTGCTGCCGACGAGGGAATCGCCGCCGGCCATGCCGCTCAGCGTGTCATTCTCCTCGAGGCCGAGGATGGTGTCCGCGCCGGTATCGCCGGTGATGCTGTCCGGCCCATCCGTGCCGACCAGCAACTGCCCGGCGACCACCGGGATCAGCGCATCCGCCCCCAGCACCGTGTCGGCGAAGACGAAGCTTTCCGTCCCCAGCACGGTATCCGTGCCGTCGGGGCTGCCGCTGCGGTTGTCCACCAGGCGGAAGCCGCCGGTGATGGCGGTGACGGTGTAGTCCGCGCGGTTGCCGGTGAAGGTCGCGACATCCGCACCCTCGCCGCCGTTCAGCGTATCCGCGCCGCCGCCACCGGCCAGGCTGTCCGCGCCCGTCCCGCCCTCGAGCACATCATCGCCATCGCCGCCGAGCAGCGTATCGTTGCCGCCCTCGCCGAGCAGGCTGTCGGCTTCCGAACTGCCATCCAGGCGGTCGTCATCCTCGCCGCCCCGCAGCGTGTCCGCACCCTGGCCGCCCGTGAGCGTGTCGTCATCCGCCCCGCCATCGAGCAGGTCATTGGCCTCGCCGCCCGAGAGGCTGTCCGCCCCCGCGCCGCCGAGCAGGCTGTCGGCCCCCGTCCCGCCATCGAGCAGGTCGTCGCCGAGCCCGCCCAGGAGCGTATCCGCGCCCGTGCCGCCCGAGAGCGTGTCCGCGCCCTCGCCGCCATCGAGCCGGTCATCGCCGCTGCTGCCCGAAAGCGTATCCGCGCCGGCGAGGCCACTCAGCGTGTCATTGCCCTCAAGGCCGAGGATGGTGTCCGCGCCGGTATCGCCGGCGATGTCGTTCGGGTTGTCGTCACCGATCAGGAGCAGCCCCGCCGCGCCGGGGATCAGCGCATCGGCGCCGAGCACCGTGTCGGCGAAGATGAAGCTCTCCACGCCGAAGACGCTGTCGGTGCCGTCGGGGCTGCCGCCGCGGCTATCGACCAGGCGGAAGCCGCCGCTGATGGCGGTGATGGTGTAGTCGGCGCGGTTGCCGGTCAGCACGACGCTGTCCGCATCCGCCCCGCCGGTGATGCTGTCATTCCCCGCGCCGCCGAGCAGGCGGTCCGCGCCCGTGCCGCCGATCAGCGTATCGTCGCCCGCGGCGCCGGAGAGCGTGTCCGCGCCCCCGCCGCCATCGATCGCGTTGCCCTGCGCGTCGCCGGTCAGCGTGTCGCCATTGGCGGAGCCGATCAGCACCTCGAAGCCGCTGAGCGTATCGGTGCCGAAGGCGCCGTCATTCGCGCTGCCGGTGCCGAGATTGACCGACACGGCCGAGCCGGCGGCGGCATAGGTCAGGGTATCGGTGCCCGCCCCGCCATCGAGCCTGTCGCTGCCCGCCCCGCCCGAGAGCAGGTCATTGCCGTCGCCGCCCGAAAGGCTCTCCGCCCCCGCGCCACCGGCCAGCGTGTCATTGCCCGCCCCGCCTTCCAGCGTGGAGGCGCCATCGGCGCCGAGCAGGCTGTCGTCGCCGGCCTCGCCCTGCAGCCGGTCATCGCCGCCGGCCGAGAGGATGGTGTCGCCGCCATCACCACCCAGCGCGGTATCGTTGCCGGTGCCGGTGTCGATCCGGTCATTGCCGGTGCCGCCATTGATGGAATCGGCCCCGGCCGCGCCGGTGAGCGTATCGGGGCCGCCAAGCCCGCTGATCGTGTCGTTGCCGCCCTCGCCGGCCAGGGTCTCCGGATTGGGCGTGCCCACCAGATTGAGGCCCGCCACCGGCAGCAACTCGCTGGCCGAGAGCACCGTGTCGCCGAAGGCGAAGGTCTCCGCGTTCAGCACGTCATCCGTGCCGTCGGGGCTGCCGCCGCGGTTGTCCACCAGGCGGACGCCGCCCGTGATGGCGGTGACGGTGTAGTCGGCGCGGTTGCCGGACAGGATCACCCGGTCCGTGCCCGCCCCGCCATCGAGCGTGTCATTGCCCGCCCCGCCCGTGAGGGTATCGGCGCCGCCGCCGCCCTCCAGCCGGTTCGCTGCCGTATTGCCGGTCAAGGCATCCCCCGCGGCCGAGCCGGTGAGGTTCTCGATCGCGATCAGCGTGTCCGTGCCGCCATCGCCATCATTCGCCGTGCCGGTGAGCAGGCTGGCGGTGACGCCCCCAGCCGCCGTGGCGAAGCTGGCCGTATCGGTGCCCAGCCCGCCATCGAGCCGGTCGCTGCCCGCCCCGCCCGCGAGCAGGTCGTTGCCATCGCCGGCCGAGAGACTGTCCGCACCCTCGCCGCCGAGCAGCGTATCCGCCCCTTCATCGCCGAGCAGCGTATCGGCGCCGAGCCCGCCATCGAGCGTGTCATTGCCGAGCCCGCCGCCCAGATCGTCCGCCTCGGCACCGCCCGAGAGGCTGTCGTTTTCGGCCTCGCCGCGCAGCGTATCGGCACCCTCGCCACCGAGCAGCGTGTCGTTCCCGGCCCCGCCGTCGAGGAAATCGTTCCCGGCCTCGCCGGCAATGGAATCGGCCGCGTCGCCGCCCTGGAGGTTGTCGTCGCCCTCGCCGCCCGCGAGCGTGTCCGCGCCCGCCTCGCCCAGCACCGTGTCGTCGCCCAGGCCGCCGAGCAGGATGTCATCGCCCTCGCCGCCGCCGAGGTCGTCATCGCCGCCATCGCCCGAGAGGCTGTCCGCCCCGGCCTCCCCGCGCAAGGTATCCGCGCCCTCGCCGCCCGCGATGGTGTCGTTGCCGAGATCGCCGGTCGCCTGGTCCGCACCGTCGCCACCCAGCAGGCGCTCGGCGCCGCTGCCGCCGGCGAGCGTATCGTTGCCCGTCCCACCATCGAGGGTGGAGGCGCCCGACCCACCAGCGAGGTAGTCGTCATCCGCCTCGCCCCGCAGCAGGTCATTTCCGGTACCGGCCTGGAGATTGTCGTCGCCAGCGCCCCCGAGCAGGGTGTCGGCGCCGGCATCGCCCAGCAGGATGTCGTCCCCGGCATCGCCGAGCAGGCGGTCATTGCCGTCGCCGCCGCCGAGATTGTCCGCGCCCTCGCCGCCCGAGAGGCTGTCCGCGCCGGCCTCGCCGCGCAGCGTATCGGCCCCATCGTCGCCGGCGAGCGTGTCGTTGCCCTCACCGCCATTGATCTGGTCGTTGTCGAGCCCACCCACGAGGCGCTCATTGCCCGTGCCGCCCGCGAGCGTGTCGTTGCCCGCGCCGCCGTCGAGGGTGGAGGCCCCGGTGCCACCCGCGAGGTAGTCCGCGCCACCCTCGCCCAGCAGGGAATCCGCGCCGTCGCCCGCCTGGAGGTTGTCCGCGCCTTCGCCACCCAGCAGGGTGTCGTTGCCGGCCTCGCCCAGGATGGTGTCGTCGCCCGCGCCGCCCTCGGCCCGGTCATCGCCGTCACCGCCACCGATATTGTCGGCGCCCCCCTCGCCGAGCAGGGTGTCCGCGCCGGCCTCGCCGCGCAGCGTATCGTTGCCCTCGCCGCCCAGCAGCGTGTCATTGCCGCCGCCCGCCAGGATCTGGTTGGCCTCGGCGCTGCCGCGGATGCTGTCGGCGCTGGCGGTGGCGGTCACGTTCTCGAGGCTTGCGACGCTGTCGGTGCCAGCGGGGTCGCCGGTCACGGTGCCGCCGAACAGGTCGATCACGAGGCCGGAGCCGACCGCCGACCAGTCGCCGGTGTCGATGCCATCGCCGCCGACCAGGGTGTCGGCGCCACCCGCGCCCACGAGATAGTCATTGCCGGCGCCGCCATCGAGCAGCTCATTGCCCGCGCCGCCGATCAGGCTGTCATTGCCGCCTTCGCCGAACAGCGCCTCGGCCTCGCTGCCGCCGAGCAGCAGGTCGTTGCCTTCGCCGCCATGCAGCGTGTCGGCGCCGGCCTCACCCTCCATGTTGTCGGCGCCGTCGCCGCCCGAGAGGCTGTCCGCGCCTGTGCCGCCGCGCAGCGTATCCGCGCCGCCCTCACCGAGCACGGTGTCGTTGCCGCCGCCGGCCTGGATGAAATTGCCGTCCACGCTGCCGCGGATGCTGTCGGCCTGGGCGGTGGCGGTGATGTGCTCGACGCCCGAGATGGTGTCGGTGCCCGAGGGGTCGCCGGTGACCAGGGAGGCGACGAGGTCGATGGTCAGGCCGACGCCGATATCCGCGAAATCGGCGGTGTCGATGCCCTCATTGCCGAAGATCTCGTCGGCGCCGGCGCCGCCGATCAGCGTGTCATTGCCGCCGAGGCCGTTGAGCTGGTCATTGCCCAGCCCGCCGATCTGCCGGTCATTGCCGCTATTGCCGTTGAGCGTGTCGTTGCCCTCGCCGCCATCGAGGGTGTCGTCGCCGTCGTCGCCGCTCAGGATATCGTTGCCGGCATTGCCTTCCAGGTAGTCATTGCCGAAGCCGCCCGCGAGGCGGTCATCACCATCCTCGCCGATGACGCGGTCATCCTGGTCGCCGCCGAACATGCTGTCGTCGCCGGCGCCGCCCTCCACGGTGTCGGCCCCGGCGTCGCCGAAGACGGTGTCGGCGCCCCCGCCGCCATTGAGGCTGTCGGCGCCATCCTCGCCGAACAGGCTGTCATCGCCCTCGCCGCCGCTGACCACGTCATTGTCGTTGTTGGCGAAGATCGTATCGGCGCCGTCGCCGCCCATCAGGCTGTCGGCCCCGGCCTCGGCGAAGATCTGGTCGTTGCCGGCCCCGGCATCGACGGTGTCATCCCCGCCGACGGCGAAGATGAAGTCATCGGCCCCGCTGGGCACGCCGCCTGCAACGCCGCCGGAGACAAAGCCCGGCGTGATCACATCGCCAGAAGACGTGCCGTTGATGGTGGCCATGCTCGCCGTCGCTCCGGGTTAACCGCAGCTTTACGACTTATGGCGAGTTTGGCCGTAACGCAACGCACTACCGGCTGCAATCAGGTTGCAGCCGGGGTCGGTCAGCTTGGCTCAGGCGCTGCGCGTCTGGATATCGAGCCCGCCATTGGCGGGCCAGATGCGGCCCTCTTCGGCCTGCGGCATGGCCGGCCGGCGGCCCTGCGCGGAAGGTGGGGCGGGGGGCTGGGCTGGGGCCTGGCGCTCCAGCATGTCGATATGCGCCGCGAGGGTGGCGGCGAGCTCCCGGCCGGGCCAGGCGGGGCTCTGCGCGAGCTGATCGGCGACCGCCTCCGGCGCGGCCAGGGCGCGGGCCGCGAAATGCTGCACCAGGGCGGCGGAGACGCGCACCGGCTCGCCTTCCTGCACCGGGGCGATCAGGGCGGTGCCGCCCGGCTCCATGCGGACCGAAACGGGGCCGAACAGGCCGACGGCGTTCAGCGCCTCGGACAGGCGCAGGGCCTCCTCGCGCGCCGCCTTGTTGACGTGCAGCGGCAGGTTGGCGCGCGGGCGGGCCGGGGCGGCGGCAGCGGCCTTCGCCTCGAGACCCATGGCGGAGAGCACTTCCTCGCGGCTGGCGCCACCCGGGCCGGCCACGGAGCCGGGCGGCCGCTCCCGCGGGAAAAGGACGGAGTGGCCCCAGATGGCGCCGACGACGCCCATGGCGCCGAGGGCGAGTTCGGTGATCAGGGGCAGGGTGGTGACGCCGATGATGGCCCCGGTCCAGGCGACGACACCGATGGAAGCGGCGGCCCAGTAGAAGGTCTTGGACGTGTTGGGCATGGAACTGTCCCGTCTCAACGCACCAATAGCGGTGCGTTAAGCAAATTTTTAGACCTTCCTCTCCGGGGAGCGCAAGATAAATCGCGCAAAATCTCCAAATTGAGACGAAATCCCGTCAGGTGGCCGCCGCGAGGATCCTCCCGATCGCCTCCGAACGGCCCAGCGCCACCAGCACCGCGTCGATCGGCGGGCTTTGCGTGCTGCCCGTCAGCGCGATCCGCAGCGGCTGCGCCACCTGGCCGAGCTTCACCCCCTTCACCTCCGCATAGTCGCGCAGCCAGGCCTCCAGATCCGCGCGCTCCCACGGCGCGTCGCCCAGGAACTGCGCGAGGTCGGCGAGCCGCGCCTTGGCCTCGGGGGTGAGCATCGCCGCCGCCTTGGGCTCCATCGGCGGCGCGCCGTCGGTCACCGCGAAGACCGCCGCGCCGGTCAACTCCTCGAGGTTCTTCGCGCGCTCCTTCAGGTCTGGCATCAGCGCGCGCACCCGCGCCGCGGCGTCGGTGCCGAAGAGGATGCCCCGCTTGCCGAAGCGGGTCAGCACCTCGCGCACCAGGCGGTCATCCTCGGCGGCGCGCAGATACACGCCGTTGAGATGGCTGAGCTTGGCATAATCCATGCGGGAAGCGGCGCGGCCGACATCGGCGAGGTCGAAGATCCTCGCCGCCTCGTCGCGGGCGATGATCTCGGTGTCGCCATGCCCCCAGCCCAGCCGCAGCAGATAGTTGCACAGCGCCTCGGGCAGGATGCCCTGCTCGGCGAAATCCAGCGCGCCGACCGCGCCGTGGCGCTTGGAGAGCTTCGCCCCGTCGGCGCCGTGGATCAGCGGGATATGCGCGAAATGCGGCCGCCGCCAGCCCATCGCGTCATAGACCATGCATTGGCGGAAGGTGTTGGTCAGGTGGTCGTCACCGCGGATCACATGGGTGATCGCCATGTCGTGGTCGTCCACCACCACCGCGTGCAGGTAGGTGGGCGTGCCGTCGCTGCGCAGGATGATCATGTCGTCCAGCTCGGCATTGGCGACGCGCACCTCGCCCTGCACGAGGTCCGCCACCACCGTCTCCCCGCCCGAAGGCGCCTTGATGCGGATCACCGGGGCGATGGCGGGCGCCTTGGCGGGGTCGAGGCCGATCCAGCGGCTGCCATCGTATTTGAAGGGGCGCTTGGCGGCCTCGGCCTCGGCGCGCATCGCGGCCAGTTCCTCGGGCGTGTCATAGGCGAGGTAGGCGCGGCCCTTCGCCAGCAGCTCGCGTGCCACCTCGGCATGGCGGGCCTCCCGCGCGCTTTGCATCACCGGCGGCTCATCGGGGCTGAGGCCGAGCCAGGCGAGGCTGTCGATGATCTGCTGCACCGCCTCGGGGGTCGAGCGCGCGCGGTCGGTATCCTCGATGCGCAGCAGGTATTGCCCGCCATGGCGGCGCGCGAAGAGGTAGTTGAACAGCGCCGTGCGGGCGCCGCCGACATGCAGGTAGCCGGTGGGGGAGGGGGCGAAGCGCGTGCGGACCGACATCGTGGTTCCAGTCTGAGAGCGGTTTGCGCCTACCTAGCCCGGATCGACCGGTGCCGGAACCGGCGGCCGGCGCAGAAGGGCGTTGCGCAACGCGCTGGAAAGCACCACCTTGGGTTGAGATGAGCGTCTCGCTTGCCCCCGTGCCGCGGCTCAGCCTGCCGGCGCGCCTCAGCGCCTGGGCGATGGCGGGGCTTGCGCCGCAGAAGGGCAGGCTCGCGCCCTGGCTGGCGGTGGCGCTGGGCGCCGGGGTGCTCACCTATTTCCAGCAGGGGCGCGAGCCGGGCACGGGCGCGCTCTGGGCGGCGCTGCCGCTCATCCTCCTGGCCTTCGCGCTGGGGCGGCGCCACCCCACTGCCGGCTGGGCGCTGGGGCTGGTGGCGGCCGGTCTGCTCGGCTTTGGCGCCGCCGCCTGGCACGCCGCGCGCCTGCCCCCGCCCCTGATGCTGCCCGCGACGCAGGTGGTGCTGCAGGGCGTGGTGGCGGAGGTGCAGCGCCTGCCGGAGGGCACGCGCGTCACCCTGGCCGAGCCCAGGCTGGGGGAGGGCGCGGCGCTGCCGCGAACCCTGCGCGTGCGGCTGCGCGCCGATGACCCGGCGATCCCGCGCCCGGGCGATGCCCTGCGCGTGCGCGCCCTGCTGCGCGAGCCCGGCGCGCCCGCCTTCCCCGGGGCCTGGGATTTCCAGCGCAGCGCCTTCTTCGCCGGCCAGGGGGGCTCGGGCTTCGCCCTCGGCCCGGCGGAGATCCTGCCCGGCGCGGGGGTGGCGCCGCCGCTTGCGGGGCTGCGCGCTGATCTCGATGCGCGGGTCGCGGCGGCCATTCCGGGGCCGGCCGGCGCGGTGGCGGCGGCGCTGCTGACCGGCACGCAGAGCGCCATCCCGCCGGCCGAGATGGTGGCGATGCGGGATTCGGGGCTGGCGCATCTGCTCTCCGTCTCCGGCCTGCACATGGCGATCGTGATGGGCGTGGTGTTCGGCGCGCTGCGCATCCTGCTCGCCGCCGTGCCCTTCGTGGCGTTGCGGCTGAACGGGAAGCCGGTGGCGGCGCTGGCCGCACTGGCGGCGGGCTTCTTCTACATGGTGCTGACCGGCAGCCAGGTGCCGATGCAGCGCTGCTTCGCCATGGCCGCGCTGGTGACGCTGGCGCTGCTGACGGGGCGCCGGGCGCTGGCGCTGCGGCCCATCGCGCTCGCCGCCGCCGCCGTGCTGCTGGTGGCACCGGCCGAGATCCTCGGCCCCTCCTTCCAGATGTCCTTCGCCGCGGTGCTGGCGCTGATCGCGGGGCATGAGGCCTGGCGCGGCGCGCTCACGCGCTTCCGCCAGGACCATCCGGGGTGGCTGGGGCGCTTCGCGGTGGTGCTGGCGGGCCTCGTGCTGACCTCGGCCCTGGCCGGGGCAGCGACGGCGCCCTTCGGGCTGCACCATTTCGGCCGGCTGCAACTCTATGGCATCGCGGCGAATGCGCTGGCGGTGCCGCTGACCTCCTTCCTGGTGATGCCGGCGGGGCTGGCGGCGATGCTGTTGCTGCCGCTGGGGCTGGAGGACCTCGCCCTGGTGCCGATGGGCTGGGGGGTGGCGGGGATCCTGGCGATCGCCCGCGCCGTCGCCGCCTGGCCTGGCGCGGCGCCGGCCCTGCCGCCGATCCCGGGCGTGGGGTTGGCGCTGGCGGCCTTCGGCTTCTGCTGGCTCTGCCTGTGGCGGGCGCGGTTGCGGTTGCTCGGCCTGCCGATGATCCTGGCGGGGCTCACCCCCGCCCTCTGGGCCAGCCCGCCGGATCTGCTGGTCTCGGCCGAGGGGCGGCTGGTGGCGCTGCGCACGGAGCAGGGGGTCTATCTGCACCAGATGCCCGGCGCCTCGGCCTTCACGCGCGAGGCCTGGGCGCGCCACTTCGCCATCCCCGGCTTCCTGCCCCTGCCCGAACAGGGCGAGGTGGCGGGTGGGGCCATCGCCTGCACGCCCGCCGCCTGCCGCTTCCGCCCGCGGGCGGCGGCGGCCGAGGCGGTGCTGCTCCGCACGGCCCCGCCGCCGCGCGGCGCGGCGCGGCAGGGCGTGCCCGTCGATGCCATGGCCCTTGCCGCCGCCTGCGGGCAGGCCGGGCTGCTGGTGGCGACGGAGCCGATCCGCCCGCGCTGTCCGCAGGGGGTGAGCATCGACCGCTTCACCGTCTGGCGCGAGGGCGCGCAGTCGGCCTGGCTGGCAGGCGGGGTGCAGGTGGTCTCGGATCGCGGCTGGCGCGGCGAGCGACCCTGGGTGCCGCCTGTGCCCATGCCCGGCCGGCCGGAGGCACTGCCCCTGGCGCCGCTCGACCCCGGCGGCGCGGGCCCGCGCGCGGCGGGCCGCTAATCCAGCATTAATCTCTCGGAGTCAGGATCGAGGCAGCGCCACACAGAAGGAGATGCGCGATGCCCGTCGTGAACTGGCTGCCTGCCGTGATCACCGATGCCGTCTGGCTCGGGGCCGGGCTGATCCTGGGCGCGACCCTGGTCGGGGTCTGGCAGCGCCTGCATGCGCGGCGCGAGGCGCGCCTCGCCGAGTGGGATCCCTACTGAGATCCAGGGCACTCCCCCCGCCCGCGCGGCGGGGGGGGGGCGCCGGCTCAATACTTCCGCAGCAGGCCGATCAGCCGCCCCTGCACCCGCACCCGGTCCGGGCCGAAGATCCGGGTTTCATGGGCGCGGTTCGCGGGTTCCAGCGCCACCGAATTGCCGCGCCGGCGCAGCCGCTTCAGCGTCACCTCATTCTCATCGACCAGCGCCACCACGATGGCGCCGTTCTCCGCCGTGTCGCCGCGCCGGATGATCACCGTGTCGCCATCCAGGATCCCGGCCTCGATCATCGAATCGCCGGCGACCTCCAGGGCGTAGTGCTCGCCCCCGCCGAGCAGCGCGGCGGGCACCTCCACCGAAGTGCCGCTGTCGCGCATCGCCTCGATCGGCAGGCCGGCGGCGATGCGGCCATAGAGCGGCAGGGCCACCGCCGCGCCCTCATTCGCCGGCTTGCCCATGCCGGCCGGCGTGGCGAGCGGGCCGGTGGCAAAATTGCCGCGGATGACGTTGGGCGCGGGTCCGCTCGGCACGGCGATGGGCGGCGGCATCATCGGCTGCTCGCTGCGCCGCGGCGCCGCATTCTCGGGCAGGCGCAGCACCTCCAGCGCCCGGGCGCGATGCGCGCGCCGCTTCAGGAAGCCGCGCTCCTCCAGCGCCGTGATCAGGCGGTGGATGCCGGATTTCGACTTGAGTTGCAGCGCCTCCTTCATCTCCTCGAAGGAGGGCGAGAAGCCGGTGGCGCGCAGATGGCGGTCGATGAAGGTGAGCAGTTCAAGCTGCTTGCGGGTGAGCATGGCAATCTCCGGCCCTGATCGCCTGCCGCCCGGGCACCCCTGCACCCGGAAAGCCCATCGCACCCGGGGTGCGACGAACAAACAAGCAACCAGCCCCGGTGTTCTATGAAGGTTCTCCGCGTCGCGTCAAATCTTTTCCACAGGCGTGATCTCAGATTCCGAGATCAGCCAGCAGGATCGCCTCCACCTCGGCGCCTTCGGGCAGGGCCTCGGCATAAGGGGCGCGCAGGATCAGCGCCTCGGCCCGGGCGAGGGTCTTGAGCATGGAGGAATCCTGCAGCGCGAAGGGGGTGGCGATGCGCTGCCCGGCCGCATCAGTCGCGAGGCTCGCGCGCAGATGGTCGAATCGCTTGTCATTGGCCGCCAGCGCCGCGCCCGTGCGCAGCCGCACCGTGGGCGGGGCGCCACCGGGCAGGCCCTGCATCACGGCAAGGCCCGGCAACAGGAACTGCACGGCGCAGATCAGGGCGGAGACCGGGTTGCCCGGCAGCCCCAGCACCGGCGTGCGGCCGAGCCGGCCCCAGATCAGCGGCTTGCCCGGCCGCATCGCGATCTTCCAGAAATCCAGCGCGAAGCCTCCAAGGGACGGATCATCCCCAAGCGCCTTCTGCACCAGGTCATGTTCGCCCACGCTGGCCCCGCCGGTGGTCACCAGCATGTCGCAGGCATGGGCGGCGGCGGCGGCCGCGGCGATGGCGTCGCGGTCATCCGGGGCGATGGGCAGCACCACCGGCTCGCCCCCCCCGGCGGCGACCAGCGCGGCCAGGGCATGGGCGTTGGAACTGACGATGCCGCCGGCGGGAATCGGCTCGCCGGGCAGGGCGATCTCATCGCCCGTGGCGAGGATGCCGATGCGCGGGCGGCGATGGACGTGCAGCCAGGCGTGGTTGGCCGCTGCGGCGAGGCCGATGTCGCGCGCGGTGAGCTTGCGCCCGGCCCCAAGCAGCACCTCGCCCATGGCGAAATCCAGGCCCTGGCGGCGGATCCAGCGCTTGGGCTGCACGGCTTCGCGCACCTCGACCATGCCATCGGCCTCGGCTGCGTCCTCCTGCAGCAGGATGCCATCCGCGCCCGGCGGCACGAAGGCGCCGGTGAAGATGCGCACCGCCTCGCCAGGGCCGAGCGTGCCGGGGAAGGGGTGGCCGGCTGGCGCCGCGCCGATCAGGGCGAGCTTCGCACCCAGCCCGGCATCGGCCGCGCGCACGGCATAGCCATCCATGGCGGAGACATCGGCGGGCGGCTGGGTCAGCCGCGCCAGCACCGGCCGGGCCAGCACGCGGCCCCAGCCGGCGCTGAGCGGCACCGTCTCGACCGGGGTGGGGGTGAGGGCGCCGAGGATTCGCGCGCGGGCTTCCTCGAGCGGGATCATCAGGCGGCCTCGAAGACGCCGGACTTGCCGCCATCCTTGTGCACCAGGCGCACGGCCTCGATCCGCATGCCGCGATCGGCGGCCTTGACCATGTCGTAGATGGTGAGTGCCGCGATGGTGACGGCGGTCAGCGCCTCCATCTCCACGCCGGTCTGGCCGGTGAGCTTCGCCAGCGCCTCGATCTCGATGGCGTCCGGCGGCGCGAAGGTGAAATCGACCGCCACCTTGGACAGCGCCAGGGGGTGGCAGAGCGGGATCAGCTCCGCCGTGCGCTTCGCCCCCATGATGCCGGCGAGGCGCGCCACGCCCAGCACGTCGCCCTTGCCCGCCTGCCCGTCGCGGATCAGGGCGAGGGTCTCGGGCGCCATCACGATCCGCCCGCGCGCGATGGCGGTGCGGGTGGTCGCCGGCTTGGCCGAGACATCGACCATCGCCGCCTGGCCGGCGGCGTCGAAATGGGTGAGGGGGCTGGTCAAGTCACACCGCGCCAATGAGCTCGCGCGCCGCCGCCGCCACATCGGGCTGGCGCAGCAGGTGCTCGCCCACCAGCAGGCAGCGCGTGCCGGCGGCGGCCATGCGGCGGACGTCGTCGGGCGTGCGGATGCCGCTCTCGCCGACCGGGATGCGGTCCGCCGGGATCAGCGGCACCAACTCCTCGGAGGTGGCGAGGTCCGTCACCAGCGTCTTGAGGTTGCGGTTGTTGACGCCGATCAGCCGGGTCTCCAGGCCCAGGGCGCGGTCCAGCTCGCGCCGGTCATGCACCTCGGCCAGCACGCTCATGTCGAGCGAACGCGCGACATCCTCCAGCAGCGTCGCCTGCTCGTCCGAAAGGGCGGCCATGATGAGCAGGATGGCGTCCGCGCCCGCGGCACGGGCCTCGAAGACCTGCCAGGGATCGACCATGAAATCCTTGCGCAGCACCGGCAGGGCGGAGGCGGCGCGGGCCTCGATCATGTGCGCCATGTCGCCCTGGAACCAGGGGCCGTCGGTCAGGACGGAGAGGCAGGCCGCCCCCCCTTCCTCATAGGCGCGGGCCAGGGCAGCCGGCTCGAAGGGGTCGCGGATCAGCCCGCCGGAGGGCGAGGCGCGCTTGATCTCGGCGATCAGCCCGACGCGGCCCTCGGCCACGGCGTCGCAGAGCGCGCGGGTGAAGTCGCGGGGCGGGGCGGCGTCGCGGGCGCGCTTCTCCATCTCGGCCAGGGGGGCGGCGGCCGAACGCTCCCGCACCTCGGCGTATTTGTCGGCGAGGATGCGGGCGAGGGTGTCGGACATGACGGAAGTGGGGGCGTTCATCGGGGGGACTCGGGTTCGGGGGGCGGCGCGGCCGCCGCGCGGAGTTTCGCAAGCACGGCCATCGCCGCGCCGCTGTCGAGGGCCTGGGCGGCGATCGGCACGGCGGCGCGTATATCCGCGGCCCGCCCCGCCACCACAAGGGCCGCGGCGGCGTTGAGCAATACGCAATCGCGATAGGCGCCATGCGCGCCTTCGAGGAGTGCCTGCAGCGCGGCGGCGTTCTCCGCCGGGTCGCCGCCGCGCAGCGCCTCGGTCGGCGCGCGGGGAAGGCCCGCATCCTCCGGCGTGATCTGGAATTCGCGGATCCGCCCGCCATCCAGCTCCACCACCTGGGAGGGGCCGGCGAGGGTGAGTTCATCGAGCCCCATGCCATGCACCAGCCAGGCGCGTTCCGTGCCGAGGCGCCCCAGCGTCTCCGCCATGGGGCGCAGCCATTCGGGGGCGAAGGCGCCGGTCATCTGCCGCTTCACCCGCGCCGGATTCGCCAGCGGCCCGAGCAGGTTGAAGATGGTGCGCGTGCCGAGCTCCATGCGCGGCCCCGCGGCGTGGCGCAGGGCCGAATGGTGGCGGGGCGCCATCATGAACACCATCCCGGCCTCGGCCAGGATGCCCGGCAGGGCCTCGAGCGGCGTGTCCATCACCGGGATGCCGAGCGCGCCAAGCGCATCCGCCGCCCCCGAGCGCGAGGACAGCGCGCGGTTGCCATGCTTGGCGACCTTCACCCCCGCCCCCGCCACCACGAAGGCGGCGGCGGTGGAGATATTGAGCGTGCCGGCCGCATCGCCCCCGGTGCCGACGATGTCCATCGCGTCGGGCGGCGCTTCCACGGCGATCATGCGCGCGCGCATGGCGCGCACCGCGCCGGTCATCTCGGCCACCGTCTCGCCGCGCACGCGCATGGCCATGAGCAGGCCCGCGATCTGCGCGGGCGTGGCCTCGCCGGCCATGATGAGGCCGAAGGCGGCCTCGGCCTCGCTCTCGGCAAGCCGCTCGCCCTGGGCGAGCCGGGCCAGGATGGACTTCATGCGGGCACGAAGGCGTTGCGGCGCGCGGCGAGGGAGAGGAAGTTGCGCAGCAGATCGTGGCCGTGCTCGCTCGCGATGCTCTCCGGGTGGAACTGCACGCCCCAGATCGGCAGGTCACGGTGCGCGAGGCCCATCACCAGGCCATCGGCGGTGCGCGCGGTGGGGATCAGCGTCTCCGGCAGGTCCTCGACGACCAGGGAATGGTAGCGCGTGGCCCTGAAGGGCGAGGGCAGGCCCGCGAAGATGTCGGTGCCGCCGTGGTTCACCTCCCACACCTTGCCATGCACCGGCTCGGGGGCGCGCACCACGCGCCCGCCGAAGGCCTGGCCGATGGCTTGATGGCCGAGGCAGACGCCAAGCAGGGGCACCCGCTCGGCCGCCGCGGCGGCGATCAAATCGAGGCAGATGCCCGCCTCATTGGGCGTGCAGGGGCCGGGCGAGAGGACGATCGCCTCCGGCCGCAGGGCCAGGGCTTCGTCCACCGACAGGGAATCATTCCGCCGAACCTCGACCACCGCCCCAAGATCGCCGAGGAAGTGATAGAGATTGAAGGTGAAACTGTCGTAGTTGTCGATCAGCAGGATCATGATGCGCCGATCCTTGTCCCGGGCGCGTTTGGAATCAAGCATGGCGGCCTTGTTGGAGCCTTCCATGACCCAAAGCCGCATCACCTGCATCCGCACGCTGCGCGTGCCGGAACGCCCGAACATCCTCTGGGTTGAGATCGAGACCGCCGAGGGACTGCGCGGCCTGGGCGAGGCCTTCCGGGGCGCGCAGGCGGTGGAGGCGCAGGTGCATGAACTCTGCGCGCCCTTCCTGCTCGGCCGCGACGCGCGCCAGATCGAGCCGATCCATCGCCACCTGATGACGCCCTATGTCGGCTTCGGCGCGGCCTCGGCCGAGATCCGCGCCGCCTCGGCCATCGACATCGCGCTGTGGGATCTGCAGGGCCAGCGCCTGGGCGTGCCGGTGGCGGAGGCGCTGGGCGGTTTCTCCCGCCCGGCGATCCGCGCCTACAACACCTGCGCGGGCTATGACTACAACAGCCGCGGCAGCCGCCGCGATGTGGGTGAGGAAGCCCCGGCCGGCCCCTATGACGACCAGCTGGCCTTCACCCGCGATGCCGGGGCGCTGGCGGAATCCCTGCTCGCCGAGGGCTTCACGGCGATGAAGATCTGGCCCTTCGATCCCTTCGCCGCTGGCTCGGGCGGGCAGATGATCACGCTGGAGGAGATCAGGCGTGGCCTGGAGCCCTTCGAGAAGATCCGCCGCGCCGTGGGCGATCGGATGGAGGTGATGGCGGAGCTGCACTCCCTCTGGTCGCTGCCCGCCGCCAGCCGCATCTGCCAGGCGCTGGCGCCGATCCGCCCCTTCTGGGTCGAGGATCCGCTGTGCAAGATGGATGACGCGGCCTCCCTGGCTGAGCTCCGCCGCGCGGTGCCGGGGGCGCCGATCTGCGCGAGCGAGACGCTGGGCGGCAAGGTCGCCTTCCGCGACATCCTCGCCGCGGGGGCGACGGATTTCGTCATGCTCGACCTCACTTGGTGCGGCGGGCTGACCGAGGCGCGCAAGATCGCCGCCCTGGCCGAGGCCCATGCCCGGCCCATCGCGCCGCATGACTGCACCGACCCCGTCACGCTGGTGGCGAGCCTGCATTTCGCGCTGCACGCCTCGACCGCCATCTTCCAGGAGGTGGTGCGCGCCACGCTGGCCACCTGGTATCGGGAACTGGTCACGGCGCTGCCGCGGGTCGAGGGCGGCTATTGCCACGCCATGACGGGCCCGGGCCTCGGCACCGCCCTGCTGCCCGAAACCCGCGCGCGTGCCAGTACCCGGGAAAGTCGCGGCTGAGCGTTCAGGCGGGCGGCAGGCGCAGCGCGCCGTCCAGGCGGATCGTCTCACCATTCAGCAGCGGGTTGGCGGCGATGGCGAGCACCAGCGCGGCGAATTCCGCCGGCCGGCCGAGCCGCTGGGGAAACAGCGGCTGGCGGCCCAGCGCCTCGCGCGCCTCGGGGGTGAGCGTGTCCATCAGCGGCGTGTGCACCAGCCCGGGCGCGATGGTCATCACGCGCACGCCGAAGCGCGCCAACTCGCGCGCCGCCGGCAGGGTGAGCCCGACAACGCCGCCCTTGGAGGCCGCATAGGCCGCCTGGCCGATCTGTCCTTCATAGGCGGCGATGGAGGCGGTGCAGACCACCAGCCCGCGCTCCCCATCGGCCAGCGGCGGCAGGCCGGTCATCTGCGCGGCAGCGAGGCGCAACAGGTTGAAGCTGCCGATGAGGTTCACGCGCACCACGCGTTCGAACAGCGCGAGGTCATGCGGCCCGTTGCGACCGGCGACGCGCGCCGCGGGCGCGATGCCCGCACAGGCCACGGCGATGCGCAGCGGGCCGAGCGCGGAGGCGGCCGCGACCGCCGCCTGCATCGGCGCCTCGGCCGCCACATCCCCAGCGATGGCGACACCGCCGATGCGCGCGGCCACCGCCTCGGCCTTCGCCGCATCGATGTCCAGCACGACGACCCTGGCCCCGGCCTGGGCCAGCGCTTCCGCCGTGGCGGCGCCCAGGCCCGAGCCGCCGCCGGTGACGAGGGCCGAAGCCCCATGGAGATCCATGCTCATTCCCCTCCCTGATGCGGTGCAATCGCCTTGGGCGCGCGCTTGTCGAGGAAGGCGGTCAGCCGCCGCTCGGCCTCGGGCGCGGTCTGGGCCAGGGCGGCGACCAGGCTCTCGACGAAGAGGCCATCGGATTCCGCCATGTCCTGGATGCGCGGCAGGGCCTGCAGCACGCCTATGACGGTGAGCGGCGCAGCCTCCGCCACGCGCGCGGCCAGCGCCCGAGCGCGGGGCAGGGCGCCGCCCTCGGGCTCGGCATAGGTGATCAGCCCGCAGCGTTCGGCGGCCGCGGCGTCGAGCGTGCGGCCGGTGAGCATCATGTCCGCCATCCGCGCCGCGCCGAGCAGGCGCGCGACATGCACGGTGGCACCCCCGCCCACGAAGATGCCGCGCGTGCCCTCGGGCAGGGCGAAGACCGCGCTGCTGTCGGCGACGCGGATATGGCAGGCGGCGGCGAGTTCCAGCCCGCCGCCGACACAGGCGCCATGCACCGCCGCGATGGCCGGCACCGCGCCCTCCCGCAGGGTGCGGAAGACGCGGTGCCAGCCGCGCGAGTGGTGGAAGACCTCTTCCGCCGTGCGGGCGCGATGCTCCGACAGATCGAGCCCGGCGCAGAAGCCGGGGCCGTGCCCGAAGAGGATGATGGCGCGCGCCGTGCGCTGCGCTTCGATCACCCGGGCTTCGAGTTCGGCGAGCAGCGCGTCGTTGATCGCGTTGCGCTTGGCGGGCCGGTTCAGGCCGAGCAGCGCGACCGGGCCGATCGTCTCCAGGGTAACGAGGCTTTCGGACATCATCCCTCCGCGATCCGCCGCAGCGCGGCGAGCAGTGCTGCGCGCTCGCGGGCGTCCATGCCGGCGGCGAGCTTCGCTTCCAGCACCGCCTCCCGCGCCTTGGCGCGGCGCAGCAGCGCGCGGCCGGCCGGGGTGAGGCGCCAGATATTGGCGCGGCGATTGGCCGGGTCGGCATCGCGCCGCACCAGCCGATCCTGCTCCAGCCGCGCGAGCAGCACCGCCATGTTGGGCGGCTTCACGCGCAGCGCCTCGGCCAGGGCGGATTGCGGCGCGGTCGGATTGGCCTCGATCAGCAGCAGCGCGCCGAGGCGGCCGGGCGTGAGGTCGAGCGGCGCCATCGCCTGGTTGAAGCCCTCGAAGGCCGCCATCTGCGCCAGCCGCAGCCAGTAGCCGAGCCGGTCGTCGAGCGGCCCGGCGGCGGGCAGGGCAGGCGTATCGGCGGCCTGGGGCGCGCGGGTCTTGCTGGCGGGGCGGACGCCGATGCTCATGCCTTTGATATGCGGCAGGGCCGGCCCCTTGGCAATGGTGTTATGCCGCATAATTATATGCCATAAGCATCCGACGCACGGGAGGGGATCGATGGCATCAGGGAGCGGGGCCGCGGCCCCTTCGGCGCCGCCAGGGCGCAGGCCGCTCGGCCCCGGCCCCGTGGCGATCGCGCGGCGGGCCGATGGCGCGCTGCTGGTCACCCCCAGCGGGCAGCTCGGCGCCTATCCGCGCCACCTGACGGAGCGGCTCGTGCACTGGGCGGCCGTCGCGCCCGAGCGCACGCTGATCGCCCGGCGCGACCCCGAACTCGGCGGGGCGTGGCGGCGCATCACCTACACGCAGATGCTCCAGGCGGTGCGCGCGGTGGGGCAGGCGCTGCTCGATCGCGGTGCCAGCGCGGCGCGGCCCGTGGCGATCCTCTCGGGCAATTGCCTCGACCAGGCGGTGCTGACGCTCGCGGCGCTGCATGTGGGCGTGCCGGTGGCGCCGATCTCGCCGAGCTATGCGCTGCTCGCCAAGGATTTCGCGAAGCTGCGCCATTGCCTGGGCCTGGTGCAGCCCGGCCTCGTTTTCGCCGATGATGGCGCGCGCTTCGCCGAGGCCATCGCCGCCGCCTGCCCGCCGGACGCCGCGCTGATCGTCTCGCACAACCCGCCGCCCGGGCGCGCGGCGAGCCTGTTCGCGGACCTCCTCGCCACCCCGCCCGGCGCGGCGGTGGATCGCGCCGCGGCCGCCATCGATCCCGATGCACCCGCCAAGATCCTGTTCACCTCGGGCTCGACCGGCATGCCCAAGGGCGTGATCAACACGCAGCGCATGATCTGCGCGAACCAGCAGATGCTGCGGGAGGCCTTCCCCTTCCTGGCCGAGGAGCCGCCCGTGCTGCTCGACTGGCTGCCCTGGCACCACACCTTCGGCGGCAACCACAATCTCGGCCTCGTGCTCTACAATGGCGGCACGCTCCATATGGATGACGGGCGGCCGGTGGCGGGGCGCTATGGCGAGACGCTGCGCAACCTCGCCGAGATCGCCACCCACATCCACTTCAACGTGCCGCTCGGCTTCACCGAACTGGTGCAGGCGCTCAAGGCCGATGCGGGGCTGCGGCGCATCTTCTTCTCGCGCCTGCGCATGATGTTCTACTCCGCCGCCGGCCTGCCGCAGCACATCTGGAACGAACTCGATGCGCTGGCGCTGGCCGAGCGTGGCGAACGCATCCCGATGATCACGGGCCTTGGGGCGACCGAGACCGCGCCCTTCGCGCTCTGCGTGCGGGAGGAGTTTTCCGAAACCGGCGCGGTCGGCCTGCCGGTGCCGGGGGTGGAACTGAAGCTCGCCCCGGTCGGTGACAAGATGGAGGCGCGCGTGCGCGGGCCGTCCATCACGCCCGGCTATTGGCGCGACCCCGCCGCCACCGCCGCCGCCTTCGACGAGGAGGGCTGGTATCGCTTCGGCGATGCGCTGGTGCCGCTCGATCCCACCGATTTGCACAAGGGTTTCCGCTTCGACGGGCGCATCAGCGAGGATTTCAAGCTTGCCAGCGGCACCTGGGTCAGTGTCGGGCCGCTGCGCGCGCGCCTGGTCGCCGCGCTGGCGCCCTTCGTGAAGGATGCGGTGATCGCCGCACCGGATCGCGACATGCTGACCGCCATCCTGGTGCCCGAGCCGGAGGCGATCGCGGCCCTGGTGCCGCCGGGCGCGGATGCCGCGACCCATGCCGGGCTGCGCGCGCTGCTCGCCGAGCGGCTGCGCGCCCTCGCCGCGCAGGCCAGCGCCAGCAGCCAGCGAATCGTCCGCGCGACGCTGCTGACCGACCCGCTCTCGCTCGAGGCCGGCGAGGTGACGGACAAGGCCTCGATCAACCAGCGCGCGGTGCTGACGCGCCGCACGGGGCTGGTCGCCGATCTCTACGCGGCCGCCCCGCCGCCCCACATCATCTGCGTCGGAGACCCCGCATGAGCGCGCTGCACACGAGCTGGGAGGACGCCTGGCTGCTGGCTGGCGCGCGCACGCCCTTCGCCGATCTCGGCGGGCCGCTCGGCCTCGTCTCGCCCATCGATCTCGGCATCCGGGCGGCGCGTGGCGCGCTTGCCAAGGCCGGGCTGAGCGGGGCGGAGATCGGCTATGTCGTCGCGGGTTCGGTCGCGCAGGCGAGCTTCGACGCCTACATGCTGCCCCGGCACATCGGCCTCTATGCCGGCGTGCCCCAGGCCGTGCCGGCGCTGCTCGTGCAGCGCGTCTGCGGCACGGGGATCGAGGCGATCATCCAGGCGGCGAGCGCGGTGGAGCGCCAGGGCGTGGGCTTCGCCCTGGCCGTGGGGGCGGAGAGCATGAGCCGCAACCCCATCGCCGCCTACACGCATCGCGGCGGCTTCGGCCTGGGGGCGCCCGTCGATTTCAAGGATTTCCTGTGGGAGGCGCTGCTCGACCCCGGCTGCGGGCTGACCATGGGCGGCACGGCGGAGGAACTCGCGCGGCGCCACGGCATCACCCGCGCCGAGGTCGATGCCTTCGCCGCGCGCAGCTTCGACCGTGCGCTGGCGGCGCGCGAAGCGGGCTTCTTCGAAGAGGAGATCGTGCCCGTGGTGAACGAGACCTTCGCGCGCGAAGGGATGCACGATCGCGGCATCGCCTTGCCGCGCCGCGTGGAGAGCGTGGCGGCCGACACCCATCCCCGGCCCTCCCCGGTCGAGCAGCTCGCGAAGATCCGCCCGGCCTTTGGCGGCGTGCAGACCGGCGGCAATTCCTCGGCCGTGGTCGATGGTGCGGCGGCGGCAATCATCGCCTCGGGCGCGCAGGCCAAGGGGCGCGCGCTGCTCGCGCGGCTTGTCGCCGGGGCCGCGGTGGGCTGCCCGCCGGAGATCATGGGCATCGGCCCCGTGCCCGCCATCCGCGCGCTGCTCGCGCGCACGGGCCTTACGCTCGACGCCATCGCGCTGGTCGAGATCAACGAGGCCTTCGGCGCGCAGGTCATGGCCTGTGCGCGCGAGCTCGGCCTGGATGAGGCGCGGCTCAATGTGCATGGCGGGGCGATCGCCATCGGCCATCCGCTGGCCGCCACCGGCGTGCGGCTTGCGGTCACGCTGGCGCGCGCGCTGCGCCAGCGCGGCGCGCGCTATGGCATCGCCTCCGCCTGCATCGGCGGCGGGCAGGGGATCGCGCTGCTGCTGGAGAATCCCGATGCAACCGCCTGAGCCGACCCTCTCGCATCGCCGCGCCCTGACCATCGAGTGGGGCGATTGCGACCCCGCTGGGATCGTCTTCTACCCGCGCTACTTCGCGATGTTCGACACCTCGACCGCTGCGCTGTTCCAGGCGGCGCTGGGCGTGCCGAAGATCGCCTGGACGCGCCGCTACGGCATCCTCGGCATTCCGATGGTCGATACGCGGGCGAAATTCCACATCCCCTCCGCCTATGGCGATGAGGTGGTGATCGAAAGCCGCGTCAGCGCCTTCCGCCGCTCCTCCTTCGATGTGGAGCACCGGCTGCTCAAGCCGGATGGCGCGCTCGCCGTCGAGGGCTTCGAGACCCGCGTCTGGACGGTGCGCGAGGCCGAGGGCGGGCGCATTCGCTCTGCGGCCATTCCGCCCGAGGTGATGGCGGCATTCGGCTGATGAGCCTGCGGCCTGCGCGCCGGAGAGTCGGTAACGCCCTGCCACAGGGCTCGGCCCATGGGAGAGGCATCGCAGACCTGGTAGGGAGAGTGGCGTAGGACTGTAAACCCACACCGAAACGTCTCTCGCACGTCTTCGCCATTGTTCGTCCCACTGCGATTGTGCGTCTGTCCAGGTCCCACGCGCGCAGCTTGGCCTTACGCGCGGCGCATCGGCGCTCCCTGCCGACAACCACATCTCCTCGACGGCTACAAAGCAGTCGGCGATCGGCTAGGCCTTCGCAGAAGGCGGTTTTGCAGTATCGTTGCTCATCCGAAGATCCGGAGGAACTGGGGGCTTGAGCAAAGCGGTGGACCACGCCCTGGCGGTGCTGCGTGCCCACGGCATCGATCCCTACGAGTCCGACGACGAAGCGCCGGATCTGCCAGGAGTCGGGACGATTGAGGATGGCGAGACGGTCTACTCGACATCGCTGGAAGAGATTTTCCGCGAGGAACCCACGGAAGCACCAGAGGGTGTAGCCCCTGAGTGGGAATGGTGGGAGCCGGACACCGACGACGAACGCTTGCGGGAATGGTGGCGCGAGATCCGGGAAATCATCCGCGCCCGTGAAGGTCAGGACGGACCATTGTTCAGCCGGCGCCCTCGTGACAGGGACACCTATGAGGCGCCCGAGCCGCTCTGCGCCTGGTACTGCCCGATCCACTATTTCGGGCACGGCTGGGGCATCTACATCCGAGAGCGCTGCATTTTTCACGTCGCCCTCGACATTGCAGCTCATGTGGATTGGGCAACAGTCAAGGCATTGGGCCTGCGGCCAGCAGAGATCGTGCGGCAGCTCCTGCGCAGCGCGTTTTACGTTTTCTTCCTGCACGAGCAGTTCCACCACAAGGTCGAAAGCCTCGGTTTCCGCCTGCTCGTCACCACCGGCTCCGACCGCTACAGGCCCTACAAGACGAAGGTCTATCGCCCGAATTTCCTGAAGGCGACCTGCCTGGAAGAGAGCCTCGCGAATGCGGAAAGCTACCGGCGCCTGAACGAGCAGCGATACAAGAAGCGCCACGCGCCCCCAATGCTGGAGGCAGTGCACGCGTACCTCGCCCGGTCGATCCCTCGGCAGCCGCCAGGCTACGCACAGGGCATGAACTACCTGGTCGAGGCCGCCTATCGAAAGGGCCTCTACACCGTACAGTCGCAGGTCCTCGACGGAGCGCTGACTCTGACAACCCCGGCCGCGCACTGGTCGGTCGCACCGGACGTCATCACGTCGCTGATGAGCATTGACGCAGACATCTACGTCATCCTGCCCGTAGGAGCTCGTCCAATCTTCCGCGCCGGCAGCATCGATCCGGGCGCGACCGCTTCGACCGCGCAGCTGACTTCGGCCCTTACTCGCCACTACGGCTACTCGCAGGCACGCGGCGGCAAGGGGTCCCACGTGAAGCTCGTGAAGCCGAACGCGCCTAACATTCACCTGCCGGGCAATCGACCGGTCGTGTCGCCGGGCGTTGTGAAGCAGGTACTCGAGGTCTTCGGCGGCCACCCGCTGTCGCGCCTACCGGATCTGATTGCAGGCACGCTGCCCCAGCCCGGGACGCACTCGAGATGAGGACAGGAGCCCCGCCATGATGACGGGCCGCGCCGTCGACACAGTGTCCGGCGCCGGGGCGTCGTTCATCCGAACGCAAGAGCACTTGAATGGCATGACACGTCACGCAGGAGCGCCGCGCAGTCGCATAGACCCAAGAGGACGTGTTCTGAGCGTGCCGCCGGGGCGGAGAAACGAAGCGCCGACCGAGCAATCAGTGCTCGCCAACACGTCAGTCAGGAGGACACAGCCATGAGCGGGCCAATGGCCGAGGCGCTAGCGCCGCTCCGTGCGCGCTTTGGCCGCGCGATTCGGGAGCGCGAAGTGCTGCGGATCACCGCCCACATTGGAGCGTCCAATGCACAGGCCGCCCTTGAGCGCGCACGCCGTGAGGTGCTCGCCTGGGCGCAGCGGCGCTGCGGCGGTAACCTGCCGAAGCGGGCGTGGGAGGGTGAGAAGTTCGACTACATCTCCGCCGGGCGCACCACGCTCGGGGTTCGTCTGACCCATGAGGCCGTCGACCTCTGGGCGCTACGCGGCGACGATCCCGACAAGACCGTGCCAGGTCGCATCTGGACCACCGAGGTGGCGATTGGGTGGCACCGAGGGAAGACTCCGCACTTCAGCCTGCGGCTTCTGGTTGCCTCGCCGGAGGAGGACCCAGCTTTCGACCCCGCCGTTCCGGGCCTCATCCGCCAGATCGCCAAGGAGTGCGGCCTGGCGGCAGGTGGCTTCGCGATCACGGACGCGCCGCTGCGGATTCAGTCCGACAATGACGTTGAGGAGCTGATCGCCCTTATTGAGGCGCCAGATCGGCGGCTGCCGGTCATAGTTGCCGCTGGTGACGAGCGGGCCGCCAATCCGGACGCCCCGCAAATCAATGCGGACGAGTTGGCGCGAGTGATGACCGGACTCGCTCATGTCGCCATAGTCCCCGCACGCTTCACGTACGCTCTGTCCGATGCGTTCGGCAAGCAGCGATCCTGCTACCACGGGGCGGTCCGCGCCTACCGGCCAGGCTTTGACTCCTCCGCCGACCCGTACGACCACCCGCTCGTCCTTGGCGAGCAGGTCAGGCGCGATCCAGGCGCGACTCTGGCAGAACTTCGGGGTTTCGCAGCCAGGGAGAGCTTGCGGCGTGTCCGGCTTGGAACGGACGTCCTCGCCTTTGCCGCGGTGCGCAGTGCCGCCCTCCAGATCGAGCAGGAGGTCAAGGCGCCCTCACGGACGAGTGCAGCCGACCGGCTCGACGATGCGCTGGCGCGCGTTAAAGCTCTCGAGGCGGAACTGGAGGAGTCCCAGGGGGAAGCTGAGCAGAACGCCGAGCTCGCCCATGCGGAGGAAGAGCGGGCAAAGCTTGCTGAGACGCAGCTGTATTACTCGCGCGAGCGAATCCGCCAGCTTGAGGCGCAGGTCGCACGCCGTGGACACGACCCAGACACAGAGGTCAGCGTCCCGGAGAGTTGGGACGAGTTTGCTGAATGGTGCGATCAACAGCTCATCGGCCGCCTCGTGCTCGCGCCCGCCGCACGAAAGGGGATCAAGAAGCCCGACTTCGAGGACATCGCTCTTGCAGCGCGCTGTCTGCTGTGGCTCTCGAGCGACTGCCGCGATCGCCGAATGAACGGCGGCGGGAGCCTTGCCAATGTTCCGATCGAACAGGCAATTGAGAACGCTCCTTGCGGAGCGGACACTTTTCGCTTCGACTTCCAAGGCCGTCGCCTGGATGCCGATTGGCATATCAAGAACGGCGGCAACACTCGCGAGCCCCGCCGATGTCTCCGCATCTACTATGCCTGGGATGAATCCACGCAGCAGATCGTCGTCGCGGATATGCCTGCGCACCGCAGAACCGGCGCTACCTGATCGTCGTAGTTCCAAGGAAAGCCGCCTTACCCCAGAACTGCGCGTCCACGATCGATGGGCGCCGATCGGAGCCAAGCGGGTCAAGGGCATCAGCCACCTGCATGTAGCTCCTCGCGAATCGAATCTGTGCCGGCTGTCCGGACGTGATTGCCGACCGCGGTGTCGCTCGCACGAGCCGCGGGGTCTGTGGCAACTGGCCCTTCCCGTAGCCTCCCGGCCGAGAGGTCAACTGCAAGAGCACGTAGGTCCGTCGAGCCGAGCGATCCGCTGAGTTGGTCAGCGAGCGCCTCGCGGACCGAATGCGGCTGACCCATTGCGAGCCGGTAGATGTCGAGCCGATCGCGGAGGCGCGCGATCCGCTGCTCCTGCTCGCTGAGGCGAGGCGCCAGGGCGACCCTGCGCAGCTGCGCGCCTGGATAGACCCACCAAGGAGCCAATCCGCTTGCCCCGGCCGCCCTGCCCGCGTAGTCGCGGTCCACGCGGGCCGACAGCTCCAACCAGGGGCTCCTATGCGGCTTGCACGCAATGAGCGCCGCCGCACCCAGGTCGGCTGCTATCGCGCGGCGCACGGACAAGCCCGCATGGCGGTCAATCCGCCCCTCCCTCTGCTCCAGCGCTAGCGGGTCTGGCGGCGGATCCCAGTGAATGACTGTTTGGCACCAAAGGTGCAGGTCCAGCCCCTCCTGACCCACAGCAGTCGTCGTCAGCACATGCGGCCAGAATGGCCCGTTAAACGCGACGCGGAGCGTGTCGGGACGCGGTGGCCCCTCACCTGCGTCTGCAGCATCGGCGTCGTGCCCTGTCAGTGCGAGGGCAACATGGGCGCGCTGTTGCCGAGACTCGGCGCGCTTTCCTCGGCGGTTTCCGCGAAGCTGCAGCGAGCCAGCATGTACGCGGAATACTCGCGCAAGCTGGTCGATCGTGGAACGGCCACGGCGCGATGGATCCACGACGCCGACCCGCAGCCAAGTGAAGATCGTCTCATCGAGCGTAGATTCGAGATTCCCGTCCAAGATGGCATCAAGCAGCGCTTCGTGCGCCGGCAAGAGGGTTCCCCGACGAGCTGACCGCCCGTGCTGCCGCCTCACCTGCCGCCTGCGCGGACCGGCGAGCGTCTCCTCGAAATGCTGGTGCGCTAGGTATGTTCGTAGCTGCCTATGCACCACCTCGCAGAGACGCCCGTATGGTGTCTCCGGCTTAGCGGCATCCCCTTCGAGCGCCTCCCGATCGAAACGTCGCAGTGTCCGCCCGAGCACCACGCCAGGTCCCGCCGCCATGAGCTTCGCCACCTCTTCGATGGTGCCCTTGCTCACCGGTGTCAGCGCGCCCCCAGGCTTTGGTAGCTGGTCCAGTTGTCGGAGCACCTCGGGCAGCGACGCGCCGCGCTTGCTCGAACAGAAGCCTCGCTCATGCGTTAGGAGACGAGCCGCCGCCCGTCGGGCTACCGCCAGCATGCCCGCCCGCGTCCGACTAGCCGTGGCCGGATCAAATGCAATGATCAACTCGCGCCAGGGGTGGAACAGCGCCGATAGGACCGAATTGCCGCTCCGCCCTTTTGCTTCGCGGAAGCCTTGGCGCGGCACACGAACGACGTTTGACCAAGCAGACTTCTGGGGCCCGTGACGGCGTTCCGTCTCTCTGCTCACAAGCGCAGCGATTGCCGCTGGCGACGCACGGAACTGGGCGAAGACGAGCGCCTTGGAAGCATCTGCCGCATCGGCCCATGCGCCTTCGAGAGGCCACCAAGGCAGCGAGGGCGGAAGCCACGGAAGCCGCAGCCCCAGCGAGGTGCAGACTGCACCTGGATCTGGCGAGGTGGTTCCGATCAATCGTCGCAGCTTCGGGTGCTGCACGGCCTGATGCTGAGCGCGTGGGGGCAGATCTGGTCTCGGAGGTTGTAGAGACGGGACCCCGCGCACCCCGCCTCCGACCGAGCGCTCCAGGGCTCTGCCCGCGACGTAGGTCGAAGGCAGTGTAGCAACAGGGTACGGGACAGAGAGCCACAGAGGTGTGACTTGGCTAAGCGCAATTGCACGCATCGCTCGCTCACGTTTGCCCCGCAGTCCACGCAGGCGACCGGCGAAATCGTCGAAGACGCGCAGATCGTCGACTGCAAGCTCGGCCAGCGAGTCCATTGTACACCCTGAGCCGCTCCGCCCCAGATCCAGGGCCGGATCGTCTTTGCGTTCGGTCCTTTCCATGACAGGCCGCAGGACGGCCTCGACACGCTGTTTCGCCTCGGCGACACGCTCGCGCCAGGAAGCAGTGCGTTCCGGGGAGGCCGCCGGGTCGAAGCCGCGCAGCAGCGCCGCATGGTCCTGCAGTGCCAGGCGCAACTCGTTCGCTCTCGCCTCGCCGCGCGCAGGGCCGTGCAAGAACCGCGCGAGGCCGACGACGGGGGGCTCCGACTGATTCCGGTGCTCTTCGAACGGCGTTGCTGAGAGGAGCAGCACCCCTGTACCCGAACCCGCGTCGATGATTCGCGGCGCAATCCCCGCGCCCTGCTTCATCAGCCATGCGTACTTCTGGAACTCATCCAGGACGACGAGGTCCGGACGCACCTCGTGTCGCGCCAGTGCCGCGCAGCAGAGCGCCTCGCGTAGCCCATCAATAAGGATGCGCTTACGATGCTTGTGCTCGCGCGGGTCGGAGTTTCGCAGAGCTCTCCAGGCTTTCACCCACTCGCGAAAGTCACCAGAGCTGTGCCTCGTTCCGAGACGTCCACACAGCGCGGATGCGAAGGCGCGCGTCATACCCCGCCGGATCGCTAGCGAACCAAACGTCCGCCTGAGTTCACGGAGCTGCTCCGCGATCAGATGACGAAGACCGGACGTGCCGAGCACTTCGTCGCGGACTTCGCCCCGCAACACACCAGGAAACGTGGCCGCCGCCATGGCCAATGCAAGCGCTCGTTCCTTCCTCGTGCCGCCATGACTGCGAGATCCCGGAAGGCTTGTGAGTGGTGACAGCACGAAAAGGCGCACGTCGGCAGGGCCGGGCTGCCAAGTCGCAGCAAGCCCGAGCCGGTCTCTCTTGAAGCGGGCGATCGTCATCCCTGCAGCACTGAGCTTGGCCAGGGAGTCGCCGTTCTGGGTTGTAAGACCGAGAGAGTTGGCGAAGTAGAATACTGTCAGCCCAGTCTTCTGGCCTCCTGACCGCTGCGCCAGCCGCCGAATGATCTCCCTGGCGACCACTGTCTTGCCCAGCCCCACCTCGTCGGCAACGAGGAAGCGTCGCGGACCGTCCGTCGAGCTCAGAATTCCGCAGGCAGCCCGCACGGTCGCTTCTTGGAATGGCATAAGGCGGGTCACGCGGCCGTCCCGTCTTCGCGTGGCGTGAAGGCGCTAGCGACGATCCGCCAGAGGGAGCGAAGCCGGTCAAGCGCCTTGCGGTGATCTTCCGAAAGCGAGGTGTCGGCCTCAGAGGCATCGAGGATGGCTGAAATCCGCTCCGTCATGGCCGAACTCCATGCCTCAGGGCGTCGCGCTCGGAGCCGAAGCAGTCCTTCTAGGTGGAGGCCCATTTCGACGGCCTCCAGAGTGTCGGGCCGGATGCCTGCGCCCGCCACGTACCAGGTCCTTCCGCCGCTCCCGCCTTCTGCCGTGAGCTCCGCAGCGATCAAGGCGTGAAGTTCGTCAAGCGACATCAGTCGGGCGGCGAGCGCTGCGTCGCGGTCGTCGCGCCAGTCATCGGTAGGGTCGAGAGCTAGAGGGATCACCTGTGCCCAGGAGACCGCCTGCCCAGACGCGGCTTCTTCGAGGCGAAAGAGCACGAGTTCTGTCCATTCGTCCTGCCGCAGCCTCTCAGCAAGCAGCACCACGCTGGTCGCAGGCGGCCAGGGGCGATTGTCGGCCGGCCGCGACTGGAGCGCCACATGGAGTGCGAAGCCGGAGGGAACCTCTGGCGGCTTCGCTGCCCATATTTCAAGACCGCCCGAGTTGATTCGAAGCTGTGCATTGAATCCGCCGAGCACCGTCTTGCGGGCCGCCTCGAGCCGCTCGGCAATCCTCGCCTGTTCGACCTCGGCTTCGCTCAGGCGCGGCGGCTCGTTGTAGCTGTCGGTGAGTGAACGAAGGGCGCCGTCGATGGCGTCGGCGATAGCCGGTGCGATCCGCAGCCGCAGAGCGACTTCCATGTTCGTGTTGCCGCCTGCACCGACCTGCACCAGACCCCGTCGAGTCAGGTTGGGACTGCCCATAACAAGTGTCGCCTTCGCTCGTCCCAAGGGGCGCGAAAGCAGGATCTTGGCGTGTAGACCGCGCCCGACATGACCCTCATCGCGCGGCTCACCGTCCACGGCCGGCGTATCCTCGTCGGCACTTGGCCAGTCGGCGGCAGTCTCGAAGTCCGGCTCGCGGCCTAGAGCGAGTAGTTCCGAGCCTACGACTGCATCCGCCGGAAGAGTGGCGAGCTGCTCCGCAGAGGAGACGACCGTCAACCGGTCGCCGGGGACACCGCGACGCCAAGCTGCGAGCCGCTCGAGCCCCTTCGCGTCCACGAAGGGGGCCGCGAAGATGATTGAGCGTCTCGCCTCGTGCGCAGCCGGCGGCCCGGTCACATCGCTCCATATATTTGTGCCGTCGCTCGCTGCCGCCGCCACCACTTCGACGCCTGGCGGAGCCTCCCACTCCACCTCGCGCTCAAGACTTCGGCACAGTGCCGCGAAAGGGTCGGCCTGAACGGGATAGCGGCCAACTCGTCTGACTTCGGGGAACAGCGTCCTTGGCACGCGCCCTGCAACGGGGCGGAGCACCGCCGAGAGCGTGTCGCCGAGGCCGGTCACCGTGCCACCGCCCCCCGAGTCGTCCGATCGACGACGCCCGACGAGCATAACTCCCGTGTCCAGGTCGAGGCTGCGCGTCAGGTTGCGACTGCCAATCCAGAGGCGCCAGAGGTCTGCATGCACGCGCGTACCGGCCGGGCGGTAGCCCGCGAGCACGAGCTTGGCGTGCCAGCTGTGCCGTCGCTCGTCGAACGCCTGCTCAGCAAGGCAGCGATCCAGAGCGGCGAGGACGCGGGCACGGCCGCGTGTCTGTGGCACAGTAGTCCGCCCTCGCTGCGACACGACGACCACCTGCTTGGCCAGACGCAAGATTGCGCGCTGGGTAGCGCGTATACTCGCGCTCTCTTCGGAGCGGCCATGGCCGGAGAGCGAGAGCAGCACGGCTAGCAGTGCCGTCAGATCGAGTGAGTATGTGGAGAGCGCCGCTCCGACGGCCTCCCAGCCCGGCGGTGGGCGAAGCTCTGCTGCCAGCGAGCGCTCCTCGCGCCGATGGAAGGGCTCTTTGCTCACTGGCGCTCACCGACTAGGTCGGCCAGCAACTGCTGGACGATGGGCCAACGGTAATTGAGAGGCTGCGCTTCGTCGTAGAGCTTGTGCCACTCGCCTCGCTGCTCCCGTCCTAGGGCGCGGTGAAGACGGGTCCTCCGCCCGTCCTTCTTGAGTTCGAGCTCCCTAGACGCAAAGAGGGGGCGCAAGTCCTCTGGATTGCTCCGGACGTGCAGCCACTCGCGCAACCTGCGCAGAAAGCGTCCTAGAGACGCAGGTATATCGGGTTGCGGGCCTGAGGGGTCGTCCCCAGGGAGCGGTGCTGCGAGCGCAAGTTGCAGCTCTGCGGAGCCCAGCGCGGTGACCTGCTCGAGGCGCGCCTCTGGCGTCGTGTCGATCTCGATCCCGTCCTGCTCTCGGGCGAGGCGCGCCACCAGGACATCGTATACGGCCCGCGCGGCCAACCCGAGGTGAGCCAGCCTTTCGGCGTCCGCGAGCGTCTTGCGGTCCGCCTCGGGTGCGTATCGGCGGATGGGTCCGTGCCACGGAGCTGGAGCCTTCCAAGGCTTGGCTGCGTTGGCATGCGCGGCTAGGGCGCCAAGGAACGATGATCCGGCACCGATTGGGGAGGTCAGGTGCTGGAGCAGAAGGTCACGCTCCCAGGGCTGAATCTCGAGCGTGAGCGGTTGCCGAAGATCGCCGACGTTGCGGAGTGATGCCTCGCGGACCCCGTCGCGCCAACGTTCCTCCAGTGCAGCCGCGAAGAGAGGGCGACCCTCTTCAAACTCCGCGTGGAGGCCAGCGTGGCGGCGTCGGTACAAATCCCAACGTGAATGCGCGACGCTCCTGGACGGGCGCCTTCCTGTCGCGGGGTCGGTCGCCAGCAGCCCCCAATGCGCGAGCGCCGTCCAGTACGACATGCTCGGTAGCACTTGCGGCGGCCTGGCCCGGACGATGGTGCGCCCGATGATGCCGCGAGGGTTGTCGCCTTCGCGCAGGCCGGCGAGCAGCTGCAGCGCGGTGATCTGCTCGAGGCGGGGTAGCTCAAGGTCGATCGATACGTCGCGGCGCCGGAGACTCTCGTATGCCGCGGCGACCAAAAGCACGTACCGCAGCCTGGTCATCTGCGTCGATGTGCCGGGGAAAAAGCGATCCGCGTAGAGGGTGTGCAGGGCATTCAGCCCAAGCGGATCGCGCATGCCTCGCAGTTCGGGCTCAAGCAGCTGCTGGGCCTGCACGAGGTCGTCGCGGGTAAGGGCTGTCCAGCCGATCCATGGAGCGGCTGGACCTCGGGAGTCGCTCCGCGCCGCCGTCGATCGGGGCCGGGCTTTGGCCTTCATCGGTGCGCAGGCCCGAGAGCGGACAAGCAAACGTCGAATTGGATAGGGCGAGCCGCGCGATGCCCCGGATGCGGGGTTTCAGAAGGAGCACCAGGCGGAGGACCCGGAATAGGGCCTCGGACTTGGAAGTTCGGACACATAGTTGGAGCATATCGTTATTTTGCCACGCTCCGACATATCTTGATGGGCCTGTCCGTCGTCGATTGCTTTGAGACAGCGGGCGCCGTTGGTTAGCGGAGGGTCTGGCCCATCGGCTTGCGAGGTTAGGCGGCGAGTTGCTGGTGGATCAAGCGTCGCTGCTGGATGGTCTGGCGCTTGATGCGTTCGCGTTCGAGCAGGATGGTCTGGCCGCGGCCGAAATAGACGTCGGCCGGGGTGAGGTTGCGCAGGCTCTCGTGGCAGCGCCGATGGTTGTAGTGAGCGACGAAGGCTTCGATCTGTGCCTCAAGATCGCCGGGCAGGTAGTAATTCTCCAGCAGAATGCGGTTCTTGAGTGTCTGGTGCCACCGTTCGATCTTGCCCTGTGTCTGGGGATGGCAGGGCGCGCCGCGGACATGGTCCATGGCCTGTTTGTCGAGCCACTGCGCCAACTCGCCGGCGATGTAGCAAGGCCCGTTGTCGGAGAGCAGGCGCGGTCGGTGGCGCACACGGGCCTTGGTGCAGCCTGAGGCGGCCAGCGCCCGGTCGAGCGTGTCGGTGACGTCGCTGGCGGCCATGGTGGTGCACAGCTTCCAGGCGATCACGTAGCGGGAGAAATCGTCGAGCACGGTGGAGAGGTAGAACCAGCCCCAGCCGATGACCTTGAGGTAGGTGAAATCGGTCTGCCACAGCTGGTTGGGCGCGGTGGTCTTGGTGTGGAATTCCTAGGCCGCCTTGACCACGATGTAGGCTGGGCTGGCGATCAGGTCATGCGCCTTGAGCAGGCGATAGACCGAAGCCTCGGAGACGAAATAGCGGGCCTCGTCAGTGAAGCGGACGGCGAGTTCACGCGGCGAGAGTTCGGGCTCGGCCAGGGCGAGGTCGATGATCTGCCCGCGCTTGTCCTCGGCGATGCGGTTCCAGACGCGATCTGCGCGCGAAGGCCGGTCAGCCAGGGCTTCTGGGCCGCCACGCTGGTGGCGGTCATACCAGCGATAGAAGGTGGCTGGCGGGATGCCCAACTGGCGCAGCGTGCGCCGCGCGGGCAAGTGAGACTGCTCGACCAGACGGATGATCTCGAGCTTCTCGGCGGCGGGGTATCTCATATGCGGTCGTCCCCAGCCGCGATCATGCTTTTTTTGAGCGGGCGCAACTCAAGCGCCTGTTCGGCGACGACCTCTTTCAGGGCACGGGCTTCGAGGCGGAGCGCCTGGACCTCGTCGGTGGTCGCGGCGCGCGCCGTATCGCCGGCCAGGCGGCGCTTGCCGGCTTCGAGGAATTCCTTGGACCAGGCGTAGTACAGGCTCTCGGCGATGGCTTCGCGGCGGCACAGGGCTGCGATGCTCTCCTCGCCGCGCAGTCCTTCGAGGACGATGCGGATCTTGTCCTCGGCCGAATGGTGCTTGCGGGTCGCGCGGCGAATGTCGCGTACCAGCTTCTCGGCGGGCGGCTTGGCGGCGGGGGCGGAGGATTTCTGGCTCATCTTCACTCTCCTGGGGGTTACGATGAGCCAGAAATCCTCCGCTACTCAACCACGCCTGCCTGTCTCAAGGGTGCTGACGTCGGACACGGCGGCCTGAAGCGCGAGACGCTGGAGCGCCTCGAGGCGCTGGGCGAGCAGTTCGACGGGCGGAGCATCACGCTGCGCCGCATCCGCCATGACCAGCGTCCGATCGCGGGCACGCGGCTGATCCGCGAGTACCAGGGCGTCGAGCACGTCGTCACCGTCACCCGCGACGACTACAGCTACCAGGGCCGCCCCTATCAGTCGCTCTCCGCCATCGCGCGCGCCATCACCGGCACGCGCTGGAACGGCTGGGTCTTCTTCGGCCTGCGGAAGCCCGGCGCATGAGCCGCCGCGATGCCGCCATGCCGGCGAAGCTCCGAAAGCTCCGTTGCGCCGTCTACACGCGGAAGTCCACCGACGAGGGGCTGGAGAAGGAGTTCAACTCGCTCGAGGCGCAGCGCGCGGCGTGTGAGGCCTATATCGCCTCGCAGCGCTCCGAGGGCTGGGTTCTGGTGCACGACCGCTATGACGATGGCGGCGTATCGGGCGGCACCCTCGACCGTCCCGCGCTTAAGCGCCTGCTGGCCGACATCGAGTCCGGCCTCGTCGATGTCGTGGTGGTCTACAAGGTCGATCGGCTGTCGCGGTCGCTGATGGACTTCGCAAAACTGGTCGAGATCTTCGAAGCGCACGACGTTACCTTCGTGGCCATCACGCAGTCGCTGAACACCACCACGAGTATGGGCAGGCTGACGCTGAACATGCTGCTGAGCTTCGCGCAGTATGAGCGCGAGCTGATCGGCGAGCGGGTTCGCGACAAGATTGCCGCCTCGCGCGCGCGAGGGATGTGGATGGGCGGGCCGGTGCCGCTCGGCTACCGCGTCGAGAACCGCAAGCTGCTGGTCGACGAGGCAGGTGCGGCGACAGTCCGCCGTGTGTTCGAGGGGTTCGCCGAGATTCGCTCCGGCACTCGCCTGCTTCCGATCCTGCTGGCGGAAGGGCACGTCACGAAGACAGGCCGGCCCTTCGACAAGAGCGCGCTCTACAAGCTGCTGGTGAACCGGGTCTACATCGGCGAGGCCGTGCACAAGGGGACGGCCTACCCCGGCGAGCATGACGCCATCATCCCGCGGGACCTATGGGATCGCGTTCACGGCATCCTCACCGAGAGCCCCCGGGTCCGCGCGGCGCAGGCGCGCCAGCGGGCGCCGGCGCTGCTGCGGGGCCTGCTGTTCGGCCCGGACGGGCGGGCCATGTCGCCTAGCCACACCCGGAAGAAAGGCCGGCTCTACCGCTACTACGTCAGCCAGGCCGTGCTGCAGGGCGGGGCGAACGACGCGCTCCACCGACGCCTTCCGGCCGGCGAGATCGAGGGGCTGGTGATGGCGCAGGTCCGCGCCCTTCTGCGCCAGCCGGAGGTGGTGGTCGGCACTTGGCGCGCGGCGCGGCTGGAGGACCCCGGCATCACGGAGGCCGAGGTCCGCGAGGCGTTGGGCCGGCTCGATCCGCTCTGGGACGAGATGTTCCCCGCCGAGCAGGAGCGAATTGTCGGGCTGCTGGTGGAGCGCGTCACGGTCGGCGAGGCCGGGGCCGAGATCCGGTTCAACCTGGAAGGGCTTTCCGGGCTGGCGCGGGACCTGGCGGCGAAGCGGGAGGCGTTGGCGGCATGAGCAGCATGACGGTGGTCGTGCCGATGGCGATCCGGCGCCGCGGCGGGCGGAAGCGGATCATCGGGCCGGATGGGGCACCAGTTCGCGCCAGCGGCGACGCGGGCGAGACGCAGGGCGATCCGGCGCTGGTGAAGGCGCTCGCACGGGCCTTCCGGTGGCGACGGATGCTGGAGGAGGGACGGTATGCCTCGATTCGCGAACTCGCCGCGAAGGAGGCAGTGGACCGCGCCTATGTCGGCCGACGGTTGCGCCTAACGCTGCTGCCTCCTGAGATGGTGGAAGCGATCTTGGATGGACGGCAGTCTCCCGCGCTCAGCCTTTCTGATCTCCTCCGGCCGACGTAGGCGCAGTGGGGCGGCAGCAGGAGCGGTACGATTACCATCAGGATCGCTTCCGAAGCCATTCCTCGACATCGCGCACGCAGCGCTGGAGATCGTCGCGGATCTCGTAGACCCAGAACCGCCGAACGTCGTACCCGAGCTCAAAGAGTCTTTGATTCCGGATTTGGTCTCGCCGACAAAGCTCGCCGGTCCAATTCCGGTGATAGCGTTCGCCATCCACCTCGATGGCCAGCCTCCGGTCGCCAGCGACCACGAGGAAATCCAGCACATACTTCTCGACAGGGTACTGCGGTACCGGGCGAATCCCCGCGGCGAACAGCGCGCTGTAGAAGACGCGCTCCCAATCGGAAACGAGCTCCGGCCTCGCAACCGGCGGATACTCTGGTCCTACCGCTGCTAGCCTTGCCTCGATGTCATCGCCGCTAATGACGCCGAGGGAAGCCGTGTACTGGGCGAATCGCGAGAGGTAGCCGACATCGCTCCTCATGCACGCGGCGCGGTCCCCGACGACGATGAGCTGCGCCCTCGCCCGGGTGATCGCCACGTTGAACAAGTTTGGATTGCTTCGCAGGAACCCGAGCGCGCCATCCGGCGTGTTCGAAGAGACTACCGACGAGAACACCATGACGTCGCGTTCGTCGCCTTGGAATTTGTGCACCGTATCGGCCAGGAACTCCGCTCGCAGGAGCGCGGTCGAGAGCGCCTCGTCAGCATTGACCGCCTCAGTGATGGCGTTGGCCTGGGCCCGGAACGGCGTGACTACACCGACGGTCCCTGCGTATCCCTTCGACAACATCAGATCGCGCAACGTGTCGACCACGGCGCGAGCCTCGACCATGTTCACGGCACCACCGGTCGCGGGCCTCCCGGCGTGCCCCTGGACATCGATCCACGTGACGCCAGGCTCCCCCTTGCTTGGCGTCTTGAGATGATCGTACCGCGTAGCGACACGCAGCCGCTGCTCGTAGAATTCCCTGTTGGAGAAGCCAATGATGTCCGCGTGGGAGCGGTGGTGGTCGACAAGGGTCACGATATCTTCGGCGGCGACCTGCGTCGCGCCGAGCGCGAACAGCGACTGGTGCGCGTAGGCCCATTCAGCAAAGTCAGGAAACAGGCCGTGCTTCTCCATGAGCGCGTGGTCCTGCCCACGCTGCAATCCGCTGATGTGCGAAAGCTGCTTGGCATCGCCTATCACGACGACGGACTTCGCTCGATAGAGCAGCGGCAGGGCGGAGGCGATGTCGCACTGGCTGGCCTCGTCGAACACGACGATGTCGAACAAGCCCGGATCGAACTCGATCCTGCCGCGCGCGGACAACGAGGTGACGGCCCAGCACGGAAGCAGCGGCGCGACCTCCCGCAACAGGCTGCGGTACTCGGCCCAGGCACTTCTCGACAGCTCTCCATCGGTGCCGGCCTCGATCACCATCTTCAGCACAGCGGAGTACTTCCCGAGGCGCTGCCGCTGCGCCGGCAGCATGCGCGACGGCTGAAGCCGGAGCCATAGCTGCCAGAGCTGAAGAGAGTTCTTCGCGATCCTGTCCTGCAGTCCCGCCTGCTGTCTCGCGATCTCTTCGAGAGAGCGCGCCTGGGTGAGGCGCTGAAGAGAATCCCGGTACCGCGCTACAGCGCGCACATCTGCCACGCGGGCGCGGGCAACAGCGCAAATCTCACGCGCGTGCGCGACACCCGTTTCGCCGGCATCGACCCGGGCCTTCTCAATGCCAAGGCTGCTGATTGCGGATTCAGCCGATCTAAACGAGTCGACGAGTGCGCTCACACGGGCTTTTCGGCTGAGCGACCAGAAAATGCGCGTGAGGAACGGAGCCTTGTCCCGGTCGGCTCTGTCTGCTGCCGTGGCCAGCGAGGCGATTTGCCGTTCCATGTCCGCCGGATCGATCTCGGACGCGCGCGCAAACAAGGCGGGCGGGAGGCGACCGCGGGCGGCTTCTACCTGCTGCTCAAGAGCGTCAACCTCGTTGCGGAGCGCGACAAGGGATCGACTCGCCTCCTCAAGGTCTTGAAACTCGTGCAGCAGGCGCTCGTGGACCTGCTTGGCTTCCCCGAAATCCTCCTTCTCGGAAGCAGTCGACGAGGCCGCCAGCAGCGCGAGCACGTACTCGGCAAGCCTCGCCTGATACGCCTTCGAGCCGACACGCAGCAAAATGGGCCGCGGCCCAAGCGCGTTCACACGTGTCTCGACGACGTCCACCGCCTTGTTGTTTTTGCTCGCGAACAGGACGCGCTTGCCCATCCATGCCGCGTTGATCAGCAGGTTGGTGACGACCTGAGACTTCCCGGTACCAGGTGGTCCGGTGATCACCGTCATCGGGCGCGTCAGCGCGGCGGTCACAGCCTCACGCTGTTCCGAGTTCATCGGCAGCACTTCAAGCAAGGGCACCGGAGGCGGAGCCTCGCCTGGTGCTGCCGGTTCGTCGGGCTGCCGGAGCCAGCGGCCGAGCGCCGTCTCGCGATACCGCGTCTCGGGAAGGCGACCAAGGTCACGCAGTTCCTGCTCCAGACCCTGGGTGAACGGCGACTTCTCCGCGAGAATGAGAACGGCGCGGTTGTAGATGCCCGGCTCCACAATCTCACTGATGGGGCCCTGGGGGCCTGATAGGCCGCCGGCATCGATCGGCTCACGCCAAGGCCATTCCGGCCGCACAGACTGCAGCCGCATCGCAAGCTCATCGAGCTCGGGGAGTTCCCCCTCTCGGCCAAGGCCGAGCTCCTGCTCCAATTGCACGAGCTCGTTCATGACCGCGTCTGGCTCGGCATTCGTGAATGCCCGGAACGGCTTCTGATTGATGATCGGGAAGCTAAGGTCGAGCGTCAGGCGGCCGGTTGTCTGATCCTGCTCCACAGGGAAGAGCAGGATAGGCTCAACCATGAGCCCCTCCCAGGACGACCGACGGGAGCGGATGCGGGCGATCGATGTCGGATAACCGAAGTAAAGGCCGTAGCGCGCGCGTTCTGTGCGTTTGCGCCCCAGTAGCTGACGGGCGGCGCTGCTGTCTGCGAACGCCGTCGGGCTGCTCGGGAGCGTGGCGAGCTCAGCGTAGTCGAGATCGCCGTAGCGCGATGTCAGGAAGGTGGATACGCCCGTGTCGTCGAAGCCGAGGCATGCCAGGTAGTATCGAGCCAGCTTCGCGAGATCTGTGTTCGTGAATTGGCCAGCCTCGCTTCCGCTCGCGTCGGGCTCGTCGTGCGTCGGCCTGGCCGCAAGTTGCCAACGATAGGACGAATCCTGCTGCACGCGGTTCTTGAGGAAGCCGTAGAGCCTCTGATTGATCGCAGAGCGATCAAGGCCAAGGGCGCGCGCAAGCTCGGCCGCGCTCTGGCCCGGCTTGGCGCGCAGCGCTTCAATGATTCGCTCGTCCAGTCCTTCGGCCATTCTGCTCCGGCTGTCCCTTATGCGTAGCTGGTGCGCGGCGATGCCGGCGTGCTCGCCCCGGCGGCGAGCGCCGCGGGCGGGTTCTTGGGGCGGGTGGCCCCTGCATGACGATAGGCCTCGACCGGCGGCGCGCGCTCCTCCTCCCCAATTCTTTGCTTGCGACTTGCCATGAACCTCGCCCGGACTGCTCAACCTGCGGCAGCATACGGATTTGTGCGATCAATGGCAGCAGTCACCCAAGCAACGAGTCCAGGATAGGGCCATGAACGACCCGCCGCCGCCGCGCCCCATTTTCGAAGAACCGACCGAGGCGCTGGAGCGGGACGGGCCTGAAGAAGGTCCCCCCGGCTTCCTGCTCGGCGGCATGGCAAATGCGCCCTTTGCGACCCTCGGCGCGCAGTACCTGAAGGCAGCTGAGGTGCTCCTCGACCGGGTCGAGGCGCGCGGTGTCTGGGATTACGAGATCTCCTAACCTGTCCTGCACCTTATGCGGCACGCTCTGGAGCTGCTTCTGAAGGCGTGCCTGGTGCCCCCGCCGCATGGACATGAGCTTGATGTCCTGCTGCAGGCCCTGACGGCGCGGCTGCGGCGCGAGCACGACGCCGATCTGCCGGCCATCGCGCAGGCGCGGATCGCCGAGTTCGCTGGTTACGATCCAGCCGTAATCGCGTTCCGCTACAGCCAGGTCCGGCCCAGGCAGAGCCGCGGGTTCAGCCCGATCCCGTCCGAGGCGCATGTCGATCTACTTCACCTGCGTCGGACGATGGCGCCGATCACGCGGGGGCTGGCGGAGCTTGCGCCAGGCTTGATGGCCGGGGACGGGGCGGCTGTGAGGCAGGCCCTTGCCACGATGGGCGGCGCCGGGGCGCGCGGCTGACGGATCAACGATCCGCGGCCCGCGCTTGCTCCCCCATGCGCTTCGCCAACCGCGACCGCGTCGCGGTGTCGCAATCCGAGGATGTGCAAGGCTTTCTGGCCGGCTGCCTGATCACGCAAGTCGCCAGGTCGGGAGAAACTGGGGCCGGGGAGAGAGGCCTTTCCGCGCCGTCTCGTTTTCGACCCCGCCAGCCCCTTCGCAGGAATGGCGGGGGACCTGCGGCTCTGGGCGAACCCCACCGGCGGAGACAACAGTCGGAGTGTACGGAAGTGGCGTCCCGTACGGGATTCGAACCCGTGCTGCCAACGTGAAAGGCTGGTGTCCTAGGCCTCTAGACGAACGGGACAGTGCGAGGGCGTATGACGGCAGCGCGCGCGCCGGTCAACCCCTGGGGGATGGCACGCGCGAGCGGCAGGGGACCTCCCGTCGCGGGCGGGGACAGGCCACCATGCCGGTCTTCCTCGCGCACACGGGCCCAATGCCATGACCGAATGCTTCATCGTCCAGCCCATCCACCCGGCCGGCGTCGATCTGCTCCGCCAGGGCGGGGTCACGCCGCGATTCGCCTCGGCGCATGACCCGGCCACGGTGATCCGCGAGATCGGCGGCGCGGCGGGCGTCATCACCCGCAATGCCGGCTTCCGCCGCCCCGAGATCGAGGCCGGGACGGCGCTGCGGGTGGTCTGCAACCATGGTGTCGGGATGAACGCCATCGATGTCGCGCATGCCACGACGCTCGGCATCCCGGTGGTCAACACCCCCACCGCCAATGGCCGCTCGGTGGCCGAGCACGCCATCACCCTCATGCTCGCCCTCGCGCGCCGCGTGGTCGATGCCGATGCCGCCGTGCGCGGGGAGGATTGGCGCCTGCGCTATGAGGCGCGGATGGAGCAGATGCACGGCAAGGTGCTCGGCCTGGTCGGATTCGGCGCGATCGGGCGCATGACGGGCGCCATCGCGCGGCAGGGCTTCGGCATGCGCCTGATGGTCTTCTCGCCGGGCAGCGACGATTCGGCGCTGGCCGAAGCCGGGGCCGAGCGCGCGACCACGCTGCACGCGCTGCTCGCGGCCGCCGACGTCGTCTCCCTGCACCGGCCGCTGCGGCCCGATACGCGCCACTGCATCGATGCCGCGGCCCTTGCCTGCATGAAGCCGACGGCGCTGCTGGTGAACACCGCCCGCGCCGAGCTGATCGATGGCGATGCCCTGGCCGCCGCCCTCCATGCCGGGCGCATCGCCGGCGCTGCGCTCGATGTCTTCCGGGTCGAGCCGCCGAAGCGGGCCGAGGACCCGCTGCTCTCCACGCCGCGCACGCTGCTCGCCCCGCATATCGCCGGCGTGACCGAGGATGCGATGCGCGAGACCGCGCTCCAATGCGCGCAGCAGGTGCTGGATGTGCTGGCCGGCCGGCGGCCGCCGCATCTGGTCAACCCCGAAGCCTGGGAGGGGCGCCGCCGCGGATAGGCGTTGACGGGGCGGAGCTGGCTTGGCACTCTCGGCGTAACGCAAGACGGCGTCCTGCAATACAGGACGAGCGCCTTGGGCGCAGCGAGGGAAGGAACGGAAGCTTGCCAGAGGCCCAGCCCGCGAGCGGCGGCTATGCGCTGGCCGTCGACATCGGCGGCACCTTCACCGATGTCGTGCTGCGCCATGCCTCCGGCGCGGCGGTGACGGACAAGACGCTGACCACCCACGGCAATCTGCTCGAGGGCTTCTTCCGCGCCGTCGATCTCGCGCTCGGGCGCGCGGGCATCGGCCCGGCGGCGGTGACGGAAGTGACGGTGCACGCCACCACGCTGGTGACGAATGCGGTGATCGAGCGGCGCGGCCCGCCGACCGCGCTGCTCACCACCCAGGGCTTCCGCGACGTGCTGCGCATCCGCAACGAGCACCGCTACGACATGTTCGACCCGCAGATCGAATACCCCGATCCGCTGGTCCCCGACCGCCTGGTCTTCACCCTCGATGAGCGCGTGCATGCCGATGGCGCCGTGGCGAAGCCCGTGCAGGCCGAGGAAGCCGCCGCGGTGGCGCGCGCCCTGCAGGCGGCGGGCGTGCAGGGCCTGGGCATCTGCCTGCTCAACGCCTATCGCAACGGGGCGAATGAGCGCGCGGCGCGCGAGGCGATCCGCGCCGTGCTGCCGGGGCTTTCCATCACGCTCTCCTCCGAGGTCTCGCCCCAGATCCGCGAATATCCGCGCGCCTCGACCGCGGTGATGAACGCCTATACGCAGCCCATCGTGGCCCCTTATCTCGCCGCGCTGGCGGCGGAGTTGCATCGGCGCGGCTTTCCCAACCGGCCGCTGATCATGCTCTCCAATGGCGGTGTTGTCGGCACCAACCTCGCCGGCGCCTTTCCCGTGCGCATGATCGAGAGCGGGCCCGCGGCCGGCGCGCTCGCGGCCACGCATTTCGCCGAGCTGCTGCACCTCGAGAAACTCCTCTCCTTCGACATGGGCGGCACCACCGCCAAGGCCTGCCTGATCGTGGACGGCAAGCCGCACATCGCCGGCGAGTTCGAGGTCGATCGCCGCTACCGCTTCAAGCCGGGCAGCGGCTTTCCCATCACCATCCCGGCCGTGGACATGATCGAGATCGGCGCGGGTGGGGGCTCCATCGCGCGCATCGACACTCTCGGCCTGCTCAAGGTCGGCCCGCGCAGCGCGGGCAGCGAGCCGGGGCCGGTCTGCTACGGGCGCGGCGGCACGCAGCCCACCGTGACGGATGCCGATGTCGTGCTCGGCCTGCTCGATGCGGAGCGGTTTCTGGGCGGCGACATGAAGCTCGACAGGGCAGGGGCGGAGGCCGCGCTGGGCAGGCTGGGGGCGGCGCTCGGCGTCGATGCCCTCACCGCCGCGCGGGGCGTCTTCGAGGTGGTGTGCGAGCAGATGGCCGGCGCGGCGCGCGCGCATGCGACGGATCGCGGCATCGACTGGCGCGGCCTGCCGATGCTCGCCTTCGGCGGCGCGGGGCCGGTCCATGCCTGCCGCGTGGCGGAACTGCTGGAATGCACGCAGGTGATCTTCCCGCCGATGGCGAGCGTGCTCTCCGCCTTCGGGACACTGGTCTCGCCGGTGCGCCTTGACCTGGTGCGCTCGGCGCTGGCGCCGCTCGCGGGCCTGGATTGGCACGGCGTGCGCGCGCTGGTCGGCGGCATGGCCGAGGAAGGCCGCGCCGCGCTCGCCGAGGCCGGCGTGCCGGCCAGCGCGGCGATGCTCGAACTCGCGGTGGATTGCCGCTATCGCGGGCAGCAGAACGAGGTCACCGCGGCGCTGCCGCTGGCGGTGCTGGAACAGGGCGATGCCGCCGCCCTGCGCGCGGCCTTCGAGGCGGGCTATGAGGCGCTCTATGGCATCCGCCTGCCCGAAGTGCCGGTCGAGGTGGTGACCTGGCGCCTGGCCGCGCGTGGCCCGCTGCCGGCCGCCACCCCGCCGCCGCCCGCCGATGGCGCGCCGAGCGCGCCGCGCACGCATCGCCGCGTTGCGGTGGAACCCGCCGCGCCGGAGCTGCCGGTGTTCGACCGCGCCGCGCTTGCCATCGGGCAGCGCGTCGTCGGCCCGGCGATCATCGAGGAACGGGAGACCACGCTGGTGGTGCTGCGCGGCTGGGTGGCCGCGGTGCATCCCACGGGCGCGGTGATCGCGGAGCGCGCGCCATGACGACACAGCTGGACGGCATTGCGCTGGAGATCCTCTGGTCGAACCTGATCGCGACCGTCACGGAGCAGGCGCGCGCGTTGCAGCGCATCGCCTTCAGCCCGATCGTGCGCGAGGCCGGCGACCTCGCCACCGCGCTTTTCGACCGGCAGGGGCGGATGGTGGCGCAGGCCGTGACCGGCACGCCGGGCCACATCAACAGTCTGGCCGCGGCGGGGCAGCATTTCGTCCGCGCCTTCCCGCCGGACACGCTCGATCCGGGCGATGTGCTGATCACCAATGATCCCTGGCTCAGCGCGGGGCATTTCTTCGACATCACGGTGATGACGCCGGTGTTCCGCAGCGGCCGTTGCATCGGCTTCTTCGGCAGCACCATCCACCACACCGACATCGGCGGCTACGGCGTGGGCGCGGGCGCGCGCGACGTGCATGAGGAAGGGCTGTGGATCCCGCTGGCCAAGCTCTACGAGAAGGGCGTGGCCAATGCGCTGCTGCACGACATCATCCGCCGCAACGTCCGCACGCCCGAGCATGTCGCGGGCGACCTCGCCGCGCAGGTCGCGGCCGGGCGCGTCGGCGCGGAGCGGCTGAACGCGCTGTGCGACCGCGCCGGCTTCGCCGATATCGAGGCGCTGGCCGCGGCCATCCTGCAACGCTCGGAAGAGGCGACGCGGGCGAGCATCCGCAAGCTCGCGCCCGGCACCTATCACGGCGCGAGCACCTTCGACGTGCCGGGCGGGATGAACGTCACGCTCAAGGCCGCCGTCACGGTGGATGCGGATCTTGGCGAGCTCATCATCGATTTCACCGGCAGCTCGCCCGAGGCGCCGATCGGCATCAACGTGGTGCTGAACTACACCGCGGCCTATGCGAATTTCGCCGTGCGCGCCTGCCTCGACCCGGATCTGCCGAACAATTTCGGCTCGCTCCTGCCGGTGCGCGTGGTCGCCCCCGAGGGCAGCATCGTGAATTGCCGCTACCCCGCGCCGGTGAATGCGCGGCATGTGGTGGGCATGTATGTGCCCATGCCCGTGCTGAAGGCGCTGCACCAGGTGATGCCGGATCGCGTGCTGGCCGAGGGCTCGGGCGCGGTCTGGACGATCCAGATCCAGGGGCGCGACCGCGACGGCGCGCCCTTCACCTCCTCGATGTTCAACTATTCGGGCGGCATGGGCGCGCGGCGCGAGAAGCCCGGCCTCTCCGCCACCTGCTATCCCACGGGCGTCGCCGCCGTGCCGGTCGAGGTGCTGGAGGCGGCGATGCCCATCGCCTTCACGCGCAAGGAGCTCCGGCCGGGTTCGGGCGGGGCGGGGCGGCAGCCGGGCGGCGATGGTCAGGTCATCGGCTTTCGGATGCTGACGAAGGATCCCTGGCTGCTGAACGTCGTGGCCAGCCGCACGGAACTTGGCCCCGAGGGTCTGGAGGGCGGTGCGCCCGGCGCGCCGGGCCATTTCAGGGTGAACGGACTCCCGGTGAACGAGGCCCGGAAGATGGCCATGGCGCCGGACGACGAAGTGCTGATGGAAACACCCGGCGGCGGCGGCTACGGTAGCGCTGGCTGACCGGAAGAAGGTTGGGGGGAACGAAGAAACATGATCACACGCCGCATGCTGCTCGGCGCGTCCGCGCTTTTGGCCACGCCCGCGATCGCGCGCGCGCAGGCCCTGTTCAACCGGCCCGTGCGCTTCGTGCTCGGCTTCGCCGCCGGGGGCGCGGGCGACATCACGGTGCGCATGCTCGCCCCCCATATCAGCGCCGAGATCGGCCAGCCCATCGTGGTGGACAACCGCCCGGGTGCGGGCGGGATCGTCAGCGCGGAGGCCGTGGCGCGCGCCGCACCCGATGGCCACACCATGTACCTGCTGACCACGAGCAACATGGCCGCGCCCGCCTTCTACCGCACCATGCCCTTCGACGTGACGCGCGACTTCACGCCGGTGGGCCGCATGGTCTGGTACGACCACGTCATCGCCTCCAACCCGCAGCTGCCGGTCTCGAACCTCACCGAGTTGATCGCCCATGCGCGCGCACGGCCGGGGCAGATGAACATCGGCTCCATCGCGGTGGGCAATGCGCAGCATCTGGGCGTCGAGCTGTTCCGCGCCATGGCGCAGGTGCAGATGACGACGGTGACCTATCGCTCCTCGCCCGAGCTGATCAACGCGCTGGCGACGGGCGAGATCCAGGTGGCGGGCGAACTGCTCGCGCCCCTGCTGCCGCAGGTGCAGGCCGGGCGGGTGAAGCTGCTGGCCGTCACCGCGCCGACGCGCTTCCCCACCCTGCCCAACGTGCCGACCAGTGCCGAATCCGGGCTGCCCGACTACATCGTGCGCAGCTGGAACGCGATCGTCTTCCCCGCCGGCACGCCGCGCCCACTGGTCGAGGCGATGAATCGCGGCATCCGCCGCGCGCTCGGCGTGCCCGAGATCCGCAACCGGCTGATCGAGCTCGGCGGCCTGCCCGAGGCGAGCAGCCCCGAGGAACTCGCCGCCATGATCCCGGCCGAGGTCGCGGCCTGGGGCCGCATGGCGCAGCTCGCGGGCATCGAGAAGCAGTGAACGAGGCAGCGCTCAAGCGCGATCTGCTGCACGCCTATCACATCCTCGATGCGGATGGGCAGGCGAGCGGCATCGCCGGGCATCTCACCGCGCGGCTGCCCGGCGCGGATCGCTTCTGGTCGCACCGATGGGGCGTGGGCTTCGACGAGGTCCGCGCCGAGGGGCTGATCGAGGCGGATTTCGACCTGCGCACGCTGCGCGGGGAAGGGCGGGTGAACCCGACGCTGCACATCCACACGCGCATCTACCGCGCGCGGCCCGATGTGACCTGCATCGTGCACACCCACGGCAAGGCGGGCGTCGCCCTCGGCTGCGCGGGGATGAGCCTCGAGCCCATCACCCAGACCGGCGCGGTCTTCCACGACGACATCGCGCTGTTCGACGAGTTCCACGGCATCGTGCTCGACACCGATGAGGGCGATGCGATCGCCGCCGCACTGGGCCCGCGGCGCGGCTTGCTGCTGAAGAATCACGGCGCGCTCGTCGTCGGCGCTTCGGTGGCGGAGGCCTGCATCGGCATGACGGTGCTGGAATGGGCGGCCGATGTGCAGCTGCGCGCCGCCGCGGCGGGCCCGCTGCAGAAGCTTGATCCGGCGGCCGCCGCGCAATCGAAGAAATTCCTGCTCGATCCCGACAATCTCGGCCTGCGCTGGGACTTCCTGAAGCGGAAGATCGCGCGCGCACGGCCCTTCCTGGGAGAGGTGTGATGCGGCGGATACTGCTTGCGGGCCTGATGCTCTGCGCGGCGCTGCCCGCGATGGCGCAGACGCAATTCCCCAATCGCCCGATCCGCTGGATCGTCGGCTTCGCGCCGGGCGGGGTGGGCGACACCACGGCGCGCCTCGTCGGCGCGAAGCTCGCCGAGAGTCTTGGCCAGCCCGTGGTGATCGAGAACCGCCCCTCGGCCGGCGGCATCCTCGCGAGCGAGACGGTGGCGCGCGCCGCCCCCGATGGGCATACGCTGCTGCTCGTCACCGCCACGGCGGCGACCGCGCCGCACCTGTTCCGCACGCTGCCCTATCACCCGATCGACGACTTCGCCTTCGTCTCGCAGATCGCGAGCTTTCCGCACGCCATCGTCGTCGCGGCGAATTCACCGCACCGCAACCTGCAGGATCTGATGGCCTATTCCCGGGCCAATCCGGGGCGGGTCAATCTCGGCTCGGTCAGCGTCGGCACGGCGCTGCATCTCTCGCTCGAACTGTTCCGCTCCATGGGGCAGCTGCCGGCCGAGATCGTCACCTATCGTTCGACCGGCGAGTTGCTGAACGCGACCGCGACCGGCGATGTCACCGCGGCGATGGAGGTGGCGGCGACCACGCTCGGCCAGATCAGCGGCGGGCGGATGCGCGCTTTGGCGGTGACCTCCGCGACGCGCGCGAGCGTGCTGCCGGATGTGCCCACCGTCGCCGAAAGCGGGCTGCCCGACTACAGGGTCATCACCTGGAACGGCATGGCCGCGCCGCGCGGCACGCCGCGGCCGATCATCGACCGGCTGAACGCGGAGGTCGCGCGCGTCATGGCGCTGCCCGAGATCCGTGAGAGGCTTCTCCCGCTCGGCGTCGAGCCCGCGCCCGGCACGCCCGAGGCGCTGCGCGCGCTGCTGGTGGCCGAGACCGAGCTCTGGGGCCGCGTCATCACCGCTGCTGGGATTCCCAAACAATGACCATTCCGACCATCGATTGGAACGCCATCCCCTGGACCCCCGTGCGCCCTGGCGTGGAGCGCAAGGGCTTCACCGGGGCGGGGGCCACGCTCGCGCTGCACCGGCTGCATCCGGGGCATGAGCCAAAGCCGCACAAGCATCATTTCGAGCAGGTGGTCTACATCCTCGCCGGCACCATCGATTTCCATATCGAGGGCGAGGTGATCCGCCTCGGCCCCGGCGGGCTGCTGGTGGTGCCGCCGAACGCCATGCATCACGGCGTGGTGGTGGGCGATGAGCCGGTGCTGAACCTCGATGTCTTCACGCCGGCCAGGCCGGAATATGCCTGATCCGCGCATCGGATCGCGCAACCCCGCAGCGCAGCGAGGAGCGGAGCGTGAATCCGCTGCGCCGGATACACGCATCCGTGTGGGCGGCATCACGCTGCCCAACCCGGTCATCATCGGCTCGGGCGACCATGTGATGACCGAAGGCGCGCTGCGGGCGGCGCTCGCCTCGGGCGCCGGCGCGGTGGTGGCGAAGTCGATCAATGAGAGCGAGGCCGCGAAGCGCCAGCTCGACGGCTCCGACCATGTGCTGCTCGACAGCCGCTGGAACCCGATCCCCTGGGATTTCGACCCGCCCGCGGATGCGATGGTCTTCGGCCGCTCCGGCCTGCACCAGGCGCCGAGCGCGGATTGGATCGAGGTGGTCGCACGGCTGGACCGCGAGGCGGCGGCGAGCGGGCGCTATGTGATCGGCTCGATCATCCTCGCCAGTCTCGACATCGCCTGCGACCTCGCGCGCCAGATGCAGGATGCCGGCATCCGCGTGCTGGAACTCAACATCGGCGCGCCGCATGGCGATGAGGCCGTGGCGGGGGCGATCATCCAGGAACGCGCCGCGCATCGCGTGCGCGAGATCACGGCGCGGCTGCGCGCGGCCGTCACCATCCCGCTCTGGATCAAGCTGACCGGGCAGAGCGAGGATGTCGCGAGCCTCGCCGCCGCGGCGCGCGATGGCGGCGCCGATGCGGTGATCGTCATGGGCCGCTTCATGGCGCTCGTGCCCGATATCGAAACCCGAGCACCGATGCTCGGCACGGCGGGCGCCATCGGCGGGCCGTGGTCCCTGGCGCTGACCTGCCGCTGGCTCGCGCAGTCGCGCAAGAAGCTGGGGCGGGACTTCCCGCTGCTCGGCACCAATGGCGCGCGCACGGGGCTCGATGTCGTGCGCTTCCTGCTGGCCGGCGCCTCGGCGGTGGAGATGACCAGCGCCATCATGGCGGGCGGCTTCGTGCGCGCGACGGACGCCGTGGCGGAGATCGAGGCCTACCTGCTTCGCACGGGTGGGACGGCGCAGGACCTCATCGGCCTCGCCGCCGACCGGCAGCTGGCCTATGGCGCGCAGCCCGACCGGCCGGGCTATTGGCGCGACTTCGTGCCGCCGGAGTCGCGTTCGTAACGCTGGCTGCCGAGCCGTGCGCTGAGCCCCGCGGCCTCTTCCTGCAGCGCGGCCAGCATGGCGGGCGGTGGCGGGTCGGTGACGAATTGCACCGACCCCACCACGCCGATCGAACCCACCAGCACATCGCCCGTGGCGAAGATCGGCGCGGCCAGCACATTCACGCCGAGCAGCGATTCCGAGGGCGCGCCCTCCCACAGCCGCTCGCGCACCAAGGCAAGCCGCGCGCGGATCGCCGCCGGGTCGGTCAGCGAGGCGGGCGTGGGCGCTTCCAGCTTGCCGGCGAGCAGCCGGGCCACGCTCTCCTCCGGCGCGAAGGCCAGCATCACGCGCCCCTGTGCCGAGCAATGCGCGGCCGGGCGGTTGCCGGGCTGCACGGTGATGGAGACCTTGTTCGGCGCCTCCAGCGCATGCACCACCAGCGGCTCCGCGCCGGTCGGTACGGCGAGCAGCACGGATTGCCCCACCGCGTCGCGCAGCCGGTGCAGCGCGGGTTCCGCGAGGCGCTTGAGGTCGAATTGCTCGCCCGCCGCCTGGCCGATCTGGAACATCCGCCAGGTGAGGTGATAGCGCTCCGTTGCTTCCTCCTGCGCCACCAGCCCGGCCTGGCGCAGCGTGACCAGGTGGCGATGCACGCGCCCCTTCGGCTCATCGAGCCCGCGCGCGAGATCGGCGAGGCGCATGGGCCCGCCCGCCAGGGCCAGGGCTTCCAGCACCCGCACCGCCATGAGCACGGAGCGCACGGCGGCGGTGCCTTCCGGCGCTGTGTCGTGATCGTCCTGCATGCGCAAGGCTTAGCGCGAACGCGCATCAGGGGAAACGGCGTGCGCGGTGGCGCGGGCGCGCGCGCGATGGCAGAAGGAGGGCAGGGAGACTCCAATGACGACCGAGATCATCGACACCCACACCCACGTCATCTCGCCCGACCGCGTGGCGCATCCGATGGCGCCGCTGGGCGGCAAGCAGTCGGACTGGTCGGCGGAACGCCCCACACCGCATGTGGCGCTGGTCGCGGCGATGGATGCGGCCGGGGTGCACCGCGCCATCGTCGTGCAGGCCTCCACCGCCTATGGCCATGACAACAGCTACGCGGCGGAGGCGATCGCCGCGCATCCGGGCCGTTTCGCGGGCGTCTTCTCGGTCGATGTCCTCGCCCCTGGTGCCTGCGAGCGAATCCGCCACTGGCATGGGCGCGGCTTCGCGGGCTTCCGGCTGTTCACCACGGGCACGACCATGCCGGGGCAGCAGACCTGGCTGGATGACCCGCGCTCCTTCCCCGCCTGGGCGCTGGCGCAGGAGCTTGGCCTGCCGGTCTGTCTGCAGATGACGGCGAAGGGCATCCCGCTGCTGCGCGAGGTGATGTCGCGATTCCCGCGCGTGACCATGCTGCTCGACCATCTGGCGCGACCCGACCTCTCCGATGGCCCGCCCTATGCCAATGCGGCCCCGCTATGGAGCCTCGCGGACCATCCGCAGGTGATCCTCAAGCTGACCACGCGCGCCCTGGATCTGTCGGAGGTCGGTGCCTCTTCCTCCGCCGCGCTGCTTGAGGTGCTGCTGCGGCGATTCGGCGCGCAGCGGATCATGTGGGGGTCCAACTTCCCCGCCGCCGAAGGGACGCTGCAGGAATTGCTCAGCCGCAGCCTGCACGCGCTGGATCACCTGAACGCCGCCGACCGGGCCGAGATCCTCGGCGGCACGGCGCGGCGCGTCTATCCGGGGCTCGCCCCTTTCCATGGATAGGCGCCTCAGCCTCGCCATCGGCGACCATCCGATGGTGCGCCCGCTGCGCGAAGCGGGGGCGCTGGCCGATGGCACCGCCATCGATTTCCCCGCCGTCTCGCCCATCCACCGCGCCTTCGCGCCGATGGCGCGGGAGCAGCGCTACGACGTGGCGGAGATGGCCATCGTCACCGCGCTGCAGGCGCTGGCCTATGGCAAGCCGATCGTGCTGCTGCCGGTGACCATCGCGGCGCGCTTCCAGCATCGCTGCATCATCCGCCGCGCCGATCGGCCGGAGATCACGCCGGCGGCGCTGGCGGGCCAGCGGATCGGCGTGCGTGCCTATACCCAGACGACGGGCATGTGGATCCGCGCCCTGCTGGCAGAGGCGGTGGGCCTCGCCGCGTCGGACTCGCGCTGGTTCACGCAGGAAGGCGCGCATGTCGCCGAATATGCGGACCCGCCCTTCGTCACCCGCGTGGCGGAGAGTGCGAAGCTGCCCGCGCTGCTCGCGGCGGGCGAGATCGACGCCGCCATCCTCGGCAACGACCTGCCCGACGACCCGATCTTCGCGCCCGTCTTCGACGCGCCCGAGCAGGCCGCGCGGGCCTGGTTCGCCCGCACGGGCGTGGTGCCCATCAACCATGTGCTGGTCGCGCGCGCCGATGTCGCCACGACGCAGGCGCCGCAACTGCGCGCGCTGGTCGCCGAACTCATTGCCGCCAAGCCGGCGGCGAACCCGGACCTGCTGCCGATGGGGGAGGCGGCGATGGCCCATTCCCTCGCGCATCTGCTCGAGACCTGCCACGCCCAGGGCCTGCTGCCGCGCCGCCTCGACCCCGCCGAGGTCTTCGCGCCGGCGCGGGCGCTGGGCCTCGCGTGAAACGCCGAGGGAGGAAGACCATGACCCAGGATCTCACCCGCCGCTTCCTGCTCGGCAGTGCCGCCGCGCTGCTCGCCGGCCCCGCCTTGGCGCAGCCGGCGCGGCTGCCGAACGGGCCGGTCTCGCTGATCGTGCCGGTCACGCCGAGCACGGCGCAGGACACGCTGGCGCGGCTGCTGGCGCCGACGCTGAGCGAGATCCTCGCCCAGGCCGTGGTGGTGGAGAACCGCACCGGCGCCTCGGGCGTGATCGGCACCGGCGCGGTGGCGCGGGCGCAGCCTGATGGGCGGATGCTGCTGATGCAGGGCGCCAATTTCGTGATGAGCCCGCCGCTGATCGCCAACCTGCCCTATGATCCGGTGCGCAACTTCATCCCGATCATCCACATCGCGGATGGCAATTCGGTGCTGGCGGTGCGGCCGGATCTGCCGGCGGCGGACCTCGCGGCCTTCGTGGCGCTGGCCAAGGCGCGGCCGGGCGATCTCGACTACGGCTCGCCGGGCAATGGCACGGCGCCGCATATGAGCATGGCGCTGTTCATGCTCGCGGCGGGGATCGAGCTGAATCACATCCCCTATCGCGGCACGGCACCGGCGCTGCAGGACCTGCTCGGCCGGCGCATTGCGGCGATGGTGCTGCCCGTGGCGGTGGCGCTGCCCCTGGCGCGGGAGGGACAGATCCGCGTGCTGGCCGTGACCTCCGCCAACCGGCTGCCCGATCTGCCGGCGGTGCCGACCCTGGCGGAATCCGGCTATCCGGCGGCGACGAACACCATCATCTACGGCCTCTACGGCCCGGCCGGCCTGCCGGCGGAACTGGTGGCGCGCATCAACACCGGTCTGAACGCCTGGCTGGCCCGGCCCGAGACGCAGGCCGCCATCCAGGCGCAGGGCATGGTCGCCACGGGCGGGCCGCAACCCGAATTCGAGGCGACGATCCACAATGAGCTGCGCCGCTGGGCGCAGGTGGTGCGCGACGGGCGCATCCGGCCGGACTGAGGGGCGTAGCTCAGCCGGGCAGGGGCTTTTCGTAAACGGCGGCGAATTCGCGCTTGCGCCCTTCCAGATACTGGGCGTGGCGCTGGCTGCCGGGCAGCACCGCCCATTCGCGCGCGCTCTCGCGCAGGAACCAGGGCAGGCGCGCGGCCAGCGCGGCGTTGCGCGGCGCCTGGCGGGTGAAGGCGGCGAAGCAGGGCTCGGTGATGTTGCGGAAGCCGCGCGGCACCAGCCCCTGCCGGATCGCTGCCCGATCCAGGCGCTGGCGTGTCCAGCCGATGGGCGTGTCGGTGGACCCGCCCGTCAGGCTCAGCAGCCCGCCCGGGGCCAGCACGCGCGCGGCCTCGGCCATCAGGGCGTGGTGATCCACGTAGTTGAGCGTGCCGATGCTCACCACGCGGTCGAAGCGGGCCGGGGCGAAGGGCAGGCGGTCCGCCGAGCCGCGCCGCAATTCGGGGGCGAGGGCGCGCAGCCAGCGCCGGGCGTGGCGGATCGCCGAGCCCGAGGCGTCGAGCCCGGCGAGCCGCGCGCCGGGGAAGGCGGCCGCCGCGTAGAGCAGCCCGCCCCCGGCGCCGCAGCCGATGTCAAGCAGGCTGCCGACCGGCCTTTCGGCGGCCTCGGGTGCGACCTCCAGGGGCAGCGCACGCAGCGCGAAATCATACATGGCGGCCTGTTCCACCGCCGCCTCCAGCCCCGGCGCGGCGATGGCGCCGGGGGCGGGCGGGTGGAAGCCGCCATTGAAGAAACCGCCGCGCGCGACCGGGGGCAGGGCGTAGATGACCTCATACATCAGGCGGTTCACCCAGGCCCGCCGCGCGCCGGAGCCGCTGGCGCGCAGCCGGGTGACCAGGTCATGCAGCCCCGCCACGATGCCTCAGCCCGGCACCAGCGTGGCGGTGCAGCGACGGTCCGGCGCGGCGGCGAGCCCGGCGCGCATCGCCGCCGCATCGGCCCAGCGCGTGCCCGGGGCGAAGTGCCGCGCGCGCCAGCTCAGCTCGACGCGGGGCAGGCGGAAGGGCCAGGGGGCGATGGCCAGCTCGCCCTCGCGCTCGGCCAGGGCAAGCTCCGCCAGCGTGCCGTCGGCGCGCGGCGCCCGGCCAATGCCCCCCATGGTGACGATGCCGCCGCAGACGGCGAGGCTCAGCGCATCCGTCACCGCGACCAAGGCCGAGGCGGTCTCGACCTGGCGCATCGGCAGGCCGAGGGCGGCGATCAGCCCGGCCTGCTTCACCGCCTGGCTTTCGCGGTAGTGGCGCGCGGCGGGGCCATCCTCCGGGTGGTCCTGGTGGCGGTCGTCATAGTGCGAATAGATCAGGCTGCCATGGCGGCTGACCAACAGCCCTACCAGCGGTCCCCAGCTGGCCAGGGCACGCTCCACCCCCTCGGCCCACATGGGGGCGTGGTACCGGGCGCCCACGGCGCGGAACACATGCGGCCGGCCCGTGGCGGGGTCGAAGCTCGGCGCGGCCTCCCAGCCCATCCAGGCGACATCGTGCTGCGCGCAGGCGGTGGCGACATCCTCCAGCGGGTCGGGCAGGGCGAAGCCGGGCGCGCCCCAGGCCCGCAGCATCTGGCCCGAGACCAGGGCGTGCATGGGTTGGCTCACGGCCAGCCAGGAACCGTCGGGCAGGTCTCGGAACAGCATCGGGGGCCTCTTTCGCGCGGACCGGTGAAGATGAACGCCGGATGGCATCCTTGCCAGATGGGATCAGCGCAGTCATATGGCGCCGGCTTCAGCCTCGAATGGGGGTCTATTTCATGCGCGTTGCGGTCTTGCGCGAACGGCGGGGTGGCGAAACGCGGGTGGCCGCGACGCCGGAAACCGCGAAGAAACTGATTGGCATGGGCTGCACCGTCGCGGTGGAGACCGGTTCTGGCCTGGCCTCGGGCCTGCCGGACAGCCTCTATGCCGAGGCGGGCGCCAGCATCGTCGCCGATGCGGCCACGGCCCTGGCCGGGGCGGCGCTGGTGCTCAAGGTGCGCGCGCCGCTCGCGGCCGGGGAGGGCGAGGTGGATGAGCTGTCGCTCATTCCCCGCGGCGCCCTGCTGATCGCCACCCTGGCGGCGGACCGCGCGGCGGCCGAGGCCTATGCGGCGGCCGGCATCGATGCCTGCGCCATGGAATTGCTGCCGCGCATCACCCGCGCGCAGTCGATGGACGTGCTCTCCTCCCAGGCGAACCTCGCGGGCTACCGCGCGGTGATCGAGGCGGCGGCCACCTTCGACCGCGGCTTCCCGATGCTGATGACGGCGGCCGGCACCATCCCCGCCGCCAATGTCTTCGTCATGGGCGCGGGCGTGGCCGGTCTGCAGGCCATCGCCACCGCACGGCGCCTCGGCGGGCGGGTTTCCGCCACCGATGTGCGCCCTGCGGCGAAGGAGGAGATCAAGTCGCTCGGCGCGACCTTCGTCGGCTACGAGGATGAGGAGAGCAAGGCGGCGCAGACCGCGGGCGGCTACGCCAAGCAGCTCTCCGCCAATTTCTACGCCAAGCAGGCCGAGGTCGTGGCCGCGCATATCGCCAAGCAGGACATCGTGGTCTGCACCGCGCTGGTGCAGGGCCGCAAGGCGCCGACGCTGGTGACGGCGCCGATGGTGGCCTCGATGAAGGCGGGCTCCGTGATCGTGGACATCGCCGCCGATGCGGGCGGCAACGTCGCCGTGACCGTGCCGGGCGAGATGGTCGTCACCGAGAATGGCGTGAAGGTGCTGGGCTTCCGCAACTGGCCGGGCCGCATCGCCGGCGCGTCCTCCGCCCTCTATGCCCGCAACCTGCTGACCTTCCTGAGCACCTTCTGGGACAAGGAAGGCAAGAAGCCCGTGCTGAACCCGGAAGACGACATCGTGAAGGGTGTCGCCGTGACCCGCGGCGGCGCCGTCGTTCATCCCTCGCTGGCCGCCTGAGGAGAGCCCGCCATGAGCACCCCACAGCAAATCGCCAATGAGGCTGCCGCGCTGGCCGACCGCGCGGCGATGCTGGCGGATTCCGCCCGCGGCCTGGTGATGGCCGCGGCCCCCGTGGCCGCCGCCGCCGAGCCCTTCCTCTACCTCCTCACCATTTTCCTGATGGCCTGCTTCGTGGGCTATTACGTGGTGTGGAACGTGACCCCGGCGCTGCACTCGCCGCTGATGGGCGTCACCAACGCGATCTCCTCGGTGATCGTGGTGGGTGCCATCCTGGCGACCGGCCTGTCGGACAGCATCGCCGCCAAGATCTTCGGCTTCCTTGCCGTGACACTCGCCGCCGTGAACATCTTCGGCGGCTTCATGGTGACGCGGCGCATGCTCGCCATGTTCAAGAAGAAGGGGAGCTGAGGCGATGGCACAGACCCTCTCGACGCTGGCCTATCTGGTCGCCTCGGTCCTGTTCATCCTGGCCCTTCGCGGCCTGTCCAACCCCGAGACCAGCCGCCAGGGCAACCTCTACGGCATGGTCGGCATGGGCATCGCCATCGCGGCGACGCTGCTCAAGCCGGGCATGGGCTTCGGCGGCATCGCCATCGTGCTCGCGGGCCTCGCCATCGGCGGGACCATCGGCACGATCCTGGCGCAGCGCATCCAGATGACCTCGCTGCCGCAGCTTGTCGCGGCCTTCCACTCGCTGGTCGGCATGGCGGCGGTCTTCGTGGCGGCGGCGGCCTTCTACGCGCCGGCCAGCTTCGGCATCGGCGTGCCGGGGGCGATCAAGGCGGCCTCGCTGATCGAGATGTCGCTCGGCCTCGCCATCGGCGCCATCACCTTCTCGGGCTCGGTCATCGCCTTCGCGAAGCTGGACGGGCGCATGTCGGGCGCGCCGATCATCTTCAAGGGCCAGCACATGCTGAATGCGGGCCTCGGCGCGCTGCTGCTGCTGCTGGTGATCCTCTTCGTCATCACCGGCTCGCCGGTGCTGTTCTGGCTGATCGCCATCCTGTCCTTCGTGCTGGGCTTCCTGCTGATCATCCCGATCGGCGGTGCGGACATGCCGGTCGTTGTCTCGATGCTGAACAGCTATTCCGGCTGGGCGGCGGCGGGCATCGGCTTCACCATCGGCAATTTGCTGCTGGTGGTCACGGGCGCGCTGGTCGGTGCCTCGGGTGCCATCCTGTCCTACATCATGTGCAAGGGCATGAACCGCAGCATCATCAACGTGCTGCTGGGCGGCTTCGGCTCCGAGAGCGGCGCGGCCGCCGCCGGCGGTGCCGCGGCTGACCGCGCGCCGGTGAAGGCCGGCTCGCCGGAGGACGCCGCCTACATCATGAAGAACGCGCAGAAGATCATCATCGTGCCGGGCTACGGCATGGCGGTGGCGCAGGCGCAGCAGGTGGTGCGCGAGATGGCCGACCTGCTCAAGAAGGAAGGGGCGGAGATCTCCTACGCCATCCACCCCGTCGCGGGGCGCATGCCCGGCCACATGAACGTGCTGCTGGCCGAGGCGAACGTGCCCTATGACGAGGTGCATGAGCTGGAGGAGATCAACGCGGAGTTCGCCGATGCCGACGTGGCCTATGTGATCGGCGCGAACGACGTGACGAACCCGGCCGCCAAGACCGACAAGTCGTCGGCCATCTATGGCATGCCGATCCTGGATGTGGAGCGCGCCAAGACCGTGTTCTTCGTCAAGCGCGGCATGGCCAGCGGCTATGCCGGCGTGGAGAACGAGCTGTTCTTCCGCCCGAACACGATGATGCTGTTCGGCGACGCGAAGAAGGTGACGCAGCAGATCGTCCAGAGCCTGCAGAAGTAACCCGCGCTTTCAGCGCCGGGCTGGGAACGGGGGCCTTCGGGCCCCCGTTTTCGTTTCAGGCGGGAAGGGGATGCATGGCCGGGGCTTCCCCGACCTGGCGCGGCGCAAACGCAGAAAGCCGCGCTGCACGGGGGGCAACCCCGCGGCGCGGCCTATCCGGATCTTCGTCGAGGCCCCTCGCCGTGCCGGCGGGGGGCAACGGGCTTCAGAAGCCCTCGCGCTCCAGGCGCTTGCGCTCCACCTTGCGGGCGCGGCGAACGGCCTCGGCACCCTCGCGGGCGCGGCGCTCGGACGGCTTCTCGTAGTGGCGGCGGAGCTTCATTTCGCGGAACACACCCTCGCGCTGAAGCTTCTTCTTCAGGGCCTTGAGGGCCTGATCGATGTTATTGTCGCGGACGACGACCTGCACGCGGTGGAACCTCCTGGTTCGGGCTGAGGGATGGTCTGGGCAATGGGCGTGCAGCGACGCGCGCCGGTTGCCCGACTCTGCCGCTGCGAGGGGCGGAGCCATAGCATGGCTTCCGGGTGATGCGAAAGGCCCTCCCGCGCGCCGCGGAACGCATTACTTAAGGGCGGTCAGCAGCGGATCCGCACGACCACATGGCCATCCTGAAGATCGCCCGCATGGGCCACCCCGTCCTGATCCGCGCGGCCAGCCCCGTGGACGACCCGACCGCCCCCGAGATCCGCCAGCTCGTCGCCGACATGGCCGAGACCATGGAGGATGCCTCGGGCCTCGGCCTCGCCGCGCCGCAGGTCCATGCCAGCCTCCGGCTTTTCGTCTGGCGCGGGGGCGCGGGCAACATCCTCGCCATCATCAACCCGGAGATCGAGCCGCTGGGCCCCGAGAGCGAGGAGGGGTGGGAGGGGTGCCTTTCCATCCCCGGCCTGCGCGGGTGCGTGCCGCGCGCCACGCGAATCGGCTTCCGCGGCCTCGACATCCAGGGCAAGGCCTTCGAGGGGGAGGCCACGGGCCTCGCCGCGCGGGTGATGCAGCATGAGGCCGACCATCTGGACGGCGTGCTCTACCCGATGCGCATGCCCGACCTTTCCCTCTTCGGCTTCACCGAGGATCTGCAACGCGCGGCCGCCATGGTCCGCCACCAGGAGAGCAAGTCGTGATCGAGCGCAGCGCGGAACGCGATTCGGCGGTCGAGGCCGCCCTGGCCCATGTGCCCGCCCTGGGCTGGACCCGCGCCGCCCTGGCCGCCGGGCTGCGCGACCTGGGCCAGGACCCGCTGGAGCAGGAATGGCTGTTCCCGCGCGGCCCGGTGGAGGCTATCGAGGTCTGGTGCGACCTGGCCGACCGGCGGATGGAGGAGGCGGCGGGCGACCTCTCCGCGCTCAGGATCCCCGCGCGCATCCGCCGGCTGATCCTGCTGCGCCTGACCCAGGCGGAACCGCACCGCGAGGCGATCCGCCTGGCACTCGGCCACCAATCCTTGCCCTGGAATGTGTCTTCGGCGCTGCGCACCGTGGCCCGCACGGCGGATGCGATCTGGGCCGCGGCGGGCGACACCTCGGCCGATTTCTCCTGGTACACGCGGCGCGCGACGCTGGCCGGGGTCTATGGCGCGACGCTCGCTTTCTGGCTGCAGGACCATGAGGAAGGCTTCCCCCGCACCGCCGCCTTCCTGGACCGGCGCCTGGCCGATCTGGCGAAGATGCAGCGCCGCAAGCCCGCCTCGCCCAAGGCAGCGTGACCGCGAAAGCCGCGAATCGCCCCTTGCCCCGACGCGGGCGGACCGCCTATCCGATGGGCAGGGGTGCGCCGGACCCAGGGGGGTTCTGGCGCTGCAACGTCACATCGGCGCCGCCGCGGCAGCGCCCAGGGGAGAGATCCACCATGGCCTCGCGCCTTTCCAAGTTCCGGCTGACCGTCGCCTCGCTCTGCGCCGTGGCCATCGCCGGCCCCGCCATCGCGCAATCCTGCGTGCAGCCTTCCGAGCACGTGGCCTTCGAGGTCCGCGCGCTGCAGAGCCAGCTGATGGTCGCGGCCCTCTCCTGCAACCAGGACAACGCCTACAACGCCTTCGTCCGCAAGTTCCAGAGCGACCTGGCCGGGTCCTACAACACGATCCAGGCGCATTACCGCCGTGGCGGCGCCAATGGGCAGCGCAACCTCGACCAGTACATCACCCAGCTGGCCAACGCGCATTCGCAGGACGGCATCCGCCAGGGCAGCCATTTCTGCCCGAACATCACGCCGCTCTTCCAGGCGGCGATGGCCAAGCGCACCGCGGCCGAACTCGCCGACCTCGTGATCGAGCGCAACGTGCTGAACCCGGTCGAATCCCCGGTCTGCCCCGATCGCCCGGCCGCCGCGCCGGCGCGCAGCGCCAATCGTCGGTGAAGCGCTTCTGGGAGGCGGCTGAAGCCGCCTCCACAGCGGGCGGCTTCGGCATCCTGCTCGATGGGCGCCCGGTGCGCCTGCCGGGCGGCGGGCCGCTACGCGTGGATCAGCCCGCCTTGGCCGAGGCCATCGCTGCCGAATGGCAGCAGGCGGGCGGGGCCAAGGGCGGCACCATGCGCCCCGAGGATGTGCCGCTGACCCGCCTGGTCGGCACCGCGGCCGAGCGGATCGCCCCCGACCCGGCCGGGACCATCGCGGCCCTCGCCCGCTATGGCGAGACGGACCTGCTCTGCTACCGCGCCGAGGATCGCCGCCTCGCCGCCCGGCAAGGGGAGGGGTGGGACCCCTGGCTGCGCTGGGCGGCGCAGGACCTCGATGCGCCGCTGATGGTCACGACCGGCATCATGCCCGTGTCCCAGCCGGCCTCGGCCCTGGCGGCGCTGCGGGCCGCCGTGGCGCGGCACGGCCCGCTCGAACTCGCGGCGCTTGGCGTGGCGGTGCCGGCGCTGGGCAGCCTGGTGCTTGGCCTTGCCCTGGCGCAGGGGCGCCTGCCGGCGGCGGAGGCGCTGCGGCTCTCCGTGCTGGAAGAGGATTTCCAGGCCGAGTTCTGGGGCGCGGATGCCGATGCCACGGCGCGGCGCGACGCCGCGGCCGCCGACGTGGCCCTCGCCGGGCGGCTCTTCGCCCTGCTGCGGGGATGAGCGCGCGGCTCATCCGCATCGAGGGCCGGGTGCAGGGCGTGGGCTATCGCGACTGGGCGCGCCGGCAGGCGGAGCGGCTCGGCCTCAGCGGCCATGTCCGCAACCGCCCCGATGGCAGCGTTGAGGTCCTGGCGGCCGGCCCCGCCCTGGCGCTCGACATCTTCATCACGGCCTGCCGGCACGGCCCGCCCGCGGCGCATGTCACGCGGCTCGAGCACGTCCCGGCCGAGGCGCCGGCGGAGCCCGGTTTCCGGCGCCTGCCGACGGGCTGACACAGACCGTTTCATGCTGCACCGCCGAAATTCCTTGTTCGGTTCGTGATTCTGTCCTATCTGGGCCCGGTCGGCGGGTTCTTGGCCCGCCGCGCCCCGGCCGCGTGAGCGGGTTTGGCGTCGCTGTCCAAAGACTGGATGGTCCCGACGCAGGAATTCCCGGACCGGGGTGCAGCCGCGCGGATCCCACCTTTTCCGGCAGGATCGCGGCTCTGCGGACAACATCGGGCCTTCCCCGTCACGCGGGCAGGCCCACCGCCCTCAACCGCCCGCGCATCGTCGGGCGGATACCTGGATATTGCACCTTTCATGACGACCGAAACCGTGACCTTCGCCGCGCTTGGCCTGTCGCCCCTGTTGCTGCAGGCGCTGACCGAGGAAGGCTACACCACCCCCACCCCGATCCAGCGCGACGCCATCCCGCACGCGCTCAAGGGCCGGGACATCCTGGGCATCGCCCAGACCGGCACCGGCAAGACCGCCGCCTTCGGCCTGCCGCTGCTGCATCTGCTCAACGAATCGAAGGGCCGCCCGCCGCGGGGCGGCTGCCGCGCGCTGATCCTCTCGCCCACGCGCGAACTGGCCAGCCAGATCGCCGACAGCCTGAAGGCCTATGGCCGGCACATGGGGCTGACCGTCTCCGTGATCTTCGGTGGCGTGCCGCATGGCCCGCAGCGCCGCGCCCTGGCCAATGGCATCGACATCCTCGTCGCCACGCCCGGCCGCCTGCAGGACCACATGGATGAGGGCACCGCGCGGCTCGACATGGTGCAGGCGCTGGTGCTGGATGAGGCCGACCAGATGCTCGACAAGGGCTTCTGGCCCGCCATCCGCCGCATCCTGCCCAAGCTGCCCAAGCCGCGGCACACCATGTTCTTCTCGGCCACCATGCCCGCCGAAGTGGCGAAGCTCGCCGGCGAGATCCTGAAGGAGCCCGTGCGCGTCGAGGTCGCCCCCGTGGCCACCACGGCCGAGCGCGTGGCGCAGCGCCTGATCTACATCGAGCAGGGCCGCAAGCGCGGCAAGCTCGCCGAGCTGCTGCGCGGGGAGGGCGTGGGCCGCGCCCTTGTCTTCACGCGCACCAAGCACGGTGCGGACAAGGTGGTGAAGAACCTGGAGACCGATGGCATCTCCGCCAACGCCATCCATGGCAACAAGAGCCAGGGGCAGCGGGAGCGCGCGCTGGCCGACTTCAAGTCGGGCCGCGCCCCCGTGCTGGTCGCCACCGACATCGCCGCGCGCGGCATCGACGTGGATGGCGTGACGCATGTCATCCAGTACGAGATGCCCGACACGCCCGAGGCCTATGTGCACCGCATCGGCCGCACGGCCCGCGCCGGGGCCAGCGGCATCGCGATCGCGATGTGCGCGCCCGATGAGCGGGAGAAGCTGTGGCAGGTGGAGAAGCTGATCCGCCTCGCCATTCCCGTGACCGATGAGCGGCTGGATGTGAGCGTGCCGATGCACCGCACCACGGGCCGGCCCGACGCCATCAAGCCCGCCGGCAAGCCGGCGGGTGGTGGGGCGAATCGCGGCCGCGGCGGCCAGCAGCAGCGTCGCGGGGGCGGCGGTGGCGGCGCCCGCCCGGCGCAGCCGGCGCGCGAGCGCAGCGAGGCCCCGCGCGTGGCCGCGATTCCCGCGGCCCGCGGCGGCGACGCCCCGGTGCGCCGCCCGGCCGGTGGCGAGCGCGACCGCGCCTGGCGCGATGGCGACTTCCGGGACGCCGGCTCGGCGCCGGCCTTCCTCCGCAAGCGCTAGGCCCGTCCTGGCGTGCGCGAGACGGTGCTGATGAAGGGGGAGGTGGCGACGATCGTGATCGTCACCACCGCCGCCGGCACGGAGGTGCTGGACGAGGAGGAAGAGGTGCTGGAGTCGCACAAGGACGACCAGCACGAAGCCATCCTCGCCCGGTATCTGGCGCTGGGCTGGGAGGTGGAGGAGGACGGGCCTTAGGGCACGATTCCTTGCTTCCGGAGCGCGAATTCCGATCGGATGAGTCTCTCTGATCGGAAGCTGCCCAGGGGATCCGGCGGATCCGGCCGGGCGCCGGGCCTGCCGGTGCCTCGCTCGACCGAACCCTTCAGGGTCGACCGCGATCTCCGGATGGTTTGTGCCGGCCCCCGTCTGGACAGCCCCAGGCCCTTCCGCTATCTCCCGCCTCCTCACCACGCGGCGCCGCTTCACCGGCGCCGTGGCTTGGGCCCAGGTAGCTCAGTTGGTAGAGCATGCGACTGAAAATCGCAGTGTCGGTGGTTCGATTCCGCCCCTGGGCACCACTTCCTATTGTTTTCATTGATGATTTCTCCAGCATTCTTGCTGGCCCCCACGATAGCCCCCACACCCGGCGATCGCTGGCACATAGCCCGCAGTGCGTGGGCTTCAGGTCCACCATAATCAGGGTGGCCCCCTCGCCTGCCTTCGGATGATGTCTGGCCTGATTGCGGTGGGCCTCTATCGGAACGGGCTGAGCCGGTAGGGTAGTCGCCCATCGCATTGGCGAACTTGCCCCACAGAGCCTGCCATCTGAGAGGTCTTGATCTCCGCCACAGCGCCGGCGCCTGTTTGCTGGCGGTGGGCCGACACGCGATATGCGGTCCAAAGCGGGCGAACCGACACCTGCGCTCTCTCTATTCGTTTCGAATCTGAGAGTGGGCCGCTTGTATTCTCGCAGCCCGTTGCGCTTAATGTTTCGGCCATGAACGCGCCCCGTACCGCGCTACCGGAGACGCCAAACTTCGCCTTTCTGGCCCGCTACGATGGGGTCCTCGTTCGCGTGGCCAGCTTGGCCGAGAGGTACTTCTCCGACGATCCTGGCACGGCCCTCATCAAGCTTCGCCAGTTCGGCGAGCTGCTCGCCCAGCAGGTCGCGGCTCGGGCCGGCGTATTCACTTCGCGCGAGGAGCCCCAGGCGGACCTGCTCCGGCGCCTACGGACCGAAGCCGGCTACCCGAAGGAGGTCCTGGACCTATTTCACAACCTCCGCCGATTCGGAAACGACGCCGTCCACGAACACACGGGGGATCACGCCGGCGCGCTCAACGCGCTGAAGATCGCACGGACGCTGGGTATCTGGTTCCACAGAACCTTCGGCGATCGCAGTTTCAAGGCGGGTCCATTCATGCCGCCGGCCCCGCCTGCCGATCCCACGCCCGCCCTACAAGCCGAAATCGAGCGTTTGCGTGCCGAGCATGATGCCAAGCTGACCGCCGCCGAGCGGCGGGCGGCGGAAGCCGAAGCCAAGGCCGCGTCGGCTGCCATGGACCGCGCCTTCTGGGAACGCTACGCAGCCGAGACCGAAGCCGCCCAGGCTGCCTTGGCTGATCGCCTAGCGGCCCTACAGGCCGCCGCGGATGGGGCGTCCAATGCCGAGCAGGCGCAGACGAAGACCGCCGCCGAAGAAGCCGCGGTCGGCATCGACCTCGATGAAGCGGCGACCCGGGCCATCATCGACATGCGCCTTCGCGCCCTGGGCTGGGAGGCCGACAGCCAAGCCCTACGCCACGCTGCCGGCACGCGACCGGCGAAGGGCCGCAACATGGCGATCGCCGAATGGCCCACCGCCAGCGGCCCTGCCGACTATGCCTTCTTCATCGGCACCACCTGCGTCGGCGTCGTCGAGGCCAAGCGCAAGCGGAAGAACGTCTCCGCTGCGATCGACCAGGCCGGGCGCTACGCCCGCGGCATCACTGGGGATGCAGCCTTCACGGTCCCCGCCGGTGGCCCCTGGCCGGCCGAGAGCGGCGCTGCCAGCCCCGCGCCCTACCGCGTGCCCTTTCTCTTTGCCACCAACGGCCGCGGCTACCTGAAGCAGATCGAGACCCAGTCCGGCATCTGGTTCCGCGACGCCCGCGCGCCCACCAACCATCGCCGCGCCCTGCTGGACTGGTACACGCCCGAGGGCCTGCTTGCCCTGCTCGGCCAGGACCAGCCGAAGGCGCAGGCGGAACTGGCGGAGAAGCCCTTCGACTTCGGCTTTGACCTGCGCCCCTACCAGCGCCGTGCGATCGAAGCGGTGGAGCGCAGCCTGGCCGATGACCGCTGCCGGACGCTGCTGCTCGCCATGGCGACCGGCACCGGCAAGACCAAGCTGGCGATCGCCATGCTCTACCGCCTGCTTGCCACGCGCCGCTTCCGGCGGGTCTGCTTCGTGGTTGACCGCACCTCGCTCGGCGACCAGGCCGGCGGCGAGTTCCGCACCACCCGCGTCGTTGGCGCCAACACCTTCGCCGATACCTTCGGCCTGAAGGGTCTCAACGAGGTCGCGCCGGACGAGGCCACCAAGGTGCACATCTGCACCATCCAATCCCTGGTCAAGCGCATCCTCTACGCCGAGGCGCCGGAGGATGTGCCATCGGTGGACCTCTACGACCTGATCGTCGTCGATGAGTGCCACCGCGGCTACACGCTCGACCGCGAGCTGGGCGACGCCGAACTCGGCTTCCGCAGCGAGGCCGACTACGTCTCCAAATACCGCCGGGTCCTCGAGCATTTCGACGCGGTGAAGATCGGCCTGACCGCCACGCCCGCGCTTCACACCACCGAAATCTTCGGCCGCCCCGTCTTCACCTATGGCCTGCGGGAGGCGGTGATCGACGGCTTCCTGATCGACCAGGAACCGCCGATCCGGATCGAGACGGCCCTTTCCCAGGCCGGCATCCACTTCAAGCGCGGCGAGGAACTTCCCCTCCTCGATCCCCTGACCCAGACGATCGACCTGACCACCGCGCCCGACGATGTTGATTTCGAGGTGGAGAGCTTCAATCGCCGCGTCATCACCGCGGAATTCAACCGCGTCGTGGCCGAGGAACTCGCTCAGCACATCGACCCAAGCCTTCCCGGCAAGACGCTGGTCTTCGCGGCCTCGGATGCGCATGCGGACATCGTCGTGGCGGCGCTCAAGAAGGCTTTCGCCAAGACCTATGGCGCCATCGATGACGGGGCGGTGGCCAAGATCACCGGCAGCATCGACAAGCCCGGCCTGATGATCCGGCGCTTCCGCAATGACGCGCTGCCCACGGTGGCCGTCACGGTGGACCTGCTGACGACCGGCGTGGACGTGCCCTCCATCGTCAACCTGGTGTTCCTGCGCCGCGTCAACAGCCGCATCCTCTATGACCAGATGATCGGCCGTGCCACGCGCCAATGCCCGGCCATCGGCAAGGAGACCTTCCGTGTCTTCGACGCCGTCCGCCAGTACGATGCCATCCAGGCCTTCACCGAGATGAAGCCCGTGGTGGTCAGCCCCAGCCTCTCTTTCGAGCAGCTGCTCGCCGAACTTGCCGAGGCGACGGACCCAGCCTTCCGTGCTGCCGTGCGGGACCAATTGCTGGTCCGCCTGCGCCGCCGCATCGGCAAGCTGTCCCCGCAAACCGCCGAGGCCTGGGAGAACGCTACCGGCGAGACCCCCGCCGCAACCCTGATTCGCGCCCAGGCGGCCACGCCCGAAGACCTGGCCGCGTGGGTCAAGGCCCGCCCCAGCCTCGGCCCGATCCTCGACTGGAACCCGGAAGGCGGGCGCCCGATCCCCATCGCCGTGTCCACCCACGCCGACAGCCATCACAGCACGACCATCGGCTATGGCGCCGCCGGCCGGCCGCAGGACTACCTCTCCGCCTTCGCCACCTTCCTGCGGGAGAACGGCAACACCCTCGCGGCCCTCAACACCGTCCTGACCCGCCCGCGGGAGATGACGCGTGCCGCGCTGAAGGAACTCGCGATGGCCCTCCAGGCGCAGCAATTCACGGAGGTCGCGCTCCGAACCGCGTGGCGTGACTCCACCAACCAGGACATCGCCGCCGGCCTGATCGGCTTCGTCCGTCAGGCCGCGCTGGGCGATGCGCTGGAACCCTGGCCGGTGCGGGTGGACCGGGCGATGGCGCGGCTGCGCGCCCGGCAGGCCTGGACGGCGCCGCAGCGCCAATGGCTCGATCGCCTGGGCGGGCTGGTGAAGGAGATGGGGGTCGCCGACCCCGCCCTTCTCGACGAAGGACTCTTCGGCCAGAACGGCGGCATGAAGCGCCTCAACACCGTCTTCGGCGGGCAGCTTGCGTCGCTGCTCGGCGACATCAACGAGGAAGTCTGGAAGGCCGCCTGATGCAGATCACCGAGGATCATGTCGAATGGGCCGTAATCGCCCGCCTGCGAGACACGCTGCGCGACAGTCCGCGCCATCAGCATGAGGTCACTTTGGCCTTTGCCGCCTTCTCGACGCTTATCTGCTGGGTCGTGCAGCGTATGCGCTGCGAAGGCCACACCGATCAGGATCTGGCAGCGCAACGTTTCCTGAAGCGGATGGACCGCACCCCCTTCACCGGCTTCGATCTACCAGCCATCAATGGCGCACCGCCCACCAAGAGCGTCGCGGATGTGCTGGTCGCGATACGCAATGGCGTTGCCCATGGTGATGGCCGATCGGTGAAGCCCCTCAACCGCCTCACCGAAACCCAAGGGCTCCCGGTCTTGATGGGATTCGTCATCCCGTGGGGCAAGGATTCTCTGACGCTGACTCACGCCAAGATGGTCAGCTTCGGCACCTGGGTCGCCAACGAATTCATCTGGGAGATGACCGGCATTGCGAACTCGGTGGATGCTATGCGGGTCGCCGAACGGGCGGAACGTGACATCGAGGAAGTGCGTGCATGAACACGACCACCGCCCAGCGCGGCGCTGTCACCTCCAACCTCGTCCAGCGCCTTTGGGGCCTGTGCAACATCCTGCGCGATGACGGCATCACCTATCAGGACTACGTCACCGAACTCACCTACCTGCTCTTCCTCAAGATGCTCGCCGAGACGGGGCGGGAGGCGCTGGTGCCGGCGGATTGCCGCTGGGCTGGCCTGACGGCGCGGGAAGGGGATGCGCTGCTGACGCATTACCGCGCCACGCTGCTGAAGCTCGGTACCTCTGGCCATGCGGGCATCCGCACCATCTTCGACAACGCCCAGACCAGCCTTCGCAAGCCCACCAACCTGCGCGAACTCGTCGGCGCGCTGGATAAGCTCGACTGGTATTCAGCGAAGGAGGAAGGCCTCGGCGACCTCTATGAAGGTCTGCTGGAGAAGAACGCGAACGAGAAGAAATCCGGCGCCGGCCAGTACTTCACGCCGCGCGCGCTGATCGACTGCATGGTGCGCCTGCTGCAACCCCAGCCCGGGGAGGTGGTGCAGGACCCCGCCGCCGGGACGGGCGGCTTCCTCGTCGCCGCCGATGCCTATGTGAAGGCGCGCAGCGATGACCTCTTCGCCCTGCCGCAGCCGCAGCAGGAGTTCCAGCGCCGCCAGGCCTTCCGCGGCCTGGAACTGGTGCCCGGCACGCACCGCCTGCTGATGATGAACCTGCTGCTGCACGGCATCGAGCCCGATGGCGTGCGCGGCGGCGATGCGCTGGGGCCGGATGGGGAGGCGCTGGGCCAGGCGGACCTGATCCTGTCCAACCCGCCCTTCGGCACCAAGAAGGGCGGCGGGCGTCCGGTGCGCAGCGATTTCACCATCACCGCCGACACCTCCAACAAGCAATTGGCCTTCGTGGAACACATCGTCCGGTCCCTGAAGCCGGGCGGCCGCGCCGGCATCGTGCTGCCGGACAATGTGCTCTTCGCCGATGGGGTGGGGCGGGAATTGCGGCGCTGGATGATGGAGGTGGCGGATCTGCACACCATCCTGCGCCTGCCGACCGGCATCTTCTACGCCCAGGGGGTGAAGACCAATGTGGTGTTCCTGCGCCGCGGCACGGCGCCGCGGGGCAACACAAACGCCGTCTGGGTCTATGATCTGCGCGCCGGCCAGCCCGCCTATGGCAAGACGCGCCCCCTCCGCGTGGAGGATTTTGCCCCGTTTGAGGCTGCCTATGGCGCGGACCCGAACGGCACTGCCGCGCGCCAGGATGAAGGCGCGGAGGGCAGGTTCCGGCGCTTCACGCGGGAGGAGATCACGGCCCGCGGCGAGAATCTGGACATCGCCTGGCTGCGCGCGAGCGACGAGGCGGCGGAAGAGGCGCTGGAGGAACCGGAGGACATCCTGGAAGCCATCCGCACCCATCTGGCGCGGGCGATGGTGGAGGTCGAGGCGCTGGCCGGTGAGTTCGCGTCCGATGGCGCGCGCGCGGAGGCTGCGGAGTGAGTGAGGAACTGCCGCCGGGGTGGGCAACACTCACCATCGAGCAACTCGCTGGTGACGACGGGTTGATGACCGACGGCGACTGGATCGAGAGCAAGGATCAGGATCCTTCAGGCGGCGTTCGGTTAATTCAGTTGGCCGACATTGGTGACGGCATATTCCTCGATCGCTCGTCGCGCTTCCTCACTGAAGCGGCGGCCGCCCGCCTGCGCTGCACCTACCTCCAAGCTGGCGATGTGCTGATCGCGCGGATGCCTGACCCCCTTGGCAGGGCCTGTGTCTTTCCGGGATTAGCCCAGATGGCGGTGACAGCCGTTGATGTGTGCGTTTGGCGACCCGGAACGCGCGCGGCTGACCCGCGCTGGCTGATGCACATCATCAATAGCCCCCCCGTCCGCAACGAGTTGGCGGCGCTGGCAAGCGGGACCACGCGGCAACGAGTATCCGGAGGCAACCTAAAGCGCTTTCTCCTGGCGGTTCCCCCACTCGCCGAGCAGCGCCGGATCGTGGCGCGGATCGAGGCTCTGTTCGCGCGCACCCGCCAAGCCCGCGCCGACCTTCTCCGCATCGCGCCGCTAGCCAAGCGTTATCGCGAGAAGGTGTTATTCAAAGCGTTCGCTACAGAGGCGCGGCAACTTCGGATCGACGCCGTCGCCGATCTTGCTTCTGGGTACGGATTTCCGAAGGAGTGGCAGGGAAAAGCGTCGGGGGATTTCCCATTCGCGAAAGTGCGCGACATATCGTTGGCGGTTGCTGAGTCTGGTGGGGTACTCAATCGAGCCAGCAACTATCTCGATGCTGGCGATCTTCGAACTCTTCGAATCCGACCTGTCCCAGAAAAATCTACTGTCTTTGCGAAGATTGGTGAAGGCCTTCGCCTTAATCGTCGCGCGATCACATCGTGCGCGATGCTGATCGACAACAACTGCATGGCTTTGGTGCCGAAGCAGGGAGTGATCGATCCAGATTTCCTGCATCGCTTTATGCTGACAATCGACTTGTCTCCACTAGCGGTGGCCACTGCGGTGCCGTCAGTGCGTGGGTCCGATATTGCTGCGATCCATGTTCCTGTTCCAAGTCTTGATGAGCAGCGAGCGGCCGTTCGCAGTATTGACCACGCTTACCAAGGTGTTGGCGTCATGGGCCGCGAAGCCGCACGCGCCCTTGCCCTGCTCGACCACCTGGAACGCAGTATCCTGACCCGCGCCTTCCGCGGCGAACTCGTACCCCAGAACCCCAGCGACGAACCCGCCGCCATCACCCTGGCCCGCGCTCAGTCCCAGCCCGCCACCTCCAGGCCCGCTGGCCGGGGCCGCCCACCACGGCAGGCCGCGGCAAGCCCGCCCAGCCCCGCCGCGCCCTCGGCCGCGCCACCGCCGCCACAGGCAGCGCCGACCGGCCCCAGCCGCCCTGCGGCCGCCCCCAGCGCCTTACCCGCACCGCCCCCGCCGATGGCGGTGGACGAGACCGACATCGCCTGCGCCATCCGCGCCCTCTTCGCCGATGGCATCGCCCGGTCTCGGGACCGGGCGATGCGCGACCTCGCCCAGGCCCTCGGCCATCGCCGCCTCGGCGCCAAGATCGAGGAACGCATGCACGGCGCCCTGATCATGGCCGTCCGCCGCCGCATCCTGGAAAACACCGGCGATGTACTTCGCCTGCTGACCCGCGGCATCGGCGACTATGAACGGGAGGAATTGCAGACCCTCTTCCTCGCCGCCCTCGGTGGCCGCGCCTGGACCGACCAGGACGAGGCCATCCAGGCCTTCGCCCGCTGGCTCGGCTTCCGCCGCACCGGCCCCGCCATCACCGACGCCGCCGAAGCCACCATCCGCACCCTGATCCGCCAGGACCGCCTGGAACGCGATGGCCGCATGCTGAGGCGCATCTGAATGGCCGCCCCACCCCTGACGCTGGCCGAGCGGCAGTGGTTCGGCTGGCAGGACATCCCGGCCCGGCATGAAGGCTGGCCGCCCAGCCCCGTGCTGATCACTGCCATCACGCCGCTGAAGAGTGGCAAGGGCCTTCTGGACCTGGAGTTCATCCGCCCCTTCCAGCCCATGGCCGGGGGACGGCAGACCATCCGCCTGAAGGTGCTGCAACGCACCCCTGAATTCCTGCTCTGCACCCCCTTTGACCTTACCTCCGAACACCGCCTGGTGGTCATCTCGCCGCTGACGGTGGCGTGGGTGCGCGAGCATTGCTCGCTTCTGGAATCCCGCCTGCCACCGGCGGCCTTCTTCCCCTATTGGGACACTGCGGGTGCCGCGGCGCTCAGCGGCCAGGAATATGCCCGCCTCCTGTTCGGGGAAGGCGAGGACCGCATCCTGCACGGCGCCACCGAAGACAGCTTCGAGTGTCCCCGGCCGCCGATGCCGGAGCAGCGGGCGCATCTGATGCTGAACGCTACGCCCGACCCCTTCGAAAGCTGGCTGATCTGGCGCGGCTTCATCCCGCAGCAGATGGAGCACAAGTGGTTCATCTATGCGAAGGACGGCGCCTTGCACTTCCGGCGCAGCTGGACCGGCTTGCTGATCTACACGGTCCACACCCAATGGCGTGGCGATCGCCTGTATCTCGACTACGCCACGGCCAACCGTGACCCCCGCGAATGGGGTGTGACGGACGACGCCTATGATGGCGCCCTGCTGCGCTGGATGATCGATCGCATGCTGCGGCACGTGCCATCAAAATACCCAGCCGAGCCAGAGGAACCTGCCTCGCCCGGCTGAGACTTCACCTTTGACGGAGTGGGATTTTCCTTCACGCCCCGGCGCATCACCGCCGCGGTATTCACCGTGCGGCAGAGGCGATGTTCAATGCACGGTGATGTGGTGCAGCACAGCGGCCTATTCGCGATCATCGCAACGTTCTCGCGCGCGCGCGCGTTACGAGTCCGGAAACTCCAGCCGATGTCGGCCATTGTCGATGCTGCCGAACGACTCCGGCACGGCGGCGAGCATGGCCTTGGCGGCGACCTGTTCAGCGTGCTGAATCGATTTCTGCTTCCGCCCATCTCGCCCGCGCCGCCGCCTGCCGGGCACGCCATCCCTCGAGCCTCAGCAGATCCGTGAAGTCGCCCCACAATCGCGGCGGTCGAACGGCATCGAGCCGCTGCGAAAGCTGCGCAAGCCGCTCGGCCGGTGTCGCGGAGGTGGCGTCGGGCGGCGGTGGCGCGCGTGGGGGCGCGGGCAGCGCTGCGTGGTTCTTCGGGCGCCAGGGCAGCGGAGCATGTCGACCATCCCGCCGCTGTTCATCTTCGGCATGGTGCTTTTGAGGGGTTCCAGGGGTTCTGGGGGTTCCACCGGAGCGAACGCCTTGATCCTGGCCGAGCTTCGCCGCCTCGGCCCTCGGAACCCCCGGGTTGGCATCAGGGGTTCCAGGGGGTGTCGAGGACGCCGCCAAGGCGGCGAGCTGCGACAGGAGGTCAGCCAGCGCCATGGGCTTCCTCGTCCGGGTCGCCTGCCAGGATTGCACCGCTGACGATGTACACCCGGCGCTTTCCTTCGCCGGGGATATTCACGTTTGCTGCTCGGTGCCGCTCCGTTCCGCCCTTCATCCAGCCGCGCGCGATCAGCAAGTCGCCGACACGCTTTGCATCCAGGCCCCGGCAGACCTCGCTGGACCAAGTCTCCGGCAGAATGAGGTATTCCCAACGTTCGTCATTCCCGGCCCCAATCCGGCGCCGAAAGCCAGCGCGGTGGAGGGTGCGGCTCCCCTCTGGGGCCGAGGGCTCGGGGCCATCGGTCAGCGCCGTGAACCGCGCCTCCCCATGCGCTTCAAGAAACTGCCGGACTTGTGCCAGGGCCGCGGTGGCCTCCGCCGGCCCATTGCCGACGCGCTGGGCCATCCAGACATTGAAGCAGGAAGCAGCAGCCCGCGTCGCCTCGCCCGGCGGCCAAGGCAGAACCCCGTAAGCGCAGGCAACCTCACCCGCTGCCGCGACCAAGGCGAACCGACCCGCAACGGAACGAATCTGCCCCGCAGCGCCGGCGGGCACGTTCTCGGCCAGGAAGCGTGCGCGCAGGGCATCCAGCCCGCTCGACAGGGCCGCGGCATCCTCGCCACGGTCGGAGGCAAGCCTTGCGAGGAACGCGCGCGCAGCGTGACCGTGACTGGCCAAAGCTGCCTGGCGAAGCTCGTCGACCAGCGCTGCCGAACTGGCGCGGCCATGCAGGTTCTGGAACGCGCCCCAGCCCTTTCCAGCGTCGGCGGGCAGGCTGATCAGCCGAACGTCCAGCCCCGCCGCAGCCTTCTTGTTGGCCTCTCCCATCTTTGCGGCGAGGGTGAGCTCGCCCGTCGAGAGGAACATGGTGCGCCAGGACTGGCGACGGCGTGCGGCGCCAGTACGGGATGCGCGCTGCTTACCCGTCTCGTTGGCAAGCATGTAGATGACATCGCCGACCTCGCGCGCATCTGCCTGCCCCATCTCGTCGAGGATCAGCAGCGCATCGGAGGTCTCCGCCGCCACGCCCTCAAGGCCATTGGCGGTGCCGCGCCAGGAACGCATCTGGGCGTCTGAGGACGGTTTGCCCCAGACGCTCCCGCCGAGCATCGCCGCGGTGGACTTTCCGGTGCGACTGTCACCCACCAGGTGGAACCCGCCTGACGGCTCGCCGAGCACATCAAGGAGCGGACCGGCGAAGGCCGCCGCCATGAACAGCGCCATGCGATCATTGCCGACCGCCAGCGCCGCGACCTTGGCCTTCCAGTCCGGCAGCGTGCCGGCGGTACGGAACGCGACATTCGCGCTCGCCGCCTCGTGCTGCAACGTGAAGTCCGATGCGCCGCGTCCGAAGGTGTCGCCGGAGGGCATGACGAACACGGAGCCTGCGTCCGCGCGGTGCCAGCCGCTGCGCGAGACGCAGCGCAACAGACGGGGCGCGCGAACGGAGCCGACAAACGATTTCAGCAATTGGTGCGCGGACGAGCTGATGCCGCAGGTGAGGCCGTTGTGCTCCAATTCCTCCGCAATCTCGTTGCCCGGCCTATGGATCAGGCGGCGCGGGATCGCCCATTGGTGGGTGGCACCCTCGCGATCTCTCCACTTCAGCAGCAACCCCCAGCCGTCGCCGATGTCGGTGCGGGTCTCGCCAACGACACGAAACGGCGCGGCAACCCAGATGGGGTCCGGCTCGCCGTTCTTTTCCGTGGGCGGCGGACGAAACATCAATCCGGCGCGCGTCATCACGAAGCCTTCCGGCATCTCGACGGGCGCACCGTCGGGGGCGTCATCCAACATGTCCCGAAGCTGCTGGGCGGTCACGCCATCGGGCAGATCGTCGGCGAGATCCCAACTCGCGGGCCAGTCGGTCGGCACGTCGACGATACGGACTGACGCACATCCTGCCTGCTTGGCTTGATCCGCCACAGCAATGGCATAGCTGGTGCCGGGCTCGTCCTGGTCGGGCCAGATGGTCACCTTGCGACCAGCCAAGGGTGCCCAATCCGCCTTCCGGGGCGCCCCGCTGCCGCCCAGGGAGGTGATGGCAACATGGTCCGGGAACAGGCGCGCGGCCGCCTTAGCGGCCTTCTCGCCCTCGGTCACAAGCACCGGGGCATCGGGCTCAGCGGTGAGCCGCTCGAGCCCATAGAGCGGGCGGGGCTCCGGCGGCGCCTTGCAATGCCAGCCAGTGATGTCCCGCGGCACGCCCTTCTTGTCGGTCCAGACGCGCCGGCCATGGCTCCAGGGCAGCACTTGCTTTCCGGGCGACCCGTCATCTTGGACGTGGTCATATCGCGCGGCAGCGGCGATCGGCGCGCCTTCCGCGTTTCTGTAGATCCAGCAGGAGGACGGCTCGCCGTGGATGTAGTGGCGGAAGCGCCGGGCGGGCGGATGCTGCTCACGGCACGGGATCAACTCCAGATGATCCACGGGCGCGGCACGCGGCGCCTCGCCGCTGGTGTCGGACTTCGTTTCGTCATTCATCGGCGAGAACGGATCGGCGGTGTCCTGCGGATCGTTGGAACCCGTGGAACCCCCATCGCCGTCGCTGGGGGGGGCGTGCTTGGGTTCATCAACCCCCAAGGATTCCGTGACATCGGGCGTGGTGGAACCCGTGGAACCCCCAGAACCCGTGGAGTCAACGATGTCCGGCGGCGCATTCGTATCCAGGCTGACTTCGTCGTTCATCGATCGATCCTCAGCATGGCCGAGAGGCGGCGCGCGGCCTCCGCCTGCGACAGATTGAACAGATAGGCGGCCAAGCTGACCGGGTCGCCGCCGCGCGCATCCGAGGCGAAGTCGGCCCATTTCCCCGTCCGCAGGTTGATGGTGAAGGAGCCGAGGTTCCGGTCCTGCCGGAGCGGGTTCCGCGCCGTGAACTCGTTCCCATGGACCCGACCATCGGGCAGCCAGCGCGCCAGCAACTGCGGCAGCGAGGCGAGCGCCGCGGCGTTGATGTAGGAGAAATCGACGCGACCCGGCTTCGCTGCCGGGCGCTTCGTGAACCCGGTCAAATCGACCATTGCACAGCCTCCTTGGCATGATCGGCGGTCAGCGCCGGGGCGGGTTTGGCCAAGGGCGAGGACCCGGCCTGGATGGTGGCGCGGGCGCGTGGTTGGTCTTCGGAATTCGACCGCAGCGCACGCATCGAGAAAGTGGAAAGCATGTTCGGCTCCATGATTGGAACCGAGCGCATCCGTGCTGGCATCTGAGGCGCGCGAAAGGTAGTTTGCGGGTGTCGAGACCGCTTTGTTCCGCCTCGCCGCCGGGCCGCACACCATGCGCCCGGCGGTTTCTATTTGCCCTCGTTGCCCAGCAGGCGGCGCAGCGTGGCGGCGTCCACGAGGGTGCGCCCACCCACCCGGAACAACCGCAAGAGCCCCTCCGCAGCCCTGCGGCGCAGGGTGGCGATACTCAGGCCGCTCAGGCGGGCGGCATCGGGCAATGTATAGGCAAGGGCGCCCGGCAGCGGGGCGGGGCGTTCCTTTTTCGGATTGGCGCTGTGCGTCACGGTGAAGCTCCCGGCAATGAAGCGACGCGGGTTGCTCGCTTCTGACGCGAAACTTCCGTTGCTCAGGAGCAGTAAATAGGCGACACGATTTATTTGGTGATTCGATTCAGCGCTTCGATTTCCGCCCTGCCGCAGACCAAGCAGGTGCATCAGCGGCTCGCACAGCATTCGCCCAGGCGCGCTTGAATCCGCGAACTGACACTTTGTGCCCAGCCAACGCCGCAGCATCCACGATGGCCGATTTGCCCTGCGGATTGCCAGGGTTGGCCTTCATCATCTTCGTGAGCCACGCCTCAAGGCGCGTCTCGGCCCCGATCATGGACACGACTTGCACTCGAGCCGGCGTTGCTAGAGCCGGCTCCGGGAACGATGGCGGCGCTGGTGCATCCGCCAATGCGGTCGCAGGCCCATCGCTTGCCGGAAAGGCCTTCATCACGTCTTCGCCGCGAAGCCTAATGGCGGCCCACAACAGGCCTTCCTCGCTATCCATGGATTTCGAGAGATAGGCTTCCATCTGCCACGCCACTGGCGAGGTCGCGCCCTCCATGTCGATGAAGAGCGGGTGGCTGCCGCGAAAGAATTGGGGAGGGATGACGACCGCTGGGCCGGGGAGAGGCTCATCAGTGTAGCCAAGTACGCGCTTCCCCTCAGCCCGCACCGTCTCGGCACCAAGCCTCTCCGTCAGGGCGCGCGACGCTGACTCCAACTCCGCTTCAGCCTGCGCCATGTGGTTGATGTCGTCGCGCAGTTCCGCCGCCAACGCGGGACCGCTTAAGCCGCTTTCCAGCATCAGGCGCTGCGCCGCCTGCACAGATGGCTTGCCGATGTCGGCCACGGGGTCAGGAGCCCGCTCCAGGGCCGTGAGCAGGTGCGGAGCCGAGGTCCGCCATAATGGGACAGAGATGCCCATCGGGTACTTGGCTCGCGGTCCTACATGCCAGTCACGTTTCGGCCTGTACGCGGGTAGGTCGGGCCAAGCGCCGCCAGGCACGAATTGCCTGAAGGCGATCCATACCAATGCCTCGGCAGCCATCCACCAGGCGGGCGGTTCGTGCTTAGTGGTCATCGGCGCTCGTCTCCGGTCATGCCGACAGCCTAGCCCGGAAAATTCATCAGGGCTGGCGAACATGGCGCAAACCCATGATCGGCAATAGGATTCGGCTGCGAGACCTGAACCCTGTCGATTTCGGAGCCCAAGCCAGCCAAGGCTGAACCTACAGCCGCACTTCCTGGCCTGTCACCGGTCTGCGGCAAACGCCTCATCGCCCGCTGCGACGGCGGCCAACTCTCGTCGGATGGAGCATGTGCTGTCCATCCTTGCGCGCCGCGTCCTGCAGGATCGGCCAAAGCGCCTGGGCGAGCCAGCGATGCAGCGTGCTCGGATGAGGGATACCCTGCTCGGGCCAGTCGTCCTCCCACTCGTCCGCTGGGCCGTCCCAGTGCAGTCGGGTGAGTAGTGCGAGTTCGACCAGTGGGAGCGTTTGGACGACCTCGGCCATCACCATCCGAATCATGGACTCGCACATGTCCTGGTGAAGCACGTCGGCGCCGGCGCACGAGAAGGCAAAGGCTACCCAGAGATCGTCGGTCTGGCCGAGGTGCTCTGGCACCCCCCCGCCGGGGATCGAGGACGCGCGGTTGCGCACCGCGCCCACAAGCGCGGACAGGGACTCATGCATCAGGGAGCGAGTGAAGGCGCCGAGGCTGTCGTCAGCGCCCGACACGCTCTGCTCCAGCAAAACTGCCACAGCCCGGAACAATGTCAGCGCTGCCTCCGCTGAGGCAGTTCGTCAGGCGAGACACCGTGCAGTCGGGCAGGCGCGCAGACTCGTGCCGCCTGTTGCGGCAAAGCGAGGATGGCTCCAGCGCTCCGCTAAGTCTCTTCGTCGGCACTCGATTCATCCTCCTCGGCGTCTACGTCTTCGTCATCTTCGTCGCTGTCATCGTCGCGTTCTTGCTCCTCGTCGAAGCGCTGACCATCTCCGTCGGCTGCCTCGTAAATCACCGTCCAAAGAACTCTTTCGACCCAGTCCCGCAGGACGCCGACGGATGGAAGATCCGCTTCGGGCCAATCCTCGTCGTCAACTTCTTTGTCCGCCAGCGATCGTGCCCGCCATCCCAGGATCATGAGCTCGTAGGGCGGAATGGCTGCCACGACTTCACGGATGATCAGTCGGATCATGTCCTCCGCCTCGTCGAAGAGCGGGTAGTCCTTGCCGCTGCAAATGGCCGCGAAGCCTGACCAGAGGTCGTTCCCGCCACAGTCATCGTATGGCACCAGACCTGCGTCGATTCGCTTTGCGGCGTGTCGCACTGGATTGATCAGTTGAGCGATGCGAGCATCGGCGAGTGCGGCAAGTGTCCGGTGAAAATCAGCACTGCTCATGCGCGTCTTTACCCCAGCCTTTCCCTCGTCAAATGCTTTGCGACAGCGGTGGTGTTTGACTAACGGAGGATTCGGCCCATCGGTTTTCGAGGTCAGAGGTTGTGTGTAGCTCCAATCATCTACTCGCGCATCGCGCTCGCCTGCATTAGGCATGTGTGACCGGACCGCTCAGTCAAGGTTCCTTATATCCGCGGCTTGTCCCTGTTTGTGGGACACGAGCACTACCCATACCGCACCGGCTAGGCGTGCGTAGAGGCGCCCCTGGTTATCCTGCCCGGTTGCAAAGTGGCGCTCCCACCAGCCTTGCTTGCCGGCTACCCCCTTCCATCCGATCGGCATGCCCTGGGCGATTCGATCCAGTTCTCCAAGCGCGCGCCATACGGGGCCGCGATCGCTCAGCTCCGTAGCCATGAAGTCCAGGCTGCTGCCCAACAAACGCACTCGCGGCAGCAGCGCCGCCGCAACGCCCGCCACCTCATCGCGCAACAGACGGCCGGCACGGGGCGTTGACTTCGCGCGTCGCGCATCAGCCGACCTTGCCAGCATGTCAAGCTGAGCTTGCAAGGAGGCGACTTCGCGCAGCAGGCCCGCAGCCTGAGCTCGCTCGGCGGCGCTGGCCGTTAGGGCCTCATGCATGCGCGCGGCGAGTTCCTTTTGTTGCCGCATGGCGGAACGCAGTGACTGTGAGAGCAGAGCTTCCCGTATACCGGCAGCAGTAGGTGCCTGCGCTGGTTGGCCATCTTCGATCAGTGAAACGACACTGGCCTGGAGCGCCTCGTTCATGCCGGCGAGTCGGAGGAACCAGTCTCCGGGGTGGTCGCTCCCGTTGGGTCCGGAGCGGACCACCATGACCCCCAACACGGTCAATGCACGGGATACTCGGTCACGCTCGGCAGCGCTTCCATCCAGGAAAAGGTACGCTTCGCCAGCCTGCTCCAGCGCCACTAGATGGGCGGGTACCGTATCGGCGATGAAGGGGCGGCAAAGCGATGGAGGAAAGGCCTCGCCTGTTTCTTCGATGCGATTGCCATCAAGCAGGGGGAAAACCGCGCCGCCCCAGGCGACACCCCGGCGGCCGTCGGGAAGCCTCAGGATATCAACCGTTGCAAGGCGCGCATGTTCCGCGCCTGAATGCTGCACTATGATCGATTCGTGGGCGTCAGCGGTTGGCTTTTCCAGAATGGCGTCCTCCAAGACGCAAGCGGATCAGACCTCCACCGTTGGTGCAAGGGCCGCTCCTAGGGAATAATTGGGCTCGATGATGGGTAAGTGGCAACAGCTTTCGGACGCCTACATCGCCGGCGACTTGCCGGCGTTCATAGGCAACTGGATCGTCATCAGCGTCGTCTGTTCGATGATCGTCGTCTGGGGCTTGGTGGCCGGGTGGCGTTTCTGGCAGGGCACACGACGGTTCGTCGCAGCCTTCGATAAGGCCCGCGTCACCCTCGAGGCCACGCCATCACGAAGCGTGGATTTCGCCGCGCATTATGAAGAGGCGAACGGCACGCTCCGCGATGCTCAGGTTATCGGTCCTGCCTGGCGGGACTGGGCGGCTACGCTGCTCACGCCATCGGTCGAGAACCGGCCGGTGCAGTCGACGATCCGGCCTGGAGAGTATTTCGGCCTGGACCTTCTTCGCGAATGCGGAATCAATCCGCGCCTGCATGCGGCGATGCCGAACCTGCTGGTCGGCGTCGGTCTCCTGCTGACCTTCGTCGGTCTCATCGTCGCACTAATGGCTGCCGGTGAGATCGCCAGTCCTTCTGCGAGTGCGACCCGACGTGCAGTGGAACTACAGAAGCTACTCAACGGGGCCTCCGCGAAATTCGCGACATCTTTGGCGGGCCTGCTGTGCTCCCTGCTCTACACCGTGTGGCGCGGCAGCCGGATGCAGCGTGCGGAGCGCGCCGTGCATGCCTTCCTCGCAGCGCTGGAGGAACGCGTACCGTTGGCGACCAGCGCCACGCTTCAGGCCGAGGCCAACGCGATTCTCCGCGAGTCCCAAAGCCAGCTCGAGATCTTCAACCAGACCCTCGCCACCAGCATCGGCAAGGCGGTGGACAATGCACTCGATACCCGGCTTGGTGATCACATCGGTCCCTTGCGAGAGGCGATCGAAGGCTTGGTGACGACCATTGGAACGCAGAACCAGGAAGCGCTTTCCCAGATGCTGGAAGACTTCCTCAAGCGTCTCGACGGCGGCGCGAAGGGTGAGCTTGGAGCTGTCGCTGTGAGCCTGCAGGGCACGCAGGCCGCGCTAGGCGAGTTGCAGGTCGGGCTTACAGGGGCCGCTAACGGCTTGGTTTCTGCCGCCGGTCAGATTGGAGCACAGGCCGGGACCGAGGTTGCAGCCGCGCTGGCGCGCGTCTCTCAGCAGGTCGATACTCTCGTGGAACGCCTGACAGAGGTCGACCGACAGGCCCGTTCCTCAAGCACCGCAACCTTTGAGCAAGCTGCGCGCGGCATCGCCGAGGCGGCGAGTGGCTTCCGCAATGCCGCTGGGGAAATGGCCGGAGAACTCCGCCAAGCCATTGCCGCATTGGTCGCCACCTCGGGCCTCGAGGCCGCGACAGCAAACCGGAAGCTGTCGGAGCAATTCGCCGAAATGCTGGATCAGCTTCGAGCCGTGGGAGACGCCGCGCGGGAACAGGGTGATATTGCTAGTCGCGAAGCGGCGCAGCGTCTCGACCATGCCGCGACCGCACTGCGGGGCGCCGCCGATGCGCTGAAGGATGCCATGGGGCAAGGTGGAAGCGAGGCGGCTGGTCGCCTCATTGGTGCGGTCGATGAAGTGCGCGGCGCGCTGGAACGAATCATTGGCGAGGCAGGCGCCGCTATGGCCGGGGAGGGCGAACGTGCCGCCCAGCGCCAACAGGAAGGCGTGGAGCGACTCACTACAATGCTCCTCGATGCCGTGGCCACATTGCGCAAGGGTGCCGGCGATGCGGCGCTGTCGCTTGAGGAAGGTGGTCGCAAGGCAGGCTCTAGCCTGGAGCACGGGGGAGCGACTGCTAGCTCCGGTATCAACGGCGCTTCCGAACTGTTGCGTCAGGGGGCAGAAGCTGCCTCCCGGTCCCTCGTCGCGGGGGGTGACGTTCTGATGAGTCAATCTCGCGATGCGGCGGCTAGGATAGGTGAACTGCGGGCGGCCGCGGAGACGTTGCGAGATGCGGTGCTCGCGATGAGTGAGGATGCGCGTGGCGCCGGCGAGCCGCTGCGAGCTGCGGCGCAGCACTGGGAGGTGATGGGCAAGATAGCGGTCAACGCGGTGCAGCAACTCGAAGCGACAGCGCAGCAGGCCTCTTCCGCGGGCCAGGACGTACAGGCAGCGTCCGCTCGGATGCAGGAGGCCATTTCTGCGGTCCAGACGCTCGCCCAGGGCTTGGAGGTTACAACGCGAGGCTTCGGCGGAGTTGGGGATGAGTTGGATGCGACGCTAGAAGCGCTGCAGGCTGGGTTGCAGGGCTTTGCGAACCAGATTTCCAGCTATGCGAAGAGCACAAGCGACCACATGGCGACCGGTGCAACTGAGCTGGCGGCGACCATCGAGGAGCTCAAGGAAATTCTTCCTGACCTAATTCAGCAACTTCGCCAAACCATCGCGGACGTTAAGGCCGGGTCGCAATAGCCATGGCCATGCGTTCGGCTGAAGAGGAGGAAGGCGGGGACGGTTACTTCGCCTCGGTGAGCGACCTTATGGTCGGCATTTTGTTCGTGTTTTTGCTGATGCTGGCGGTCTTTGCCCTGGCATACAGCGACCCGGTTGCGGAGAATGACGCTGCTGCGATGCGCCAGCGGATCATGCAGCTAGAGTCTGAGCGTGACAAGCTTCGCGACGATTTGGCGACGACGGTGGCTGCTCTGAACACCGAACGGAGTCGATCGGCTGTCCTTACCGTCACTTTGGATGCGTCACAGCGTGAAGTGGCCAGATTGACCGCCGAAGTTGATCGCCTTCTTCGCGCCGTGGCGACGCTGCAGGCCCGAGTGCTTGTTCTGACGGATGAAAGAGCCAAGGCGCTCTCGGATCTGGCACAGGAACGTGCCCGCGCCGCCGTTCTGAGCCGCGACCTCGAAGCAGCCCTCGTGGAGATCGCGCGCCTTCATGCGGAACTGCTCGCGCAGGGGCGAGCACTAAGCGAGTCCCGTGCTCGTGCGGTCGCCTTGGAGCAGCAGCTCGCCGCCATAACCGCGGAAACGTTGAGCTTACGGACACAGCTTGAACGTTTGATGGCTCTGGTAAACCCAAGGGAGCGTGAGCTCTTCAGGGAGCTGCTGAGCGACCTCCTGGTTATCGAGCGCGAACTGACCAACCTGAGCGATGAAGGTCGGTTGCAGCGTCTGCGCCGAGACCTTCTCGAACGCTTGCAGGTACGCTTGAGAAGCCATCGCATCGAAGTGCAGATTTCTCCCCAGTACGATGTCCTCCGTCTCCCGAGTGAAGAATTGTTCGTGCTCGGCCTCCCGACCTTCACGCCGACGGGGCGTGACCGGGCGCTCCGGCTGCTGGAGGAGGTCGCGACGCAGCTTCCCTGCTTTGCGCGTGGCGGCAGTGTATCGGACATTTGTCCGGATCCCGTTCCATTATTCGAAACCATCCTCATTGAAGGCCATACGGACACCATTCCAGGCGACAATTGGCGCCTCTCCACAAGCCGAGCCCTGGCAGTGCTTGACCTGATGGTGGGTCCATTGGCGCGACTGAGGGAATTGCGGAACGCCGCCGATCAGCCGCTGATCGGCTTGGCCGGATATGGCGAATCCCGAACCTTGCCAGGCATCGCGGGGACCGATGCGCGAAATCGCCGCATCGAAATGCGATTCCTCCTCGCTGCACCAAGCGCCGAAAATCTTGCCACTCTACGTGCACGGGTCGGTGAAATCCGGGCACGCCTCGATGCACTGCAAGGGCGGCGGTGATGCGACAGTCGCTGTTAGATCTCCGTGGCTTGGTCGCGCATTTCGCGGCTGGTCCCCTTCTACCGCCGGAGGACCGTAACCCCGCTCACTTGATGGTCGAGCGGTTGCGGAAGCAGAGCGGGCGTCTGCCTGGCCCACGCCAAGCTGGTGGCGTGGAAGCCGCCCTGCGTGAAGTGCGGGCCGCTGCTGCTGCCGGACGGCCGCTGCTCTCGCTGCCTGCGCCGACGCTTCGCAAAGCCGCCTGGACCTTGTGGGCCCCTGACGGAGGTCAGGCGGAGGCGATACCTGGATTCCTTGATGCGGCCATGAGTCTGGCTGCAAACGATGATCGGATGTTGAAGCGCCTCGCTCTGGTGTGGCTGTCTGGTTTCGACTTCGAGATGCCTGCAACAGAGCCAGGGCGGCAAATCGGTGGCTTGCTGGCGCGATCGTCGTCCCGCCTTCTTGGTGGCTGGAGGGCGGCGCACGACCGCTTCGCCCTTTTTGATGCTAGTCTAGGGCCGACGCTGGTGGCGCAGAGGGTCTTGGCGCAGGGCGATGCCGCTATCGCGGAAGCGTCACTCGATATGCCCCTTCTGGCCAAAGGCGGCTACATGCGTGCCGTGACCATCGCTCTCGCGGCGGAGGTCGGTCGCGGGCTTGCCAAACTCGATGGCGGGGCTCTGCTTGATCGTGCTCAAGCCTTCCTCGTTTCAGGGCGCACATTGCGTTTCGCCGAACCCGAATTGCGTGGACGTATCGCTGATGGGCTCGTCTCGGCATGGCTCGGTACCCCCGCGCCGCCCGACGCTTTGCGAAGCCGGGTGCTGGCTTTCCTGCGCGAGCATCTCGGTGATCCGCGCGTCAACAAGCAGCACTGGGAACGAGCCAGTACGAGGACGCAGCAGACCATCAGATCCTGGTTGGCAGCCGTTACGCTGGACGCTTTCTTCCGAACCATTGGTCGCTTTTCGATGCAGGCGGGTCTCGAACATCAATGGGCCGATCGCGAAGCGTTCTGGCGAGCCTGTCTCAGGAAGAACTTCATCAATGACAGCTGGGTCGTGGTGGGAGACAATGTGCAGCACCACATCCGCAGCATCCGCGATATCGCAGGAAGCTATGGCCTGATCCAGGGCGGCGCGGATGCCAACCACTCCGTTCTGTTGATGACCATCGGGCAGCATGTCTTCGCAGAATGGAGCCACAACGGGAAGCTCCGCGTCTGGCGGCACAATGACTCACGCGCGCCACGCATGTTCAACAGCGGTTACTACCCGGTTTCGCAGCTCAAAGGGTTCTGTTTGACTTTCCCGGCACCCTTGTATCGCGGAGATCTGGACCCGACTGGCCACGATGGGCTGGTTCACAATGCTGCCACCTGGCGGCACCGTGTGGCCGAGTTCCTCAGGTTGAACGAGGGTCTCATCATCGAGGAATATGAATGGCAAGCCCGCCGGTGACCCACCGCTTCATCTACCGGGCCGAGGCCGCCGGAACCGAATTCCGGCTCGAGTTTGCCGGGGCCTCAATTCCTTTCGACAGTTGGGCTCTGGAGGCGCCGGACACGGCCTTGCCGGGCATCTCCACAATCCAGCGACTCATCGCCGCGGGGAAGGCGATCGCCGAAGACCAGGTGGCGCTGGTCCAGCACGATGCCGTGGCCGAGCTTTCGGCCGCCGAAGCGGCCTTCCTTGACCTGCCGCCGCTGGCGGATGCTGTCGCGCGAATAGCCACGGGTGGCCTCATCAACCGCCCTGATTTCCGAGCAGCGCTGCAATGGTGCCGACCGAACGGTCAGGCGATCGTGCAGCCGAATCGCACAGGTGCGTGGCTGCGGATCGGTGGCCGTGAGGGACGGCTGTCCGCGCCTCTCTTTGCCATTGCAGAATCGGTGGATGCGCTTGCGGCTGCGCCGGACGACACTGCCCGGATGCAGGCCCTGATCCGCTTGCAGGAAGTGCTGCCTGGCGCGCTGGCCAACGGTGCGGCCTCGGGCGGCGGCATCGCTGCTTCCATCACCGTGCTGCAAGCGGACGCCTTCTCGCTCGATGCCGGTGGCGGTGCGCGTGACCCTCGGATCCGTCCAATCCTCCACCGAGCGGGGACCGCCGAGCCGCTGCTGGAGGGGTCTGCGCAGGCAGCTTTTGCGGATTCCCTTTTTGGTGGCTTCAAGGACGCACGCCCGCTCTACGCCCTGCCAGGCAACGTCTTCGTCTTCGTCACCCCCGTGTTACGCCGCGCGCTGCAGGTGGTGCGCGAACAACTCGCGGCCCCAGCAAGTCGTCGCCGTGCTTTCCTCGCGGAGCCGCGCCGCTTCCTGACTGAGGCTTTCGAGGTGACCGACGACCCGACTCTGGTTGACCGCGTCGAGGATGTCGTCGTAGAGACCCCGGCTTGGTCGGACCGTGTGCTTGGCCTCGGCCTATGGACCAAGCGGCCCATTCCGTGGCTTCAGAAGCCGTCCACGCAGTGGTTTGGACCTGAGGGCGAGACGGCCGAGATCGGCGGCATCGAGATTGATGGCCAGCGCCTGCCTTTGAAGCCTGACGAGGCGGATGCCCTCGCCGATTCGGTCAGGGCTGCGCGTACCCGCGGCGAAGCAAGCGTCGAGTGCCAGATGCCCGACGGATCGACGCGGCGCATTGAGACCTCCGAGGCGGTGGAGGCCGATCTTCGCGCCGTTGCTGCCGCACAGCGTCCGAAGGCGCCGGGCGAACCCAAGGCGCCGGAGCCCGAACGCCAGACGCTTCTGATTAAACCCAATCTGGAATCGTTGGACCACGAGGACGAGTTCGTTCCCCGTGCGTCGCTGCCGACCACGCTTCCGGCCAGCCTCCGATCACAGCTGAAGCCGCACCAGGAGGAAGGGCTGGAATGGCTGATGCGGTGCTGGCTCGCCGGCCGGCCCGGCGTACTGCTCGCGGATGACATGGGCCTTGGGAAGACGCTTCAGGGGCTGGTCTTCCTCGCCTGGCTGCGGGAAGCCATGGAAGGTGGCATTCTGCCGCGCGCGCCTGTGCTGATCGTCGCGCCGACCGGCTTGCTGGCCAATTGGCAGGCGGAACACCAAATCCACCTACGCGTCCCCGGCCTCGGCCGGCTCCTCCCCGCGCATGGCAAGGGTCTCGCTGATATCCGCCTGCGTGATGCCGATGGCGTGCCGCGCCTGGATACCGCCCGCATCGCCACAGCGGATTGGGTGCTCACGACCTACGAAACCCTGCGCGATCATCTTCCCGAGTTTGGCGAGATTCATTTTGCCGCCGTGGTGATGGATGAAGCGCAGAAAGTGAAGACGCCCGCTATCCGCATCACCGACGCGGCGAAGGGCGTGCGCGCCGACTTCAAGGTAGCAATGACCGGTACTCCGGTGGAAAACCACTTGGTCGACCTCTGGTGCATCGTGGACACTATCCACTCCGGATTCCTCAAGGAGTTGAAGGAGTTCAGCCAGACCTATGTTGGCCCGCAGGTGACGGAAGACCGCCTGGCGGCCCTGAAGAAGCGCCTAGAGGCCCCCTTCGGTGGCGCCCCCGGCATCCTGCTCCGTCGCCTGCGGCGAGAACGCCTGAAGGACCTTCCCGCACTTCATCAGCATGAACGGGAGGTGCCGATGCCAGCGGCGCAGCTGGAGGCCTATGAGGACATCCTGGCCTTTGCCCGGCAGGGCGACGGCAGCCAGGCGCTCATTGCCCTGCAACGCCTCCGCAAGGCGTGCCTGCACCCCGCCCCCGACATGTCCGGCAACGACGCCTCCTTCATTGCGGCCTCCGCGCGGATTGCCGAATGCTTCCGCATTCTCGACGAGGTGCAGGCCAAGGGTGAGGCTGCGCTGATCTTCCTGGAGGAGCGCGACATCCAGGCGCGCCTCGCAACCCTGCTGCAGCGCCGCTACCGGATGTTGGCCCCACCCGCCATCATCAGCGGTGCGGTGGCGGGCCCGGCCCGCCAAACCATGGTGGACCGGTTCCAGGCGGCATCCGGTTTTGGGGTGATGGTGCTCTCCCCCAAGGCCGGCGGCGTCGGTCTGACGCTCACGCGCGCCAACCACGTCATCCATTTGTCCCGCTGGTGGAATCCGGCGGTGGAGGACCAGTGCACGGGTCGCGCGCTCCGCATCGGCCAACGGCGCGAAGTCCATGTGCATTTGCCCATGGCGGTGCTGCCCGAGGGCGACAGCGCATTCGACCAGAACCTGCACCGCCTGCTGGAACGCAAACGTCTTCTGATGGAGCAGACACTGGCGCCGCCCGAGCCGAGCGAGGGCGAGGCTACGGAACTTTTTGCACAGACGGTTCGCGCAGCGCCAAGCTATTCAGAAGCATCTTCGCGGCGGGGAGTTTGAGCGCCGTCCTCGTGCTGCTCGTTGCGCTCTTGCGCACGCGAGCCTGATTGGGCTCAAGCCCAACGTCTTTGGGGCCTGCCCCAGACAGGCTCGTACGGAGAACAGAGTCTGGCCATGAACGAGGACATTCTGAGGGTATGGTCAATCGGGACCGCTCCACTATTGCAACGCTAGTTACATTCGGTAAGCTTCCGGATCGAAGAGATCGTAGTCTAGGGCGCTTGGACAGGTCGAGGCGCCAAATCATTCGGTGGAGCACGTGAGAGCGATTGCAAAGAGCTTCGCTTATGCGATCTGCTGCGTCGATGCGGCTTTCGTCTCTCGGGAACTGCCATGGGTCTCATGGCCAAACACAGCCACGGCCAACCAGCGGTCTCGGTCCATGCGCCTTCTCCATATACAGGTTGCCGACTTCAGGCATGACTTGACGCTACAACACTCGATCGGCGTCTACACATCGCCCGGAGCGCGAGCTACCAGCACCGCTACAAACGCATTCCTTAAAGACGACGGAACGGCCTGACCCATGCTTTACCGATCAACTACCTATCCGCTTGCTACCTTAGTACACGATATCAAAAGCGGCGCGATCGGGCTTCCCGAACTGCAACGCCCGTTTGTCTGGCCCAACGCAAAGATTAGAGATCTCTTCGACTCGCTCTATCGGGGCTACCCTTGTGGCTTCCTGCTGCTCTGGGAAACTGGAGTTAATCTCAAGGGCATCGGCACCAATGGCAAGCAAGAGACGCCAGGTATCGCAATTGTCGATGGTCAGCAGCGGCTGACGTCGCTGTATGCGGTGATGACGGGATCGGAAGTCATACGCTCAGATTTTTCGCGCGAGCGCATAAGGATCGCCTTTGATCCGCTATCAGAACGCTTTGAGGTGGCCAATGCAGCCACCGCGCAAGATCGCGCCTTCATCTCCGACATTTCAGAGATGTGGAAGCCTGGCGCCAATGTGTTCAAGATGGCTGGCAATTACCTAGCCGAGCTCGGGTTAGTGCGCGAGTTGACCGCGGATGAGACCAATCGCATTCAGTCGGCCATCGGTCGCCTTTTGAATCTTTCGCAGCATCCGTTCGATGCTCTGGTGCTGACTTCGGAGGCTACCGTGGAAACGGTAGCTGAGGTGTTTGTCCGCATCAACGGTCAAGGTGCTAAGCTTAGCCAAGCCGACTTTATCCTGACGCTCATGTCAGTCTTTTGGGAGGAGGGGCGCAACGAGTTGGAAGCGTTTGCCCGAGCCGCAGCCGGGCCTCCAGACGGAAAGCCAAGCCCGAAAAACTATTTCATCGAGCCCTCGGCTGATCAGATGCTACGCGTGATGGTCGGGCTTGGTCTCCGGAGGGGCAAGCTCGACGCTGTCTACTCTGCTTTGCGGGGCAGGGTGCCGACTACCGGCATCATTGATCCCGCTCGCCGCGACGCCGGATTTTTGCGCTTGAAGAGTGCCCGCGACGCGGCCCTTAACGTCAACCGATGGCACTACTTTTTGGGGGCGCTGCCGCTCGCTGGGTATCGCTCACGCCGGATGATCACATCGGAGCAGGCGCTCCTTTATGCCTACGCGATCTTTCTCATCGGCGTGGAAGATGTAGGTGTAGAGTTGCCTCGCATGCGCCAAGCGATCTCAGAGTTCTTCTTCATGGCGGCAATGACGTCGCGGTATGCCCTATCCGGCGAGACGCGCTTCGAAGCCGATCTCGCCGCGTTGAGCACGACCGGCGGCCCTGCCGATTTCTTGGCGCGTCTCAGGCGACTAAGTGAGCTCAAGCTTACAGACGATTTTTGGTCAATTTCCCTGCCTGACAGCTTAGCATCGTCTGGGGCCAAGACGCCTTCGCGGATGGCTTATTACGCTGCATTGGTGGTGCTCGATGCGAGGGTGCTGTTCTCGCCGGTTAAGGTTGCCGCCGCTCTCGATCCTGCCGTCTCAGGTACGAGGTCCACACTTGAAGGACACCACCTTTTTGCGCGTGCCTATTTGGCTAGCCTGGGCCTGACCGAGCGCAAGCAAGTGAACCAGATCGCAAACTACGCTCTTCTTGAATGGCCGGATAACGTGAAGATTGGCGCGTCAGCGCCGGCCGAGTATGCGCCGACGCTCGATGTCTCCCTCTCGAAAGAGGATCGTTTCCATCACGGGCTGCCTTCGGCTTGGTGGACACTACCGTACGACGCCTTTCTGACTGCTCGCCGGCAGCTCATTGCGCAAGTCATTCAGGCTGCCTGGGAACGCCTCTGCGGCAAAACGGGGAGCATGAAGGCCGCACCGTTAACCGCCGCCGAGTTGATAGCGGGTGGAGAAACAGAAGGCGTTGAGTTCAAGTCTACCTTGCGCACCAACCTGCACACAAACCAGCCCGACGAGAAGATGCACCTGGCGGTTCTGAAGACTTTAGCCGCTTTCCTCAATGCGGGCGGTGGCACATTGCTTATTGGTGTCGCTGACGACGGCTCAGTGGTCGGTGTGCAAGCCGATAGCTTCCCCAACGAGGACAAGATGAGCCTTCATCTCGTCAACTTGGTGAGGGATCGGATCGGTGACCTTTTTCTCCCCTACATCCACCCTGAGTTTGTCGATCAAGATGGCGCCCGGGTGCTGAGTGTGCGTTGCGAGCGCGGCCCGAAACCGGCCTTCGTCAAGGAAGGTGGAACGCACCGCTTTTATGTTCGGGGGGCCAACGCAACTACGGAGCTCAGTGGCCAAGCAATCGTCGACTACACGTCTCAGAGGTTCAAGTAGGCCTACTTCAAGGTCAGCCGGCTGCGTTCAGGGCAACCACTTCGGCCAGGGGCTTCGTGCAATGCATTGCCCATTCGCGCATGAGCATGGCGCGGCGCTCCAGAAGGTCGGACCGTCGATAGGCGCCGGAGACCTTGTTCTGTACCTCATGCGCCAGCGCCTTTTCCGCGGCCTCTCGCTCAGTCGGCCGGGTGTCGTCCACCCAGGTCGAGAAGCTGGCCCGGAAGCCATGCGGCACCGCGTCGCGCCCATCCGGATCGCGCCAGGGCGCCGGCGTCCCCTTTGGCCTATCTGCGTTCATGCGGCGCATGACGGCGCTCAACGCCATGTCGCTCAAAGGCGTGGTGAGCTTCGCGCTCGGGAAGATCAGCGTGTCGCCGCGCAATGCAGTCCGGCGCGGTAGGTCCTCGGCCGTCACCGGCATGCCAGCAATGGCATGATAGGCGCCCAACAGGACATCAACCGCGGCCTGGGAGAGGGGAACACGGTGCGCGACCTGTTCCACCGATTTCTTGCCCTTCATGCGTTCAGGCGGGATCGTCCAAACAGGGAAGGCGCCATCGAAGCTGATTTCGGACCACCGCGCGCCTCGCACCTCGCCGGAGCGCAGCGCGGTCAGGACGCAGAAGCGCAGCGCCAACGGAGCGAGCCCGCTCATCTGCTCAAGGGCCTGCATGAAGGCAGGCACGCGCTGCCAGGGGAGGGAGGGTTGCTTGCGCCCACCGGCCAGGGCCGGCAGTCCAGCGTGGCGCAGCATCTTGGGGTCGGCCGGGTTGTCATTGGCCCGCATCCCATGTGCCGCGGCGAAGCGCAGAACGGTCCCGATCCGGCGGAGCACCTTTGCGGCCATGCCAGGGCGCTCGCGCCAGACCACTTCAACCGCGCGTTGCACCGCGGACCGATCTATCTCGGCCACCTGCATCGCGGAGAGTGCCGCGGCGTGCATCTTCAGGCTGGCGCGCCACATGTCGGCGGTGCGAGCGTTCTTGAAACCGGGTGCCAGTGAGCTGATGCACGCTTCGGCGACGGCGCTGAAGGTCTGATTTTGCGCCTGTTCTGCCGCCCTTGCGGCTGCCTCTGCAGCGGCCTTCCGCGCGGCCTCCTCCGCCTGGCGGACGGCTATGGGATCGATGCCGGCTTCGGCCTGCCTGCGTGCAGCCGCCGCAGCTTCGCGGGCCGCCTTCAGGGTGATGGTCGGCCAGCCCCCCAATCCCATGTCGCGGCGCTTGCCGTGGACCGTCAGGCGGCACAACCAGACCTTCGCGCCGGAGGGTTTCACTTCTAGCAACAGCCCGCCTCCATCCGAGACGCGATAGGTCACACCCCGCTTCTTCAGCGCTTCGATGGTTTTGACGTCCAGATTGTTCATGGGCGCTTCGGGGCGGTCTCGAGTGTGGGGGTGGAATTCCTGGCCCCCACAATAGCCCCCACAAATTCTATGCGCCAGCCTGGGTTGAGTTGATGCGTGTTGATCGGTAAACATAAGATTTATATTCGGTTTTTAGGCCCTTGATGCTCCAGCCTGCTCCACTGTGAATGTGGAGGATGGTGTCGCCCCTGGGCACCATTTTCCCCCTAGATTGCAGTCTTGGTTTCCGCGCCTCATCGCCGTGCCGGAAGGCGTACCGGCACGACCTCGCCGCCGCGCACCAGAACGTCGCGCTCCATCGCCAAGGGCACGCGGATGACGCCCTCGGCAGCGGGCTGGTTCGGCGCGGCGCGCTCCACCGTCATCTCCAGATGCGGCCCGCGCACCTCCTCCAGCAGCACCAGCCTGGTCGCGTCGCGCGCGGCGTTGTTGTCGCCGGCGAAGGGGGGCAACTGGCCGGCCTGACGCTGCCACAGGAGCCGCCCGCGGCCCAATTGTCCAAAGGCCCTGGCCTTCCTGGACCTGGTATCAAACGAGGCCGTGCTTCACGAAGGCACCATCCTTGATGATCATGGCGATCCGCGCGCCCTGGTCCTGCAGCACGCGCAGATCGGCCAGCGGGTCGCCTTCCACAACCAGCAGGTCCGCCAGGTATCCCTCAGCGACCCGGCCGAGCCGCCCCTGCATGCGCACGACCTCCGCACCATGGATGGTCGCCTGCCGCAGCACTTCCGCCGCCGGCAGCGCCTCGGCGCGAATGAGCAGTTCCTCTGCCTGATATTGCTTGGGGGCGCGGAACAGGTCGGTGCCCAGCGCCATGCGAACGCCCGCGCGCTGCGCGATCTCGAGCGAGCGTGTGCCGGTGGCCAGGACCTCCCGCGCCTTCTCGAGATGGAAGGCCGAGATGCCTACCTCTGCCGCGTGCTGCACGACCCGCCGGTAAACCACGAGTGTCGGCACCAGGATCGCGCCGCTGGCGGCCATCAGCGCGGCGGCGCTCTCGTCCAGGAAGTTGCCGTGCTCGATGGTGCGCACGCCGCATCCCACCGCACGCGCGATCGCGCTGGCCGTGTAGGCATGGGCGGCGACGTATTTGCCGGCGCGCGTGGCCTCATCGACCACGGCCGCGATCTCCTCCAGCGCATACTGGTCGTAGTCGACCGGATCGGCCGGGCTGGAGACGCCGCCGGAAGCCATGATCTTGATCTGGTCGACGCCGCGGCGGATCTCCTCGCGCGCGGCGCGACGTACGCCTTCCACGCCATCGGCCACGACCATCATATTGGCCTCGGCGCGCAATGCGCAGCCGGGGCAGGCATCGGCGGGGTTGCGCATGTCGCCATGCCCGCCGGTCTGGCTCAGCGGCCGTCCGGAGACGAACAGGCGCGGCCCCGGAAACAGCCCTTCCTCCACAGCGCGGCGCAGCCCGGCATCCGCGCCGCCCATGTCGCGGATGGTGGTGAAGCCGCGCAGCAGCGTCTCCTGCAGCAGCCGCGCGGCGCGCGCCGTGACCAGCGAGGGGAACAGGGACGGGTAGGGCACCATCCCATCGGCGCAGACATGCACGTGGCAATCGATCAGCCCGGGCATGATCGTGCGTCCGCCAAGCTCGATCACGCGCGCATCACCGGCGGCGAGCCCGGGCCCGAGGGCTGAGATGCGCTGCCCATCCAGCAGCACGTCGGCGCGCCGCAGCACGCCGGCATCCACATCCAGCACCGCGCCGCCGCGCAGCAGCGTCCGCATCGCGGCTGCCTCAGCCGGCGCGGATATTGGCGTCGCGGATCAGGCGCTCGAACTTGGCGTATTCGCGCGCCAGCATCGCCTGCACCTCCGCAGCCGGTGGCAGGCTCGGCGCGGGGATCGTGCCGACGGCACGCAGCTTCTGCTGCACCGCAGGCGTGGACAGCACCTTCACATAGGCCGAATGGAGACGGGCGAGAACCGGCTCTGGCAGGCCCCGCGGCGCCATGGCGATGTACCAGGAATCGAGGTTGGCCGCGGCCAGGCCCATCTCACTCAGCGTCGGCAGATCGGGGAAGTCGGGCGAGCGGGTGGAGCCGATCGCCGCCAGGGCGCGCATCCGGCCCTCCGCGATGTGCTGCTTCACCAACCCGGTGCTCAGCACCGCCACGTCGAGCCGCCCGGCGAGCAGGTCGAGGATGCCGGGCGGGAGGCCGCGGTAATCCACCGCCGTCACCTGGAAGCCCATCGCCTGCTGCATCAGCTCCATCGCGATGTGGGTGAAGGTGCCGTTGCCCGCGCGCAGGTAGTTGAGCTGGCCGGGTCGCGCCCGGGCCTGCTGCGCGAACTCCTCCATGCTGCGGGCCGGGTTGTCGCCCCGCACGACCACAACCGAGACGCTGTGCGAGACGAGCGTGAGGCATTGCACGGAATCGACAGGATGGAAGCCGGAGGGCGTGAGCATCGGCCCGACCAGATTGCCGAGCGCGGCCATCATCCAGGTATGCCCATCGGGCGCGGCCTGCACGAGCTGCTGCGAGCCGATCACGCCCCCCGCGCCGGTGCGCACGTCGATCACCACGGGCTGGCCGAGCTCGGCGGCGAGTTCCTCGGTATGCGTGCGCATCACGAGATCGACGATGCCACCGGCCGGGTAGGGGTTGATGAAGCGGATCGGGCGGCTCGGGAAGGTCTGCGCCAGGGCGGGGCGCGCGAGCGGCAGCAACGCGCCGGCGGCCAGAAGCGCGCGGCGTGTGGGGGCGATCGTCATGGCGGGGTTTCCTTCTTCCGATCCTCGATGAAGCGCAGCACGGTGAGCAGGCCGCGCTGCATGTGCTCGCGCAGCTCGGCGCGCATCGCGTCCAGATCGTCGCCGAGCGCGCAGCGCAGATAGGCATCATGCGCGTCGCGCCGCGGCCCCGGCCGGCCATGCGCGCGGTGATGCGCCGCCCAGTAGAGGCTCAGCCGCCCCCGGATCGCGCCCCAGGCCTGGCGCAGCAGGCCATGGCCCGCATGGTCATAGACCACGCTGTGCAGCGCGAGCTCGGCTGCGATGCTGGCCTCGTCGTCCCCGGCGTCGATCGCCGCGCCCAGCGCCTCATGGCGCTGGGTGAGCGCCGTGCGGAAGGCTGCGTCGCGGCGGTCCCAGGCACATTCGAAGGCGAAGATCTCGAGCGTGGTCCGCAGCGTGTACAGCTCGTCCGCGATCACGGCGTCGAGTGGCGCGACGCTCACCCCGCCCCAGGCGCGCTGCTGCACCAGCAGGCCTTCCTCGAGCAATTCGCGGATCGCCTCGCGCAGCGGCGCGCGGGAGATGCCGAGGCTGCGCGCCAGCGCAACCTCCACCACCGGGGCGCCGGGCGGCAGGCGGCCCGACAGCACCGCCGCGCGCAGCGCATCCGCCGCGCCCTCGCGCAGCGTGACGCGCACCAGCGGGGCATCGGCGACGCGCGCGGGCAGACTCATGCGGCGGCCTGATCCTTGAGGGCGGCGTAGAGATCGGCCAGTCGCCGCGTCATCGGCCCGGGAAGGGCCGCGGGCAGCGCGCGCCCATCGATGCCGCTGACCGGCGTCAGCCCGCCGAAGGTGCCGGTCACGAAGGCCTCGTCTGCGGCATAGACATCCTTGAGCGCGAAATTGCCGAGCCGGAGCGGAATGCCGTTGTCACGGCACAAGGCGATGACGTTGCCGCGGGTGATGCCGTTGAAGCAGTAGTCGCCGGTCGAGGTGCAGACCTCGCCCCCGCGCACGAAGAAGAAGTTGGTGGCGTTGCAGGAGGAGACGAAGCCGTGCGGGTCGAGCATCAGTGCCTCATCCGCCCCGGCCTTGATCGCCTGGATCAGCGCGGTGATCAGGTTGAGCCGGCTGTGCGAGTTCAGCCGCATGTCGAACATGTCGGCCGGCGAGCAGCGGATGGTCGAGGTGAACAGGTTCAGCCCGCGCGTCTGCAGCGCCGGGTTCGGCAACTTCCACTCGGCCACGATGACGATGGTGGCGGGACCGATGGTGTGGCGCGGATCCTGGTTCGGCGTCTTCTTCAGGCCGCGCGTGACCATCAGGCGCAGATGGACGCCATCCTCCATGCCGTTCGCGGCCAGTGTCTCCTGCAGCGCGGCGACAAGGCCGGCGCGGGTCATGCCGATATCGAGGTCGATGGCGCGCGCGCCCTCGAACAGCCGGTCCAGATGCGCGTCGAGGAAGACAAGGCGGCCCTTGTGCAGCCGCACGCCTTCCCAGACGCCGTCGCCCAGCACGAAGCCGGCGTCGAAGACCGAGACCCGGGCCTCGTCGCGCGGCACCAGCGCGCCGTTGACGAAGATGCGCACGCCCGCATTGCGCGGGTCGGCGGGGAAATCCTGGCTACCGGCCATGGCGGTGCGGGTGGAAGGGGGCCATGGGATCCTTCGAACGACTGGCGGCTGTCGACATTAGGCAGCGGGGATGCGGCCGGTCAATCACGCCGCCCGCCATCAGGCCCGCCCGGGCGCGAGCCAGGCCGGGGGCGTGCCGGCGAAGATGCCGGTCGCTGCGGCCTCGACGCAGGCGGCAAGGCCCGCGAAGCGCACACGCCGTCCGGTCAGGCCGGGCCCGTAATGGGCGTACTTGCCCGAATTGGTCAGCAGGTCGCCACCGCCGGCCGGGATCACCGGCTCCTCGATCATGCACCAGCAGGTGTCGGTCACCAGCCGGAAGCCGAAGTCTTCCAGGGCCTGGGCCACGCCCACCGCCTGCGCCTGCGCGAGCACCATGCGGTTCGTGGTGATGATCGCTGCCGTGCCTGCGGATCTGTGGCGCCCGTGGCATAGCTGCGCGATCCGGCCCAGTTCCTCGAGCGAGGCATGCGGGTTGCCGATTGCCACACAGGCGATCGGGGCGATCTCCGCCCCGTTCAGTTCCTGCCACGCGGCCAGGAGTTCGGCCCCGCCGATCGGCAGGGGGTCTGCGATGGCCGCCTCGCCGAGCGCCGAAGCGAGGTCCGGCGCCTCTGGCGTGACGCCGACGATATGGAACATCGGCGCGGCGGAGGTGGTGGCGAAGGCGGCGGCGAAGGCCTTCAGATCGTCTCGCGACGGTGCGCTTGCCTCCAGCCCCGTCAGCACGGGGATGTCGTGTGGCGAGAGCTTGCCGGCCAGGTAGCCCAGCAGGGGAAAGAGCGCATCCTCCGCGCCAGCGGGAAGCGCCACCTGGATGTGCCGCTGAGCCTTGCGCCGCGCGGGGACATGGCAGCCGCTGAAGGGCGCGCGGCCCGTCAGCGCCAGGCAGAGGTCGAGGTAGTCTGGATACTTGCCCGTCCTGGCGCCGAGGACGCTGTTGGCGAAGGCCACCGCGTTCGACTCTGCCCAGCCGATATGCGCGCCAGGACCGGGCGCTGTGTCGAGCAGGTAGGGGGCGCAGGTGAAGCTGGGCTGGGCACCCATCGCCAGATAGGCGTCTGTCTGCCGCTCGACCTCCGCCGCACGGTCCGGTGCGATGCCCAGCATGCGCCACTGGTTGCGATCGATCGAGATGGCGTTGAGCGTGGTCGGCACCTTCACCCGGGCACCAAGGTCGCGCAGGCGCTCGGCGATGGCGACGCTGACAGGCCCGGTATGGATGCAGCAATCGAGGTGGCATTGGCTGACGTCGATCAGCCGGGGCGCGCCTTCGAGCCGGGCCATGGCGATGATGATGCGCATGGCGAATTGCCGGGCGGGACCTTCCGCACCTTCCAGCATCGCGTGATCCTCCGGCGTCAACGCGAGCGCGACGTCGGGCGCTGCGGGCAGCCCGGTGGACGGCCGCATCGCCGCGGCGCCGAGGGCTGTCACCACCCCGTCCCGGACCAACGCATGGCGGGCTGTGCCCAGCAGCCGGAAGCTGTCGCGATCGAGGCGCACCATCGGCAGGCTTCGGTCGAACAGCGCTTCGGCAATCAGCGCGCCGAGGGGCAGGATCGTCTCCTCCTCGCTGAACACGATGGCGGCGGGGCCGGCACCCTTCACGATCAGTTCGAGCAGCACCGCGCTGCCCGTGCAGGAACCGCGACCGCTCGGAATCGCGAGCACCGCGCCGCTCACGCAGTGCCCATGCAGCGGGTGCTGGCTGTCGATGACCACCCCCGTCTGCGCGCAGATCCCGCCCCAGAAGCTCAGGCCGAGATCGGCATGCAACAGGGGCCCTGCGGCCGTGCCGGGGACAAGCGAGCGCCCGGGGAGGGTGACATCGTGCATGTGGTCTCCGGTGTTGTTGCCGCTGTGCCCAGGCATGCCGCCACCGTGACGCGACTTCGGGCTTGCCGCAACGCGCGGGCGGTGATGCATGATGGCGGCCGGAGGGGCTGGCCATGACGCTCGATTCGACCGGGACGCTCGCGCTGGCCGCGGCGATCCTGCTGGCAGGACGCTTCCTCAATGCCGGTCTCGCGCCGCTGGCGCGCTACAACATCCCGCAGCCGATCTCGGGCGGGTTGGCCTTTGCGTTGCTGGCCGCGGCGCTGCATGCCTGGTCGGGGCTGGTGGTGGAGACCTCGGCCTCGCTGCGCCCGCCCCTGCTCCTGGCCTTCTTCGCCAGCGTGGGCCTCTCGGCGGATCTCGGCCGGCTGCGCAAGGGCGGGCCGAAGCTGGTGCTGTTCCTGGCCTGCGTCGTACCCTTCCTGATGCTGCAGAACGCGGTCGGCACCACGGCGGCGATCCTGCTGGACCAGCATCCGCTGGTCGGGCTGCTGGGCGGTTCCGTGACGCTGATCGGCGGGCATGGCACCGGCGCCGCCTATGCGCGCATCTTCGAGGAGACGCACAGCCTCGCCGGCGTGATGGGCCTTGCGATGGCAGCCGCGACGATAGGGCTCGTGCTGGGGGGCGTTGTTGGCGGGCCGGTCGCGCAATACCTCCTGCGGGGCCGCGCGGCGGCAAGCCCGGGCTCCTCCTCGGTGACCATGGAGAAGGCCGAACCCGCGACCACCGAGGGCGCCATCCTCACCACCTGCATGGTGCTGTTCTGCCTGTTGCTCGGTGGCTGGCTCGCCACCCTGACACAGGGGCTGCCGGTCGCGCTGCCGGACTTCCTGTGGTGCCTCTTCGCCGGCGTGCTCGTGCGCAATGCGGTTGCGCCCGCGCTGCGACTGCCGCTGTCCGACGCCTCGATCGACCTTGTCGGCAGTACCGCCCTGGCGCTGTTCCTCGCCATGACCATGGCGACGATCCGGCTGTGGGAACTGGCGGCGCTGGCCGGGCCCCTGATGGCGATCGTCGCTGCCCAGGCGCTCTTTGCGATGCTCTACGCGGTCGTCGTCGTCTACCGCGTGATGGGGCGGGATTACGAGGCGGCGGTGGCGACGGCAGGCTTCCTTGGCTTCTCGATGGGCGCGACGGCGACGGCCATCGCCAACATGCAGGCGGTCTCGAACCGCTACGGCCCGGCGCCTGTCGCCTTCCTGGTCGTGCCGCTGACCGGCGCCTTCTTCATCGACCTCGCCAATGCCCTCGTGCTCACCGGCGCCATCTCGCTGCCGGTCTTCGGGGAGTGAGCGCCATGCTGCGGTTGCTGCTGCTTCTGCTTTCCCTGCTTGCCAGCGCCCCTGCCCAGGCGCTGCCCGACACGGGCGCGTTGCGCGGCATGGTCGAGGCGCGCCTGGCGGAGGCCGCCGGACCGGCGCTGCTCGAGGTCGTGGCCTTCCGCCGCATGGGCCAGGCGCCGGATCCGGCGGGCGGGGCGCGCATCGCCTATTTCGCGGCCCAGCTGCGCCTCACGCGCGATCACCAGTTCGGTGCCTGGGATGGGCGCAATCTTCAGGCCCTGGCCGCCGCGCTCGGTGCCGGGCCACGCGCCATCACTGGGGCGAGCCGGGAGGGCAATCGGGCGGGCGATGTCCTGCGCGTCAACGGCGCGCTGCGGCTGCGCGAGGAGGCCGGGCGATGGGTCGCTCTCGCCGCCGCGCCGGAGGAGACACCGGTGACCGCCTTCCAGGGCCAGGCCGGACGCGCGCAGCAATTGCTCGGTGCCATCGCCACCGCGCTCAGCGCCGGCGAGCAGGCGGCAGGCGGGCGGATGACACCGGTGATCGAGCAGGAACTCGCCCATGCCTGGCGCAACATCGAGGCCCGCCAGGCGCGGCTGCGCCAGGGCCTGCCCTTGGCCGGCGGTGCTTCCGGGTCGGAGTATGCCCGCCTTGCCGAGGCCGCCGCTCGGCTGCCACCGGGGGCAGGGCTGGGCCAGATCCTGGCCCTGCCTTCGGCGGGCAGCGTCGATAATCTGCGCCTGATTGCCGAAGGAACGGCCCTGGTCGCCATTGCGCAGGCCGATGTCGCCATGTTGGCGCTGCGCGGCGGGGCAGCGGAATGGGGCGTGCCGTCATTGCCGGGGTTGCGCGCCTTGGCCGGGCTCTACCCCGAGGCGGTCCATGTCGTGGTCCCTGCGGCCTCGGCACTGCGCGACATGGACGGTCTGCGGGGCCGACCTGTTGGAGTCGGCGCCATCGGGTCAGGCGCCCGGGTGACCGCGGAGGAGGTGTTGCTGGCGCATGGCTTGGACGCCGCGGCAGCGCCGCGCGTTCCGCTCGCGCCGCAGGAGGTGGCGGAGGCTTTGGCGAGCGGGCGCGTCGCCGCAGCGATAACCGTGAGCCTTGTTCCCGCGCAGGCCACGCTGCGGCTGGCCGATGCCATGCCCCTACGTTTTCTGCCGCTGAGCGACGCTGCGGTGGCAGCGCTGACCCGTGGCGTAGGGCCGTTGATGCCCTTCGCCATTCCGGCTGGCACCTATCCTGGCCAGGCATCCGTTGTGCCGAGCGTGGCGACGCAGGCGGCGCTGGTCGCGGGTGAGGGGCCCACACCGGCAGAGATCGCCACCCTGCTGACCAAGCTCTTCGACGCGCCGGGCCTTGCGGCCAATGGCGGGCCTGCCGCGCTGATGATCCGGCGCGAGACGGCCCGCGGCCCGCTACCGCTGCCCTTTCACCCGGCTGCGCGTCAGTTCCTTGGCCTGGGGCCCTCATAGAGCCCCGTTTGACGTGCCGGGCTGATCCTATCGGGCTCTTGCGTTACGACCATTGGAAGCACAGCAAAAAGCCCGGTTTCATCTCGCCGTGCGATCAGACCAGACCGTGAGGGCGGGCTGGCCGGGCAGACATGAAAAAACCGCACCCCCGGTCGAACCGCCATTGCATGCGGTACGACCGGGGGGGCGGCTTTCACAGAGCCTTGCAGCCTGTTGCAACCCTGGCGGACGCCCCCCGAAGAGGGCCGCCCGCCAAGTGGGGCTGCTTAGCCGCGGGCCCGCGGAACAGGGGCCGGGGCCGGGGCCGGCGGCGGCGGGGCGGCCTGGACCGGGGCCGGGGGCGGCGCGTCCTGAGCGCAGGCGGCGAGCATCGCCGCGGGCGCCAGGGCGGCAACCATGGCAGCCTTGCGGATCAGCGCGTGGCGGGTCATTACCTTGGTCTCGGTGGTCATTGGGCAGGGTCCTTTCGCTTCGACTCGTGGCCGCAGACCAATTCAATGGCATTTTTTCCCGCTTTGTCAAACTGTTGGTTGCATGACCTGCAAGGAAACTGAAGCGCAGCGCGCGCGCGAGGCCGGGGACCGCCCCGATTCGCCCTGCCACCCCTCTTCCGCTTGCGCTCCGGCGCGGCTTTCCCGGCGCGCGGCCCTGGGGCGGGGGGTGCTCGGCCTCGGTTTGGCATGGTCGTTGGCCGCCTGCGCGGTGCCGGAAGAAGAGGCCCTGCAGACCGGCGGTCTGGAGCCCGAACCCGAACAGGTCCGGGGCAGCCAGGATGATCTCGCGCGGCTGCGCGAAGGCGGCGACCCCATCGTGGCGGGGGAGACGCTGGACGGCACGCTGCTGCGCCGCTTCTACCACCGCCGCGGCTACGTTCCGGTATGGTCGCATCGCCCCGCCGCGGCCGAAGCCATGGCCGAGGCCGTGCTGCACGCCTCCAGCCATGGCCTTGACCCCGAGATGTTCCATGGCTCGCTGGTGCAGCGGATCGGCATGTTTCCGCCGCTTCGGCAGGAATTGCTGCTCTCCCATGCCGCGCTGACCTATGCCGAGGCCCTGGCCTTCGGCGCTGTTCCCCTTGCCCGGCGCATGGCGAACGAGACCCTGGCCGCCGAGCCGGTGGATGTCACGGCTGTGCTCGATGCAGGGCTCGAGGCTGGCGATCCGGTGGCGGCGATCGAGGCGCTTGCGCCGCGCACGGCGACCTACCGGGCGCTACGTGAAGCCCTGCAGGGCCATCGCCGCGGTGACCCGGGCGAAATCCTGCCGCCGGACCGGCTGCGCCGGATCGAGGCGAATCTCGAGCGGCAGCGCTGGCTGCCACGCAATCTGCCGGCGGACCGGGTCTGGGTGAATGTCGCCGACCAGCGCCTGGTGCTCTACCGGGACCATCGCCCCGTCTTCACCACCCGCGTCGTGGTGGGCGACGAGATGGAGCGCAAGCAGAGCCCGGAATTCCGCACCCTCATCGAGGGGGCCTTCTTCAACCCGCCCTGGATCATCCCGCGGGACATCGTGGCGGCGGATATCCTGCCTCGACTGGAGCGCGACCCCGGCTTCCTCACCCGCTACAACATCACCCTGCTGCCGAATGGCGAGGCCGAGCAGGCGCCTGGTCCGCAGGCCGGACTTGGCGTGATCATGTTCGACATGCCCAACCGCTTCGATGTCTATCTGCACGACACCCCTGACCGGGATGCCTTCGGGCGGGAGAACCGGCGCATCAGCAATGGCTGCATCCGGGTTCACAACCCCCTGGAGTTCGCCGCGCTGCTGATGGAGGAACCGATCGATTCGATCCAGGCGAAGGTTGCCGCCGGCGGGACCGTGCGCAAGCCGCTGCCCAGGCCGGTGCCGGTCTTCGTGCTTTACCACACCGCCTTCGCTTCGGCGGATGGCGAGCTTGAGACCCGCCCGGATTTCTATGGCCGCGATGCCATGATCTGGCGTCGGCTCTACAAGCGCCCGCCGGAGGCGATCGCGCCGGCTGTGGCGCGCTTGGCGCCGGTCGCAGGGCCGCCGCGGCGTGTCATCCAGCCGGCGAACGCGCCGGGGCCAACCCCACGCCGGCGTTGACCGGCGGCAGCAACCTCACCGGGCCGTCCTGCACCTCCCGCCTATCCCGCGGCCAGCATGGCTGGGCGAGGGTTCGCATGGGCGCGCCCGTCACCTGAAACAAAGAGAGGTCCAACGGGTCGCTGAACGTGACCGTTGGCATCAGAGCAGGATGTTGGACGCGCCCAGCGTGCTCACGCCGATCAGGGAGATGTCGAAATCGGCGCGGCCATTGCCGTCGACATCGCCTGAGAGAACGCCGCCGCTGAAGCGCAACTGGCCTGCCTGGCCGCTGAAGAGGCCAGTGCCGATCCAGGTGAAGGCCTGATTGCCGGCGAGGGTGCTGTCTGCGTCCATCGGGCGCATATCGATCTGGTCGCCCTCGAGCGCGTTGAAATCCGCCAGGATATCGCCCACGGCGTGGTCCACCCGGTCGTAGAGAAAACGGTCGGCCCCGAGCCCGCCCTCGAGACTGTCGGTGCCGAGGCCGCCGCGCAACGTGTCGGCGCCAGTGCCACCCTGCAGCGTGTCGTTGCCCTCATTGCCCAGGACCACGTCGTGCCCGTCGCCGCCTTGCAGCAGGTTGGCGCCAGCATTTCCTTCGATCCGGTTGTCCAGCGCATTGCCCGTGCCGCTGAACCCGCCGCTGCCGACAAGGGCAAGGCGCTCGATCTCGGCCGCCAGCGTCCAGCTGCGGCTCGCGATGACCTCGTCATAGCCGCCTGCGGCCAATTCCAGGGTGATGTCCCCGGCATGATCGACGATGTAGGTATCGTTGTCGGCACCGCCCACCATGCTGTCCGCGCCGCCGCCGCCGTTCAGCGTGTCGGCGCCGGCACCACCCAGAAGCGTGTCGTTGCCGCCGCCCCCGATCAGCGTGTCGTTGCCCTGCGCGCCGTCAAGCAGGTTCGCGCCGGCATTGCCTTCCATGCGGTTGCCCAGCGCATTGCCCGTGCCCCGCAGATCGTCGTTGCCCTTGAGGACGAGGTGCTCGATCTCTGCCCCAAGGGTCCAGTCAACCGTGGCGATGACCCGGTCGACGCCGCCGCCGGGCAGTTCCAGGATGATGTCAGTCAGGTCGTCGATGGTGTAGTCATCATCGCCTGCACCGCCCACGAGGCTGTCTGCGCCGCGGCCGCCGATCAGGCTGTCATTGCCCGCGCCGCCGACCAGCGTGTCGTTGCCGCCATCCCCCACAAGCCTGTCGCTGAACAACGACCCGTAAAGGAGTTCCGGCGCGCCTGTGCCCCGCGCGTTCACCTGGGTGAGCGTGATGGCCACCGCCCGCGCGCTGCTGTTCGTCGTGCCGTCATTGGCGGTGACGGTGATCCGGTAGATGTTGTCGCCATCCGCATCCCCGGGCGCATCGAGGTCGGGCGGGGCGCGGAAGGTGACCGCACCCGTGCCGCTGATGGCGAAGAGCGCTGCGTCCGCGCCGCCCAGGGTCCAGGTGAAGCTGGTGGTGCCGTCGGGGTCGTTCGCGGTGGCCTGATAGGCGATGCCACTGCCATTGCCCGCGGCGGTGGCCACGCCCAGGGAGGTGACGCGCGGCGCATCGTTCTCGGCCGTGACGTTCACCGTGATGCGCGGCGTCGCGACCGTCGTGTTGCGCCAGACCTGCAGCGTGCCATCGACGCCGCCGGCCACGAAGTCGAGGTCGCCATCACCGTCCATGTCGAAGAAGGCGGGCGCGGCGTAAGCCCCGGTCTGCACGCCGAGGAAGGGCGTGTCACTGCTGGTGATCGGGACGAAGACCGGCGCTTCGACGGTGCCGGTGTTGCGCCAGGCGCCAAGGCCGCCATCATAGGGACCGGCGATCAGATCAAGGTCGCCATCACCGTCGAGATCCACGAAGCTCGGCGTCGTCCGGCCGCTTGGGCCATAGGCGAGAGCCTCGAAGGGATTCATGCCACTCGGGATCGCGGTGAAGAGCGGTGCGCCGGAGAGGAAGCCCTCATTGCGTGCGGCCAGGATCTCGCCGGTGCCGATGCCCACGACCAGATCGAGATCGCCGTCGCCATCGAGGTCGAAGAAGGCCGGGGACGCATCGGAGCCGGCATCGAGCAGGTCGAGCGAAGAGCCGGAGCCCGAACCCGTCGTGAAGGCCGGCGTATCGCTGGCGCCGACCCGGAAGAAGGTGCGGAATGTGCCGGCCGAATTGCCGATGAACAGGTCGAGCGCGCCGTCCTCGTTCAGATCCACGAAGACCGGCCTGCTCTCGGCGCCGACATCGATCCCCTCGAAGGGATCGTCGCTGCCGGTCATCGCCGTGAAGGCCGCGACGCCCCCGCTGCCGACGTTGCGCCATGCCTGCAGTGTGCCCGCGCTGTTGCCGATGACGAGGTCGAGGTCGCCATCGCCATCCAGATCCACGAAGCTCGGCGCGGCGCCCGAGCCGACATCGATGCCGGCGAAGGGATTGGCGCTGCCCATCACCGCGGTGAGCTGGCCGATGCCCCGCACCGTGATCGTGCTGCCCGCGCCATCCACCACCTCGATGGTGAGGTCGCGCGTGTCCGTCGGCGAATCCGAGGTATTCTGGTAGGCAAGGCGCTCGATCAGCGCCTCCACCGCCTCGGTGCTCGCCTCCGGGTTGAAGTTGACGATCAGGTCGGCGCCCTCGCCGCCGCTGAAGAAGCCGAAGGTCACGCCCCCGTAGCGCACGGCGTTGCCGTCGATGTCGATCTGCCCCGCACCGCTGCCCTGCGGCAGGATCGAGACGAAATCCTCCGCCAGCATGCCGCTGACCACGAGGCTGCCGCCGTTCAGGTCGGTCTCGGCGGTGAAGGTGACGCTGGCATCGAGCAGTTGCGGTGCCGCGTTCGCGGCATTCTCGGTGAAGGTGGCGCTGCTGCGCAGGCCGCTCAGCCGCGGGCCCTCGATCCTGTTGCCGACATCGATCGAGACGGCAAGGTCGTCGGTCAACACGCCGTCGCTGCCGGTGACGATGATCTCGTAGAGATTGTCGCCGTTGGCGTCACCGGGCGCCTCATGATCGGGGGCGACCTTGAAGCTGACCGCGCCGGTGATGCTGTCGATGTCAAACAGCGCCGCATCGGTGCCGGAGAGCGTCCAGCGGAAAGTCGTCGCGTCCTCCACCCCGTCTGCGAGGGCACGATAGGCGATGCCGCCAACGGCCTCGATCACGAAGCTGGTGTCGGAGGAGGCGATCTCGATGAAATCGTTCTGCCGGTTGATGTTGATGATGATGTCGCGCAGATTGGGGAAGACGTAGAGCCGGCCATCGCCATTGCCCAGCACGAGGTCGAGGTCGCCATCGCCGTCCATGTCCAGGAAGGCGGGCGTAAGGTCGTCGATCGGGTAATCCGTGAGATACGCATCCGGGTTGCCGCTGCTGTCGGTGCCGTAGGGCGTGTAGCGCGGCGCGGAGGCGGTGCCGGTATTCATCCACAGCAGCAGATCGCCATAGGCCGAGCCCGACATCAGATCGAGGTCGCCATCCCCGTCCACATCCACGAAGACCGGCGCTGCGGCATAGGTGTTGGGCTGGAAAACATTGGCGAAGGGGTCCGCGGTCCCGGTCAACTCGGTGAACGCCGCGACGCCGCCGCTGCCGGTATTCAGCCAGGGGTTGAAGAAGCCGCAATCGCAGCCGACCACCAGGTCGAGGTCGCCATCGCCATCCAGATCGACGAAGGCGGGCCTGCTGAGATAGCCGATGTCGATCCCCTCGAAGGGGTTCTCGGTGCCGAGCAGCTCGACATAGACCGGGAAGCTGGTGTCGCCCTCATTGCGCCAGGCGCGCAGCATGCCGTCGGCATTGCCCGAGACGAGGTCGAGGTCGCCATCGCCATCCAGATCGATGAAGGCGGGCGCACTCAGCGCGCCCGCATTGATGCCGTCGAAGGGGCTGGATGTGCCGGTGAGTTGCTCGAAGACCGGGGCGCCATCGCTGCCCGTGTTCAGGAAGGCGATGAAGTCGCCGCTTTCCCCGCCCACCACGAGGTCCAGATCGCCATCGCCATCGAGGTCCACGAAGGCGGGCGCGCTGTAGGTCCCGACATCGATGGTCGCGACGGGGCTGGCGGTACCGGTCATCATGGTGATGTTGCCGATGCCGACCCCGCCGATGTCCTGGCCCAGGCTGTCCTGGATCACCAGCGTCAGGGCGAAGCGTGTGTCGGGCAGGTTGCTGACATTGGAGTAGCCCAGGCGCTGGATCAGCGCATCCACCGCTTCGGCTGTCGCATTGGCGTTGAAGCGGACGAGGAAATCGACGCCCTCGCCGCCTTCCCAATCGCCGAAGATCACGCCCTCGTAGCTCACCTGCGTGGCGGAGACGTTGATCTCGCCCACGTTATCGCCCTGCGCGAGGATCGCGATCCGATCCTGCGCGACGAGGCCGAACACGCCCAGGCGCCCGCCCGCCATCGACTCGCCCGAGGTGAAGACAACATCGGAATCGAGCAGCACATAGCTGGCGTTGAGGACATTCTCATCGAATGTCACGGCCGCGTTGAAGCCGGTGAGGGAAGGCCGGCCGGTCACGTTCGTCACCGTGATGGCGACGGCGCTCTCGACGGTGTCGGCGCCGTCATCGGCGATGACGGTGATGTCGTAGACGTTGTTGCCGCCGTCATCATCCGGCAGTTCGAAATCCGGGCTGGCGAGGAAGCTGACCGCGCCGGTGAGGCTGTCGATCTCGAACAGCGCCGCATCCACGCCGCCGAGCGACCAGGTGATGGCCTGCCCTTCGGGATCCGTGGCCGTGGCCTGATAGGCGATGCCGGTGGCGTTCTCGGCGAAGTTGGCCGTGCCGGCGGAGGTGATGACCGGCGCGTCGTTCTCGGCATTGACGGTGACGGTGACTGTTTTCAGCGGCGCGCTCGCGTTGAACCAGACCCCGAACGTGCCGTCATTCTTGCCCACGACCAGGTCGAGCCCCCCGTCGCCGTTCAGATCCTTGAAGGCGGGCCTGAACGGCCCGAATGGGCTCACCAGCGCGAAGGGGTTGTCCGTGCCCGTCAGTGCGACAAGGTTCGAGATGCCGGTTGTGCCGTCATTCCGCCATGCCAGCATCTGTCCGTAGAAATTGCCTGAGGCCAGATCGAGGTCGCCATCCCCGTCAAGATCGACGAAGGCCGGGGTGCTGCGATAGCTCGCGCTGAGACCGTCAAAGGGGTTTTCGCTTCCCGTGACCGCGCTGAAGCTGGCGGTGGCGCCGGTGGCCACGTTGCGCCAGGCCAGGAAGCCTCCCGTATTGTCGCCCACGACGAGGTCAAGGTCGCCATCACCATCGAAATCCACGAAGGCTGGCGCGCTGCTGAGGAGAACCTGGATGCCGGACACCGGGCTGGCGACACCGACCAATGGGTCGAAGGCTGCAGTGGCGCCCGTGCCGATGTTGCGCCACGCCGCAAGCTGCCCGTTGAGGTTGCCAGCGACGAGGTCCAGGTCGCCGTCGCTGTCGAGATCCACGAAGGCCGGGTTACTGAAATTCGTGCCGGTGAGCGTGCTGAAGGGGCTCTCGGTGCCACTGACCGCCACGAAGGTCGGCGCTGCCTCGCTCCCCGTATTGCGCCAAGCGACGAAGCCGCCGGTGCTGAGCCCCGAGACGAGGTCGCGATCGCCATCGCCATCGAAATCGAAGAAGGCTGGCGTGCTGAACCCGCCATTGCTCAGCCCATCCAGCGGGTTCGCCGTGCTGCTCGGCACGGTGAGACCAGAGATTCCCGCGTCCAATCCCCGGCCCGCCCCGTCAATGACGTTGAGACCAAGGCTCCGGCTCGCGGTCGGCGTGTCGGACGTGTTCTGGTAGGCAAGGCGCTGGATCAGCGCGTCCACCGCAGCGCCATCGGCATTGGCGTTGAAGGTGACGGTGAAGTCCCCGCCCACGCCGCCGGTGAAGCTGCCGATGGTCACGCCGCCATAGAGCACGTCGCTGCCCGACACCCCGATCTGCCCGGCGCCGCTGCCCTCCGCCAGGATCGAGACCCGGTCCTCCGCCAGCAGCCCGGAGACCACCAGCCGCCCGCCATCCAGCGAATCGCCCTCGGTGAAGACGACATCGGCATCCAGCAATTGCGGGCCGGCATTCACAATGTTCTCGGCGAAGGTCACGCTGGGGCCGAAACCGGTGAGCATGGTGCGTTCCTCCATATTCGTGACCGTGATGGCAACGGCCAGCGGCGCGCTGTCGGCTGCGCCGTCGTTGGCAACAATGTTTACATTGTAGACATTATTGCCGTCCGCGTCAGCAGGCGTCTCGAAATTCGGGACGGCGCGGAAGGTGAGGGCGCCGGTGCTGTCGATGGCGAAGAGCGCCGCATCCGCTCCGCTCAGTGACCAAGTGAAGCTGGTGGTGTCCTCGGGGTCGGTCGCCGTGGCCTGATAGACGGTGCCGGTGCCATTCTCGGCGAAGTTGGCGGTGGCGGCGGAGGTGACGGTCGGCGCGTCGTTCTCGGCCGTGACGGTGACGGTGATGGTGGGTAGTGCGGTTGCCGCATTGGCCCAGGTTCGGATGGTGCCGTCTTGTCTGCCGACCGCCAGATCGAGGTCTCCATCGCCATCCAGGTCGGCAAGAGTCGGGGTGATCGAAAGGCCACCGAAACTGCCGTCAAACGGGTTGGCTGTACCAGTTACTGCGACGAAAACGGGGGCCGTGCTCGGTCCGTCATTGCGCCAAGCAGGCAGAAATCCGGTCTCCCTACCAAGTACTAGATCAAGATCGCCGTCTGCATCGAAATCCACGAAGGCGGGCACTGCATTCACATTGACATTTATGCTTGCGAAGGGATTTCCTGTCCCGGTAATGGCGGTGAATGACGGTGCGGTGGTTGTGCCGGTATTGCGCCACACACGCACTGTTCCGGAAAACAAGCCAAGAACTAAGTCCTGATCACCATCTCCGTCGATGTCAAAAAAGCTTGGCGCATTAATTACGCCGGGGCTCGAAATTGCGAAGAATGGATTTTCTGCGCCAGACAATTCAGTGAAAACAGGCGCCGTAGAAATTCCGACGTTTCGCCAAGCCCGGATTGTGGTGCTGGCATCACCCAATACAAGATCAAGGTCACCATCGCTGTCAAAGTCTAGGAAAGCGGGCTTTGTGTAAGTAGAAGCTAAAATAAAATTGAACGGATTTTCTGTGCCAGTGATGGCCGAAAACTCAGGCGCGCTGGTCGTACCGGTGTTGCGCCAAGCAAGAATTCTACCGGAGGCATTGCCAGAAACGAGATCCAGATCGCCATCTGCGTCCAGATCAATGAGCGCTGGCGCGCTGTTTGATCCAACGTCGATCCCGTCAAAGGGGTTGGCGCTGGCGGGCAATGCAGTCAGCGTGCCAATCCCAAGCCGCGGCAGTCCGTCGCCGGCCCCATCGATCACATCAATGGATAGGCTGCGCGTTGCGGTCGGCGTGCTGCTGACATTGGCATAGGCAAGGCGCTGGATCAGCGCATCGACGGCGGCACCATCCGTTGCAGCATTGAAAGTAACGGTGAAGTCCCCGCCCACGCCGCCGGTGAAGCTGCCGATGGTCACGCCACCAAAGAGCACGTTGCTGCCCGACACCCCGATCTGCCCGGCCCCGCTGCCCTCCGCCAGGATCGAGACCCGGTCCTCCGCCAGCAGCCCGGAGACCACCAGCCGCCCGCCATCCAGCGAATCGCCCTCGGTGAAGACGACAGCGGCATCCAGCAATTGCGGGCCGGCATTCACAATGTTCTCGGCGAAGGTCACGCTGGGGCCGAAACCGGTGAGCATGGTGCGTTCCTCGATATTCGTGACCGTGATGGCAACGGCCAGCGGCGCGCTGACGGCTGCGCCGTCGTTGGCAACAATGTTAACATTGTAGACATTATTGCCGCCCGTGTCAGCAGGCGTCTCGAAATTCGGGACGGCGCGGAAGGTGAGGGCGCCGGTGCCGCTGATCTCGAACAGCCCCGCATCCGGCCCGCCGAGCGACCAGGTGAAGCTGGTCGTGCCCTCGAGGTCGGTCGCCGTGGCCTGGTAGACGGTGCCGGTCGCGTTCTCGGCGAAGGTCGCCGTGCCGGCGGAGGTGATGACGGGCGCGTCGTTCTCGGCCGTGACGGTGACGGTGATGGTGGGCCGCGGCGGCGTGTTGCGCCACGCCAGCAGCCTGCCAGCGCCGTTCCCGGAGAGGAGGTCGAGGTCGCCATCGCCATCCAGGTCAAGAAAGGCGGGCTTGCTGTAGTCTCCGACGTCGAGGCCGTTGAAGGGATTCGCAGCACCGGTCAGCGCCTCGAACACCGCGGCCGCGCCCGTGCCCGTGTTGCGCCACGCATACAGCCTGCCGTAGCGCTCGCCCGCGACGAGGTCGAGATCGCCATCGCCGTCCAGATCCACGAAGGCTGACGCGCTGACGCGCCCCACATCGATCCCGTCAAGGGGATTGTCGCTGCCGCTCAGCGCGGTGAAGATCGGCCCTGTGGCGTTCCCCGTGTTGCGCCAGACCCGCAGCGTCCCGTCATCGGCGCCCAGCACCAGATCGCGAAGGCCATCGCCGTCCAGATCGACGAAGCTCGGTGCGCTGTTGAACGACACATCGATCCCGGCGAAGGGATTGTCGCTGCCGCTGAGGGTGACAAAGCCAGTCCCCGCGTTGCGCCAAGCCTGCAGCGTGCCGTTGCTCTCGCCCGAGACGAGATCGAGGTCGCCGTCGCCGTCCAGATCGACGAAGGCGGGCGTGCTCCGGTATCCCACATCGAAGCCGTTGAAGGGATTGTCGGTGCCGGTAAGCGCAGTGAGGACCGGTGCCGCCGCCGTGCCGGTGTTGCGCCACGCGCGCAGCGTGCCGAACGTCTCGCCCGAGACCAGGTCGAGATCGCCGTCGCCGTCCAGATCCACCACGGCCGGCGGGCCCGGGCTGCCGATCGAAATCGGGTTGAAGGGGTTGGCACTGCCACTGAGCGCTGTCAGCGGGCCGATGCCGATGCCGGGGAGAATCTGGCCGGCGCCATCCACCACATCGAGCGTCAGGCTGCGGCTGGCGGTCGGCGTGTCGGCAATGTTCTGGTAGGCAAGGCGCTGGATCAGCGCCTCCACGGCCGCAGCATCGGCATTGCCGTTGAAGGTGACGGTGAAGTCCCCGCCCACCCCGCCCGCGAAACTGCCGATGATGACCCCGCCATGCAGCACATCGCTGCCTGAGAGGCTGATCTGCCCGGCGCCGCTGCCTTGCACGAGGATCGAGACCCGGTCTTCCGTCAGCAATCCGCCGACCATCAGGCGACCGCCGTCGAGTGCCTCGCCCGGGCTAAGGCTGACATCCGCATCCAGCAATTGCGGGGCGGCATTCACCGTGTTCTCGGCGAAGGTCACGCTGCCGGCCAGGCCGCTCAGCATGCCCTTTTCCACGACATTGCTGACCGTGATGGCGACGGCCCGTGGCGCGCTGTCGGCCGCGCCGTCACGGGCAATGACGGTGATGTCATACACATTGTCGCCGTCCGCATCGGCGGGAGTCTCGAAATCCGGTGCGGCGTTGAAGGTGACGGCGCCGGTCGCCGCATCGATGGTGAACAGGCCCGCATCGGCGCCGCCGAGCGTCCAGGTGAAGCTGGCCGCGCCATCGGGATCGGTGGCGGTGGCCTGGTAGACGATGCCCGTCCCGTTCTCGGCGAAACCGGCCGCGGCGGCGGAGGTCACCACCGGCGCGTCATTCTCGGCCGTGACCGTGACGGTGATGCTGGTCAGCGGCGGCGTGTTGCGCCACGCCAGCAGCGTGCCACCCCCCGCGCCCGAGACGAGGTCGAGATCGCCATCGCCGTCCAGATCCACGAAGGCGGGGGTGCTGTTGCTCCCCACATCGAACCCGTTGAAGGGATTGGCGGTGCCGGTGAGCGCGGTAAAGACGGGCGCCGAGGCCGTGCCCGTGTTGCGCCACGCATTCAGAATGCCGTCGAATTCCCCCGCGACGAGGTCGAGATCGCCATCGCCGTCCAGATCCACGAAGGCGGGGGTGCTGTCGCTCCCCACATTGAAGCCGTTGAAGGGATTGGCGCTGCCGGTGAGCGCGGTGAAGACCGGGGCCGAGGCCGTGCCCGTGTTGCGCCACGCCAGCAGCGTGCCATTCGACGCGCCCGAGACGACGTCGAGATCGCCATCGGCGTCCAGGTCCACGAAGGCGGGGGCGAGGTCGAACCCCGCTTCGAACCCGTGGAAGGGATTGTCGCTGCCGGTGAGCGTGGTGAAGATCGGCGCCGAGGTCGTGCCCGTGTTGCGCCACGCCCGCAGCCTGCCGACGCTCAACCCCGAGACGAGGTCGAGATCGCCATCGCCGTCCAGATCCACGAAGGCGGGGGTGCTTTTGAGCCCCACATCGATCCCGTTGAAGGGATTGTCGGTGCCGGTGAGCGCGGTGAAGACCGGCGCCGAGGCCGGGCCCGTGTTGCGCCACGCGTTCAGGATGCCGTCGTACTCCCCCGAGACGAGGTCGAGATCGCCATCGCCGTCCAGATCCACGAAGGCGGGTGTGCTGTTGCTCCCCACATCGAAGCCGTTGAAGGGATTGGCGCCGCCACTGAGCGCCGTCAGCGAGCCGATCTGCCGATCACCCAGCCCCAGCCCCGCGCCATCCACCACGTCGATGACCAGGCTGCGCGTGGCCGTGGGCGCGTCGCTGACATTCTGGTAGGCCAGCCGCTGGATCAGCGCATCCACCGCTGTGAGCGTGGCGTTGCCATTGAAGGTCACGGTGAAGCTGCCGCCCTCGCCGCCCGTCGCGGAGCCGATGGCGAGCCCGCCATAGCTGACCGTGCTGCCCGCGACGCCAATCTCAGCCGTGCCATCGCCCTGGCCGAGGATCGAGATCCGATCTTCCGCCAGCAATCCCGACACCACCAGGCGCCCACCATTCAGGCTCGTGTCGCTGCCGAACGTCACTTCCGCATCCAGCAACTGAGGGGCGGCATTCGCGGTGTTCTCTAGCAGGGTAAGGCTCGGGCCGAAGCCCGTCAGGCGCGGCGCCTCGAACAGATTGGTGACGGTGATGGCAACCGCCTGGGCCGCACTGCTGAGTTGGCCATCGGAGGCGGTGACGGTGATGTCATAGACATTGTTGCCGCCGGCATCGGCGGGGACCTCGAAATCCGGCGCGCTGTTGAAGGTGACGGCGCCGGTTGCCGCGTTGATGGTGAACAGGCCGGCATCGGCGCCACCGAGCGACCAGGTGAGGCCGAGCACGCCATCGGGATCGGTGGCGGTGGCCTGATAGACGATGCCCGTCCCGTTCTCCGCGAAACCGGCCGCGGCGGCGGAGGTGACGGAGGGCGCGCCATCATTCTCGGCCGTGGCGGTGACAGTGATGCCGGGCTGTGGCGTGTTGCGCCACGCCAGCAGCCTGCCGATGTGCTCCCCCGCGACGAGGTCGAGATCGCCATCGCCGTCCAGATCCACGAAGGCGGGGGCGTTGTTGTAACCCGGATTGAGGCCATTGAAGGGATTGGCGCCGCCGGTGAGCGTGGTGAAGGCGGGTGCCGAGGCCGTGCCCGTGTTGCGCCACGCATGCAGAATGCCGTTCAGGTCGCCCGCGACGAGGTCGAGATCGCCATCGCCGTCCAGATCCACGAAGGCGGGGGTGCTGTTGCCCCCCACATCGAACCCGCTGAAGGGATTGGCGCCGCCGGTGAGCGTGGTGAAGACCGGCGCCGGGGCCGTGCCCGTGTTGCGCCACGCCAGCAGCGTGCCACCCGCCGCGCCCGAGACGAGGTCGAGATCGCCATCGCCGTCCAGATCCACGAAGGCGGGGGTGCTGCTGGTCCCCACATCGAGGTTGCCGAAGGGATTGTCGCTGCCGGTGAGCATGGTGAAGACCGGCGCCGAGGCCGTGCCCGTGTTGCGCCACGCCAGCAGCGTGCCATTCGACGCGCCCGCGACGAGGTCGAGATCGCCATCGCCGTCCAGATCCACGAAGGCGGGGGTACTGTTGCTCCCCACATCGAGGTTGTTGAAGGGATTGGCGCTGCCGTTGAGCGCGGTGAAGACGGGCGCCGAGGCCGGGCCCGTGTTGCGCCACGCCCGCAGCGTGCCATCCAGCGCGCCCGCGACGAGGTCGAGATCGCCATCGCCGTCCAGATCCACGAAGGTGGGCGTGCTGCGGTCCCCCAGATCGAACCCGTTGAAGGGATTGGCGCCGCCACTGAGCGCCGTCAGCGTGCCGATCTCCCGATCACCCAGCCCCAGCCCCGCGCCATCCACCACATCGATGACCAGGCGGCGCGTCGCGGTCGGCGCGTCGCTGACATTCTGGTAGGCCAGCCGCTGGATCAGCGCATCCACCGCCGCTTCCGTCGCGCCGGCGGCAAAGGTCACGGTGAAGTCCCCGCCCACCCCGCCACTCGCGGTGCCGATCACGGTGCCGCCGAAGCTGATCGTCCCGGCCGAGACATCAATCTGCCCGGCCCCGCTGCCCTCCGCCAGGATCGAGACCCGGTCCTCCGCCAGCAGACCGCTCACCACCAGCCGCCCGCCCGCCAGCGCGGTGGCGGCGGTGAAGGTGACATCCGCATCCAGCAGTTGCGGGCCGGCATTCACCGTGTTCTCGGCGAAGGTCACGTCCGGTTCGAGGTCGGTCAGCAGCATCGGAGGCACACTTTCCCGGCTCGGGTGGGGCAGCGCGCCGGTTTCTGGCGCGGTTCCTTCCGCGACCATAAAGGATTGCTGGAAACTTACCACGGTGGAAAGCAGCCCCCTCCCGCCCCGGCCCGGCTTTTGCCATACAGCCCCCCCAGGCATGGGGATGGCGATGGACCAGGTGGATTGCGTGGTGGTGGGGGCAGGGGTGGTCGGGCTCGCCGTGGCGCGCGCGCTCGCGCTCGCAGGCCGCGACGTGCTGGTGCTCGAGGCGGCGGAGGCCATCGGCACCGAGACCTCCTCGCGCAATTCGGAGGTGATCCACGCCGGCATCTACTACCGCGCCGGCAGCCTGATGGCGAAGACCTGCGTGGCCGGCAAGAAGATGCTCTACGCCTATTGCGCCGAGCGCGGCGTGCCGGCGCGCAATTGCGGCAAGCTCATCGTCGCCACGACGGCCGCCGAGGCCGAGCAGCTTGAGGGCATCCGCCTGCGCGCCGCCGCCAATGGCGTGGAGGATCTGCGCCTGATCAGCGCCGCCGAGGCGCGCGCCATCGAGCCCGAACTCGCCTGCACCGCGGCGCTCGTCTCGCCTTCCACCGGCATCATCGACAGCCACGCCTACATGCTCGCCCTGCAGGGCGATGCGGAGAATGCCGGCGCCTTCTTCGCCTTCCGCGCCCCGGTGCTGCGCGGCCGCGCCACCGATGCCGGCATCGAACTCGAGGTCGGCGGCGCGGAGCCCATGGCGCTCGCCTGCCGGCTGCTGGTGAATGCGGCCGGGCTGCACGCCCCCGCGCTGGCGCGGCGCATCGCCGGCATGCCGGAGGCACACATCCCGGGCAGCTACTACGCCAAGGGCAACTATTTCAGCCTGACCACACGCAATCCCTTCTCGCGGCTGATCTACCCGGTGCCGGTGCCGGGGGGGCTGGGCACGCACCTCACCATCGATCTTGGCGGCCAGGCGCGCTTCGGCCCCGATGTCGAGTGGATCGAGGAGATCAACTACGATGTCGATCCCCGCCGCGGTGAGGGCTTCTACGCCTCCATCCGCCGCTGGTGGCCAGGCCTGCCGGATGGCGCGCTGGCCCCCGGCTATGCGGGCATCCGTCCCAAGACCGTGCCGAAGGGCGCGCCGGCGCAGGATTTCGTCATCCAGGGTCCGGCCACGCATGGCGTGCCGGGGCTGGTGAACCTGCTCGGCATCGAGAGCCCAGGCCTGACCGCCTCGCTCGCCCTGGCGGAGGAAGTGCGCGCCGTGGCGTGCGGTTGAGGGCGCAGCCGCATTGACGGCAGCGCCGGGCCGGCAGCACTCTTCGCCGAACAGCCCGGAGAAACGCGCCATGAACAGCCCGAGCCTCTCGCGTCGCCATGCCCTTGCCCTGGGGGGGGCGGGCGTCCTTGCCTGCACCATCAAGGATCTTCACGCGCAGACGCCGCGCCGCATGACCTATGTGACGCCCTTCTCGCACATCCTTGCCTTCGCCGACGTGCTGCACGCCAAGGGCGGTGGCTTCTTCGAGCGTGAGGGCCTGGACGTGACGATCGAGCAGGGGCGCGGTTCCGCCATGGCGGTGCAGCAGATCCTGGGCGGCGGCGCGCTGCTCTCGCGCACCGGCGTGGGCGACCATATCCGCGCCTCCTCGCGCCCCGGCGGGAATGAACTGGTGGCGGTGGGCACGATCAGCCAGGGCTCGCCCTTCTACGTCATCAGCACGGTCGCCAAGCCGATCCGCACGCCGGAGGAGATGGCGGGCAAGACCATCGGCATCCTCTCGGTGGGCGGGGCCACCGAGATCGTGCTCGACGTGATGCTGCAGGCGCGCGGGGTGGATCGCGCGCGCGTCGCCCGCCAGACCGCGCCCAATTCGCCCGCCGGGCTGCAATTGATCGAGCAGGGGCGTATCGACGCCTACATCGTCTCGGCCGGCGTGCCGGTGGCGCTGCAGGCGGCGAACACGCCGCATGTCTCGTGGAACACCGACACGGTCGCGCCGATCCCGGGCCAGTGCTACATCGCGCGGCGCCAGACCCTGGCGCAGAACGGCGATGTGGTGGTGCGCTTCCTGCGTGCGGTGAAGCTCTCGCTGGATGCGATGCTCGCCGACACCGACCTCACGCGCACGCTCGCCAATCTGCGCGAGTTCGAGATCGCCGAGATGCGCAACGCCGCGCTGGCGCCCGCCATCCTGCGCAACGAGATGCAGTTCTGGCTGACCTCGGGCCGCGAGAACCTGCTGCGCAACGTGCCGGAGCATTGGCAGCGCGGCTATGATTTGATGGCCGCCGCCGGCTTCGCGCCGGCCGGCGTGCGGGCGGATACGCTGTTCACGAACGAATTCGTCGATCGCGCCCGCGCCTGATGCGCTTTCGTCGCGCCGAGGCCGCGCTGCTGCTGGTGGATTACCAGCGCGGCTTCCTGCATGACCAGGGTTTCGTGGCACTTCAGGGGCGCGATGTCTCGGCCTGCGCGGCGGCGGCGCGGCGGGGCTATGCGCTGGCCGCCGCGGCGCGGGCGGTGGGCATGCCGGTGATCTGGACGCGGCATGTGCTGCGCGCGGATCATGCCGATGGCGGGCTGCTCACCACCGAATTGCGCCCGCGCCTGGGCGAGATCGGCGCGTTGGCCGCGGGCAGCGCGGATATCGAGATCCCCGCGGAGGCCGGTGTGGCGGCGGAAGATGCGGTGATCGACAAGCCGCGCTACTCGGCCTTTTTCGGCACGCCGCTCGATGTGCTGCTGGCCGCGCGTGGCATCCGCGCTCTCCTGGTGGGCGGTGTGACCACCTCCATGTGCGTCGAGACCTCGGTGCGCGACGCCGCGCAGCGCGACATCCGCACCTTCGTGGTGCGCGACGCGGTGGCGGATTTCGATGCCGCACGGCATGAGGCCTCACTCGCCGCCATGGCATTCGGCTTCGCGCGGATCATCGGTGCGAACCAGGCGATGGAGGCGATCGCTGCTGGCGAGGCAGAGTTCCCCCATGGCTGACGCAGACCATCCCGCGATCAGCTTTCGTGAGGTCGAGAAGTGGTACGGCACGCGCGATGAGCCCGTGCATGCGCTTGCCGCCACGGATCTCGCCGTGGCGCCGGGCGAGTTCCTGGTGCTGCTCGGCCCCTCGGGCTGCGGCAAGACGACGATGCTGCGCATGATCGGTGGGCTGATCGCGCCCACCGCCGGCGAGATCGCGATCGAGGGACAGAGCCTGTGGCAGCGTGGCGAGCGCCAGGCGCCCGCACTCGCCGATCTCGGCATGGTGTTCCAGGAGGCGAATCTCTTTCCCTGGCTCAGCATCGAGGAAAACATCGCCCTGCCGCTGGAGCTGAAGGGCGCGCCGAAGGCCGCGCGGCGCGAACGCGCGCGCGCGCTTGCGAAGCTGGTGGGCATCGAAGGGTTCGAGAAGCGCTGGCCGCGCGAACTCTCCGGCGGCATGCGCCAGCGCGCCGCCATCGCGCGCGCGCTGTCCTATGACCCGCGCATCCTGCTGATGGACGAGCCCTTCGGGGCGCTCGACGCCATGACTCGCGAGGCGATGAACCTCGAACTGCAGCGCATCTGGCTGGCAACCCGAAAGACCATCGTGCTGGTCACGCATTCCATCGCCGAGGCGGTGTTCCTGGGCGACCGCATCCTGCTGCTCTCGCCCCGCCCGGGGCGCGTGGACATGGAGGTGCGGGTGCCCTTCGCGCGGCCGCGCGAGCCCGATCTGCAATCGACGCCCGAATTCCAGGCCATCGTGCGCCAGCTGCGCCAGCGCCTGAACGAGATCAGCTGACGATGGCGCATCCCCAACCCCCGGCCTCCCTCGCCAAGCGGCGCCTCACGCGTGATGGCGCGCTGCCCTGGATCACCACGCCGATCCTGCTGGGGCTGCTGATCCTGATCTGGGATTCCTATGTGCGCGCCTATGGAGTCTCGCCGCTGATCCTGCCGCGCCCCGGCGCGGTGGCGAGCGCATGGCTCGAGATGCTGCAGGACCGTCGCGCCTGGCACCACACCTGGATGACGGTCTACGCCACGCTGGCCGGCTTCGGCTATGCCGCCGTGATCGGCGTGAGTCTCGGCGTGCTGATCGCGCGGCTGCGCTGGCTGGAACTCACGCTCAACCCCTTCATCGTGGCCACGCAGGTGATCCCGAAGGTCGCCCTCGTGCCGCTCTTCGTGCTGTGGTTCGGCTTCGGCATCAGCTCGAAGGTGATCGTCGCCGCCGTGCTCGCCTTCTTCCCGATCCTGACCAATACGGCGATGGGCGTGAAATCCATCGATGAGGGCCATCGCGACGTGATGGTCTCGCTGAACGCGACGCGCTGGCAGGTGTTCCGCCGGCTCGAATTCCCTTCCGCGCTGCCCTACATGCTGACGGGGCTCGAGATCGGCATTGTGCTGGCGATCATCGGCGCCGTGGTGGGCGAGTATCTCGGCGGCAATGCGGGGCTGGGGCATCTGCTGATCGCGCGGCTCAACGCCTTCGAGACGGACCAGATGTTCGCCGTGCTGATCCACATGTCGATCCTGGGCTTCCTGTTCTACTTCGCCATCGGCGCGCTGCGGAAGATGCTGGTGCCCTGGCATGCCTCCGCACGGCTGCGGGTATGAGCGACGCGGCGATCCTCGACAGCCTCGGCACTTTCCTCGACCGCCGCCTGCCGCCGGCGGAGATCCGGCGGCGCGATGCCGGGCATGTGCCCCCCTATGACCTGATGCCGGAAATGGGCGCCATGGGGCTCTTCGCGCTGGCGGTGCCGGAGCCGCTGGGCGGGCTGGGCGCGGCCTGGACCACCATCGCGCAGGTGCAGCTGAAGCTTGGCGAGCATGCCTACATGGTCGCCTCGATCTTCAACCGCGTCGTCGGCTTCGGGATCATGTCCGCGCTGAGCTATGCGAGCGAGGCGCAGCGCCGCCTGCTGCTGCCGCCCCTGATGGCGGGCGAGGCCTTCTGCGCGCTGGCGCTTTCCGAACCGCAAGCGGGCAGCGATGCGGCGGCGCTTCGCACGCGCGCAACGCGTCAGGGCACCGGCTGGCGCCTGCGGGGCCGCAAGAGCTGGATCAGCGATGCACGCCAGGCGCGCTGGCTGATCCTGCCGGCGCGTACGGGCAGCGAGGCGGAGGGACATCGCGGCATCTCGCTCTTCCTTATTCCGACCGACACGCCCGGCGTCGCCATGACGCCGCTGCCGAAGGTCGGCAACAACTGCATGCCGAGCTTCGACATCGGCCTCGAGGATGTCGATCTGCCGGCGGAGGCGCTGCTCGGCGTGGAAGGGCGCGGCTTCGCGCAGCTCATGTCCACGCTGCACTATTCGCGCGCCTCGATGGCGGCGACGGTGACCGGCGCGGCGGAGGCGGCGCTGCAGATCGCACTCGCCCATGCGACGGATCGCGTGCAGTTCGGCCGCCCCATCGGGCGGAACCAGGCCATCGCACATCGCCTTGCGGATCTGCGCATGCGCGTCGATCTCTCCCGCCTCCTGGTCGAGCATCTGGCGCGACTCATCAGCACGGGCGCGCCCTGCCGGCGCGAGGCCGCGCAGGCGAAGATCATCGCCACCGAGACGCTGCGCGACGTGGCCGATGCCGGCATGCAGATCCTGGCGAGTGCCGGCTATGCGGCCGAGAGCGACATGCAGCGGTTCTGGCGGGATTCGCGCCTCTACACCTTCGGCGAAGGCGCGAATGAGGTATTGCGCGATTCCGTCGCGCGCGATCTGGGATTGGGGGCAGGGGCGTGAGCGGCATCCGGGCGATCGACGCGGTGGTGAACATCTGGACGCCGGAGGCGCTGGCCGGCCGGCCGGATCGCACCGGCTTCTACACCGCCAAGATGCGCGTGAAGCGCGAGATCTTCGAAGGCATGAGCCTGAAGGACATGATCGCGCGCATGGATGCCGCCGGCATCGAGAAGGCCTTCCTGATCGCCGCGAAGGTCGGGCGGCTCGGGCACCCTGCCTGCTACCATGTCGATTATCGCCTCGTGGCCGATGCGGTGCAGGCGCATCCGGATCGCTTCTATGGCCTCGCCGGTCTCGACCCGACCGAGGGCATGAAGGGCGTGCGTGAGCTTTCACGAGCTGTCACCGAATACGGCTTCATCGGCGCGCATTTCTACCCGCATTGGTTCGAACTGCCGCCCGACCATGCGAAGTGGTATCCCTTCTACGCGAAATGCGTGGACCTCGACGTGCCGGTGCAGCTCCAGGTCGGGCAGTCGATGGTCTATGATCCCACCTATCCGCTGCGCTCTGTCGGCCGGCCCATCACGCTCGACGCCGTGGCCTGCGATTTCCCCGAACTCAAGATCATCGGCATCCATGTCGGTATCCCCTGGACCGAGGAGATGATCGCGATGGCCTGGAAGCACGCCAATGTCTTCATCGGCTCCGACGCGCACAGCCCGCGCTACTGGCCGGACTCCTTCAAGCACTACATACGCAGCTACGGCCAGGACAAGGTGATCTTCGGCACGGATTTCCCGGTGCTCGACTTCGCGCGCACCATGGCCGAGATCGACGAGTTGAACCTGCCCGAGGCGGTGCGCGCGAAATTCCTGCGCACCAATGTCGAGCGCATCTACAAGCTCAACGGCGCCGCATGAACCTCGCCGACGCGCTCGACATCCACGACCGGGCAAGGCCGAGCCATCCGGCGCTGATCGAAGGCGCGCTGACGCTGACCCATGCGCAATTCGCACGCCGCGTGCGGCGCATGGCGGCCTGGCTGCTGGGGCTCGGCCTGCCCGCCGACCGGCCCGTGGGAATCTGCCTGCGCGACACGGCCGAGCATGTGGTCGCACTCTACGCCGTGGCGCGCGCGGGCATCGCGATCCTGCCGATGGATGCGCGCTGGACGGTCGAGGAACAGCGCAACGTCGCCACGCATTTCGGCGCCTCGCTGGTCCTGGCGGAGCCCGACATGCCGCCGCTGCCGGGCCTGCGCTGCGACCAACCGAACGAGGCGGAGGAGGCCGGCATCGCCTTCGCCTCGGATCCCGAGGCGCCCTTCGTCCTCTCGCTCTCGTCCGGCACCACGGGGCGGCCGAAGGGGCCGCTCATCGCGCATCGGCATTTCCTCGCGCGCTTCCGCACGCATTGGATCAATCTCGGCCTGAACGGGCGCGATCGCTTCGTCTGCGCCACGCCGCTCTATTTCGGCGGCGGGCGGACCTTCGCGATGTCGGTGCTCTTCTCCGGCGGCACGCTGATCCTCAAGCCGCCGCCCTGCACGCCGGAAGACCTTGTCGCCTGCGTCGCTTCCGAACGCGCCACCAGCCTCTTCCTGGTGCCCACGCAGTTCCGCCGGCTGCTGGCGCTGGATGACGCCACGCTCGCGCCGCTGCGCGCGCTGAACCTGCTGTTCTCCTCCGGCGCGCCGCTCGCGCCCGAGGAGCGTGTCGCGATCCGCGACCGGCTCTGTCCGCACTTCTTCGAATACTACGCCTCGACCGAAGGCGGCGGCGTCTCCCTCCTCACGCCCGATGACATCGCCACGCATGGCGAGACGGTGGGTCGCCCCGTCTTCGCCGTGGAGGTCGAGGTGGTGGACGCGCAGGACAATCCCCTGCCGCCTGGCGAGACCGGCCTGCTGCGCTATCGCGGCCCCGCCTGCGCCACATCCTATCATCGGGACCCAGAAGCCTCGGGCGAGGCGTTTCGCGAGGGGTGGTTCTATCCGGGCGATCTCGCCTCGCTCGACGCCGATGGCTTCGTCACGCTGCGCGGGCGGGCGAAGGACATGATCATCCGCGCCGGCATCAACATCCATCCGGGCGATGTCGAGGCCGTGCTGAACGCGCATCCCGCCGTGGCGGAGAGTGCCGTGCTCGGCTGGCCCTCGCGCGAGTTCGGCGAGGAGATCGCGGCCTTCGTGCGCCTCGCTGCGCCCTGCGATCCCGAAATCCTGCTCGCCCATGCGCGCGCGCATCTGCCGCGCCCGAAATGGCCGCGCGCGGTCTTCATCCTCGAGGACCTGCCGCGCAACAGCGGCGGCAAGGTGCTCAAGCGCGATCTCGCGCAAAGGCTCAGCCCGCCGCAACTCTGATCTGCGGAGAGGGGCGCTGGCCAGGGCCGGGCGGTGGCGATAGCCTCGCACCCTCTTCACGTCCGAGGATCTGCCATGACCCCCCCTGATCGCCTGCGCGCCCTGCTCGCCGAGCCCGGCATGATCGTCATGCCCGCCGTCTGGGACGGCATCAGCGCCAAGCTCGCCGCCCGCGCCGGCTACAAGACCGCCTTCCTCTCGGGCTCCTGCGTCGCGGCGAGCCGCCTCGGCGGGCCGGACCTTGACCTCGTCTCCTTCGGCGAGATGTTCGACAGCTTCACGATGGTCCGCAACGCGGCACCCGAGACTCTGATCCTGGCCGATGGCGACCATGGCTATGGCAATGCGCTCAACGTGCAGCGCACGGTGGCCGCCTATGGTCGCGCCGGCGCCGCCGCGGTGCTGATCGAGGACAAGATCACGCCGCGCGAACTGACCTCCGCCGGCAAGCCCTGCCTGCCGCGCGAGGAAGCGCGCATGAAGATCCGCGCAGCCGTGGCGGCGGCGAAGGAATCCGGCATCCTGGTGCTCGCCCGCACCGATTGCCGCCCGACCCAGGGCATCGAGGAAGCGCTCGCGCGCATCGAGATGTATGTCGAGGAAGGTGCGGACATCCTCTTCCTCGACAGCCCGAAAGATGAGGAGGAGATCCGTCGCTCGATGGTGGCTGCCGCGGGCAAGCCGACCTTCGCGGTGCTCTCCCCGGGTGGTGCCCGTGCCTGCCCCTCGCGCACGGAAGCCGAGGCGCTGGGCTACAAGATCGCGACCTACCCCACGGGCATGCTCTCGCCTTCCATCGCCGGCATCCAGGCGGGGCTCGACGCGCTGCTGGCCGGCGGCGCCGAGGCCGCGAGCGCGCAGCCCCCGGCCGTGCTGCGCGCCACGCTGGGCTATCCCGACTACGACGTGGCCGCGAAGCCCTATCGCCTGCCGGGCTGATGCCCTTCAGGTCGCCAGGATGATCTTCCCGAAGTGCTGGTTCGCCTTCATGTGGGCCAGCGCTTCGGGGGCCTGCGCCAGGGGATAGACGCGGTCGATCGGCAGGCGGAAGCGGCCCTGCTGCACGGCGGCCCAGAGGTCGCGGCGCATCACGCGCACCTCCTCGCGGATCTCGGCCACGCTGCGCGTGCGGTGCGTGACGCCGATATAGGTCAGGCGGCGATTGGCGTGCAGGTCGAAGTCGAATTCGGCGCGCGACCCGCCGAGCCGGCCCACATTCACGATGCGCCCGCGGATCGCGGTGGCGGCCATGGCGGCGTTGATCGTCGCACCCGAGACCTGGTCGATCACCAGCGCCACGCCCTTGCCGCCGGTCGCCTCCAGCACCTGCTTCTGCCAGCCGGGCTGGGAGGTATCGACGGCGCGGTCGGCGCCGAATTCGGCGAGGCGCGCGCGCTTCGCGGGATCGCCCGAGGTGCCGATCACCAGCCCCGCGCCGAGGAATTTCGCGATCTGCAGGCCCACGAGCCCGACGCCGGAACTCGCGCCCAGGATCATCACTGCCTCGCCGGCCACGAGCCCGCCATTGCTCACCAGCGCGTCATGCATGGTGGCCAGGGCGACAGGCAGCGTCGTCGCCTGCTCCCAGGAGAGGTTGCTGTCCGGCAGCGGCATGGCGCGGCCGAGATCGGTCACCGCATATTCCGCATAGCCGCCCGAGCCCGAGCACATCACCCGCGCCCCGGGCACGAGATCCGGCGCCAGCGCCGCCACGCCCGCCCCGCAGGCCACGACCTCGCCCGCGAATTCGATGCCGAGCACCGTGCCCGGCCCGCCCATCGCGCCATGCGCATGCCCCGCCGCGACGCCGAGATCGGCGCGGTTGAGCGAAGCCGCGCGCACGCGCACCAGCACCTGCTCGGGTCCCGGCACCGGCCGGGCCATGCGCTGCACGGCGACGCCGTGATCGGTGACGATGGCGGCCAGCATGGTCTCGGTCATGGGTATGCTCCTCCGTGCGGTGGCGATTCTCGCACCGGCTATAGGGCGGGGACGGCGCGGCGCGAAGGGTTCAGCGGCGCTGCCCGAAAGTCAGGCTCAGCCGCGATTGCGGCGTGCGCAGCTCGGCCGCGGTGGCGCCGCGCGCCTGCTGCAGGAAGGGGCTGTGCAGCGTGGAGTCCGCCGGCGGCAGCAACGCGCGGCCATTCGCCTCGGCCACCTTCTCGCCATCGAGGAAGAAGCGCAGCCGGCCGCCGCCATCGATTCCTTCGAACTCCACCGTCTCACGCGTCACGCGCAGCGGGGCGGCCAGCACCGCGGCCTGGAAGGCGGCATGGTTGGGATAGGCGGTGCGCGGGGCGGCGACGATGATCACCGGCGCGCGCTGGTCCGTGACCGGATAGCGTCCCTCCTGCCCCGCGCCATGGCCGCCGAAGGCGGCGCGTGCGGCGACATGGGCCGAGCCCTCGACGAAGAGCCAGCCGCCGCGTTCCTGCGGCCGCAGCGGGCGTTCGAAGATGATGGCGAGGTCGCCGGTGTTGCGGCTCATCGGCGGCATCACGCGGGCGATGATCTGCGTGCCGCGCAGCTGGGCCGCGACGAGCGCGTTGTAGCTGGAGCGCTGGGCCTGCTGCGCGCTCGCGTGCACCTGCGTGCCATCGGCCAGCGTCACGCCGCTCCAGCGATTCTGGCTGCTGATCGGCGCCCATTGCGCCACCGGCAGGCGCGGGCCGATGGCGCTGCCCATGACGAAATCGGGCGTCACCCAGGCATAGCGCGACACGGCGGCGGTGTTGGGCTGTATCTGCGTGCGCTCGGCCACCACGCCGCCGGCGGAGAAGCCGGGGTGGCGCGTCCAGACCTCGAAGGGCGCGCGCCTTGCCGTGCCGGTTGCGATCTCGACCAGCGTCGCGGGCGGGCGCCAGCGGGAGAGCAGCATGGCCATGTGCGCCGGGTGTGCCGCGCCGCGCGCGCGCTGGCCGATGCCGAAATAGACCCAGACCATCGCATCCATCGGCAGGCCGGGCTCGATCGCGGGCGGGTAGTTGCGCGCGCGGGCGCCGCCATGATGGCCGTTGATCTGCTCCTGCGCCCACATCGCCCACCAGAGCGTCACCGCGCTCTCCGCCATGCCGCGCAATTCGGCATCCGAGGCGAAGTCGAGCATGCTGTGGAGCGGCGCGAGGAAGTATTTCGAATAGGTCGGCGAGAAGAATTCGATGGAGAGCCCCGCGCCCGCCCGCGAGGCGAGGAAGGCCTTGAGATAGGCGTTCCAGGCGGCGAGCTGCGTGGTCGGCGTGGAGCGATCGGCATAGGCACGGTTCGCGGTGGCGGGGTCGGCGCGCAGCAGCTCGGCCGCGGCCCAGCAGGCATGGACGCGCTGGATGTCGTGGTTCTCGCTGCCCCAGGGGCGCCAGATCAGCGCGGCATCGGCGTCGGCGAGGCGACATTCGGTGCTCGCCCAGTCCCAGAACAGCGCGCGGATGGCGCTGCGTGTCTCCGCCGTCAGCGGCTGGTCGGGGCCCTGCTGGCCCTGGCCGAACAGGCCCATCGCCTGGAACAGGAGCGTGGCCGAGACGAAATAGAAATCCTGCCCGGCACGGGTGCGGGCCGAGCCCTCGGCATCCATCGGGTCCTCGCGCCGCTTCCAGCCCGCGCGGCGGGGCAGGGTGGCGGCAGCCTCCCGCAGCAGGGCGTTGGCCCGCGCGGCGTCGCCGCCGCGCGCGAGCAGCGCCATGGCGAGCGTCGCCTGGCCCCAGACGCAGGCATTGTTGCCCTCACGCGCCGCGGCGCAGTCGGGCGCCACCACGGGGCGCGCGATCGCGGCATCGAGCACCTGGGTGCGGCGCGGCGTGACGCCGGCATCGCGCGCGGGCTCGACCGTGGCGAGGAAGGCCTGGGCGGGGGCCGCCATGCCCAGCGGCAGGGCGAGTGCGAGCCCCAGGAGAAAACCGCGGACCGTGCTGCTCATGCCATCCTCCCCGGGGGGCGATCCCCGGGGCAGGAAAGCCGAAAGCGGGCAGGGCGTCCATCGCGCCCTGCGTGCGCCCTACCAGCCGATGGCGCGCGGCAGCCAGGTGGCGAGACCCGGTGCCACGAAGACCAGCACAACGGCGAGCAGCTGCATCAGCACGAAGGGGACAACGCCGCGATAGATGTGCCCCGTGGTGATCTCGGGCGGGGCGACGGAGCGCAGGAAGAACAGCGCCCAGCCGAAGGGAGGCGTGAGGAAGCTCGTCTGCAGCATCACGCAGATGAGGGTCGCCAGCCAAACCTGGTCCACGCCGGCGGCGAGGAAGATGGGCAGGAAGAGCGGCACGGCGATGTAGCTGATCTCGATCCATTCCAGGAAGAAGCCCAGCACGAAGACCAGGATCAGCATGAACCAGATGTCGGCCGCGATGCCGCCGGGCAGGAATTCGAACAGGTCATGCACCAGCTGCTCGCCCTGCAGGCCGCGGAAGGAGAGTGCGAAGACCTGGGCGCAGATCAGGATGAACATCATCATCGCGGTGATGCGCGCGGTGCTGCGCAGCGTCTCCACCACCAGCGAGACCGAGAAGCGCCGCCCGATGGCGCAGACGATCAGCGCCCCCAGAGCGCCCATCGCCGCCGCCTCGGTCGGTGCGGCGATGCCGGCGATGATCGAGCCGAGCACCGCGAAAACGAGGCCGAGCGGCGGGGCGATGACCTTCACCAGCTTCTTCAGCAATTCGCGCGTGGAGATCAGCGCGCGTTCCTCCGCCGGGACGGCGGGCACCATCTCGGGCCGCAGGATGCCGAGCACGAGGATGTAGGTGCAGTAGATTCCCGCCAGCATCAGCCCCGGGATCATCGCCGCGGCGAAGAGCGTGCCGACGGAGAGGTTCATGATGTCGGCAAGCAGGATCAGGATCAGCGAGGGCGGGATGATCTGCCCGAGCGTGCCCGAGGCACAGATCACGCCGCAGGACAGGCCCGGATCATAGCCGCGCCGCAGCAGCGCCGGCAGAGTGAGCAGGCCGAGCGTCACCACCGTTGCGCCGACGATGCCGGTGGTCGCACCCATCAGCACGCCGACGAAGACGATGCCCAGGCCCAGGCCGCCGCGCAGTGCGCCGGAGAGGCGGCCCACCACCTCCATCAGGTCTTCCGCGAGCCGTGATTTCTCCAGCGCCACGCCCATGAAGACGAAGAGCGGGATGGCCAGCAGCGAATAGCTGGTCACCACGCCATAGATGCGCGCGGGCAGCAGGTTGAACAGCATCGGCCCGAAGCCGAGCCAGCCGAAGACGAAGCCGGAGACGGCGAGGGTGAGCGCCACCGGCACGCCCAGCATGAGCAGCCCGAAGAACGCCACCAGCATGAGGATGGCGTAGATTTCCGTGATCGGCATGGGGATCTCAGGCGCTGCGCAGGCGCGCGATGGAGCGAAGGGTCTCTGCCGTGAATTGCAGCGCGAGCAGCGCGAAGCCGGCCGGGATGATGGCCTTCAGGACGTAGCGATAGGGAATCCCGCCCGGATTGGCCGAGCCTTCACCCTGGCTGAAGGACTGCCCGACATAGCGCCAGGAAAGCTGGATCACGAGCAGGCTGATCGCCAGACCGGCAAGGCCGGCGAAGACATCCACCAGCGCCTTGTTGCGCGCCGAGAAGCCCGCATAGAGCACATCGACGCGCACATGCTCGCCATGGCGCAGCGCATAGGCGGCGCCGAACAGCGAGATCGGCACCAGCAGGTGCCACTCCAGCTCCTGCGCCCAGACGCTGCCGAGCGAGAAGCCGTAGCGCAGCAGCACGTTGCTCGCCATCACCACGACCAGCGCGGCGACGGCCACGGCGGAGAGCTGGCCGATGACATCGACGATCTCATCGATGGCATCGGCGGCGCGTGTCAGCCGGGCCACGTCTCAGGCCTGGCGGATCTTGCTGTGGTAGATGCTCTCGCTGTAGCCCGACCAGGCATCGAACTTCGCCTTGTAGGCCATGTAGCTCTCATGCACGCGGCGCGTCACCGGATCGCGCGCGATGGCTTCCTCGAGCACGGCGTTGGTCTCGGTGCGCAGCCGCGCGACCACCTCGTCGGGCAGCGGCAGGGCGGTGACGCCCTGGTTGCGGATCAGGTCCTCCATCGCATCGGCATTGTTCTTCTGGCACCAGGCCTCGCTGATGACGTTGCAGGCAGCGACGGCATTCTCGACGATCGCCTTGAGGTCGGCGGGCAGCCGCGCCCAGGCCGCCTTGTTGATGATGAGCTCGGAGGCGGTGGCCGTCTCATGCCAGCCGGTGGTGTGGTAGAACTTCGCCACGCGCTGCAGGCCGAGCTGGCGGTCGAGGAAGGGGCCGACGAACTCGGCCGCGTCGATCACGCCGCGCTCCAGCGCGGGGAAGATCTCGCCGCCCGGCAGCAGGCGCACATCGACGCCAAGGCGCTGATAGACACGCCCCGCCAGGCCCGGAATGCGCATCTTGAGGCCGCGGAAATCCTCCACCTTCTCGATCGGACGACGGAACCAGCCGGTCATCTGCACGCCGGTATTGCCGCAGAGGAAGGGCACGAGGTTGAACCGGTCATAGACCTCGCGCCAGAGCTCGAGGCCGTTGCCGTCATACATCCAGCCATTCAGGCCCTGGAAGTTCAGGCCGAAGGGCACGGCGGTGAAGTACTGCGCGGCGAAGGTCTTGCCGGTCCAGAAATAGGCGTTGGCGTAGTTCATCTCGACGATGCCGCTGCTGACGGCATCGAAGCCCTCGCCGGCCGGAATCAGCTCGCCCGCGCCGAAGAACTGGATTCGGATGCGGTTGTTCGACATGCGCTGGATGCGGTCGATCAGGTCGCGCGCCGAGCCAGGCCCGGTCGAGTAGAAGGCCGCCTGGGGGCCGTAGAAGCTGGTCATGCGCCAGTTGAAGGTGGTCTGCGCAGTGGCGACCGCGGGCGCGGCGAGCACGCCGGCCGTCCCCGCCGCGGCGGAGGAGATGAGATTGCGACGTTGCATGTTGGCCCCCGGCTGTTTGGCCCGTGCGCGACGTGCGGCCGCGCTTCGGCGCCGGGGTGTCAGCAATCCTCATGCCAAGTGGTGCGCCCGCCCGCACGAAGGCTGCGCGGCGGGTTCTCCCGGTGGAATGCCTGCGCTTTGGGCAGCGCGGCCGCCGCCCCGCCCGCGCCTCAGGCCGCCTTCATCTCGTGCAGGAAGCGATCCACCTGGCCGCGCAGCGTCTCCGCGCCGCGGCTGAGTTCCTGGGCGGCGGCCTTCACCTGCGCGGCCGCCGCGCCCGAGCTCTGCGCGGCCTCATCCACCGCCAGGATCGTGCTGCTGACCGAGGCCGTGCTCGCCGCCGCCTGCTGCACGTTGCGCGCGATCTCCGTGGTGGCCGCGCCCTGCTGCTCGACCGCGGCGGCGATCCCGGTTGCGATCTCGTTGAGCCGGCCGATCACGCTGCCCATCGCCTCGATCGCCTGCACCACGCGCGCCGTCTCGGTCTGCACCGCCTGGACCTGGGCGGCGATGTCTTCCGTCGCGCGGCCGGTCTCGCTGGCCAGGCTCTTCACCTCGGAGGCGACGACGGCGAAGCCCTTCCCGGCCTCGCCCGCGCGCGCGGCCTCGATCGTCGCGTTGAGCGCGAGCAGGTTGGTCTGTCCCGAGATGGCGTTGATCAGCTGCACGACCTGGCCGATGCGCTGCGCCTTCTGGGAGAGTGCCTGCACCGTCTCGCCCGTCCGCCCGGCCTCGGCCACGGCCTCCGCAGCCATGCGGCTGCTCTCCGCCATCTGTCGCGCGATCTCGGCGACCGAGGCGGCGAGCTGCTCGGCCGCGGCGGCGACCATCTGCACATTGCCACTGGCCTCGCTGGCGGATTGCTTCACCGTCGCGGCCTCGCGCGCCGTGCTGCTGGCGCCGGCGGCCATGCCGGTGGCCGTGGCCTCCATCTCGGTCGCGGCGCTGGCGACGGTCTTCACCACGCCCGCGGTCTCGACCTCGAAGCGCGAGGCCAGCGCGGCGAGGTGCTGCGCACGCTTCGCCTTGGCCTCGGCCTCGGCGATCTGCGCGGCCTGGGCGGCGCGGCTGGCGATGAGGTTGTCGCGGAAGACGACCATGGCGCGCCCGATATCGCCGATCTCGTCGCGCCGCTCCTGGCCGGGGATGGGCGCGGCCGTGTCGCCCGCGGCGAGGCTGCGCAGCCGCGCAATGCTTCGCCCGAGCGGCTGGGCCAGGGCGCGCAGGCCGATCAGCCAGGTGAGCAGCACGCCAAGGCCTAGGCCCAGCGCGGCCAGGATCGACATGGTCAGGATCAGCTGGCGCGCATCGCTCAGCGCTGATTCTTCTGCGGCATCGGCGATCTCGTCGGCCACCGTGCTCAGCCGGCCAAGTGCGGCCTTGAGCGGGACGAGTGCTGCATCCTGCGCCTGCAGCGCGGCCAGGAGCTGGCCGCGGCGCGCCTCGGTCCAGTCTTCCGTGCGCTGGATGGCGGCCGTCAGGGCCAGGATCGCCTCCAGCCGTGTCGCCACTTCGGCATGCTGCCTGCGCACTTCGGCCAGCGCCTGCAGCCGCCGCTCGCCGCCATGGGCCTCGATTGCGGCGGCGTCGCGGGTGAAGGCCTCCTTCGCGGCCACGACCTGCCGGCGCATCTCGGTGAGGCGCGTCATCGAGAAGCCATTGGCGAGCTGCGTCGGGGCCAAGCCCATCGTCAGGGCCGCGTGTTGCATCTGCATGGCCAGCGCAACACCCTCATTCGCGGCGGCACCGCGCTGCACCATGGTCGAGGTATTGGCTGCCTTCCAGGCACCGATACCGGCCATGCCGAAGATGATCGCGCACAGCGCGGTCGCCAGCACCGAGATCTTCCCGGTGATCCTGAAGGCGTCTAACGTCATGGGGCGCTCCGCGATTTTCGGGCTTCGAGGCAGGGACCGGTCTAGGATGAGTCCATTACCGAAACGTTGCCGGCTGCCTGTCACATTTCGGTCTTCGTGCCGATCGCTTCGCGCATGACGGAGATCCCGACCTTCGCCACGCCGCCGGGGTTCCTCGGCACGACGCGGCGCGAGGGCGCGGTGAGCGTGATCGGCGTGCCGCTCGACCTCGGCACCTCCAACCGCGCCGGCACGCGCGACGGCCCGCGGGCGATCCGCGCGGCTTCGCGCATGTTGGTCGATGGCGCCCATCCGCAGCATTGGGTGGATCCCGCCAGGCTGCCGCTGGCCGATGCGGGGGATTTCGCCATCGCCATGGGCGACCTGCCCGGCAGCCTCGCGCGGATCGAGGCGCAGGCGCGCGGGGCGGGGCATCTGGTGGCGCTGGGCGGCGAGCACGGCATCACCCTGCCGCTGCTGCGCGCGCTGGCGGCGCGCTGCGGCGGGCCGCTCGCGCTGGTGCATTTCGACGCGCATGTGGACACCTGGCCCGACAGCTTCGGGCAGGAATTCGGCCACGGCCAGGTCTTCTGGCACGCGATCCGCGAGGGGCTGGTCGATCCGCGCCGGACCATCCAGATCGGCATCCGCTCCCCCGTCTCGCGCGAGGTCTGGGATTGGACGCTGGGGCAGGGGGTGACGATCCTGACCGCGCAGCAGGTGCATGAGAGCACGCCCGCAGCTGTGGCCGCTGAGGCCCGCGCCGTGGTGGGCGAGGCCCCCGCCTATCTCAGCTTCGACATCGATGCGCTGGACCCGGCCTTCGCCCCCGGCACCGGCACGCCCGAGCCCGGAGGGCTGGCAAGCTGGCAGGCGCAGGGCGTGCTGCGGCGCCTCGGCGGGCTGGATTGGCGCGGCATGGACGTGGTCGAGGTCGCGCCCGCCTATGATGTGGCGGAGATCACGGCGCTGGCGGCGGCCACCATGGCCTGGGAATATCTCTGCCTGCCAGGCCAGCCCTGGGTTTCGCCGGCTTGAACGCGAAGCTTTCCGGGCGTTTCGGGAGATCTCCGGCAGTCATGCGCGCCGATCATCGCAGGGGCCATATTTTTCGCTTGCAGTTCTGAGCAAGCACCACTATTTCTCCCGTCGCGGCGGCAGACCTCCAGGAAAGCCGCCGCCTACAGACGCAAATCGCACGTGCCGCGAGCCCGATCCGGCGGGGTGAGACCCCCGGTGAGGGCACAGCAACGACGGACCGCGTCCTTTGTTCGCGCCGGCCCCCCTACGCCGGACGGTTCGAGGGAGCCGTTTGTGTTGCCTGCCCGCCGCGCTGCGAGAACGCACCCCGTTCATCGCTGACGCGCCATCGGCCCACTTCACGGGGCCGGTCGCCTTCGCGTCCCGTTCGCCGGCTTGAGTGCCGGGCGGCGTGCCGTGACGCGACCCCTGGCGCGCGCTGAAGGCCCGCAGGGCACGCCTGGCTCCCTCTGGCCCCGCCGCTGCGCCGCCCCCCAAGGGCCGGCGCGGCGGCGGGGGTGTGGTGCCCGCCTTGCCCTTGCCGGAGTGCTTCGATGAACCAGCTTCGCCGCCGTGTCGCCGCCACCCCGCTCCGCCGCCCCCTCCTTGAAGGACGGGCCATGGCGGCGCCGCTGCCGCGCGCGGTCGATGCGCTGGTCGCCGCGCTGCGGCCGGAGGAGCCGCTGCATTGCCTGCGCCCCGCCACCATCGCCGCCACCGCCCGTGCCTTCCGCGCGACCTTCGCGGGGGAGGTGCTCTACGCCGTGAAATGCAACCCCGAGCCCGCCGTGCTGCGCGCGCTCTGGGCGGGCGGCATTCGCCACTTCGACTGCGCGAGCGCGGGCGAGGTGCGCCTGGTGCGCGCCCTGTTTCCCGCGGCCGAGATCCACTTCATGCACCCCATCAAGGCGCGCGGCGCGATCCGCGAGGCCCATGCACAGCATGGCGTGCGCGACTTCGTCATCGACAGCGCCGAGGAACTCGCGAAGGTGATCGAGGAGACGGGCGGCGCCGATCTCGGCCTCGTCGTGCGCCTCGCCCTGCCGAAGGGTGGGGCGGTCTATGATCTCTCGGGCAAGTTCGGCGCGGAGGCGGCGGAGGCTGTGGCGCTGCTGCGCGCGGCGCGGCCGCAGGCCGCACGGCTCGGCCTGTCCTTCCATGTCGGCAGCCAATGCCTGGAGCCGGCCGCCTATGCGCGCGCCATCGAACGGGCCGCCGCGGTGATCCGCGAGTCCGGCGTGCCGGTCGAGATCCTCGATGTCGGCGGCGGCTTTCCTGTCGCCTATCCGGATGTGGTGCCGCCGCCGCTCTCCGCCTTCACGGCGGCGATCGCGCAGGCCTTCGCCGCGGCCGCGCTTCCCGGCACGCAGCTCTGGGCCGAGCCCGGCCGCGCGCTGGTGGCCGCCGGTGCCTCGGTGGTGGTGCAGGTGCAGCATCGCCGGGGCGAGGCGCTGTTCATCAATGACGGCGTCTATGGCGCGCTGTCGGATGCCGGCGCGCCCGCCTTCCGTTTCCCGGTGCGCCGCATCGGCGTGGCGGGGGCGGCGCCGCTGCGGCCCTTCAGCTTCTTCGGCCCGACCTGCGACAGCGCCGATGTGATGCGCGGCCCCTTCCTGCTGCCGGACGACATCGCCGAGGGCGATTGGATCGAGATCGGCCAGCTCGGCGCCTATGGGGCTTGCCTTCGCACCAGCTTCAATGGTTTCGATCGCGCCGGCATGGTGGAGGTGGACGATCCGCCGATGCTCGCCACCCCTGGCCATGTCCTGCCCCTGGCCGCCTGACTTCCCGTGATCCTGGAGTGACGCTTCGATGAAACACGTTGCCTTTGGCGGCCGGCTGGTGATCCTCGGCTTCGGCTCGATCGGGCAGGGGGTGCTGCCGCTTCTCCTGCGCCATGTCGACATCGCGCCCGAGCGCATCACCATCGTCACCGCCGAGGAACGCGGGCAGGAGGTGGCGGCCGAATACGGCATCCGCTTCATCCTGCAGGCGGCGACGCGCGAGAATTTCGAGGCGCTGCTCTCGCCGCTGCTGGGCGCGGGCGACTTCCTGCTGAACCTCTCCGTCGATGTCTCCTCGGTGGCGCTGATGAAGCTGTGCCACCGGCTCGGCGCGCTCTACCTGGACACGGTGGTCGAACCCTGGCCGGGCGGCTACACGGACCCCTCGCTCACGCCCTCGCAGCGTTCCAACTACGCGATGCGGGAGGAGGCGATCGCGCTGCGCGGTGCCTTCGCCGGCGGGCCGACCTCGGTGACGGCGCATGGCGCGAACCCGGGCCTGGTCAGCCATTTCGTGAAGCAGGCGCTGCTCGACATCGCGCGCGACACGGGCGCGCCGATCGCAACGCCGCCGCCGGCCGCCGACCGCACGGCCTGGGCCGCGATCGCCGAGCGGCTCGGCATCAAGGTGATCCATATCGCCGAGCGCGACACCCAGGTGGCGGACCGCCCGAAGAAGCCGGGCGAGTTCGTCAACACCTGGTCGGTCGATGGCTTCGTGGGCGAGGGCAGCCAGCCCGCCGAGCTCGGCTTCGGCAGCCATGAGAAGGCGCTGCCCGCCGATGGCCATCGCCACGGCTTCGGCTGCGATGCGGCGATCTACCTGATGCGCCCGGGCGCCTCCACGCGCGTGCGCAGCTGGACGCCGCTGGAGGGGCCGATGCATGGCTTCCTCATCACGCACAATGAATCGATCTCGCTCGCCGACTACTACACGCTGCGCGATGCGTCGGGCGCCGTGCGCTACCGGCCGACCGCCCACTACGCCTATCACCCCTGCGACGACGCGGTGCTCTCGGTGCATGAGCTGGCGGGCAAGAACTGGGTGATGCAGCCCGAGAAGCGGCTGATGACCGATGAGATCGTCAGCGGCATGGATGAGCTCGGCGTGCTGCTGATGGGCCATGCGAAGGGCGCCTATTGGTACGGCTCGCGCCTGACCATCGAGGAAGCCCGCCGCGTGGTGCCGCACAACAACGCGACCTCGCTGCAGGTGACGGCGGCGGTGCTGGCGGGCGTGATCTGGGCGATCGAGAATCCGCGCCGCGGCGTGGTGGAATCCGATGAGATCGACCATGCGCGCATCCTCGAGATCTGCGCGCCCTATCTGGGCGATGTGGTCGGCGTCTATTCGGACTGGACGCCGCTGCAGGGCCGCGGCGTGCTCTTCCCCGAGGCGGTGGACAGCACCGACCCCTGGCAGTTCAGCAATTTCCGTGTGACCTGACGCTGCTTTGCTTTCCGCTTCGCTCGGGGCACACTCCGGGCGAAGCGGAGGCAGATCCATGAAGCGACTTCTTCTCGCCGGCTTCGCCGGCCTGATGCTCGGCATCGGCGGGGCACAGGCCCAGAGCGCGGCGCAGACGCTGCGCATCGCCATGGCGGCCGAGCCGACCTCCGCCGATCCGCATCACTACGCGGCCGCGCCCAATTCCACCCTGCACGACCACATCTTCGAAAGCCTGGTCGAGCTCGATGCGCGGCTGAAGGCGCAGCCCTCGCTCGCCCTCTCCTGGTCGCGGCGCGACGACCTGACCTGGGTGTTCGAGCTGCGCCCGGGCGTGCGCTTCCACAATGGCGCGCCCTTCACCGCGAATGACGTGCATTTCTCGCTCTGCCGCATCGTGCTGAACGAGAATGAGCTCGCCTCCAGCTTCTCCTCCACCGTGCGCCGGCTGCGCCGGGTGGTGAGCGAGACGCCGCATCGCGTGGTGATCACCACGAAGGAGCCCGAGCCGCTCCTGCCCTCCGACCTCGCCAGCATCCGCATGATCACCGCGAGCCTGGTGCCCGCGCGGCCCGTCACCTTCGACGAGGCCGGCGGCTGCGGCGGGCGGGAGGCCGGCTGGCCGCAGCTCGCGCAGTTCAATGAGGGCAGTGCGGCCATCGGCACCGGCCCCTTCCGCCTGCGCAGCTTCGGCCGCAGCGGTGTGACCGAACTCACGCGCAACGACGAGTACTGGGGCGAGAAGCCGCATTGGCAGGCGGTGCGCCTGCAGCCCGTCACCGCGCCGGGACCGCGCCTTGCGGGACTGCTCTCGGGCGATCATGACGTGGTGGAGGCGCCGAGCACCGCGGACATCCCCCGCCTGCGCGCCAACCCCGCCATGCGTCTCGCTGTTGCGCCGACGACGCGGCTGATCTTCCTGCAGCTCGACCAGCGCCAGCCCGCGCCCTTCGTGAACAACAACGACGGCGCGAACCCGCTGCGCGATGCGCGGGTGCGTCAGGCGCTCTCGCTCGCCATCGATCGCAACGCCATCGCCAGCCGCGTGATGGATGGCCTCGCCACGCCGGCCACGCAATTCCTGCCCGAGGGCATGACCGGCACCATCCCCGGCCTGCCCGTGCTGCCCTATGACCCGGCGCGCGCGCGGGCGCTGCTGGCCGAGGCCGGCTATCCGAACGGCTTCTCGATCACGCTGCACGCCACCAATAACCGCTATGTGAACGATGCGCGCGTGGCCCAGGCGCTGGCGCAGTATTTCACGCGCATCGGCGTGCGCACGGAGGTCGATGCCATGCCCTCCAACGTCTTCTTCGGCCGCCGGGCGCGCAAGGAATTCTCGGTGCCGATGGGCGGCTGGGCGGCGAGCGCGGAGGAGACGCTGCTGTTCTTCCGCACCTGGGTCACCACGCTCAATCGCGAGCGTGGTCTCGGCACTTCCAACTACTCGGAATGGTCCGACCCCGCCTTCGACGCCGATGCGGTGCGTGCCCTGACGACGATAGACGAAGCCGCGCGCGCCGCCCTGCTGCGCGCCGCCTCGGCCCGCGCGCTGGAGCAGATGCCGGTGCTGCCCATCCATTTCGAGAGCGCGGTCTGGGCCTTCCGCCGAGGCCTGACCTATGCCGGGCGGATGGACCAGCAGACCCTGGCGCAGGAGATCCGCCCCGAATGAGCGTGCTCGATTCGCTGCGCGCCGTCGGGCGCTGCGCCATCCCGTGGGTCGATGCCGCCTGCGATCCGGCGCGGCCGCTGACGCTGCACGGCTATCGCGCCGCCGCCGCCACGCCCGACTCGCCGGTGGTGCTGGTCAGCCATGGCATGGGGCGCAATGGCGACGAGTATCGGGATTTCTGGATCGACGCCGCCGAGCGCCACGGGCTGATCATCATCGCCCCCACCTTCGGCGCCGAATCCTGGCCGGGGGCGGAGGCCTACAATAACGGCCTCGTCCTGGCGGCGGAGGGCGCGGTGCGGCCCCGCGACTCCTGGGCCTACGCCACCCCGCTGCGCGTCTTCGCCGCGCTGCGCGAGGCGGGCATCACGCGCCGCCCGCGCGCGCATTTCTTCGGCCATTCCGCGGGCGGGCAGTTCGGCCATCGCCTGATGTCCACCCAGCCGCATGACCTGTTCGAGCAGGTCACGATCGGCAATCCCGGTTGGTATTCCTTGCCCACGCTCGACCTGCCCTTTCCCGATGGGCTGGGCGGCATCGGGCTTGGCGAGGCGGAGGTGCTGCGCCTGCTCGCCTATCCGATGACGATCCTGGCCGGCGATCAGGATATCGAGACCTCCGGCCCCTCGCTGCCCAGCGGGCCGGGCGCGCTGGCGCAGGGGCCGCATCGCTTCGCCCGTGCGCACAACTATCTCGCCGCGGGGCGGGCGGCGGCGGCGCGCCGCGGCGTGGCTTGCGCCTGGCGGCTCGTGCCGGTGGCGGGCATCGGCCATGACGGGGCGGCGATGTCGCGCGTCGCCGCGGCGCTGTGGTTCGAGAACCGGCTGATCAGCGCGGCCGAGGCCGGGGCAGGGGCGGGCAGGGCGGTCTTGTAACCGGCCGCGCGCTGGGGTCATCATGTCATATGATGACTGAGCCGCTCCCCCATGACCCGCCGTAGCCTCGGCATGGCGCCGCTGCGCCCGCCGGCGAACCTCACCGGCGCGCTGGTGCATCGACTTGCCGCCGAGATCCGCGCCGGGCGCCTCGCCCCCGGCGCGCGCCTGCCGACCGAGCAGGAGTTGATGCGCGAGGCCGGCGTCAGCCGCACCGTGGTGCGTGAGGCCGTGGCCGCGCTGCGGGCCGAGGGCCTGGTGGTGACACGCCAGGGCGTTGGCGCCTTTGTCACCGAACGCCCCGGCGAGGGCATCTTCCGCCTGACCCCGGCCGAGGCCGCCGGGCTGCAGCAGGTGATCCACATCCTGGAACTGCGCCTCGCGCTCGAAGTCGAGGCCGCGGGCCTGGCCGCCGAGCGGCGGGATGCGTCGGGCCTCGCCGCGCTCGCCGAGGCGGATGCCGCCTTCGCCGCCGCGATCGCCGAGGGCGGTGACGCGGCGGAGGCCGATTTCGCCCTGCACCGCGCCATCTTCGCGGCCACCGGCAACCCGCATTTCCTGCGCCTGCTGGAGGGCATCGGCCGGCACGCCATCCCGCGCCGCGCGCTCGGGCTGAAGGAGCGTGACGCGGCGGAACGCGCGGCCTATCTCGCGCAGGTGCGCGCCGAGCATGCGCAGGTGATCGGGGCGATCCGGGCCGGCGATGCGCCGGCCGCGCGGCAGGCCATGCGCGCGCATCTGGAGGCCGCGCGCGAGCGCTATCGCCGTCTCGCCGCCGAGTTGGAGGCGTAACCGCCCCTTGCCCTCGGCCGCGTTTTGGGTCGAGCATCGCGCCGAGCGGCCTCATCGAAGGGCCGGGTCAAGGACCAGGTCAAGGGAAGGACAAATCGCATGGCACAGATCACGCGCCGTCAGGCGCTGGCGGGCGGGGCGGGCTTGCTGGCCACGCCGGCCCTGGTGCAGCAGGTGGACGCGCAGGGCGCGTTCAACTGGCGCCGCTTCGCGGGCGAGCGGATCGAGGTCAGCCTCACCGCGAATCCGCGCAGCCAGATCCTGATCCAGAACCAGCGCGAGTTCGAGGAACTCACCGGCATCCGCGTCGGCTCCGAGGCGATTCCCGAGCAGCAGCACCGCCAGAAGTTCGTCATCGAATTCGCCTCCGGCCGGCCTTCCTTCGATGTCATCGGCATCAGCCTGCATGTGAACAAGCGCCAGGTCGGCCGCGCGCGCTGGACGGCGGACATCAAGCCGATGATGGCCGACGCCTCGCTCACCGCGCCCGATTTCGACTTCGCGGATTTCGGCGCCGGCGCGGTGGCCTATTCCACCCAGGCCGATGGGCGCATGGATACGCTGCCCGAGTTCACCGACTACTTCATCCTCTACTACAACAAGGAAATCTTCGCCCGCGCCAATGCGCGCGTGCCCGAGACCTATGACGAGATGTACGAGACGGCGAAGCGCCTGACCGATGCGCGCGCCGGCCAGTTCGGCTTCGTCGGTCGCGGCGTGCGCAACGCCAATGTGGTGCTCTACACCAGCTACCTGCTCGGCACCGCGCAGCGCGACACGGTGGACGCCAATATGCGCCTCATCACCGATACGCCCGACGCCGTCTGGGCCGGCGAGATGTACAAGAAGATGCTGCGCGATGCCGCGCCGCCGGGTGTGGCCGGCTTCAACTGGAATGAGAGCCAGACCACCTTCGCCCAGGGGCGCGCGGCCATGTGGCTCGATGGCGTGGGCTTCGCCGCGCCGCTCGAGGATCCCACGCGCTCGCGCGTCGCGGGCAAGGTCGGCTATGCGGTGGTGCCGCGCGGGCCCGCGCATCATCATTGCTGCCTGTTCGGCACGGGGCTTGGCATCAGCGCGGCGTCGAACGAGCGCAAGCGCGGCGCGGCCTGGTTCTACCTGCAATGGGCGATGAACAAGCAGAACCAGCTGCGCTTCCTCACCTCCGGCGCGGGCGCGCCGGCGCGGCAGAGCCCCTACCGGAACGAGGAGGCGATCCGCGCCAGCCGCTTCGGGCGCGACTACTTCACCACGCTGATCGAGAGCGCGCGCATCGCCCGCCCCGGCCTGCCCGAGATCGTGCCGGTGACGGAGTTCCGCGACACGCTCGGCACGGCGCTGACCAACACGATCGGCGGCGCCGATGTGGCGACGGAACTGCGGCGCGCGACGGAGGCCTTCCGCCCGATCCTGGAGCAGTCCGAGCGCGCGACCTGATGCCCGACAGCGCGGCAACGACAGCAGCGGCGGCGCATTCGGGCGCCGCCGCCGACACGGCGCGCCGCAAGCGCGCCTATGCGCGCCACTACTGGCCCTTCGTGGTGCCCGCCGCCGTGGTGGTGGTGGCGGTCATCGTCTTTCCCTGGGCCTTCACGCTGTGGATGAGCCTGCAGGAGTGGAAGCTCGGCGCGGGCCGCAGCTTCGTGGGCCTCGCGAATTACGAGCGCCTGTTCAGCGATGCGCGCTTCCATGATTCGATCTGGCGCACGCTGTATTTCACCGCGCTGGCCGTGGTGATCCCGGTGGTGCTGGGCGTGGCCGCGGCATTGGCCTTCAACCGGAAGTTCCCGCTGCGCGGCCTCGCGCGCACCATCTTCATCCTGCCGATGATGGCGACCCCAGTGGCGGTCGCGCTGGTCTGGACCATGATGTTCCATCCCCAGCTCGGCGTGCTGAACTGGATCCTCAGCCAGTTCGGCATCCCGCCCAGCATGTGGGTCTATGACGCCGACACGGTGATCCCGACCCTGGTGATGGTCGAGGTCTGGCACTGGACGCCCCTGGTGATGCTGCTGGTGCTGGGCGGGCTGGCGTCCCTGCCGGTCGATCCCTATGAGGCGGCGAAGATCGATGGCGCGACCAGCTGGCAGGCCTTCCGCTACATCACCCTGCCGCTGCTCGCCCCCTTCATCATGGTGGCGGTGATCATCCGCACCATCGATGCGCTGAAGGCCTTCGACACGATCTACGTCATCACCCAGGGCGGGCCCGGCACGGCGAGCGAGACGATCAACATCTTTCTCTACCTGAACGCCTTCGCCTACTACAACATGGGCTATGCGAGCGCGGTGGTGGTGGTGTTCTTCGTGCTGATCATCGGCCTTGCGCTGCTGCTGCTGTGGTCGCGCGAACGCTTCAAGGACAATGTGCGGTGAGTGCGTCCGATGATCGTAGCGCCGCAGGGCGCGGAGAGCCGAATCGGCCGCACAAAAGGGCAAAGCCCTTCAGGCGAAGGCTGCACGACCTGGCCTTCGGGCTTTCGGTCATCGCGCTGGTCTCCCCGGCCGCGCTGGTCTTCCTGTGGATGCTCTCGCTCTCGCTCAAGACCGAGATCGACAACATCGCCTTCCCGCCGATCTTCATCCCGAGCCCGCCGACGCTGGATAATTTCCGCGCGGTGTTCGAGCGCAACGACTTCCTCAACCAGACGCTGAACAGCGTGATCGTGAGCTTCGGCGCCACCGGGATCGCGCTGCTGGTGGGCATCCCGGCCGGCTACGGCATCGCCAAGATGCGCGCCAACAAGGCGGCCGTGCTGATCCTGATCGCGCGCATCACGCCGGGCCTGTCCTACCTGATCCCGCTGTTCCTGTTGTTCCAGTGGATCGGGCTGACGGGCACGATCTGGCCCATCATCATCACCCATCTGGTGCTGACGGTGCCCATCGCCGTGTGGGTGATGATCGGCTTCTTCGAAGGCCTGCCGCCGGAGTTGGAGGAAGCCGCGCTGGTCGATGGCGCCACCATCTGGCAGGCCTTCCGGCATGTGGCGCTGCCCTTGGCCCGGCCGGGCATCACGGTGGCGACCATCCTCGCCTTCATCTTCTCCTGGAACAACTTTATCTTCGCCATGGTGCTGGCCGGGCGCGAGACGCGCACCCTGCCGGTCGCGGTCAACAACATGCTGACCTTCGAGCAGATTGCCTGGGGCCCGCTCTCGGCCGCGGCGCTGCTGGTCACGCTGCCGGTGGTGGTGCTGACGCTGGTTGCCCAGAAGCAGATCGTGGCGGGGCTGACCCAGGGCGGCGTGAAGGGGGGCTGACGCGGCACGCGCGCGGCTGGCAGGATCGGCGCATGACCGACGTACCGATCCTCGATGTCGCGGGCCTGCGCTCCCCGGACCCCGCTGCCCGGCAGGCCGTGGCCGATGCTCTCGGCGCGGCCTGCCGGGGGGCGGGCTTCTTCCTGGTGACCGGGCATGGCATCCCGCCCGCGACCACCGCCGGGCTCTTCGCCGCCGCGCGCGCCTTCTTCGGCCAGGACCAGGGCGCGAAGGACGCGCTCTCCATCCGCCGCTCGCCGCATAATCGCGGCTATGTCGCCCTGGCCGAGGAGCAGCTCGACCCGACCCAGCCGGCCGATTGCAAGGAGGCCTTCAACATCGGCCTCGACCTGCCCGCCGATCACCCCGAGATCCTCGCCGGCGTGCCCTTCCGCGGCGTCAATCTCTGGCCCGGCCTGCCCGGCTTCCGCGCCGCCGTGATGGCGCATTTCGACGCCGCCTGGGCGCTGGGGCGGCTGCTGCATCGCGGCTTCGCCCGCGACCTCGGCCTCGCGGAGGATTTCTTCGAGGACAAGCTCGACCGCCCGCTCGCCACGCTCCGTCTGCTGCGCTACCCGCCGGGCGGGCGGGATCTCGGCGCAGGAGCGCATACCGACTACGGCAATGTCACGGTCCTCGCCACCGATGGCGTGCCGGGGCTGGAGGTGAAGCGCCGCGGCGGGGGGTGGGAGGATGTGCCGCATATCCCCGGCGCCTTCGTCTGCAACATCGGCGATTGCCTGATGCGCTGGACCAACGGCGCCTATGCCAGCACGCCGCACCGCGTGCGCGCGCCGGCGGCGGAGCGTTTCTCGGCCGCCTTCTTCCTCGACCCCAACCCGGATGCGGTGGTGGCGGCGCTGCCTTCCTGCACCGGGCCCGGCAATCCGCCGCGCTGGCCGCCCATCACGGGTGCGGCCTATCTGCGGGAGAAGCTGGACGAGACCTACGCGCATCGTCAGTAAGGCGCTCATGTCCCGCCCCCCCGCCATCCTCCAGGTGCTGCCCGCGCTCGTCTCGGGCGGGGTGGAGCGCGGCACCATCGAGATCGCCGAGGCCATCATCGCGGCCGGCTACCGCGCCTTCGTCGCCTCTGCCGGCGGGCCGATGGCGGCGGAGCTCGCCCGCTTCGGCGCCGTGCATGTCGAGCTGCCGCTCGCGACGAAGAATCCCTTCGCGATCCTGCGCAATGCCGGCGCGCTCGCGGCGCTGGTGCGCGCGCAGGAGATCGCGATCCTGCATGCGCGCTCCCGCGCCCCGGCCTGGTCGGCGCTGCTCGCGGCGCGGCGCACGGGGGCGGGTTTCGTGACCACCTATCACGGCACCTACAATGAAGGCTTTCCGGGCAAGCGGCTCTACAATTCGGTCATGGCGCGCGGCGCGCGGGTGATCGCGATCAGCCGTTTCATCGCGGAGCATGTGCAGGCCACGCATGGCACGGACCCCGCGCGCATCCGCCTGATCCCGCGCGGTGTCGATCCGCGCCGCTTCGACCCCGGCACCGTCCCGCCCGCGCGCATCGTCGCCCTTCGCGAGGCCTGGGGGGCGGCGCCGAGCACGCCGGTGGTGGTGCTGCCCGGCCGGCTCACGCGCTGGAAGGGCGCTGCCGTGCTGGTCGAGGCGCTGGCCCGCCTGCCGGGCGTGATCGGCGTGCTGGCGGGTGGCGGCAATGAGGCCTTCGCCGCCGAGTTGCAGGAATTGGCGGCCCGGCAGGGCGTGGCGGAGCGGCTGCGCCTGATCGGCCAGGTGGAGGACATGGCGGCGGTGCTGATGGCGGCCGATGTCGTGCTCCATGCCAGCACCGAGCCCGAGGCCTTCGGCCGCACGGTCATCGAGGCTCAGGCCATGGCACGGCCCGTCATCGCCGCCGATCTCGGCGGGCCGCGCGAGACGGTGGCGGAGGGCATCACCGGCTGGCGCGTGCCACCCGGCGACCCAGCCGCGCTCGCCGCCCGGCTCGGGCAGGTGCTCGCCATGCCTGAGGCCGCGCGCCACGCCATTGGCCAGGCGGGGCGGGAGGCCGTGCTGCGGGACAACAGCACCGCCGCCATGCAGGCCCGTACCATCGCCGTCTATCGCGAGCTTCTGCCGTGAACATCCTGGTGATCCGGCTGGGCGCCCTGGGCGATGTCATCCAGTCCTTCGGGCCTTTCGCGGCGATCCGCGCGCATCACCCCGGCGCGCGCATCACCCTGCTCACCACGCCGCCCTTCGCGAAACTGCTGGCGGCGAGCCCCTGGTTCGACGCGATCTGGGATGACGGCCGGCCGGGCTGGCGCGGCCTGCCGGCGCTGGCGCGGCGGCTGCGCGGGGGCGGCTTCGACCGCGTCTATGACCTGCAGACCTCCTCCCGTTCCTCCCGCTATCGCTGGCTGCTGCGCGGGGCCGAGTGGTCGGGCATCGCGCGCGGTGCTTCCCACCCCCATGCCAATCCGGATCGCGACCGGATGCACACCATCGAGCGCCAGCGCGAGCAGCTGGAGATGGCGGGCATCACGACGTTTCCCGCGCCGGACCTGTCCTGGCTCACCGCCGACCTTGCGCCCTTCGAGCTGCCGCAGCGCTTCGTGCTGCTGGTGCCCGGCGCCTCGCCCCTGCGGCCGGCGAAGCGCTGGTCGGCGGCGCAGTTCGGCGCGGTGGCGGCGGCCCTCGACCTGCCCTGCGTGGTGATCGGCAGCGCCGCGGAATCGCCGCTCGCCGCAGAGATCCTGGCTCTCGCCCCCGGCACGCGGGACCTGACGGGCCGCACCAGCCTGCCCGCCATCGCCGCGCTGGCCCGGCGCGCGGCTTTCGCGCTCGGCAACGACACCGGGCCCACCCATCTGATCGCGGCCAGCGGCTGCCCGACCCTCGCCTTGTTCGGTGAAGACAGCGACCCCGCGCTCTGCGCCCCGCGCGGGCCGGCGGTGCAGGTGCTGCGCCGCCAGCCGATCGGCGCGATCACGCCGGCGGAGGTATTGGCGGCGATCAGCCCTCGCTGAGGCCGGCGCTGCTGACCCCACCCTGGCTCCAGCCCTTCAGCGCATCCTTCTCCGCCTCGCTCAACTGCTCGCCGGCGGCGCGCACCGCCGCGACCAGCGTGGCGTAGAGCACGCGGGCGAGGTAGGCGGCGCCATCGGGGGCCGGGGGCTCGGCCAGCTTGGCATAGCCGCGGATCAGCCAGCGCAGCAGGGCCATCGCCTCGCGCGCCGAGACATGCAGCCCCTGGCCGGCGGCCTCGGCGGCGAGGGCGGCGGGCAGGGCGGTCTGTTCCGCCGGGTCGAGGGGCTGGCGCGCGGCGATGGCGCCGAGCAGGAAGCCGATCTCGGCCGGCGTGAAGGCGGGCAGGTCCTGGGCGAGGTTGCGCCCATCGCGTGTGCCCCAGAGCAGGTCGCGCACCAGAAGCGCGGCCTCGGCCATCAGTTCCCCGCGGGAGGGACCGGCGGGCGGGGGCTCGGCCTCGGCTTCAGGTGCCGGTTCCGGGTGAGGTTCGGGTGCGGGCAGGGGGATGGGGTCCGGTTCCGGCGTGGCTTCGGCGGGCGAGGCGTCGGGCAGGACAGGCGATGCCTCGGCCTCGGCTGGCGCGACTTCCTCGGCCTCCGGCACCTCCTCCACCCCGGGCGGCAGGTCGCCGGGCGGGGCGCCGCGTTCGGAATCATAGACCCAGCGCCGGTCCGGAGGACCGGAGAGGGAGAGGCGCGGATCGCGCGCTTCCTCGATCAGCGCGCCCAGTGAGCCGGCCCCGGCATAGGCGGTGCCACGCAACGCCGGCAGGGCGCGGCCGATGCCCGCGCCGACCTCGGTCAGCCGCAGCGCACCGGCCGGGCTGCGGGACAGCGCCTCGCGCAGCCAGGCGAGCGCGGCCTCCCGCAGGCCGGTGAGGTCCGGCCCCCGCGCGGCCTCGGCCCGCGGCGCGGCCTGCTGGGCCAGTACGGGGGGGGCGGCGCCGAATTGCGCGATGGGCAGATTGCCCATGCCCTCATGCGCGAAGTCATCCAGCCCGACCACCACATCGGCGGCGGCGAGATAGGCGGGCTTGGCGGTGTTCTGCGCCAGGATGGTGATGCGCCGGTCATGCGCGCGCAGCCGCGCGAGGGCGGGGAGGAAATCGCTGTCGCCGGAGAGCAGCACGAATTCGTCGAAGCGCGTCGGGTGGTCCAGCGCCTCGCGGATGTCGAGCGCCATCTTCATGTCGGCGGCGTTCTTGAGGTGCGCCACCGGCGGGCAATCCACCACGTCGAAGCCGGCCTGCACGAAGGCGCCGCGGAACTCTCCGAAATAGGTGCGGTTGCGCAGGTCGCGCAGGGCGCGGTAGCGCGCCACGGGGCGGCCCATCTGGAAGTCGAAGAAGCCGCCGGGGTTGAGGTAGCAGCGCCGCACCAGCGTGCGCCGCTGGGTCGGCGGCCCGCCTTCCACCCGTCCCTCGAGCCAGGCCAGCCAGGCGTCCGGGCGCTCGCCGAAGGCATAGGCGGCGCGTTCGTCCCAGCGGAGCAGGGCCATGAAGACGTTGTCGAAATCGACGTAGAGGGCAGCGCGCGGCGGCGAAGCGGATCCTGACATGCGACCTTCCGACTCGGCAGGGCCGGACAGTATGCCATACCGGCACGCCTTGACGGCGGGACGCGGTGCTGGCCATGGTCCGCGCCCTTTCGACAGCCCTTCCGGAGGCTCAGCCCCCCATGCCCGCGATCACCCTGCCCGACGGTTCCGTGCGCGTCTTCGACGGGCCCGTGACGGGCACGACCATCGCGGCCAGCATCGGCCCGGGCCTGGCCAAGGCCGCGCTGGCGATGCAGGTGGACGGCAAGCTGCGCGATCTCTCCGAGGAGATCGCCGCCGACGCCGCGCTGCGCTTCATCACGCGCCGCGACCCCGAGGCGCTGGAGATGATCCGCCATGACTGCGCGCATGTGCTGGCCGAGGCGGTGCAGGAGCTCTTCCCCGGCACGCAGGTGACGATCGGCCCCTCGATCGAGAACGGCTTCTACTACGATTTCAGCCGCAACGCGCCCTTCACCACCGAGGATTTCCCGGCGATCGAGGCGAAGATGCGCGAGATCGTCGCGCGCGGCGCGGCCTTCCGCCGCCGCGTCGTCTCCCGCGAGGAGGCCATCGCGCTCTTCGAGGGCAAGGGCGAGGCCTTCAAGGTCGAACTGATCCGCGACCTGCCGGCGAACGAGGAGATCAGCCTCTACAGCCAGGGCGAGTGGATCGATCTCTGCCGCGGGCCGCATATGCGCGCCACCTCCGACATCGGCACGGCCTTCAAGCTGATGAAGGTGGCGGGCGCCTATTGGCGCGGCAATTCCGACAACCCCGTGCTCAGCCGCATCTACGGCACCGCCTGGCGCGACCAGAAGGAGCTGGACGCCTATCTGCTGCAGCTGGAAGAGGCCGAGAAGCGCGACCATCGCCGCATCGGGCGCGAGATGCACCTGTTCCACCTGCAGGAAGAGGCCACCGGCAGCGTCTTCTGGCACCCCAAGGGCTGGAAGCTCTACCGGACGGTGGAGGACTACATGCGCCGCCGCCTGGATGGCGCCGACTACCAGGAGGTGAAGACGCCCCAGCTGGTGGATCGGCGGCTCTGGGAGGCCTCCGGCCACTGGGAGAAATTCCGCCACGCCATGTTCCTCGCCCAGGTCGAGGACAAGGACGAGGCCGGGCGGATCTACGCGCTGAAGCCCATGAACTGCCCCTGCCATGTGCAGATCTTCAACCAGGGCCTGCGCAGCTACCGCGAATTGCCGCTGCGCATGGCCGAGTTCGGCGCCTGCCACCGCTTCGAGCCCTCGGGCGCGCTGCACGGCATCATGCGCGTGCGCGCCTTCACGCAGGATGACGCGCACATCTTCTGCGAGGAGCACCAGATCGCCGATGAGACGGTGCGCTTCGTGGCGCTGCTGTCCTCGATCTACCGCGACCTCGGCTTCAGCGATTTCCGCGTGAAGTTCTCGGACCGCCCGGCGGTGCGCGCCGGCACGGACGCGACCTGGGACCGCGCCGAGGGCGCGCTGCGCGACGCCTGCGCCATCGCCGGCGTGGGCTTCGAGCTGAACCCGGGGGAGGGCGCCTTCTACGGCCCGAAGCTGGAATTCGTGCTGCGCGACGCGATCGGCCGCGACTGGCAATGCGGCACGCTGCAGGTGGATTTCGTGCTGCCCGAGCGGCTCGAGGCCGAATACGTGGCCGAGGACGGCACGCGCAAGCGCCCGGTCATGCTGCACCGGGCCATCCTGGGCAGCTTCGAGCGCTTCCTCGGCATCCTCATCGAGCAGCATGCGGGGCGCTTCCCGCTCTGGCTCGCGCCGGTGCAGGTGGTGGTGGCGACCATCGTCTCGGATGCCGATGATTTCGCGCGGGAGGCCGCGGCCGCCCTGGCGAAGGCGGGGCTGCGGGTGGAACTCGACCTGCGGAACGAGAAGATCAACCGCAAGGTGCCGGACCACATCAACGCCCGCGTGCCGATCCTGGCCATCATCGGGCGGCGTGAGGCCGAATCGCGTTCCCTGGTGCTGCGCCGCCTGCCAGGCCAGGCGCAGGAGACCCTGCCCCTGGCGGATGCCATTGCCCAATTGCTGGGCGAGGGAACGCCCCCCGATTTGGCAGCGCGCGCGGGCTGACTTGCACGCGCGGCGCCGGATCGCCATAAGATAAGTTGCTGACGAACCACGACAGGAGAGCCGACCATAGCCCGAGGCCCCATGCCCGCCCAGATGCCGTCCAAGGACGGCCCGCGGGTGAACGAGGATATCCGCGTTCCGCAGGTCCGCCTGATCGACCAGGATGGCGAGATGATCGGGGTGATGAGCGCGCGCGAAGCGCTGCTGCGCGCCTACGATGTCGGCCTCGACCTGCTCGAGATCAGCCCGAACGCCGTCCCGCCGGTCTGCAAGATCCTCGACTACGGCAAGTACAAATACGAGCAGCAGAAGAAGGCCAATGAGGCGCGCAAGCGCCAGAAGGTCGTCGAGCTGAAGGAAATCAAGGTCCGCCCGAACATCGACGACCATGACTACGGGGTGAAGATGCGCCAGATGAAGGAATTCATCGGCGAGGGCGACAAGGTGAAGGTCACCCTTCGCTTCCGCGGCCGCGAAATGGCGCACCAGGATCTCGGCATCAAGGTGCTGGACCGGATCCGCACGGAGCTGGCCGAACTGACCAAGGTGGAATCCATGCCCCGGCTGGAGAACCGCCAGATGATCATGGTCCTGGCGCCGAAATAACGGTCGCCGGCGGCGCGGCAGCCAGGGGGCCAGGCCGTCATGCTCGGCGTCATCCGTCGGTTCTTGGCGATCGGCGACAGCAAGGCGCCTGATTCCGGCGACCTTGCCGCCGTGCCCTTCCCGGTTCCCATTCCGGCGCCGCTGGCGTCCGATCCGGGGCTCCAGGCGCGTTCAGCCGCCTATGCCGCGGCCTGCCATGCCCATGTCGGCCTTTTCGATCAGGCCTTGGCCGGCCTCGTCCGGGCCGGTCGGCTGCGGCCGGACCAGGAGCGCTACGCGACGTCCCATCGCCTGCGCTTCGCCGAGGCACTCTTCGCCATTGAGACCCTGCTCTCCGCGGAGCCCGGTTGGCCCGGCGCCCGGGTGATGGAAATCGGCTCCTCCATCACGCCGATGCTCTTCCATGAGGCCTTTCCGGCGCTGCGCCTGACCTCCGCCTGCCTGTTCCGCCACAGCCAGCTCGACGGGGTGGTGGAACGTGCGGTGCAACTGGACCTCGAGAAGCTGGATCTGCGTGCCGCGGCTGAACTCGTGGTTCCGGGCGAGGCGGTGCGTGACCTCGACATGGTGATGCTGTGCGAGGTGCTGGAACACCTGCTGGTCAATCCGGCCAATCTGTTCCGGGCCCTGTCGGGGGCGCTGCGGCCGGGCGGCGTCCTGTATGTGACGACCCCGAATTTCCTCCGCCAGGGCTGTCGTGCGCTGATCCTCGCCGGGCGCAACCCGCAGCCCATGTTTCGCGGGGATTACCGTCCGGAGGACCGGTTCCACCACCACGTCCGCGAATACACCATGGCAGAACTGCTCGACGCCATGCTCGCTGCCGGGCTTACCCTTGAGGTAGCACAGTATTCCGCCTGCTGGGACAGTGCCGATGACGCGGCGCGGCTGCCGGCGGATGCCCTGCGGAACCTTGTCGTGGTGGGGCGGAAGCCGCGCCCGGGGGGCCAGGCCGCTTGACCATGACACCCCGGTGGCAGTAGGGAAGCTGCCGTCAGGTGTCCCCTGACATGCAGGTCGGCCCGCGCCAGGCGGGTCGGCTCCGCCGCTCCGCGAAGACTCGCGCAGCGGCGCGTTTTCGTTTGGGGACGCCGCAACCTTTGGAAGGACCCTCCCGCCTTGGTCAAGGCACGCGATGTTTGAGGCTTTGGGCAGCAAGCTCACGGGCGTTTTCGACAAGCTGCGCCGCCGCGGCGCGCTGACCGACAACGACGTGCAGGAAGCGCTGCGCGAAGTGCGCGTGGCGTTGCTGGAGGCCGATGTCGCCCTGCCGGTGGTCAAGGACCTCATCACCCGCGTGCGCGAGCGCGCCGTGGGGCAGGAGGTCATCCGCTCCGTGTCGCCGGCGCAGCAGGTCATCAAGATCGTCAATGACGCGCTGGTGGAAGCGCTCGGTGGCGGCGAGGGCAGTGACGGCAAGCGGGGCCTCGACCTCAACGCGCCGGCGCCGCTCGCCATCCTGATGGTCGGCCTGCAGGGCTCGGGCAAGACCACGACCTCGGGCAAGATCGCGCTGCGCCTGCGGATGCGCGAGCGCAAGAAGGTGCTGCTCGCCTCGCTCGACGTGCACCGCCCGGCCGCGCAATTGCAGTTGCAGCAGCTCTCCGTGCGCGCCGAAGTCGCCTGCCTGCCCATCATCGCCGGCCAGCGCCCGCGCGAGATCGCCGAGCGCGCGCTGGATGTCGCGAAGCGCGAGCTCTACGACGTCGTCATCCTCGACACCGCCGGGCGGCTTTCGATCGATGAGGCGCTGATGGCCGAGGTGGCCGAGGTGAAGGCCCTCGTCCGCCCGCATGAGACGCTGCTCGTCGTCGATGCGATGACCGGCCAGGACGCGGTGAACACCGCGCGCGCCTTCAACGAGAAGGTGGGTGTCACCGGCGTGGTGATGACGCGCGTCGATGGCGATGCACGCGGCGGTGCGGCCCTCTCCATGCGCGCGGTCACCGGCGCGCCGATCAAGCTGCTGGGCGCGGGCGAGAAGCTCGACGCGCTGGAGGATTTCCACCCGGATCGCATCGCGAACCGGATCCTGGGCATGGGCGATATCGTCTCCCTGGTCGAAAGGGCCGCGGAGACCATCGACCAGGCCGAGGCGGAAAAGCTCGCCAAGAAGATGCAGAAGGGGTCCTTCGACCTCGAGGACTACGCGCAGCAGCTCAAGCAGATCAACAAGATGGGCAGCCTCTCGGGCATCCTCGGCATGCTGCCGGGCGTGGGCAAGATGAAGGCGCAGATCGAGAACGCCAATCTCGACCAGTCCATGCTGAAGCGTCAGGCGGCGATCATCTCCTCCATGACGCCGAAGGAACGGCGGATGCCGGACCTGCTGAAGGCGTCGCGCAAGCGGCGCATCGCGGCGGGCTCGGGCACCACGGTGCAGGAAGTCAACCGGCTGCTGAAGCAGTTCGACGATATGTCCGCGATGATGAAGCGGATGAACAAGATGGGCCAGAAAGGGTTGATGCGCGGCGGGCTCGCCTCGTTGATCCCGGGCCTTGGCAACAAACGACCCTTCTAGAAACCAGGAGAAGCATTCCTCATGGGCCTCAAGATCCGCCTCGCCCGCGCCGGCGCCAAGAAGCGTCCCTACTACCACATCGTGGTGGCCGACAGCCGCAGCCCGCGCGACGGCCGCTTCATCGAGAAGCTGGGCAGCTACAACCCGATGCTGCCCTCCGACCACCCCGAGCGCGTGCGCCTCTTTGCCGAGCGCATCACGCATTGGAAGTCGCAGGGCGCGCTGCCGACCGAGCGCGTGGCGAAGTTCCTCGGCCATGCCGGCCTCGCGCCGATGCCCGTGTTCAAGGACCAGCCCAAGCAGTCCGCGCCGAAGAAGAAGGCGCAGGAACGCGCCGCCGCGGCGGCCGGCTGAGCCAGCACCGCCAGGGCTGATCAGCGATGCCGGGAAAGCGCGTGATTGTGGGGGAGATCGGGCGGCCGCACGGTGTGCGGGGCCTGGTGCGCCTGCACGCCTTCACCGCCGATCCGCGCGCCATCGGCAGCTACGGCCCGCTGACGGATGCCACCGGCACGCGTTCCTTCGCCATCACCGCCCTGCCCGATGGGCTGGGGCGGATCGAGGGTGTGGCGGATCGCGACGCCGCGCAGCGCCTGACCGGCACCAAGCTCTATGTCGAGCGCAGCGCCCTGCCGCCACCCGCCGACCCGGATGAGTTCCTGCTCGTGGACCTCGAGGGCCTCGCGGCCTTCGACGAGGCGGGCGCGGCACTCGGGGTGGTGCGCGCGGTGGAGGATCACGGCGCCGGCCCCTTCCTGGTCATCGACGGCCCGGCGGGCGAGGTGCTGATCCCCTTCACCCGCGCCGCGGTGCCGGTGGTGGATGTGGCGGGCGGGCGCGTGGTGGTCGCACCACCCGCCGAGGTGGTCGTTCCGCCCCGGCCCGGGGAGGAAGCGGCATGACCTGGCAGGCCAGCATCCTGACGCTCTTCCCGGACATGTTCCCGGGCCCGCTCGGCCTGTCGCTCGCCGGCCGTGCGCTGCGCGAGGGGCGGTGGTCGATCGACGCCCTGGACATCCGCGGCTTCGCCACCGACAGGCATCGCACCGTGGACGACACGCCCTTCGGCGGCGGGGCGGGGATGGTGATGCGCCCGGATGTCCTGGACACGGCTTGCGAGGCGGCAATCCGGAACAACCCCGGCGCGCCGCTGATCTACCTCACCCCGCGCGGGCGCGTGCTCGACCAGGCGATGGTGCGCGATCTCGCGGCCGGGCCGGGCGTGGTGCTGCTCTGCGGCCGCTACGAAGGCATCGACCAGCGCGTCATCGAGGCGCGCGGCATGGTCGAGGTCTCGGCCGGCGATGTGGTGCTCTCGGGCGGCGAGGTGGCGGCGCTGCTGCTGCTCGACGCCTGCGTGCGGCTGCTGCCCGGTGTCATGGGCGCTGCCGCCTCGGCCGAGGAGGAAAGCTTCGGGGCCGAGGGCCTGCTCGAATACCCCCACTACACGCGGCCCGCCGAATGGCAGGGCCGCGCCGTGCCGGAGGTGCTGCTCTCCGGCCATCATGCCGAGGTCGCCCGCTGGCGCCGCGCGCAGGCGGAAGCCGCCACGCGCACGCGCCGGCCCGACCTCTATGAACGCTTCCTCCGCCGCCAGGCGGAAGGGGCTGCCACGAAACCCGCGCGGCTGGACGGCCAGCCGGCCGCCGCCTAGATCAATCACCGAGAAGGAACCCCGAAGATGAACCTGCTTCAGCAGTTCGAGGCCGCCCAGCAGGCGCGCCTCTCCGCCAGCCGCCCGACCCCGGAATTCACGCCGGGCGACACCGTCCGCGTGATGGTGAAGGTCGTGGAAGGCGAGCGCATCCGCACCCAGGCCTATGAGGGCGTGGTGATCGCGCGCTCCAACCGCGGCGTGAACAGCAACTTCACGGTGCGCAAGCTCTCCTACGGCGAAGGCGTGGAGCGCATCTTCCCGCTCTACTCGCCCAACGTCGCCGAGATCATCGTCGTGCGCCGCGGCAAGGTGCGTCGCGCGAAGCTCTATTACCTGCGTGGCCGCACCGGCAAGTCGGCGCGCATCGAGGAGCGCGCGCGCGCCAAGGTCGAGACCGCGGCCTGATTGCTACCGACGCCCGGTCCGTGAGGGTCGGGCGTCATTGACTTCACTAAGGGGGAAAGCGCGATGGCGAAGCCGCGGACGCTGTTCGACAAGATCTGGGACGCGCATGTCGTCGAGACACTGCCGGATGGCACGGCGGTGCTCTACATCGACAAGCACCTGACGCATGAGGTCACCAGCCCGCAGGCCTTCGAGGGCCTGCGCATGGCCGGCCGCAAGGTGCGCCGCCCGGATGCGACCATCGCCGTGGTGGACCACAACATCGCCACCGATTCCAGCCGCTATGGCCGCATCGAGGACCCCGAGAGCCGCCAGCAGGTCGAGACGCTCGAGAAGAACGTCGTCGAGTTCGGCGTGCCCTACATCCCGCTCACCGATCCGCGCCAGGGTATCGTGCACGTGATCGGGCCGGAGCTTGGTCTTTCTTTGCCGGGCATGACGCTGGTCTGCGGCGACAGCCACACCTCGACCCATGGCGCGCTCGGCGCGCTCGCCTTCGGCATCGGCACTTCCGAGGTCGAGCATGTGCTCGCCACGCAGACGCTGCTGCAGAAGCCGGCGAAGAACATGCGCGTGACGGTGGACGGCAAGCTGCCGCTCGGCTGCACGGCGAAGGACATCGTGCTCGCCATCATCGGCAAGATCGGGACGGCGGGCGGCACGGGCCATGTCATCGAATTCGCCGGCGAGGCGATCCGCGCGCTCGACATGGCCGGGCGCATGACGCTGTGCAACATGTCGATCGAGGCCGGGGCGCGCGCCGGCATGGTGGCACCCGACCAGACGACCTTCGACTACGTGAAGGGCCGCCCCTTCGCGCCGAAGGGCGAGGCTTTCGACCGCGCCGTCGCCTGGTGGTCCACGCTGCCTTCCGATCCGGGCGCGCATTTCGACAAGGAAGTGGTGCTCGACGCCGCCGAGATCGCGCCGCAGGTCACCTGGGGCACGAACCCCGAGGCCGTGCTGCCGATCAACGGCCAGGTGCCCGACCCCGCCCAGGTGGCGGATGAGGATCGCCGCGCGCAGATGGCGCGGATGCTGGACTACATGGACCTCAAGCCCGGCCAGGCGCTGGAAGGCCTGCCGATCGACGTGGTCTTCGTGGGCTCCTGCACCAACAGCCGCATCGAGGACATCCGCGCCGTCGCCGCCATCGCGCGCGGCCGCAAGGTGGCGCCGGGCGTGCGCGCTTTGGTCGTGCCGGGCTCGGGCCTCGTGAAGCAGGCGGCCGAGGCCGAGGGGCTGGACAAGATCCTGCTCGAGGCCGGCTTCGAATGGCGTGAGGCGGGCTGCTCCATGTGCCTCGGCATGAACCCCGACAAGCTCAAGCCGGGCCAGCGTTCGGCCAGCACCTCGAACCGCAATTTCGAGGGCCGCCAGGGCCCCGGCGGGCGCACGCATCTCTGCTCGCCGGCGATGGCGGCCGCGGCCGCCGTCACGGGCCGGCTCACCGATGTGCGCAAGCTGGAGATCCTGTGATGAAGCCCTTCACGACCCTCACCGGCGTCGCCGCGCCGATGCCGGCGGCGAACATCGACACCGACAAGATCATCCCCGCGCGCTTCCTCAAGACCATCGCGCGCACGGGTCTCGGCAAGTCGCTCTTCGCCAACATGCGCTACAACGAGGACGGCAGCGAGAAGCCGGATTTCGTGCTGAACCAGGAGCCCTACCGCAAGGCGGAGATCCTGATCGCCTTCGACAATTTCGGCTGCGGCTCCTCGCGCGAGCATGCGCCCTGGGCGCTGCTGGATTTCGGCATCCGCTGCGTCATCGCGCCCGATTTCGCGGACATCTTCCACTCCAACTGCTTCAAGAACGGCGTGCTGCCGGTCGCGCTGCCGCGCGAGATCTGCGAGCAGCTGATGGAGGATGCGCGGCTCGGCGGCAATGCGCGGCTGACCGTGGATCTCGAGCGCCAGGTCGTGGTGCGCCCGAATGGCGAGGAGATCCCCTTCAAGGTGGACAGCTTCCGCCGCCATCTGCTGCTGAACGGCCTGGACGACATCGGCCAGACGCTGCAGCACGCGCCGGCGATCGACGGCTTCGAGGCGAAGCAACGCGCCGCGCAGCCCTGGCTCTACGCCTGATTCCACCCGGCGCCAGCCGGCGCCGTTCCGGCCCGTCGCCGCGCCTGCGTGCCTTGCGCATCACGCCGCCGCGCCGGGCCTTCTTCGCGATCCCGGATCGCCAGCGCGATCCGCATCTGGAGCCTCCGACATGCCCGCGAACAAGAAGCTGCTGATCCTGCCGGGCGACGGCATCGGCCCCGAGGTGATGCGCGAGGTGCGCCGCATCATCGACTGGATGGATCACCGCCGCGCCGTGACCTTCGAGATCGAGGAAGGCCTCGTCGGCGGCATCGCGCTCGACGCCACTGGCTCGCCCTGCCCGGATGAGACGGTGGCCGCGGCGCAATCCGCCGATGCCGTTCTGTTCGGTTCGGTCGGTGGTCCGAAGTGGGACAGCCTGCCCTTCGACAAGCGCCCCGAGCTTGGCATCCTGCGCCTGCGCAAGGATCTCGGCCTCTTCGCGAATCTGCGCCCGGCCGTGGTGCTGGATCCGCTTGCCGACGCCTCGGCGCTGCGGCCCGAGCTGGTGCGCGGGCTCGACATCATGATCGTGCGCGAGACCACCGGCGGCGTGTATTTCGGCGAGCCGCGCGGCGTGACCGTGGGGGCTGATGGCAAGCGCACCGGCCTCGACACGCAGATCTACCATGAGGACGAGATCGCCCGCGTCGCGCGCGTGGCCTTCGACCTCGCACGCAAGCGCCGCAACAAGCTGACCTCCGTCGAGAAGGCGAATGTCATGCAGTCGGGCCGCCTCTGGCGCGCCGTGGTGGGCGAGGTGCACAAGGCCGAATACGCCGATGTCGAGCTCGAGAACATGTACGCTGACAATTGCGCCATGCAGTTGGCGTCGCGCCCCAAGCAGTTCGACGTGATCCTGGGCGACAACCTCTTCGGCGATGTGCTCAGCGATCTCGCCGCCGCGCTCACCGGCTCGCTCGGCATGCTGCCCTCGGCCACGCTGGGCGCGATGCAGCCCTCGGGCAAGCGCCATGCGCTCTACGAGCCGATTCATGGCAGCGCGCCGGACATCGCGGGCAAGGGGGTCGCGAATCCTTCCGCGCAGATCCTCTCCTTCGCCATGCTGCTGCGCCTGTCCTTCGGCATGGATGAGGATGCGAAGCTGATCGAGACGGCGGTGGAGAAGGTACTGGCGGGCGGGCTGCGCACCGCCGACATCATGTCGCCGGGCATGGCGCGCGTGGGCACGAGCGTGATGGGTGAGGCGGTGCTGCGCGAGCTCGACAAGCTCGCAGCGTAAATAGCGTGAAATGCGCGCCGGGGAGGGTTGCGCCCCCCCGGATGCTCGGCTAAATCGCGGCTCCCAACGCGGACCCGTAGCTCAATTGGATAGAGCACCAGACTACGAATCTGGGGGTTAGGGGTTCGAGTCCCTTCGGGTCCGCCAGGGTTTCTTCCGCAGTTCGAAAAGCCCCGCAGCGATGCGGGGCTTTTTCGTTCCTATGACCCCGGCGGGCCGCCGGGAATGGTGCCGGCGAGGCCCGCGACCGTGGTCGTCACCAGCCGCTCCGCCCGGCCGATCCAGGCCTCCTGCTCCTCGGGCGGAAGCTGCGCCTCCACCGCGCCGCGCCGCGCCACATCGGGCAGCACGTCCAGCAGCGCATGCACCAGCGCACGGTCATGCGGCGTGGCGAGCTGCAGCAGCGCCGCTGTCGCGTCCTCCGTCTCCAGGCGCCAGAAGGGGCCGAACTTGTCGCTGCGCCCAGGCGGCCAGATGTCGAACATCTGCGGCCAGCCCTTCAGGTCCCGGAATTCGAGGCCGATGACGCCGCGTCGGTCGAACAGCTTGAAGCGCACCTGCCGCCACAGCCCGGCAGAGGAAACAAGGCCGCTCAGCGTGACTTCCAGGTGGCGATAGGTGCCCTCGGGATTGGCCATGTGCTGGTGCAGCCGCAGGTCGCGATAGGCGGTGGCGTTGGCATCCGCGCCGGGCTTCGCCGTCACCGGCGGGCGCTCGGGCGCGGGCGGGGCGGTGGCGACCAGCGGCGGCTGCGGCGGGGCGCTGCGGAAGGCGGGGGCCTGTTCGGCGGCGGCGGCAGGGAGGCTATCCGGCAGCGCGACCGCCCGGGGCGCCTCCGCCGCAGGGGGCGCCTCGGCCACGGGGGGCGGCGGCGGCGGCGTCTCGGGCAGGGCGACGCTGGCGGGCGCCTCCGGGGAGGGCGGCGGCTCGGCCGGCGGGGCCGGGGGCTCGGCCGGCGGGGCCGGGGGCTCGGGCGGCGGGGCAGGGGGCTCCGGCGCGGCCGGTTCGGCGGGCGCGGCGCGGGCTTCGCCCAGCGCGCCCAGCATCAGGCCGAGTTTCGTCACCTCCACCGTCAGCGGCGCCGAGCCGGCGTGGCGCAGCCGCAGGCCAAGCCGCACCGTGCCGCCCGGCGTGGGCGGCAGCGGCAGCGCCAGGCGCAGCGCGCCGGTGGCATCGGCCTTCTGCGGCGGGGAGCGGCGCGGCGCGGCGGCCTCGGGCGGGCCGGCGATCAGCGTGGCCTCCAGCGACTCGGCCGGCCCTTCCGGGCAGGTCAGCTCCAGCAGCACGAGGTCCGCCACGCCGCAGGGCATGGCGGGCAGCAGCAGGTCCGCCGTGCCGCCGGCCGGCATTTCCAGCAGCATGCGCGGCGGCTCGGCGCCCGCCGCCACCAGCCGCCCCCGCGCGCCGGAGAGCTTGGCGGCGGCGATGGCGCCCTCGGGCAGGGCATGCAGCACGCCCGGCAGGATGGGCTGGCCCGTGGCCGCCCAGTCGAAGAACAGCGGCAGCACCTGCCGGCCGGGCGGGGCGGCGTGCAGGCGCAAGGCCAGGGCCGCCGGGCCACCCTCGGCCCGTCCGGCCGACAGCACGGTGGCCTCGCCCTCCGCCGCCTCGATCGCCACGTCCAGCACGGCGGAGTCGCTCGGCGGCAGGGGGGTAGGCAGGTCGAGCGCGAGCCAGCCCGGCGCCAGCGCCGCCCCGGGCACGGCCCAGGCGCCGACCACGCGCCCGCCGAGACTCAGCCAGGCCCGCAGCAGGCTGCGCGGGCCGGCCGTGGCCAGATGCAGCTCGACCGTGCAGAGCCCTTCCGCCGTGCGGCCCAGCGGCTGGCGCAGCCGCGCGGGCATGACCATGCCCTCGCCCGCGGGCGGGTGGTCCAGCACCAGCTGCGGCGCCGAAGGCGGCAGCGCGCCCAGGGCGCGGAGGGCCAGCCCATGCGCCTGCGCCGTCGCACGGTGGCGCAGCACCTCCTGCGTCAGGCGCTGGGCGAGCAGCTGGAAGAGCGCCGGGCGCGGATCGCCGGGGCCAAGGCGCGGCAGGCCCGGCGGCAGGCCCTGCGCGAGGCCGGCGGCGGCGCCGGGATCCTCGGCCAGCAGGGCGAGCAGGGGCGCGTCGCCGGGCAGGGGGACGAGGCGCGCCGCAGCCTGCCCGGGTCGGTGCAGTGCATCGCCGCTGCGCTCGAGCGGCAGCAGCCCCGCCGCGGCGAGGGTCGGGCCGGCGGGATGGCGGGTGCTGAGCAGCACCAGCGGCTGTCCGGAGTCGAGGCTGGCCGCGCAGATCTGCAGCGTGGTCACGCGATGGTCTCCTGAGGCGAAGCGAGGCTGGCGCGTAGCATGGCGGCGCGCAGGAGGAAGAGGGTGTTTGTGAGCGCAGCCGCCGGGCTGCGGGCGCGCGCATGCTGTTCGGCCCGGTTCAGCAGCGGTCGGGCGGCGGCGGGGGTGGCGAGCAGCGCCTGCGCCGCCGCGGCGAAGCCGGCCGGCTCGGGCGGGCTGACCAGCCACGCCATGCCCGCCGCCGCCGGGCCCAGCGCCTCCAGCGCCGCGGGGCTTGCGATCACCGGGCAGCGCTGCGCCGCGGCCTCGAGGAAGACCAGCGGCGCGCCCTCCAGCCGCGAGGGCAGCAGCAGCGCATCCGCCCCGGCCAGCCAGAGTTGCGGGTCATCGAGCGGCCCGAGCACGCGGAACAGGCCGCGCGGGTCGGCCAGGGCGCGGGCCTCGAGCATCCCGCGCAGGCTGCCCGCGCCGCCGATGGCGAGCGTCAGGGTCAGCCGGTCGCCGATCGCCGGCAGCAGATCCGCCCCCTTCGCCTCCTCCAGCCGGCCGAGGAAGAGCAGGACGGGCGCGGAATCGGGCAGGCCCAGGCGTTGGCGGATGGCCCGGCGCGCCGCGGCGCGGTCCTGGCGCAGGGCGGGCGGGGCGGGGTTGTGCAACACGGCGATGCGCGCCGGATCGCAGCCGAGGAAGCCCGCGACGCGCCCGGCCACCGGCGCCGAGACGGCGGCAAGCTGGCTGGCCTCGATCCCGAGCCGCCCCTTTGCTTCGGCCAGGCCGGGCGGGGCCTCGCCGGGGGGCGCGAGATGGAACAGCACCAGCCGCGGCAGACGCGTCTCCGCCAGCGCCATCTGCAGGCCGAGCCCGGCATTGGGCCAGGGCAGGGAGAGCAGCACGGCGTCGGGCGCGGTCTCCGCCAGCAGCGCGGGCAGGGCTTCGGCCTGGCGGGCGATGTTCGCCGCCGCCGGCGCTTCCTCCTCCCAGCCGATCGGGGCGGGCCGCAGCGTCACGCCGGGTGCTGCGGGCAGCCCGGCGAGCATCGCGGCCTCCCCTGCCAGCGTCACCGCAAGGCCACGCGCGGCAAGGCGGGCGGCGAGGTCCAGGCCATGGCGCTCGGTGCCGCCAGGCTGGACGCCCGGCAGCAGCAGCAGCAGCCGGCGCAGGCGCAGCGCGGTCACGCGACCTCGCCCACCGGCGCGGGCACGCCGCGCGCGAGGCCGGCGAGCAGGCGCATGGCGGGGGCCAGCGCCTCCGGCCCGAAATGCGCGCGGCCGAAGGCATGCGCGGCCTCGCCCATCGCCGCACGGCGCGCGGGGTCCAGCACCAGGCGGGCCAGGGCGTCGATGAAGCCGGCGCGGGTGGCGGCCAGGGCATAGGCGTGGCCCGCCCCGCCGGCGATGCCGAACAGCGCCTCCGCGCTCAGCACGCTGGGCAGGCCGCGGGCGAGGTATTCCACCGTCTTGATCTTGAGACCGCCGCCGTAGAAGACCGGGTTCACCGCGATGTCGAGCGTGTCGAGGAAGCCGCCCGCATCGGCGACCTCGCCCTGCAGCACCACGCCGGGGCGGTCTTTCGGCATGGACTCGCACACCCCGCCCGCGACATGCAGCTCCGCCCCCAGGGGCGCGATGGCGGGCCAGACCTGGTCGAGCAGCCAGCGCAGTCCGTCGCGGTTCATCGGGCTGTCGCCGCCGATGAAGCCCACGCGCAGCGCCTGGCCCGGCGCGCTGCCCCGCGCCCGCGGCCAGGCGGGCTCGGCATGGGGGGCGAGGATGACGCGGCCGGGCAGCAGCGCCTCCAGCCAGCGCGCCTCCTCCCCCTGGATCGCCAGCACCTGGTGGAAGGAAGACAGGATCTTCAGCTCCTCGGAGGTGCTGATCTGGATGAAGTGCACCTCCCCGAAACGGGCGAAGTTCTGCGCACGCAGCGACATGATGTCATGCGTATCCAGCACGAGCAGCGGCGCCGCCCCGGCCGGCAAGGCGAGGTAGGGGGGCAGCTGCGTGGGGGCGAGGCGCAGCCAGGACAGGCGCAGATACTCGATGATCAGCATCCGCACCGGAGCGCGCGCGAGATGCGCCGCCAGCGCGGCGTAGAGCGCGCCGTCGAAGCGTGAGCGCTCGAAGGGGGTCAGGCCCCAAGGGATCTCGGCGGGCGGCAGGGCCTCAGGCACGATCAGGGCGACGCCGGCCGGCAGGGCGGCCTGGGCGGCTTCGCGCTCCGCCTCCGGCAGGTCGCCGGCGAAGAAGACGGAAAGCGCCATCTCCCCCCGCGCCGCGTCCAGCACGGCGGCGATGCGCTGGTGGTTGCCCAGCGTGCCCCGCCACCAGGGGACATCCGTGACCAGCAGCGCCGTGGGCGGATCGAGGGCGGCGGCCAGCGCCATGGGGCTGGCCAGCAGCGCGGCGGCGTTGCGCGTGGTGGCGGCGTAGCTGGCGAAGAGCGCGGCGGAGGCCCTCTCGACCTCCGCCCGGTAGGCAGGGTCGCGCAGCGCGCGGCGGATCTGCCCGGCCAGGGCCGGGGCGTCGGGGGCGGTGTGGCAGGGCGCGATGGCAGGCAGGCCGGCGAAGGCATCCGCCGTGCCGAGCACCGGCCGGCCGCGCGCCAGGGCCTCCACCGTCTTGATCTTCAGCCCCGTGCCGCCCTCATGTGGGTTCAGCACGAGATCGACCTGGGCATAGAGCGCATCGGCCTCCGCCACCGGGCCGAGCAGCCGCAGCCCCGGGCCCGGCGCCAGCCCCAGCGCCGCGGCCCCGCTGCCGGCCAGGACCAACTCCCCCCCCGCCGCGGCGATCTCGGCCGGGGGCAGGGCGTCGAGCAGCCGGCGCAGCGCCCTTGTGTTGAGCGGGTTGGCGCTGCCGATCCACCCCAGCGCCAGCCAGCCATCGGGGCTGCGCGGCGGCAAGGGCGGGGGCAGGTCGGCCGGCAGGTGGCCCAGCGTGCGCACCGGGCGGCGCGTCCGCCGCTCCAGGACCCGGCGCTCTTGCTCCTGGATGGCGAGCACGAGGTCGGCGCGGTCCAGCCCCCGCGCCTCCTCGGCCGGGGTGGTGGCGAAGAAGCGGTTCTCGAGGCCGAGCGCCGCGAGCTTTTCTGCCCGCCCGCCGAAGACGTCATGCGTGTCCAGCAGCCTGAGCGTGCCGGCGGGGAAGAAGTCCAGCGCGCGGGAGAGGAAGACGTATTCGACCAGCACCGCGTCGAAGCCCGGATCGCGGGCGGCCAGGGCAGCGAAGGCGGCCTCGGCCTCGGGCAGGATCCAGTCGTCCAGGCCCTGCAGGGCGCCGAGGCTACGCGCCTCCCGCGCCCGGTCATGCGGGATCGGGATGACCTCGTCCCAGGCCTCGCGCATGGCAGCGAGCGCGGCGTCGCCGGGGTTCTCCCGCAGCAGCAGGCACAGATGCACGGCATGGCCAGCCGCCTTCAGCCCGCGCAGCACGGCATGGATGCGCGCGCGGTTGCCCGCGTCCTGCGGGTGGGTCGGGGTCGGCGAGATCACCAGGATGCGCATGGCGGGCAGGATAGAGCGGGGCGGCCTTGCGGCAAGCGCGCCGGTGGGGCATATGCGGCGCGCCGGTCCGGGGCGGATGTCCCGGCCCGGCAAATCCGCACGCGGTGCACCCTTCCAGCCCCAGCCCGGGGTGAAGGGTCCGGTCCTCTCCCCTCGGTCTCAAGGGCGGGGGCGGCGCCGCGGAGGCCAACCGGACCATTGGAAGCTGGAAGGAACTCGCCGATGGCGATGCCCGACGTCACCCTGCGCGGCCTGCTCGAGGCCGGCGTGCATTTCGGCCACCATACGCGCCGCTGGAACCCGAAGATGGCGCCCTACATCTTCGGCGTGCGCAACCAGGTGCATATCCTGGACCTGCAGCAGACCGTGCCGATGATGGACCGCGCGCTGCGCGCCGTGCGCGACGTGGTCGCCGGCGGCGGGCGCGTGCTGCTGGTCGGCACGAAGAAGGCGGCCGCCGACTACGTGGCCGAGAGCGCCGCGCGCTGCGGCCAGTATTATGTGAACCACCGCTGGCTGGGCGGCATGCTGACCAACTGGAAGACCATCCAGGGCAGCATCAAGCGCCTGAAGCAGATGGAAGAGCAGCTTGCCGGCGGCATCCAGGGCCTGACCAAGAAAGAGGTCCTGATGCTGACGCGCGACAAGGAGAAGCTCGACCGCGCGCTCGGCGGCATCAAGGACATGGGCGGCCTGCCCGACATCATCTTCGTCATCGACACGGTGAAGGAGAAGCTGGCGATCGAGGAGGCCAACAAGCTCGGCATCCCCGTGGTGGCCGTGGTGGACAGCAATGCCGACCCCTCCGGCATCGCCTTCCCGATCCCCGGCAATGACGACGCGATCCGCGCCATCCACCTCTACTGCGACATGATCGCGGGCGCGGTGCTGGACGGCATCTCGGCCGAGATGGCCGGCAGCGGCGCCGATCTCGGCGCGCAGGCCGACCTGCCGGTCGAGGCGCTGCCCGAGATCGAGATCCCGGGCGCCGAGGCCGCCGCCGAGGGCGAGCAGCCCGCCGCCTGATCACGGGTCCGGCCGTGGCGCATCCCGCCGCGGCCGCACCGGCTGAACGCGTTTCTGGGCCGTGCCGGGGAGCCTCCCTGGCGCGGCCATCGTGGATATGGAGCAACGGATATGGCCGAGATCACCGCGGCGATGGTGCGCGACCTGCGCGAGAAGACCGGCGCCGGCATGATGGACTGCAAGAAGGCGCTGGTGGAATCGGGCGGCGACATGGAGGGCGCGATCGACTGGCTGCGCGCCAAGGGCCTCTCCGCCGCCGCCAAGAAGTCCGGCCGCGTGGCCGCCGAGGGCCTGGTGGCCGTCGCCTCCGGCCCGAAGGTGGCCGCGATGGTCGAGGTCAATGCCGAGACGGACTTCCTCGCCCGCAACGAGACCTTCCAGAACTTCGTGGCCGAGGTCGCGGGCCTCGCACTCTCTGTGGGCGAGGACCTCGAGGCGCTGAAGGCGGCGACCTTCCCGGGCACGACGCATTCCACCCAGGAAGAACTGACCCGCATGATCGCCACGATCGGCGAGAACATGTCGATCCGCCGCGTGCGCGTGCTGCGCGTGGAGAGCGGCACGGTCGCGACCTACATGCACAACGCCGTGAAGCCGGGCCTGGGCAAGATCGGCGTGCTGGTCGCGCTCGAGGCGGCCTCGGAGATCGAGGCGCTGGAGCAGCTCGGCCGCCAGATCGGCATGCATGTGGCGGCGACCCGCCCCGAGGCGCTGGACATCTCCGCCGTCGACCCCTCGGCGCTGGAGCGCGAGAAGGCCGTGCTGCGCGAGCAGGCGGCGGGTTCGGGCAAGAAGCCCGAGATCGTCGAGAAGATGATCGAGGGCCGCATCCGCAAGTACTACGAGGAAGTGGTGCTGCTGGAGCAGGTCTGGGTGCATGACGGCGAGAGCCGCGTGAAGCAGGTGGTGCAGAGGGCCGGCGGCAACCTGGTCGACTTCGCCCGTTTCCACCTGGGCGAGGGCATCGAGAAGGCGGCTTCCGACTTCGCCGCCGAGGTCGCGGCCGCCGCCAAGGGCTGATCCAGCCCCAAGGCCAGGAAAAACGGCGGCTTTCCCCCGGGAATGCCGCCGTTTGCTTGCCCTGCCACCGCCTGCCTTGCTAGCGCCACGACCCGGCGCCTAGACTTCACTGAACCGCCAGAAGCCCCGGACACGCACCACAATGAGCCGCCCCCCGATCTACAAGCGTGTCCTGCTGAAGGTCTCGGGCGAGGCGCTGATGGGCAAGCGCGACTACGGGCTCGACATCGGCACGCTGCGCGGCATCGCCGATGACGTGGCCTCGGTGGTGAAGCTTGGCGTCGAGGTCTGCATGGTGATCGGCGGGGGCAACATCTTCCGCGGCGTCGCCGGCGCCTCGGCGGGCATGGACCGCACCCAGGCCGATGGCATGGGCATGCTCGCCACCGTGATGAACGCGCTGGCGATGCAGAACGCGCTCGAGAAGATCGGCGTGCAGACCCGCGTGCAGAGCGCCATCCCGATGGCGAGCCTGTGCGAGCCCTTCATCCGCCGCCGCGCCATGCGGCACATGGAGAAGGGCAGGGTGGTGATCTTCGCCGCCGGCACGGGCAACCCCTTCTTCACCACCGATACCGCCGCAGCGCTGCGCGCCGCCGAGATGGGCTGCGACGCGCTGCTGAAGGGCACGCAGGTGGATGGCGTCTATGCCGCCGACCCGCGCAAGAACCCGGATGCCGAGCGCTATGAGACGCTCACCTACCTCGAAATGCTCTCCCGCGACCTGGCCGTGATGGATGCCGCCGCCATCAGCCTCGCGCGCGAGAACAAGCTGCCGATCGTCGTCTTCAACATCCACGAACCGGGTGCCTTCACCGCCGTCATGCTGGGCGATGGGAAGTTCACCACGGTTGTCGATCCGTAACGGGAGCCCGCCGATGCCCGCCGATTTCCCGGCCTTCAAGCGTGACCTTCAGCGCCGCATGGACTCCGCGATGGAGACGCTGAAGAAGGAATTCGCCGGCCTGCGCACCGGCCGCGCCAGCCCCGCGCTGCTCGAGCCCATCCGCGTCGAGGCCTATGGCACCAACCAGCCGCTCGCGCAGGTGGCGAACATCTCGGTCGCGGGGCCGGGGCTGCTCAGCGTGCAGGTCTGGGACAAGTCGGTGGTCAAGGCGGTGGAGGTCGCGATCCGCGACTCGGGCCTCGGCCTCAACCCGCAGGGCGAGGGGCAGGTGATCCGCGTGCCCCTGCCGCCGCTGACGCAGGAACGCCGAAACGACCTGGTGAAGACGGCGGCGAAATATGCGGAAGCGACGCGCGTCGCCATCCGCGGCGTGCGCCGCGACGGCATGGAGACGGTGAAGGGCTGGGAGAAGGACAAGAAGTCCGAGGCCAGCCAGGACGATGTGAAGCGCTGGACCGACGAGATCCAGAAGATGACCGATCAGCAGATCAAGGCCGTGGATGCCGCGCTGGTCGAGAAGGAAAAGGACATCCGCACCAGCTGAGGCAGGGGATTTCGGCACGCACCCGATGAGCGCCGTGGCCAAGACGCTGACCGGGCAGGGAGAGGGCGCGACCCCGCTCCATGTCGGCATCATCATGGATGGCAACGGCCGTTGGGCCGCGGCCCGCGGCCTGCCGCGCTCGCTGGGCCACAAGGCAGGCGTCGAGGCGGCGCGCCGGGTGATCGAGGCCGCGGCCGAAGCGGGCGTGGGCTGGCTCACCCTCTTCGCCTTCTCCTCCGAGAACTGGCAGCGCCCGCCCGATGAGGTGCGCGACCTGACCGGGCTGATGCGACTCTATCTGAAGTCGGAAGTGGGCACGCTGGTGAAGGAAGGCGTGCGCCTGCGCATCATCGGCGACCGCGACCGCTTCGGCCCCGACACGGTGCGCGCCATCAACGCCGCCGAGGCGGCGACCGAGGCAGGCACGCGGCTCAACCTCAACGTGGCCCTGTCCTATGGCGCGAGGGCCGAGATCCTGGCCGCGACGCGCGAGGTGGCGCGGCGCGCCGCCGCCGGCACGCTCGACCCCGCCAGCCTGGATGAAGGCCTGTTCGGCCGCCTGCTCTCCACCGCCGGCATGCCCGACCCGGACCTCATCATCCGCACCAGCGGCGAGCAGCGCCTGTCCAACTTCCTGCTCTGGCAGGCGGCCTATGCGGAGCTGGTGTTCCAGGACGTGCTCTGGCCCGATTACGGCGCCGAGCATTTCGCCGCCGCCACGGCCGAATTCGCGCGCCGCGAGCGGCGTTTCGGCGCGCGCACGGCCGGATGACGTGAGCACGGTGCTGACCACCCCCGGTGAGGCCAAGCGCTGGAACGATCTGCGTAAGCGCGCGCTCTCGGCCGCCGTGCTGCTGCCGGCGGCCGTCGCCTGCATCTGGCTCGGCGCCAACCCCTTCGCGGCGATGATGGCGCTGGGCGGCGCGATCCTGACCTGGGAATGGGTGCATCTGTGCGGCCGGCGGATCCGCGCCATGCCGGGGCTGGTGGTGCCGCTGGTGGTGCTCGCCGCCGGCAGCTTCGCGGTGCTGGACCATGTGCGGATCGCGCTCAGCGTGCTGCTGGTCGGCTTCGTCGTCACCTGGATCTTCGCGCATCGGATGCAGGAGGGCGGCGTGCCCTCGCCGCGGCGGCTTGCGCTCGGCGTGCTCTATATCGGCATCGCCGGCATCGCGCTGATCGAACTGCGCCACGATACCGAGGCCGGGCGCGCCAATGTGCTGTTCCTCTTCCTGATCGTCTGGGCCTCGGATATCGGCGCCTACATGGCGGGGCGGCTGCTCGGCGGGCCGAAACTCGCGCCCGCCATCTCGCCCAACAAGACCTGGTCGGGGGCGCTGGGCGGGCTGGCGGCGGCGGTGCTGGTGGGCCTCGCCTGTGCGCTGGCCTTCACGCCCGGGGCGGCGATCCATGCCGTGGTCGCGGTCGCCGCGCTGCTGAGCGTGGCGAGCCAGGCGGGCGATCTGCTGGAATCGGGCATCAAGCGCCACTTCAAGGTGAAGGACACCTCCTCCTTGATCCCCGGCCATGGCGGGCTGCTGGACCGGCTGGACGGGGTGCTGGCGGCCGCGCCCGTGGCGGCGCTGCTCTCCTTTGCGCTGGGCTATGGGCGCCCGCTCTGGGGCTGGGGATGAGCAGGCCATGATGCGGAGCATCTCCCTGCCATGACTCGCAGCGTTTCCATCCTCGGCGCCACGGGCTCGGTCGGCCGCTCCACCCTCGCGCTGATCGAGGCCGCCCCCCCCGGTGCCTTTCGCATCGAGGCGCTGGTCGCCAATCGCGACGTCGCGACCCTCGCCGCGCAGGCGCAGCGCTTCAAGGCGCGCTGCGCCGTGGTGGCGGACCCCGCCGCCTGGGGTGAGCTGAAGGCGGCGCTGGGCGGCACCGGCATCACGCTGGCCGCGGGCCCGGCGGCGGTGGAGGAAGCCGCCGCCCGGCCCGCCGACTGGACCATGGCCGCCATCGTCGGCGCGGCGGGGCTGCGCAGCACCATCGCCGCCCTGGCGCGCGGCGGCACGCTGGCGCTGGCCAACAAGGAGAGCCTGGTCTGCGCGGCCGAGCTGGTCTTCGCCGTCGCGGCCCAGGGCGGGGCCACCCTGCTGCCCGTCGATTCCGAGCACAACGCCATCTTCCAGGCCCTGAACGGGGAGGATGCGAAGGGCGCCGAGCGCATCATCCTGACCGCCTCGGGCGGGCCCTTCCGCGCCTGGGAGATCGAACGCATGGCCCGCGCCACGCCGGAGCAGGCGGTGGCGCACCCGGTCTGGTCCATGGGGGCCAAGATCAGCGTCGACAGCGCGACGATGATGAACAAGGGGCTGGAGCTGATCGAGGCCGCACGGCTGTTTCCCCTGCCCGCCGAGCGGATCGAGGTGCTGGTGCATCCGCAATCGGCCGTGCACGGCATGGTGCAGTTCGCCGATGGCTCGATGATCGCCCAGCTCGGCACGCCGGACATGCGCACCCCCATCGCCCATGCCCTGGCCTGGCCGGCGCGCATGAATGTGGCGATCCCGCGCCTCGACCTCGCGGCGCTGGCGAAGCTGGAGTTCTTCGCTCCCGACCCGGTCCGCTTCCCGGCGCTGCGCCTGGCGCGGGAGGCCTTGCAGGCGGGGGGTGGCGCGCCAACCATATTGAACGCGGCGAATGAGGTGGCGGTGGCCCGCTTCCTCGAGCGTCGTCTCGGCTTCCTCGACATCGCGACGGTGGTGGAGGAAACCCTGGCCGGGCTGGCCGCTCCGCGGGCCGAGGGGATGGAGGCGATCCTCGCCCTCGACGCCGCGGCGCGGGCGGCCGCGGCGGCGCATGCCGAGCGACGGATGCTGGTGAGCTGACGCCGCGCGCCTGACCGCGCGGCCTGAACTGGTGAATGACGCCGCGCGCAAGGCGCGCGGCTCTGGAGGCGACCTTGGACTTCCTGCCCGAACCTTTTCGCACCGTGCTGGCCTTCGTCGTCGTGCTCGGCGTGCTGGTGTTCTTCCATGAGCTCGGCCACTACCTCGCCGCGCGCTGGCGCGGCATCCATGTCGAGCGGTTCTCGGTGGGCTTCGGGCGCGCCATCGCCAACTGGACCGACAAGCGCGGCACGGAGTGGCGCGTCGGCTGGCTGCCGCTCGGCGGCTATGTGAAGCTGCACGGCCAGGAGCAGCCCGAGGACGTGGCCGACGAGGTGCGTGCGGGCTGGCGTGAGGGGCAGACCTTCCACGAGAAGCCGGTGCGCGACCGCGCCATCGTCGTGGCCGCCGGCCCGGCCGCGAATTTCCTTCTCGCGGCGCTGATGTTCGCGGGCCTCTACATGGCCGTCGGCCGCCCGGCCTCCACCACGGCGATCGGCACGGTGCAGGAAGGCTCCGCCGCCGCGCGCGCGGGGCTGGTGGTGGGCGATCGGATCATCGCGCTCGACGGCACGCCCGTGACCCGCTTCGAGGAGGTGCAGCGCCACATCCAGCCGCGCCACGGCCAGAGCGTGCAGGTCACGATCATCCGCGACGGCCAGCAGCGCGACATCGCCGCGGTGCCCGAGGCCCGGGTGGCGGGCGATCGCACGAATGGCGTGCTGGGCATTGGCGCCGGACCCGCCCAGTTCGAGCGGATGGACCCCTTCTCAGCGCTCTGGGCTGGCACCGCGCAGACCTGGGACATCACGGTGCAGACGCTGGCGGCGGTCTGGCAGATGATCGCCGGTGGCCGGGGGGCGGAGGATCTGGGCGGGCCGCTGCGCATCGCGCAGATGTCAGGCCAGGTGGCGGAGATGGGGGTGGCGAGCCTTGTCTCCTTCATGGCGGTGCTCTCGGTGAACCTCGCCCTGATCAACCTCTTCCCGATTCCCGTCCTGGATGGCGGCCACCTGATGTTCTACGCGGCGGAGGCGATTCGCGGCCGGCCGCTGCCCGCCCGGGCGCAGGAATACGGGTATCGCGCCGGTTTCGCCCTGCTCATCACGCTGTTCGTCTTCGCCACCTGGAACGACCTGTCGCAGCTTGGCTTCGTGCGCTGGGCGGCGGGCCTCTTCGGCTGAGCGCGGCGTCAGGGCGGCGCCTTGCGGGCGCCATTTTCGCGGGCTAGGGCTGCTCCGCGAAAGCCCAGGGGTGGCGGGGGAGGGGCGGCTCGGCTAGTGTCCGCCGCCTTGCCACCACCCTGACTCGGGCCTGCCTCGGGCCCTCCCGCCAGGGGATCGTATTGGGATAGAAGCCTTGGTCGCCCATCGGCTCCTTCTGCTCGCCGCCTCCTGCCTGATCCCCGTGGCCCTCGTGCTGCCGGCGGAGGCGCAGCAGCGCGCCCCGCGTGCCCCCGCCGTTGTCGCCCCCCCGCCCGGGCAGGGGCCGATCATCCGTGGCGTGGATGTGGAGGGCAACCAGCGCATCGAGGCCGACACGATCCGTTCCTACATGCTTCTGCAGGCGGGCGATCGATTCGATGCCGATCGGCTCGACCGCAGCCTGCGCACCCTGTTCGCCACCGGGCTGTTCCGCGATGTCGTGGTCTCACGCAATGGCGATCGGATCCGCGTGCAGGTCGAGGAGAACCCGATCGTCAACCGCGTGGCCTTCGAGGGCAATTCCAAGGTCTCGGACGACAATCTCCGCCCCGAACTCACCCTGCGCTCGCGCGCCGTCTTCACGCCACAGGCGGCGCAGGCCGACCGCCAGCGCATCCTGGAGATCTACGCGCGGCGCGGCCGCTTCGCCGCGCGGGTCGAGCCGAAGATCATCCAGCTCGATCAGAACCGCGTCGACGTGGTCTTCGAGATCGAGGAAGGCACGGCCGCGCTGGTCAGCCGCGTCAGCTTCGTCGGCAACGAGGCCTATTCCGACAGCCGCCTGCGCGACGTTGTCGCCACGCGCGAGCAGGCCTGGTACCGCCTGCTGTCCAGCTCCGACGTCTACGACCCCGAGCGGCTGAATTTCGACCGCGAATTGCTGCGCCGCTACTACCTGCGAGCGGGCTATGCGGACATGCAGGTCCTCAGCGCCACCGCCGAACTGTCGCCCGACCGCAGTGGCTTCTTCGTGACCTACACGATCGACGAAGGCCGCCGCTATCGCGTGGGCAAGGTGGAACTCACCAGCACGGTGCGCGGCGTCGATGCCGCCTCGCTCCGCCGGGAATTGCTGATTGCCGAAGGCGGCTGGTACGACGGCGACGCCGTGGAGCGCACGGTCGAGGCGTTGACCGAGAGCCTCGGGCAGCGCGGCATTCCCTTCGTCGAAGTGCGTCCACGCGTTTCCCGTGACCGGGAGAGCGGCGTCGTCGACGTGACCTTCGAGGTGGTGGAGGGTACGCGCTCCTTCGTCGAGCGTATCGACATCAACGGCAACAACCGCACCGCCGACCGCGTGATCCGCCGCGAGTTCCGCCTGGCCGAGGGCGACGCCTTCAACGCCTCCCAGGTGCGCCGCTCGCGCCAGCGCATCCGCGACCTGGGCTATTTCGCGGCCGCCGAGATCACGCCCCAGCCCGGTTCCGCCCCTGACCGCGTGATCCTGAACACGCAGATCCAGGAACGTGCGACGGGCGAGGTCTCCGTGGGCGGCGGCTTCTCGACCGATGCCGGCTTCCTGGCGGATTTCGGCATCCGCGAGCGCAACTTCCTCGGCTCCGGCGTCGATGCCCGCGTCCAGGCGCTGCTGGCCGAACGGCGCCAGCAATTCGACTTCTCGGTCACCGACCCGCAATTCCTCGACCGCAACCTGGCCGCGGGCTTCGACATCTTCTACGTCACGCGCAACCTGCAGGACACCTCGGGCTACTCCGAGCGCCGCGCCGGTGCCGCGATCCGCGCCGGATACGAGATCAACGAGCGGCTGCGCCAGTCCTGGTCCTACAGCCTGGTGCAGCGCGAGATCTACGACGTGGATCCGAATGCCAGCCGCTTCATCCGCGAGCAGATCGGCACCACGCTGCTCAGCCAGGTCAGCACCACGCTTTCCTACGATCGGCGCGACAGCCGCATCGATCCGCGCAGCGGCTACGTGGTGCGCATCGGCGGTGATTTCGCGGGTCTCGGCGGCGATGTCGCCTATATCCGCCTGCGCGGCGACATCGCCGGCTACATCCCGCTCGAGCGCGTGCTGGGCGACCGGGACTATGTGCTGGTCCTCACCCTGGGTGGCGGGCAGCTGACGCCCTGGGGCGACAAGGGCGATGAGCGCATCATCGACCGCTTCTTCCTCGGCGGCGACAACCTCCGCGGCTTCGCTCTCGCCGGTGCCGGCCCGCGGGACACCACGACGAACGACCCGCTCGGCGGCCGCATGATCTGGACGCAGACGACGGAGCTGCGCTTCCCGCTGCCGCTGCCGCAGGAACTCGGCCTGATCGGCCGCGCCTTCGTCGATGTCGGCGCGCTCTACGACACGCCCGTGAGCGGCGTGGGCGTGGTCGACGAAAGCAGCCCGCGCGTGGGCATGGGTGTCGGCCTGTCCTGGCGCACGCCGGTCGGCCTGATCAACATCGATGTCGCGCAGGCTGTCGTGAAGAAAGACTATGACGAAACGCAGCTCGTGCGGTTCGGCTTCGGCACCCGCTTCTAGCTCCTTCCGGGATTTTCTGACGATGCGTCTTCGCCTCCTGCTGCCCGCCCTCCTGCCGGCTCTCCTGTTCACGGTGGAGCCTGTGCGCGCCCAGCAGCAGAACCCCGAATGGTTCGTCCCTGGCCAGCAGCGCCCGCAAGGGGGGGCGCAGGGTCAGGCCCAGCAGCGCCCGCCCCAGGGCGGCCAGCAAGGCCAGCAGCGCCCGCCTGCCGCCGGCCAGCGCCCGCCCGCGCCGGTCATCGCCATCGTGGACATCCCCGAGGTGCAGCGCCTCTCCGCCGCCTTCAACCAGGTGCGCGAGGAGATCGAGCGCCGCCGCGCCCGGCTGAACGACGACCTGCAGCGCGAGCAGACCCGTTGGCGTGAGGAACAGGCGACGCTGGCCGCCGGCCGCGCCACCCTGCCGCCCGAGACGCTGCGCGCGCGCGAGCGCGAGCTGCAGGACCGCATCACCGACGCCCAGCGCATCTTCCGCGACCGTTCGCGCGCCATCGACCAGGCGACGCAGGCCGGGCTGCAGCAGATCGAGCAGGCGCTCGGCGCCGTGATCCGCCAGGTCGCGGCCTCGCGCGGCGTGAACATGGTGCTGCCGCGCCCGCTTGTCGTGTTCAACGAGGCCGGCTTCGACATCACCGACGAGGTCTCGGCGCAGATGAATCGCGTGCTCCGCACCGTGAACCTGCCGCCCGAAGGCGCCCCGCCCACGGATGCGCCCGCCCCCGCGCCCGCGGCGGCCGCCCGTCCGGCCACGCCCCCCGCCGCTCCGGCCCAGCCCGCCCAGCCGCCGCGGCGGAACTGAGGCGTGGGCGCCGATCCGCGCTTCTTTCCGGGCGGCGTGCCGCTCAGCCTGGGTGAGGCGGCGGCGATTGCCGGGGGCGAACTGCGCGGCGATCCCGCCCGCCTGATCCGCGGCGCCGGCCCGTTGCAGGAGGCGACGGGGGAGGAGATCTCTTTCCTCGACAACCGCCGCTACGCCAAGCTGCTGCCGACGACACGTGCGGCCTGCGTGGTGCTCTCCGCAGATCTTCTGGCCGGGCTGCCGGAAGGCTGCGCCGCCATCGTCGCGCCGCGTGTCTATCTCGGCTTCGCGCGCATCCTGGCCCGCCTGCATCCCGCACCCGCGCCCCGGCCCGGCATCCATCCTTCCGCCGTCGTCGATCCCACGGCCGTGCTGGGCGAGGGCGTCGAGGTCGGTCCGCTGGCCGTGATCGGCGCGCGGGCGGAAATCGGGGCGGGCTGCCTCATCGGCCCTGGCGCCGTGGTGGGGGAGGGCGTGGTGCTCGGCGAGGGCTGCCGCATTGGCGCCCATGCCAGCCTGAGCCATTGCATCGCGGGCCGCGGCGTGGTGCTGCACCCCGGCGCGCGCGTGGGGCAGGAGGGCTTCGGCTTCGCCGTGACCCCCGAGGGCGCCTTCGAGACCATGCCCCAGCTTGGCCGTGTGCTGCTGGGCGACCGGGTGGAGATCGGCGCCAACGCCTGCGTCGATCGTGGCAGCCAGGGTGACACCGTGCTCGGCCCGGGCACGCGGCTCGATAACCTCGTGCAGGTGGCGCATAATGTCCGCACCGGACAGTCCTGCGTCCTGGTCGCGCAGGTGGGCCTCGCGGGCTCGACCACGCTCGGCCATGGCGTGCAGATGGGGGGACAGGCCGGCACTTCCGGCCATTTGAGCATCGGCGATGGCGCGCAGATCGGCGCGCAATCGGGCGTGATGGGCGATGTCGAGCCTGGGGCGCGGATCGTGGGCAGCCCCGCCTGGCCGGCGCGCGAGACGCTGCGTGCCTTCGCGACGCTGCGCCGCCTGGCCCAGAAGCCCGGATGATCCCGCAGCCCCGCGTGGTTCCCCTCCGCGCGCGTCTGGATTACGACAGGGGCCGCAAGAAGCCCGGGGGGTCGATATGACGGAGCAGGAGCCTGCAGCAACGCCACCAGCCGCGACGGTGGAGGCCTATGACATCAGCCGGATCATGCAGGCGATCCCGCATCGCTACCCCTTCCTGCTGGTGGATCGCGTGGTCGATGTGGTGCCCAACGTCTCGGCCGTCGGCATCAAGAACGTCACCATCAACGAGAATTTCTTCCAGGGGCATTTCCCGCAGCACCCGGTGATGCCCGGCGTGCTGATCATCGAGAGCATGGCCCAGACCGCCGCCGTGCTGGTGGTGGAGACGCTCGGGCCGAGCGCCCAGGGCAAGCTGGTCTACTTCATGACCGTGGACAACGCGAAGTTCCGCAAGCCGGTGGTGCCGGGCGACCAGATGCGCGTGCATGTCGTGAAGGAGAAGTCGCGCGGCAACATCTGGAAGTTCAACGCCGAGGCCAAGGTCGATGGCAAGGTCGTGGCCGAGGCGAATTACGCCGCCATGATTCTCGACAAGTGAGCGGGGCGCCGGGCTTGTCCCTCATCGATGCCACGGCCGTCATCCACCCGGCCGCCCATGTCGCGCAGGGTGCGCGGATCGGCCCGAACTGCCACATCGGTCCGGGCTGCATCGTCAGCGCCGACTCCGTGCTCGGCGCCGATGTCGAGTTGATCGCCCATGTGGTGCTGGATGGCCGCGTGGTGCTGGGCGACGGCGTGAAGGTGTTCCCCTTCGCGACCATCGGCCTGCCGCCGCAGGATCTGAAGTACAAGGGCGAGCCGACCTCGGTGGAGATCGGCGCCCGCACGCAGGTGCGCGAACACGCGACCATCCATCGCGGCAGCACCGGCAGCAGCGGCGTGACGCGAATCGGGGCGGATTGCCTGCTGATGTGCGTGGTGCATGTCGGGCATGACTGCACCATCGGCAACAATGTCATCCTCGTGAACAACGTGATGCTCGCGGGGCATGTCACGATCGGCGATTTCGCCGTCATCTCGGGCGGCGCCGCGATCCAGCAATTCGTGCGGGTTGGCCGCATGGCGATGGTCGCGGGCATGTCCGGCGTGGAGCGCAACGTGCTGCCCTATGGCCGGGCCAAGGGCTATCGCGCGAAGCTCTACGGGTTGAACACCATCGCCATGCGCCGGCGCCTTGGCCTGTCCAAGGAACGGGTGATGGCGGTGGCGCGCGTGGTGCACGAACTCTACCGCGCCCCTCGGCCTGATGAAGCTGCGGCCGGGATGGCCGCACAGCACCCCGAGGATGCGCTGCTGCAGGAAATCCTGGGCTTCGCGGCCGAGCGCGGCAAGCACGGGCTGGTGCCCTTCGGCCGCTCGAACCCCGAGGATGAGGACGCGGGAGAGGCCGCATGAGTGGCGAACCGCTCGGCCTTGTCGCCGGCGGCGGGATGTACCCCATCCGCATCGCAGACGCCGCCGCGAAGGCCGGGCGCAGCCTGTGCATCATCCTGCTCGAAGGCTTCGCCGAGCCGCGCGACTACCGCCGTTTCCCGGGCGCGGAGGTGATCCCGATCGGCCATGTCGGGCGGATGCAGCGCAAGCTGCGTGGCGCCGGGGCGCGCGACCTGGTGCTGGCGGGCAAGGTGAAGCGGCCTTCCTTCCTGTCGCTGCGCTTCGATGCCGAAGGCGCGAAGATCGCGGCAAGGCTGGGTCGCCGTGCGCTGTTTGGTGGCGACGACAGCCTTCTCGCCGCCTGTGTGGCCCTGATGCGCGAGGAAGGCTTCAATCCGCTCGGTGGTCAGGAGATCCTGGCCGAGTTGTTGGTCGAGCCAGGGCCGCTGACGCGCATCCAGCCCGATGACCAGGCGCGCGCCGACATCGCGCGCGGCATCGGCGTGGTGCGCGCGCTGGGCAATGCCGATGTCGGGCAGGGATGCGTGGTGCAGCAGGGCATGGTGCTCGGCCTCGAGGCGATCGAGGGCACGGATGCGATGCTGGCCCGTTGCGGCGAGTTGCAGCGCGAAGGCCCGGGCGGCGTGCTGGTGAAGCTGATGAAGCCGCGCCAGGATATTCGCGTGGACATGCCGGTCATCGGCCCCGACACCATCCGCGCCGCCGCGGCCGCGGGGCTGCGCGGCATCGCGATCGAGGGCCGCAACGGACAATCGGGCACCATCGTGATCGACCGCGACGTCACCGTCGCCGCCGCGGAGGCCGCCGGGCTGTTCCTGGTGGCGATCCAGCCGGATCAGTTTCTTGCCGACTTCAACAAGGACGAATCGACATGAGCCAGCCTCGCATGCTGCACACGATGATCCGCGTCGGTGACCTCGAGAAGAGCGTCGCCTTCTACACAGGCCCGCTCGGCATGAAGGAGCTGCGCCGCCGTGATGTGCCGGAGGGCAAGTACACGCTGGTCTTCGTCGGCTATGCCGAGGAGAGCACCGGGGCCGCGGTGATCGAGCTGACCTACAATTACGGTGTCGAGAAGTACGACCTCGGCGGCGGCTTCGGTCATCTGGCCGTCGGCGTGCCCGACATCTACGCGACCTGCGACGCGCTGCGCGCCGCCGGGGCCAAGATCACGCGCGAACCGGGGCCGGTGAAGTTCGGCACCACGGTCATCGCCTTCGTGGAAGATCCCGATGGCTACAAGATCGAACTGATCGAGCGGAAGTGAATCACGCGCGGTTGCGCCGCTTCGCGCGCAACCGCAACGCCTCGCTGAGGGCGAGGAAGACCAGCGAGCAGACGAACAGCAGCGACGCCGCCGCCAGGATCGTCGGCGTCATGTATTCGCGCACATTCGCGTACATCTGGCGCGGCAGGGTGAACTGCCCCGGCCCCGCCAGGAATAGCGTGATCACGAATTCGTCGAGCGAGGTGGCGAAGGCGAAGATCGCCCCGGCTGCGATGCCCGGCCAGATCAGCGGCACCAGCACGCGGCGGAAGGCCAGCCAGGGCGACGCGCCGAGCGAGGCCGCCGCGCGGAGCAGATTCGCATCGAAGGTCTGCAGCGTGGCCAGCACCGAGACCACGACGAAGGGCACGGCGATCACCGTATGCCCCAGCACGAGCCCCGGCAGCGTGCCGGCGATGCCGATCAGCGAGAAGGCGAAGAACATCGCCGCCGCCGTCACGATGAAGGGGGTCACCATCGGCAGCGTCAGCAGCGCCACCAGCACGCCCCGCCCGCGAAAGCGCCCGAGATGCAACCCGATCGCCGCCATGGTGCCGAGCAGCGTCGCCACCACCATGGTGAGGGCGGCGACGACCAGGCTGTTCTTCGTCGCCAGCACCCAGCGGCCGTTGGTGAAGAAATCCTGATACCAGCGCAGCGAGAAACCCTGCGGCGGGAAGGCCATCAGTTCGGTGGGCGAGAAGCTCAACCACATCGCCGCCAGCATGGGCAGCATCAGGAAGGCGAGGATCAGCCCGGTGACGAGCGGCAGCGCCACCCTCACAGCCGCGCCCCCGGCATGGCCACGCCGCCGGTCAGCACGCGCGCGACGGCCAGCACCGCGCCCGTCATCGCCAGCAGATAGACCGAGAGTGCGGCCGACATGCCCCAATTCACCTCGCGATTCATGAAATAGGCGATGAACCAGGCGACCAGCTGGTCGCGCTCGCCGCCCACCAGCGCCGGCGTGATGTAGAAGCCGACGGCGAGCAGGAACACCATCGCCCCCCCCGCCAGCACGCCGGGCAGGGTGAGGGGCAGCCATACGCGGCGGAAGGTCATCCAGCCCCCCGCGCCGAGCGAGGCGCTGGCCCGCAGATAGGCACGGTCGAGCCGCGTCATCACGCTCACCATCGGCAGGATCGCCACCGGCAGCAGCACATGGATGGTCGCCAGCAGCACCGCGAAACGCGTGCCGACAAGCTGCATCGGCGCGTCCAGGATGCCGGCCCACACCATCGCGTCGTTGATCGGCCCCTCGCGGCTGAGCAGCGCGAACCACGCCGTGCTGCGCACCATCACCGAGGACCAGAAGGGGATCAGCACCAGCGTCAGCGCGAGGGAGGACCAGGGCGCGGAGAGCCGCGCGATCGTCGCCGCCACCGGATAGGCCAGCAGCACGCAGGCCAGCGTGACGATGACGCTGACCGAGAGCGTGCGCCAGAACAGCGTGCGGTAGAGCGCCTGCTCGGGCTCCACCGCGCGGATCGCGCCCTCGGGCGTGCGCGTCAGGTCGAGCGCGCGCAGCAGGTAGAGCGAGGTCACCGGCCCGCCGGCGCGCTGGATCAGGCGCCAGGTCTCCGCCTCGCCCCAGCGGGCGTCGAGGGCGATCAGCGCGGGCTTGTAGGGCGCCTGGAGATTGTCGCCCGCGCGGGCGACGCGCAGCAGCAGCGTGCGCATGCCCGTGCGCTCGAAGTTCAGCCGCGCGGCGAGGTCACCGATCCGCCGCTCCTCAAGGGCCGCCGCCAATTCGCGGGCGATGGCGGCGAAGGCCTCTTCCCCCGGCAGGTCCTGCCCGTCCCAGCGCGTGAGCGCCGCGCGTGTGGCGGGCAGGGTGGTGGCGACCTCCGGGTCACGGAGCGCCGTGCCCAGCGTGACGCCGACGGGCAGCAGGAAGGCGCCCAGGATCAGCAGCAGCAGCGGCGCGACCAGCGCCGCCGCCAGCCAGTTCCTGCGCGCGATCATGCCCTCAGCGGTTCAGCCAGGCGGCGAAGCGCTGCTCGAGGTCCGGGCCGTTCTCCAGCCAGAACTCGGTGCTGATCTGCAGTCCGCCGGCCTGATGGTTGCTCATCATCAGCGGGTTGCGCGCGCGCACCTCGGGGTCGTTCGCCACCGCCGCCGTCACCGGGTTGATCGGCCAGACCTTGGTCAGTTCCAGCAGCGGCGCCGGATTGGTGATGTGCTCGATCAGGCGCATGCCCGCCGCCGCGTTGGGCGAACCGCGCACCACCGCCCAATAGTCGAAGGCGAAGAGCAGCGTGTTCCAGTTGAGGTTGTAGCGTGCCCCGCCGCGGATCGCGTTCGCCGTACGCCCCACGAAGCCCACCGCATAGGCCACCTCACCGCTGTTCACGAGCTCGATGGGCTGCTGCCCGCCGGTCCAGAAATGCAGGCTCGGGCGGATGCGGTCCAGCGCCGCGAAGGCGCGCGCCTGGCCGGCCGGGGTGGCGAGCACGCGATAGACATCGGCCGCCGGCACGCCATCGCCCATCAGCGCGATCTCGAGCGTCATGCGCGCGCCGCGGCGCAGCGTGCGCCGGCCCGGGAAGCGCTGCGTGTCCCAGAATTCCTGGAAATTCGACGGGCCATTCGCGTGGCGCGCCGTGTCCCAGAACACGGAGACGCCCCAGCCGATCGCCCCCGCCCCACAGGTGCTGGTGCCGCCGGGCAGGAATTTCGCGCGGTTGACCACGGACCAGTCGATGCGCTCGAAGATGCCGTCCTCGCAGCCGCGGATCAGGTCCGGCGCCTCGACCATCACCACGTCCCAGGTGACGTTGCGCGCCTGCACCATCGCGCGGATCGGCCCGACATTGTAGTCATAGGCGCTGTCCACCACGGGCTGCCCGAAGGTCGAGAACAGCGTGCGCCGCATGTGGTCCTGCAGCGCGCCGCCACCGGCCACGATGGTCAGGTCCCGCGCTGCGGCCGGCGTGACCGCCATGACGCCGCCGAGCAGCAGCCCGGCCAGCCCAGTGATCCACTTCCTCATCTCTGCCATTCCCCTGTCTCGGTGATTGCTGCGGCTGGCGTGATGTGCCAGCCGGCATTCTTCTTGCGGTAGTAGGTGTTGAGCAAGCGAATCGTCACCGGTCCCGGCGTGCCTTCGCCGACTGGCGCGCCATCGATACGCGTCACCGGGAACAGCCCGCAGGAGGTCGCGGTGAGGAACACTTCCCGCGCCCCGCGCAACTCGGTCGGCGTCAACCGCCCGTAGCGCGCGGGGATGCCGAGCTCGGTCGCGATGTCGAACATCGAGCGGCAGGAGATGCCCGGCAGCACGCCGGAATCGGGCGAGACCAGCGTGCCGTCCACAAGGGCGACGACGTTGAAGCCCGGCGCCTCGGCCACGTCGCCGGCATGGGTCAGCAGGATCGGCACGTCGCCGCCCGCATCCTGGGCGGCGAAGGTGGCGCGCAGGAAATCGCCCCAATGGCTGTTCTTCCACACCGGGTTCACCGAGGAAGCGGCGATGCGCGGCACCTCGGGCACGATCAGCGCATGCTGCCCGCGCCGCATCTGCGCCGGCTGCCCGCGCAGGATCAGCGGCGTGCAGGTGGCGAAGAAGCGCGCCTTGGACAGGCGTGGATCGCGCGTGCCCGGCACGGCCTGGCCGCGCGTGCAGGCGAAATAGACCAACGAATCGTCCAGCCCGCTCTGCCGCACCAGCCGCGCGAGGATCGCGCGCACCTCTGCCCGCGTCAGGCGGGGGTCCAGCCGCAGCCCGGCCATGGAGGCGAAGAAGCGGTCGAGATGGTCCTCCAGCCGGAAGAATCCGCCCCGCCAGCTGTGCACGACATCATAGGTCATGTCGGCATACATCAGGCCGAGATCGCGTACCGGAATCCGCGCCTCGTCCAGCGGCACCACGGCGCCGTCCACGTAACCGAGGGCACGGCTGAAATCCGCGTTCTCGACCGTGAGGTGCGTGGGCACCTCCATTTCCTCGACCATCCGGCACTCCTTGGTGAGCCACGATAGGCCCCGCGCGGCGCGGGTCAAACCCCGCGCTTGCGGCGGCTGTGGCGGCATCGTAAGCGCCGCCCCGTGTTCGACCTGATCCCACCCCCCGTCCTGTTCTTCGCCCTCGGCGCGCTGGCTGCCGCCCTGCGCTCGGACCTGCATCTGCCCGATGCGCTGGCCAAGGCGCTCTCCGTCTACCTGATGGTCGCGATCGGCCTGAAGGGCGGGGCCGCCATCGCGACTCCGGGCGCGAGCGAGGGGCTGCTCGGTGCGCTGGCGGTGGGCATCGCGCTGTCCTTCCTGCTGCCGGTCCTGGCCTTCGGCCTGCTGCGCGCGGCCTCGCATCTGGACCGCGAGACGGCGGCGGCGGTCTCGGGCCATTACGGCTCGGTCAGCGTGGTGACCTTCGCCGCCGCGGTGGGCGCGCTGGAAGCCGCGCAGATGCCATCCGAGGGCTTCATGCCCGCCGTGCTGGCCGCGATGGAAACCCCCGCCATCGTCACCGCGCTGCTGCTCGCGCGGGCCGGTGGCGGCGTGGCGGAGAAGGGGCCGGGCGCGCCGCCCGCGCTGGGCAAGCTGCTGCGCGAGGTGCTGCTCTCGGGCTCCATCGTGCTGCTGCTGGGCGCCTTCTTCATCGGCTGGGCGGGTGGCGCCAAGGCCAAGGCGCAATTCGCCCCCTTCGTCGAGGGCCTCTTCCCCGGCGTGCTGGCGCTGTTCCTGCTCGAGATGGGGCTGCTGGCCGTGCGGCAGTTGCAGGCCGCGCCGCGCGGGCTGGATGCGCGGCTGATCGGCTTCGGGGTGGTGATGCCGCTGCTGGGCGGGCTGAGCGGCCTGTTCGGCGGCTGGCTGGTGGGGCTTTCCACCGGCGGCGTCGCGCTGATGGCGGTGCTGGCGGGGTCCGCCAGCTACATCGCCGTGCCGGCCGCGATGCGCATGGCGCTGCCGCGCGCCGATGCGGGCATCTATGTCACCCTCTCGCTTGCCGTCACATTCCCGGTCAACGTGATCCTCGGCATCCCGCTCTGGATCGCGGCCGCAAGAAAACTGATGGGGTGAGGCGACACATGCACGCGCGCAAGCGGATCGAGATCGTGATGGAGGCGGTGCGGGCCGAGCAGGTCACCGCCTGGCTCGACAATCTGGGGGCCAAGGGCTGGACGGTGCTGCCCGTCAGCGCCGGGCGCGGCCGGCAGGGGCTGCGCCGCGCCGGGGCGCCGGGCGGGATCTTCGACAATGTCGTGATCCTGTGCATTACCTCGGCGGAGGTCGCCGCCCGCGTGGTGGAACGGCAGGAGGAACTGCTCGGCGCGCGCCCCGCCATCGTCACGATCAGCGATTGCATGGTGCTGCGGCCGGATCACTTCGCCTGAGCGGCCGCACGCGCCATACTGCGCGGGTGCAGCGCGGGAGCCCCCCATGACCCTGGCCGGATTGTCCCTGAGGGACCTGGAATACCTGCTGGCCGTGGCGGAGCACCTCGCCTTCGGCCGCGCCGCGCAGGCCTGTTCCGTCAGCCAGCCCACCCTCTCCGCGCAGATCCGCAAGGTCGAGGACCTGCTGCATGTCGAGGTGTTCGAACGCACGCCCCGCGGCGTGCTGCTGACCACGCGCGGCGCCGAGGTGGTGGCCCAGGCGCGCATCGTGGTGGCCGAGGCGCGGCGGATGTTCGAGGTCGCGGCCGCTGGCGCCGGGCCGATGGAGGGCGGCTTCCGCCTCGGTGTCATCTCCACCCTCGGCCCCTATCTCGTGCCCTTCCTGCTCAAGCCGTTGCGCGAGCGATTCCCGCGCCTGAAGCTGATGCTGAGCGAGGGCATGACGCGCCAGCTGGCCCGCCAGGTCGAGGAAGGGGAGCTGGACGCCATCCTCGCCGCCTCGCCGCTCACCGGCGTGGACCTGACGGAGCTGCGCCTGTTCCGCGAGGAATTCGTGCTCGCCGTGCCGCGCGACCACGCGCTGGCGACGGTGGAGCGCGTGCGCCTGCCCGACGTGCCGGTGACCGACCTGATCCTGCTCTCGGAGGGCCATTGCTTGCGCGACCAGGCACTGGCGGTGTGCGGTGGCAGCGTGGGGGAGGACCGCCCGGAATTGCAGGCGGCGAGCCTGGAGACGCTGCGCCAGATGGTCGCGGCGGGCGTGGGCGTCTCCTTCATCCCGCAGCTTGCCGTGCAGATCGGCGCGCTGCTGGACGACATGGTGGCCTATCGGCGCATCGATGACGGCGCGATCGGGCGCGAGATCTCGCTGTTCCACCGCTCGGGTTTCAGCCGCATCCGCGATGCGCGGCTTTTGCGCCAGGCGATCCGCGACATCCTGGCGGAGCAGAGCGCGGTGAAGGTGGCGACCATCCTCAAATAGCCTCGGAGAACTGCAGCGCGGCGAGCCGGGCATAGAGCCCGCCCTCGCGCACCAGCGCCTCATGCGTGCCGGTGGCGACGATGCGCCCGGCCTCCAGCACCACGATGCGGTCCGCCTTGCGCACGGTCGCCAGGCGATGCGCCACCACCAGCGTCGTGCGGTTGCGGGAGAGGGTCTCCAGCGCCTGCTGCACGGCCTGCTCGCTCTCGGAATCCAGCGCGCTCGTTGCCTCGTCCAGCAGCAGGATCGGCGCGTCGCGCAGGATGGCGCGCGCGATGGCGATGCGCTGGCGCTGCCCGCCGGAGAGGGTGACGCCGCGCGCGCCGAGATGTGTGGCGAAACCCTGCGGCAGGGCGGCGATGAAGCGATCCGCCGCGGCGGCCTCGGCCGCGGCGGCGACCTCGGCATCGCTGGCCTCGGGCCGGCCATAGCGGATGTTCTCGGCGACCGTGGTGGAGAAGATCGCGGGCTCCTGCGGCACCAGGCCGATTCGCGCGCGCAGCGCGGCGGGGTCGACCGCCGCGATATCCACGCCATCCACCCTCACGCGCCCCGATTGCGGGTCGTAGAAGCGCAGCAGCAGCTGGAAGACGCTGGTCTTGCCCGCACCCGAGGGGCCGACCAGCGCCACCGTCTCGCCCGGCTCGATGGTCAGGGAGAAATCGTCCAGCGCGGGCGTCTCGGGCCGGGTCGGGTAGGTGAAGCGCACGCCCTCGAAGCAGACGCGACCGCGCGCGGGCTGCGGCAGCGTGAGCGGGGCCGCCGGCGCGGCGATGGCCGGCTGGGCGGCAAGGATGTCGAGCAGCCTGTCGGCCGCCGCCGCCGCGCGCTGGATCTCGCCCCAGAGCTCGCTCATCGTCGAGGCGGAGGAGGCCAGCAGCACGGCGTAGAAGACGAAGGCGGTCAGCTCGCCCCCCGTCATGCGCCCCGCCATCACGTCATGCCCGCCAACCCACAGCGCGAAGGTGATGGCGCCGAAGCCGAGCAGGATCACGATCAGCACCAGGGTGGCGCGCGTGGCGATGCGCTTGAGTGCGGCGCCGACCGAGGCCTCGACCTCGCGCCCGAAGCGCGCGCGGTCCTGCGCCTCATGCGTGAAGGCCTGCACGATGCGGATGCCGTTCAGCATCTCCTCCGCCGTCGCGGACAGGTCCGCCACGCGCTCCTGCGCCAGCTTGGAGAGCTTGCGCTCGCGCCGGCCGAAGACGATGAGCGGCACGACCACCAGCGGCAGCACCAGCAGCACGATGCCGGCGAGCTTCGCGCTGGTCAGCAGCAGCATGGTCAGCGCGCCGAGCCCGGTGATGGCGTTGCGTAGCCCCATCGAGATCGCCGAGCCGATCAGCGATTGCAGCAGCCCCACATCGGCCGTCATGCGGGAGAGGATGTCGCCGGTGCGCGCGGATTCGAAGAAGCTGGGCGAGAGCTTCAGCACATGGTCGAAGACGCGCTGGCGGAGATCCGCGGCCACACGCTCGCCGAGCCAGGAGACGAGGTAGTAGCGCGTGGCGGTGGCGAGCGCGAGCAGCGCCACGACGCTGCCCATGAAGAGCGCCGCCGAATCGAGACCTCGGGCACCCTCCGCGAAGCCTTCATCGATCAGCCGCTGCAGCCCCTGGCCGAGCATGAGGGTGAGGCCGGCCGCCAGCAGCAGCGCCGCGCCCGCGCCAAGCGCGCGGGCGAGGTAGGGGCGAAGCTGCGGCAGCAGCAGCCGCAGCGAGAGGATGGGGGCGCGCGGGGAAGGGCTCTTCACCGCGCGAAGGTGGCGCCGCGCCGGGCGCCCGGCAAGGCTACTTCAGGAAATCGGGCTCCAGCAGGCGGGGCAGCAGCAGCGCCATGTCGGGCCAGAGGATCAGCAGCGCCAGCACGCCCAGCATCGGCACCAGCATGATGCAGGTGTCCTTCAGCACATCCACCACCCGCATGCCCGCGATGGAGCAGGAGATCAGCAGACACAGCCCGTAGGGCGGCGTCACCAGCCCGAAGGCGAGGGAGACGATGCTGATCATGGCGAAGTGGATGGGGTGCATCCCGGCTGCCGCGGCGATCGGCTGCAGGATGGTGCCGACGATGATGATCGCCGGGATCGCATCCAGGAAGCAGCCGACGATCAGGAACACGGCAGCGATGAAGAAGCCCGTGGCGATGATCCCCATCTCCCAGCTGGAGACGCCGGCCAGCAGGCCTTCGGGGATCTTGTAGAAGGCGAGCAGCCAGCCGAAGGCGCTTGCCGTGCCGACGCAGAACAGCGTGATGGCGGCGAAGCGCCCGGTCTCGCTGAAGGCGTTGTAGAGGCCCTTCAGGTCGAGCTCGCGATAGACGACCAGCGACAGCACGCCGGCATAGAGCACGGCGATGCAGGCGGCTTCGGTCGCGGTGAACCAGCCGAAGATCTTGCCGCCGATGATGATGAAAGGGGTCATCAGCGCGGGGATCGAGATGAACAATGCGTGGCCGAGTTCACCCCATGTGGCCTTGGGATAGGTCGGGTAGCCGCGGCGCTTCGCATAGACATGCACGGTCGCCATCTGCACCAGGCCGAGCAGCAGCCCGGGCAGGATGCCGGCCAGGAACAGCCCGCCGATCGAGACCGTCAGCACCCCGCCCCAGACGATCATCAGGATCGAGGGCGGAATGACCACGGCGAGCACGGCGGAGACCGCCGTGATGGCGACGGAGAAGCTGTCGTCATAGCCCTCCTTGCGCTGCGCCTCGATGAACAGCTTGCCCTGGCTCGCCGCATCCGCGGTGGAACTGCCGGAGATGCCGGCGAAGAAGACCGAGAGCACGACGTTGATCTGCGCAAGCCCGCCGGGCAGATGCCCGACCAGGGAGCGCGACAATCGCACCAGCCGGTCGGTGATGCCGCCCGCCGTCATGAGGTTGGCCGCGAGCAGGAAGAAGGGCACCGCGAGCAGGATGAAGGAGTTGTAGGAGTTGAAGGTCTCCTGCACCAGGATCATCGGCCAGAGCCGGTCCTCGATCAGCAGCGGCGGCAGGCAGGCGAGGCCGAGCGCGACCGCGACCGGCACGCGCAGCGCCAGCAGCACGAAGAAGACGCCGAAGAGCAGCCAGGCGGCGTCGCCCGTGCCCAGGATGTTGCCGCCCATCAGCGCGCCCCGCCTTCGCCATGCAGCAGGATCTGCACATCGTCGTACATGCGCTCACCCGCGAAGATCAGCCAGGTGACGCCCGCGATCGGCCAGGCCATGTGGATGGTCCAGAGCGGCAGTTCCGCCAGTTCGCTGATCCGGTACCAGGCGGTGTCGGTGAATTCCCAGCCATAGATCACGAAGATCACCGCGAAGCCCAGCACCGCGAGCCCGGCGAGGATGTCCATCGCCGCCTTGGTGCGCCCGCTGAGCTTGTCGAAGAGATCGACGGTGAAGTGCGTGCCCTCGCGCACGCCGAGCATGGCGCCGATCATCACCATCCAGACCAGCAGGAAGCGCGAGGCTTCTTCCGTCCAGATGTAGCGCGGCAGCAACTCGGTGAAGCGCGAGAAGATCTGCATCGAGACCGGGATGATGATGACGGCGACCGTCAGCACCAGCAGCAGGTCCAGCAGCCGCGCATAGATCTCGGTGATGCGACGAAAGGCGCCACGCGCGCCATGGGGCGCCATGCGGGAATATCCTTGCAGCGGAAGAAGAAACGGGAAGGGGCGGGGTGGCGCCGGCCACCCCGCCCGCGCCGTCACGAGGTCAGCGCATTGATGCGGCTGTAGATGCCCTCGGCATCGATCTCGCGCGCATAGGCGGCCATCACCGGGTTCACGGCGGCGTTCATCGCCGCGCGCTCGGTGAAGGGCACGCGGCGCAGCCGGCCCGCGGCCTCGAGGGCCGTGACCTTCTGCTCATCCTCGGTGCTCTCGGTGACGCGGCCGAAGGTGCCGGCCTCCTTGCCCGCGCGCCTGATCGCGTCCTGCAGCTCGCGCGGCAGGCGGGCGAGCGTCTGCACCGAGAAGCAGAGCGGGCGGATGGTTATGGCGTGCTGCGTCATCAGCAGGTTCGGCCCGACCTCATAGAAGCGCATCTGCTCGACGCCCGCGGCCTCGTTCTCGCCGGCCTCGATGACGTTGTTCTGGATGGCGTTGTAGACCTCGTTGTAGGCGATGACCTGCGGCGCCATGCCGATCGCCTGGAAGGTGCGGCTCCAGATCGGCGCGCCCTGCACGCGCACGCGCAGGCCGCGCAGCTCCGCCATGTTGCGGGCCGGGCGGTTGGAGAAGATGTTGCGCACGCCCCCGCCCGCATAGCCGATCAGCGCCACGCGCGCGCGGCGTTCGACCTCATCGGCCACCGGCTTCAGCAGGTCGGCCTCCAGCACCTGGTTCCAATGCGCGAGGTCGCGGAACAGGAAGGGCGCATCGATGAAGGGCGCGGCGCGGCTGAAGGTGGACATGTGCGCGGGGCTGACGATGGCGTAGTCCACCGCGCGGCCGGCCGACATGTACTCGAAGAACTGCTTCTCGAGACCGAGCGAGCTGTTCTTGTGCATCACGAAGTTCACGGGCCGGCCGTAATACTGCTTCACCAGCTCCTCGAACCGCGTCATGCAGCGGTTGAAGACGTGGTCGTCGTTGAACTGGCTTGCGCCGTTCAGCGTGATCGGGGCCTGCGCGCGCACCACATTGGGGGCGGCAAGCAGGCCGGAGGCGGCGGCGAGGCCGCCCAGCAATACGCGACGTTCCATGGACATCTTCCCCTATCAGGCCCGGGTCTGCGCCCGGGAGCGGCGAGAGGCTAGCGCGGCTTCGGGGCGTTTGGAAACCACCCAGTTACCCGACCCATTTCATCAGGTGCCGGGCGGCGAGGCAGAGCGTGCCATCGGCCTTGCGCACCTCGCAGACGGCCTCGGACCGGCCCCGCACCGGGTCCAGCAATTCGACCCGGTAGATCGCCTCCAGCGTGTCGCCGATGAAGGCCGGGGCGAGGAAGCGCACGCGATCATAGCCGAGCGAGACCGGCACGCCCTCGGCGCCCGCGGCGATGGCGCGGTGCGCGATGGCGGATGCGGTGGAGGAGAGCAGGCCCAGCACCAGCGCGCCATGCGCGATGCGCTGGCCGAAGGCGGTCTTCGCCGCATAGGCGGCATCGACATGCAGCGGGTCGTGGTCGCCGGTGACCTCGGCGGTCAGCAGGAAGTCACGCTCCGTCAACGTCTTGCGGAAGCGCGCCTCCGCGCCGGCTGCCAGGCCGAGCTTCATCCGAAAAGCGCGGCGAGGCGCGCCGAGCGGGCCTTGCCCGGCTTCGCCGCCAACTCGGCCGCCAGCCCCATGCGCGGCGCGGCGAAGAGCCGTGCGTCCATCATGTGCAGCTCGGGCGAGATCGCCGGGCGGAACCCCATGCGCGCGACCACGCTTTCCACCGTGAGGCCCGGCGCGATCTCGATCATCTCGGGCCCCTCCGCGCCGAGCCGGAACACGGCGCTTTCCGTCACGTAGAGCACGGGCTGGCCGCGCTGCGCGGCGTAGCGGCCGGAGAAGGTCACCTGCTCCACCTGCGCCACCGCCTTGGGCTTGCCGCCCGCGGTCAGCGTGCCGCCGAAGATCACGGATTTCGCGTTCTGGGAGATGTTGATGAACCCGCCCGGCCCGATCAGCTTGTCCCCGAAACGACTGACATTGACGTTGCCCTGCGCATCGAACTCCGCGAAGGAGAGGAAGGCGAGGTCGATCCCCCCCCCATCGTAGAAATCGAACTGGTAGGGCTGGTCGAGCTGCGCATCGGGGTTCATCGCCGCCCCCGCCTCATTCCCGCTGGCCGGGGCGCCGCCGACATTGCCCTGCTCATTGGTCAGGCAGATGGCGTCCAGGCAGCCTTCCTCCGCCGCGACATTGGCGATGCCGGTGAAGATGCCCGAGCCGAGATTGCAGACGGCGCCGGGATACAGTTCCAGCGCGCCGCGCCGCGCCACCACCTTGCGCGCATCGAGCGGCAGCGCCGGGATGTCGTCGAGCGGGATGCGGTACTCGCCCGAATAGGCGGGCGAATAGGGCGTGGCGAAGGTCTGCGCCTGGTCCGGCACGACGACGACGAGATCGACCAGGATGCCCGGGATCTTCACCATCTTCGGGTGCAGGCTGCCGCGCCGCACCACGCGCTTGACCTGCACCACCACCACGCCGCCGCAGCGCTTCGTCGCCTGCGCCTCGCTCAGCATCTCGAGCGTCACGGCCTCCTGCTCCATGGAGATGTTGCCATCCTCATCGGCCGTGGTGCCGCGCAGGAAGGCGACGTCCACATGGTAGGGCTTGTAGAAGAGCATCTCCTCGCCCGCGAAGGTCACCAGCTGCACAAGCTCCTCGCGCGCCGAGGGGCTCTGCCGCCCGCCCTCCAGCCGCGGATCGACGAAGGTGTGCAGGCCGGTCTTGGTCAGCAGCCCCGCGCGGCCCGCCGCCATCTCGCGCATCAACTGGCTGAGCGCGCCCTGCGGCAGGGACCAGGCCTCGATCTCGTCGCGCAGCGCCATCGCGCCCATGGGCGGGCTGTTCACATAGCTGCCGGCGATGCTGCGCTTCACCAGGCCGCGCTGCGCCAGATGCCCGGTGCCGCGTTCCTTGCCGTCGCCCAGGCCCACCGGATGCAGCAGGGTGAGGTCGCGCGGGCTCGCCTGGTCGCGGAAGCGTTGGCCCAGCGCCGCGAGCAGCGCATCCGGCACGGCATGGCCGCCGCCCGAACCGCCGATCAGCAGCGTGTCGCCATCCCGCAGCACCGAGGCCGCCTCCGCCGCGCTTACCTTCCGCATCCTGCCCGTTTCCTCGACCCTTCTTCGCGCTACTCTATCCGCCAACGGCGCGGAGGAAAGAGCCATGGATGGCGAGGTGACATTGGCGGTCGCCGATGGCGTGGCGACGCTCACCCTGGATCGTCCCGCCAAGCACAATGCCATCACCAATGCGATGGCTGGGCAGTTGGCGGCGCATGCGCACCGCATCAATGCCGATCCTGCCATCCGCGCGGTGCTGCTGCGGGGTGGCGGGGCGCGCGCCTTCTGCGCGGGGATGGATCTGCGCGCCATCGAGGCCTTCGCCACCGCCTGGGATTTCCGCCACCGCCCGGACTATCCCGGTGCCGTGCGCAGCCTCCGCAAGCCGGTGGTGGCCGCGCTGCGCGGCTGGGCGCTGGGCGGCGGGTTCGAACTCGCGCTGGCCGCCGATATCCGCATCGCCGCCGAGAGCACGCGCATCGGCTTTCCGGAGGTGACTCGCGGCTGGGTCGGCGGCGGCGGCGCCTCGCAGATGCTGCCGCGCGTGGCGGGCTTCGGCCAGGCGATGCGGCTGCTGCTGACGGGCGAGCAGATCGATGCGGCCGAGGCGCTGCGGCTGCGCCTGGTCGAGCAGGTGGTGGCGGAAGAGGCGCTGCTGCCGACGGCGGAGGCGCTGTGCGCGCGCCTCGCCGCGCTGCCGCCTGTCGCGGTGCAGGCCGTGAAGGCGGCGGTGCGGCATTCGCTGGAGGCGCCGCTGGGCGCCGGGCTTGCCTATGAGAACGAGATGAACGTGCTCTGCCTCGCGGCGTTGCGGGAGGGCGCGCGGCCATGATCCGCCTCGGCATCGTCGGTCTCGGCATGGCGGTGCAGCCGCACATGCTCGCGATCCGTGACCTGGAGCAGGCGGGGCGCCTGCGCCTCATGGGGGGCTACGCGCCGAGTGCCGCGCGGCGCGAGGCCTTCGCCGCCCGCTGGCAGGCGCCGGTCTTCGGCGCGCTCGACCCGCTCCTCGCCAGCAGCGACCTGGTGCTGGTGCTCACGCCCCCCGGCGCGCATCTGCCCGTTGCCGAGGCCGCGGCGAAGGCGGGCAGGCATCTGCTGGTGGAAAAGCCGCTCGAGATCACCACGGCGCGGGCCGAGGCGCTGGTGGCGCTGGCGCAGGCGGCGGGTGTGCAACTCGGCGTGGTCTTCCAGCACCGCTTCCGCCCGGCCGCGCTGCGGCTGAAGGCGGCGATCGCGGGCGGGGCGCTCGGCACGCTGCTCTCCTGCTCCGCGAGCATCCGCTGGTGGCGCGACGCCGCCTATTTCGCCCAGGCCGGGCGCGGGATGAAGGCGCGTGACGGCGGCGGCGTGCTGCTGACGCAGGCGATCCATACGCTCGACCTGCTGCTGCACCTGGCTGGCCCCGTCGCGCAGCTTGGTGCCTTCGCGCGGACCTCCGGCCTGCGCGCCATCGACACCGAGGACATCGCCGCCGCCACGCTGCGCTTCGCGTCTGGCGCGATGGGTGTGCTGGATGCGACCACGGTGGCCGAGCCCGGCTTCCCCGAGCGCATCGAGATCGCCGGCACCGGCGGCAGCGCGCTACTGGTGGCGGAACGGCTGGAACTGCATGTGAAGGGCCAGCCGGTGGAGATCCTGGATCGCGGCGCGGCGGGCGGCGGCGGGGCGGACCCGATGGCCTTCGACCACGGCCCGCACCGCGCGATGCTCGCCGAGATGCTCGACGCCATCAGCGAGGACCGCGCGCCCAGCCATGCCGGCGTCACCGGCCTGCCGGTGCTGCGGCTGATCGATGCCGTGCTGGCGAGCGCGGCGTCGGGCCGGTTCGAATCGGTCGGCTGAGATGGCGCAGCGCCGTGCGGATATCGCGCCGGAGCGGCTTGCGGCGCTGAATGCCGGCGTGGCGGAGGCTCGGACGCTGGTCGAGATGCTCGCCATCGACCACGGGGCGCTGCTGCGCGCGGTGCGGCCCGACCTCGCCAGATCGCCGCAACCCGTCGCGGCGGGGGAGGGGATCACGCGGCGCATGGCCGCGATGGGGGACTTCCTGCTGCGCGAGGTCGGATACGCGGCGCTGCCGGGCTTCGCGGCGCATCCTTCGGATACGGTGCGCGGCTGGGCGGCCCATGTGATCGGCGCGGCGCCGCTCGATCTTGCCGCGCGCCTCGTGGCCATGCGCCCGCTCGCGGATGATGCCAATGCCGGCGTGCGCGAATGGGCCTGGCTGGCGCTGCGCCCGGCCATCTTCGCGCAGACGGAGGAGGCCCTTCGCCTGCTCACGCCCTGGACTGCCGAACCTTCCGCAAATCTGCGTCGTTTCGCGAGCGAGGCCACGCGCCCGCGCGGCGTGTGGGCCGCGCATCTGCCGCTGCTGCGCCAGGATCCCGCGCGGGGCGAGGCGATCCTGGAGCCGCTGCGCGCCGACCCCGCGCGCTATGTGCAGGATTCCGTGGCGAACTGGATCAACGACGCGGCGAAGGACCGGCCCGATTGGGCGCAGGCGCTCTGTGCGCGCTGGCGGCGCGAAAGCCCCGGCGCGGCGACCGCGCGCATCTGCAAGCGTGGCCTGCGTTCGATTCAGGCGTGAACCATCAGGTCGTTCTCGCCCTTCTGCACCACCTCGTCCTTCTGGTTCACCAGTTCGAACCCCAGCGTGACGATGCCGCGCGCGGGGTTCTTCGTCAGCCGTTTGCCGAGCACGCGGATGCGCGCGGCGATGCGATCCCCCACCAGGATCGGGCCGGTGAAGGACCAGCGCCAGTTGAGCGAGACGATCGCGGCGAAGCGCACCGGTGCGCGGTTCTTCAGCCCGTCGCAGAGGGCGAGGCCCAGCAGCCCATGCGCGACGCGGCCCGGATAGCCCAGCGCCTGCGCGTAGCTGTCATCCATGTGGATGTCGTAGAAATCGCCGGTCAGGCCCGCGAAGGCGACGATATGCGCCTCCGTCACCACGATCCCGCCCGTCTCATAGGCAAGGTCATCGGCGATCTGGCCGTAGCGCAGCAGCGCGGGGTCGAGCTTCATAGCCGGTGCAGGTGCAGGCCGCCGTCGATGTGGAAAGCATCGCCGGTGGAGAAGGGAATGGCGCCGGTGAGCAGCCCCGCGATGGCCTTCGCCACATCCGCCGGCTCGCCCCAGCGGCGGATCGGCGTGATGCCCTCGGCGATGCGCGCGCTGTAGCGCTCGGCGACGGGCGCGGTCATGTCGGTGCGGATGATGCCGGGCCGGATCTCGAAGACCGGGATGCCATCTTCCGCGAGGCGAAAGGCCAGGCAGCGCGCCACCATGCTGACTGCCGCCTTGCTCGCGCTGTATTCGGTGCGCTCGGGGCTGGCGATGGTGGCGTTGGCGGAGGAGATGAAGACCGCCCCGCGCGGCCCGCGCATCGGCGCGCCCTTCGCCACCATCCGCTTCGCCACCTCCTGCGTGACGAAGAAGGGCGCGCGCGTGTTCACGGCCATGGCGCGGTCCCAGCTTTCGGGCGTCATCGCCAGCGCATCGCCGCGCACCATGGCCCCCACGCCGGCATTGTTCACCACGGCCTCGAGCCCGCCGCGCGTGGCCCAGGCCCATTCGACCAGCGGCGGAATGGCGTGGGTCTCCGCCAGGTTGGCCAGGCGGAAGGCGAAGAAGCCGCCCGCTTCCTCCACCGCCGCCTGCGTCTCGGCCGCGCCCTCGCGCTCCACATCGCAGCCGAGCACGTCATAGCCCGCGCCGGCGAGGGCCACGCAGATGGCGCGCCCGATCCCCCGCCGCGCGCCCGTCACCAGAACCACCGGCCGGCTCATCCCAGAATCTCCCGTGCCATGATCACCCGCTGGATCTGGTTCGTGCCTTCGTAGATCTGCGTGATCTTCGCGTCGCGATAGAGCCGCTCCACCGTCACGCCGCGGATGAAGCCGCTGCCGCCGTGGATCTGCACGGCATCCGCCGTGCGCGCCACGGCGGCGTCACTCGCAAAACACTTCGCCATGCTCGCGGCGAGCGTCGCGCGCTCCCCGGCATCCATCTTGCGCGCGGCGTCCTGCACCAGCAGCCGCGCGGCCTGCGCATCCTTCGCCATGTCCGCGATCATGAAGCGGATCGCCTGCTGCTCCGCGATCGGGCGGCCGAACTGCACGCGCGCCTTGGCGTAGCGCACGCTTTCCTCCAGCGCGGATTGCAGGATGCCGAGCGCGAGCGCCGCGATGCCGATGCGCCCCTTGTCGAGCACCGACATCATCATGTGGAAGCCGCGCCCCTCCGGCCCCAGCAGCGCCCCGGCAGGCAGGCGCACATCCTCGAAGAGCAGGCCGCCGACGGGCGAGGCGCGCTGGCCCATCTTGTGCTCCGCGCGCAGCCGGGTGACGCCCGGCGCGTGCAGATCGACCAGGAAGATCGACATGCCGCGATGCCCCGCGGCCGGGTCGGTGCGCGCCAGCACCGCGGCGAAATCGGCGCGCGGCGCCATGTGGATCCACAGCTTCTCGCCGCGCAGCAGCCAATCCGCGCCATCGCGCCGAGCGGTGGTTTTCAGCGCGGCAAGGTCGGATCCCGCCTCGGCCTCGGTCAGCGCATAGGCGCAGGAGAGTTCGTAGCGCAGCAGCGGCGCCAGATACTGCGCGCGCTGGGCCTCCGTGCCGTGCTCGCTGAGCAAGGTGGCGAGCAACTCCACCAGACCGACCTGATCGGCCACGCTGGCATAGCCGCGCGAGAGTTCCTCCATGACGATGGCATAGGCCTCGACCCCCGCCGCGGCGCCGCCCATCGCCTCGGGCACGGTGATGCCGAGCAGGCCGAGCCGCGCGAGGTTCTCGTAGATGTCGCGCGGGAACTCTTCACGCTCGTCGAGCGCGGCGGCGCGGGGCGCGACCTCCGCTTCCGCGAAGCGGCGCACGGTGTCGCGCAGCGCCTCCAACTCCTGGCCCATGCTTTCCTCCAGGCCGCAGCATGGCGCGGCTCAGCGCCACACGGAAGGGCGGATGGAGGTGGCGAGCACCGCGCCATAGGCGGTCAGGCCCAGCGCCACACCAAGGAACTGCCCCTCCAGCTCCCAGAACTGCCCCAGCACCCACCCGCCGCCGACCGCGCAGCCGAGCCGCGCCAGCGCCGCCGCCGTCGGCCAGCGCATCCGCCCCGCGCCGAGCGAGGCGAAATACAGCGCCATGCCGAGCCCGAAGGCGCCATAGGCCGGCCCGATGATGCCCAGCGCCCGCGCCGCGATCTCGACCACCGCCGGGTCGTCGGTGAAGGCGCGCGCGAACTGCACCGGGAAGAAACCCACGACGAGGCCGATGCCGCCGGCGAAGACGAAGGCCATGCCCCCGCCCGTCCAGGCGATGCGCCGCGCCTCCGCCCAATTGCCCGCGCCCACGGCGCGCCCGACCAGCGCCGTCAGCGCCGAGCCGATGGAGAAGGCGAGCGGGATGATGAGGAATTCGAGCCGCGCCGAGATGCCATAGCCCGCCACCACCGCCGCCCCGCGCGTCGCAAGCTGCGCCGTGACGAGGATGGTCGTGAGGTTCGACAGCGTGGCCAGCAGGCAGGCCACCAGCCCCACCTTCAGGATGCGCCAGAACATGGTGCGCGAGGGCCGCACCGCGAGGTTCGGCAGGAAGCCCGCGCCGCCGCGCAGCACGGCCAGCGCGAGCACCGCCGTCGCGATCCAGAACACCGTGCCCAGCGCCGCGCCCAGCCCGGCCAGGCCCATGCCGAAGGGTTCCGCCAGCAGCCAGGCGAGCAGCGGATAGGCGCCCCAGGCCACCACCAGCACCCGTGCGGCCAGCGCGTGCCGCCCCCCGCCGCGCAGCACGGAGGCGAGCGTGTTCATCAGCCAGACCGGCACCGCCCCCAGCCCGAAGAGCCAGGTGGCGTAGAGCGCCGCCCCCTCCGCCGCCTCGGCGCCGCCGATCAGGCCCAGAATCGCGCGGGGCGCCAGGGCGAGGGGCAGGGCGAAGAGCAGGCCGCCGGCCAGCGCGATCCAGGCCGCATGCACCACCAGCGCCGAGGCTTCCTCCCGCCGCCCGCCGCCCAGCGCGCGCGCGATGGCCGAGACGACGCCGCCGCCCATGGCGCCCGCCGACATCATCTGCATGAGCAGCGCGAAGGGCAGCACCACAGCCCAGCCCGCCAGCGCCGCCGTGCCCTGGCGCGCCGCGATCCACATCTCCGCGAGCTGCGCGGCCGCCTGCAGCAGCGAGCCGAGCGCGGTCGGCGCCGCCAAAGCGAGGATGGCGCGGGCGCGGTTCACCCTAGAGCGCGATCGCGGCGGCCGGGCGGCGCGGATCGGCGGCGGCGCGCAGCAGAGGCCCCTCCTGGCGCACCATCTCGACACAGCCGGCGAGCCAGGTGCGCTCGGGCCAGAGCCGCACGTCGTGGCCGCGTGCGGAGAGGGCCGCGCGCGTCGCTTCCGCGATGCGCGACTCCACGTTCAGCCGCGCCGGGTGCATCTCATAGGGGTGGGAACTGCCGGGGAAGGCGTAGCTCGCCACGCGCGGCGCCTCCACCGCCGCCTGCGGCGTCATGCCGAAGACGACGAGGTTCATCAGCACCTGCAGCAGCGCCTGGGGCTGCACGTCATTGCCCGGCGTGCCGAAGGGCATGACGCCGCCCTCGGGCGTGATCGCCATTGCGGGCATCGGCGTCAGCCGCGGCCGCTTGCCGGGCGCGAGGCCGGCCGGGTGCGCGGGGTCGGTGCGGTTCTGCGAGCCGCGGTTGGAGATGACGAAGCCCAGGCCCGGCACCACCGGGCTGCTCCAGGAGGCGTCGGAGGGCGCGCTGCTGAAGGCCCCGCCCCAGCGATCCACCACCGCGACATAGGAGGTCCCGGCCTCGACCGGCGGTTCGTCCTGGCTCGCCGCGATGCCCGGCGGGTGCAGGCCGGGATAGGCGCGGGCCGGGTCGATCCGCGCGGCACGGGCGGCGATGTGTTCCGCCGACAGCAGATGCGCGAGCGGCACACCCACGAAATCCGGGTCACCCACAAAGTGCTCGCGATCGGCGAAGGCGAGTTTCAGCACCTCGACCAGCAGGTGCAGGTAGTCGGGCGAATTATGCGCGTGGCGCGCGAGCCCCGCCTGCTCGGCCAGCAGCAGCGCCTGCAGCAGCGTGGGCCCCTGGCACCAGGGCCCGCCGGTCATGATGCTGTGCCCGCGCCAGGCGATCTGCGCGGGCGGCAGGATGGGGCAGCGGAACGCGGCGAGGTCCTCGGCCGCCAGCCAGCCGCCCTGATCCTGCGTGAAGGCAACCATGCGGGCCGCGATTTCGCCGCGGTAGAAGGCCTCCCGCGCCGCTTCCAGCCCGCCCACGCGATCCGCCCCGCGGGCGCGCGCGGCGCGTTCCTCATCCACCATGAAGCGCAGCGTGGCCGCGAGATCGCTTTGCACGAACAGCGATTCGGCCGCGGGCGGGGCGCCGCCGGGCAGGAAGATCGCGGCGTTGGAAGGCCAGCGCGCGTAATCCTCGGCATGGGCGGCGATGTTCTGCGCGAGCAACGGATAGACGGCGAAGCCCTCGGCCGCGAAGCGGATGGCGTGCTCGGCGATGGTGGCGAAATCCATCGTGCCATGGCGCTGCAGCGCGGTGATCCAGGCGCAGGGCGCGGCCGGCACCACGGTGCGCAGCATCCCCGGCGGCATGCGCCCGCCATGGTGCTTCTGGAAGTGATCCGCCGGCGTGGCGCGCGGCCAGGGGCCGACGCCGGCGATGCTCTCGACCGGACCCTTGCCGCTGCGCAGCAGGATCGGCGCCACACCCGCGATGCTCACCAGATCGGGGTGCAGCACGCCGAGTGCGAGGCCCGCCGCGCAGCCGGCATCGGTGGCGTTTCCGCCGGCCTCGAGAATCGCGAAGCCCGCCGCACTCGCCAGGTAATGCCCGGCCGAGATCGCGTGGCGCGTGCCGCAGACCGTCTCGCGCGTCTGCATCACTCGGCCTTGAGCCCGGCGCGGCGGGCCACTTCCGTCCAGCGCGCGATCTCGGGGGCGAGCAGGGCGCGGAATTCCTCCGGCGTGCTGATGGTCGGGCGCATGCCGATGCCGGCGATGCGCTCGGCGAAGCCCGGCTCGGCGGCGACGCGGCGCATGCCCTCGCTGATCCGCGCGATGATCTCGCCCGGCGTGCCGGCGGGCACGACGAAGCCGAGCCAGCCGCTGGCGGAATAGGCCGGGAAGCCGAGTTCCTGCAGCGTCGGCACATCCGGCAGCAGCGGGTCGCGCGATGCCCCCGTGGTGCCGAGGGCACGCGCCTGGCCGTTGCGCACCGCGCTCAGCACGGCGTTGATGGTGTTGAAGTTCATGTCCACCTGGCCGCCCAGCGTGTCGGTCAGCGCCTGCGGGCTGCCGCGATAGGGCACATGGGTGATGTCCACGCCTGCCACCTGCTTGAAGTACTCGGCCGCCATATGGGTCGAGGTGCCGGTGCCGGCCGAGGCATAGGTCAGGATCCCCGGGCGCGCCTTCGCGGCTTCCAGCACCTCGGCCACCGAGCGGAAGGGCGAGGCGGCGCGCACCACCAGCGCATTGTCGTTGGCGCCGACCAGCGCGATGGGATCGAAGCTGCCGACCGGGTCATAGGGGAGGGTGGCGCTCAGCGCCGGGGCGATGGCGAGCACCGAGGAATTCGCCATCAGGATCGTGTAGCCATCGCGCGCGGCGCGCGAGGCGGCCTCGGTGCCGATCACGCCGCCGGCGCCGGCGCGGTTCTCGATCACCACGGGCTGGCCCCAGAGTTCGGAGAGCCGCTGCGCATAGGCGCGGGCCAGCAGGTCCGTCCCCGCGCCGGGCGGGAAGGGGACGATGATGCGCACCGCGCGCGTCGGCCAGGCCTGGGCCAAAGCGGGCAGGGGCGGCAGCAGCGCCAGGGCGAGCAGCGCGCGGCGGGACAGGCGGGGCATCACGAACCCTCCTCGGTCGGGGCCATGATGCTGCCAGCCCCGGGCGCGCGCGTCACCCGCGATAGAGCGCCGCGATGTCGGGCGCGAAGCCGGTGAGGTCGCGGGCGCGGTGCGGGCGCGGGGCGGGAGCGAGGCCGACCATCGCCTCGGCGAGCCGCACCGCCGCCGCCGTGCCGTCGATCAGCGGCACGGGCACGCGCGGGGCGAGCACGGGCGCGAGGCCGGCGAGCGGCCCGCCGGCCAGGATCACCACCTCCGCCCCATCCTGCTCCACCGATTGGCGGCAGAGATCGATGAGCAGTTCGGCGCGTTCCTCCGCCACCCGGCCGGGGTCGCCGCTGAAGGCCGGGCCCATGCGGAAGCCCGCGCAGCGACCAGCGAGGCCATGATGCGCCAGCACATCCTCGAACATCGGGCGGAGTGCGGCGGTGAAGCTGACGATGCCGAAGCGCCGCCCCAGCAGGCAGGCGGCGTGGAAGGCGGCCTCGCTGATGCCGAGCACCGGCACGTCGAGCAATTCCTTCGCCGCATCCAGGCCGGGGTCGCCGAAACAGGCGATGATGGCCGCGTCGTAGCTGCCGCGATGCGCGCCGAGTGCGGCGAGCGTCGCGGGGCCGGCGACCAGCCAATCGGCGCGGCTGACGATCAGCTTCAGGCCGAAGGGCGCGCTGATGGCGGTGATCGCCGTGCCTGGCGAGGCCGCGGCGCGCGCGGCCTCTTCGATGCGTGCGGTGACGCTGTCGGTGGTGTTGGAATTGACGACGAGCAGCCTCATGCGCCGGCGACCTTCAGCCAGTGTTGGGCGATATCGCGTCGGCGCGCGATCCAGATGCGCGGGTCGCGCGCGATGCGCGAGAGCACCTGCTCCAGCCCCGCCATGCGCGCGGGCCGGCCGATGATGCGCAGATGCAGCCCGATCGAGAGCATGCGTGGGGCCGTCACGGATTCCTGCAGCATCCAGTCGATGGCGCCGAGGCAGTAGCGGGAGAAATCCTCCGCCTGGATGAAGCCGCCGCCCGGCGAGAAGCGCATGTCGTTGGTGTCGAAGGCGTAGGGCAGGATGACATGCGGCGCGCCATCGGGCCGCGGCGTGCTGCGCGGCAGGTCGTCATCGTAGCAGTCGCTGTCGTAGAGGAAGCCGCCCTCTTCCAGCAGCAGCCGGCGCGTGTTGACGGAAGAGGCGCTGCGCGTGTGCCAGCCGACGGGGCGTTCGCCCGTGGCATCCGTGATGGCCTTGACGGTCGCGGCGATCACCGCGCGCTCGGTCGCCTCCGCCATGCCGGCATGGCTCTCCCAGCGCCAGCCATGGGCGGAGATCTCATGCCCGCGTGCATGGGCGGCCTGGGCGAGGATCGGCGCGGCGGCGATGGCGCGCCCGCAGGACGAGAAGGTCGCCTTCACGCCATGCGCGTCGAAGCGATCCAGGATGCGCCACAGCCCCACGCGGCTGCCATAGGCGAAGTGGCTCTCGATGCAGGGGTCGGGATGGCCGACCACCTCCTCGCGCGCCTCATAGACGCTTTCATTGCGCGCATCGCCGCTGGTGAGCGACAGTTCCGCCCCTTCCTCGACATTGACGACGAAGGAGATCGCGAGCCCGGCGCCTTTGGGCCAGCGCCAGGCAGGGGAGGCGCCGGCGCGACCCACTAGGTCGCGCGACGCGGGCGGCATGCCGCCCAGGGGGAGGGGGGGGAGGGGGGTGTGGCTCACGCCCCCCGATACAACGAGAAGCCCCAGGGCGTGAACTTGATCGGCAGGTGATAGTGCAGGTGTTCGTCGAAAACCCGGAAGCGGAAGGGCACGACCTCCAGGAAGGGCGGCGGGGGTCTTTCATGGCCGGCGTAGAATTCGCTGAGATGGAAGAGCACCTCATGCATCCCGGCCTCGACCCCCTCGCCGGTGGTGATCGGGTGGTCCAGCGCGCCGTTGGGGGAGAGCCGGCCATCCGCCAGCACGCGGCGGGAGCCGTCTTCGAGAATGCGGTGGACCTCAACCCTCATGCCCGTGCCCGGGCGGCCATGGGCCACATCCACGGCGTGCACAGAAATTCCGCCAGCCATAACGCGTACCTTCCGGTTTGGAAGCGACCAGCCGACACCCTTTTGGTGCCCGCCGCGCCCCAACGCCAGCCTTGTCTCAACCTTGGCAGCGAGAGCCTCTTCTGCGAAGGCTCTTGGCAAAAACCGCGTCGCGAGAAGCGTATTGGCGAAATCCATGCCATCTCGCGCGGCAGGGGATTCGGCTGTGACCGGAAGACCGGCATCCCGCCGAAGACTTGGGCCCCGGCAAGCCCATAGGTTGTAGGACCGTTGACGACCACACGCCAGAGGTATCTGGGTGCGGCCGGATGAACGCGAAAGATTCTTCTTTTTCTGGATAACGACGGCAGAAAGGCTTCCCGCCTCATCCGGCGAAACGCCCTGCCGGCCGGGCCGCGCGGCATGATCCTTGCGAAGCCTGGGCGGATTGCGAGGAGATCGCCATGCGCCGCCGCCACCTGCCGCTTCTTGCGGCATCCGCCCTGCTTCCCTGGCGCAACCGCGCGCAGGCGCAGGATCTGCCGACGCGCCCGATCCGCCTCGTCGTCACCTTCCCGCCCGGCGGATCCTCCGACATCGTCGGGCGCGTGCTGGCCGAGGCGCTGGGCGCGCGGCTGCCGGCGCGGCCCATCATCGACAACCGCCCCGGTGCGGGCGGCACGCTCGGCGCGGGCTATGTCGCCGCCCAGCCGCCCGACGGCACGGTGCTGCTGATGTCCAACACCGCGCCCATCGTCACCTCGCCGCCGCTCTATCCGAACATCTCCTACAATCCGGTCACGGGGCTGACGCACATCGCCTATATCGGCGCCGCGCCGCTGGTGATCATCACCAATCCGCGCCTGGTGCCGGCCACCGACCTGCCGGGGCTGATCGCCTGGATCAAGGCGCAGCCCACGCCCCCCGGCTATGGCAGTTCGGGCGCGGGCTCCATCGCCCACATCTTCGGCGAGGTGCTGCAGACGCGCATCGGCGCGCCGCTCAACCACGTGCCCTATCGCGGCTCCTCGCCCATGCAGGCGGATCTGCTGGCCGGCGTCATCCCCATCGCCTTCGATCCGCTGCCGCAGAATGTGGAGAACATCCGCTCGGGCCGCATCCGCGCCATCGCGCTCGCCGCGCCGGGGCGGCATGCCATGGCCCCAGAGGTCGCCACCACGGCGGAGGGGGGCTATCCGGACCTGCTGAGCGAGAACTGGATCGGCGTGGCCGGCCCGCCCGGCATGGCGCCCGCTTTGGTCGCGCGCCTGCATGCCGAGATCGTGACCGCGATGCAGACGCCGATGATGAAGACGCGGCTCGAGGAACTCGGCGTGGCCACCCGCGCCATGACGCCGGCCGAGTTCACCGCCTTCGTCGCCCGGGAGGTGGAGGTGATCGGCGGCGCCATCCGTCGCCTCGGCATCACGGCGGGTTGAGCATGCGTCTCGTCGCCGTCTTCTTCGGCAAGCCGGGCGGGGGTGCCTTCAACGCCGCCGGCGTGGCAGGGCTCGAGCGCGCGGCCGCGCGGCTCGGCCTGACGCCGGAGGTGGTGTGGGAAGCCATCCCCGCGCGGCGCACCGAGACCGTGGCGGCCGCTGCCGCGCGGGCCGACCTGCTGATCGCGCATGGCGGGCAGGGCGAGGCGGCGGTGGCCGAAGTGGCCCCGCGTTTCCCGGGCGTGGCCTTCGCGGTGACGCAGGGGCGCATCACGGGCCCCAACATCGCCGGCTTCGAGGTGCTGCAGGAACACTCCGCCTTCCTCGCTGGCGCGCTGGCAGGGTGGTGGATGCAGGGGCGCATCGCCGCGCATCTCTCGGGCGAGAAGGTCGCCCCTGGCCTGCGTGGCCGCGCGGGCTTCGCCGCGGGGCTCGCTTATGCGAAGCCGGACGCGACCTTGCTCACCGGTTTCTGCGGCGACCAGCATGACCCCGCCTTGGCCGAGGCCTGGACGGCGGCGCAGGCGCGAGCGGGTGCAGAGATCCAGTTCACCATGCTCGATGCCGGGCGCAGCGGCGCCATCGCGGCGGCACGCGCTGCGGGGATCCGGGGCATCGGCAATGTGCGCGACTGGACGCGCGAGGATGACGTGTTCCTTGCCTCCGCCATCGCCGACAATGGCGTGGCGATGGAGGCCGCGATCGACGCCTTCCGCGATGAGCGCTTCGAGGATCAGCGCCTGGGGCTGGAGACGCCGCAGGCGGTGCGCCTGGCGCTCGCCGCCGATGTGCCCACGGCCCTCGCGCAGCGCCTGGAGACGCTGCGCGCGGCCATCATCGCCGGCGAGGTGCGCGTGCCCGAGCATTGGTCGGGCACCGAGTGGGCGCCGAGTTAGACCTTAGGCCGCGCCTTCAACTCGTCGCGGATCTCCGCCAGCAGGGCCTCGGTCGGGGTCGGGGCCTTGGGCGTCGTGTCCTTCAGCTTCAGCGTCGTCAGCACGCGCAGCAGCCAGAAGATCGCCATCGCCACGATCAGGAACTTGATGATCGCGTTGATGAACATGCCGATCGCCAGCACCGCCGCGCCCGAGGCGCGCGTCGCCTCCAGCGAGGGCTTGCGCTCGCCGCTCAGGACGATGAACAGGTTCGAGAAATCGATGCCGCCGATCAGCAGGCCGATGATCGGGTTGATCAGGTCCTCGACCAGCGAGCCCACGATCGCCGTGAAGGCCGCGCCGATGACGATGCCCACGGCGAGGTCGATGACGTTGCCCCGCATGATGAAGGCCTTGAACTCGCGCAGCCACGCGGGCTCCTTGATCGGGATATTGATCGGCGGTTGCATCCTGCTCTCCTGTTCTTCGAGGGTCCTGAAGCGTTATGCCGCGCCGCACCAGCCGGCGATCAGCGCCGCGACCACGGCGACGCCGCGCTGGTAGTCGGCCACATCCACCCATTCGTCGCGCCCGCCATTCTGCGTCAGGTCGCCGCAGAGCGGGCCGAGCCCGACGCAGGGAATGCCCGATTGCACCATCGGGTTGCGGATGTCGGAGGAGGTGTGCAGCGGGTTGATCTCGGGTGCGGTGCCGGTGCCGCGCAGCACCGCGGCACTTGTCTCGATCCACAGCGGATGGTCGAGCGTGACCTCCGCGCCCGTGACGCCCGAGAGCATCTCCACGCGGGGCGGGTTGTCGCGCAGGAAGTCATCCGCCTGCGCCGCCTCGGTGATCGCCGCCAGCAACTCGGCCTGCACATCGGCGAGCTTCTCGCCCGGCGGGAAGGCGAGCGCGCAGGAAAGTTGCAGCGCGGGGGCGACGCGCGCCGCGCGGCCATCGCCCAGGCTGCGGATGTCGCCCACGAGCAGATTGGTGCTGCGCCCGACCGCGGCGTCGAGTGCCGGGTGATGCACCCGCGCGGCGCGGCGCGCATCCAGCGCGCGCAGCGCTGCCAGCACCACCATCGCCTTGTCGGTCGGGTTCACCGCCAGATGCGCGAAGGCCGCATGACCCGGCTCTTGCGTGGGCGGCAGGCGGCCGGGGACGATGATGCGGAACACCAGCTGGCCTGAAGCGAGCGCCTTCACCTCGCGCATGCCGATGCCCGATTCCGCCGGGTGCAGGTAGACGGCCGCATCGGCCGTGACACCGCCATGCAGCAGCGCATGCACCCCGCGCGCATGGCGCTTGGAGGGTGTGCTGGCGCAGATCACCTCGCCCTTGGGCTTGAGCCCCGCTGCGTGCAGCACGCGCAGCGCGGCCACCATCGTCGCCACGCCGGCGAGGTCATCGGACACGCCCCAGCCATGCAGGCGGCCGTTGGCGATCTCGCCCGCGAAGGGGTCGTGCTTCCAGCCGTGATTGGGCTGGAAGGCCTCGCCATCCGGATGGGCGAAGAAGATCACGCTGCGGCCCCCGCCGGTGCCGGGCAGGCGGGCGAGCACGGCCTCGCGCTCCTCCGCCGCCATGGCGGCCTCGGCGGCGAATTCCTCGCGCAGCACGACGTCGGCCGGACGGTAGCGGCGATTCTCCACCTGGCAGCCCAGCGCGGCGAAGGCGGCGGCGACATGCGCCTGCACGGCCGCCTCGCCCTGCTTTTGCAGGGCGATCAGCTCGCGCAGGAAGGCCAGGGACTCTGCCCCCGATGCCTGCGCCGCCTGTTCCACCCGTGTCGCGACATCCATGCCGAACCGATCCTCTATTGCCCCAGAGAAGCGATGGTCGCGGCGGGCGGGCGGCGCGTCAACCAACGGGCTTTGCGCCGCCCGGTGGGCGTGCAACAAATCTCCAGGCGTCGGGGCGGCAGTTCCGGGGCCGGGATCTGGGGAGGTCCCATGGATGATGCGATTGGTGATCGGCGCCAAATGGTCCTCGACCTGGACCATGCGGGGCTGGCTGGCCTGTAGGCTCTCGGGCCTGCCCTTCGAGGCGGAAACGCTGTTCCTGTCGCGCGCCGACAGCAAGGCGAAGCTTGCCGCTGCCTCGCCCACCGGGTTGATCCCCGTGCTGCGCGATGGCGATTTCACCGTCACCGACACGATGGCGATCGCCGAATACCTCTGGGAACTGGCGCCCCGCAGCGCGATCTGGCCGCAGGAACTGCGGGCGCGCACGGCCGCGCGCATGTCGGCGAGCGAGATGCACGCGCATTTCGCGGAACTTCGCGCCGCGATGCCGATGAACCTGGTCAAGCGCTGGCCGATCGCCGCGGGCATCCCCTCCAACGCCAAGCTGCTCGGCCGGCCGGGGGTGGAGGCGCAGGTGGCGCGGGTGCAGGAAAGCTGGCGCCAGACCCGTGCCGCCTGGGGCGCGGGCGGGCCCTATCTCTTCGGCGCCGAGTTCAACTTCGCGGATGCGATGTGGGCGCCCATGGCGAGCCGCTTCCGCACCTATTCCGTGCCGCTCGCCCCCGATGCGCAGGCCTATGCGGATGCGGTGCTGGCGCATCCCCTGGTGGTCGAGTGGGTCGAGGCCGCCTTCGCCCAGGCGCGTGAGATCAGCCTCGAGGCCTGCGCCGCCTGGCCTTGATCGCCGGGCCTTGATGGCCTTGGGCGGGCGCGGCAGGCTGGCCGCCAAGCCAGGAGAATACGCCCATGCTCGATCCGGTCGGTCGCGTCGTCATGGTCAGCGGAGCCTCACGCGGGATCGGGCGGGAGGTGCTGCGCCGCCTGCATGGCTCGGGCTGGTTCGTCAGCGCGGGCGCACGCGGCCCGCTGCGCATCTCGGCCGGTCCCGACCTGATGGCGCATCGCTACGAAGCCGAGGAGGAGGGCGCGGCCGAGTCCTGGGTCGCCGCCACGCTGGCCCGCTTCGGGCGGATCGACGCGGTGGTGAACGCCGCCGGCATCAACCCCATGGCCGGGCTGCTCGACGCCGATGAGGCGCCGCATGACGCGATGTGGCGGGTGAATGTGAAGGGCCCGATGCGCGTCATCCGCGCCGCCTGGCCGCATCTGATGGCGGCCGGCGAGGGGCGGGTGGTGAACATCGCCTCGCTCTCGGGCAAGCGCGTGGCCAATGAGAATCTCGGCTATGCGATGAGCAAATTCGCCGTCATCGCCCTGACGCAGGAGGTCCGGCGCCTGGGCTGGGAGCATGGCATCCGCGCCACCGCACTCTGCCCCGGCTTCGTCGCCACCGAGATGACGGCCAAGGCCCGCTTCCCGCGCGAAGCGATGAGCCGGCCCGAGGACATCGCCGTGCTGGTGGACACGGTGCTGCGCCTGCCCAACACCGCGACCGTCGGCGAACTCGCCGTGAATTGCCGGTTCGAGGCGCTGGCCTGAACCAGCAGTTACGGCACCGTCGGCAACGCCCGGTGAAGCGGCCGCGGCGCGCGGCGGCGCTCGGGAGTGCCGGGTTGCGGCAGCAGCGCCGCGCGGCCCGTGCGCAGCAGCGCCTGCTGGCGGGCGAACTCCGCCGCGCCCAGCCAACCGCGCTGCCGCGAGGGGGAGGACAGGCTCTGCACGGGCGTCGTGTCCGGCTGGGAGGGGACGTTTCGCATCTTGCGACTCCTGATCGGGGGGAGGGTGGCGCGCATGGCGGTCGGGCCACCGCAGAGGATTGCGCGGGACGCAATGCGCGCCGCCAGGACGCCTCGGGGGCGGCGCGGCTGGACATCGAGGCCTCGGGGGCGGCGCCCAATGTGTTGCGGCATGCATTGCATCTTGCGATTCCTCGCGGTGGACACGAGGAAGGGCGCAAGCGGCGTGCCAGGCAGAATTCAGCGCGGGGCGGCACCCGGGGGCAGGACGAGACCGCTTGAGAAGCCCTGCAGGGTCCACTCATAGGGGGCGGGGTCGCCCCGCACGAGGCCGGCGCGCGCCGATGCCAGATCCACGATCAGGATGATGCAGGCGCTCCAGGCGGTCAGCAGCACCAGGGTCACCGAGGGCTGCAGGTTGTTGCGCACCCCGCCCTGGTAGCCGATGGCGCCCACCCCCAGCACGGTCAGCCCGAGCAGGAGCCAGGGCAGTTCGGGGGGCATGCGGCTCTCGAAGGCGTAGCGCTGGCTGGTCGCGAGGTCGAAGGTCTCGTTCAGCGCGTTGATGAGGGACACCGAGAGCGCGTCGGGCTTGGCGCGGGCGACGGCGGTGGCCTGGCCCCACATCCGCGCCTGGGCCGCGCCGGTCTCGGCGTTCAGGGCCGCCAGCTCCGTCGCCCGCCGGGCCGAGACGACCCAGGCAATCCGCTGGCGCGTGTAGCTCTCGAGCTCCGCGGCGATGGCCCGGCCCTCCGGCCCACCCACCGCCTGGGCGCGCAGCCAGGCCGTGCCGATGGCGTTGGCCTCCTGCAGCCCAAGCTGCCGGCGCTCCTGGTAGCGGCCCTCCGCCATGTTGAGGCTCAACCCGAGGATGAAGGCCAGCAGGCCAAGCAGGCCGCCCACCACCACGCCGATGCCTTCCGCCACCTCCTGGTGCTCGGCGGCGCGGCGGCGCACCGCGAGGCCCAGGCGCCAGCCGATGAACAGGCCGATCAACTGACAGCCGAGCACGACGACGCCCAGCAGTAGCAGGTGGACCCGCGCGATCTCGACCAAGGCGTGCATGGCGGCCCCCCCTTCCCGCGGGGCAGCATGGCGCCCGGCAGGGCGGTCTGCAATGCGCCTGCTCTTCCGCTTCGCCCGCGAAACCCCCATCTTGGCGGCGGCCGGGAGACCCAGGATGCAGACCGACTTCACGCTCGAACAATTGCGCGACCCGGACATGGCGGAGAGCAACCGCATCCTGCGCACCTGCGTGCATTGCGGCTTCTGCACCGCCACCTGCCCCACCTTCCTGCTGCTGGGCGATGAGCTGGATAGCCCGCGCGGGCGCATCTACCTGATCAAGGACATGCTGGAGAATGACCGCCCGGCCACGCCGGAGGTGGTGCAGCATGTCGATCGCTGCCTCTCCTGCCTCTCCTGCATGACCACCTGCCCCTCGGGCGTGAACTACATGCACCTCGTCGATCATGCCCGCCGGCATATCGAGGAGACCTATGACCGCCCCGGGCCGGAGAAGCTGCTGCGTCGGGTCCTTTCCTTCCTGCTGCCCTATCCGGCGCGCTTCCGCCTCGCCCTGTTCGGCGCCGGGCTGGGCCGGCCGCTGGCGCGCTTGATCCCGGGCCAGTCGATGATGGCCAAGCGTCTGCGTGCCATGCTCAAGCTCGCCCCCCAGCGCCTCGACCCGCCGAGCAGCGTGGAACGGCCGGGCACCTACCGCGCCATCGGCCCGCGCCGCGGCCGCGTGGCGCTGCTCACCGGCTGCGCGCAGCAGGTGCTCGCGCCCTCGATCAACGAGGCGACGATCCGGCTGCTCACGCGCATGGGCCTCGACGTGGTGGTGACGGCGCAGCAGGGCTGCTGCGGGGCGCTCGATCACCATATGGGCCACCACGACCCGGCCATGCGCCTCGCACGCGCCAATATCGAGGCCTGGACGATGGAGATGCAGCGCGAGGGCCTCGACGCGGTCGTGGTCAACGCCTCGGGCTGCGGGACGACGGTGAAGGATTACGGCTTCATGTTCCGCGCCGAGGAGGCGCCCTGGGCGGCGCGCGCCGCCGCCATCTCCGCCATGACCATGGACATTTCCGAGTTGCTGCTGCGCTACGATTACGCGCCGACCCGGGAAAAGCCCGGCCTGAGCGTGGCCTATCATGCCGCCTGCTCTCTCCAGCACGGCCAGAAGATCACGACCGCGCCGAAGGATCTGCTCAAGCGCGCCGGTTTCACGGTGAAGGAACCGGCCGAGGGGCATCTGTGTTGCGGCTCTGCCGGCACCTACAACCTGATGCAGCCCGACATCGCCGGGCAGTTGCGGGAGCGCAAGCTCGGCAACCTGGACCGCACGCGGGCGGATCTGATCGCGGCGGGCAATATCGGCTGCCTGACGCAGCTCAGCGGTGGGCGGATGCCCACGGTGCATACGGTGGAATTGCTGGATTGGATGGCCGGCGGGCCGGAGCCGGCCGGTGTGGCCGCGGCGCGGCGCGGCTGATGGCGCGGCTGGAGGGGATGCCCGCGGCGCTGTTCGCCGCGCATCTTCCGCTGGAGGTGCCGACGCGCCTGGACCACCGATCGGCCTGGACCATGCACCTGCCCTTCGCCGCCTGGCTGGTGGCGGCGGCCCGGCCGCGGCGCATCGTGGAGCTGGGCGTGCATGTCGGCGTCTCCTTCTGCGCCTTTGCCGAGGCCGTGCAGCGCGAGGCCCTGGCCTGCACCTGCCTCGGCGTCGATACCTTCGCGGGGGACGATCACGCCGGGCAGTATGATGGCGGGGTGCTCGCCGAGCTGCGCGCGCATCACGACCCGCGCTATGGCACCTTCTCCCGCCTCTTCGTCGGCACCTTCGAGGCCGCGGCCGCCGAGGAGCCTGCCGGCGGCGTGGACCTGCTGCACATCGATGGCCTGCATACCTACGACGCCGTGCGCACCGATTTCGAGACCTGGCTGCCGCGCATGTCCCCGCGGGGCGTGATCCTGTTCCACGACACCGCGGTGCGCGACCGCGGCTTTGGGGTGTGGCAGCTCTGGGCGGAAGTCAGCGCCAGCCGGCCGCATTTCCATTTCGAGCACGGCGCGGGGCTGGGCGTGCTGGCTGTCGGCGACACCACGCCCGAGGGGCTGCGCCCGCTCTTCGAGGCATCGGCGGGGGATGCGGTCCGGCTGCGGGAGATCTTCCACGCGCTCGGCGCGCGGCTGCAGGACCTGACGCCCCGGCCGCCCCGGAAGCCGAAGCGGCGCGGCATCTGGCCATTTCGGCGTTGATCCGCCGCCGCGCATGCCCGAGCATGGACGCATGATCCGACGTACCCTGCTGTCGCTGGGCCTTGTCGCACCCCTGCTGCTCTGCGGCGCTGCCGCCGCCCAGGCGCCGCGGCCGGGCAGCGCCGAGGCCCGCAAGGCGGAGCTCGACCGGCTGTTCGAGGCGCTGGCCAGCGCGCCGGACACCCAGGGCGGGCAGATGGTGGAGGCGCGCATCCGCGCCGTCTGGGGCCAGGCGGCCTCGCCGGCCACGGGGCTGCTGCTGCGCCGGGGCATCCGCAACCTGCAGCGCAACGAGGCCGCCGAGGCGCTGGAGGATTTCGACGCCGCCCTGGTGCTCGACCCCGGCGCTGCCGACGCCTGGCTGCTGCGCGCGCGCGCCTTGGCCGCGCTGGGGGACCGCGCGGCGGCGGCGCGTGATCTGCGGGAGGCGCTGCGCCTCGAACCCCGGCATTTCGGCGCGCTGGTGCAACTCTCCGAATTGCAGCAGGAGGCCGGCGACCTGCCCGGCGCGCTGCGCAGCTTCGACGCCGCGCTGGCGCTGCACCCGAAGATGCCGGGCGGGGCCGAGCGGCGGCGGGAGTTGGCGCGCCAGGCGGAAGGCGATGCGTTGTAGCGCAACGCGCGGATGGCGCGCGCCGCGGCGCCGCCGCACCCTGCCGCCATGCCCGATGCCCTGACACCCCCCAATCCCGATCCCGATGCGCTGCGCTGGCAGGCCGTGCTGGCGCGCGACCCGGACCTCGCCGGCGCCCCCTTCCTCTATGCCGTGACGACGCAGGGGATCTTCTGCCGCCCCGGCTGCCCGGCCCGCCCGCCCCTGCGGCGCAACACGCGCTTCTTCGCCGATGCGCCCGCCGCCGAGGCCGCGGGCTTTCGCGCCTGCAAGCGCTGCGACCCGAAGGGCGCGCGCGTCGCACTCCAGGCCGAGGCCGTCGCCGCCGCCTGCCGGATGATCGAGACGGCCGAGACCATCCCGAGCCTCGCGGCGCTCGCCGCCCGCGCCGGCTATGCGCGGCACCATTTCCTGCGCCTGTTCCGCGACATCACCGGCGTCACGCCCCGCTCCTACGCCGAAGGGGTGCGCGCCCGGCGGCTGCAGGAATCGCTCGCCGCCGGCGATCGCGTGGCGGAGGCCGTGGCGGGGGCCGGCTTCGGCTCCGAAAGCCGGGTCTATGAGGACACGGCCCGGCATCTCGGGATGACGCCCGGCGCGGCCCGGCGTGGCGGGGCCGGGGAGGTGATCCGCATCGCCCATGCCGAGAGTGCCATGGGCCCGCTGCTGGTCGGCGCCACCGATCTCGGGATCTGCTTCATCGGCTTCGCCGAGCCGCCGGCGGCGCTGGAGGGCGATCTGCGCGCGCGATTCCCGAAGGCCCGCATCGAGCCCGCGCCGGCGGCGCTGGCGGCGGCGGTGCAGGAGATCTGCGCCTTCCTGGCCGAGCCCGCGGCCGCACTCGCCCTGCCGCTCGACCTGCGCGGCACCGCCTTCCAGCGCCGGGTGTGGGAGGCGCTGCGCGCGATTCCCCTGGGCGAGACGCGCACCTATGCCGGCCTCGCCGCCGAACTTGGCCAGCCGAGCGCGACGCGCGCCGTGGCGCGGGCCTGCGCCCGCAACCCGGTCTCGCTCCTCGTGCCCTGCCACCGGGTGGTGGGGGCCAGTGGCGACCTCACCGGCTATCGCTGGGGCGTGCCGCGCAAGGCCGCGCTGCTGGACGGGGAGCGGCGCGCGGCCGGGCGCAAGGCGTAGCGGCCGCCCTCAGGCGGCGCTGTGCGCGCGTTCCTGCATCTCGGCGGCGATCTGCGCGCGGGCGGCCTCGGCGGGCAGGGGCTTGCCGTAGAGCCAGCCCTGGCCGTGCTCGCAGCCCTTGGCGAGCAGCAGCCGGGCCTGTTCCTCGGTCTCCACGCCCTCGGCGATCACCTGCATGTCGAGCGTGCGGCCCAGGCCCACGATGGTCGCGACGATGGCCGAGACCTTGGGGTCGCGCGCCAGGTTCTTCACGAAGGCGCGGTCGATCTTCAGCTTGCCGAAGGGGAAGCGCCAGAGATGCGCAAGGCTGGACCATCCCGTGCCGAAATCATCCATGGCGATGTTCACGCCGAGGCCCCGCAGCTCGCGCAGCAGGCCGACGACGCTTTCGGGGTCGTGCTGCAGCAGGCTCTCGGTGATCTCGAGCTCGAGGCGCCCCGGTGCCAGGCCGGTGCTGGCCAGTGCCTCCGCCACGGTGGCGACCAGCGCGCCATGCCGGAACTGCGCGGGCGAGAGGTTCACCGCCGCCCGGAAGCTGCCCGGCCAGGTCGCGGCCTCGGCGCAGGCGGCGCGCAGGACCCAGGCGCCGAGCGGCACGATCAGGCCGCAGGCTTCCGCGACCGGGATGAAGTCATTGGGCGGCACCAGGCCGCGCGTGGGGTGGTGCCAGCGCACCAGCGCCTCGAAGCCGGTCAGCCTTCCGTCGGCCATGTTGCGCTGCGGCTGCCAGTGCAGGGTGAACTGGCCTTCCGCCAGGGCGCGCTTCAGGTCGCGCTCGGTCTCCCGGCGCTGGCGCAGGGCGGCGTCCTGGCCGGGTTCGAAACAGCTGATGCCCGGCTCGAGCCCGGCCCGCGCAACGCCCAGCGCGGCCTCGGCCCGCGCCAGCAGGATCTCGGCGCTGGCGCCATCCTGCGGCGCCACGGCGATGCCGATATCGCCGGCGCAAATCACCTCCCCGTCCGCGATGGCGACCGGCTCGCCCACCAGGGCGATCAGGCGTTCGGCGAGGCGCGTGGCGCCGGGCACGCCGGAGATGCCGCTCTGGATCACGGCGAAGCGGTCGGCCGAGAGGCGTGACACCGTGTCCTCGCGCCGCACCGCCCCGCTCAGGCGCGCGGCGATGACGCCGAGCACCGCATCCCCCCCGGCCCGGCCGAGCGTATCGTTCACGTCACGGAAGCGGCGCAGGTCCAGCACCAGCACGCCGATGCCGAATCCCTGGCGCTGGGCGAGGGCGAGGGCAGCATCCAGCCGCTCGCGACATTCGGCATGGGTGGCGAGGCCGGTGAGGGCGTCGTGGCGGCGAAAGAAGAGGGCGCGGGCCTCGGCCGCCTCGCTGCGCTGGCCGCCCAGCCCGGCCCAGATCAACAGCCCGCCCGCCGCGACGCCGAAGACGGCGATGGCAAGCTCGGCAAGGAAGAAGGCTTCCCGATACTGCGCGCGGCGCTCGGTCTGGTCGACCAGTGCCTCGAGCGTCTGCCCGTCCTGGCCATGCGGCAGTCGCAGCGCGGTGAGCATGTCGCTGCGGGCAGTGCCGGGTGCGGGCGGTGTCCCCTGGCCGGCGATCTCGCGCCCCTCGGAATCCAGCAGGCGCCAGGTCAGCACGCCGGCCGGGAGGGTGAGCATGGGCGATCCCTGGGCGATCTGGGACAGCAATTCCTGGCCCCTGGCCTGCGTATCCTTCGCCAGCAATCGCTCCGCCAACAGGTGGTTGGCCAGGATCGCAGCAAGGATGACGACAAGCCCGGCCACCAGCAGCAATGCCGGCAACCGCAGGCCCGATCGAAGAGGGGGAGGCTCAGGGGAGCCGGGGGACGCCATGGGCGCATACTGCCGCGCAGATATGAACCGGAAGTTGAGGCAACCGCTCGGATTTGGCGTTTCCCGCGCGTCGCCGCTATAGGGGCGCGCGCGCCGGGATTGCACCGGCGCCCCAAGCTTGGAGCCACAGGGCCATGGCCGGCCATTCCCACGCCAAGAACATCATGCACCGCAAGGCGGCCCAGGGTGCCAAGAAGGCGCGCGCCTTCGGCAAGCTGATCCGCGAGATCACCGTCTCCGCCAAGCTCGGCCTGCCCGACCCGGCGATGAACCCGCGCCTGCGCGCGGCGGTGAAGGCGGCGCTCGTCGCCAACATGACGCGCGAGACGATCGACCGCGCCATCAAGCGCGCCGCCTCAGGCCTGCAGGGCGAGGACTACCAGGAGGTCCGCTACGAGGGCTACGGCCCCTATGGCGTCGCCATCATCGTCGAGGCGCTGACCGACAACCGCAACCGCACCGGCGGCGATCTGCGCTCGATCTTCGCCAAGGGCGGCGGCGCGCTGGGCGAGACCAATTCGGTCGCCTTCCAGTTCGAGCGGAAGGGCGTGCTGCGCTACCCGGCTGCGGCCGGGGATGCCGACACCATGCTGGAAGCCGCGATCGAGGCGGGGGCGGAGGATGTGGAAAGCGACGCGGAGGGCCACGAGGTCTCCTGCGCCGTCGAGGATTTCGCCGCCGTGCGCGACGCGCTGGAACAGAAATTCGGCACGGCCGAGGCCGCGAAGCTGGAATGGTGGCCGAGCACGACCATCGACCTGGATGAGGAGCGGGCGCGGGACATCCTGAAGCTGCTCGACATCCTCGACGACCATGACGACGTGCAGAACGTCTATGCGAATTTCGAGGTCGATGCCGCCGCCATGGAACGCCTCAGCGTTTGATTTGTGCCCTCAGATGGCGGGCGCGCGCTCCGCGCGCTTGCCTTCGCGCAGGCGGCTGTTGTGCTGTGCAGCGCGACCGGTTTGTGCGCGGGCCGCATTCGCGGCCTCGGGCCGGCCAAAGCAGCCGGCCCGCCATCCCGGCAGATTTGATGTAATACGGGGCATGACCCGGCCCCCGATTCGCATCCTCGGGCTCGACCCGGGCCTCCAGCACACGGGCTGGGGGCTGGTGGAGCATGACGGCTTCCGCCTGCGCTTCTGCGCCGAGGGCGTGATCAGCACCGATGCGGCCGATGACCTGCCGCACCGGCTGCTGGTGCTGCACCAGGGCCTCGCCCGCGTCATCGCCGAGCAATCCCCGGATGAGGCGGCGGTGGAGCACACCTATGTCGCGCGCAATCCGGAGAGCGCGCTCAAGCTCGGCCAGGCGCGCGGCGTGGTGCTGCTCGCCCCCTCCATCGCCGGGCTGCCGGTGCGCGAATATGGCGCGATGGAGGTGAAGCGCGCCGTGGTCGGCAACGGGCACGCCGCGAAGGAGCAGGTGCAGGCGATGGTGCGCCATCTGCTGCCCGGTGTGACCTTCAAGCGCGCCGACGCGGCCGATGCGCTCGCCATCGCCATCTGCCACGCGCATCACCGCAGCACGCGCAACGCCTTTTCCGCTGCTGTGGCGAGGGCGGGCGCATGACGGCTGTCATGCGCCCGTCGGCGCGCGAAGCGGGCCGAGCGGCCGAATGGCCGCCGCCGCCTATGCGGCGAGCCAAGGCCGCGGACGCGGCCGCCCGGCGCTTGAGGGCACAAAGATCATGATTGGGTCATTGAAAGGCTTCGTTGAATCGGTCCATGAGCATGGCTGCGTGCTCGACGTGAATGGCGTGGGCTATCTCGTCGCCTGCTCGCGCAAGACGCTCGACAAGCTGACGGCGCGCGAGGGCGTGCAGAAACTGCTGATCGAGACGCGCGTGAGCCAGGACGCGATCACGCTCTACGGCTTCTTCGACGCGCCGGAGCGCGAGGCCTTCTCGGCCCTCATCGAGGTCAAGACCGTGGGCCCGCAGAAGGCGCTGATGGTGCTCTCCGGCCTCACGCCCCCTGAACTCGCCCGCGTCATCGCGGCGAAGGAGAGGAAGCGGCTGTCGGAGGTGAAGGGCCTCGGTGCCGCCACCGCCAACCGCATCGTCGATGAGCCCGCGATGCAGAAATGGGCGGTGGGCCGCGCCATGCCCGAGGCCGATGGGGTGGGCGGCGTGGCGCTGCCGGCCTTCGTGCCCGCCGGACCGGAGGCGGATGCGGCCTCGGCGCTCACCAATCTCGGCTGGAAGCGGCCCGAGGCGGCGGCGGCCGTGGCGCGCGCGGCCAAGCGCCTGGGTGAGGGGGCCGACCTCAACGCGCTGATCACCGAGGCGCTGCGGGAGATGGCCCCCAGGGGAACCACGCCATGAGCGAACCGCGCATGACCGACGGCACGCGCCAGGAGGAGGACGCCGTCGAGGGCAGCCTGCGCCCGCAGAACCTCAAGGAGTTCATCGGCCAGAAGACGATCCGCGAGAATCTCGAGGTCTTCATCGGCGCGGCCCGGCAGCGCGCCGAGGCGATGGACCATGTGCTGCTCTTCGGCCCGCCCGGCCTGGGCAAGACCACGCTGGCGCAGATCGTCTCCCGCGAGCTGGGCGTGGGCTTCCGCGCGACCTCCGGCCCGATCCTGCAGAAATCGGGCGACCTCGCCGCCATCCTCACCAACCTCCAGCCGCGCGACGTGCTCTTCGTGGATGAGATCCACCGGCTGCAGCCGGCGATCGAGGAAACGCTCTACCCCGCGATGGAGGATTTCTGCCTCGACCTCATCATCGGCGAGGGGCCGGCGGCACGCACCGTGCGCATCGATTTGCCGCCCTTCACCCTGGTCGGTGCCACGACGCGCGCCGGGCTGCTCACCCAACCGCTGCGCGACCGCTTCGGCATCCCGCTTCGGCTGCAATTCTACGAGGTGGCGGAACTGCTGCTGATCGTCCGGCGCGGGGCGGAGAAGCTGGGCTTCGCCCTGTCCGAGGAAGGGGCGCTGGAAATCGCGCGGCGCTCGCGGGGCACGCCGCGCGTGGCGGGGCGGCTGCTGCGGCGGATCCGCGACTTCGCCCTCGTCTCCGGCCGCCTGGCGGACCGCCCGATGGTGGATGCGGCGCTCTCACGGCTGGAGGTGGACCGGCTGGGGCTGGATGCGCAGGACCGCCGCTACCTGCGGCGGATCGCCGAGCACCACAATGGCGGCCCGGTGGGGGTGGAGACGCTGGCCGCCGCACTCGCCGAAAGCCGCGACACGCTGGAGGAGGTGGTCGAGCCCTTCCTGATCCAGGAGGGGCTGGTGCTGCGCACGCCGCGCGGGCGGATGCTGGGCGAGCCGGGCTGGCGGCATCTCGGCCTGACGCCCCCTTCGGGCTTCTCCGGGCAGCTCGATCTGCTGGCGGGGACCACGGACCCGCAAGAATGACACGGTTTCACCGTTTTTCGGTCCGCGTTTATTTCGAGGATACGGATGCGGGGGGCGTCGCCTATCACGCCAACTACCTGAAATGGGCCGAGCGGGCCCGGACCGAATCCTTGCGTGCCATGCACTTGTCCCATGCACTTATGATGGAGCGTCACAATTTGATGCTCGTGGTGCGGCGCATCGAAGTGGAGTATGTCCGCCCGGCGCGACTCGATGAGGCCCTGTGGGTCGAGACACGGGTGGCCGGTATCGGCGCCGCCACCCTCGACCTGATCCAGGTCGTGATGCGGGAGGCGGATGAGGCCGTGCTCGCCCGGCTCAAGGTCGGGCTGGTCTGCGTGCGGGCCGAAGGAATGCGCGCCGCGCGGCTGCCCGAACCCTGGCGCAGCCGCCTGGCGGAATTGGTGGAGGACGGGGCCCCGTCCTCCTGAAGTCTTACCCGGTTGGCTTGCCATCCGGTGCTGAAGGAGAAGTGCCTTGGGCAACGTCACCGCCACCGCTCTCGCCCCGGCGGCGCATGATCTGTCGCTGTGGTCCCTCTTCCTCATGGCGGATTGGGTGGTGAAGGGGGTGATGATCTCGCTCCTGCTCGCCTCCGTCTGGGTCTGGGCGATCGTCTTCGAGAAGACCGTCTCGCTCCGCCGCGCCCGGCGCGAGGCCGACGCCTTCGAGGAGCGTTTCTGGTCCGGCGGCAGCCTCGATGAGCTCTACAGCCGCGAGGGCGAGCAGCCCGCCCACCCGATGGCCGCCGTCTTCGGGGCTGCGATGCGCGAGTGGAAGCGCTCGGCGGCGCGCATGCCGACCTCCGACCTCGCCGTGACGGGGCTGAAGGAACGGGTGGACCGCGCCATGTCGGTGGCGATCCAGCGGGAGATGGAGCGGCTGGAACGCTGGATGGTGTTCCTGGCCACCACGGGCTCGGCCGCGCCCTTCATCGGGCTGTTCGGCACGGTCTGGGGCATCATGAACAGCTTCAGCGCCATCGCGGGGATGCAGAACACCTCCCTCGCCGTGGTGGCGCCGGGCATCGCCGAGGCGCTCTTCGCCACCGCCATCGGCCTCGTCGCCGCCATCCCGGCCACCATCGCCTACAACAAGCTGGCCAATGACCTTGCCCGCCTCGCCGGGCGGATGGAGGCCTTCGCGGCCGAATTCGGCGCCATCCTCTCCCGCCAGTCCGAGGCGGCGAGCGAGGCCCCGCGCGCCCCGCGCCCCGCCGCGCCGGTTGGGGAGTAGTCCGGTGGCCGGGCAGCTGATGGGGGGCAAGGGCCCGCGCGGGCGCTACCGCCCGATGAGCGAGATCAACGTGACCCCCTTCGTGGACGTCATGCTGGTGCTGCTCATCATCTTCATGGTGGCCGCGCCGATGATGACCACCGGCGTGCCCGTGGACCTGCCCCGCACCCAGGCCGGGGCGCTCAACCAGGAGCAGGAACCGCTGACGATCAGCGTGAACGCTGAGGGCCGAATCTTCCTGCAGAATGAGGAAGTCCAGGCCGAGGCGCTGGTGCCGCAACTCCAGGCCATCCTGCGCAACCAGCCCGCCGGCGCGCCGGAGCGGCGCATCTTCGTGCGCGGCGACCGCGCCATATCCTATGGCCGGGTGATGGAGGTGATGGGCATCGTGAGCAGCGCGGGCTTCCAGCGCGTGGCCCTGCTGGCCGAGCAGCCGACCCCCGCCGCGCGGCCTGCGACCCCGCCCGCCCCAACCCAGCCGCCGCGCAGGTAGGATCGTGTCGGCGACGCTGGCCTATGGCGGGGAGGCGGAGCGCGGGCCGGACCTGAAGGTCTGGCTCGGCATTTCGCTCGCCCTGCATCTGCTGCTGGCCATCGCGGGGCTGATCTACGGCGCCGTCCGCCCGCTGCCGGAGCCGGAGGAGATGCGCCCCGTGGCGGTCGAGTTCGCCTCGCCCGAGCCGCCCTCCCAGGCCCAGGGCGAGCGCCCCGGCCCGACGCCTGATCCGGTGCCCGCCCCGCCCGAGCCCGCGCCCGCGCCGATGCCCCCCACGCCGCCGCGCCCCGAGCCGCCGCAGCCCGCGCCGCCGCCGCCGCCCCCGCCGCCGGCCCCCGCGCCGGTCGCGGTGCCGCGACCGCCGACACCGACCCCGCCGGCCGCAAGCCCCCCCGCGACCCCGCCCGTGACGGCCCCGGCGCCGCCCACGCCCGCGCGGCCCACCGCGCCGCCCGTGCCCGTGGTGCCGGATGGTACGCTGCCGCCGCCGCCGCCGCCCGCCCCGCCGGTGCCGCGGCCGACCCCGCCTGCGCCGACGCCGACCCCCGCGCCCAGCCCGCCGACGCCCGCCCCGGCGCGCCCGGCCACGCCCACGCCGCCCGCCGCCACCCCGGCGCGGCCCGAACCCGCTTTGCCGCTGCCCCCGCCGCCCGCACCGCCGCCGCCCGTGCCGGCGCAGACCCCCGGCACCGGCCAGACCCCGCCCGTCGCCCGGCCGGAGGAACGCAGCACCAGCGTGCAGAACACGCTCGAGCGCCTGCGCGCCCAGCAGCAGCAGCAGACCCCGCCCACCGGCCGGCCCAACCCGCAGGCCGGCCGCCCTGCCCAGGGTGGTGGTGCGCCGACCGGGACAGATCTGCTCAATGCCGGCGAGCGCGGTGCCATCGGCGAGCGCATCGGCGAGTGCTGGCGCGTCGATCCGGGGATGCTGGGCCTGGCCGACATGCGCGTGAGCCTGATCGCGATCGTCGATCGCGGCGGGGTGATCCGTAACGTGCTGCCCGGCCCCGAGGGCGTGCCGCGCGACCCGCGGGCGCAAAGCCTGTATGAACGCGCCCGCCGGGCGCTGCTCGACCCCGCCTGCTCGCCGTTGCCGGTCCCGCCCGGCCGGCTTACGGCGGACCAGAACCGCTTCCAGTTCAATTTCTCGCCGAGAGGATTCATCCGATGAGCCTGCCGGAAACCGGTTTCGGTCGTCGCAGCCTGATCCTGGGGGCAGGCGGTGGCGTGGTGGCCTCCCTGCTGCCGGACAGCCTGGCGGCCCAGGGCAACCAGACCACCGTCATCGACGTGACGCGCGCGCGCACCGATCCGGTGCCGATCGCCGTGCCCGACATGGCCGGCGCCACCCCCGAGGCGCAGCGCCTGGGCCGCGACATCGCCCGCGTCATCCAGGCCAACCTGCGCAATTCCGGCCTGTTCCGGCCGGTCGAGCGCCAGGCCTTCATCCAGAGCCCCGAGGCCGCGGCCGAGCGCCCGCGCTTCCAGGATTGGCGCGTGATCGGCGCGCAGGCGCTGACCACGGGCCGCGTCGAGGCCAGTTCGGACCGCGTGCGCGTCGAATTCCGCCTCTGGGACGTGCTGCCCGAGCAGCAATTGCAGGGCACCGCCTTCACCGCGCCCGCGGCGCAGTGGCGGCGCATCGCCCACCTGATCAGCGACGTGATCTATGAGCGCCTGCTGGGCGAGAAGGGCTATTTCGACACGCAGATCGTCTATGTCGCGGAATCGGGCCCGCGCGACCGGCGCACGCGCCGCCTCGCGCTCATGGACCAGGATGGCGAGAACCACCGCTTCCTCACCGATGGCAGCTTCCAGGCGCTGACGCCGCGCTTCCACCCGACGCAGCGCCAGATCGTCTTCATGAGCTATTTCCGCAACGAGCCGCGGGTCTACCTCTTCGACCTCAACACCCAGCAGCAGCAGGTGCTGGGCAGCTTCGGCGGCATGACCTTCAGCCCGCGCTTCTCGCCCGATGGGCGTTCCGTGGCGCTGGCGGCGATGCGCGGCGGCGATGCGAACATCTATGTCGTCGATCTCGGCAGCCGGCGCGAGCGGCAATTGACCAGCGGCAGTTCGCTCGATGTCTCGCCGAGCTTCTCGCCCGACGGCACGCAGATCGTCTTCAACTCCGACCGCGGCGGCGACCAGCAATTGTACGTGATGAGCGCCGATGGCGGGAATGCGCGCCGCATCTCCTTCGGCCAGGGCCGCTACGCGACGCCGGTCTGGTCGCCGCGTGGCGACCTGATCGCCTTCACGCGCATCTCGTCGGGCCAGTTCGGCATCGGCGTGATGCGCCCCGATGGCTCGGGCGAGCGGATCCTGAGCGAGGGCTGGTCGATGGAGGGGCCGACCTTCGCCCCGAATGGCCGTGTCCTGGCCTTCCACCGCGAAACCCCCTCCCGCGATGCGCGCGGGGCGGGCCACACCTCCCGCCTCGCGCAGATCGACATCGCGGGCTTCAACGAGAGGCAGATGGTGACACCCACCGACGCCTCCGACCCCGCCTGGAGCCCGCTGCTGAGCTGACATCGCGGCCGATTGTTCCGGCGTGATGCCGAAGCCGCTGCGACTCCGCGGCGAATCTTGACCCTCCGGCCGTGCTGCGGCTACCCACCCGCCGTCAAACGCAGACTTCATGAAGGACTTTCCGATGCGCAACACCAAGATCCTCGGCGCTTTCGCCGCACTCACCCTGCTCGCCGCCTGCTCGAACACCGATGCCACGGGTGCTGCGGGTGGCGCGGGTGCGGGGGCGAATGCCGGCGCGCCGCGCCCGGGCAGCCAGGAAGACCTGGTTGCCAATGTCGGCGACCGCGTCTTCTTCGACACGGACCGCAGCAACATCCGCGCCGACCAGCGCAGCGTGCTCGAGCGCCAGGCCGCCTGGCTCGCGCAGTATCCGCAGGTGCAGGTGACGGTCGAAGGCCACGCCGATGAGCGCGGCACGCGCGAGTACAACCTCGCCCTCGGCCAGCGCCGCGCCAATGCGGCGCGCGACGTGCTGGTGGCCTCGGGTGCCGCGGGCAGCCGCATCCAGACCATCTCCTACGGCAAGGACCGCCCGGCGGCGCTGGGCTCGACGCCGGATGCGTGGCAGCAGAACCGCCGCGCCGTCACCGTCGTTCGCTGAACCCGAACGGGCCGGGGGCTGAGCCCCGGCCCGATCGCTGCAAGGAATCCCCTCCATGCGCCTGCTGCGCGCCGCCATTGTGGGCATCGGGTTGCTCGGTCTGCCGGGCCTCGCCACCGCGCAGGTGGAGACGCGGGAGGGGATCGCGCTGCAGAACCAGATCCTGCAGCTGCGCCAGGAGGTCGAGGCGCTGCGCCGCGGCGGCGGGCTGCCCGCGCCCAGCGCCCCGGTGCCCGTCGCACCGCGCCCGAGCGGGGCGCAGGGCGAACTCGTGCCGCAGCTGCTCGACCGCGTGACCCGGCTTGAGGAAGAACTCCGCCAGATGCGCGGCCGCGCCGAGCAGGCCGAATTCCGCGAGCGCCAGACGCGCGAGCGGGTGGAGAAGCTGGAAGGCGACATCGATTTCCGCCTGCAGGCGTTGGAGGGCCAGCGCAGCGGCGCCGCCCCCGCCCGCCCGGCCGCGCCCGCCGCTGGCGCGGCTGGCGCCGCGGCTGCCGCACCCGCCGCCGCGGGCCCGCGCCCACCGCAGCGCGCCCTGGCCGAGGGGCAGGCCGCGCTCGGCCGGCGCGACTTTGCCGCCGCCGAGGCCGCGGCGCGGGAGGTCATCGCCTCCCGCGACGCGCCGCGGCAGGCGGATGCGCAGATGCTCCTGGGCGATGCGCTGTTCGGCAAGCGCGATTTCGGCGCCGCCGCCGTGGCCTATGACGACGCCTTCCGCCGCTCGCCCCAGGGGGCGCGCTCGAACGAGGCGATGCTGGGCGTGGCCAATGCCCTGATCGGCCTGGGCAACAACCGCGACGCCTGCGCGCAGCTCAATGATCTGCGCAGCCGCAGCCCGAACCTCTCCGGCCCCCTGGCCGAGCGCGTGGCCGATGCCCGGCGCCGCGCGCAATGCCGTTGATCCCTGGGCCGGCAGGCCGCTGACCGCGCTTTCGGACGCGGCATTCGCGGCGCTGATGGCGCCGCTAGGTCCCTTCGGGCCTTCTCCCGAGATCCTCGCCGGCGTCTCCGGCGGCCCGCACAGCCTCGCCCTCGCCTTGTTGCTGCATCGTTGGGCGCGTGCGCGCGGCGGCGCCTGCCTGCCGGTGGTGGTCGAGCACGGGCTGCGCGCCGACAGCGCGGCCGAGGCCCGCCACGTTGCGGCGCTGCTGGCGGGGCAGGGGATGGCGCCGGTGGTGCTCCCGCTCGGGCTGTCCGGTGGTTCAGGCCTGCAGGCGCGGGCGCGTGAGGCACGCCACGCCGCACTGCTCGGCGAGGCGGCGGCGCGGGGCGTGCCCCTCCTGGCGCTGGGCCACCATGCCGGCGACCAGGCGGAGACGCTGTTGCTGCGCGCCGGGGATGGCAGCGGCCCCTCCGGGCTCGCCGGCATGGCGCCCTGGCGCGCGGCCGGGCCAGCGGTGATCCTGCGGCCGCTGCTCGGCGTGCCGGCGGCGCGGCTCGAGGCGGTGGTGGCAGCGGCAGGGCTCGTGCCGGTGCGTGACCCCTCCAACGCCGATCCGCGCTTCACCCGCATCCGCCTTCGCCACGCCTTGGCCCAGGCCCCGGCGGCCGAGGCGGCGCTCGGCCGGGCCGCGGGCCGCTTCGCCACGCAGCGCGCCGCGGCCGAGGCCGCGCAGGCGGCGCGACTCGGGCGCTGCCTGACGCTCCATCCGGAGGGCTTCGCGCGGATCGACCTCGCCGCGCTCGGCCACGACCCGGTGGCGCTGGCCGCCCTCGGCCAGGCGCTGCGGCTGGTCGGTGGCGCGGCCTATGCGCCGGGCATGGCGGCGCTGCGGCAGTTGCTGCGCCAGGGGGCGGGGACCTTGCAGGGCGTGCAACTCGGCGCGGATGGCGTGCTGGCGCGCGAGGTCGCAGCATTGGCGCCGGCCGAGGCCGCGCGGCCGGGCCTGCTCTGGGATGGGCGCTGGCTGGTCGAGGCCGCCCCGCCGGGGCTCGAGATCGGACCGCTTGGCCCCGCCAGGGAGGGGCCGGCCGGCCCGGCCTGGATGCCGGCCCGGGTGCGCCAGGGGCTGCCGGCCCTGCGCGCACAAGGAATGCTGGTCGCGGTGCCGGCGCTCGGCTACGCTCCCCTTGGCCCGGTGCCGGGCCTCCGGCTGCGCTTCGCGCCCGGCGGGGCGGCGCTTGGTGCCGGCGTGGCTGTTCGGGCCTTGTCGGGTTGAGGCGAAAAGGTTCCGCACGAGCCCGGATGGAAGGCTGGCGCGGACACCCTATCTAGAGGCCAGGCGCCGGGACTGAGCGGCGACCAGGCGACAGGCAAGGGACGACACGGTGAACAATTTCGGCCGCAATCTCGCGCTTTGGGTGATCGTGGCGCTGCTTCTGGTGGCGCTCTTCAACCTGTTCCAGCCTTCGGGCGGCAGCACCCGGACCGCGCAGCAGGTCGCCTATTCCGACTTCCTGAACGAGGTGAATGCGGGCCATGTCCGCGACGTCACCATCCAGGGGCGCATCGTCACCGGGCAGCTCTCGGATGGCCGCAGCTTCCAGACCTTCACGCCGGAAGACCCGACGCTGATCAGCAAGCTGACCGATCGCGGCGTGCGCGTGGTCGCGCGGCCTGAGGAGAGCGACGTCAACCCGCTCTTCCAGATCCTGATCTCCTGGTTCCCGATGCTGCTGCTGATCGGCGTCTGGATCTTCTTCATGCGCCAGATGCAGGGCGGCGGCGGGCGCGCCATGGGCTTCGGCAAGTCCAAGGCCAAGCTGCTGACCGAGAAGCAGGGCCGCGTGACCTTCGAGGACGTGGCCGGCATCGACGAGGCCAAGGCCGAGTTGGAAGAGATCGTGGACTTCCTGCGCGACCCGCAGAAGTTCCAGCGCCTGGGCGGCAAGATCCCGAAGGGCGTGCTGCTCGTCGGCCCGCCGGGCACCGGCAAGACGCTGCTCGCGCGTTCCATCGCCGGCGAGGCGAATGTGCCCTTCTTCACCATCTCGGGCTCCGACTTCGTCGAGATGTTCGTGGGCGTGGGTGCCTCGCGCGTGCGCGACATGTTCGAGCAGGGCAAGAAGAACGCGCCCTGCATCATCTTCATCGACGAGATCGACGCGGTCGGCCGCCATCGCGGCGCGGGCCTGGGCGGCGGCAATGATGAGCGCGAGCAGACGCTCAACCAGATGCTGGTCGAGATGGACGGCTTCGAAAGCAATGAGGGCGTCATCATCATCGCGGCGACCAACCGCCCCGACGTGCTCGACCCCGCGCTGCTGCGCCCGGGCCGCTTCGACCGGCAGGTCGTGGTGCCGAACCCGGATGTGAACGGGCGCGAGAAGATTCTCCGAGTTCACATGCGCAAGGTGCCGCTGGCCTCGGACGTCGATCCCAAGACCATCGCGCGCGGCACGCCGGGCTTCTCGGGTGCCGACCTCGCCAACCTGGTGAACGAGGCCGCGCTGCTCGCCGCGCGTTCGGGCCGGCGCACGGTGGGCATGCAGGAATTCGAGATGGCCAAGGACAAGGTTATGATGGGGGCGGAACGCCGCTCGCTCGTCATGTCCGAGGATGAGAAGCGCATGACCGCCTATCACGAGGCCGGCCACGCGCTGGTGGCGATGCATGAGCCGGAATGCGATCCCGTGCACAAGGCCACCATCATCCCGCGCGGCCGCGCGCTGGGCCTGGTGATGTCCCTGCCCGCGGGCGACCGCTATTCCAAGCACAAGTCCAAGCTGAAGGCGGAACTCGCCATGGCGATGGGCGGGCGCGTGGCGGAGGAACTCATCTTCGGCGCCGACAAGGTCTCCAACGGCGCCTCGGGCGACATCAAGATGGCGACCGACCAGGCGCGGCGCATGGTCACCGAATGGGGCATGAGCGACAATCTCGGCATGATCGCCTATGGCTCGAACGACCAGGAGGTCTTCCTGGGTCATTCGGTGACGCAATCGAAGAACCTGTCGGAGGAGACGGCGCGCAAGATCGACGCCGAGATCCGCAGCATCATCGACGCCGCCTATGCCCGAGCCACCAAGACGCTCAGCGAGAACATGGACGAGCTGCACCTGCTGGCGAAGGGCCTGCTGGAGTACGAGACCATCTCCGGCGACGAGATCAAGCAGATCATCAAGGGCGAACCCCTGGTGCGCGAGCGTCCGGATGAGCCGGTGAACCAGGGCCGCGGCTCCGTGCCGAGCTCCGGCCGGCCCAACCCCCGCCCCAGCCCGGGCGGCTTCGCCCCGGCGCCGGGGACGTGATCCGCAGCGGCTGACGCTTTCATCTTTTCGCTGGCGCAGGGGCGGGGCATGGTCCCCGCCCTTGCTGTTTCAGGGGTTCCCGAGTCGTGACCGAAACCTGGGTCGAGCCGCTCGGCCTGCTGCGCGGGCGAGACGCCGAGGCCGCGATCGCCGCCGACATCGCCCTGCCGCTCGCCGGCGGGCCGTCGGCCTTCACCCTGGTGCGGCTGATCGGCCCCGGCGCGCCGCCGGGCGTGCTGCCGCTGGCCGATGTGCCGGAAGCCTGGCAGCCCCGTGTCGTCGCGCTGGCGCAACCCGTGCCCGCCTTCGCGGGCCTGCCGGCGCATCGCCCCCTGATCATGGGCATCCTCAACGTCACGCCGGACAGTTTCTCCGATGGCGGGCGGCATCTCGATGCCGGGGCGGCGATCGCGGCCGGCCATCTGATGCTGGAAGCCGGCGCCGACCTGCTCGACATCGGCGGCGAGAGCACGCGCCCGGGGGCGACGCCCGTCGCACCGGAGGAGGAATGCCGGCGCATCCTGCCGGTGATCCGCGAACTGGCGAAGGCGGCGCCGGTCAGCGTCGATACGCGCAATGCCGCGACCATGCTCGCCGCCCTCGAAGCGGGCGCTGAGATCGTCAACGACGTCACCGCGCTGCGCCATGACCCGGCGGCTGCGCGCGTGCTGGCGCGCAGCGAGGCCAGCATCATCCTGATGCACATGCTGGGCGAGGATCCGCGCACCATGCAGCGCGACCCGCGCTACGGCGACGTGGCGCTGGAGGTGGCGCAGTTCCTCGCCGCGCGGCTCGACTGGGTGACGCGCCAGGGCATCGCGCGCGAGCGGCTGGCCATCGATCCCGGCATCGGCTTCGGCAAGCGCCTGCCGCACAACCTGACCCTGGTCGAGCGCCTGCCCCTGCTGGCGGGCCTGGGCTGCCCGATCGTCTTCGGCGCCAGCCGCAAGCGCTTCATCGGCGAGATCGCGGCGGTCGAGACGGCGGCCGAGCGCATGCCCGGCTCGCTCGCCGCGGCGCTCGCTGCCGCGCGCAACGGCGCGGCGATCCTGCGGGTGCATGACGTGGCCGAGACGGCGCAGGCGCTGCGCGTCTTCCTCGCCTGCGAGGAGGGCCGCTTCGACCCGCCGGTGGACGCCGAACCCGAGGAAGCGTAGCTCCCCGCCATGACCAAGCCCACACGCAAGCATTTCGGCACGGACGGCATTCGCGGCAAGGCGAATACGCCGCCGATGGATGCCGGCACGGCGCTGCGCCTCGGCCAGGCGGCCGGCAGGTTCTTCAACCGGGGCACGCATCGGCACCGCGTCGTGATCGGCAAGGATACGCGCCTGTCGGGCTACATGCTGGAGCCCGCACTCACCGCGGGCTTCATCGGCGCGGGCATGGATGTGATGATCGTGGGCCCGCTGCCCACGCCGGCCATCGCGCTGCTCACCCGCAGCCTGCGCGCCGATCTCGGCGTGATGATCTCGGCCAGCCACAACCCCTATGAGGACAACGGCATCAAGCTGTTCGGCCCCGATGGCCTCAAGCTGTCGGACGCGCAGGAGGCCGAGATCGAGGCGCTGATGGAGGCGCCGAACCTCTCCGAATCGCTGGTCCGCCCGCAGAAGCTCGGCCGCGCGAGCCGGCTGGAGGACGCGCCGGGCCGCTATATCGAGGCCGCGAAGGCGAGCTTCCCGAAGGGGCTGAGCCTGGAGGGCCTGCGCATCGCCGTCGATTGCGCGCATGGCGCGGCCTACAAGGTCGCGCCCACCGTGTTGTGGGAATTGGGGGCGGAGGTGGTCAGCACCGGCGTCAGCCCCGATGGCTTCAACATCAACCGCGATTGCGGCGCGACCGCGCCGGGCCGTCTTGCCGAATTGGTGCGGGAGCGCCGGGCGGATCTGGGCATTGCTCTGGATGGCGATGCGGACCGGCTGGCGCTGGTGGATGAGCTTGGCCAGGTGATCGATGGCGACCAGATCCTGGCGACCATCGCCGCGTGCTGGCACCGCAGCGGCCGGCTCGCGGGCGGGGGCGTGGTGGCGACCGTGATGTCCAACCTCGGCCTGGAGCGCTACCTGGCGGGGCTCGGGCTGGCATTGCATCGCACCAAGGTCGGCGACCGCTATGTCGGCGAGCGGATGCGCGAGAGCGGGTGCAACCTGGGCGGCGAGCAATCTGGCCATGTGATCCTCTCCGACATCGGCACGACCGGCGACGGGCTTGTGGCGGCGCTGCAGGTGCTCGCACTGCTGGTGGAGGAGAAGCGGCCGGCCAGCGAGGTCTGCCGCCGTTTCACGCCGCTGCCGCAGCGGATCGAGAATGTGCGCTATGCGGGCGCGTCGCCGATGGGCGATGCGGAGGTGATGCGGGCCATCGAGGAAGCGGGGGCGAAGCTCGGCAAGGCGGGGCGGGTGCTGGTGCGTGCCAGCGGCACCGAGCCCCTGATCCGCGTGATGGCGGAGGCCGAGGATGAGACGCAGATGCACGCCACCGTCGATGCGCTGGCCAGCCTGATCCGCGCCCGCGCCGCGGCCATGATGGTGCAGAAGGCGGGGACGGCGGCGTAGCGATGCCTCAGGGGCGGGTTCTGATCTGCGCCGGCTCCGATTCCGGGGGCGGCGCCGGCATCCAGGCGGACATCAAATCCGTCACGGCGCTGGGCGGTTTCGCCGCCACCGCCATCACCGCGCTGACGGCGCAGAACACGCTGGGCGTGCAGGGCGTGGTCGGCGTGGCGCCCGATTTCATCAAGCTGCAGATCCACGTCGTGCTCGACGATATCGGCGCGGATGCGATCAAGACCGGCATGTTGGCCGACAGCGTGACCATCGCCGCGGTGATCGAGGCGCTGGCCGCCTATCCCGACATTCCCCTCATCGCGGATCCGGTGATGGTGGCGAAGGGCGGGCATCCGCTGCTGGCCGAGGAGGCCGTGGCGACACTGCGCGCCCTGCTGCTGCCGCGCGCCGCGCTCATCACGCCCAACATGCCCGAGGCCGAGGCGCTGACGGGTCTCACCATCGCGACCGTCGCCGACATGCACCGCGCGGCGGAGGCGCTGCTGCGCGCGGGCGTGCGCGCCGTGCTGCTCAAGGGCGGGCATGGCAGCGGCGCGGTGCTGACCGACCTGCTCGCCACGCAAGAGGGGATCGAGACCTTCGAGAGCCCGCGCCTCGCCACCCGGCATACCCATGGCACGGGCTGCACGCTGGCTTCCGCCATCGCCGCCGGCATCGCGCAGGGCTTGGGGCTGCGCGAAGCGGTGGTGCGCGGGCGCGCCTATGTGCGCGCCGCGATGCTCGCCGCGCCCGGCTTCGGCGCCGGCCATGGGCCGCTCGGCCACGGTGTCACCCTCGATCCCGCGCGGCTGGAGAATCTGCCTTGAGGCGCTACAGATTCGTCACGGTGGATGTGTTCACCGACACGCGCTTCGGCGGCAATCCGCTGGCGGTGTTCCCCGATGCGCGGGGGATGAGCGATGCGGAAATGCAGGCCCTGGCGGCCGAGTTCAACCTCAGCGAGACCACCTTCGTGCTGCCGCCGGCGGATCCCGCGAACACCGCGCGCGTGCGCATCTTCACCCGCAAATACGAAATGCCCTTCGCCGGGCACCCCAATGTCGGCACCGGCTACGTGCTGGCCGATCGCGCCGTCCAGGGGGCGCTGCGGTTCGAGGAGATTGCCGGCCTTGTCGAGGTGAAGGTCGAGCGCGACAGCGGGGGGGGGCTGCTCGGCGCGACCATCGCCGCCCCGCAGCCGCTGACGCTCGGGGCGGAATTGCCGCCGGTCGCGCTCGCCGCCTGCGCCGGGATCGATCCCTGGGAGGTGGTGACGGAACGCCATGCGCCCGTGATGGCGGGCACCGGCAACCCCTTCGTGCTGATGCAGGTCACGCCCGAGGCGCTGACCCGCGCCGCCCCCGATTTGGGCGAGTTCCGCCGCACCCTGGGGCAATGGCCGGTGCTGGGCGGTCGGCTCGCCCTGTATCTCTACGCGCCTGACGGGGCGCGGGTGCGGGCGCGCATGTTCGCCCCCCTGGGCGGCACCTTCGAGGATCCGGCGACAGGCAGCGCGGCCACGCCGCTCGCGGCCCTGCTGCTCTCCCTCGGCACGGCCGAGACGGGGGCCTGGGACATCCTGCAGGGCGTGGAGATGGGCCGGCTGAGCCTGCTGCGCACCACGGCCCGGCGTGGCCCCGATGGCATCCGCGCCACCGTCGGTGGCGGCTGCGTGAAGGTGCTCGAAGGGGAAGCGATCCTGTGAGTGTGAAGCCGAGCCTGGCCCATCTGCCCTTGCCGCTGCTGGCCATTCCCATGGGCACGGGCGGTGTCGGCCTTGCCTGGCGGGAAGCCGCGCGCGTGCTGGGCGCCCCCGCGGCGATCGGGGAGGCGATCCTGCTGCTGACCGCGCTCGCCTGGCTCGGCCTGGTCGCGCTGCATGGCCTGCGCGCGCTGCGGCATACGGAGGCCGTGCTGGCCGAGCTGCGCCACCCGGTGCGCGTCGCCTTCGCGGCGGCGCCCACGATCGGGCTGATGATCCTCTCCGCCGGCCTGTTCCCCTATGCGCCCGAGGCCGGGGCGCTGCTCTGGGCCGTCGCGGTGCCGCTGCACCTGCTGGTGGCGATGCTGCTGCTGCGCCGTGTCATCGGCGGGCGGGGCGAGGCCGCGATGCTCGCGCCGCCGCTGCTGATCCCCTTCGTGGGCAACATCCTCGCCCCGGTCTTTGGCGTGCGGATGGGTTTCCTCGATGCCTCCTGGATGATGTTCGGGGTGGGGCTGCTGCTGTGGCTGCTGGTGATGCCGCTGCTGCTGCACCGGCTCTTCGCGGGCCCGGCCCTGCCGCCGCCCTTGCGGCCTTCGCTGGCGATCTTCCTCGCGCCGCCGGCCGTGGGGGCCCTGGCGCTGGCGGCGCTGACCGGGACGACCCATGGCCCGGTGCTGATGCTGGCGGGCCTCGCCCTGCTCGTGGCGGCCGTGCTGGTTTCCCTGGCGAAGGAGCTGGTGGCCGTGCCCTTCGGCCCCGCCTGGTGGGGCTTCACCTTCCCCACGGCCGCCTTCGCCATCATGGCGATGGCGTTCGGCGGCCCGGCGCCCCTGGCCTGGGGCGCGCTGGCCCTGACCACGGGGCTGACGGGCTTCGTCGCCTGGCGCACCCTCCGCGCAGCCCAGGCCGGGGTGTTCCTGCGGCCCGAATCGCATTGATGGAGACGGCCATGAGCCTTTCCCCCCACACGACGCAGCATTGGCAGGTCACCAAGCCCGCCGCCACCGGCCGGCGCGGCATGGTCGCCAGCCAGTCGCGCGCGGCGGCCGAGGCGGGGCTCGCGGTGCTCGAGGCCGGCGGCAATGCGGCCGATGCGGCGGTCGCGATGGCCTTCGCCCTGGCCAGCCAGGAGCCCTGGAATTCCGGCCTGGGCGGCATCGGCTTCGCGCAGGTCGCGGCCCCCGGCCAGCCCGCCGAGACGCTGGATTTCGGCCCCGTCGCCCCGGCCGGGCTCAACCCGGCGGATTTCCCCACCACGGGGCGGATGAAGCAGGATCTCTTCGCCTGGCCGGAGGTGGTGGGGGATCGCAACATCCATGGCCCGCTGAGCTTCGTCATCCCCTCGGCGGTGGCGGGCTATGCCGCGCTGCATGAGAAACATGGCCGCCTGCCCCTCGCCGAGGTGCTGGCCCCGGCCGTGGCCCTCGCCCGGCGCGGCCTGCCTCAGGATTGGTTCACCACGCTCAAGGTCGCCAATGCGGCGGCGACCCTCAAGCTCTACGCGGAATCGGCGCGCATCTACCTGCCGAACGGCCTGCCGCCCGTTGCCCCCTATCAGGGCACGCCGGGCTTCCTGCGCCAGGGCGCGCTGGCCGACACGCTGGCCCGGCTGCAAACCGCCGGGCTGCGCGACTTCTACGAAGGCGAGGTCGCGGCCCAGATCGTGGCCGATGTCGCCGGCATGGGCGGCGTGCTCTCGGCCGCTGATCTCGCCGGCTGCCGCGCGCGCTTCCTGCCGGCCGTCTCGCTGCCCTGGCGCGGGCGCACGCTGCACCTGTCCAACGGCCTCACCGCCACGCCCACCTTCAAGCGTGTGGCCGCGCTGATGGAGGATGCCGATTGGTCCGGCGCGGCGCCCGGTACCGCCTGGCATCTCGCCTTCGCCAAGGCGATGCAGACCGCCTATGCCGAGCGCCTGGAAGGCCTGGGCGAGGCGGAACCCAAGGGTGCCGATAGCTGCACCACCCATCTGACGGTCTGCGACCAGGACGGGATGATGGTGGCGATGACCACCACGCTGCTCTCCTCCATGGGTTCGCGCGTGGTGCTGCCGGGCTCGGGCGTGCTGATGAACAATGGCGTGATGTGGTTCGACCCGCGCCCGGGCTCGCCCAACGCCATCGCGCCGGGCAAGCGGCCGCTGACCAACATGTCGCCGGTGATCGTGGCCGATGCCGATGGCACGCCGCGCATGGCGCTGGGCGCCTCGGGCGGGCGTCGGATCCTGGCTGCGGTGTTCCAGATGCTGGCCCTGACGGCGGGCTTCGGCCTGTCGCCGGAAGCGGCGGCGCATTTCCCGCGCCTCGACGTTTCCGGCCCCGAGGGGGCGACCGCCGATCGCCGCCTGCCGGCAGCCACGCTCGCCGCCCTGGCCGAGCTCGGCCCGCTCGAGGTGGTGGAGCATGCCGTGCTGCCGGTGAACTTCGCCTGCCCCAACCTGATCGCCATCGCGCCGGATGGCACGCGCCAGGGCATCACCGACGTGATGTCGCCCTGGTCGGCCGCCCTCGCGCAATGAGCGCGCCCAGCCTCGCGGAGGAGATCGTCCTGCTCTCGCTGGACGACGCCACCGGCCGCCCGCTGGGCCGGGCCGGCATGGCGCCGGACCTCGCCTTGGCCGGGGCGCTGCTGATGGACCTCGCCCTGGCCGGGCGGATCGACACGGATCGCGACCGGGTGGTGCTGGTGGACGCCACCCCCACCGGCGATGCCGTGGCCGATGCGGCGCTCGCCCGCCTCGCGGCCCCTGGCGCCCCCCATGATGCGCGCGGGCTGATCCCGCTGCTGGCGCGCGAGGCCAGCGCGGCGCGGGAGGCGCTGCTGGCGCGCCTCGTCGCCGCGGGCGTGCTGAAGCGGGTGGAGGAGCGCGTGCTCTTCGTCTTCCCCGATCGTCGCTTCCCCAAGGCGCCCGGCCGCGCCGAGGCCGCCGATGCCCGTGCCCGGCTGCGCGCCACGCTGCTCGGCCAGGAGATCCCGGAACCGCGCGACGCGCTGCTGCTCGGCCTCGCCCGCGCGGCGGGGCTGCTGCCGGCGATCCTCTCGGCCGAGGAGCTGGCGCAGGTCCAGCCCTGGCTGGCGGTGGTGACGCGGATCGAGAGCCTCAACCGCTCGCTCGGCACGGCGGTGGCGGATGTGCGGGCGATGCGCGTCGGGTCCTGAGCGGCGCGGCACACGGATTGCCAAGCCTCCCATCATCGGGCGGTGGGATGTTCTTCGCGCAAGGATGTTGCACGAAGTTTGGGCATCTTCCCGTCAGTGTGAACGCTGGGAGCGCATGCATGCTGAATCGTCGTCAACTTCTGGGCCTGACGGCCGCGGGTCTCGCCACGCCGGCGCTGTGGACCTCCGAGGCCCGCGCCCAGGGCGCCTGGCCCACGCGCGGTTCGATCCGCCTGATCGCCCAGTTCCCGCCGGGCGGGCTGGTGGACACGGTCTCCCGCCTGCTCGCGCCGCCCCTCTCCCAGGCGCTCGGCCAGAACGTGGTGGTCGAGAACCGCCCCGGCGCGGGCGGCATCATCGGCACCGATGTGGTCGCGAAGGCGCCGGCCGATGGCTACACGCTGCTGGTCAGCCATGCCTCCGTGCATGTCTTCGCCACCGCGACGCGCCCCACCCTGCCTTTCGACCCGATCGGCGATTTCACCCACATGGTGCACATGGTCGAGGCACCGAACATCCTGCTGGTGCGCGCCAATTCGCCCTTCCAGACGCTGGAGCAGTACATCACCGCGGCGCGCACGCGGCCCGTGCGCTTCGGCTCCTCGGGCATCGGCTCGGCGCCGCACCTGCTGGGGGCGATGCTCTCGGCCGAGGCGCGCGCGCCGAACCTCGACCACATCCCCTATGCCGGCAGCGCCCCGGCCATGCAGGACGTGTTGGCGAACAACATCGAATCGATGGTCGATCCGATCACCACGAATGTGCAGCAGCTGCGGGACGGCTCGCTCCGCGCGCTCGCCATCTCCACGCCGCAGCGCCTGACGGCCTTCCCGAACATCCCGACCTTCGCCGAACTCGGCTTCCCCAAGCTGACCTCAGGCCAGTGGCTGGGCCTCTCGGCGCCCAAGGGCCTGCCGGCGCCGATCGTCGAGCGGCTGACCGCCCTCGTGCCGCAGATCCTCGCACGGCCCGAGCTGATGGAACGCTTCACCGCGCTGCAGACCATGCCGCGCGCCACCGTGCCCACGGGCGACGCCTTCGTGTCGATCATGCGCCAGGAGATCGCCGAGTGGACCGCCGTGGCGCGGCAGTTCAACATCTCCGTCAGCTGAAGTCGCGCTGACGGCGGCATCGTTTCGTGGCAGGCTCGCCCCATTGGGGGGGCCTGCCATGTCGCTGACGATGCCTGAGGAGATCCTGCTGCTTCTCCTCGATGACGAGACCGGCCGGCCCGTGGGCCTGCCCGGCCCGGCGGGGGACCTTGCCCTCGCCGGCGCCATCCTGATGGAACTCGCCCTGGCGGGGCGGATCGACACCGATCTCAAGAGCCTGATCCTGGTGGATGGGCGCCCGGTGGGCGATGCGCTGCTCGACCCCGTGCTCGCGCGGATCGTGGCGGCTCAGGCGCCGCGGCCAAGCACGCTCTGGATCCAGGAAATCGCCGAGCACGGCCCCGACCTGCGCGCGCAGGTGCTGGAGCGGCTGGTGGCGGGCGGCGTGCTGCGCCCGGTCGAGGACCGCTTCCTCTGGGTCTTTCCCGATCGGCGCTACCCCAAGGCCGAGGGGCGTGAGGAAAGTGCCGAGGTGCGCCAGCGCCTGCGCGGCGTGCTGCTCGATGACGACATCCCCGACCCGCGCGACGCGCTGCTGATCGGCCTCGCGCGCGCCACGGGGCTGGTGGCGCTGCTGCTGAGCGAGGAGGAGGTCGCGCGCGTCGGCCCGCGGGTCGACCAGATCGCGGCGCTGGAGGAATTGTCGCGCTCGCTGGCAAGCGCGACGCACGATGTCTATGCCGCGCTGCTGCGCCAGGGCGCTGTGATCTGAGTCAGAAATTCTTCGCCCAGGCGAGGAAGACGAAGAAGCTGGCGATGCCCATGGCGAGGTGGCCGATCAGCATCGCCTGGCGCCCGCCGCGCCCCACGCCGCCCAGGCGGAAGGCGCCATAGCCCACCGCCACCGCAAGGCCGAGCAGCGCCAGGACCAGCCAGCCGGAGGGGCCGTTGGTCGGCCGCGGCGCGGTCAGGACCGTCAGCGCGACCACGCCGAGCGCGGCGAGTGCGGCCACCAGATGCGCCCGCACCACCGCCGGCTTGTGCAGCTTCTGCAGATGCAGCGCGCCCGCCACGAAGCCGAGTGCCAGCGTGGCGAGCAGGATCAGGATGGCGGGGGTCGAGGTCATGCGGCGGGGCTCCTTGGCGGCGCCCCTATCACGGCAGCCGCAGCGGTCGCCAGCCGAAGATCACCACCGCCATGCGCGTCGCCGCCACGCCGATGATGGTGACGATCACCACCGTCACCATCTCCTGCTCCTCGATCACCGGGCTGCGCCAGCCGAGATAGAGGCTGAGCGCCAGCGACCAGGCAAGCGCGACCTCGGCATAGAGGCCATCGCGCAGGTTGCGCACGCCGCCGCCGCGCACGATGTCGCGCATGATGCCCGCGCCCGCGCCGGTCAGCGTGCCCATCACGGAGCCCCAGAGCCAGAGCGGCGTCGCCGCCATGCCGAAGGTCACGGCGACGCCCGTCGCCGTGAGCAGGCCCAGCGCCACGGCGTCCACGACCTCGAAGGTGAAATTGTGCAATTGCCGCCGGCGCACCCAGGCGAAGCCCTGCGCCAGGGTGAAGGCCAGCAGCAGCCGCCCGCGCAGCAGGTTCCAGATCTGGCCCGCCGCGTAGGCCGCCGCCACCGTGCCGATGATGATGAACATCTTCAGCGGGCTGGCCATGAAGCCGATCGGCTGGCGGCCCAGCATCAGGTCGCGCAGCACGCCGCCGCCGCTGCCATTGATGGTCGCCAGGACCAGCGCGCCGAACAGGCTGAACTGAGAGAGCCGTGCGGCGAGGTAGCCCGCCAGGGCGGAATTGCCGGTGCCCAGCACCTCGAACAGGAACAGCCACTCGCTGCCCAGGGTGATGGCCAGCAGCACCGGCGCGCGGAATCGGCCCGCAATGGCGCCCAGGCGCCCCTCTTCCTCCAGCGCCGCGATGGCGCGGTCGAAGGCCTGGACGGTGCTCTCCGGCACATTGGGGGCGAACATCAGGTGCAGCGGCACGGCCAGCCGGAAGGGCGCCTCCTTCACCAGGGTCCGCGCGCCGCTCTGGCCGATCAGCATCGCGATGGAGAGGCGTTCGGCCAGGAAGCCGTCGATCTCGCCCGCGAGCAGCCGCTGCAGGTTCGTCGCGCTGTCGCCCGCGGTGCGTATCCGCCCGGCCTGTTCGGGGGCGGCGAGAAAGGCGTCGAGCGCGGGATCGACATAGGAAAATCCGGCCCGCACGCCGAGCCGGAACGCCGGGTCCGCGATCAGGCCTCGTAGCAGCGCGGGCGCGTCGGCGGCCGGCATCCGCGCGGCCTCGCCCCGGCGCATGATCAGCACGTTGATGTCGTGCCGATAGGCCCGGCTGAACTGCCCGGTGGCGCGGCGTTCGGCCGTGTCGGCGATGCCGGTGGCGAGCTCGAGCTCGTTGCGCGTCACCCCACGCATCAGGTCCGGATAGGCCATCGGCGCGAAGCGCACGCTGTGCCCGGCCCGCGCGGCGATGGCGTGGACCATCTCGATATCCACGCCGGTCAGGCGCTCGCGCCCGTCGCGGCGCTGGACGAATTGCTGCGGCTCGCCCGCATACCAGCCGCTGCGCAGCTCCGCCGCCGTGGCGGGCCCCATGCCCGCCAGCAACAGCAGCAGCGCGAGCAGCCGGCGGATCATGCGGCGGCGTTGGCCTTGCACCAGGCGGCGACCTGAGCATGGGTGGCGAACCACACGCCGGGCTTGCCCTTCATGTAGGCCACCAGCCGATCGAGCAGGGCGACGCGGCTGCGATGGCCGATGACATGCGGGTGCATGGTCAGCAGGAACATGCCCCCTTCCGCATAGGCGCCGTCGAACTCGGCGCGGAAGATCTCCTCCACCGCCGAGGGCGCGGTGTAGGGGCGCAGCGCGGAGAAGCGGACGAAGTTGAAATAGGGCGCATCGTCGCGGATCCATTCCGGCGGCAGCTCGACGATGCCGGTGGGCTCGCCCTGGTCGAGCAGCTCATAGGCATCGTCATCGGCCATCAGGGAGCTGTCATAGAGCAGCCCCATCTCGCGGATGATGGACAGCGTATCGACCGAGAAATCCCAGCTCGCCGTGCGGATGCCCACCGGGCGCTGGCCGGAGACCTTCTCGAGCGTCTCGGCCGCGCGGAGCGTGAGTTCGCGCTCCACGCCGGGCGGGAGCTGGGTGTTGGCCTCATGGATCCAGCTGTGGATGCCGATCTCATGGCCCTCCTGCGCCACGGCGCGGACCTCCTCGGGGTGCAGCAGCGCGGAGACGGCGGGGTAGAAGAAGCTCGCGCGCACATCGTGGCGGTCGAGCAGCGCGCGGATGCGCGGGATGCCCTGGCGGTTGCCGTACTGGCCCTGGCTGATGCGCATCGGGCTCTCATCCGAATCGCGCAGCGGGATGGTCTCGTGGTCGGCGTCGAAGCTGAGCGTCACGCAGCAGCGCGCGCCATTCGGCCAGGAGCTGGGGCGCAGGCTGCGCCCGGCGCGGGCGCGGCCCACGATCTTGCGCCATTCGGCCTCGGGCCATTCCCAGGGTGGTGTGCGGTCGGCCATGTCCAGCGTGCTCCCTCGTGGTCCAAGGGTTCCACCTTGGCCATCGAAGCCTCATGCTGGCAGCCTCCGCCGCCCTTCGGAAGTCCTGTGCATGAGCCTGCCGACCGACCCTGCCCTGATGACCGCCGAGCAGCTGCTCGGCCTCTATGCGCGCCGGGCGCTGAGCCCGGTGGAGGCGCTGAAGGCGGTGACCGAGCGCGTGGCGCGCTACAACCCCTGGGTCAACGCCTTCGCCACCATGAACCCGCGCAGCCTGCGCGAGGCCGGCGAGAGCGAGGCGCGCTGGGCGGCGGGCCGGCCGATGGGGATGCTGGATGGCGTGCCCTGCACGGTGAAGGACCTGCTCAACCTGGCGGGCTTTCCCACACGGCGCGGCAGCCGCACCACCGAGGCGACGCCGGCCAGCGAGGATGCGCCGGCGGTGCTCGGCCTCAAGGCCGAGGGCGCGGTGATCCTGGGCAAGACCACCACCACGGAATTCGGCTGGAAATCGCCCGGCGACTGCCCGCTGCATGGCGTCACGCGCAACCCCTGGAACCCGAACCGCACGCCGGGCGGGTCTTCCTCCGGTGCGGGGGCGGCGGGGGCGGCCTGTTTCGGGCCGCTGCATATCGGCACCGATGCGGGGGGATCCATCCGCATCCCGGCGGCCTTCTGCGGGCTGGTGGGGGTGAAGCCGAGCTACGGGCGCATCCCGCAATGGCCGCATGGCGCCTTCTCGGCCGTGGCCTGCGCGGGGCCCATGACACGCTCCGTCGGCGATGCCGCCCTGATGATGTCGGCCATGGCGCGCTTCGACCTGCGCGACCCGGTCAGCCTGCCCGATGACCCCCGCGACTGGCGCCGGGGCCTCGAGGCTGGGGTGGCGGGGCTGCGCGTCGCCGTGGTGCGGCGGCTGGGCTTCGAGCCGCCGCTGGACGAGGAAGGGGAGGCCGCGCTGCAGGTCGCGGCGAAGCTGCTGGCCGAACAGGGCGCCATCGTCGAGGAGGCCGACCCGCAACTGCCCGACACGCGCGCCATCTTCGGCCGCGTCTGGGGGGTGGCCATGGCGCGGGTCTTCGCCAATACGGCCGAGGAGAAGCGCGGGCTGCTCGATGCGGGCATCGAGGAGGTGGCGCGGCGCATGGGCACCATGCCGGCCTCGGAATTCCTCGCCGCCGACATGCTGCGCGTCGAGTGCGGGCATGTGATGGCGCGCTTCCACCAGCGCTACGATGTGCTGCTGACGGCCGCCACGCCCACCGCCGCCTTCGATGCCGATGCGCCCACGATCAAGCCGGCCGAGGCGCTGTGGCGCGACTGGGCGCCCTGGACCTTCGCCTTCAACCTGACCCGCCAACCCGCCATCGCCGTGCCCATCGGGCTCGACGAGCATGGCATGCCGCGCGGCGTGCAGGTGGCGGCCGCCCTGTATCGCGACGACCTCGCCTTCCGCGCCGCGGCGGCGCTGGAACGCGCGGCCAGCCTGCCTCTGGCAAATCCGGCCGAAACCGGGCAGATGCGCGCACCGTTGAACTGAGGAGACTATCGATGCGGCTGGTGACCTTCACGCGCGCGGGCAGGGTGCAACAGGAAGTCGGCGCGCTCGCCGATGATGGGTCGGTGCTGGACCTCGCCGCGGCCGAGCCGGTGCTGCGTGGCCAGACCATGCTGAGCCTCGCCGCCGCCGAGCCGGGCTTGATCGCCAGGCTGCGCGCCGCGCTGCCGCATGCGCCGAAGGTGGCCGATGCCCGCTTGATGGCGCCGATCCCGCGCACGCCCAAGAACATCTTCTGCGTCGGCAAGAACTACCATGAACATGCGAAGGAATTCGCGGGTTCGGGCTTCGATGGCGGGGCGAAGGATGTGGTGCCGCCCTATCCCGTGGTCTTCACCAAGCCGCACACCGCGATCATCGCGACGGGCGAGAAGATCCTTTCCGAGCTTGACCCCACCGGTGGTCTGGATTTCGAGGGTGAGCTGGCCGTGGTGATCGGCCATGGCGGGCGCGGCATCAGGAAGGCCGACGCGCTGAAGCATGTGTTCGGCTACACCATCGTCAACGACGTCACCGCGCGGCATCTGCAGAAGCGCCACAGCCAGTGGATCCTGGGCAAGGGGCTCGACACCTTCTGCCCGATGGGCCCGGCGATCCTCACCGCCGACCAGGTGCCCGACCCCACCAGGCTGGTGCTCACCACCTGGGTGAATGGCGAGCGCCGCCAGCACGCGCCGGTCGCGGACCTCATCTTCGACATCCCGACGCTGATCGAGGCGATCAGCGCCGCCATCACGCTCGAGCCCGGCGATGTGATCGCCACCGGCACGCCGGCCGGCGTGGGCATCGGCCAGACGCCGCCGGTCTTCCTCAAGAAGGGCGATGTGGTGCGGATCGAGGTCAGCGGCATCGGCGTGCTCGAGAACGAAGTCGCCTGAACGACAAAGGGAGCAAACGAACAATGGATCGCCGCACGCTGTTGACCGCCGCCGCCGCGCTGCCCTTCGCGGGCGCGGCGCAGGCGCAGGCCGATTTCCCGTCCCGCGCCATCAACATGGTGGTGGGCTTCCCACCCGGCGGCCAGGCCGACCTCGCCGCGCGCCCGACCGCGGCGGCGCTGGAAAAAATCTTCCGCCAGCCGGTGGTGGTGCAGAATCGCGGCGGTGCGGCGGGCGCGCTGGGCAATGCCTTCGTCGCGCGCAGCGCGCCGGATGGCTACACGCTGCTGATGGCGCTCTCCTCCATCGCGGTGATCCCGGAGGCCGAGAAGCTGTTCAACCGGCCGCCGCCCTACACGATGGACCAGTTCACGCCGATCGCGCTGATGAACGCGGACCCCACGATGCTGGCGGTACCGGCCAATGCGCCCTGGCAGACGCTGGAGGAATTCCTCGCCGCCGCGCGCGCCAATCCCGGCAGCATTCCCTATGGCTCGTCCGGCACCTACGGCACGCTGCATGTTGCGATGGAGATGCTGGCCGCGGCGGCGGGCGTGCGGCTGCTGCATGTGCCCTTCGGCGGCGCGGGGCCGGCCATCACCGCACTCCTCGGCGGGCAGATCCAGGCGCTGGCTTCCGCGCCGGGCACGCTGACGCAGCATGCGGCGAGCGGGCGGATCCGCGTGCTCGGCTGCTGGGGCAAGGAGCGCGTGGCGGCCTTCCCGAACGTGCCGACCTTCATCGAGCGCGGCTTCCCGGATGTGGAGTTCTACATCTGGGCCGGCCTCTTCGCCCCCGCCGCGACACCCGCGCCGATCATCCTCCGCCTGCGTGAGGCGATGCGCGCGGCGGCGCAGGACCCCGACCTGATCCGCGCCTTCACCACGGCCGGCGCGCCGGTGGCCTATATGGACCAGCCCGATTTCGCCCGCTTCTTCGCCGAGGACACGGCGCGGTTGCTGCGCGCGGTGCAGCGCATCGGGCGCGTGGAGTAGCCCCATGGAACAGCAGATCACCGCCTGGCTCGCCGGGCAGCACGACGCCATGGTCGCCACGCTCCGCGCCATGGTCGATACCGATGGCGGCAGCTACGACAAGGCAGGTGTGGATGCCGTGGGGGCGATCGTCGCGCGCTTCATGGCCGAGCACGACATCCCCGTGCAGACCTTGCCGCAATCGAAATACGGCGATTGCCTGCGCGCGGTGGTCGAGGGCGGTGAGGCCGCGCGTGGCAATGCCCGGCAGAACATCGTGCTGATGGGCCATCGCGACACGGTCTTCCCGAAGGGCGAGCCCACGCGCCGGCCCTTCACCATCGAGGGCAACCGCGCCTTCGGCCCCGGCGTGGCCGACATGAAGGCCGGGCTCGTGATGAACATGTATCTGCTGGCCGCCTTCCGGAAATTCGGCGGCGCGCCGGGACCGCTGGTGGGGCTCTTCACGGGTGACGAGGAGATCGGCTCGCCCGAGGGCCGACCGGTGATCGAGGCCGAGGCGCGCAGCGCGCGCGTGGTGTTCAACTCCGAACCCGGCCGGCCCAATGGCGGCATCGTCACCGGCCGCAAGGGCGGCGTGTTCATGGCGATGGATATCGAGGGCAAGGCCGCGCATTCCGGCGGCAATTTCGAGGCCGGAATCACCGCGATCGGTGAACTCGCCGCGAAGATCACCGCGATCCATGCGCTGACGGATTTGCCGCGCGGCATCACGCTCAATGTCGGGCTCGTCAGCGGCGGGCAGAGCGTGAACACGGTGGCCCCCTGGGCGCAGGGGCAGATCGATCTGCGCTATGTCGAGCCCGCCGATCGCGACGAGATCGTGGGCAAGATCGAAGCCATCGTCGCGAAGAGCTTCATCCCCGGCACGCGCGCCACGCTCACCATCCGCGGCGAATTCCTGCCGTTGACGCAATCGGCCGAGGCGGCCGCGCTCTACCGCCTCTATCGCGGCGCGGCGCAGGAGACGGGCTTCGACCCCTCCGGCGAATTCTCCGGTGGCTGCGCCGATAGCGGCTTCACCGCCGCGGTCGGCGCACCGACGCTGTGTTCGGTGGGGCCCGTTGGCGGCAAGGCGCATAGCCCGGAGGAATACCTCGAACTCGACAGCCTGGTGCCGCGCGCCCAGGCCGTCGCGCGCGCCATCCTGAAGCTCGACGCGGCGGGGCTGTGATGTCGACGCGCAGCGCGCCGCCGGATGAGGCGCCGAAGCTGCGCACCGTCGCCATGCCGGCCGATGCCAACCCGTCGGGCGACATCTTCGGCGGCTGGCTGATGGGGCTGATGGACCTCGCCGCCGGCAATGCCGCCGCAAGGCGAGCGCGCGGGCGTGTCGCCACCATTGCTGTGGAGGGCATGGTCTTCCACTCGCCCGTGCTGGTCGGCGATGAGGTCAGCATCTTCGCGAAGGTGGTGAAGGTGGGCCGCAGCTCGATGCGCATCGAGGTCGAGGCCTGGCGCCGGAAGATGTCCGAGGATGCCTCCAACCAGGTGACGGAGGCGGTCTTCACCTTCGTCGCCATCGATGCCGAGCGGAAGCCGCGCGAAGTGCCGCCCGCATGAGGAAGCCCGCATGACCCTCGACGAGCCCTGGTCGCTGCGCGTGCCGCATCGCATCCGCTGGTCCGAATGCGATCTCTACGGCCACGTCAACAACGCCGCCTACCTCACCCTCTTCGAGGACCTGCGCGTTGCGCATTGGGAGGCGCTGAGCGGCGCGCCGATCTCGCCCGCCGTGCCGGGGCCGGTCGTGGCCTCGCTGGATGCGCGGTTCCTCAAGGCGGCGGGCTTCGGCGATGCGGTGCTGCTCACCTGTCGCCCGGTGAGCTTCCGGCGCACGTCGTTCATCCATGAATACGCGCTGTGGAAGGATGGCGAGGCGTGCTGCGTCGGCCACGCCGTCTGCGTGGTGACGCGCCAGGATACGGGCGAGAAGGTGCCGCTCTGGGAGGAGCTCCGCGCGCGGCTGCTCAGCGAAGGCGCGCGCGCGGAGTAACCCTCACACGCGCCAGGGGCGCTTGCGCCAGAGCGCCTGGATGGCCGCGTGGTCCTCGCGCATCATCGCGCGGTAGTCGGCGCCGACCAGCGGGCGCGTCGGCATGCCGGTGCGCTCGGCATCGGCGATGAAGGCCGGATCCGCCATCGCCTCGCGGAACGCCGCCTCAAGCCGGAGGCGAATCTCGTCCGGCAGGCCGGGCGGCGCGCCGATGCCGCGCGCACTGCCGCCCAGCACGTCATAGCCCTGCTCGCGGAAGGTCGGCACGGTGCCGGTCGGGGCCCAGCGCTGCGGCCCGCCCTGGCCGAGGCAGCGGATGCGCCCCTCGCGCATCAGGGGCAGGCCCTCGCTCATGTTGAGGCTGCCGATGGGCAGCGACCCGCCCAGCACGTCGCGCAGCATCGGCGCGGTGCCGTTATAGGGCACGTGCAGCAGCCGCACGCCGGCGGCTTCCTCGAAGCCCAGTTGCAGCAGATGGTCGTCGCTGCCGATGCCGGCCGTGCCGACGCCGATTTCCTCCGGCTTGGCGCGGGCGGCCGCCTTCAGATCGTCCAGCGTGCGCCAGGGGCTATCGGCGCGCACCCAGAAGCCGCCCGGATCATCGACGACGTTCGCGATGTAGGTGAAATCCTCCGGCCGGTAGCGGGGGCGGCGCTCGACGGCGATGGCGTGCATGGCGGTGTTGGTCAGCGCGCCTAGCGTGTAGCCATCGGGCGCGGCGTTGAACAAGGCCTCGAAGCCAAGCTGCCCGGCCGCGCCGGGGCGGTTGACGATGGCAAAGCGCGCGCCGGGCAGGCGCGGCGTCACGAAATGCACGATGGGCCGCACCATGTTGTCCACGCCGCCGCCGGGCGGGAAGGGCACGATCACCTCGATGGCGCGGTCGGCGGGCCAGGCGGCCTGGGCGATGCGCGGCGCGGCGAGGCCGGCGGCAACGGCCCCCAGCAGAAGGCGGCGGGTGGTCATGGCATGTCCCTCCCAGGACGTGTTTGCACCAGCATGGCGCAGCCGGGGGAGGGGGCGCAAGCGGTTGATTCGCTTGCGAAATCCGTTCTGTGGGGCAGAACGGCTCAGGCCATGCCGCGATCCTGCTTCGTCGCCGCGAGGTCATCGGCGATGAAGGCCTGGATGATCTCCTCCAGGGATTCGGATCGCGTGAAGCCGAGGCCCGGCGCGCGCGTCGCCGCGAAGGCGGCCGGCCAGCCGGCGACGATGGCCTCCACCTCCGCATCCGGCACGCGCTGCACCAGCGCGCGGGCGGCCGGGCCGGCGACGCGCTCCAGGGCGTCGAGCATCTCGGTGATGCTGGCCGAGAGGCCGGGCGGGTTGATGCCGCGATCCCGCCCGAGAGGGGCGGTATCCATCCCGCAGGCATGGAACAGCCAGTCGATGGCCCGGCGGGGCGAGCAGACCCAGACGCGGAAATCGGCCGGCACGGGGTATTGCGCCGGCAGCCCCAGCAGGGGCTCGCGCAGCACGGCGGAGACGAAGCTGCTCGCCGCGCGATTCGGCCGGCCGGGGCGGACCATCACCGTGGGCAGGCGGATGGAGACGGCATCGAGGAAGCCGCGCCGCGTGGCATCCGCCAGCAGCAATTCGCCGATCGCCTTCTGGGCGCCGTAGCTGTTGGTGGGCATCTGGCGCCCGTCATCGGGCACCATCGCCGCCTGCCCGCCATCGAAGGAGGCGACCGAACTCGTGAACACCACGCGCGGCGGAGCAGGCAAGGCGCGGCACGCCTCGATCACCGCCTGGGTGCCGGCGATGTTCACGCGGATGCCGAGAGCATAATCGGCCTCGGCCTGCGCGCTCACCACCGCGGCGAGATGCACGACCAGCCCCGTACCGGGCGGGATCGCCGCCGCCACCGTCGCCGGATCGGCCACATCGCCGGCCAGCAGCCGGACGGGGAAGGGGGCTGCCAGCGGTGCGGGCGCGTTGAGGTCGAACAGGGTCAGCCCCGTGATCGCCTTGCCGCCCACCGCCCCCGCCGCCGCCAGCCGCGCCGCCAGCTTGCGCCCGAGAAAACCGCCCCCGCCCAGGATCGTGACCTGCATCAACCCGCCCCCCGCTTCGTCGTGGCACGTTGCCGCCATCGCCCGAGGAAGCCAAGCTACCCCCATGATCCCCACACGCCCCTACCGCCTGCTGCTCAACCGCCATCACGGCACGCCCGGCGTGGTCGTGCTGCCCGAGGGCGGGTATCGCCGCGCCAAGGCCGAGATCACGGGCTGGCCCGGCTATGCCCCCACGCCCCTGATCGACCTGCCCGACATCGCCACCGCCGCGCGCGTCGCGGCCGTGCATTGGAAGGATGAGGGCGGCCGCTTCGGCCTGGGCAGCTTCAAGGCGCTCGGCGGGGCCTATGCCGTGGCCCGGCTGCTGGTGGCCGAGCTTGCCCGCCGGGGTGTGACCAACGCCGCCACCACCACCGAGCTCGAGGCCGGCGCGCATCGCGACGCCGTGCGCCAGATCACCGTCACCTGCGCGACGGATGGCAATCACGGCCGCTCCGTCGCCTGGGGCGCGCAGCGCTTCGGCGCGCGCTGCGTCATCTTCGTGCATGAGACGGTCAGCCAGGGGCGCCGCGACGCCATCGCGAAATACGGCGCCGAGATCCGCGTGGTGCCCGGCACCTATGACGACGCCGTGCGCGCCTGCACCCACACCGCCGAGCGCGAGGCCTGGTTCATCGTCTCCGACACCTCCTGGGAGGGGTATACGGAGGTGCCAAGGGATGTGATGCAGGGCTACCGGCTGCTGACCGAGGAAGCCGTCGCGGCCATGCCCGCGCCGCCGACCCATGCCTTCGTCCCCGGCGGCGTGGGCGGGGTGGCGGCGGCGGCCTCGGTGCAGCTGCGCACTCAGGTCGAGCCCGATCCGCGCCTGATCGTGGTGGAGCCCGAGCGCGCGGCCTGCCTGCTCGCCTCGGGCGAGGCCGGCGCGCCGACCACCGTGCCCGGGGAGCTCGACACCATCATGGCGGGCCTTGCCTGCGGCGAGCCCAGCCTGCTCGCCTGGCAGGAGCTGGAGCGCGGCGCCTTCGCCTTCATGGCGCTGCAGGATGCCTCGGCAGTGGATGGCATGCGGCTTCTGGCCGGCCGCACCCCGCCCATCGTGGCCGGGGAGAGCGCGGCGCCGGTGCTCGCCGCCTTCCTGATGGCGGCCGCCGACCCCTTCTCGCGCGCCATGCTCGGGCTCGATTCGGGCAGCCGGGTGCTGCTGCTGGGCACGGAAGGGGCGACCGACCCGGCGCTCTACGCGCAGCTCACGCAGCCGGGCGCTTGACGTGCCGCGCGGCACGCCGCATCGCTTAGGGCAGAAGCAAGGGCGGCCGGATCGCGCGCCGCAGGGAGAACACGTTTCATGACCAGGATCCTGACCCCCCGTCGCAACCTGCTGGCGCTGGGCGCCGGCGCGCTCGCCGCCCCCGCGCTGGGCCTGCGCCCCGCCGCCGCGCAGGGGTCCTGGCCGAGCCAGCCGGTGCGCATGGTGGTGCCCTTCGCCGCGGGCGGGCCCACCGACATCCCCGCGCGCCTGATCGCCGATGAGATGTCGAAGGCCCTGCCGCACCGCGTGGTGGTCGAGAACCGCACCGGCTCGGGCGTGGTCATCGGCACCGATCTGGTGGCGAAGGGCCCGCAGGATGGCTCGACCATCCTCTACACCACCGTCGCCCATGCCGTGACGCGCGCGATGTTCCCGCGCCTGCCCTTCGACCCGATCGGCGACTTCACGCCCGTCGCGCTGGTCGGCCAGGTGCCGGTGATCCTGCTGGTGAACAACAACTTCCCGGCGCGCAACCTGCAGGAATTCATCACCGAGATCCGCAACAACCCCGGCAAGTACGACTACGCCTCCTCGGGCAATGGCGGCGCGGTGCATCTGGCGACCGAGCTGTTCATGCATGCCGCGGGCGGGCTGAAGGTGAACCACATCCCCTTCCGCGGCTCCTCCGCCGCCCTGCCGGAAGTGATCGCCGGCCGCATCCCGATGATCTTCGACATCGCCGCCTCGGCGCTGCCCTATGCGCGCTCGGGCGAGCTGCGCGCGCTGGGCATCTCGACGCGCGAGCGCTCCTCGCTGGCGCCGAACATCCCGACCATGATCGAGCAGGGGGTCGCCGGCTACGAGGCCTATACCTGGCACATGGTGCTGGTGCGCTCGGGCACGCCGATGCCGGTGGTGAACGCCATCAACGCCGCGGTGAACGCCGCCGTCGCCCTGCCGAATGTGCAGGAGCGCCTGACCGGCCTCGCCATGCAGGTGGTGCGCAACAGCACCCCGGCCTCGGCCGCGGAATATCTGCGCAGCGAGATCGGGGTGTGGGAGCCGCTGGTCCGCGCGGCGGGCATCACCGCGAGCTGATCGGAAAGGCGGCCCGCCTGATGTCAGGCGGGCCGAAGCCGCGTCGGGCCATTCAGGCAGCGATCACCGCTTCGCCAGCGCGTCCCGCAGGAAGCCTGCCGTGCTGCGGTAGTGTTCCTGCAGCAGCAGGATGGCGCGCGGGATGTGGCGCGCCAGCGCCGCATCGGCGATCGCCTCATGCTCCGCGCCCACATCGCGGCCCGGATAGGCCACGCTGCGCGCGATGGCGCGGTAGCGTTCCGCCCGCTCGCGCAGCTGCTCGGCCATGTTGCGCAGGGTGGGGGAGGGGCAGGCGGCGAGCAGCGCCTGGTGGAAGGCGGCATGCGCGCCCTCCCAGGCCGGATCCGCCCGCGCCAGGCGCTTGAGCCGCCAGCGCGCCAGCACCAGCGCTTCCTCCCAGGCCAGGTCGCCGGCGGCGATGCTCTCCCGCAGCACGACCTCTTCCAGCCAGCAGCGCGCGCGCACCAGCTCGTCGAAATCGGGCAGGCTGGCCGGGGCGGCGCGGAAGCCGCGCGAATCCAACCGCTCCACCAGCCCCTCGGCCGCCAGCGAGGATAGCGCCTCGCGCACCGGGCTCGCGCCCGCGCCGTAGCTCTCCGCCAGCGCCTGCACCTTCAGCTTGGACCCTGGCGCAAGCACGCCGCGCAGCAGATCGTCGCGGAGGCGGCGATGGACCTGTGTGGTAAGGCTTTCGTCGGTGTTCGCTTGCATGGCTCTCATTCTATCGATAAAACCGATGCCGCGCTACTAATGTCGAGAGGGACGTCCGATGCGTTTGCTGAGTTTCCAGGATCAGGGGCGCTTCGTGCCCGGTGTGCGGCTGGGTGACCAGGTCGTCCCCGTCTCGGCCCTGGCGGGCTTCCCGAACGATGCCCTGGCGCTGCTGGCCGCCGGCGGCGACACGCTGCACCGGCTCGAAGCCGCCGCCAAGGTCGCGCCGGCCTCGACCCATCGCCCGCTGGCCTCGCTGACGCTGGGCATGCCCATCCCCGTGCCGGGCAAGGTGATCTGCATCGGGCTGAACTACGCGCTGCACGCCAAGGAGGGCGGCAACCCGATCCCCGACTACCCGGCGGTGTTCCTGCGCGTGCAATCCTCCCTGGTCGGGCCGAACCAGCCCATGCTGCGGCCGGGCTGCTCGGACAAGTTCGACTATGAGGCCGAACTCGCCATCATCATCGGGTCGCGCGCGCGCTGCGTCAGCGAGGCCGATGCGCTGAAGCATGTCGCAGGCTATTCGCTGTTCAACGACGGATCGGTGCGCGACTACCAGCGCAAATCCACGCAATGGACCATGGGCAAGAATTTCGACGCGACAGGCGCCTTCGGGCCCGAGATCGTCAGCGCCGACGAACTGCCCCCCGGCGCGGCGCCGCTGCGCATCACCGCGCGCGTCGATGGCCAGACGGTGCAGGACAGCACCACGGGCGACATGATCTTCTCCGTCGCGCGCTGCATCGCGATCCTCTCCGAGGTGATGACGCTCGAGCCCGGCGATGTGATCGCCACCGGCACGCCCTCGGGCGTGGGCTATGCGCGCAAGCCGCCGCTGTTCCTGGCGCCGGGCAAGGTGGTCGAGATCGAGGTCGAGGGTGTGGGCGTGCTGCGCAACACCATCGCCGACGATCCCGCCTTCGCGGCGTAACGAGGATGCATCGCCGCACCGCGCTGCTGGCCGCCGCTGGCTTTGCCATCCCCGGCGTGGCGCGGGCGGCCTGGCCGGAGCGCGCGCTGCGGCTGCTCTGCGCCTTCCCGCCGGGGAGTGCCACCGACATCGCGGCGCGCGCCTTCGCCGAGGCGCTGAGCAGCCCGCTCGGCCAGCCGGTGGTGGTGGAGAATCGCGGCGGGGCGTCGGGCAACATCGCCACCGTCGCGGTGCGCAACGCGACGGATGGGCATACCGGGCTGGTGCATGGCGCGGCCTTCGCCGTGAACCCCGCTCTCTATGCCAATCCCGGCTTCGCCATCGCGGATTTCCGCACCATCGCCATCCTCGGCTCGACGCCCGCGGCCTTCGTGGTGAAGGCGGAGGGGCCGATCCGCAGCCTGGCGGACCTGCTCGCGGCTGCACGGGCGCGGCCGCTCGACTACGCCTCCTCCGGCGCGGGCACGGTGCCGCGGCTCGGGGCGGAGTTGCTGTTCCGTCGCCTCGCGCAGGTGGAGGTGCAGCATGTGGCTTTCCCGCCGGCCCAGGCGGTGACGGCGGTGGTCTCGGGCCATGTGCCGCTCGCCGTCGTGGCGCTGCCGACCGCGATGGGCCTGGTGCGGGGCGGGCAGTTGCGCGTGATCGCCGTGGGCTCCGCCCAGCGCGACCCGCTGCTGCCGGAAGCGCCGACCGTGGCGGAGCAGGGCTTCCCGGGCTTCGATGTCGGCGCCTGGAACGCGCTCTTCGTGCCGCGCGCCATGCCGGCCGAGGCGATCGCGCGGCTCGAGGCCGAATGCGCGAAGCTGCTGGCCGCGCCCGAGATGCGCGCGCGCCTCGCCCCCGCGGGCCTCACGCCCGGCAGGCTCACCGGCGCCGCGGCGCAGGATTTCGTGCAGCGCGAGGCCAGCATCTGGGCCGAGGTGGTGCGTGCCTCCGGCGCGACGGCCGATTGAGATGGCACGGCCGCGCAACATTCTCTTCATCATGGCCGACCAGCTGCGCTGGGATTACCTTTCCTGCGCCGGGCACCCGGCGCTGCACACGCCCCATATCGATGCGTTGGCGAAGCGCGGCCTGCGCTTCGACCGCGCCTTCGTGCAATCGCCGGTCTGCGGCCCCTCGCGCATGAGCTTCTACACCGGGCGCACGGTGAATTCGCATGGCGCGACCTGGAACTTCGTCCCACTTCCGATCGGCGAGATGACGCTGGGCGACTATCTCCGCCCCTCCGGCCTGCGCGTGGCGGTGGCCGGCAAGACGCACATCTTCGCCGACAATGAGGGCATGGCGCGTGTCGGCCTGACGCGCGAGACCGAGCTCGGCATGTCCATCGCGGAAGGCGGCTTCGCGCCCTTCGAGCGCGACGATGGCGAGCATCCGGACAAGCGCACGGGGCCTTCGCTTCGCTACAACCAGTATCTGCGCGCGCAGGGCTATGACGGCGACAACCCCTGGCATTCCTGGGCCAATTCGGCCGCGGGGCCGGATGGCGCGGTGCTCTCCGGCTGGTCGCTGCGGCACGCGCATCTGCCCGCGCGCGTCGCCGAGCAGCACAGCGAAACGGCGTGGATGAGCGACCGCGCCATCGACTTCATCCGCGAGAGCGGCGAGCGCCCCTGGCTGCTGCACCTTTCCTACATCAAGCCGCACTGGCCCTACATCGCGCCCGCGCCCTATCACGCGCTCTATGGCGCAAGGGATCTGCTGCCGGTGGTCAAGAGCGAGGCCGAGCGCGCCGATCCGCACCCGGTCTATGGCGCCTTCATGGCCATGGATGCCGCGCAGGCCTTCGGGCGCGACGAGGTGCGCGCGCATGTGCTGCCCGCCTATATGGGCCTCGTGAAGCAGATCGACGACCATGTCGGGCGCGTGGTCGCCGCGCTGGAGGAAGCCGGGCGGCTGGATGACACGGTGATCGTCTTCACCTCCGATCATGGCGATTATCTCGGCGATCACTGGATGGGCGAGAAGGAGCTGTTCCACGAATGCTCCGTGCGCATCCCGCTGATCATCGTCGATCCTTCGGCGGCGGCGGATGCGACGCGCGGCACGGTGGAGCATCGGCTGGTCGAGGCGATCGACCTCGTGCCCACCTTCCTCGACCTGCTCGGGCAGGAGTTGCCGACGCATCGGCTCGAGGGCCGCTCCCTGCGCCCGCTGCTGCATGGCGAGGCGCCGCCCTGGCGGGATGGCGTGTTCAGCGAGCTCGACTTCGCCTTCTACAAGGCGCGACTCACGCTGGGGCTCGACGTGCAGCAGGCGCGCTGCTGGATGATCCGCACCGCGCGGTGGAAATACATCGCCTTCAAGGCCTTCGACCGGGCGCAGCTGTTTGACCTTGAGAACGACCCGGACGAGCTTGAGGATCTCGGCCAGAGCGCGGCGCATGCGCCGATCCGCGCCGAACTGCATCAGATGCTGTTCAGGCGCCTCGCGGACCGGCGCAACCGCGTCACGGTCAGCGATGCCGATGTGGAGAAAAGAACCGATGGCGCGCGCGCGAACGGCGTGATCATCGGCGAATGGTAAGGGAGAACGACATGCACAAGCTCACGCGTCGCCTTGCGCTCGCCACCCCGCTCGGCCTGCTCGCCGCGCCACGCCTGGCGCGTGCCGCCTGGCCGGAGCGCCCGGTGCGCATCGTCGTCGCCTTCCCGCCGGGCAGCAGCACGGATGTGCTCTGCCGCGCGCTGGCGCAGGCGTTGAGCCCCGTGCTCGGCCAGCCCGTGGTGGTGGAGAACCGGCCCGGCGCGGGCGGCAACATCGCCACCGTTGCCGTGCGCCGCAGCCCGGCCGATGGCCAGGTCTTCCTGGCGCATTCCGTGGCCTATGCGGTGAATTCCAGCCTCTACCGCAATGCCGGCTATGATGCGCTGACGGATCTCGAGCCGGTCGCGCTGCTCGCCAGCACGCCCAACGTCATCACGGTGAATCCCGAGCGGCTGAACGTGCGCACCCTGCCCGAACTGATCGCGGCGGCGCGCGGCGGGCGGCTCGACTACGGCTCCTCGGGCATCGGCACGACGACGCATCTCGGGCTCGAATTGCTGTTCCGCTCGCTCGCGCGGGTGGAGGTGCAGCACGTGCCCTTCGGCCCGGCGCAGGCGGTCACCGCGGTGGTGGGCGGGCAGGTGCCGATCGGCTCCACCAGCCTGCCGCCGGCACTGCCCTTGATCCGCGAGGGCCGGATCCGCGCCATCGCCGTGACCTCCGCGCAGCGCGATCCCTCCCTGCCGGATGCGCCCACCGTGGCCGAACAGGGCTTCCCGGGCTTCGAGGCGCTGACCTGGTTCGCGCTCTTCGCCCCCGCCGGCACGCCCGCCGAGATCACCGAGCGGATGAATGTCGAGGTCAATCGCGCGCTGACGGCGCCCGATCTGAAGGCGCGGCTCGACAGCATGGGCTTCGCGCCCGACCCGCGCGGCCGGCCGGCGCTGGCCGCCTTCCTGCGTGAGGAAGTTACGAAATGGGCCGAGGTCGTGCGCGTCTCCGGCGCGACGGTGGAGTGACAGCCGCCCGATGACCGGCGGGGCGAAGGCCCCGAAGGTCTGAATCGGCCGGCTCAGAAAGGGATTTTCATGCGCAACGTAACCCCCGAGACGCTGACACAGACCTTCGCGGATTACGCCGCGAAGGCCGAGGACGCCCGCACCAGGGAGGTGCTCTGCGCGCTGGCCAAGCACCTGCACGCCTTCGTCAAGGAGACGAAGCTGACGCATGCGGAATGGATGGCCGGCCTGATGGCGCTGACGCGCGCGGGCGAGATCACCTCGCCCGAGCGCAACGAGTTCATCCTGTTCAGCGATCTCTTCGGCGTCTCGGCGCTGGTGGACATGGTGAACACGCCGCCCGGTGCGACAAGCTGTTCCAATCTCGGCCCCTTCCACCAGCGCGGCGCCCCGCCGCTGCCCGATGGCGGCGATCTGTGGAAGGGCCAGCCGGGCGAGGTGATGGTCGTCACCGGCCGGGTGCTGGACGCCGCGACCGGGGAGGGCGTGGCGGGGGCGACGCTCGACATGTGGCAGAACGCCGACAACGGCTTCTACGCCGCGCAGGATTCCGCGCAGGCGCCGAAGAACTACCACGGCCTGCTGACCTGCGCCGCCGATGGCAGCTTCGCCTTCTCGACCACGCGCCAGCAGCCCTACACCGTGCCCTATGACGGCCCGGCGGGGGACATGCTGCGCGCGCTCAAGCGCGACGCCTGGCGGCCGGCGCATCTGCATGTCATCGCCGAGGCCGCGGGCTACCATCCGCTGGTGACGGAGCTGTTCCTGGAGGACGACCCCTATCTCGACACCGATGCGGTGTTCGGGGTGCGGCAGGACCTGGTGGTGCCGCTGGGCTCCATGGCGAAGGCCGACACGCCCGCGCATCTGGTGGCGCGCGACAAGCTGCCCGAGACGGTGCTGCACGCGCCCTTGATCATCCGGATGGCGCGGCGCGGCTGAGAGCGCAGGCCGTCAGGCGACGCGCGGCATGGCGGCGGGCGGGGGTGCGCGCAGCGCCGCCACCTGCTCGGGCGGCATCGGCCGCGCCAGCAGATAGCCCTGCACCACGTCGCATTCCAGCGCGCGCAGCGTGGCGAGCTGCGCCTCCGTCTCCACGCCCTCGGCCACCACCTCCGCACCCAGCCCATGCGCGAGGCGCACGATCGCGTCCACGATGCGCCGCCCCGCGCCGCCATGCTCGATGCCGCCGACGAAGCTGCGGTCGATCTTGATCACGTCGAAGCGCAGGTGCTGCAGGTAGCCGAGCGAGGAGAAGCCGGTGCCGAAATCATCGAGCGCGATGCGCACGCCGAGCGCCCGCATCGCCGCGAAGCTCTCCCCGGCCGCGGCCTGGTCCTGCAGGAAGACGCCCTCGGTGACCTCCACCTCGATCAAATCGGGCCGGCAGCCGCTGGCGTCGAGCGCGGCGCGCAGCATGGCCACGCCTTCGCCGGCGCCGAACTGCCCGCCCGAGAGGTTCACCGCGATGGGCAGGTGCAGCCCCGTCTCCGCCCAGGCGGCGGCCTGGCGGCAGGCCATGTCCAGCACCTGGCGCGTCAGCTCCTCCATCAGCCCGGCGGCTTCCGCCACGGGGATGAAGACCGAGGGCGGGATCGGCCCGCGGCTCGGGTGGTACCAGCGCAGCAGCGCCTCGCAGCCATGCAGCGCGCCGCTGGCGGCGCTGAATTTCGGCTGGTAGGCCAGACGCAGCTGGCGTTCGCTCAGCGCGTTGCGCAGGCATTCCTCGATTTCCAGGCGTTCCTTCAGCCCACTCTCCTGCGCCGGATCGAAGACCTTGGCGCGCCCGCGCCCGGCCGCCTTGGCCGCGCGCAGGGCGATGTCGGCGCGGCTGAGCAGCGCCTCGCTCGCCAGCCCGTGCTCGGGTGCCAGCACGATGCCGATGCTCGCCCCGCTGCGCAGCGTCTGGCCCTCGATGCGATAGGCACGCGCCAGCACGCGGCAGAGCCGGTTGGCCAGCGCCTCGGCCTCGCCCCGCCCGCTGAGCCGGGTCTGGATGACGGCGAATTCGTCCCCGCCGAAGCGCGCGAGCAGGTCGCCCTCGCGCAGCGTGCCCTGGATGCGGGCACCGGCGGCGAGCAGCAGCCGGTCGCCCGTCGCGTGGCCGAGGCTTTCGTTGACCTGCTTGAAGCCGTCGAGGTCGATGCAATGCACCGCCAGCATTTCGCCTTCCGCCAGCTCGGCCAGCGCGGCACCGAGCAGCGCCCCGAATCGCGCGCGGTTGGCGAGGTTGGTGAGGGGGTCGTGCTCCTCGAGATGCCGGGCCCGATGGTCCGCGCGGCGCTGCTCGGTGATGTCGAGCCCGACCCGCACGAGGCAAGCGAGCCTGCCCGCGCCCAGCACCGGCGCGGTGGTGACCAGCAGGTGGCGCTGCGTGCCGTCGGGCAGATCGAGCACCGTCTCGGTGGGCGGCAGCACCTCGCCGCTGCGCAGCGCCTGGTCGATTTCCGCCATGGCCGCGCCGGCGGCGCCGACCTCCTGCGCGGTCCGGCCGATCACCGCGGCTTCATCGGCATGGCCGAGCAGGCTGAGGCTGGTGCGGTTCATCAGCGTCACCCGCCCGTCGCGGTCATAGGCGCTGACGGCGACGGGCAGTGCATCCATCAGGGCGCGCAGCATGGCCTCGGCCGCCAGGGCGCGGCGGGCATGGCGGCGCAGCAGCGCGAGCACCATCGCGCCGGCCAGCACCAGCCCGCCCATGCCGCCCAACCCGGCGAGGTTGAGCTCCGCCGCATGGGCGCGCGCGGCCACCACCGCGCCCTGGCGCTCGGCATGCAGCGCGAGGTTGAGCTGCGTGAGCAGCGCCTCCGCCTCCTGCAGCGTGGCCTCGATGCGCGCCTTGGTGGCCTTGGCCCCCGGCGTCCAGGCCAGCATGTCGGGCTCGATCGCGGTCAGCATGTCGATGATGCCGTGCACCATGTCGGCACGGTCGCTCAGCGCCTCGGCGGTGGCTTCCTCGCCCTGCAGCAGCAGCGGCAGGCGGCTGAGCAGGATGTCGTAGCGTTCGCCGACATCGATCTGATCCGCCGCGCCGTCGCCCCGCTCGCGCAGCAGCAGCGCGCTGCGCAGGCGGTGCAGCTCGACCAGCGCCTGGGTGGTGTACCAGACCGAGACGCGCTGGCTCTGCTCATCCAGCTTCAATTGCTGGCGCGCGCGGAAGCCGACCGCCGCGAGCGAGACGGTGAGGATGAGGGCCGACAGCACCAGCACCAGCGGCGTCGCCAGCCATGGCGTGCCCGGGCGCCCGCTGGGTGCCGCGCGGCCATCCCTTACCCGCCGGCGGGTCACCGCCGGTGCTCAGCGCACCTCGATTCGGCGCAGTTGCCAGATGGATCTCTCGCGGAAGGTCGGCACGTCGAGCTCCGGGTGTTGCGTCCAGGGATAGACCAGCCAGACCGGGCCGCGGTCGCGCACGCGCAGGGGCTCGCCCTCGGCGCGGGTGGCGAGGAAGGCGCCGCGCGTGGCGTCCTGCACCGGCACATCGACCGCGTAGTCGTTGAGCGCGACGGCGCGCAGCATGCCGCCCTCGGCGCCCACCTCGGCCAGCAGCCTGGCGAGCGGCACGCCGGAGAAGTGCTGCATCGCCGTGCCGGTCCAGCTGGTGCGGGTGGCGAGATCGGTGCGGCCCAGCGCCTCCAGCGCCGCGAGGTCGAAATGCCGGGTCGCTCCGGCGATGCGGCCGGAGACGCTGAGCACGGTGCGGCCGCCGGCCTGGGCGGCGCCCCGTCGTGGCGTGGCGGCGAGGGCGGCGAAGGGAAGGGTGAGGATCAGCGCACGGCGTCGCATGAGGTAGCCTCCGGCTGCGGCATGGGGCGGGGCCGGGATCCGGCCCATCCCCACTGGCGTCGAAACAGGGCGGCCCGCCGCCGGGGCGTGCCGGCGGGGCGGGGAGCGCCCGCGTCAGGGCAGGGCGGATGTCTGCCGCTGCGCGAAGCCAATGTGCCGGGGAGAGGTTAAGCGAGTGCTATGCGGGCCTGGCGCCACGAAAAAGCGTGTCGCTGCCTCATACCAAGCGCAGGAAGTTCCGACCTGCGGCCCGAAGGGCCGAGCGCGCGAAGGCGCGCCGCGGCTTATGCCGCGAAGCCAAGGGCCGCGGATGCGGCCCGCCCGGCGTCTGAGGGGCACAAAGGTGAAACCTTTGTGCGATGGGTATCAGATGAATTGCCCGCGCAGGAAGCCCAGCGCCGGCAGCGGGCTCCATTTCTTCGGCAGGTCGGTGCGGCGGATCGGCGCGACGGAGTAGTGCGGCACCGGCTGGTGCGACCGGCGCAGGAAATCCTCATAGGCGGAGACCTGCTGGGCGCGCCACTCGCGGTCCTGCAGGGCATCATGGCGGCTGCGGTAAATATTGGCCACCCGTGATTGCCGCCCCGCGGTGGCGATCACGGCCCAGAGCGTGTCGTCGGAGGCCGGCCCGACGCTGACGATGGTCTGCACCCCCTCTTCCTCGCAAATGCGCCCCCCGCCGGTCAAGCGGCGGCTGCGGGCCCTTTTCCCTCCCGCGCGGGCGTGGGATCAGACAGCCCCCCGCAGCCCGAAGGATGGATGGACGATGATCGACCTCTACAGCTGGAACACGCCCAATGGCCGCAAGATCAGCGTCGCGCTCGAAGAGATGGGCCTGCCCTACACGGTGCGCACGGTCGACATCTCGAAGGGGGAGCAGTTCAACCCGGATTTCCTGAAGTTCTCGCCCAACAACCGCATTCCCGCGATCATCGACCATGAGGGGCCGGACGGGCAGCCGATCAGCGTCTTCGAATCGGGGGCGATCCTGGTCTACCTGGCCGAGAAGACCGGCCGCTTCCTGCCCAAGCCGCTGCGGGCGCGCACGGTCGTGATGGAGTGGCTGATGTGGCAGATGGGCGGCTTCGGCCCCATGCCCGGCCAGGTGCACCACTTCCTGATGCAGCCCGAGGGCCCGGCGCGCGACTATGGCTTCGCGCGCTACCATACCGAGACCAAGCGGCTTTACGGTGTGCTCGACCGGCGCCTTGCGGGCCGCGATTTCGTGGCGACCGAGGGCGAGCCCTCGATCGCGGATTTCGCCATCCTCGGCTGGGCCTGGCGGCATGAGCGCCACCAGGTGCCCTTCGACAACCTGCCCCATGTCGCGGCCTGGTATGACCGCATGATGGCCCGCCCGGCGGTGGCGCGGGGCTTCGATGTGGCGCTCTCCTGAAGGCCGGGCGTGGCACGCTTGCCCCCACGGAGCGGGAAGGCTATGAGGGCGCTCGCATACGTCGTGTGACTTCAACACCCTGAGGAGGGGTGGCCGAGTGGCTGAAGGCGACGGTTTGCTAAACCGTTATAGGGGTAAAACCCTATCGAGGGTTCGAATCCCTTCCCCTCCTCCACTTCTCTGTAAACATGAGATTTTTTGCCGCAGGCTACAGTAGAGACCGTCGAGCAGTATAAGGGTTTTCGGGCCTGTGGGACAGGTCGTGGGACAACCCTGCTCCGGTGGGACAGCTTTCCGCGGCTGCCGCTAGGCTCCCAGGACGGCGTGCGGCGGCGACGGGGGAGCGGATGGCGCGCGGGAAGCGTTACTTTCTGAGCGATGACGATTACGGAGTGACGCCCTCGCAGCTGAAGCGCATGGGGCGCAGGAAGCAAGTCGCCTACATAACTGCGTGGTTCCACCACCACTACGAAGACCCGACAAACGAGACCCCACGGGACGACGGGGAGTTCCTCTTCGTCTGGGGCGGTCCCTACGACGCCAGCGACGCCATCCAGGGCGAGTTCGGCGACATCGTGCCGTTCGAACGCATGGAGGAGGCGATCCGCGACGTTCAGTCTGACGGTATCTTCGACTGGGCGCCATCCAGACATCACCCGGATCGCGAGGCCGCAGACGATCAGGTGATGGACGAGCATGCCGACCAGACACCTGTTGAGCAGGCGTTGGCCGAGATCCTGCGCCGCCTGCGCCGGGGCGAGGAGATCCGCTACGGTACGGAAGAGGAGCGCCGGGACCGCGAGGCCATTCTCGACCGTTTGGACGGTATTGAGGTCCGCCTCGCGTCTCTCAAAGCGCAGCCGCCAGGCATCGGCCACAACGGTGGGCCTGTCGTTGACGACGAGCGCGCGGAGGGCGGGACGTCTGTCGGTGACGCGATCGCCGCTGTCGGCGAGATCCGCCAGGAACTGGCCAGGCCTCAACCCGAAGCCGCGGTTGTGGTTGTGGCCGCCTCCCGGCTGGCGCGGTTCGGAAAGTGGATGGGCGAGCGGTGGACCAAAGGGCTAGAGAAGGCAGTCGAGACGCCTATCTCGGCTGCCATCCTCGCGCTGCCCACCCTGGCACTTACCGAGGCCATGGCCTCGGCCGCACCGATGGTCTTGCCGCTCATCGACCAGGTGACGCAGGCGGTGGTGACCTGGGCCCAGGCAGCGATGTCTCTGTTCTAAGCGCGGCCGCTCAGGCCGCCCGCGCCGCCTTGCCGTCGGCCGGGGGCAGCGAGCCGAACAGGTCCGTGCGGCGCCCGTAGGCCCACATCGCCCCATCTTTCCGGAGGTGCGCCGTATAGATCTCCGTGGTTTGCACCATCGTGTGCCCCAGGTGCAACGACAGCCGGTAGATGCAGGTGTCGTCATCCACGAGCGACGCGCAGGCGAAGGCGTGCCGGAGATCGTGCAGCCGGAAGACGTCGAGGATGGCGGCTTCACGTGCTGCCGCTGCGGCCGCCCGGTCCTCCCGGCCCTGGCGCTGACGCCGCCACTGGCCGTAGCGCGTGGACACCACGGCGCTGTCGGCGGGTAGCCCCGCGAACAGCCGCCCCTTCGTCGGCATGTCGGCCAGCATCGCGGCGGCGCGGCCGAGGTCGATGGTGCGCGTCAGGCCCCGCTTCACGCCGCGGCTGAGGGTGGCCTTCGTGCCGCAGGGGTGGACGTCCTGCGCGCGGAGGTTCAGCGCCTCGCCCAGGCGCATGCCCGTCTCGCGCAGCCACCGCAGCAGCCTAGCGATGTCAGCGGACCAAGCACCGACGTCACGGATCAGGGCGTCTACCTCCTCGTCGGTCGGCGGTCGCAGCCGCTGGCGCCGCTTCCCGGCCACCTCGTTGCGGTCGACCAGGGAGACTGGGTTGCCCTCGATCCAGTCCATCCGGGCGGCGTGGGCAAGCACACGGCTCCAGGCCGTCAGGTCGTTCAGGATCGTGCTGGTCGCGCGCTCTTCGTCCCGGCGGGCCTCGACGAACTCGACGATGGTCGCCTTGGTGATCGCCGACAGCGGGACTTCCCGCTTAGGCAAGCCGTCAGCGCCATCGCCCGGCTCCCATCCGAGGGCCGACGTGACCTGCACGATCGAGCAGGCGTAGCGTTTGGCGGTGTCCTGCGAGAGGTCGCCCGCGGTCACCTTGGCTTCCTGGTGGGCGAGGTAGCCGTCCACGGCGTCCTGCCAAGTCTTCTCGCGCTCGATGACCCGCCCATCGCGGCGGGCCTCGACGTCCTTCAGGATCTTGTCGCGTTCCGCCCGCGCCTTGCGGACATCAGTCGTTCCAAGCGACTGCCGCTGCGGCTTTCCGCCGAGCATGTAGCGGACGTACCAGACACCGCCCCGGCAGAGGAGGTTGCGGTTCGGGTCGGGCTTCGCGGGACGCTGGGCGGCTTGCTTGGGCGGCATGGCTTGCTCGGCTTCGTGGGGGCGGGGTTGGCGACGAGGGCGCGGATCTCCGCTTCGTCGAAGATCCAGATGTCGCAGCCGGGGAGCTTCCTGGCGGGCAGCTCGCCGCTGGCGGCCATGGCCTGCACCTGGCGCTCGCTGATCGGCAGGATGCGGGCGACGTCCTCGGCGCGTAGAAACTCGGCCCGGGGTCGCTCCTCGGCGGACCGCTGCCGCCGCGCCCGCCGGTCTTCCTTGGCCAGCCGGAGATCGACCACCGACTTGGCGGCCGGGTTGATTGGGCCGACCAGCCACTCCAGCGAAGCCTCCCGGAACGCCTCGACCGTCGGCGCCTGGAGCGCCGTTATGCGGCCCAGCAGCGCGCCTTCGCCGTCCTCCACGATGACGAGCACCGGCGGCTGCGGCTGGCCGTCGGCGGAGGGTTCCGAGCTGGACTGATCGGACGAAACGGGGTGGTCCACGACGGCACTCCGGCAGAGAAGCCCACATAACGGTCCCTGAGGACTTTGTCCATCTGATGGGGCTCACGAACCTTAATAAGGCTTCGAGGCCAAGTATTCGGGCTGGATCCTTGGCCGGTGCGGGCGGCCTTTCTGAGGTGGCCTACGCGGCTTACTGGAGGCGGCGCGTAAGCAGGCCGAAGACGGCAGTCGCGATGCGGCCTTCGAAGGCCAGGACCGTCAGGCGGGCGGCGCAGATCAGGAGGCGCGGCGACGGCGAAGAGGCGCCCCGATCTTGCCGCGCCTCGCGCACCAAGCTCTTCACGCCCGGGTGGGCGGTGCATTCGTCGAGCACGCGCGTCACGCTGCGCTCGGCCTCACGGAGGTAGATGGGGGCGGCGCACTCGCTGGCTGCCGCCTTGCTGAGGCGGCCGTAGAGGGCGGCCACGCGCAGGGGCGCGACGTCCGGCTCCGCCGCGCGGACCGCCTCCGCGACAGCCTCCAAGAGGGGGGAGAGGCGTTCCAGCCCATAGTCGCCAAGCGCGAAGCTGCTGGCGAGGCGGAAGTCGGCCGGGCTCTGGTTCGCTTTCAGCCAGCCGCTGATGGCGCTCTCCGGCAGGATTGTCGGGATAAGAGAGGTCTGATCGGCCACGACGGCATCTCCGTATTGGGGGCTGTCTTCGGGAGCGGGCGGCGGGGACTGCCCCGCCGCCCTGGCGATCACGCGAGGTCGTCGGTGGGGCCGCCGAGGTCCGGCGGGAAGCTGTAGCCCTTAAAGTAGGGCACGTTCGGCAGGCCCATCTTCCGCGCCCAGTGGAGGGCCCGCGAGATGGCCTCGCGGGTCGTGCCCCACTCCCGGGCGATCTCGCCGAGGCTCTTGCCCTCGGAGGCACCCAGGCGGGCGACCTCCAGCAGGAACTCGTTCATCGTCAGGCCGCCATCACGACCCTTGGTGCGGTTAGACATCTCAGGTTCTCCGTTCTCAGGGCCGGGAAATGCCCGGACCCAGGGCTGCGCGCCTTCGAGCAGAGGCCTTCTGACTCATTCAAAGTGGGCTGTCGAGCCCAATAAGCATAATGGGTAAAATCTGGTTATCGGTGTGATCCGCCGATCACACCCCCTGGCCTACTCGTCCTCCCCAGCTACCTGGCCCGGAGTTGGGTCGAACCTGCGGCTGCGCCCTGGCGAGGCCGGTGACGTTCCCGCCCCGGTTGGTGTCCGCGCGCTCTCGGCCGCCGCTCTCGTCCGCATCTGGAGGGGACGGCTGCCCACGAACTCCAGTCGGCCCATGAACCGCCCGAGGACTCGGGGATCGTCGTGCTTGATCCGGACGGCAAATCCCTCCTGGCCGGGGACCACGCAGAGGAACTCGTGCTTGTCGGGGTTCGACGCGGGCAGTGGTGCTTTCCTCGGCGCGCTGTCTTTGCCGCCGAGATCGTGCTCGATCCGGCCGAGGACGGCGCCGCCGAGGCCATCGTCGAACACGAGGAAGAACTGACCAGGCACCAACCGCACGGCGGCGGCGTCGATGATGATCCGGTCGCCGGGGCGGATGCCCAGGAAGAACAGCAGATCGGTCGGCGACAGCAGGGCCACGGGCCTTGCGCCGCCGTGTTCCTGGAACAGGTCGGCAGGCAGGCGCCAAGTGGTCACAGCGGGCAGCGCCAGGAGGCCACCGGGCCTTCCGGGATCCACGGCTCCCAGGTCCACCTCCGGCACCTCGACAACCGACGGCACGATCACGATGGCGGCCTGCGCCGCGGGCGGTCCGGGAAGCGGCGCGCTGAGTTCCGGCAGCGGCGATGTCGGGTTCTCTAGCGCTTCCAGGGGAACGTTCAAAGTAGTCGCCAATGCACGCAAAGAAGGAAGCGTCGGATTTTTGGCTTTCCCTCGCGTTATATTTCTGACGGCATCCGGCGCCAGCCCACTGGCCAGCGACAATCCTCTCGCACTGAAGCCCCTGACGTGCATGAGCTCCAGGATGCGGCTACCCAGAGCCCCGCCTTCTGCTTTGAGCTGCTCGATAGGGCGGCGGACGCCTCTGGGCATTATCTGATTCCTTCCTTCGAGCCAGTTTGGGCTTGCGCCTCGTCGTTTAGCTCCGCACTCCTCTCTCAGGCAAGCATGATGAGGCTCATGAGCCCAAGGGAGGCCGGGATGCACGGGAAAACGGAGGGCCTCACTCAGGTCGCGTTCCTGGACGAGATCGAGAAGTTCCTCGCCGAGACTGGCATGGGCTCGTGGGAGTTCAGTGTCCGGGCGACCGGCAACTGCCGCCTCGTGCATCGGCTCCGGAGGGGCGACGTCTGGGGCACGTTGGCCGTCATCCGCCGGGTAGAGCGCTTCATGGACGAAGAGCGCGCCCGCCGGTCGGCCCCGCAGGCCGGGGTGCCCGCCGAGGGCGCGACCGACGCTCCGGAGGGCCGTTGACATGGCCGCGCGCAGGCAGAGGCGCCGCAGGCCTGTGGACCCCTCAGCGGCGTGGCGGCTGGTCCGCGAGCAGAGGCAGTCCGTCGAGGCGGCCGCTGCCGCGCTCGGCGTGACGGCGGGGGCGGTGAGCCGCTCGGTCAACAGGGTCGCCAGGCTGCTCGGCCTGCCGTCGATGGCGGAGGCCAGGTCACGGCTGCCGATCGGCCCCGGCCGGGTTGGGCCCAGGCCGCGCCTCGACGCCGAGCGGCTGCACCGCATGGTGCACGGCGAGGGCCTGAGCCTGTCGCTGGCGACCGCCAAGGTCGGCTGCTCCGTCGAGGGCGTCCGGTACGCCCTGCAGCGCAGGGAGAAGAGGCTCGCCGAAGAAGCCGCCGTGATCGGGGAGGCAGCGTGATGGGTGCCGAGGGGAACGGCTGGAAGCTGGCCGCGAGCATGGACGACATCCGCGCCGAGCACCCGGACTGGTCAGAGGACGAGTACCGGGCCGAGTTCAACCGGCGCTTCGATGCCGCCATAGCCGATATGGTCACCGCCGCTGCGGGAACGCGCTCCGCGAAGAAGAGCAAGAAGGGAGGCGTCTGACATGGACGGTTACTGGTACTTGGCGACGCCCTACTCGAAGTTCCCCGGCGGGATCGAGGCCGCGTTCGAGGCAGCCGCCCGCGAGGCAGCGCTCTACGTGAAGCTGGGTGTCGCCGTCGTGTCGCCCATCGCGCACAAGCATCCTATCGCCGCGCTGGGCGGCATCGACCCGTACGACCACGACATCTGGATGCCGATAGACGAGCCGCTGATGCGCGGTGCGGTTGGCCTGATCGCGGTGAAGCTGCCCACGTGGGAGCTGTCCAAGGGCATCGCCATGGAGATCGAGGCGTTCAGGGCGGCCGGTAAGCCGGTCCTATTTGCAGAGTCCGGCGACGTCCCAGCATCGTTGCTCGGCACGTGGGCGGAGCGGATTAAGGCTCTTGGCGGGTTCATCAGGTTCCTGCCTGGCCAGCAGTGCCAGCCTTCGTTCGTCGAGGTATCCGTGCGAGACGAAGCAGGCCGTGTCCTCGCTGTTCTCTCCTACGAAGAGGAGCACTTCAGCGACAACCTGCCCAAGGTCCACGCGACTGTCCGCGCTATCCAGGTGAACTGGCGGAGAGCGGTATGACGCCGAATATGCTCCGCCTCGCTCTGGGCGTGAATGCGGGCATCGCCGCCCTTCAGGTGCCGGTCGGCGTACTGATGCTGGCGGCCGTCCAGGACGCCCGGGCCGAACGGGATGCCGCTCGCGCTGAGGTGCAGATGGCAGCACACGCCGTGCGTGGCGCCGAAAGCGCGGCGGCTGCCTGCGCCATTCGAGGAGAGCCGAGATGATTGCCTCACCAGTCATGCCGGAGACGGCGTGGGTGCGCGCTGCGGTCGCGGGCGTCCTCGACGGCTTGTCCGGCCGCTGCGGCATCGGTGACGCGCTCAGTGAGGTGGACGAGGAGGTGATGTCGGAGATCTCCGGCTCGCTTGCTGCCGTCATCGCCGACGCGGCGAGCCACCATATCCGCGAGATCCAGGGACGGGCCGCGAAGCTCGATGCGCCCAGGGCCGCGGCCGCGCGCGAGCAGGCCCGGCTCGCTGCCGCGGTCGGCGGGACGCTATCGGCAACTGTGCAGCCCAACCGCGAGGCTCGACGCCGCCTCGCGGCCATGCAGCGCACCCCGACGACGAAGGGCTGACCATGGCGCGCCCCGGTCGCAGGCCAGGCTTCTTGATCGACGTGGGTGCCGCGTGGCACCTCGTCCGGGAACGCGGGCTGATGCTGCGCGAAGCGGCCGACATGCTCGGGTGCCACAGAAGCACGGTCAGCCAGGCCGTTAACTGGGAGGCCGCCCGACGTGGCGCGCCGAAGACGTATCAGCTGGAAGGACGACGCGAGGCAATCGCGCGCCGTAGGGGGAGGACGCGCGATGCGTGAGGATGCCTGCTTCTCGGTCGGCGTGCCGATCGGGGTGGCGCGCGGACGGGCCAACCGGTGCCCGGAATGCCGGGAGGACAACTGGCTCGGCATCGCTGGCGGGACATGGCTGTGCGCAGCGTGTCGCCACGAGGAGTCCACCGCTGGTGCTGGTGCCGTCCAAGCACCATCCGACAGCGGCCTGCGCGCCGCGATGCGCCGGGACTTCGAGGAGATCTGCGTTGCCGCCCTCGCGTCGGAGATCCGCCGCGTGCGGACCAGCCGGGAGCCGCTGGGCACCGATGGCGCGGAAGGGATGGACGAGTTCGGGGAGGCAGGCTGATGGTTGGCGGCAGGATCATCGACGTCCGCACGATGGGCGACGCCACGAGGCTATGGGTGCTGGACGCGACCCACGGCTTCAACGACGAGCTGGCGATCCACGTGCGCGAGGCGCCGGAGATGCCGGTGCCCGGTGACTCCGTCTGGTGGCAGGGCCGGGCGGCGTACTGGACGCCAGCCGACCGCGGCTTCAGGGATCGTCGCCTTGAGCGCTTCGGCTCCGCCTTCGACCCGAGGCCCATCCGCGAGGAGGCATGAGGTGAAGGTCATCCATCGCGGCCACGAGATCAGCGTCGAGACGGCCGGGCGCGCCGACCCAATGCGCATGATGTGGTTCTCCGTGTTCCGGCTCTCGGACGGCTACGAGTGCCTGTCCTCGCAGGAGGACACCGCCGAGCTCGTGCGCGACAAGGTGGCCCAACTCCGGGATCGCATCGACGCGGAGTTCGCCTCGCCGCATCCTTGGGGCGAGGAGGCCGACGACGTGGAGCCCGGCGAGCAGCTGCGGGAGGTGGACTGATGAGCCGCGAGGTCCGGCGCGTGCCGATCGGATGGCGGCACCCGACCGATGCGGCGGGTGCCTTCATCCCGCTGCACGATGGGCGTGAGTTCGCGGGGCGGGCCACTCTCTGGGAGGAGCACCACGCCGCCTGGCTGCGGGGTGAGACCTTCGACTACGCTGCGGGAGCATGGCGTCCGGACCCGGAAACGGTGGCCGCCTACACGTTCGAGGACTGGCACGGACCGCCCCCCGATCTGGCGGCCTACACACCTGACTGGCCGGATGCCGAGCGCACGGGCTGGCAGATGTACGAGGCGACGACCGAGGGCACGCCGATCTCGCCGGTCTGCGCCACGGCTGAGGCCCTGGCACGCTGGCTCACGGTGAACACGGCCTTGGCGTTCGCAGACGAGGCGGCGACCTACGAGGAGTGGCTGGCCGTGATCCGCGCGGGCTCCGCTCCAACGGCGGTCCTGCGTGATGGCGCTCCTGTGTCCGGGATGAAGGCGGCCGGTGACGCCGCCTGAAGAGACTGATCCCAAAGGTCAAGCACCTCAGAAGCCGGGGACGACGCGATCCCATTGCTTCTTGAAGGGTTCGCTGAATAAGGCCCCTATGACAAAGAAGATGAAGCCGATGTAGACGTCACGCCAAGTGGTACGGCGCTCTTGCTCATCGAGAAGGTCTCTGAAGCGGGCATCCTGCTTTTCCATCAGGTCTGAAGTCATCATCTTCACCTCATCCGCCAAGCTGCGGAGATCTACCCTGTGCTGGGTGCTGAAGGTGGCGTCAAAAGGTGGCCACTGCGGGTCGCGGCTCGGTGGCTTCGGGCGAATGCTGTTGAGGTAGTGGTCGCACCAGCGTGCAAACCCCAGGAACGCCTGTGTCGCGAACGCCAGCACGGCGACGAGTGCGAGGCGCGCGACCAGGCTCCGCGTGTCCAGAAGGAACATGATCAAGAAGAAGCCGATGGCGGCGAAGGCGGCAGCGCCTACCGTTGTCGCCGCGATGTGAGCTACCCATGCGGCTCCGTATTCCAGCTGTTTCAAGGCCGTCCATTGCAAGGGTTCCTCTTTCGGCCGCCCTCTGCCCCGATCCGTGCTCACGCGTGCTCACGCGTGCTCTCCGGAAATGTGCCTCGTAGCCGTCATCTGATGACGCCTTCCGGTACTGTAAAGACCAGCAGGCTCGAAGCCCCTGAACATGCCGGGTTCGCTGAAATCGAGCGTGGGCCATGAATTGCGCTGAAGCCAAAAGCAACATAGTGTCGATTTTTATCTGAAAACAATGTATACAACGTGATCGGGAAAGCACTAACGAGCGTTAGGACGCGAATTTTCTTCATTTTCTTGTTGATTGCGTGCTGTTGGGCGGCACCTTGGGGGCAATGCCATCACCTCAAGGAGCCCACATGGAGCATCCACTCGACAACCTGACGCCGACGGCCTTCGCGCTTTCGGCTCTGGGCCGCCCGCCGCACGGGCCGCCCACGATGCGCCACGCCTGGCACGGCACCGACGTCCCGTGCCGCGTCAGCGGCGCACCGGCGGCGGCCCACGGCACGCCGTGGAAGGCCGAGCGCGTGATCGCGGAGAGCTTCGCGCCGCCCGAGACGCTGGCCGCCCCGGACAGCCTGGCCGCCTGCGGGGCCTGCGCCTTCTTCGCCGTGGGGGCCACGTTCCAGGCCGTGGTCCGCGAGCGCGGGCTGCCGGTGAAGCTCTGGTTCAACGCCGCGTGGCGCTCGTACAGCCACATCTTCGGCGGCGCGCCCGGGCACCTCGTGCCGCGCCGCGAGGACTGGCGCGCGTTCCTCCTGTCGCCGCCCGAGCCGCCGTTCCTGCCGGTGATGACGACCGCCGGGGCGAAGAACCTGATGCACCGGGCGACCATCGCCCGGGACCGCGAGGTGTTCCCGGTCCTCGTCGAGGAGGACACGGTCTGGATCCGGCGCTCCGAGTTCGCCGCGGTCCTGGCCGACTTCGAGGCCGCGCTGGCGTCTGGCCTCGGACGGGATGCCCTGCTCAGCGGCCACTACCCGACCGCCGCCATCATGCGGGTGGGCATCACCCGCTGGCTCGAGATCGAGGCGCTGATCGCTACGCACCGACACGCCCGGCTGCGGCTGCTGCGCCTCGCCCATGCCGTCGCCCGCGGTCCCGCGCGCGACACCGACACGACCGAACAGAAGGAAGCCGCGTGATGCACGCCATCGAGAACACCGCCACCGCTCCCCACCCGGCGGACCGCCTGCGGCAGGTCGCCGACGCGCTCGGCCTGCGGGCGACGAACGACGGCTACTACGGGCCGAACGGCAGCTACGGCATCGAGAACGTGCCGGACGGGCTGTGGCGTGCCGTCGGCCCGGGCAGCATGGCCTCGCGCTTCGGCGTGACGGCGGAGCAGGCGGCCGACCTGCTCGTCAGCTGGGCGCCTGCCGCCGACGAGATCGGCGCGATGCTGGTTGGCGGGGAGCGGGAGGAGGCCGACACCGCCATCATGGCCTTCGTCCAGGCGTGGCAGCTGTTCGCCCGAGGGGAGGCCATGTGATGCTTCTCGGCTACGACACCCAGGACCGGGCGGCCGCGACGGCCGCCACCCTGATCCACGCGGTCTACGCCAGCCGCGACGTCCGGCGCCTGAAGGTCGACACCGACTTCTGGGGCCGCATCTAGCGCTTCACGAAGGGTGCGGCCAAGCGCGCCGCGACCCTGCCGGAGTTCGTGGAACGCCTGAAGCCCCGGCTCGGCTGCGACACCCTGCGGCCCGTCGGCGAGGCGGAAGACGGCGGGCGCGCCTTCGTCACCGGGCTCCTGGCAAGGCCGCTGGCCGAGCCCGCCGCCGTGCTGCGCGCCCTCTACCGCGAGACCTCGCTGTGCGTGCTCCTCGTCCGCGACCGGATCGAGCGGGAGCGCGCGGCCGAGGAGGCCGACGACACCGGAGACGACGCGCCCCGGAAGCCTTGGCGCGCCCGGATGCTGCAGATCGCGGCCGACGACCTCTTCGCGGCCGCCCCGGCCGCCTGAACCCGATCACAGGAGAACGACCATGACCGACACGACCGACGACACATCCGGTGCCGACATCTTCGAGCATGTCCGCCTGACCGGCACGTTCACGCTCCGCAGCCCGCTGTCGCACATCGGGGAGTCCGTCTCGACGACGGGCTACCTCGTCCAGGACCCGATCGTGCAGCCCGACGGCACTGTGGCCGAGGTCTTCAGCTACTCGGGGAACGCCTGGCGCGGGCAGATCAGGGACATGATGGCCCGCCGCGTCGCCGAGACGGCCGGGAGCAGGCTGCCCCTGGACAGCTTCCACCTGCTGTTCAGCGGCGGGCGCCTGGACGGCCAGGAGAAGCAGGTGGACCTAGCGGGGGCGCGCTCGATCCGCGCCGCCCTGCCGATGGTTGCCCTGCTCGGCGGCGGGATCGGCACGCAGCTGCTGGCCGGGAAGATGCGGGTCTTCAACTCCTACCCGGTGTGCCGCGAGGCGATCCCCGTTCTCCCGGCGCACCTTCACGAGCAGGCGCGCCGTGTGCGGTACGGGACGCTGACGTACGAGAAGGAGTTCTCGCGCCGCGACGACAGCCGCACCCGGGACGGCGACGACTGGCTGGCGGCGGCCCCGGATGAGGAGAAGCCGAAAAAGGCCGGGAAGACTAACGAGCAGCAGCTTCGCATGGGCAGCGAGCTCGTGGTGCCGGGCACCGTCCTGTACACGGAGATCCACGCCAACCACGTCTCCCGCGTGGAGCTGGGTTGCCTGCTGCGGTCGCTCTCCGACTTCGCCTTCTCGCCCTTCATCGGCGGCCAGGCGAACCGGGGCCACGGCCTCGCCACGCTGGCCTACGCCATGGAGGTCGATGGCTGGCGGGACGACGAGTGCGTGACGGCGGAGGCGGGCCAGTGCGTCCGGTCGCCGTTCGCGGCGCAGCTCGTCGCCGAGTTCCGCGAGCACATGCTGGCTTCGGCCGCCGAGATCCGCACGGTCCTCAGGATCGCCGCATGAGGCCCCTCGTCATCACCGCGGAGACCCCGGCGGGCTACGCGGCCGGGGATCCCTGGTCGCCCACCCTCGACGGCATCCTGGCCTACGCGTTCATGCGCGAGCGGCTGGGGCCGGACATGGGCACCAACATCGACCTTCGCCCCGTCGAGGACCTGCCGCTGGCCGTGGAGAGCCACGGCGGGCAGTGGTGGTACGCCGCCGGAGTGCCGCAGGTGGAGCCCATCCGGCAGTTCGACCGATTCATCCACCGACGGTTCGACGTCCTCGACGCCGAGCGCCTGGTGCCGGGTGTGAGCAAGGTCCAAACGGCGATGGGGCCGTACAAGGCGATGCGGAAGCCGCGCCACTTCACCGTCACCCGCGCGGTGACATGGCAGGCGATCGGCGACGCCGCCGAAGTCCGGCGCCTGCTCGCGGGCATCCCGAGCATCGGCAGCGGATGGAGCCGGGGCCTCGGCCGCGTCACGAGGTGGACCGTAGAGGAGGTGGAGGCCGTCACGATCCGGCGGCCCGTGCCGGTGGCGTTCGCCGAGGAGCGCGGGATCACCGGCACGCGGCTGATCGCCGCACTGCGGCCGCCAGCACATCTCGCGGAGAACCGGGTCATGTGCATCCTGCCGGACGAGATGGACCCCTTCATGAGCGCAGTAAACGACCTGCGACGGGTCGCGTGAGCCGGGTCCAAGCGTTCTCGATGGAGGGCGCGCGCCTGCACGCGCGCCTGCCGTCCCACCGGCGCGCTGTGGAGAAGGCGGTGTCCAGAGTGCGCGAGGCGCTGGCCGCATCGCCGGGCGCCTGGGCCTGCGCCTGCTCCGGCGGCAAGGATTCGACGGCGGTGCTGTCGGTGGCCGTGGCGGCCGGGTGGCGCGGACCCGTGTTCCTGTTCCGCTACCGGGCGACGCCGGAGGAGAACGTGGAGCACGTCCGTCGCCTCGCGGGTCTCCACGGGCTGGCGGTGGACATGTGCGACGTGGTCGGTGCCTGGGACGCGTTCAACCGCGTCGGGCACTTCTTCGCCACGCCCGCCACCCCCGAGGAGCACGAGGCGGTCCGCTGGATGGAGCGGACCTACAAGCGCCAGGCCGCCGATCACCAGATCGCCCGCGGCTGGGCGGGCGTCCTCATCGGCATGCGGACCGAAGAGAGCCTGAAGCACCGGACCGTGTTCAAGCGGAAGGGCTGGCTATACCGCACGCAGGACGGGCGACCCATGACCTGCTGCCCCATCTACGACTGGTCGGCCCGCGACGTCTGGGCACGCATCCAGGCGGCCGGGCTGCCGTGGCTGGCGCGCTACGACGACGCCGACGATCGGTGCTGGGAACGGTCCGAGGAGACTTGGCTCGCCTACGAATGCTGACGCACCGGGCAGGCGGCGAAGATGCGCCGCCGGGACTGGAACGCCTGGTGAGATCGGGCCGCTCGGTTTCGGGCCTCGCACAGGAGCTGGGACAGCAATTCCGCGCCATGCGATGGTTACAGAATGCTGACGATTCTTCGCCGTGCCTGGGGGCGCGCCCGGCATCCGGTCCGCGAGGTGTTCCGCCTCGGTCCGCACCTCTTCTACGTGGTGGGCTCCGCCTACGCGACCCTGTTCCTGTGGCTGAACCGGTTCCGCTGGGAAGGGATGATGATGGACGGGGCCGCCGAGATCGGAAGGTGCAAGGCCGCCGATCCGGCCGCCTACTGCGGCGCGCTGAACGCGGGCGAGCAGTCGTTCGAGAGCGCCCGCTACCTGTTCAATATGCGGCTGGAGTACTGGGGTGGCGACCACGGCTTCTTCGACTTCATCATCGTGGCCTGCATCTTCCTGCCGTTCGCCGTCAAAAAGACCCTCTTGCACCGGCGGGAGCGGAACGCGCTGGTTTGGTACCACGGCTTGCTGCTGCTCTACCTGTCGGCGCTCACGATCGGGCACGAGCTCTTCATCGTCCGGCTTCCGACCATCGCCCGCTACAATCCGTCGCTCAAGGATTTCCTGACGATCCACGGAGTCAAGATTACCTTGCCGCTCGAGGTGTTGGGCCACGGAACCCTGAATCTCGTGTCCTACGACCCTAGCCAGATATGCTTGGCCATCGCCGCGACCTTCCTGGTCCTGCTGCTGGTCCGAGGACGCCCGGTGGTCTGATGCCCAGAATCGAACGGGGGCCTCACGGGCCCCCGTCCACCTGTCGACATGTGTTCTCGCCTCACGCCTCCCACGCCCGACTGAACGCCCGGTCCGCGAGGGCCGCCGCCAGCCCGGTCACCTGGCGCAGACGGAGTACCTCGTCGGCGTCCATGCCGAGCTCGGCGGCGATCCTTTCCTCGCCCCAGCCGCGCCGGTGCAGGTCCACCACGATCTCGGCCATGGTCTCGACCGAGTGCTTCCCCCGCGCCCGGTTATGCCGGATCGCCGCGGCCATCCGGTCCTCCTTCGACGCCCGCCCGGCGTTGATGACTGCCACCGGCAGGCGCCCCTGCACGCGCTTGCGGACCGCCCCGACCTCCCGGCCGACACGGTTGCGGTGGAAGCCGTCCACGATCTCGAAGCGACCGTCCTCCTCGGCCATGGCGACGATGGGCTGGGTGTAGCCGTCCGCCTGGATGGAGAGCTGGAGCAGCCGCATCTCCGGCGGTGCCACGCTGTTCGGGTTGTAGTCGTTGACGTGGACGGCGGCCTGGTCCATCCAGACCACGCAGTCCACCGGCTCGGCCTTCATCGGGCTGTGCTCCCGCAGCGCGAGGGGCAGCGCGTTCACCGCGTCCATCCGCCGGTCCTCGGGCAGCGCGTCCACCTCGGCGAAGAGCGCCCTCGCGCGCTCCACGAGATCCGCGGTCCTGTCGTCCGTCATCCTGCCGTCCCCCTGACCTCGGCGGCGACCTCGCGGGCCTCGGCGTAGACCCAGTAGGCCTCCAGCACGTCGGCGTAGGTCGCCAGCATCTCGGCGACATGCTCGACGGTAACCTTGAACTGCGCCTCCCAGTCGATGAATTGCACGCCCGCGCAGCGGCCTCGCCTGCAGGCTTCGTCCGCAACGAGGTGCAGGAGCACGGCGCTGTCCTTGCGCCGCTGAAGGGCACGTAGGCCCCGGGGGCAGCGGTCGAGCGCGTGCGAGATGCGCTGGAGTGCCGCTGACAGAACGTCGGCGTCGATGAAGGTCTTTATCGCCATGTCAGCGGCCCTCCCGTGCGGCGCGGATCTGCGGCAGCGCGGCGGCCAATGCGACCGGCAGCCAGCGCGGCATCGGGCTCGCGCCGGTGAGCCAGCGCCACACCGTCTCCCTCCGCACGCCGAGCGCCGAGGCGAACCTGGCTGCCGTCCAACCGGCCGCCCGCGCCTCGGTCACCGCCTCCCTGAGCCCGCCGTCTCCCATGCCGCCCTCGCCAGCCTCCCGTTGCCCCATGCAACAGGAGTGCGGAGCCCGCTGGCCGATCGCAAGGAAGATCGTGGGCTTCTCACAGGAAAACCGGCATCCCGACACACACGCATACACTCCCGGACGAAAGTGTATGCGCTGGTGTCAGAGAACAGGTCGGCGCGTTGTCAACATTGGGCACGCTCCGGAAAAAGTGGGGACTTTATTGGATAACTGCTTGTTTCGGGCTCGGCCGATCATACCTGGGCGCCGTGCCTGCTATCCGCAGGCTTACAGCAGGAGATCCGGGATGCGGAGTGACGTGCTGGACGGCAGGCTGGTGCCGCCGGATGAGGCGGATGCGGTCATCGTCGGTGAGTTCGACGGCGACGTCAGGTTCGGCTGGACGGACCTGAACATCGACGCCGCTCGCCTCGCCTTCTCGGCGGCGGCGCTGCGGGACGACCCCGATCGGGTAATCGAGGACTGGGAGTGGCAGCTCTACGGTGTGGCCCCCTTCGCGGGAAGCAGCCTGCCGCGCGCGTCGGTGGTTCAGGCGGTGCGGGATGCGGTCCGCTACCTCTCGGATACGGACTACGCCATGGCGTGCTCCGGCGACGTGATCGAGCCGCTCGGCGCTCTGGAGGTGCTGCTGACGCAAACCGATGGTGGCGTCGTGGCGGATGTCCGGATCGGCAGGAAGCTCGCGCTAGGGCTCCACGCGCTCCGCTTCGACATCAACCTGATGGCTCGGCAGGACATCCTGCAAGGCAACGCCCGCATCGTGCTGGCCTGCTTGCGGGAGCTATTCGACGACGGCACTCAGCCCTGATCGTTGATGGTGTTTGGCTGGCCACCCACGCCGAGCCAAGCGTCAACGGATTGTCCACTCCGCGCGCCACCTCACTGGCGCGGAGCTCGGGCATCGGACGGGGTTCGCGTGGATCGGAGTCCCCCCCTTACTGACGGTTTCCGAATTACATCCGGCGACTTCGGAATTCCTTTTCCAAAGTCGTGAATCACATTTGTCGGGCTGGTTATCGACAGGATTGCACGGTGCGGTGACGGTATCCTGCCGTGCGGATGCCGTGCCGGTGCGGTGCTGGCACCGCGGGCTTCAGGCTGCGCGTAGGGCGTCGCGCTGGTCCCACGCCGCGAGAAAACGGTCCAGCGCGTCGTGGTCGTGCGGCTCGGACGTCCAGCACTCGTCGCCGGTGTCGATGACCGGCGTCGTGCTGCGGTTGTAGCCCGCACGCTGCAGCACGATGCGCGCGAAGCCGGAGCGTGCCGCCGCCGCGACGACGCCCTCGTCGATGAAGCCGAGCAGGCCGACGATCCGCACGCTGCCGTCCTCCATGAGTTGGGCCTCGTGGATCATGTCGAGTTGGCGCCGCCCCTCGATACCCACGAGGTCCCAGGCCAGGTCACGGCGACGGCTGCGCTCCCAGGGACCGGCGTTGGAGCCGGGACGGGGCGGTTCCTGGGGCTGCGGCAGCCGGGCGGCCGCGACCGGCCCGGGGACGGCGTTACGCGCTGGCGGCTGCGGTGCCACCACGACAGCCGGACGCGGAACCGGCCGCTCGTGGACCGCCAACGGGTTCAGGCGCCGCTTGCCCTCGACAGCTTCGCGCCAGGCGGCCCCCACGATCCCGGCGGCTTCCCAAAGCGAGCTACCGTCCTCGTGCTCGTCCAGCGCGCGCAGGGCGGCGAGGAGCGGCCGGTCGCCGCCTGCCTTCTCCTCGGCCTCCAGGGCGCGCAGCGCCGCTGCGTTCGCCGCGTGAGCGAGAAAGTCGCCGCCGTCAGCCGCGTGCCACCTGCCGAGACGGCGGATGTCATCGCCGGTCATCGCCGCGCCCGCCTCCGCGATGGCGGCGAGAGCGGCCGGGGTACCCTCCGGAAGGCATGCCACGATCTCGGCGGCCGTCACGCGGATCAGGCCGCTGCGCTCGCGCTCGATCCACCGCTCGGGGTCCTGCCGCACCAGCTGCACCTGCTCGACGACGAGGGTGGCGCCGGACCGGCGCGCCGCACGGGCCTCCTCCAGCGTCTCGCGGTCGTCCTCGCCGAAGGTCCACGGGCAACCGGAGGGTGACGCCTTCGTCGCGCCGGTGCAGTCGCGCACCCCCTGAAGCAGGCGGCGGTAGGCGGCGGCCGCGCCGCCACGGCCGAACTCACGCCGGAGTTCCCCTGGCGGCAGGTACTCGCAAGGGAAGGGAAACTGCTTCAGGCCGCCCACCAGCCACGCGGCCGCCGCGAGCCAGAGCGGCCGGATCTCCCATGCCTCGGCGCGCAGGCCGCCTCGCATCTGGGCCTCCTCGAGCGCGCGGGAGGCGTCCACCCAGCCGAGCCGGAGAGGCTGACCATCGGAGTAGCCATCGTCGCACGACAGCATCCACTTCACATGCTCCGGCACGTAGCGGGACCGCCACTCAGTGGGGCGGCAGCGGATCACGAGGCGCATCCCGTCCGGCGACAGTCCGAGCTCGGGCTTCCAGCCCTTCATGCGCTCGGTCACCCAGAGCATCGACTTCCGGAGCACGCGCTCGGGCCCGACTTCATCCGGCAGGGCGAGGCGGCGCCTGAGTTCGTCCTCGGCGCTGCGGGCCTTCCGGCGCGGACCGGGCTCCACCGGCTCCTGCGACCACTCGTAGTCGCCGCCGCGCCGCGCGGCTGCGAGCTCGAAGGCCAGCCAGCAGCGCACCATCACCTCGTCCGGCGCGGCGAGGATGTCGGCCACGCGGATCCACCGGTAGATCGGCGGCCTGGTCAGCCGGTTGTCGGCCTTCACGACGACCAGCCGGTCCCGGCGGAGCACGACCTGCGGATGCCCGTGGCCCCGGCGCTCGATCGGCCCGAGGGCGGCCAGCACGTCGCAGCGCCGCAGCCCGGTGAGCTCCAGGACCTCGGCGAGGCCCACGTCACGGTGGCCGAGGACCCATAGCCCGGCGAACAGGGCGTTCAGGGCCAGCAACTCCCGCGGCCAGCCGCCGGGGCAGTCGTCGAGCAGCCCGGCCGGGTTCAGCTTCGCGGAGAAGTCCTTGAGCCCGGTGCCGCCGCCCGGCGACTGCGCCTGCGCGGCTTCCGGCACATCCTCGGTCCCGGACGCCTCGCGGGCCGGGGTCCTGGACGGCACGATCGACTTCACGCGCGGCGTTCGCCGCTGCCAGGACACACCCATGAACGCCCCCCACCAGAGCGCGAGCCATATAAGGCTCGTAAACCTACTATAAGCCATTCTGCCGCCGCCTGCAAGCCTAGATGGGAAAACAGCCTAATTTCAGCGCCTTATAGCCATGTCGCGGCGTATAGCGTAAATTAAGTACTCTAGTATCGCGCGCGTGCGCGCACCCGCATGCGTGCGCGCGAGAGGGATTCGCCTAGGACGCCTGGAGTCCGCCTGCCGCTGGAAGATCACCGACCGGAAGCTCACAGCGCCGCAGGCGAGGCAGGCCGCCGAGAGGTCGTCCGCCGCGATGGCAGGCTTCAGGGCAGGGTCGTTCAGGAGCAACACGATATACGCCGCGCATAACGGGCAAGCTTCTGTTCCTGCTGCAAATTTCCCGTTCAGGCATGCGCCTCGCCGCCCGGTTGCACACCCCTGTATGAGGCCGCCTAGCCCAGGGGATGAGCGCGATAGGCAAGAAGACAGCGAAGAAGTCGTCCGTCCTGGGGGAGCCGCGCGACCCGGTTCACGTCGTCACAGCGCCCTCCGAGCGCTGAGCGGGCCACTTGGCCGAGCCGTAGCGCCGCCCGGTGGAGCACGGCGGACCTCGGGTGCAGCACATGGCCACCGGGCTGCGGCAACTGATCGCGTCCGGCCGGGTGACGGCGGAAACGGAGTCCGCCGCGAACCGCTTCCGCACCGCCTGGGAGTGGGGAGTGCACGGGGCGTCCGAGGCCCGGAGCATCAGCATCTGCAAGCCGCAGTCTCTGTCGCGGGACGGCTGCATGGTCGCCTAGGTCGCCGCGGTCGGGGAGTACCGCGAGGCCGTGCAGGCGGTCGGCATGCAGGGCGAGATGCTCCTCGTTGCCTTCTGCTGCGAGGGCGTGTCGGTGCTGAAGGTCGCCGAGCGCCTGGAGGAGGCTTGAATGTCGGCGAGGCGCTGGAGGGCGGGACGCCCGACGCGCGGCCGAGATCTGCGACGCCGCCATGGCACCCGCCGAGGAGGTGCAAGACCCCTACGCGGCCGCCAGGCGCCGGGAAGCCCAGGACCGGGCAGCCGCGCTGCCTGCCGGACTGCGGCGCTGCGCCGAGGCGGCCTGCGGCATCGTCCCGGAGGCCGGGCTTGTCCTCGACCGGGTGGATGCGGCCGAGTGGCGGCAGCGCTTGGCGCGCGAGGAGTCTGCCCGCCGGGAGGAGATCCGGCAGGAGCTCCGCCGCCGGGCAATGTCGTCCCGCCGCCGGGTTGGCGATCAGCTCGTCGGCGCGGCATCTCTGCGTTCCGCCGGGACGAGGACTCCCCGGACAGCGATCGATACGCGACGTTGTCCTGCGATGGTCATGGGCTGGACGGCTACGCGGTCCTGCGGACGAACGGGGTTACGGTGTCGCGCAAGCGTTCAGCGATGAGGTTTGGCGGCTGTGCGACGAGGGGATGAGCACCGACTGGGACGACCCGGCCGTGGCCTTCTACGGAGACGCGGAAGAGGCCGCCAACGCGATGGCAGACTTCATCCTGTCGTCCCTGGACGAGTTCGAGGAGCTGGATGGATGACCGCCACGGTCATCGAGTTCCCGTCCGGCCGGGTGCGCCACAACGGCCCGGCCGCCTTTATCCCGGCACCCTCGGCCTCGATGGACCGCTTTCTGGACGCCGTCTCGGCCGCCGCAGCCGCGTGCATGGCGGTCCCGGACTACCGGCACCCGGCGCTGGTGGCCCACGACCGTGACGCCTGCCGCGAGCTCGCCGCCGCCATCGAGGACGGCTGCTGGCGGGGGATGGAGACGCGGGACGCGCTGGCGCCCGTCGAGGGCTGCGCCTTGGCCCTGGAGCGCGTCGTGCCGGAGGCGGCCGACGACTGCGTAGGTGCCGCGCTGCGGGCGATCCTGCGCAATGCTGGCGACCACCTGAACGACGCCTGGCAGGCGCTGCGACCGCCGGGGGCCGCGTAGTCGTTCCGACGCCGGTTGAACGTGGCCGGGCCGCAAGCCACCTGAGGTGGCCACGAAATCGGAGAGACAACATGAAGCCCGAAGTGAGGGCCGCCATCGCGGCCATTGCGCTCAGTCACGCGCAGCGTCGCAGTCTGTCGTCGGTCTACGACTACTCGAAGAGCAGCCACGTGAACGTCTCCGTCAAGGTGAGCGGCGATCGCGTGGAAGGCTACGACTACACCAACAGCGGCCACTTCGGCGGCGACATGCCGGGCCTCTATCACTACGGGCAGGGTGCCCACATCGACTTCAAGTTCAACGGAGACAAGTACGAAGGCTACGACTACGGCACAGGCTCCCATTTCGAGGTGAAGGTCAACGGCAATAGCGCCGAGGTCTACGACTACGGGGCAGGCGGCTACTTCTCCTACTCCACCTGACGCGGCCCTTGCCAACATCGAGGATATGAGGCATACGGGCCTCATGTTCGCGGACCTCATGACAGCCAAGCGGATACCGTCGGCGCCCTGACGCCCCGCCCGTGTCCCCCGCTTGTGAGGTTCCCTATGTCCGACCAGGACCCCCCCGCCGATGGCGAGCCCATGCGGCTCGCGCCCGAAGTCGAGGCCGCCATCGCCAAATCGATCGCTGAGGCCGAGCTCTCCGAGCCGATGGCGGCCGACGCGTTCGACGAGCTGATGGAGGAGGTCGAGGCGGCCGCCAGCGCAGTGGCCGAGCGCCGCGACCTGCCGGACCCCGCACGCATGGCGGCGGCTGCGATGCTCTGGACGGCGCTGGATGCCGTCCCCGGCCGCCGCGAGGCGCTGGAGGATCGGCCGGGCCTCGTCATCGTCGAGGCGCCCTCCGCGGCTTGGTGCTCGGCGCTGATGGAGGCGTGGCCGCACGTCGTCCCCGGGCAGTCCGAGAAGCCGAAGAAGCGGGGCTTCGGCGCGGCCGAGGACGACGCCGTCTGGCTGCGCGTGTCGGCCGATGGCGGGCCCGCGGATGGTGAGCGGTCGCTCCGGGGCGCGGGTGCGCCGCAGGGCATCACCGCGGCCCTTCGACGGGGGCGCGGCGTGGTCGGCATCTCGCACGCCCCCGATCGCCTCCTGCACCGGGATCTCGTCCGCGCGGCCGACCATCGCCTCGCGGCGCAGCCGATGATGCCCCGGCTCCTGCGCGAGGTGGCCGAGCTCCTGACCGGCAGCCGCGCCACGGCCGCCGTGACCGACGAGGAGGCCGCCCGCGTGCAGCCCGCCGATCTACGGCTGGCGGTACGCGTCGGCGAGGCTGCAGACGACTTCATCGGCCGGGTGCTGAGCCTGTCGCTGCCCGCCGCGCCGGACCGCCCGGTGATGACGCTTGACCAGCTGCACGGCGCCAACGAGGCGGTTGCCTGGGGCCGGGACCTCTGCCGTGACCTCGCCGACTACGCGCGCGGCCGCCTGCCGTGGTCGGCCGTGGACCGGGGCGTGCTTCTCGCCGGGGCGCCCGGCACCGGCAAGACGACCTTCGCCCGTGCGCTCGCCGGGTCCTCCGGCCTGCCGCTGCTGGCGACGTCCTTTGCGGCCTGGGACACCGCCTCGGGCCGCGGTTACCTGAGCGATCTGCTGAAGGCCATGCGCGAGGAGTTCGACAGGGCGCGGCGGTCGGCACCCTGCATCCTCTTCATCGACGAGGTGGACACGATCCCGTCGCGCGGCGGCAGCCGGGAGCACGACGACTACTGGCGGGCGGTGACGACCTGCCTGCTCGAGTGCCTCGATGGCGTAGGCGGCCGGGAAGGCGTGGTCGTGATCGCGGCGACGAACGACCCGACGAACCTCGATCCGGCGCTGGTGCGGTCCGGGCGCCTGGACCGGACGATCCGCATCCCGCTGCCGGACGCCCACGCGCTGGCCGCCATCCTGCGCGTTCACCTCGGCGCGGACGACCTGCCGGGCGGCGACCTCACGGCGGCGGCGGCCATGGCCGCCGAGGCAGGCGCCACCGGCGCGGACTGCGAGCGGTGGGTGCGAGGCGCCCGGCGGCGCGCCCGCGATGCCGGGCGTCCCGTGACGGCTGACGACTTGGCGATCGAGATCCGGGGGCCGGAGCCCGAGCCGCTGCCGCCCGAGATTCTGCACCGGGCCGCCGTCCATGAAGCGGGGCACGCACTTGTCGCCGCCCGCCTGATGCCCGGCCGCCTGCGGCAGGTGGACCTGCACCAGCGCCCCGGCTCGGGCGGGCGCGCCGTCGTCACGGGCGGCGGCGAGCGGGCGATGACGCCCACCGTGCTGCGGCAGTCCCTGGCGTACCTGCTCGGCGGCCGCGCGGCCGAGGAGGGGGTCCTCGGCGAGCCCTCGGCGAGCGCAGGCGGCCCGGCGAGCAGCGACCTCGCCCAGGCGACCGAACTCGCGTGGGCCGCGGCGGGCTCGTGGGGCCTGGGTGACCGGCTGCTGTGGGCGGGCGAGCCGCGCAGCCTAGCTGCCGCCATGGCCCGGCCCGATCTCGCCCGCGACGCCGAGCGCCTTGTGCGGGAGGGACTCGGCATCGCGGAACGCATGGTCCGCGATCACCGTCCGGCGCTGGAGGCCATCGCGGAGGCACTCGTCGCCCGCGGCGCTCTCGCCGGCGAGGAGGTCGAGCGCATCGTTGCGCGCCACCGCCAGGCACCGCGCCCGCGGCCGCGCCCTGAGGCCCCGGATGCAGGCCACGCCGCGCAAGACCCGTGAGGCTCGGGCGGCAAGCCCGCGAGGTGCCCCGCCGATCGCTGTGGCCTTGCCTCGGCAGGGCGTCCAACGCGCCCGCCGGAACGCGAGGCAACGGGCCGCGTCGGCCGTGAATCACCGGAAGCCGCCGCACGCGACGCGGAAGGCGGAGCACATCCAGCGGGAGCCGTCGCACATCTGCCCCGGTTCTGAATCACGGAAGCCGGGGTCGTGAAGCACGCCAGCCAGGGTTATGGATCGCATTTGTCGGGTTCCGCGGCACGGCCATCCGGGCGGCTGTCAACGGACTTGTTTCGCCAATCAGAACAACAGATTACGGTATGTTCACGGCGTTTAGCGTAACTTTAGGTGCCTGTACGCGCGCGCATGCGCGTGACCGTGCGGGCTACGCGCGTGCGAGGAGCTGCGCCTGGAACCTGGAGTCCGCCGCCGATGGCAGGCGCGCGGCATGGCAGGCCGATCGCCGCAGGCGCTGGAAGGCCGTGCAGGGGGAAATCCGCCGCGGCCCTGGATGACGCCGCGACGGGCAGTTCAGAAGCAGCATGATATACGCCGCGAGTTAGGCGTAGGTTGTGGATTTGAATAGACATTCTAGCATCCGTTAGACGTCGGGGATGTCGAGCCTCTTCTGGCTTGCGAGCCGTCGCTGCAGGCTTCCGGCGTGGGGGTGGTGCCTCCGGGATGGTTGTCCATGCGGATCGGTGAGATGCTGTCGGCGGCGTGGGAGGCCATCAAGGCGGCCTTGGCCGCGGCGAAGCCGGTGCTGAAGCGGATCAGGCGCGGCGGCCGTTGGGTCTGGGAGGTCTGCCGCAACACGAGCGTCGCGGTCGCGTCGGTGGCCGTGCAGACGCCGGGCTGGCTGCTGGCGCACGCGACGGCACCCTTCAGGGCGACCACCGACCGTGCACCGGCCGAGGGTAAGGGACGCGTCGAGGGCCACGACGAGGTCCACCGGAAGCTCGCGGCCGAGACACCGGAGGCCCGGGAAGCTGCGGAACTGGCCGTCCACGGCGACCGGCTGCGGTCGCTGTGTAAGCGCTTGGCCGACGGCGCCGATCCGGCGCGGCTGCAGGGCATCGTCGGGCGGCTGCCGCGCGACTGGCAGCTTTGGCTACGCTCGCTGGACGTGCCACGGCTGCAGACGGCCTCCCGGACCGAGGCAGGGGCGCTGGTCGCGCACCTGACCGGTAGGGACCTCGTGCCAGGCCTGCCGACCCTGGAACAGGGCGCTGAGGCGGATCGCCTTGGCTGCCAGCCGGAGGCGATCGGCGCCGCCCGCGTGATCGAGGCATGGCGATCCCGTCGCCCGGAGCACATGCCGGGGGCTGACCGGCGCGTGCGGCACCCCGGCCGGGAGCCAGTCACCGCCTGAGCGCCGGTTGATTCCCCGGCAGTGATCCCGTGCGAAACCGCCGCCCCTCAGCAAGGTGGGGTGCGGCGGTTTCGTGTTCAGAGGCATCGAGGTGCGAGGCGACATGGACGACGCGATGGACGGCCGCGTTCTGGCCATTGTCGCCGCCCTGGCGGCCGCCGGGCTGACGGCGGAAAAGATCGATTACGACGTGCTCGGGGCCCTTCCCGAGGTCGGCGACTGCTGCATCGATTAGGCGCGCGGTCTTGCAGTCGTGTTCGTGGTCGCCGCGTAGCCGCCCGCGAGCAGGCCTAAGTAGGAGACGGCGGCCCCCTGCCGGGACCGCTCCCCTCGTGTCTCATTGCCCAGTCGCTGCCGGTCAGGCGAGCTCGCGGACCTCAGCCAATTCCTCGTGCAGGTCGCTGTTCTCCTCGACGAGCTCGGCGACCTGATCGCGCAGGGCCTCGATCTGGGCGTCCTTCAGCGCCATCGCAGCCCGCAGCTGGTCGACGGCAATCCACAGCGCCTGCTCGCGGCCGATGGCGCGCTCGGCGTGGTAGTTCTGCCAGCCCTCGGCGCGCCGGGCGTTCTCGGTAGCCGCCGCGCTGCGCAGGCCATCGAGCACCGCGAACGCCATCGTCGCGATCGGGTTGCCGACCGAACTGACCAGGGAACCGTTCATCTCGTCGTCTCCTTGCTAGCGGCATCGAGGCAGAACCTGCCCATCATCCATATGGGGTTCCAAACCCTCATGTCAACAGATTTGTGCTTATTATACGTAAATGAGGATTGACTTTCGCTGAGCCTGGACTGACCCTCGATACTTGCTCGGCGCGCTGCGTCGGGCTTCCAAGAGACAGCGCGTTCCAACCTCGCGGCGGCCGGGCCACCAACCGGCCGCCGCCCTCTCCGATTGCACAGGAGGCGCGCCCCCACGTGTTCGCCTGGCCGCCGCGGGCGCTGCGGCCTTCTCGATGTGCCGCTGTCCGCTTTGTTAGGGGTCTAGGGCGGGTTGTTACCCACCTCCAGCGAGCCGCTCAATTTCGTCGATCGCGCGCGAGAGTTCCTCGATGTGCTGCCGGTGCTGCGCGAGTCGCTGACGCTCCTTGTTGAGGTGCTCCTTGGACGGGGCGCCCGCCTGCCGGTTGAACTCCGCGTGCCGCGCCAGTTCCCTGGCGAAGTCCTCGGTGTCCTTCAGCAGTTCGTCCCGCCGCTTGAGGTAAACTTGGTAGAGTTCTGCGGTGCCCATCGGCTTCCCTTGTCTATTCATTCGAGCACTACAGCATCTCCGGCGCTGCCATCCAGACCCAGTTGACCCGGGAACACGCTATCGCCGCTCGCAAGACGCGCTCCTCGCGCGAGCACTACTGCCCGGTCCAGGTCCACAAGAAGCACCGCCTGTCCCGCGCCTTCGAGGTGCAGATCAGCAATCCGCGGCGCGCAAAGGTGCAGATCGGTCCGGTCCGCCTATAGCCCTTGAGGGCATGATGGCCACGCGCCGCATCGCCCTCGCTGGCTGCCTCGTCGTTGACGTCGAGCAGCCCGCCCTCAGTGCGTTCGGCTATCGGTCGTCGCGTAGCACTTGGGCTGCTTGCCTCTGGACGTCTTCAGCACTCTGCCACACCGGGACGCGGCAATCGCCGCCCTGGTAGCATGCGTCGCGAATCACGAGGCGGGGTCGGTTCGATGACGGAGCGGGTTGGCGAGGCATGGTGGCAGCACGCCAGGCTGCCGGAGGCGTACCGCGACAGCCACCGCAACCTGCTGTGGTGCGGGCCCCGGGAGGTTCTGGAGCGCGTCGTGGGCCTGATCCGCGACGCGATGGCGGCCGGGGATGCGGGTGCTGCTGTGGACTGGGCTTGGTTCCTGAAGCAGCAGTCTGAGGTCGGGCCGGGCGTCTACCCTCACGTGTTCCTCGGCTGGCGCGATCCGACCCCGCGGAAGCCCCGGGCAGCGGACCTCCTGGCGTTCGAGGTGCGCGCCGCGGCGCTGCAGCCGATCTTCGAGGTGCTGGCGGCCGAGCTCCGTGCCGCCCCGGCATCCGACGGGAAGCCTGCGAGATCCCTCAGGCCGGACCTCACCAGCCCGCCCTACGAGTCGGTGCCCCTGGCATTCGCGGGTGCCGCCGGGATTGTGGAGTCCGCAGCGCACGACCTAATCGCGATCCGATGCGCCGCCGAGGACAGTCTGCGCATCCGGCACATCGACCGCCGCTACGAAGAGCACAAGCGGGCCGAGGCTAATGCCCAGCGCGCCCGGGACGAGGATTTGCGGAAGGCCGTCGCCGGGCCGCGCCCAGAGACGCCGCGCAGGCCATCGGTCAACCGGCGCACCGGCGGCATGACTAGCCGGAATGACGACGGGAAGAGGTGGTGGGACGATGGGAGCGACGGCTGAGGGTCGGCCGACTCTGAAACGGGCGCATACAGACACACGCGCATTTTGTACGTGGGCGTTTCATGTCGGCCCGACGGATGGAGCAGGCGGGTTGGAGCGTCGGGAGGCGGGTAAACCCGCTTCCCGGCCGTTGCGCGCTGTGTAAGTCCTCGGAATCGGTGGAGGCGTGGTATCAGGCGTGCACCGTCTCCATCCACGCCGCCGAGCCCGCTCAATGACCATCAATCCGCCTAACCTGGAGAAGACCTCGCTGGACGAGTTCGAAAAGACGGTCCTGTCGGGTTGCCAGCGTGTTGTGGAGGACAAAGAAAACCCGGTCAGGCTGAACTTCTTCGCCGCCGGTGTGCGGGAGATCTTTGGTCACCTCCTGCATCGCTTGGCCCCAGACGCCAAGGTGGCCGCGTGCTCCTGGTTTACGCCCGAGCCTAATACCAACGGTCCCACCCGGCGACAGCGCGCGAAGTACGCGACGCAGGGAGGCCTTCCTGACACGTTCATTCAGGAAGCAGGTATCGACGTCAATGACCTCCACAGTGAGGCGATCCGGGCTGTAGAGAGGCTGAATAAGTTCACCCACATCCGACCAGGGGTCATCGTCACTGACCAGGTCGAGATTGATGCGTTCGTGCGCGATGCGCTGTCCGCCCTAGAGGGGCTGCTTGCGTCATTCGACCAGTGCCGCCGCGAGGTCACGGAGGCGATCTTCGACCACATAGACCGCTCAGTGGTGGACGCCCTCATCTCGGACACCATTCAGGAACTGGACGAGATCGCGTCGCACCACAGCATCGAGGAGGTCTGCGTCGAGGAGATGCTGGTGACGAGCATTACGGACGTTCAAGTGGACTTCAAGATCCACGGCACGGTTAGCGTTGACCTCCAATGGGGCTCCAACTCGGACGTTCGCCGCGGGGACGGCCATGTCATTGAGCTCGGCTTCCCGTTTACCGTGACTATGTGGTCGCCCGTGGATGAGGTCACCAGGTTCGAGGATGTGACCGCGTCGGTTGACACCACCAGCTGGTGGGACGGCTACTACGACGACTGACGATGACAGAGGCTACGCTCCGTCGTTGGTAGGTGGCTCTAGGCTGACCAACTTGGTGTCGAGTTCGCTTGCCAGCCACGCCAGCGCTTCACTCCGGCTGCGCAAGTGCGCCGCCTCCTGCTCCAGCACACGCACCGCCGCGGCGGGCACCCACGCCGAGATCTGCTTTCCCCCTGCTGCCCAGCGACGCACCAGGCGGTTGTCGAGTGGGTCGCGCGGCCCTTGGGGACACATGGGTCCGAGCGCGAGGGAGAGCGGCCGCTGCCATCCGTCGCCCCAGACGGCCTCGGCAGCGCGCCGGACGATGGCAAGGCGCTCTTCGGGTGCCGTCATGGCTTGTACTCAGTGAAGGCCGCGATCTGGTTGCTGTAGGCGTCGAGCCACGACAGGTCCGGTGCCGGACCCTACGCGGCCTCGTAGCGGCAGATCTCGTCGTCCTCGGCGTAGCGCCAGTAGGCCCAGCGCACCTTGAAGCTCGCCCCGCTGATGCGAAGCTTGTCAGGAATGCGACGCAGCCAGTGCCCGCGGGTTTCGTCCCACGGCTTCCCGAGCGCCTCAACGGTGACGTGGACCTGCCGCGTCTGGTTGTCCGGGTGCGGGACCACCATCACGTCGCCAACTGCGACCGACCGACGCTTCCGGGCGTACCCTTCGCCATCGTGGTCGGGAACCATCAGGTCGGCGCTTCCCTTGCCGGGCCGCGCCATGAGCTTTGTGGCATCGCTTCGTGTTGTCAGCAGCGACCGCCAGTGCTCCCACCCGTCCCCGAGGCTCCTGCCACGGAGGCTGCCGAGGTCGTGTTCCTCCGCCTTGGATGCCGCCTTCCTCGATCGCTCTGACCTCTTGGCCCACGAACCCAGGTATCCGCCCGGCCAGCGACTCAGGTCCGCTACCTCCATCCATGCCGTGAAGTCGCCGTGCGTCCATGCATCTGCCTGCTCGGACGCCGTGCGGAGCGCCGCCAGCACCTGCTCGGCGTGCTTCGGGATCAGAGGTCGGTGGATGGTCCAAGTCCCACCCTCGGCGTCGCTCCCGAAGCGCCGGAACCGCGCCCCCGGCAGCGCCGCGATTGCCTCGACACCCCCCGGCGAAAACGGGATCCAGATCTCCGCGTCATTGCCTCGCTCGGCGTAGGTGACATCGGCCGGGACATCGCCCAGCCGGATCGTGCTTCCGTACAGCATCCCGTTCCCCTTCATGCCGCAGGCTGGAGGGCGCCGGGCCGCGCCAGAGCCGCCCGCACGAGGTCATCCGGCAGCTGGCCGCAGTAGCGGCGGACGAGGCGGGCAACGGGTGCGGCCTGCTTTGCCGTCAGGGCCTCGCGGGGTGCCAGCGCGTGGCCGACGTATCTGTCGGCCTTGCTGAAGCCAGCTTCGTTCCGGACGGCCGTCCGGTCCTGGTCCATCCCAGCGAGGGTCTGGATCGCCGCATGGACGGCCCTGATCGCCTCGGGCGAAATCTGCTTGGCTTCCTGAGCGAGTTGGTCGGGCGTCGCTTCTCGGGTTGTCGCGCGGTCTCCGACGCGCTTCAGCGTGCCCGTCTGGCGCGCCTCTCGTTCCGCCTGCGACGTGCGCTGGCGATCCTCTTCCCGGCTGGCCTGTTCCCCGGCCCGGGACGCCGCGTCCCAGGCGCTCGCCAGGTGACGGGCGCCGACACCGGCTCGGGCCTCCCAGGCGCGGTCCGCACGGTTGGCCGTTGCGTCGACCAGCGCCTGCTCGGCGGCGTGGCGGGCCTCGCGGGCGGCCGTGCTTTCCTCGCGGTCCAGCCTTCGGTCGAGGACGGCGTGCTTGCCCGTAACCACCTTGGCCATGCGGGCGTCGATCGAGCCCTCGAGCACGAGGTGCTGCACAAGCACGCTGTCGCGCTGGCCGATGCGGTGCGCCCGGTCCTCGCATTGCGACAGGTTGCCGGGCACCCAATCGAGCTCGGCGAAGATCACGTGCGACGAGGCCATCAGGGTCACCGGGGCGGCCTCGACCTCCGCCAGGGCCGCCATCGCCGCCTCGTCGGCGAACTGGACGAGGCGGGCGGCGATGGTCCTTTCGGCAGTCCACCAGAGCTTCGCGTCCGGGCTCCAGCGGAATCCGGCCGCCTTCGGGATCTCTTGCTCCTCGCGCGTGGCCTGCGCAACGAACAGCGTTCCGCCCGTCACCGTCAGCCTCATCGGGGACCTCCTCGTCCACTCGGTCGCCGGGGCAGGGCCCCAGGCATGGGTTGTGGCCCCTATGAAGTAGGAGCCTTGAGGGGCGAGGAACAAGCGAGCTTGTGCAGAACGCTGTGGCGGTGAATTCACTCCTCTTCGTCCTCGTCGTCGTAATCCTCGCCGAGGTCCTCTTCGGACGGGGCGAGCGGCACAAGCGGCTGCAGGCGGACGCGGCGACCCCAGGTGAGCTTTGGGTCGTGGGCTGGCGATCCGACGCGCGCCGGGGAGATGGCCACGACTGATGGTCGTGTCCCGTGCGGGAAGGCGGCGGCTGTGTCGGTGAGCTCCTTTGCGAAGGCGCGGAAGTCCCCGGACCGGACCAGCCAAGCACCGGTCGTCCCAACCTCGTAGACGCGCCAGAGGTAGTAGGGGACCTTGCTAGCGGCCGCGTGCTCTAGTTCACCTAGCGAGACAAAGAACTCCGCCGAGAAGCCGGAGCTCGTGGTTTTCACATCCACCACGGAGGCGACGGCACCATCGGCGTCCAGCAGCTCGAAATCGTAGGGCGAGTTCGCCACCGTGCTGGACACCCACTTGTGGACGGGATCGCCGCCATCCGCCCGATCCTCGAGCCAGTGGTTGACAAGTTCCTCCCCGAGAGCGCCGTTCCGTTCGGCCGCCACCCGGCCAGCGGCGAGTTCCTCGGGAGTGAGCGGGCGGCCCTTGCGGCGTCGGCGCACTCTGTCGGCCGCGCGTGTGCTCCCCCGGGCTGCCTCCTCGATGTCGCGCTGGACGGCGGTGTCGGTGGCCAGCGCGCGAAGCGGGTGATCATCGGCCAGCCCGAGGTCGTCCGCGAGGGCCGCAAGGCGCTCCGGCTCCATGGCGATCATCGAGCCCGCGCCTTTCGAGAGCAGCGGGCGAAGGGCGGCGTGGATGCGGAGATCCGTGCGGCTCCCGGCCGCGAGCAGGAGCACGGACACGGAGGTCGGTTGCTCCCCGCCCTCGAAGCCAATCACCGCGATGTCCTCGTCCTGGAGGATCGGGTCGAAGCGGTCAGGGTCGTCGTCGGGGTCTAGGACGAACTTGCCGTTGAGGCGCCAGTTCTTGTCCTGCAGGGCAATGACCCGCTCGCGGGTGAACGGCTCCTTGGCGGCCGGACCGTAGATCGTGGTGATCACTGGGATTGTACCCGCTGCCTTGGCGGCGGCCTTGGCGCGCTCGAAGGCTCGCTGATCCGGCGGCCGCTGTTCCTTCGCCGCCTTCTGCTGTTCCTTGGCATGGCGGTAGGCGGACATTCGGATGATCAGGTTTGGGTAGAACCGACGGAACACGTCGGAGCCGAGCGTGATGCCCTTCTGCTTTCCGGCGAGGCCCCGCCGCTCGAAAATGGACCTGAACCAGCCCAGGTCCGATTTCTCGGTCAGTAGCTTGACGGCTATGTGGTCCGGCACGCCCCCGCATCCCTGCCATGAAAGGATCCATAGGCGATCACGATTTCACCGGCGCGTGAAGGGCATTTCGCGCCTCGTGGCGGTCATCGGCACCTACCGTAACGGTCGTCAATGCAGCCTATGGTGCCACCGCCTCGCCAGTTGTGGGGCTTGGAATCCAGCGCGTAAACGCCCGCCACTCCGACAATGCCCAGGATTAGCAGCGCGGTTAGCTTCTCCCCGAGGAAGTTTTCGATCAGGGAGCCCACGGCACGGCAGAAGAAGCCAAGACCATCGGCGAACATGATCCCCGGCAACAGCATGTCGAGATGTATGGCCACGACAGCACCGACCACGAGCGGCGACACCATCGCGATTTTCAACAGCTTTCGGTCGTCCATGAGGCCCCCCGTTTTCGGCGCGAGGAAGAGGGGAGCACGCACGGTTGGGCACCGCAATCGAGGTCGGAACGACCCCGGCCCCGGACACCAACTATTTGGGTGCCAGCCTGCCGACAGCCGCGTTCAGCGAAGCCCGCATGACCTTGGCGAGTTCGTACGCCATCAGTGGCGGCACAGCATTCCCGATCTGCTTGAACGCGGGGTTCATCGAGCCCTCGAAGACGAAGCCGTCCGGAAAGGACTGAAGCCTGGCGGCCTCGCGCACGCTGATCGTGCGGGCCTGCCGCCCATCGTAGTGGATATGGCTGTAGGTGTCTTTGCCGATGTGCGCCATCAGCGTCCGCACCGGAAAGTCGCGGCGCAGCTTCCACCAGCGGTTCGGGAACTTGGTCGGGTCGTAGGGCGGCACCATCGCGCGCTCCAGCTCTGCCCACGCCTTCATCCGCGGCGTCAGGCCCTGACGCCTAGCCTCCTCCTCAAAGAGCCGCGCCGCTACCCGGTGCGCCTCGGGATACTCGGCGCCTTCGGGCATGGCACGGAAAATGTTGCCGTCGCGGGGCAGATAGCGGATGGCATGGTCCATCACGCCGCCCTTGCTCTCGAAGCCGGGCCACTCACGCATCTGCACGGCGTAGGCCGAGAGATCGTTGGTCTGGCGGTAAGCCACGAAGGTGTCGGGTCCGAATCGGCGGGCACCGCGCTTCACGCTGTTACCCTGGATGGAAGGCAGATCATCGATCGCCTCGGGGGCAGTCACGGCAAAGGGAAGACTGGCGTCACCCAGGTCCGCAAATTCGAAGGTGGAGCCTCCCAGCAGGTCGTCGGGCGCGATGAACTTCAGCGCAACGGCCCGGGTGCCTGCGTAGCCGGGCGGCAGCTTCATGTGGTTCGTAGCCTTAGGGAACGTCGGCCGGATGCCGAGTTCCTTGCGGTAGGCGATGAGGAACACCCGGTCTCGCATCTGCGGTACGCCGTGGAATGCCGTATTGATGAGGCTGTATCGCGCCACGTAGCCGAGTTCGCCGAGTAGCTCGACGACCTCCTCCGCGACGTTGTGCCCCGCCTGATTGAGCATGTCCGGGACGTTTTCCATGAGAAGGGCGAGCGGCTTGAGCCGCCGTACCCACTCTACGTAGCGGAGATACAGGTTCCGCCTGGGGTCCACTTTGTAGGCGTCCGGATGGTCGGCAACCTCGCGCAGCTTGGCGCGACCGACGCGGGCGTACGCCTGGCATGGCGGGCCGCCGACGAGGACGTCCACGGCGCCGTCCGCACTACCGAGGGCGAGTTCCTCGCAGAGCTGCTCCGGCTCGATCTTGGTGATGTCCCGGTGCTGGGCGTGCGCCTCGAAGACATCCTTGTCGTTGCCATGGAAGTTCCGGGCGTGCGACCGCGCGGCCAACTCATCCATCTCGACGGCGGCCGCGATGGCGAAGCCCGCACGGTGGAAGCCGAGGCTGATTCCGCCGCACCCGGCGAACACGTCTACAACGCGCGGCTGAGCACCGGCGGCAAGGCGCCGAACCTTTGCGGCCAGCGCCGGATCGGCCGCCAACGGGTCAACGCGCATGTCCATCCAGCTGTCCTCCTATTCCGGACCCCTCTCGGGGCACCCTGCGCTACGAAGACCGAGTCTGGCCAGGATGCATGACGGGTGGGTTACCACGCGCACGGCCGCCTGGGAGCCCGTCCTCTGGCCGGAGCGTGTGATGCTCATTCCGGTTTCGCCGGTCCGGGCGGCCCGAGAAAGCCGCGCAGGCGGTCGAGGACGGCCGGAAGGTCTCGGCGGGTCTCGCACTCCCAGACAATCTCACATCGCCAGCCAGCGGCACCCAGCGCTGCCACCGCGGCCGCGTCCCGCGCCTGGTTGGCAGCCAGCTTCTGCGTCCACCACTCGCGCCGGGTCTTCGGAATAACGGCGTTGCGGCAGGCTGGATCGGGGTGCGAATGCCAGAAGCATCCATGGATCCAGACCACCGCGCGCCGCCTCGGGAATGTTAGGTCTGGTCGTCCCTGAAGGCGCCGGTCGTGCAACCGGTAGCGATAGCCCATGCCGTGCAGCGCCTGGCGCACCGCCATCTCGGGTACCGTGTCCTTGCCGCGGACCGATGCCATGTTCCGGCGGCGAGCCTCCGGCACGTCGTCGAAGGCCGGAAGCGGCGGGCTCTTCCTGGGGCGGGGGGACTGCGCCATGGTGCAGTCATGTCTACGACAGAGGATCGCAGCCGGGAACGCCGCTGGGTAGTGGTCTGCGCTGACGGCCGGTGGGTCACGCTCGGCCGCGCGTCCGATCCCACCGAAGCGGAGATCCTGGCCGCCGAGGAGGCGTTGCGCTCGCAGGGGCTCGGCGGCTGGCTGGCGGTCATGCAGGGGAACCCCTACGTCGGCCGCGTTCCGGTGCTGATAGAGGTCCGCGCCCTGGCATCCCCAGCCGGGGCGTTTGCCGCGGCGGCGGCCGCCTGCATTGCCGCGATCCGCACCAAGCGGGAGGCCATCGAGGGCGGCTGACACAACATCATTCAGCAAATTCAATGCGCTGCCCTCAATCCACGGCGTATATTGCGCTGCTTCTGAACTGTCAGTCGCGGCGGCCTCCAGGTCACGGCGGATCGCTTCCCTGCCAGCCTTCCAGCGCCTACGTCGCTTGGACAGCCATGCGGCACGCCTGCCATCTGCGGAGGACTTCAGGTTCCAGGCTCAGCCCCTCGCACGCGCGTGACGCACTCGGTCGCGCATGAGCTCGCACGGTCACATTGGTACTAACATATACACGGCGCCTAGGTCGTAACATGTTGTAATCGCGAGTTAGTCAAGAGCGCAAACTCCAGGCCGCGCGGCCTCGGAGCCCGCATGCTCGGCGGCCAGGCACGCTACGACGTCCGCACCGCGAGCATCAGCTTGATTGTCTGCGCCAGAACTCCAGGATCTCCCCCGCTTGCCAGGTAGGCCCGCGCGGCATCGGTCACCGGGCCCGGCAGCGCTTGGCCCTGAAGGCGCATATTAACATAGTCGAGCAGGCGTCTCGACTTCGCCGTCATCCGCCGCAACTGCCCTCTCATGGCCCTCGAAACCAGTGGCTGATCGACGCCGAGCTCCCTGGCAATTTGGATCTGCGTGTAGTCGCCCTTCGCCATTAGGGCCTGAAGACCCTCAGCCAGACGTCGGAGGTCGTCTTCGGAGCTTGCAATCATGCTCCGAATGCTGACATATTCGCATAGAGATGGAGAAGGGCAATCTTGCGGCCAACGTTCGTGGATCTGTTTGCCGGTGCCGGGCTGTTCAGCCGGGGCTTCGTCGCGGCCGGGTTCCGGGGCGTCGGCGCCATCGAGCTCGACGCCTATGCGGTGGAGAGCTACCGGCGGAACGTCGGTACCGAGGTCGTCCACGGGACCGTTAGGGAACATGCACCACTCGGGCCCGTCGATGTCGTCATCGCCGGGCCGCCCTGCCAGGGCTTTTCCACGCTGGGCAGGCGAGACCCGAAGGACGAGCGCAACGCGCTCTGCCATGACGTGGTGCGGTGGGCGCGCCTGGCGGCCGCGAAGGTGGTGGTGGTGGAGAACGTGCCGCCCTTCCTGCAGTCTCCCCAGTGGAAGAGCATGGCCCGGGCCCTGAAGCGTGCTGGGATGACGGTGGAGACTTGGGAGCTCGACGCGCTCGACTTCGGCGTCCCCCAACGTAGGCGGCGCTCGTTCACGGTTGCCAGCCGCATAGGGCCCATCGGTCCGCCTCAGAAGCGCTCGACCGGCGGCGAGGCGGGGAAGGTGTTCGCCGGTCTGGATGACGATGCTGCCCGGCGCGACCCCATGCATCGCTGGCCCGTGCATGTCGGCGTCGCCGCGCAGCGCATCGCGCTGGTCCCGCCCAAGGGGGACAAGCGTGACATCCTGCGCCTTGCCCCGCACCTGTGCCCGCCCTCATGGGAGAAGGTCGGCGGCAACGCGACCGACGTCTACGGGCGCATGGACCCCGACGCGCCTGCGAACACCATCCGCTGCACGTTCCAAAACCCGTCGAAGGGCCGCTACCTTCACCCGACCGAGAACCGGGTCATCTCCCTCCGGGAGGGGGCCAGGCTACAGGGCATCCCCGACGACTGGGTGCTGATCGGGGGGCACTACCCCGTCGCCCGCCAGATCGGGAACGGCGTACCCGTGCCCCTGGCCGAGGCCGTGGCGCGACGCGTCAGGCAGGCTATGCGGTAGCAGGCTACGCGGCAGCGGGATCCTCGCTAGAAGTGACGCCTTCGGCGGGGGCCTGCTCCTCGGCGTCCGCCTCCTCCGTGCTTTCCTGTTCCTCCTCCGGCTCCTCCGGCACTGGTGCCTCACCGGCGAGATCGGCCTCCAGCGCGCGGATCGCCCCACCGTGGACAGTCCAAGCGTCGTTCAGCATCTCCTGCAGGCCAAGGATGCGGATCTCCGCCGTCGCCCCCTGCTTCTCGTACTTCTCGCGCAACTGCATCTGGGCCACCGCGGTGCCATCGGACTTCGGCATGGCACCGACCAGGAAGCCGCGGATGTTGACCGGGTGGGAGACGTGCGACTTGCACCAAGCGCGGACCTGGAAGAGGTACCGGTCGAGCTGGTTCCAGTGGTCGATTTCGAGGGGCAGCGTTGGAGACTTCAGCTCCACGATGTTGATGACGTGCGGGCCGTAGGGGATGTCCGACATCAGGAACACGAGGTCGGGCCTGGTCTTGTCCTTCTCCTCGCCGTCCTTGATGAGGGCGAAGGCATCGACGCCCATGTGCTCGGCCAGCTTGGAGGCCACGATGTTCAGGTTCTTGTCGCTGGTGGTGTAGTTCGAGAACTCGGGCCGGATGAGCCACGGGCACTCCTTCAGGAGCGTGTGCAGCTCCTTCTCGCGGCCCACCTTCTTCCACTCCTCGTTCTCGCCGCGCTCGACCAGCAGCTGGAGCGCGCCGATGCCGTGCCTCCGGGCTCTGTAGAGCTTGAGGACGTCCTTCTTCTCCATCTCGCTCAGTTCGCGGAGGTGGCCAGCGACGCGCGCCAGGGTCTCCGGCGACGTCTTGAGCCTGATGAGCTTGAGCAGGACCTCCGTGGCGTTCAGCGAGTTCATGAACGCGGGGGCCAGCTCGTCGAACTCCGGGGTCCCGACGCCGACGTTGACGGCGATCGCCTTCAGCAGCTTCCCGGCCGGGACGCGCGTCTTCGCGGGCAGCGTGCCGACCAACTGGTTCAGCACCTTGCCGGTCGGGTCGTTCTTCATGTCCTCTTCGGCGCGCTCGTCCCTGAACTTGCCGTGCGCCTTCACCGCCGCTGTCATGATGGTGACTACCTTGGCGATGAGGCTCCGCACGACCTCGTTGTCCTCGCGGAGCTGGGTGCGGTTGGTGTTGATGAGGTCCACGGCCTCACGGTCCAGCGCGTCCGCCTCGACGACGCAGTCCATGTAGTCGGTGCTGTGGAAGCTGTGCATGCCGGTCGGCATGCCAAACAGCGACGGACCGGCCGCAAGGCGGTTGTTGCAGTAGATGCGGGCGCCGCGCTCCCGTGTGCCCAGGTGGGACTTCCGCTTGGTGAAGCCGACGAAGTACTTGATGGCGATGTCGCCTACGTCGTCGATGGAGACCACGTCCGACGCGTAGCCGCGCGTGTCGCGGTCCTCGGGGTAGATGAATTCGTAGTCCCGCGGCTTCGGCTCCAGCTGCCGCCCGTTTAGGACGATCGCCATCTCCTCCGGGCGAAGCGCGTTGAACGCCTCAAGGATAACGCCCTCAATGGTCTCCTCCCGTTCCTTCACGGCGTCGGCCTTCAGGCCCGACAGGGTGACGGTTGTGCCGTGCTCGTCGGGAGGCAGGCCGTCCTCGTAGGTCGCCGGGATGGGGACCTCGGTGACGTTCGACGAGGTCTTGAGGACGCGGTCGTCCATGGTGACGATGGTCGCGAACGTCTCCCCCTTCCGCTTCGTGCGGATCACGACCTGCTCGGCCGCCCCGAAACCCGCGAGCTTGCCCAGACCCTTGCGGCCCATGACGAAGCGCTTCCCGGTCTCGGACTTGTTCTGGCTCTCGTTGCCAGCCGCGTCGGCGCGCCGCTTTCGGTTCAGGGGAAGGAACTTGTCCCGGACCTCGTGCCAGGTCATTCCGTGCCCGTCGTCCGAGATCACCACGGTGATGCCGTGCGGGAGCGGCGCCAGGAGGATCTTGAACCGGTCGCCGGGCTGCCCTGACGCCTGAAGCTGGACTTTCGCTGCTGCCCTGACCGCCTTCCGGGCGGTTTCGATGGCGTCTACCGGGAAGTCTATCCGGACCTGTGTGGCCTCGCCATCGTAGGCGTTCGCGATGAACTCCACCAAGCATTTGCCGAGGGTGGTGTACATGTTGATGCCCAGCGCCTCGAGCATCCCGCCCTGGATGGTCATGGTGAACTCGATCTGGCGGCCGCTGGCGTCGGTGGCTGGTGCAGTCACGGTGGCTTCCTCGCGTAGACCCTGTAAGCGCACGCTGGCATGATTCGGGGCGGACCCGCGAGCGCAGCCTACGGCCGCACCGGCACGACGCCCACCGGCGGGCCGCCGCAGTCCGAGCAGCGCAGTCTCTCCCGGACCCGCCAGAGCGGGGTCTCCGGCGGCAGGCCGAGCACCGTCACCAGGTCGGCGATCCGCAGGTCACCTGACCGGCCGCACCTGCAGGCGATACGCAGGCTCCAGTCCAGGCACCAGCCGATGCGGGCACTTGGCGCGGGTGTGCCGTCGAGAGGGTAGGGCGACATCCGGGCTGCCTGCCACGGGGCGGTCGATCTGAGAACATAAGGGGAACATAAACCCGTCCGGATGGGACAACATGTGGGACAACCCCTGTGCGGTGGGCGCGCCAGGCTCGCCACATGCGCCACATACGCTGTTGAAAACACTGACTTCCGCGAAACGGCCTTTGGGACAAGAGGGCCTGAAAACGAGTTGCTAAACCGTTATAGGGGTAAAACCCTATCGAGGGTTCGAATCCCTTCCCCTCCTCCAGCCGCCTCGGCCGGCAGATGCCTGTGACACCCCTGGCAGGCCAAGGGTCGCGCTCTACCGCCCCGCAAGGCGCCGATGCGCCAGCAGATGCGCGAGCGCGGTGAGCACGAGCGTCGAGGCCATCAGCACGAAGGCGATGGCGCCGCCGAAGGGCCAGTTGTTCTGCTCGATGAACTGGCCATAGACCAGCGGCCCCATCATCTGGAAGCGCGGCCCGCCGATCAGCACCGGCGTGGCATAGGCGTTCATCCCCAGGATGAAGGTCAGCACCCCGCCCGCCAGCACGCCCGGCATGGCGAGCGGCAGCAGCACGCGCCAGAACATGCGCGCGGGTGGGGCGCCGAGGTTGAAGGCGGCTTCCTCCACCGAGCGGTCGATGCCCTCGATCACGCTCTGCAGGCTCAGCACCATGAAGGGCAGGTTCACCGCGGTGATGCCGATGATGACGGCGGGTTCGGTGAACATGATGTCGATGGGCGCATCGGTGAGGCCGAGCCCCATCAGCGAGGCATTGATCACCCCGCGCGGCCCGAAGGCCACCATCCAGCCCGCCGCGCGCACCGCATTGCCGACGAAGAGCGGCAGCACGACGGCGATCAGCAGCAGGTTCTTGAAGCGGGATTGCGTGCGCGCCAGCACATAGGCCAGCGGAAAGCCGAGCACGAGGCAGATCACCATCACCACCGCGGCGATGCGCACGGTGCGCCATAGGATCGTGGTGTAGTAGGGATCGGTGAAGAAGCGGACGTAGTTCTCGATGGTCAGCGCATCGACCATGAACTGGCCGGGCACGAAGGCGTTGAGGCTGTAGCGGAACAGCAGGCCGAGCGGGACCAGCAGCGCCGCCACGACGAAGATCGTGGCCGGCGCCACCAGTCCCGCCGCGCCGAAGGTGGCGCGGCGGCGCGAGGCCTGCTGCGGCGTCATCAGGCCTTGAACACCCGGTCCCACCAATCCTTCATCGCCGAGTTCTCGCGCGCCAGATAGGCGTAGTCGAGATCCACCAGGCGGCGCTGCTCCTCGGCCGTGAAGCCGATGCGCGCGGCGAGCTCGGGTGCGACGACGGCGTTCGTCACGGTGGGGTTGAAGCCCATGTCCACTGCGAAGGCCTCCTGCGCCGAACGCTCGAGCATCGCGTCCATATAGGCATAGGCGCCGGCCTTGTTCGGCGCGTTCTTCTGGATCGAGAAGCCCGAGACATACATGGGCACGCCCTCGATCGGAGCGATCGACTGCACCGGGATGCCGGCATTCTGCCATTGCACGCCGCGCGCCTTCCACATCATGCCCACGCCGATCTCCTCGGCCTGCATGGCGGCCGCGAAGGCCTCGTTGGTCGGATAGAGCCGCGCGCCCGCGCGCTTGGCGGCGAGCAGCAATTCCTTGCCCGGCTCGATGTTGGAGACCGTACCGCCGGCGGCCAGCGCGGCGGCGATCATCACGAACTGGTACTGGATGTCGATGAAGCCGATCTTGTTGCCGTGCCGCGGGTCGATGGCTTCGCGGAAGCCGCTCGGCGCGCTGATCAGCTTCGGGTTGTAGAGCACGACCTTGCCCGAATAGATGTGCCCCACGCCGTAGCGGTAGCGCATGGCGGGGATGAGGTTGCCGGCATTGCTCAGGCGGGAATAGTCGATCTCCTCCGCCACGCCGACCTCGCCCATCTCATGCATGTTGGCGGCGGAGAAGCCCTGGATGTCCACCGTGCCGCGCGGCAGGCGGCGCTCGGCCACCATCTTGGCGCGGCGCGGCGCGTCCGAGGCCTGGTCCTGCACCACCTCCCAGCCGCGGGGCTTGAGGATCGGGTCCTCGATGTTCTTGGTGAGCAGGCGCGCATAGTCGCCGCCCCAGGTGCCGACCACGATGCGCCCGCGCCCCTGGGCGTGGACGGCCGGCGCGCCGAGGCCGAGCGCCCCGGCGGCGCCGAGCAGCGCCTGGCGGCGCGTGGGGGAGAAGGTCTTGAGGCTCATGGCTTTGCTTCCTCTGTTGGGGGTCACGGGGGGTCAGGCCGTCTCGGGGAAGACCATGGCGGCGGCGCGGGGCCAGCCGATGGTCACCGTCTCGCCCAGCGCGGGCAGGCGCGCGCCGGCGCGGTTGGGCAGGTGCAGGATCACGCGTTCCTCGGGCGAGAGGCGCAGATGCACCTCGATCACCGCGCCGAGATAGGAGACGAAGGTGACCTCTCCCGGCAGGCGGTTCTCCTCGGCCGGGCCGGGATCGAGGTGGATCGCCTCGGGCCGGATGGCGAGCACGGCAGGGCCGGGGGCAACCCCTTCGGCCACGGCGAAGTCCAGCCCGCCGGCGCTGCGGAACTGCCCCGGCGCGGCCACGCGCCCGGTGAGGAAGGTGGAGCGCCCGACGAAATCGGCCACGAAACGATCGACCGGGCGCTCGTACAGGTCCTGCTGGCTGCCGATCTGGCGGATCGCGCCCTCGGCCATCACCACAAGCCGGTCGGCGACCGTCAGCGCCTCTTCCTGGTCATGTGTGACCATGATGGTGGTCAGGCCGAGTTCGCGCTGCAATTGGCGGATCTCGATCCGAACCTCCTCGCGCAGCTTGGCGTCGAGGTTGGAGAGCGGTTCATCGAGTAGCAGCACGTCGGGGCGGATGGCCAGCGCGCGGGCAAGTGCGGCGCGTTGCTGCTGCCCGCCCGACATCTGCCGCGGCAGCCGCCCCGCATAGGGCTCGAGCCGCACCATGCGCAGCGCCTCCAGCGCGCGGGCCTCGCGCTCGGGCTTGGGCACGCGGCGCATCTCGAGCCCGAAGGCGACGTTCTCCGCCACCGTCATGTGCGGAAACAGCGCGTAGTTCTGGAACACCATGCCGGTGTTGCGGTGCCAGGGCGGCGCATGGGTGATGTTCCGCCCGCCGAGGCGGATGCTGCCCGCGCTCGGCTCCACGAAGCCCGCCACCATGCGCAGCGTGGTGGTCTTGCCGCAGCCCGAGGGGCCGAGCAGCACCAGGAACTCGCCATCCGCCACGTCGAGCGAGACGTCGCGCACCGTGGTCAATGCGCCATACTGCTTGGAGAGGTTCGCGATCTCGAGCCGGGCCATCGCCTCACACCACCCGCGAGAGGCGCACGAAGCGGTCGGTCACCAGCATCGCCGCCGCGATCACCAGGATCTGCACCAGCGAGACGGCGGCCACCGTCGGGTCGATCTTCCAGGCCAGGTATTGCAGGATCGCGATGGGCAGCGTGGTCTGGCCCGGACTTACAAGGAACATGCTGGCTTCCAGATTGCCGAAGGAGGTGACGAAGCCGAACAGCGCGCCGGCGACGATGCCGGGTCGGATCGCCGGCAGCGTGATGCGGCGGAACGCCACCCAGGGCGTCGCACCCAGGTTCAGCGCCGCTTCCTCGATGGTGGGGTTGAGCATCGAGAGGCTCGCCGTCACCAGCCGCACCGCCCAGGGGATGACGATCAGCGCATGCGCCCCGACGAGGCCGGTGAAGGAGCCCAGCAGCGGCCATTCCGTGGCGAGTTCCAGCTCCAGCTCCCCCACATAGAAGGCCGCGCCGAGCACCACGCCGGGCACGACCAGCGGCAGCACCAGCAGCGTGTTGAGGATGGGCTTCAGCGGCAGCCCGCTGCGCACGAGCGCGAGGCTCGCCGGCACGGCCAGCGCCAGCCCGATGGCGGTGGCCAGCACGCTGACCTGCAGGCTGACGACGAAGCCATTGGCGAAGGCACGATTGTCCGGGATCGCGGCGAACCAGCGCAGCGTGTAGCCGGTGGGCGGGAAGGAGGGGATCTCCTGCCGGAAGAAGGCGAGCCAGGCGACCAGCAGCAGCGGCAGCACGATGATGCCGAGTGCCACCCCCGCCGCACCACGCAGCGCGCCCCGCCGCAGCGCGCGGGCAGACAGAAGGCCCGCTGCGCTCATGCGCCCTTCATGCCGCCTTGGGGCATGGTTGTGTCGGCGGGGCCGCGGGGGTACGAGGTTCGATCCATGCGCCAGCATGGGGTCGCGCAAGAAAAACGCGCAAGCCCGTCCTGCCGGCCTCTGCGGCCGATACCCTTTGCGGTGGCCGCCGATTTGCGGAACCCTGTCCCGCCAGGGAGGGCGCGATGCTGAGGCGGATGGGCGAGCATGCAGAGAGCGCGACACGGCGCTTCGAGGATCCGGACGCCTTCGCCGGCGCGCTGCTTGGGGGCAGCTTCGAATACCTGCCCATGCCCGGCCAGCCCTTCGACGCGACGCTGCGCCTGTTGCGCCTCGGCGATGTGGTGGTGCAGCAGGCCAATGATTCGGCGCATGTCACGCGCGCGGCGATGCAGCCCGGCCTGCTCGGGGTGATCCTGCAACTGGGCGAGCCGGCCCGCCCGCCCAGTGCGAATGGCATGGCGGTCGGCCCGGGAGAGGCGCTGCTGCTGCCCGGCGGGGCGGCCGTGACCGTGGCCTGCCCCGAGCCGCAATCCTGGGGCGCGCTGGCCTTGCCGATGACGATGGTGGAGGAACTGCAGGAATTCGGCGGGGTGCCGTTCCGACACGGCGCGGCCGGCCGGCTCAGCCTGGATGGCGCAGGCTTCGCCGCACTTTCGGGCGCCATCGCCGTGGCCGGGCAGATGGCGGAAGGCGCCATCGACCTGCCCGCGACTCCGGAGGCCGCCGCCAGCCTCGCGGCCGCGCTGCGCGAGACGCTGCTCGGCGCGCTCACCCCCGGCATGGCGGCGATCGCGCCCGGCCGCGCCGCGCGGGAGGCGATGCGCGTGCATCGCGAGGCCGAGGCCTATCTGCGCGCGCATCTCGAACGGCCGATCTATCGCGACGATCTCTGCGCGGCACTCGGCGTTTCGCGCCGCAAGCTGCATGATGCCTTCATCGCCGTGGTGGGCATGAGCCCACCCGCCTATCTCAAGCTGCGCCGGCTGGTGCTGGCGCGCCGCGCGCTGCGCGCGGGCGATGGCTCGCGGATGCTCGTGAAGGCCGTCGCGCTGTCGCATGGCTTCTGGCATTTGGGCTATTTCGCGCGCGACTATCGGGCGCTGTTCGGCGAGTTGCCCTCGCAGACCGTCACGCGCCTGGGCGAGCGCCGGATGCCTGTCTGAATCAACTTGCCCATTCGGGATAGTGCGAGCAGGCTTCTGCCAGGACTGCGATGCGCGATCCTGCTGTAAAGGCTGCATGGTCGGCGCGGCTTCACGCGACGACGCGAAGGGGAGAGCAGGCATGGGGATCAGGGGCAGGGCAGGGCGTCTCCTCGCGGTGGTTCTCCTCGCGATGGGGGTGCCGGCGGCCGGGGCCATGGCGCAGCAGATCCGCGGCACGCCGGGCGCGCCGAATGCGGTGATGACGCCCAACCCCTTCAGCCTGCCCGCACCGACACAGCCCTTCAGCGGCGTGATCATGCCCAATGCCGCGGACAGCCAGGTCGCCTGGCCGCCGCAGACCATGCCGCCCGAGGGCGCGCCCAATGTGCTCGTGATCCTGACGGATGACGTCGGCTTCGGCGCGCCGTCCACCTTCGGCGGCGTCATTCCGACTCCGGCGCTGGACCGGGTGGCGGCGGCGGGGCTGCGCTACACGCAGTTCCACACCACCGCGCTGTGCTCGCCCACGCGCGCGGCGCTGCTGACCGGGCGCAACCACCACTCGGTCGGCGCCGGCGTGATCTCCGAGCTCACCACCGGCTTCCCCGGCTACAACTCGATCATCCCGCCCGAGACCGCGCATGTCGCGGCGACGCTGCGGCTGAACGGCTATGCGACAGCCTGGTTCGGCAAGAACCACAATGTGCCGACCTGGGAAGCGAGCCCGGCCGGGCCCTTCCAGAATTGGCCGACGGGCCAGGGCTACGACTATTTCTACGGCTTCGTCGGCGGCGACACGAGCCAGTGGCAGCCGGGCAACCTGTTCCGCAACACCACGCCGATCCATCCGAATCTGGGCCAGCGGGACTGGAACCTGACCACCGCGATGGCGGATGACGCCATCGACCATATCCGGCTGAACACCTCCGTCGCGCCGAACCGGCCCTGGTTCATCCATTACGCGCCCGGCGGCACCCACGCGCCGCACCACCCCACGCGCGAATGGGCGCAGCGCTTCCGCGGCCAGTTCGATGCGGGGTGGGAGGTGCTGCAGCGGCGCATCTTCGAAAACCAGCAGCGCCTGGGCGTCCTGCCCGCCAATGCCGTGCTGCCGCCGCTGCCCGATTTCATCCCGCGCTGGGACAGCCTGACCGACAACCAGCGGCGGCTCTACGCGCGGCAGATGGAGATCTACGCCGCCTTCCTCGCCTACACCGACCATGAGATCGGCCGCGTGATCCAGGCGGTGGAGGATGCCGGGCAGCTCGACAACACGCTCATCATCTACATCAGCGGCGACAATGGCGGCAGCGCCGAGGGCGGGCCGGACGGCACGGTGAATGAGGTCGCCTGGTTCAACGGCCTGCTCTTCAACGCCGAGCAGATGATGCCCGCGATCGACGCCTGGGGCAGCGACCAGACCTACAACCACATGTCGATCGGCTGGACCTTCGCGCTGAATACGCCCTATCGCTGGTCGAAGCAGATCGCCTCGCATCTGGGGGGCACGCGCAACGGCATGGCGATGTCCTGGCCGCGGCGCATCACCGACCGTGGCGGCATCCGCCACCAGTTCCATCATGTCATCGACGTGGTGCCGACCATCCTCGAAGCCGCCGGCATCACGCCGCCGGCCATGGTCAATGGCGTGCCCCAGCGCCCGATCGAGGGCGTGAGCATGGCCTACACCTTCGATGCGGCGAACCGCGACGCGCCGTCGCGCCGGCGGACGCAGTATTTCGAGATCCTCGGCAATCGCGCCCTCTACCATGAGGGCTGGATGGCGAGCACCACGCCGCCCGCGCCGCCCTGGGATTCGCAGTCGCCCAAGCCGGCCGACGTGCTGAACGGCTACACCTGGGAACTCTATGACCTCACCCGGGATCCGACGCAGATGAACGACCTGGCGGCGCGCGAGCCCGCAAGGCTGCGCATGATGCAGGAGATCTTCCTGATGGAGGCCACCCGCTATCAGGTCCTGCCGCTCGACAACTCCTCTCTCACGCGGCTGATCTCGGCCCGGCCGGGGCCGGCGGCGGGGCGGCGGCAATTCACCTATACCGGGCCGGTCGCCTCCATCCAGGGCAGCGCGGCGCCGAGCCTGCTCAACCGCTCCTACCGCATCACCGCCGAGATCGAGGTGCCGGCCGGCGGCGCGAATGGCGTGCTGGTGACGCAGGGCGGGCGCTTCGCCGGCTATGGCTTCTATCTGCAGCAGGGCCGGCCGGTCTTCACCTGGAACTTCCTCAACGTCGCGCGCCATCGCTGGGAAGGCCCGGCCGCGCTGCCGCCCGGGCGGCACACCCTGGTCTTCGACTGGCAGATGCAGCCGCAGGGCATGCCCTTCGGCCGCGGCGGCACCGGCACGCTCAGCGTCAACGGCACCCAGGTGGCGCAGCACGCGCTGCCGCAGACGCTGCCCTTCACCGTGGCCTGGGACGAGACCTTCGATGTCGGGCTCGACACCGGCACCGGCGTGGATGACCGCGACTACACCTCGCCCAACCCCTTCACGGGGCGGATCGTCCGGCTGACCATCGATCTGGGCGACAGCACCATCACCCCCGCCGCCCTGCAATTCCTGCAGGAGGAAATGGCCCGCCGGCAGGGCGCCGCGGCGCCGCGCAACTGAGAGCATGAGAAACACACGGATGAGCATGAAGACCTGGCAGGCCGGCGCCCTCGCTGCCCTGATCGCGATCGGGGCAGGCAGCGGCGCGGCCGCGCAGCAGGCGGCGCCGGACCCCGCGCCCGGCCAGGGGCTGAGCCCGGGCTGGAGCTTCGATGTCGCGCCCTATCTCTGGCTGCCCGCGGTCAGCGGCAACCTGCGCTACAGCCTGCCGCCCGGCCTCGGCGGCACGGCGCATGTGAAGGCCGATGCCGGCGACTACACCGATAGCCTCAACGCTGCCCTGCTCCTGGCCGGCGTGGTGCGCCACGGCCGGCTGAGCCTGATGAGCGACATCCTGTATGTCTCGGCCGATATCGACGGCAGCCGGGTGCAGGCGGTGGATATCGCGGGGGTGGGGCGCAACCCGATCTCCAGCACCGCCAATACCTCGACCGACACGAACCTGAAGATGACGCTCTGGACGCTCGCGGGCGGCATCACGCTGGCCGACGGGGCGTGGGGCAATCTCGATGTGCTGGCCGGTGTACGCTTTCTCGGCGTCGAGGCGCGCACCGACTACAATCTCAGCGTCACGCTGCAGGGGCCGCTCGGCAATGCCGGCCCGAGCTTCGGCGGGCGCGGCCGGCTCTCCGCGAGCGAGGATTTCTGGAACGGCATCGTGGGCCTGCGCGGGCAGCTCAACGTGCCGAATTCCAACTTCTTCGTGCCCTTCTACGTCGATGCGGGCGGCGGCGATTCGCAGCTGACCTGGCAGGCCTTCGGGGGCGTGGGCTACCGCACCAGCTGGGGCGCCGTGCAGGCCGGCTGGCGGCACATCACCTATGAGCAGGGCAGCCGCTCGCTGGTGGAGGACGTGACCATGAGCGGCGCCTACCTCGCCGCGAATTTCCGTTTCTAGAGCACGCTGCGTTCTCATGAACGCAGCTCGTGCTCTGGAAGTTATTGAGTCTAGAGCAAGAAATGCGTTCAGATGTTTCCATCTGAACGCACATTGCTCCAGGCAAGGCGCCCTGCGGCGCGGCGGGCTGCTGGGCGGGCTCTGCCTCCTCATCGCGCTGCCTTTCCTGCTGGCGGCGCTGCTCTTCGGCGGCACCGGCGGCGTGGCGCGGGAGGCCGCGCGGCCCGGCTTCGTCGGCTCCGCCACCTGTGCCGGCTGCCACGCGGCGGAGGCCGCCGAGTGGCGTGGCAGCGACCATGCCCGCGCCATGGCCCCGGCCACGGCGGCCAGCGTGCTTGGCGACTTCTCCGGCGTCAGCGTCACCGATGGGCACCACAGCGCCACCTTCCTGCGCGAGGGCGCGCGCTTCCTGATCCGCACCGATGGCCCCGGTGGCGTGGTGGCGGATTTCGAGGTCAGCGAGACCTTCGGCGCCGACCCCCTGCAGCAATATCTGGTGCTGTTTCCCGATGGCCGGCGCCAGCCGCTGCCCTGGGCCTGGGATTCCCGCCCGCGCGAGGCCGGCGGGCAGCGCTGGTATCACCTGATGGCGGACACCGCGCTCAGGGCCGGCGATCCACTGCACTGGACGGGGCGAGACCAGAACTGGAACTTCATGTGCGCCTCCTGCCACTCCACCGGGTTGGAGCGTGGCTATGACGCGGTCCGCGACCGCTACGACACGCGCTGGACCGAGATCAGCGTCGGCTGCGAATCCTGCCACGGGCCCGGTGCGGCGCATGTCGCCTGGGCGCAGGGCGGCGTGCGCGCCGAACTCGCCTATCGCGGCCTCACCGTGGCGCTGCGCGACGCTTCGGGCGGCGCCTGGCGCTTCGCCCCCGAGGATCCGCGCGGCATCGCGCGCTGGGAGGGCCCGCCCCGGCGCAGCGCCGCCGCGCAGGTCGAAAGCTGCGCGCCCTGCCATGCCCGTGCCCGCCCGCTGGTGGCGGACCCGTTGCCCGGGGCGCGCTTCCTCGACACCCATGCGCCGCTGCTGCTGCTGCGCGGCGAATACCACGCCGATGGCCAGATCCAGGGCGAGGTCTTCGAATGGGGCAGCTTCGCGCAGAGCCGCATGCAGCGCGCCGGCGTGACCTGCGCCGATTGCCACAACCCTCATAGCGGGACGCTGCGCGCGGAGGGCAATGCGGTCTGCGCCCAATGCCATTTGCCGGCCCGCTTCGAGGCGCCCGAACACCATCGCCACGCCCCGGGCAGTGCGGGCGCGCAATGCGTGTCCTGCCACATGCCGGCCGTGACCTATATGGGCGTGGATCGCCGGCGCGACCACGCCTTCAGCACCCCCCGCCCGGATGTGGCGGCGGCGATCGGCGCGCCCGATACCTGCACCGCCTGCCATGCCGACCAGAGCCAGGGCTGGGCCGCCGCGCACCTCGCCGCCTGGCACGGCCCGCCGCGCGGCGGGTCGCATCCGGCACTCGCTATCCATGCGGGGCGGGAGGGGCTGCGCGGGGCCGACCAGGCGCTCGCGCGCCTCGCCCTGGATGCCGCGCAGCCGGCCATCCTGCGCGCCACCGCGCTCTCCCTGCTGCCCAGCCCGCCGACCCGCGCGGTGGGGGAGGCGATCGGCGGCACGCTGCTCGACCCCGCACCCCTGGTCCGCGCCGCGGCACTGCGCGCGCTGGAGGGGCTGCCGGCGCCAAACCGCCTGCATGCCGCGCGTCTGCTGGCCGATGAGGTCCGGCTGGTGCGCATCGAGGCCGCACGCGCCCTGGCCCCCGTGCCCCTGGCCTCACTGCCCGAGGCCGCGCGCCCGGCCTTCGCGCAGGCCTGGGCGGAATTGCTGGCGAGCGAGCGCGTGGCGGCGGAGCGCCCGGAATCGCATGTGAACATCGCCGCCCTGCTCGCGCAGCGCGGCGACCAGGCGGGCGCCGAGGCCGCCTATCGCGACGCCCTGGCGCGCGACCCGGCCTTCCTGCCCGCCCTGGTGAACCAGGCCGCCTTCGAGGAGGCCCGGCGCCGGCCCGAGGCGGCCGAGGCGCTGCTGCGCCGTGCCGTCGCCGCCCATCCGGCCGAGGCCGAGCCGCTCTATGCGCTGGCCTTGTTGCAGGTCCGGCGGGGCCGGCTGGGCGAGGCGGGCGAGAGCCTCGCGGCCGCGGTGCGGCTTGCCCCGGAGGAGCCACGCTATGCCTATGCCCAGGCGTTGGCGCTGCATCGCCAGGGGCGGGTGGATGCGGCGCTGGCCGTGCTCGCGCGCCATCCGCGGCATCGCGACAGCCTGATCGCCGCCGCCACCTTCGAACGCGATCGCGGCCGCATGGCCGAGGCGGCGGCGCTGGCGCGCGCCGCCCTTGCGCTCGATCCCGCGGACCGGGAGGCCGCGGCGCTGCTGGCCCAGACCACGCGGCGCTGACGCCGCGCGGCCCAGGCCGAAGCGGAGCTATTGCAGCATCGCGCGGGCGCGTTCGATGCCCGAATTGGCGCATTCCTCGTCGATCGCACCGCTGGGCGCGCCACCGACGCCGACCGCGCCGATCACCTCCTCACCCGCGCGGACGGGCACGCCGCCGCCGAGCAGCAGGAAGCCATCGATATGCACCAGGTTGCGTGCGCCGGGATTGTCCGCGGCGTTCTGCGCCATGGCCGAGGTCAGGGCGCGCGCCGAGGCCGAGGTGAAGGCCTTGCGGCGCGAGGCCTCGACCGTATGCGGCCCGGCGCGGTCGGCGCGGAGCATGACGCGCACGATGCCGGCGCGGTCCACCACCGTGGCGGTGACGTTGAAGTTGCGCGCCGCGCAGGCCTCCACCGCGCCGGCGGCGATCGTCTGCGCGATGGAGAGCGGCATGTTGCGCTCCGTGAGGGGCTGGGCCTGCGCCGCGGGGGCGAGGCAGAGCAGCGCCGCCGCAGCGGCGAGGGCGTGACGGGTCGACATGGGCGTGTTCCTCCGGGGCGTCGTTGCTGCGCCCCGGGGGAAGGATGCGTCCGCAGCCGCGGCGCTGTCCATCCGCCGCCTGCGTCAGCGCCCGTGGAAGCGCAGCGTGCCGCAGGGCCCGCCGGCGGCGCGGGCGATGGCCTCGGCCTGGATTTCGGCCAGATCCGCGTCGGTGAAGCGCATGGATTCGAAGGGACACTGGATGTCGTCGCGCGCCTTCGGGCGGTAGGTCGGGTCGGGCACGCGCCAGCCATGGCCGTATTTCAGCTCAAGGAAGGTCTCCGCGCGGCTGGGAACCAGCACGATGTCCTCGCCGAAACCGGTTTCCACGGCCTTGTCCAGCAGTGTCTCGTCGCAGGGCAGGCAGGTGGTCCGCGGGCACCACAGGTTGGTGCCGTCATGCCAGGCCGGGAAGACGTCGATGTCGCCCGCATCGGGCGCGCGGAACTTGAAGAAGCAGCCCATCAGCTCGATCGAGATCCAGCGATCGGCGATCAGCAACGTGGCAATGAGGCGCTTCATCTCGGCCTTCGCCTCCCCCGGCGTGCGGCGGCCAAGGTTGAGCACCACGTCGAGGTCGTCATCATGCGCGATGGCACGGCCCTCGCGCACCGCACCGAGCAGGGAGCCGTAGAAGAGCATCGGCTGCGGCAATGTGGCGCGCTGCGTGAGGCGACGCAGCGTCTGGTAGGAGAGCATCCAGCGCGCAACGATCCCGGGATCGGTCGAGCCGCCGATCTCGCCATGCGAGGTCAGCACCGCGCCGGACCGGATGGCCTGCTCGATCCCGCCCTGGCCGTTCGGGTTCGCATACCAGTGGCAGATGTCACCCTGGCTTTGCGCCAGTAGGCGGTCGCCGGTGGAAAGGCCGATGCGCAGCTTCTCGGCCTTGGGAAACAGCTTCAGCGCACTGGCGGCGATCTCGAAGCGGAAGCGGCGTAGCCCGTGCAGCAGCGGGTTCGTGCCAGGCTCGGTCGCGACCATGCCCAGCAGCAGGTCGTGGACGAAGACGAAGACGCGTTCTCGCCCCTCCGTCACGACGCCGGACACGACCATCCGGCTGCGCGTCTCGGTGACCTTGAAGTAGCCGCCGAGGGCGGGGGGCGTGTCGATCCCGCCGGCATGGCGCGGCGCCCCATGCCGCTGGGCGATGGCATGGAGGTGGCTGCCGCGGTTGTGACGGATCGCATCCAGCAGGCGCCCCGCGCTGCGGCGGTGCCAGTCGAGCTCCGGCAACTCCCGCGTGAGCAGGTCGATGGTGCGGGCCAGGACTTCGGCGGTCTCGAAGTCGAAGACGCTGGCATGGGCGTTGGCGCGGGAGAGCATGGCCGACAGCTCGCGCCGGCCGAGCGTGAGGCTACGCTCCATGGACATCCTCGAGCGCGCGGCGCAGCAGGGTGCTGGACACGTTGCGCGTGTAGGGGATGAAGGCCACGCGCGCGCCGAAGGTGGCCAGTTCGGCCTCGATCGCCAGCCATTTCGGCGTGCCCTTCCAGTCGTCGCCCTTGGTCAGGATGTCGTAGCGGAGCGCGTGCCAGTCCTGGATGTAGTCGGTGTGTTCCTGCAGCACGACCTCATCCACGCCGCGGATGGCGGTGACGATGGCCATGCGTTCCAGCTCCCCGATGACCGGGGTCTTGCCCTTGAGGCGCATGACCAGCGCGTCGGAGGCGACCCCGACGATGAGGTGGTCACACAGGGCGCGGGTCTGCTCGATGATGTTGAGGTGGCCGACATGGAACATGTCGAAGACGCCTGCGGTGTAGCCGACCCGGATGCCCATGCGCCGCTGCCTTTCGTGTCGCCGCCCTGTCTCTCGCCAGCAGGAATCATGGCGCGCAGGTTACAACAAGAATACAGAAATAAGTAAATTTTTAGATGGCTTCAAGTCAATTTTTATACGTTCCTGCCCCCGTGCGATCTCGCCCCGTCTGCCCCGATGGCCTGCGCATGCCGCCGGCGACTGGCGGCCAGGTCGCGCCCTTCGTAGTCTGCGCGGCGCCCACCCTGGAAAGGCAGACCATGACCGCGGCCACGCCGGACAGTTTCGACTACGTGATCATCGGCTCCGGCGCGGCCGGTTCGGTGCTGGCGAACCGGCTCAGCGCCGACCCTTCCGTCACCGTCTGCGTGCTCGAGGCCGGGCCTAGGGACACCAACCCCTTCATCCATATCCCCGCCGGCTTCATCAAGACGCTGGCCGATCCCGGCGTGACCTGGCAGTTCAAGACCGAGCCGCTGGAGATGACCGGCGGGCGGCGCATCAGCACCACCCAGGGGCGCACCATCGGCGGCGGTTCCTCCGTCAATGGGATGATCTACAATCGCGGCCAGCCGGCGGATCTCGATTCCTGGGCGCAGCGCGGCAATCGCGGCTGGGGCTATGCCGATTGCCTGCCCTATTACCGGCGCAGCGAGAACCGCATGGCCGGCGATGGCGCGGCGGTCGGCGAGACGCGCGGCCGCAACGAGGGCGCCATCCCGGTTACCGACATGGACTGGATCAACCCGGTGTCGGAGGCCTTCATCCAGGGCTGTCTCGGCCTCGGCATTCCCCGCGCGCCCGACTACAACAGCGGCCAGCAGGCCGGCGTGGGCTATTACCAGCGCACCATCCACAAGGGCCGGCGCGTCTCCGCCGCGCGCGCCTTCCTCAAGCCCGCCATGGCGCGCCCGAATGTCGAGGTGCGGACCGAGGCGCGCGCCAGCCGCATCCTCTTTGAAGGCCGGCGCGCGGTCGGCGTGCGCTATGTCGGCGCCCCCGGCGATCCGGGGCGTGAGGTGCGCGCGCGGCGCGAGGTGATCGTCTCCGCCGGCACGGTCAACACCGCGCGGCTGCTGCAGGTCTCGGGCATCGGCCCGGCCGATCTGCTGGGCCGCCTCGGCGTGCCGGTGGTGCATGAGCTGCGCGGCGTGGGCGCCAATTTCCGCGACCACTACGCCTCGCGCTTCGTCATGCGCGCGCGCAAGGGGGTGGAGACGCTGAACGAATTGTCGCGCGGGCTGAAGCTCGGCGCGCAGATCGCGCGCTGGGCGGTGGGCCGGCCCAACATCCTCGCCACCACGCCCTCCCATGTGCATGTCTTCTGGAAGAGCTTCGAGGGGCTCGATCAGCCCGACCTGCAATGCGTCTTCACGCCCGGCTCCTATGCCGAGGGCAAGGTCTATGTGCTGGACGATTATCCGGGGGTGACCGCCGGCGCCTGGCAGCACCGGCCGGAGAGCACGGGCTGGGTGCGCGCGCGCAGCGCCAATGTCTTCGAGGATCCGGAGATCAATCCTAACTACCTCTCGGACCCGATGGATGTGCGCGTGCATCTGGGCGGCATGCGCCTGCTGCGGCGGATGCTCGGCACGCCGGAGCTCTCCCGCATGCTCGAGGGCGAGACGCTGCCGGGGCCGCAGGCGCAGAGCGACGACGAGTTGCTGGATTTCGCCAAGCGCAACGGCAGCACGACCTATCACCTGATCGGCACGGCGCGCATGGGCCCCGAGACCGATCCCACCGCGGTCGTCGACGACCGGCTGCGGGTGCATGGCCTGGCGGGGCTGCGCGTGATCGATGCCTCGATCATGCCGAGCATGCCCTCGGCCAATACCTATGCCACCACGATGATGATCGCCGAGCGCGGGGCGGATTTCATCCGCGGCCGGGAGAGCGCCGCCGAGTCCTGATACCGCCGCCGAGACGAAAAGGCCCCATTCCTGATGCACGCCCCCGCGCCCCTGCCCGAAGGCACCACCCTGCTTATCAAGGGCGCGGCCGTGCTGCTGCCTGAGGCCGATTGGCATCACCCGCCGATCGCCGACATCGCGATCGGCGGCGATCGCATCCTGGGCAGCGCGCCGGCCTATGCGCCCGCCGCGGGTCGCGCGCCGCCCGAGACGCTGGAGGCGCGCGGCCTGCTGGTGCTGCCCGGCTTCGTCAACGCGCATTACCACTCGCATGACGTGCTGGCGAAAGGCACGCTGGAGGAGGTGCCGCTCGAGCAATGGCGGCTCTACGCGCTGCCCGCGCAATACCCGCCGCGCTCCAGGGCGGAACTGCGCGCGCGCACCATGCTGGGCGCGCTGGAATGCCTGCGCTCGGGCATGACCACGGTGCAGGACATGCTCACGCTCTATCCCTTCGAGCCGGGCAATCTCGACGTGGTGCTCGAGACCTATGAGCAGCTTGGCATCCGCGTGGTCTTCGCCCTGCAATATGGCGACCGCAAGGGGCTCGACACCGTGCCCTTCTGGAAGGAGGTCTTTCCGCCCGAGCTGCATGGCCTGCTCTCCTCCGCCGCCGAGCCCGAGAAGAATTTCGACCTGCTCGGCCATTTCGAGGCGACCTGCCTGAAGGCGCCGCCGCGCCCGCGCGTGCATTGGGCGCTCGGCCCCTCCGCCCCCGAGCGCTGCACGCCCGCACTCATGGCGCGCACCATGGACATGGCGCGCCGGCATCGCATCCCGGTCTTCTCGCATCTCTATGAATCGAAGGGCATGGCGCTGCAGGCGCGGCACGAACTGGCGCAATATGGCGGCTCGCTGATCCGCCGGCTGCATGCGGAAGGCGCACTCGGGCCGGAGATGAACTTCGCCCACAGCGTCTGGCTGGCGCCGGAGGAGGTGGCGTTGCTGGCCGAGACGGGCGCGGGCACGGTGCTCAATCTCCAGGGCAACCTGAAGATGAAGTGCGGCATCCCGCCGATCCGCCAGATGATGAAGGCGGGCGTGCGCATCGCGCTGGGCTGCGACAATTGCTCCTGCTCGGACGCGCAGAACATGTTCGCCTCGATGAAGCTGTTCTCGCTGCTGGCGACGGTGAGCGACGTGATGAAGGGCCCGCCGCCCTCCATCCCCGCGCTGAAGGCCGCGACCGAAGGCGGGGCCGCGGCCGTGGGGCTTGGCGACCAGATCGGGCGCATCGCGGCGGGCTACAGGGCGGATCTCTCCTTCCTCGATCTGGCCGATCCCAGCTTCGTGCCCCTGAACAGCGCGGCGCGCCAATTGGTGAACATCGAGGCCGGGCGCGCCGTGCGCCATGTGATGGTCGATGGCCGCTTCATCCTGCGCGACCGGCGCGTGACCACGGTGGATGAGGCCGCGCTCTTCGCGGAGGTCGAGGCGGTGATGCCCGGCTTCCGGCGCGACTTCGCCGAGATCACCGCGCGCATCGCCCGCCTCCAGCCCTGGCTCGACACGGCGCAGGCGATGATGGACGAGGCGCCGATCGACATCGATCGCCTGCCGCGCCTGCGGTGAGCGGCGCCGCCGCTCTCGCCCGCCCTGTGGCCCGCGCCTAGGCTCGGCCGATGCACGACATGCCGCTGCCGCTGGCCACCCTGGTGATCGGCCTGACGCTCGCTTTCGTCTTCGGGCTGGCGGCGCGGCTGCTGCGCCTGCCGCCGCTGCTGGGCTACATCCTGGCGGGCCTGGCCATCGGGCCGCACACGCCGGGCTTCGTGGCCGATCCGGGCATGACCGCGGCGATGGCCGAGGTGGGCGTCGCCCTGCTGCTGTTCGGCGTCGGCCTGCATTTCCGCGCCCGCGACCTGCTGGCGGTCTGGCGGGTCGCCGTGCCCGGCGCGCTGGCGCAGATCCTCGCCGGCACGGTGCTGGGCGGTGCGCTGGGGCGGCTCGCCTTCGACCTCGCCCTCGGCCCGGCGCTGGTGTTCGGCCTCGCGCTCGCGATCTCCTCCACCGCCGTCGCCACGCGCACGCTGGAGGAGCGCGGCCGGCTGGCGGGTGAGGCCGGGCGGCTCGCCCTCGGCTGGCTGGTGATGCAGGACCTGGTGGTGGTGCTGGCGCTGGTGCTGGTGCCGGCCCTTGGTGCCGGCGCGCCCGATGCGGGCGGGCTGGGCGCGGCAGTGCTGCGCACGGTGGGCGAACTCGTGGCCTTCCTGATCGCCATGGGTCTTGTCGGGCGCGTGCTGCTGCCGCGCCTGATCGCGCTGGTCGCCAGCACCGGATCGCGCGAATTGTTCACCCTCGCCGTGGTGATGGCGGCGTTGGGCGCGGCCTTCGGCTCGGCCCTGCTGTTCGGCGTTTCGCCCGCGCTCGGCGCCTTCTTCGCCGGCGTGCTGCTGGCGGAGAGCCATCTGGGCCATCAGGCGGCCGCGGATTCGGTGCCCCTGCAGCGCATCTTCGTCGCGCTGTTCTTCGTCTCCGTCGGCATGATGGTGGACCCGCTGGTGGTGCTGGCGACCCCGCTGCTGTCGCTGGCCACCCTGGCTGTCGTGCTGCTGGGCACCGGCATCGCCATCCTTGTCCTGCTCACGCTGCTGCGCGTGAACCTGCCGACGGCCGCGACGGTCGCGGGCAGCATGGCGCAGATCGGCGAGTTCAGCTTCGTGCTGCAGGAACTTGCCATCCGCCAGGGCATCCTGCCGGCCGAGGTGCGCGGGCCGATCCTGACCGCGGCGGTGTGCACCATCGTCGCCACGCCCTTCTGCCTCTCCCTGGCCGACCGGCTGGCGCGCTGGGTGACCGGCCAGCGGCGCTTCCGCGCCTGGGAGGCGCGGCGCGGTGGCGCGCGCGCCTGGCCCGCCCTGCCGGCGGGGCTGCGGGAGCATGTGATCATCGTCGGCTATGGGCGGGTGGGCCGGCTCGTCGGCGCGGCGCTGAGCGCGCATGGCCAGGCGCATGTGGCGATCGAGGCCGATCATCGCCTGGCCGAGGCGATCCGCGCCGAGGGGATTGCGGTGGTCTGGGGCGATGCGACGCGCCCCGAGGTGATGCAGGCGGCGCGGCCCGAGCATGCGCGGCTGATCATCCTCGCCACGCCCGATGTCGCCGCCGGGCATCGCGCGCTGGAGCTCGCCCGCGCCGCCAACCCCGCCATCCTCGCCGCGGCCCGCGCGCATGATGCGGAGGCCGCGGCGGCGCTGGAGGGCCAGGATGGCATGGGCCTCGTGGTGATGGGCGAGCGCGAGATCGCGCTCGGCATCGCCGGCTACAGCCTGACGGCGCTGGGCGTGCCGCTGGCGCTGGCGGCGCGCACGGTGGAAGGGCTGCGCCGCGGCGGGTGATGGCACCGCGCTTGCTTGGCCCGGGCGAACGACGCTGGGAGATCCACGCATGACGCTCGCCCGCCGGACCCTTCTTGCCGCCGCCATGGGCAGCCTTGCCGCCCCCGGCCTGCTTCATGCGCAGGCGCCGGAGCGGCTGCGCGTGATCCTCAACTTCCGCCAGGATGGCGGCACGGCGGGCTACCTGCTGGCGCTCTCGCGCGGCTATTTCCGCGAGGTCGGGCTCGAGGTCACGATCGACGGCTCGGGCGGGTCGGGCGACGCGGTGACGCGCACGGCCTCGGGGGCGTATCAGATCGGCACGGCGGATCTCTCGACGCTGGTCGAGTTCTACACGCGCAACCCGGCCTCCGCGCCGGTCTTCGTGTCCGCGCTGCACGATGTCTCGCCCCAGGCGATCATCAGCCTCGCGCATTCCAACATCAACCGGCCGCAGGACCTGGTGGGCAAGCGCATCGGCCAGGGGGCCGCGGATGCGACCAGCCGCATGTTCCCCGCCTTCTGCCGCATCAACGGCGTGGACATGGCCTCGATGAGCCGCCAGCAGGTGACGCCCGCGCTGCGCGACCAGATGCTGCTGACGCGCCAGGTGGATGCCGTGACCGGCTTCGACCAGACGGTGTTCTTCAACCTCAAGGCCAATGGCGTGGCCCCGGACACCATCCGCATGATGCGCTACGCGAATTTCGGCATGGATCTGCCCGGCAACGGCATCATCGCCGGCCGCGCCTTCCTGGCCGAGAAGCCTGACGTGGTGCGCCGCTTCGCCGCCGCCAGCACGCGCTGCTGGCATGAGGTGATGGCCAACCCGGCGCAGGCCGCGGCCGAGCTCAAGCGGCTCTTTCCCCTGCTGGATGAGGGCATCGAGGCCGAGCGCATCACCTTCATCCGCGACAATCTGATCGTGACGCCGCGCACCCGCGCCGAGGGGCTGGGCTACATCAGCGCCCAGCGCGTGGCGGAATCGATCGCCATGGTGAAGGATGGCTTCGAACTCGCCACCGCGCCGAGCGTGGAGCAGGTGTTCAACCCGAACGTGATGCCCAGCGCGGCGGAGCGCCGGCTCCGCCTTGCCTGAGCGGTTGCCGCGCTACTCCGCGGCCTCCAGCCCGGTCGGGTAGAGCTTGCGCGCCTCGATCCGCCGCTTCAGCCACCAGGCATAGCTTTCGGGCATCAGGGGCAGGGGGTCGCCGCCGAGTTCGGCCGCCGCGTGGATCGGCCAGTTCGGGTTCCACATCATCTCCCGCGCCAGGGCGATGAGCTGGCAGGAGCCCGCCTGGAGGTAGGACTCCGCCTGCTTCGCCTCGGTGATCAGGCCGACCGCCATGGTGGGCAGGCCGGTCTGCTTCTGCACGGCCTCGGCGAAGGGCACGTGATAGCCGGGCACGCGCGGCACCAGATGCAGCGTCAGCGGCCCCTCGATCCCGCCGGAGGAGCAATCCAGCAGATCCACGCCGCGCGCCTTCAACTCGGCGGCCAGCGCGATGGTGTCGGTCAGCGTCCAGCCGCCGCCATCGACGCAGGAGACGCGCACCAGCAGGGGCCTGTCGGCCGGCCAGGCGTCGCGCACCGCCTCGATCAGTTCGAGCCCGAATCGCATCCGCCCGGCACGATCCCCGCCATAGCCATCCTTGCGCTGGTTGGTCGCGGGCGAGAGGAATTGCTGGATGATGTAGCCATGCGCCGCATGCACCTCGAGCACGTCGAAGCCGGCATCGAGCGTGCGCTTCGCGGCCTCCACATGCAGGGCGATGACGTATCGGATGTCGTCCGCATCCATCTCCTTCGGCACCATCGCGCCTTCCTTGAAGGGGATGGGGCTCGGCGCCAGGCCCGACCAGGGCGGGCGGCCCTTCGCGGCGTCCTCGGCCCCCAGCGGCGCGAAGCCATCCCAGGGCGCGCGGGTGGCGACCTTGCGGCCGGCATGGCCGATCTGCATCGCCGCCACGGCGCCATGGGCGCGGAGGAAATCCGTGACGCGCTTCCACGCCTTGGCCTGCGCATCGGTGTAGATGCCCGGGCAGTCATAGGTCTTGCGCGAGCGTTCGGAGACCGAGGTCTCCTCGCAGAACACCATCCCCGCGCCACCCAGCGCGAATTTCCCCAGATGCACGAGGTGCCAGTCGCCGACGATGCCCCCCGGTTCGGAGCTGTATTGCGACATGGGCGAAACGACGATCCGATTGCGCAAGGTGACGCCACGCATCGCATAGGGCGTGAGCAGAAGGGGCGTGGGCTGGTCTGACATGCAAGGCTCCGGATGGGCGCGCCGCTTTCGGCGCCTGCGGCCAGCATGCAAGATGCGTGCGATGGAAACCACAGGCTGGATCGGCGCGGCGCTGCCGCGGCGCGAGGATGCGCGGCATCTGCGCGGCCAGGGCGTCTTCGCCGGCGACCTCACCGCGCCGGGGATGCTGGAACTCGCCTTCCTGCGCAGCCCCGTCGCGCATGGGCGGATCACGGCGCTGCATCGCCCGGCGGGGGCGATGGTCTTCGCGGCCGATGAGATCGGGCCGGTCACGCTGCTGCCCGCGGGGCCGGACATGCCCGGCTTCCGGCAGGCGCCCTATCCGCCGTTTGCCGAGGGCGTGGTGCGCTTCGTGGGCCAGCCCATCGCCGCCTGCCTCGCCGAAAGCCGCTTCGCCGCCGAGGATCTGGTGGCGCGTTGCGAGGCCGAGATCGACACCCTGCCGGCACTGCGCGACGTGCCGGCCGCGCTCGCGCCTGGCGCGCCGATCCTGCATCCGGGCTGGGCCCACAACGCCTATGGCAGCGGGCGCGTGCAGGGGGGCGACATCGCCGGCCTCGACGCGCCGCTGCGCCTGCGCCGCCGGCTCGGCCTGGGCCGGCAATCCGCGGCGCCGATGGAACCCCGCGCCATGCTCGCCGTGCCGGATCGGCGCACGGGCGAATTGGTGCTGCACATCTCGAGCCAGGGGCCGCACACGCTGCGCCATGCGCTCGCGGCGATGCTCGGCCTGGAGGAATCGCGCCTGCGCGTCGTCGCCCCGGATGTGGGGGGTGGCTTTGGCGCGAAGAACCGGCTGATGCCCGAGGAAGTCGTGGCCTGCGCGCTGGCGCTGCGCCTCGACCGCCCGATCCGCTGGGTCGAGGATCGGCGCGAGCATCTGATGGCCGGCGCCCAGGCCCGTGAACATCTCTACGACCTGACGCTGCACGCCACGCGCGCGGGCATCGCGCTGGGTGTCTCGGGCGAGCTCTGGGTGGATGCGGGCGCCTATGCGCTCTGGCCGACCGGCGCCTTCGCCGAGGCCGGCATGGCGGCGCGCAACATCTGCGGCCCCTACGCCATCGCGCATGTCGATGTGCGGCACCACACCATCGCCACGACCAAGCCGCCCATGGGGCCCTATCGCGGCGTGGGCCGCACGGGCGCGTGTTTCGCCATCGAGCGGCTGCTCGATGCGCTGGCGGATGAAACCGGGATTTCCCGCAGCGAGATCCGCCGACGCAACCTCATCGCGCGCGATGCGCTGCCGCTGACCAACGTGGCCGGGCTGCAGCTCGACAGCGGTGATTATCGCGCCGCGCTCGACCTGGTGGAGGGCATGGTCGATGACGCCGACATCGCCGCCCGCCGCGCCCGGGGCGAGCGCATCGGCGTGGGCGTCGCGATGTACACCGAGCAATCCGGGCATGGCACAAGCGAATGGGCCGGGCGACGCAACCGCGTGGTGCCGGGTCATGAATCGGCGACGCTGCGGATGCATCCCGATGGGTCGCTGACGCTGCTGACCGCCATCCAGAGCCACGGCCAGGGGCTGGAGACGAGCCTGGCGCAGATCGTGGCGCAGGAACTCGGCCTGCATCCGGACCGCATCGCCGTGCGCCATGGCGACACCGCGCTCTCGCCCTTCGGCTTCGGCACCTTCGCCTCGCGCAGCCTGGTGTTCGCGGGCGGGGCGGCGGAGAAGGCGGCGCGGGAACTGGGCGCGAAGCTGAAGCGCCTCGCCGCGCATTTCCTGCAGGCCGAGGCCAGCGGCATCGTGCTGCGCGACGGCGCGGCGCATGCCGGCCCTGCCTCCATCCCGCTCGTCGATCTCGCCCATGCCGCGCTGCTGCGTCAGGAACGCCTGCCGGCCGGCGAGCCCCCCGGTCTCGAGGCGCATGTCACCTACGCGCCGCCGGATGAAGGTGGGGTGTTCAGCTACGCCGCCCATGCCGCGGTGGTGCGGGTCGATCCCGAGACGGGCGCGGTCGCGCTGCTCGACTACTGCGTCGCGGAGGATTGCGGGACGATGATCAACCCCCTGATCGTCGATGGCCAGGTGAAGGGCGGCGTGGCGCAGGGCATCGGCACGGCCCTGACCGAGGAGCTGCGCTTCGATGCGCAGGCGCAACCGCTCTGCACCACCTTCGCCGACTACCACCTGCCGGAGGCCAGCGCCCTGCCCGAGATCCGCGTGCGGCATCTGGTCACCCCCGCGCGCGGCACGGTGCAGGGCGCGAAGGGGGTGGGGGAGGGCGGGGCCATCGCGCCGCCCGCCGCCATCGCCTCGGCGGTGGAACAGGCCCTGGGCGATCTCGGCGTGAAGATCGACGCCGTGCCGATCACGCCGCGCCGCCTGCTGGGGCTGCTGCCATGACGCCGGCGCCCTTCGCCTTCCGCCGCGCCACGGCGTGGGAGGAATTGCCGGAATTGCTCGCCGCGCCGGGTGCGATGCCGGTGGCGGGTGCGCAATCGCTGATGCCCATGCTGGCGCTGCGGGTCGCGGAACCGCCCTTACTGGTCGCGCTGGATGCCTTGCCCGGCTTCCGCTCCAGCCATGCCGCCGGCGCCGAATTGCGGCTCGGCGCCGGCGTGACGCATGCGGCGCTGGAGGACGGAATCGGGGCCGAGCCGCTGCGCGGCTGGCTCGCGCATGTGGCGTCCGGCATCGCCTATCGGCCCATCCGCAATCGCGGCACGGTCGGTGGCAGCCTCGCGCTGCATGACCCGGCCGCGGATTGGCCGGTGGCGCTGCTGGCGCTTGGCGCCGTGGTGGCGCTGCGGCGCGGTGCGGCGGTGCGCCGGCTGCGGCTCGATGCCTTCCTGACCGATGCCTTCGCGACCGCGCTCGAGCCCGGCGAGGTGCTGGCGGCCGTCGAGATTCCCCGGCCCGTGGCCGGGGCACGTTTCGGCTGGTGCAAGCTTGCCCCCGCGCCCGGCGCCTTCGCAGAGGCCGCGGCGGCCGTGCTGCGCGTGCCGGGTGCGGCGCCGCGCATCGCCGTGACCTCTCCGAGGGGCGCGCGGCTTCTCGCGGCGGCAGCCGAGCCGGATGACCCCTACCTCGCACGGCTGCGCGCGGCCGCCCTGCGCCGGGCGGAGGCAGCGGCCGCATGATCCGCCTCATCGTGAATGGCAACGAGCAGGATGTGCCGGCGGAGCCCCGCGAGAGCCTCGCCCATGTGCTGCGCGAGCGGCTTGGCCTGCACGCCACGCGCGTCGGCTGCGCGCAGGGCAGTTGCGGTGCCTGCAACGTGCTGCTGGACGGTGAGCCGGCGCGCGCCTGCCTCGTGCCGGCGCCGCTCGCCGAGGGGCGGCCCGTGACCACGCTCGAAGGGATGCGCGACGACCCCGTGATGGTCGCGCTGCGTGAGGCCTTCCAGGCGAAACACGCGCTGCAATGCGGCTATTGCACGGCCGGCATGCTGATCGCGGCGCGCGACCTGATCCTGCGCGGACGGGCGCGCGATGCGGCCGAGATCCGCGCCGGTCTTTCGGGCCAGCTTTGCCGCTGCACGGGCTATGACGGCATTGTCGCCGCAATACTGCGGGCGGCTAAGCGACTCCGCCGAGCCGGATCAGCGTGATCTCCGGCGGCACGCCCAGGCGCACCGGCAGGATCGCCGTGCCGAGCCCGCCCGAGACGATCATGTGCTTGCCCTCTTCCTCGATGTGGCCGTAGGCGAAACGATTGCCGTAGGCCGAGGGCACGATCGGCGACCAGCCGAACAGCCGCACCTGCCCGCCATGCGTATGTCCGCAGATGGTCAGCGCCACGCGCTCGCGCGGGACGCTCGGGAAGATGTCCGGCTCATGGCAGAGCAGGATCACCGGGTCGCGGTCCTGTACGGCGCCGAGCGTGCGCTCGAGGTTGTTCGCGCCGAGGTAGTTGCCGCCCCCCTCATTGAAGGCCCAGAGGCTGCCGCAGCCCGCCACCCAGAAGCCCTGGCCGCGGAAGCCGGTCTTGGTCGCCGCATTGTGCAGCACGGAGAGCCCGGCATTCGCCAGCGTCTGCGCGATGCGCGGCACGCCGCGGCGGAAGCGCTGCACCTGCGCGTCGTCCCACCAATCATGGTTGCCGAGCACCGTGTGCACGCCATGGCGCGCGCGCAGCCCCTTCAGCACCTGCGCCGTCTCCGCCACCGGGATGGCGCGGGTGATCATGTGCCCGGTGCCGGGATAATCGCCGAGCAGCACGACAAGATCAGGGTTGAGCGCATTCGTCGCCTCGACGATCTGCGCGATGCGCTCGAGCGGCATGTAGGGTTCGTTGGCGTGGATGTCGGCCAGGGCCGCGATGGTGATGGGCGTGCTGGAAGGCCAGAGCGGCAGGCGCGGGCGGTATTCGGCGATGGAGAGCCGATAGGCGGGCTCGAACCAGAAGCCATAGGCGCCGGCCGCCGCACCCACCACGGTCAGCCCACCCAGGGTCTTCAGGAACAGCCGCCGTGTTGCCATCTCGCTTGCCTTCCTCCCGCGCCACACGATCTGCGTGGCATGAGCCTCGAAACCTTTGCCGACAATCGTGCCGACGCCCTGCGGCGGCTGGCCGATTTCGCCCCGCGCATGGGGCCCCACTATGCCGCCGGGCGCAACACCGATGCCGGGCCGGGCCAGCGCCCCGATGTCTCGCGCCTCTCACCGGCGCTGCGCCACCGGCTGCTGACCGAGGCCGAGGTGGTGCGCCTCGCCCTTGAGCGGCACGGCCTGGATCGCGCCGAGAAATTCATCCAGGAGGTCTTCTGGCGCAGCTACTGGAAGGGGTTTCTCGAACTCCGCCCCGGGCTCTGGACCGGCTACCAGGCGGCGTTGGCGGACACGTTGATGGGCCTGCGCACGCAGGGCGGGCTGCGCCGTGCGGTCGAGCGTGCCGAGGCGGGGCAGACCGGCATCGCCTGCTTCGACGCCTGGATGGCGGAACTGCGCGAGACGGGCTGGCTGCACAACCACGCGCGCATGTGGTTCGCGAGCATCTGGATCTTCACCCTGCGCCTGCCCTGGACGCTGGGGGCGGATCTCTTCCTGCGGCACCTGCTGGATGGCGATGCGGCCTCCAACACGCTCTCCTGGCGCTGGGTCGCGGGCATGCAGACGGCGGGCAAGCACTATGTCGCGCGGGCCGAGAACATCGCCCGCTACACCAATGGACGTTTCGATCCGGCGGGCGAGTTGGACGAGAACCCGCTGCCGCTCGAAGCGCCGCCCCTGCCGCCGCTCCGCCCGCTGCGCCCGGCCGATGCGCTGCCGGCGGGCCCCGTCGCGCTGCTGCTGCATGAGGATGACCTGCATCCCGAAAGCCTGCTGCCGCCCGGCACGCCTGTGGCCGCCATCGCCGGTGTCGCGGTGCCGGAGGCACGCTCGCCGCTCGGTTGTTCGGAGCGCGTCGCGGCCTATGTGCGCGCGGCGCTCGGCGATGGCCTGGCGCGTGCCGGCGCGCACTTCAACGCGCCCACGACGCTGCTCACGCCCCGCGAGGTCGCGGGCTGGATCGCTCAGCAATCCGTGCCGGTGGTGAGTCCCTGGGCGCCTGTGGGCTGGACGGCGGAAGCCCTGGCCGGGGCGAAGCTGCTGCGGCTGCGCCGCGACTGGGACAGCGCCTGCTGGCCGCGCGCGACCAAGGGGTTCTTCCCCTTCAAGGCCGGCATCCCGGACCTCTGCCGCATTATTGCGGCTTGAACCTGCTCGCCTTCGCCGCATCGGCGGCGCGCCAGAGATACCAGGCGGCGACGGAGCGATAGGGTGCCCAGGCCTCGCCGATCGTCGCCAGGTCACGCGGCTTCGGCTGTTCCTCGAGTCCGGCGGAAACCCGGAACCCCTCGCGCACGCCAAAGTCGTCCACCGGCAGCACATCGGGCCGGCCGAGGGTGAAGATCAGGAACATCTCCACCGTCCAGCGCCCGACGCCGCGGATCTGCACCAGGCGCTCGATCAGCGCCTCATCGGCCATGCGCGCGGCGAGCTTGCGGGTGGGCACCAGCCCGCCCACGGATTTCTCGGCGATGTCGCGGATCGCGGCGACCTTGCTGCCCGAAAGCCCGCAGCCGCGCAGTGCCTCGGCGTGGGCGGTCAGCACCGCCTCGGCCGGGGGGAAGTCATGGCCCGGAAACAGCGCGATGAAGCGGCCGAGGATCGCCTCCGCCGCGCGGCCATGCACCTGCTGGTGCGCGATGGCGCGCACCAGCGCCTCATAGGGCTCGCGCCGCACCGGGCGCAGCGTGCAGGGCCCGGCGGCGCGGATGATGGTCTTGAACATCGGATCGCGCCGCAGATGCGCGATCGCCGCCGCCCCGCCGACCACGGGGGCCGGGCGGGGGGTGCGGGGCGAGAGCGCGGGCGGCGTCACCTGAACACCAGGTTGGGCAGCGCCAGCACGATCCAGGGCACGTAGCTGATGACCAGCAGGCAGGCGAAGATCACGCCGATGAACACCGGCAGGTAGCGCATCATCTTGTCGATGCTGGTGCCCGCCACCTGCGCCGCGGCGAAGAGGTTCACACCGAAGGGCGGCGTGATCATGCCCATGGCGAGGTTCACCACCATGATCGTGCCGAAATGCACGCCATCGATGCCCAGCCGCCCGGCAGCCTCGGCCAGGATGGGGGCGAGGACGATGATGGAGGCCGAGGTCTCGACGAACATGCCCACCACGAAGAGGAACAGGTTCACGCCCAGCATGTACCAGCCCGCGCTGTCGAAGGCCTCCACCAGCCACTCGGCGGCGAGGTCCGGCACGCCCTGGCGGTTGAGCAGCCAGGAGAACAGCGTCGCCGCCGCGATGATGAACATGATCACCGCCGAACTGATCACCGATTTGCGGAAGATCGGGTAGAGATCCCGCAGCCCGATCTCGCGATGGATGAGCATGCCCACGAAGATCGCGTAGAACACCGCAACGACCGAGGCCTCGGTCGGCGTCGTGATGCCGCCATAGATGCCGCCCAGCACGACCACGGGCATGAGCAGCGCCCAGCCCGCCTGCTTCGTCGCCACCAGGAAGGGCAGGCGGCCCTCGCCATCGCGCTTGCCCCAGCCCCTGAGGCGGCACCAGATCAGCACCGTCGTCACCAGCGTGCCCGAGATCAGGATGCCCGGGCCGAAGCCGGCGATGAACAGCTCCGGGATCGAGGTCTGGGTGCTGACCCCGTAGAGGATCATCGGGATGGAGGGCGGGATGATCACGCCCAGTTCCGCCGCCGTGGCCTGCAGCGCCGCGGCGAAGCCCACCGGATAGCCCGCCCGCACCAGGGCCGGGATCATGATGGCGCCGATCGCGAAGGTGGTGGCGACCGAGGAGCCGGAGATGGCGGCGAAGATCATGCAGGTCAGCACGCAGGTCGCGGGCAGGCCGCCCTGGATGCCCCCGACGATGGATTTCGCGAAATCCACCAGGCGGCGTGAGATGCCGCCCACATCCATCAGGTTGCCCGCGAGGATGAAGAAGGGGATGGCGGCCAGCGGGAAGCGGTCGATGCCCACGAAGAGCTGCTGCGCGGCAACGATCAGCGGAAAATTGGTGTAGCCGGCGATGCCGACCACGGCGGCCACGCCGATGGCGACCGCGACAGGGATGCTGGCGGCGAATAGCACCAGCATCACGGTGAGCATGGCACCGCTCATACCGCGTTCTCCAGTTCTTCGGCGCGCCGGTCGAGGAAGTTCGCCACCGCGCCCAGCATGGCGAAGAGCGCGCCCAGCGGGATGGCGGCATAGGCATAGGCCATCGAGAATTCGAGGCCCGCGATGGTCTGGAACTGCACGCGCTCGGTCATCGACCAGCCGAACCAGAACATCACCCCCATGAAGGAGAGCACGAAGGCCAGGATCATCGCCTCCACCGCGCGGCGCAGGGCGCCGCGGGCGTAGCGATGCAGCACGTCGATGGAAACCAGCGCGCCCACGCGCAGCGCCACCGCGACGCCGAGATAGCACATCCAGATCAGCGCCACGCGCACCAGCGCCTCCGACCAGGGGGAGGGCGTGTTGGTGGCGAAGCGCGAGAAGACCTGCCAGGCCCCGGCGGAGACCGCGACCGCCAGTGCGAGGCAGGCGATGATCGAGGCGATCTCGGTGGAGATGCGATCGGCCGCGAGGACCACCCGCCGCAGCAGCGCGCGCGGTCCGCGGCCCTGGGCATCCCCGCTGCCGGCCCAAAGCGCAACGCCGACCGCGACGGCGGTGGCGGCGACCGTGACCTGCAGGGGCATGACGTTCATCGCGTTCATGGCGTCTCCTGGCCGAAAACGGGGAGGGGGCTGAAAAAAGAAGGGCGCGGGGGGCTATGCCCCCGCGCGCCCTGTCCGTCCCAGAGGCGGGGCTTCAGCTGCCCGGGCGCCACTCGCGGATGCGGCGGATCAGCGCGCTGTCGAGGCCCGCCTCGATCTGCGCGGAGCCGGAGGCGAGGGCGGCCTGGAAGGCGGCGCTGTCCACCTGCGTCACCACGGTCATGCCGCGGCGGCGCAGTTCCTCGACGCCGGTCTGCTCGTCGGAGGTCACGCGCGCGCGGTTCGCCACCGCGGCGTCGCGCGCCGCCTGGGTCAGCGCGGCGCGGTCAGCGGCGTTCAGCCGGCCGACGAAGCCCGGGTTGCACAGCAGCAGCGCCGGCGAATAGACGTGGCCGGTCAGGGTCAGGAAGCGCTGCACCTGGTTGAGGTTGTTGTTCAGGATCACCGGGATCGGGTTCTCCTGGCCATCCACCGTGCCCTGCTGCAGGGCGGGCACCAGTTCCGAGAACGCCATCGGCGTCGGCAGCGCGCCGAGCGTCTGGAAGGCGCGCATATGCACCGGGTTTTCCATGGTGCGGACCTTCAGGCCGCGCACATCGGCGGGGGTGTTCACCTCGCGCCGGCTGTTGGTCATGTGACGGAAGCCGTTCTCGAGCCAGGCGAGCGCAGTGATGCCGCGCGCCGGGAAGCGCCCGAGCATGTCCTGGCCGATCTGGCTGTCCAGCACGCCGCGGGCATGCGCCGTGTCGCGGAACAGGAAGGGGACGTCGAGGTTGCGGGTCTCGGGCACGAAATTGCCGACCGGGCCGGTCGAGGTGATCGTGCACTCGATGGTGCCGATCTGCACCGCCTCGATCGTCTCGCGCTCATTGTCGTTGCGCTGATAGACGACGCGGAAGCGGTTGTTGGTCATGCGTTCGAAGGTTTCCTTGAACGCGGTCGTGCCGGCCCCGTAGTGGCTGTTGATGCCGATCGGGTGCTGGAATGTTACCTGGGTCTGCGCCAGGGCAGGCGCGGCGAGGCCGAGGCCGAGCGCCGTGCCGAGTGCGAGGCGGCGTGCAATGGACATGGAAGCTTGCTCCCCTTTTGGTTGGACCCTGCTTGTAGGCGAGGTAACGGGAAGCGGGCAATCCGGGTGGCCTCGCCGGGGCGCGGTCCTGCCGGAGGCGTGGCTCATCACAGTGCCAGCATCATCCAGCCCACCAGCAGCACGCCGGCCAGGGCGGGCGCGAGCAGGCGCCAGAGCTGCGCCGGGCGGGTGCCGTCGGCCAGCAGCCCGCAGATCAGCGCCGTGACCGCGAACGACATGCCGGCCCCGGCCGAGCCCGCGAAGTTGTGCAGCGCGGGCGCGACCAGCGCCGGCAGGCCCGCCGCCACGCCCAGCGCGGCCTGCACCGGCATCAGCGCGGCGTTCGAGCCCACATTGCTCCCCGTCACCAGCCCCGAGACCAGCCCCAGGACGGGCACCGCATAGGGGGCGAGGTCGCCCAGCCCGCCTGCCGCCGCCTCCGCCAGCGCGGCCGAGGCGCCCGAGCCCGCCATCCAGCGCGCCAGGATGACGTAGAGCAGCATGGCCAGGACCGGCCGCCTCGCCCGCGCGAAGGCCGCCCGCGCGGCCGTCGCGCCATCCGGGCGGCGGGCCAGCAGGCCGATGGCCACCACCCAGAGCACCACGGCCACATGGGTCAGGGCGAATCCGGGCAGGTCGGCGAAGGGTGTCCAGCTTGGCGCGCCGGGGATCAGTCGCGCGCCGAGCAGCGCGGCCGTCAGCCCCAGATAGGGCGCCAGCCGCGCCAGCGCCGCGCGCCAGCCGGGCGCGTCGCGCGGCGGGTCCAGCCACCACAGCACCACAAGCAGCGGGATGCCCGCCGCCACCAGCCCCACCACCTCGAAGGGCAGCACGCGGTGACCGGCGACGAGCAGCGCCGCCATCACGCCGAGGATGGCCATCTGGATGGCCTTCTCGCGCCCCGGCACCGCCACGCCGGCGGCCCCGCAGAGCCGCCAGAAGACCGGGCCGAGCAGCAGCAGCCACACCGCGTTCGGCCATGATGTCGCGGCCGCCACCGCCTGGGCCGGCTGGCCGATCAGCGCCGCGCCGAGCGCCGTGCCCGGCCCAAGCCCGCCCCAGGGCACCATGGTGAGGGCAAGCAGCGCCAGCGCCCCGGCCGGCGCGCCACCGAGGCCCATGCCGCGCAGCGCCGAGAGCGCGAAGACCGCCCCCACCGCGAAGCCCGTCACCCCTTCCAGGAAGGTGCCGGCGAGCAACGTGGCGGCGAAGATCCGCCGCGGCTCCGGCGCGCGCGGCGCGGCCGTGGCGGGGCGCGTGACGGCGGCGTGGAACAGCATCCCGCCCACCACCACGCCGATCGGCTTGGCCGCGAGGAAGGCGCCGCGCAGCGTCTCCTCGACCAGGAAGGGCAGGCCAGCGACCGCCTGGGGCAGGCTCAGCAGCGCCGCCGGCACCGCGAGCACAAGGGCGGCCAGCACGGCCGGCACGGGGCCGGCACGCCCGCTCAGCAGCAGCGCCAGCAGCAGCACCAGCGGCGCGGCCTGGACCAGCAGGATCAACGGTGCCTCCTTGCCCCAAGCCGCGCGGCGCGCCAGCCTGCGGCGCGATGCTCGATATTCCCTATGCCGCCTATGGCAGCAACCTCGACCCCACGCGGATGCGCGCGCGCTGCTTCGGTGCCGAGCCGATCGGCGGCGCGATGCTGCCCGGCTGGCGACTGCGCCTGCGCCGCTACGCCAGCATCGTCGAGGCGGCGGGGGCGCAGGTGCCGCTCGGCCTGTGGCGAATCAATGCCGCGCATCTCGCCGCGCTCGACCGGGCGGAAGGCGTGGCGCTGGGGGCCTATCGGCGCCTGCGCATCACCCTTCCCGAAGGCGGCGAGGCCTGGACCTATGTCGAGGCGCTGGACCGGCCGGGGCCGCCCGGCGCGGCCTATGTCGCGCATCTGCGGCAAGGCTATCGCGCCTTCGGGTTCGATTCGTCGGTGCTGGAGGCCGTGATCGCGGAGTCCGGCTTCCGCGGCTGAACCCGCGCCAACTGGGCTTCGCGCCGCGTGATGTAGATCGCGCTGCCGATGATGAGCGACGCCCCGACCGCCAGCCCCCAATCCGGCATCTCATCGAACAGGACGATACCGAAGCCGGCCGCGAAGACCAGCCGCACATAGCTGATGGGCGCGAGGAAGGAGGCATCGGCCAGGCGCAGCGACGTGATCCAGAACTGCATCGCCAGCGGCCCGCAGAGGCCCGCCAGCACCAGCAGGCCGAGATTGCCCCAGCCCGGCCAGGCGAGGCCCGGCAGGGCGATGGGCAGGGAGACCGCCACGGCGACCACGCCGATGTAGAACATGATCGTCTCGGTGCGCTCGATGCGCGAGAGCATCTTGGTCAGCAGCAGGATCGCCGCCCCCATCAGCGCCGCGCTGATGCTCGACGCCACCGCCCAGTCCAGCGGCAGGCCGCCGGGGCGCAGGATCACAACCACGCCGGCGAAACCGACCAGAGTCGCGCTCCAGCGGCGCAGCCGCACGCGCTCGCCCAGGATCGGCCCGGCCAGCGCGGTGACGAAGAGCACCGAGGTGAAGGACAGCACCGTGCCGGTCGCCAGCGGCAGGCCCGCGAAGGCGAAGAAATAGAGATACCAGGCGGTGATGGAGAGCAGGCCGCGCAGCAATTGCAGCGGCAGCACGCGGGTGCGCATGACGCTGATGGGGTCGGCCACGAAGGCGGGCGCCGTCCAGAGCAACTGGCCGAGTGCGCGCGCCAGCACGATGGTGGCCAGCGGCACCTCGGTGATCAGCTTCACCGCCATGGTCTCGAGCGTGAAGCAGAAGGCCGCGGCGACGGCGAGCAGCACGGCGCGGACCATCTGGCTCATCGCTTGCGCGCCTCGGCGATGGTGATGATCAACGCGCCGGTGAGAATGATGGCCGCGCCGATCCAGCCGAAGAGGTCGGGCACCTCGCCCCAGATCAGCCAGCCCGCAGCCGCCACGACGACGAGGCGCAGATACTGGAAGGGCGCGATGGCGCTGGCCTCGCCGAAGCGCAGCGCCTCGGTCACCAGGTAGATGATGCCCGGCGCCATCAGCCCGAAGGCGATCAGCAGCAGCCACGATGCGAGATCGAGCGGCACCCAGGCCATCACGCCGAAGGGCAGCGCGCCCGCGGTGGTCACCAGCCCGACATAGGCGATGACGGTGCGCGTGCTCTCGGTCGCGGTCAGCACGCGGCTGGTCAGCGTGATGCCGCACCACGCCACCGCCGCGCCGATCGCCGCCGCCGCGCCGATGGGGTCGAGCGTATTGCCCGGCCGCAGCATCACCGCGACACCGACAAGCCCCGCCAGCGTGCCCGCCCAGCGCCAGCGATCCACGCGCTCGCCCAGCAGGGGGCCGGCGAGCATGGTGGTGAACATCACATTGGTGAAGGACAGCACCGTGCCCGTCGCGAGGTCGAGCCGCGTGAAGGAGAAGTAGTAGAGCGCCCAGGTGAGCAGCGAGGAGCCGCCGCGCAGCAGGTGCAGCGCGAGCCGCTTCGTGCGGAACACGGCGAGCCCGGTGGCGAGGATGGTGGGGGCGACCCAGACGAGTTGCCCCGCCGCGCGCGCCGTCACCTGCACCTCGGTGGGGATGCCGCGTTCGCTCATCCAGCGGATGAACAGCAATTCCAGCGCGAAGATCAGCGCGGCGGCGGCCATCAGGGCCGCGCCACGCAGATTGTCGGGCTTCGTGTTCAAAACGATCTCGTTGGGCGCATTGACCCTGCGCGTGTCCCGGCTAGCGTGCAGGGCAGGGTGGGCGCGTGCCGGGCCTGGGCGCAAGCTGTCATTGTTGCATGGCCGGGTTGTGGAAAGGATCACAGGTGGCGAAGGAAGCCGAGCAGGCGGCGGCGCGCGAAGCCGTCGATCGCGGACCGATCCTGATCTGGGGCGCGGGCGCCATCGGCGGCACGGTCGGCGCCCATCTGGTGCGGGCGCGCCATGCGGTGGTCTTCGTCGATGTCGTGGCCGAGCATGTGGCCGCCATCGCCGATCCGGCGCGCGGGCTGACGATCGAGGGCCCGGTCGCGCAGATGAAGGTGGTCGCCCCCGCCTTCCTGCCCGGCGCGCTGCAGGGCGTGTTCCGCCGCATCTTCCTCTGCGTGAAGACGCACGATACCGAGGCCGCCTGCCGGCAATTGCTGCCGCATCTCGCCCCCGACGGCTATGTGCTGTCGCTGCAGAACGGGCTGTGCGAGCGGACCATCGCCGAGGTCTGCGGCACCGGCCGCACCATGGGCGCCTTCGTCAATTTCGGCGCGGACTGGCTGGAGCCCGGGCGCATCCTCTACGGCAATCGCGGCGCGGTGGTGGTGGGTGAGCTGGATGGCGCGACCACGCCGCGCCTCGCCGCGCTGCACGCGCTGCTGCGCGAGACCTTCGAGCCCGATGCCGTGCTGACCCCCAATATCTGGGGCTATCTCTGGGGAAAGCTGGCCTATTCCAGCCTGCTCTACGCGCAGGGGCTGGCGGCGAAGGGCATCGCGGACACGCTCGCCCGGCCCGAGCTGTTGCCGCTGGTGCGTGCGCTGTGCGGCGAGGTGATCGATGTCGCGCGCGCCGAGGGGGTCACGCCGCTCGGCTTCAACGGCTTCGACCCCGCTGCCTTCGGTGCCACGGGCAGCGAGGCCGCGGCGCGGGCCTCGATGATCGCGATGGAGGCCTTCAACCGGCCCAATGCGAAGACCCATTCGGGCATCTGGCGCGATTTGTGGGTGCGCAAGCGCGCGACGCCGGCGGATGCGCAGATCGGCGCCGTGCCGCCGATCGGCCGTGCGCATGGGCTGGCCTGCCCGACCCTCGAGCGCCTGATCGCCATGATCCACGAATGTGAGCGCGGGGTGCGCGCCATGTCGGACGACAATCTCCTGGAGTTGATGCGATGAATCTGCGTTTCGACGGCGTGACGGTGGCGGTCACGGGGGCAGGGCATGGCTTCGGCCGCGCCATCGCACAGGGCTTCGCTTCCCTTGGCGGGCGCGTCTTCGCCTGCGACCTCTCGGCCGAGGAACTGGCCGAGACGGCGCGCGGCACCACCATCGCGACCAGCGCCTTCGACCTGACGGCGCCGGGCGCCGCCGCGGCCTGGATCGCGGGGATCGAGCAGCAGACCGGCGGGCCCGTCGGCGTGCTGGTCTGCAATGCGGGCGGCGTGCGCGGGCAGGTGAACCGGCCGATCGAGGAGGTGCCGATCGAGGATTGGCACGCCATCTTCGACATCAACACCCATGCCGCCTTCGCCCTCGCCCGCGCCGTGGCGCCGGGGATGAAGAAGGCCAAGGCGGGGCGGATCATCACCATCAGCAGCGGCGCGGGGCTGAAGGCCAGCCGCACCGGCATCCAGGCCTATTGTTCGGCGAAGCACGCGCTGGTGGGGCTCACGCGCCAGCTCTCGCGCGAATTCGGCCCGCATGGCGTGACGGTGAATTCCGTCGCACCCGGCTTCGTGCTGTCCAACCCGGCCTCGATCAAGCAGTTCGACAGCTACGGGCCGGAAGGCCAGCGCGTGATGCTGGAAGGCATCGCGATGCGCCGGCTCGGCCAGCCGGAGGACATCGCCAATGCCGTGCTGTTCTTCGCCTCGCCGCTCGCCGGCTGGGTGACGGGCCAGATCCTGCCCGTGGACGGCGGGACCTAGCTTTCTCTGCCCGCAAGCGCCGGGCGCCGTTCGGCGCCTCGGCCGCCTATGGCGGCCGCGAACGCCTGCCGGCCCTACTGCCCGAGCGGCCGGCGACCGAGCGCCACGCCATCCTGCGCGTCGGCGGCCTGGCGCTGGGCCTCGGCCTGGCGGCGCCGCGCCTCGGCCATGCGGGCTTCCTGGGCCGCGATGGGATCGGGCGTGCGGCCGGCTGGCGTGCCGCCGCCGGTGCGCTGGGCGCGGGCCGCCTGGCCCTGCTGGGCGTGGCGCTGCTGCTGCGCGGCACGGCGCTGCTGCTGCTGGGCCGTGCGGCGCTGCTGCTCGGTGGTCTGCGAACGCTGGCGCAATTGCTGGGTGCGGGTCTGGGGCGCCTGCGGCGTGTTCGGCCCGCCGCCCGCCGTGGGCGCGCCCGGCGCGTTGTGCAGGTCCTGGCGCATGTCGGGGCGCTGGCCATGCACCACGCCGGAGCTGAAGCCGGTGGTCGGGTTGCTCTGCGCCAGCGCCAGGCTGGGCAGCAACAGGGCGAGGGCAGAGAGCGCGAGTCGGCGCATGGGGGCATTCCTCGGATCGGTTACGCCTATGGTGTGAAGTCGGGGCCCCGGATGCAAGCGCCGGCTGCGCGGGTCACGCCAGCGTGGCCAGCAGCCCGGCGAAGAGCCGCGCGCGCGGCACCAGGCTGTCCACCAGGATATGCTCGTCCAGCGTATGCGCCCCGGCCCCGGCCACGCCCAGCCCATCGAGGGTGGGAATGCCCATCGCCCCCGTGAAATTGCCGTCCGACCCGCCGCCCGAGCTCTGGTGCGGCAGGGCGAAGCCGAGCTGCCCGGCCAGCGCGGCGGCCTGGGCGTGCAGCGCCATGGTGCCGGCATCGGGCTCCCAGACCGGCCGCGTCACGCCGCGGCTCACCTCCAGCACCACATCGCCGCTGCCCGGGGCGAGGGCGAGCATCGCCGCCACCCCGGCGTCGAGATCGGCCTGCCGCTTGGCCATGGAGAGCACCTCCGCCCGGCATTCGGTGGCGACGCAATTCACCCATTGCCCGCCCTGGATGACGCCGACCGAGAAGGTGCAGCTTTCGGTCGTCATGGCGTCGATCGCCAGCGCCTGGCGGCACATCTCGCGGATCGCGGAGCGGCCCTCCGACAGCGTGGCGCCGGCATGGCTGGGGCGGCCGACGGTGCGCAGGTTGAAGCGCGCGATGGCATAGCGCCCGGTCACCACCCCGCCATCCGGGCGCGCCGGTTCGGGCACCAGCACGCAGCGCGCGCGCGCCGCCTCGGCCTCGATCAGGTCGCGCGTGGACGGGCTGCCGATCTCCTCATCCGAGGTGAACAGGAAGGTGACGGGCAGCTTCGTGGGCAGGCCGGCGCGCAGCATCTGCCGCGCGGCCTCGACGGCGAGGTAGGTGCCGCCCTTCATGTCGAAGATGCCCGGGCCGCGGCACTGCCCGCCCTCGCGCCGCCAGGGCAGCTTCGCCAGCGTCCCGATGGGATGCACGGTGTCGAGATGCGCCAGGATCAGCACGCCCGGCGTGCCCGGCGGCGCGGCATGCGGCAGGCTCGCGCGCACGCAATCGCCAAGCCCCATGCGGCCGGGGATGCGGTCGATCCGCGCACCCATCATCGCGAGGTCGCGCGCGACGATGTCCATCATCCGGTTCACCGCCGGCGTGTCGAAGGTCGGGCTTTCGCACTCCACCCAGACCCGCAGCCCGGCCAGCATGGCCTCACGGTCGAAGGGCAGGTTGAGGGCGGCGATATCCATGGGCGGTCTCCGTGTCTGGCGGCAGTGTGGCACAGCGCGCCATGCCTGCTAGGGTAGGGGCGATGAGTGGCACCACACCCCCCCGCCCGCGCCTGGTGCCCCAGGCCGGTCCCGCCGCCTGGCGCGCCGCCGATCTGCGCCCGGCCGATTGGATGGTGCCGCTGGGCGCCGAACATGCGGCGGAGCTGGAGGCCGCGCTCACCGCGCTGGGCGGCCGCGCGCCGATGCAGGTGGCCGAGGCGCCGCTGCCCAGCCTTGCGCCCGTGCTGCGCGATGCCGGCCAGCGCCTCGATAGCGGGCGCGGGCTGGTGCTGCTGCGCGGCCTGCCGCTGGAGCGGCTGGGTGAGGAGCGGCTGGAGGGCGTGCTCTGCGCGCTCGGCGCGCATCTCGGCCGCGCCGTCGCACCGCAGGGCCAGGGCCTCGTGCAGCGGCTGGACAGCCCGGCCGGCGGTGCGCTGCGCTGGCGCTTCCATGCCGATGCGGCCGACATCGTGGCCCTGCTGGTGCTGCGCCAGCCCAGCGAGGTGGACCCGGCCATGCTCGTCGCCGCGGCCTCCGTTCACAATGAGATGATGAAGCGCGACCGCGCCGCGCTGGACGTGCTGCATCGCCCGCTGCCCCATGCCGTGCCCGGCGCGGCCGGGGTGGTGGATCTGCCCGTCTTCTCCTCGGCCTCGGGCGCCTTCATCGGCCGCTATGCGCGCGACGCCATCGAGGCCGCGCAGCGCCTGCCGGAGACACCGCGCCTCACCGCCGCGCAGGTCGAGGCGCTCGACCTGCTCGATGCCATCTGCGCCGAGCCTGGCCTCGCCCTGCGGCTCGAGGTGCGGCCAGGCGACGTGCTGCTGTTCAACCCGCTGCAGGTCTGGAAGCGCCGCGCCGAGGCGGCCGGCGAGGCCGAGGGCGACGCGCCGATGCGCCAGGCGCTGCGGCTGATGCTGCTGACGACGAATTCGCGCGCCCTGCCGGGCGGGCTGGTGACGCTGGGCGAAGCGCCGGAGGCCGCCGCGGCCCCCGGCACCTCCCCGGGCATGGTGGGGGGCTAGCGCATGCGTATCCTTGTCGCGAATGCGAATACGACCGAGGCGATCACCCAGGCCTGCGTGACGGCCGCGCGGCAGGCGGCGGGCATCGGCACGGTCATCGTCGGCGCGACGCCGAGCTTCGGCCCGTCCGTGATCTCGACCCGCGTGGAGAACGCCATTGCGGGCCACGCGCTGCTCGAGACGCTGGCCGAGCATGCCGGGCGCGTCGATGCCGTGGTGCTGGCCGTCAGCCACGACACGGCGCTGGAGGCCGCACGGCAGATGATGCCCTGCCCGGTGGTCGGCATGACCGAGGCCGCCTGCCTCACCGCCTGCCTGCTCGGAGGGCGCTTCGGCGTGCTCACCCTGGGCCAGGTCACGCCCTATGAGGAGCTGGTGGCGCGGCACGGGCTGAGCGCGCGCTGCGCCGAGGTGCGCGGCCTGCCCATCGCCCCGCCGCAGGTGCTGGAAGACCCCGACGGCGCCGCGCGCGCGCTGCTGGAGGCGATCGGCACGATGGCCGCGCGCTGCGACAGCGTGGTGCTGGCGGGTGCGGTGCTGGCCGGCATGGACCGCGTGCTGCAGGACCGCGCGGCGCTGCCGCTGCTCGATGGCATCGCCTGCGGCGTGAAGCTGGCCGAGATGCTGGTCGGCCTCGGCGCGCCCAAGCCGCGCGCGGGCAGCTACGCCCCGCCGCAGGGCCGCAGCGCGCTCGGCCTGTCCGAGGCGCTGGGCGCGCTGCTGAAGGGCGCATGACGCGCATCGCCGTCGCCCGGCTGTGGTTCGAGGGCAATTCCTTCTCCCCCAGCCTGACCGGCCTGCCCGAACTGCAGTCCCGGGAATGGGGCGAGGGCGCGGCGATGCTGGCGCGCTATGCCGGCACGGCGACGGAACTCGGCGGACTGGCCGCCTTCCTGGCCGAGCGGCCGCACTGGCAGGCGAGCATTCTGCGCTGCACCTCCGCCCAGCCCGGCGGGCCGCTGACCGAGGCCGCCTTCGGCGGCTGGCTGGCCGAGGTGCTGGCGGGGCTGCGCGCGGGCGCACCGTGGGATGGCGTGTATCTGTCGCTGCACGGCGCCTGCGTGGCGGTGGGCGAGCCGGCGGCGGACCTCGCCATCCTTCGCGCCGTGCGTGCGGCGATCGGCCCCACGCCGCTGGTCGCGAGCTTCGATTTCCACGGCAACATGGCGCCCGAGATCGCGGCGCTGCTGGATGGCGCGAGCGTGTATCGCAGCTATCCGCATCTCGACATGGCCGAGACGGCGACGCGCGCGCTGCGCCTGCTGGAGCGCCGTCTTGCCGGTGAGGCGCTGCACGGCGCCCTCGTGAAACTGCCCGTGGTGCTGCATTCCTTCCACATGCGCTCGGCAGCGGGCCCGATGGCCGAGGTCTGGGCAGAAGCCGCGGCGCTCGAGGATGACACGGTGCTGGAAGCGGCCCCCTTCGGCGGCTTCGCCTGGGGCGATACCCCCCATGCCGGCCCCTCCGGCATGGCCTGGGCACGCACGGCGGCGGCCGCGCAGGCGGCGGCGGGGCGCATCGCGGCGGCCATCGCGGCGCGCCGGGCGCGCTTCGCGGTGACGCTGCCGGGGCCGGAGGCCGCACTCGCCGCGGCGCTGGCCGCGCCGCCCGGCCTGGTCGCGCTGCTCGACCCGGCGGACAACCCGCTCTCGGGCGGCGTCGCCGATACGCCCGGCCTGCTGCGCACCCTGGTTGCGGCCGGCCCGCCGGTGGAGACGGTCTTCGCCTTCCTGCACGACCCCGAGACGGTGGCGCGGGCGGTGGCGACGGGGCAGGGCGGGCGCGCGGCCTTCCGACTTGGCGGGCGCAGCACCGCTGCCTTCGGCCCCCCCGTGGCGCTGGAGGCGGTGGTCGAACGCCTCACCGAGGGGCGCTTCGTGAACGAAGGCCCGATGGAGCGCGGCGCGCCGGTGGATCTCGGGCCGAGCTGCGTGCTGCGCGCGGGGCGGCTTGCCATCATCGTCACCAGCCGCAAGGAGGCGGCGGTGGACCCGGCCTTCTTCGCGCTGCATGGCATCGATCTCGGCGCCACGCGGCTGCTCGCCAACAAGGCGAAGAACCATTTCCGGGCCGCCTTCGCCGGGCGATGCAGCGCGATCATCGAGGCCGATTGCCCCGGCCCGGCGGCGCTAGATCTGGCGGGGCTGCCCTTCCGCCACGTCCCGCTGGACTGGCGCCGGGGCTAGCTTCGCGCCCGGATTGTCGCCCTGTGTCGCCGGACGGATGACAAAAGCAGACATTCCGTGCGGAATCAGTCGCTTGACCGGATGAATCGCTGCGTGAGATGAGATCAGTCGTTAACAGAGTGTTGATCACCGAGGCTCATCGATGGCCACCAGCTTCCGTTTCCGCCGCGCCGATGATTGGGGACATGGCCTGGTCGGCTATGTGACCCTGACGCCCGACGCCGCACTTTCCGGCTGGACCCTGGCCTTCGACGCCAGCTTCGACATCGTGAACATCTGGGGCGCGCAGATCGTCAGCCACACCGGAACGCGCTATGTTGTACGCAGCCTGGACTGGACGGCGCAGGTCGCTGCCTCGGGCAGCGTCAGCTTCGGCTTCCAGGCGAATTACGCCGGCAGCGCGGCCGATCCCACCGGCTTCGTCCTCAATCCCGGCATCATCGAGGAACCCCCCCTGCCGCCGGCCTTGCCGGCCATCGCGCTCGCCGATGCGACGGCAACCGAGGCTGATGGCTTTCTCACCTTCGTCGTCACCCTCTCCCATGCCAGCGCCACGCCGGTGCAGTTCCGCGCCGTGACCGAGGCGGGCACCGCGCGGGTGCGCGCGGATTTCCTGGCGCTCGACCAGATCTTCACCTTCGCGCCGGGCGAGACGCGCAAGGAGATCCGCGTCGCGCTGGTGGACAATGCGGCGATCGAGAGCCGCGAGCAGCTGTCCCTGCGCCTGAGCGAGGTGACCGGCGCCACCGCGCCCGACCCGCTCGCCCTGGGCACGATCATCGACGACGATGCGCCGCGCATCAGCATCGCCGATGCCGCCATGATCGAGGGCGATACCGGCACCGCCATCCTGCGCTTCACGCTCAGCCTGTCGCACGCCGTCACGACCTCCGTCGGCGTGAAGTTCAGCACCGCCGATGTCACCGCCCTGTCGGGCAGCGACTATCTAGGGCGCGTCGGTGGCGTGATCTTTGCGGCCGGCGAGGTGGAGAAGACCATATCCATCGCCATCCGCGGCGATCGGCTGGCCGAGGCTGATGAGACCTTCCTCGTGCGGCTGCACGACCCCGTGCGCGGTGTCATCGCCGATGGCGAGGCGCAGGGCACCATCCGCAACAACGACCTGCCGCGCATCAGCATCGCCGACGCCCAGCCGGTGACGGAAGGCGACCCGGGTGAGGGCCACGCCATGCAGGGCGTGCTGTCCACGCGCGGCAACCAGATCATCGACGCCACCGGCACGCCGGTGCGCATCGCCGCGGTGAACTGGTTCGGCCTGGAGACGGCGACGATGGCGCCGCACGGGCTGCACACGCGCAACTGGAAGGACATGATGAACCAGATGGCGGAGCAGGGCTTCAACGCCATCCGCCTGCCTTTCTCCGGCCAGGCGATCCTGGAGAACGGCACGCCCAACGGCATCGATTTCCACCTGAACCCCGACCTCGTCGGGCTGAACTCCCTGCAGCTGATGGACAAGATCATCGCCTATGCCGGGGAGATCGGGCTGCGCATCCTGCTCGACCACCACCGCAGCTTCGCCGGCGACGGGCCCAACGGCAACGGGCTGTGGTATGATGGCCGCTTCACCGAGGCGCGCTGGATCGACATGTGGGAGGACCTCGCCCTGCGCTACCGCGGCAACCCCACCGTGATCGGCGCCGACCTGCAGAACGAACCCCATGCCGCGAGCTGGGACGCCTGGGCGAGTGCGGCCGAGCGCGCGGGCAATGCCATCCTCGCCGTCAATCCCGACTGGCTGATCGTGGTCGAGGGCGTCTCCTCCCATGCCGGGCAGTCCTATTGGTGGGGCGGCAACCTGATCGGCGCGCGCGACCGGCCGGTGGACCTGATCCTCGACAACAAGCTGGTCTATTCGCCGCACGACTACCCGAACTCGATCTACCCGCAGCCCTTCTTCTACGCGGCCGATTTCCCCAACAACATGCCGGGAATCTTCGACAAGTTCTGGGGCTATCTCTGGAGCGAGAACATCGCCCCCGTGCTGCTGGGCGAGTGGGGCACGCGCATGACCCAGCCCAAGGACATCGCCTGGTTCGAGGCGCTGCGCAGCTACCTGCAGGGCGACACCGACAACAACGGCACGATCGACCATGCCGAGATCGGACCTTCCTTCGCCTGGTGGTCGTGGAACCCGAATTCCTCCGACACCGGCGGCCTGCTGGCCGATGACTGGCGCACGGTGCTGACGAACAAGATCGCCGCCCTCGAGCCGCTGCTGCCCGACGAGGCCGAGGCGCCGCGCCAGGTCTCCTTCGAGGTGACGCTCGACGCCGCCTCGGCGGCGGCGGTGACGGTGGGCTGGCGCACGGTCGCCGGCACGGCCACGGGCGAGGATTACGTCGCCGCCACCGGCACGCTGACCTTTGCCCCGGGCGAGACGCGCAAGGCCGTGGAGATCCTGCTTCGCCCCGACGACATCGCCGAGGCGACGGAGAGCTTCTCGGTGCAGCTCACCACGGTGGAGGGCGCCGTCTTCGCGGACCGGCTGGGTGTGGCGCAGATCCTCGACGATGACGGCGTGTCGGCGCGGCTCGGCAACGATTGGGCGTTCTGACTCAGGCCCTGATCAGGCGCAGCCGGATGCGCCGGCTGAGGTTGTCGATCACCGCGACGGTGAGCAGGATCAGCAGGACGATGAAGGCGGCCTCGTCCCAGTTGTTGAGCCGGATGCGATCGCCGAGCGCAAGCCCGATGCCGCCCGCCCCCACCACGCCCAGGATGGTGGCGCTACGGGTGTTGCTCTCGAAGGTGTAGAGGATCTGCGAGAGCATCAGCGGCGCCACCTGCGGGATCAGGCCGAAGCGGATGGCGTGCAGGCGTGACCCGCCGCTTGCGCGCACGCCCTCCACCTGCCGCCGGTCGGCTGATTCCAGCGCCTCGGAGAAGACCTTGGCCAGCAGGCCGATATCGGGCACCGCCAGGGCGAGGATGCCGGCGAAAGGACCCATGCCGACGGCGGAGACGAAGATCAGCGCCCAGACCAGGCTGTCGATGCCGCGCAGCCCGTCATAGCTGCGCCGCACCGTGAAGCGCAGCAGCGCACTGGCCACCACATTGCCCGCGCCCAGGAAGCAGAGCGGCAGCGCGATAAGGGCGGCGAGCAGCGTGCCGAAGAAGGCCATGGCCACCGTCTCGGCCAGGGCATGCAGCAATTCCATCAGCGCGCCGCCCGGTGAGGGCGGCCACATCAGCGCGACCAGCCAGCCGAGCTTGCCCAGCCCCTCCAGCAGCCGTGCGGGCGTGGCATCGACGCGCCAGAGCCCGACCAGCAGCAGCACGAGGCCGCCCGCGAAGAGGAGTGGCGTGCGGGACAGGGTCATGTCGCGGTCATGCTCTCGGCGCCGAGGATGCGATGGCGCGCCCGCGTGGTCAGCGCATCGATCAGCGTCACCGTCAGCAGGATCAGCAGCAGGATGGCCGAGATGTCCGGGTATTCGAACTGCCGCACGGCGAGATACAGTTCCTCCCCGATGCCGCCCGCGCCGACGATGCCGAGCACGCTCGCCTCCCGCACATTGATCTCGAAGCGCAACAGGCTGAAGGAGAGCACGCCCGGCAGCGATTGCGGCAGCACGCCATAGCGCATGCCCTCGGCCCAGGTGCCGCCGGCGGCGCGCACCGCCTCGACGCTGCGCAGGTCGGCATTCTCATGCACCTCGGCGAAGAGCTTGCCGAGCGCGCCGAAGGTATGCAGCGCGATCGCCAGCATGCCCGCGAAGGGGCCGAGGCCGAAGGCGTAGACGAAGATCAGCGCGAAGACGAGCGTGGGCACGGTGCGCGCGAATTCCGCCACGCGCCGCGCGACGGCCACGATCCAGGGCGGGGCCAGGGTCGCGGCTGCAGGAAAGCTCAGCAGCAGCGCCGCCGCACCGCCCAGCACCGTGCCGGCATAGGCGATCAGGATCGTGTCCAGCAGCAGCGCCAGCCAGACATCGATACCCCAGAACCACTCGGCGAGATCCGCGACGAAGCTGTCCAGGCGCAGCGTGGGCAGGGTGCGCGCGACGTAATCTGCCGCGCGCGGCAGTCCGGCCAGCAGCCGCGCGGCATCCACCTGGCCGACCCAGGCGGCGAGCCAGGTGGCGGCGAGGAAGAGCACCCCCCAGAACAGCGCCCGCTGCCGCCCGGCGCGGCGCTCGGCCCGCCAGCGGGCGGCGACGGTCTCGGCGGTCAGGCTCAAGAGCGGTTGCGCCGCTGGGCCTGGTTCTGCTCGGTCATCGCGATGACGTCGGCATAGTCCTCATGCCGCGCGGGCACGAAGCGGGCGGTGTTGGTGCTGATCTGGGCCAGCACTTCCGGCGCCTCGACATGCAGGTTCGTCATCATCTGCACGAAGGCGGCGCGCAGATCGGCCGGCACGCCGGCGCGGGTGACGGTGGGCGAGTTCGGGATCAGCGGGCTGCGCCAGATGATGCGCGTCGTGCCGGGCTGGATCATGCCCTTCTCGATCATGCGCTGGATGTTGCCCGAACGCTCATTGTTCCAGAAGGTCGCCGCGGCGTCGTAGGTGCCGTTCAGCACGGCGATGACGCTCTGCTCATGGTTGCCCGAGAAGCCGGTGCGGCCGAAATGCCGCGACGGGTCGATGCCTTCCTTGCGCATGAAGTAGCTCGGCGCGGCGAAGCCGGAGGCCGAGTTGGGATCGGCGAAGGCGAAGGAACGCCCGCGCAGGTCGGCCAGCGACTGGAAGGGGCTGTCGGCCTTCACGAAGACGACCGAGTAGTAGCCCTCGGCGCCATCGTTGCTCTGATGGCGCAGCAGCGGCACCACGCCCTCGCCCATCGCGCGCCGCGCCAGCGCATAGGCGGCCGGGCCGAGATGCGCGAATTCGAGCTGCTCGGCGCGCAGCGCCTCGACCACCGCGGCGTAGTCCGTGCCGCGGAAGATGCGCATCGGCACGCCGAGCTTGCGCTCGGCATGGGCGGAGAGGCCCTGCAGCCGCGCGATCGCGTCGCGCTCATTCTCCGCGCCGATGACGCCGTAGCGGAGTTCACGGAAGCGGCTGCGCCAATCGGCCTGGGCCAGGCCCATGGCCGGGGTGGCGAGCAGGCCGACGCTGGCGAGCAGCGCGGTGCGGCGCGTGATCATCCTGGGTCTCCTTTCCGCTCGATCAGCGCGCGCGCAGCAATTCGGGCACGCGCAGCAGGATCAGCTCGTTGTTGTCGGCCTGGAAGAAGTGCCGGCCGGCGCTGAAGGGCAGGTTGTTGTCGTTGCCGACGATGATGTGGTCGTCATCCACCATCGCGACGTTCTCGATGGTGAAGAAGGGGAAGGTGAAGCGCCCCGGCGGCGCGTTCGCCGGCAGGTCGCCGCGCAGGCGCGCGAGGCCCTCGGGGTCGCGGATGTTCATCAGGTCGATATGCGCGATCTTGCGCACATGCCCCTCGGCATCGGCCTGGGCGAGATCGATGAGGTAGATGCGCTTGAAGCGCGCGGGCAGCGGGAAGCAGGGGGCGGCGGCGCTGGGCGCCACGCCCTGCGCGCAGGCGAGGCCGGGGTCGCCCTCCCCATTGTCGCGCTCGATCACCAGGGCGCGCGTGGCGTCCACCATGTTGAAGTCGCCGATCGCGGTGGCACCCGGCTCGAGCCGGTAGCGAAGATGCCGGCCGGTCCAGGCCATGCGGGCGACATCGAATTCGAGCACGCGCAGGAAGGCGCCCTCGGGCTGGTTGGAGCCGGCGGCGAAGAGCGGCTGCTCCAGCATCGCCCAGGCGGTGCGGCCATCGGGGGTCAGGGCCATGCCCTCATAGCCGCCCGAACGACGCGCCCGATAGGCGACCGGCGCGGTGGGGGAGGGTGCGACCTGCAGCGCCGGGTGGTCGGGGGACATGATCGCTTCCTCGCCCAGGCGCGTCTCGACCACGCGCTGCACGCGGCCCTGCGCATCCACATGGATCAGGAAGGGGCCGAACTCCTCGCCGATCAGGAAGCTGCCATCGGGCAGGGGCTGCAGGCTCTCGGGGTCGAAATCGGCGCCGGTCAGGTAGCGCGCCTCGGTGCCCTCATGCGCGATGCGGAAGGGCACGCGGCGGGCCGGGTCGGTGAGGAAGGTGGTGGCGAGTACGCTGACCGTGCCGGTGCGGAAATCGGCGCGGATGCGGTGGAAGAAGAGCAGGCTGTCGGGCGAGTTGCGCTTGTTGCCGAAGCCGTTGTCGGTCAGCACCCAGAATTCGCCGGGCGCGCCGGCCACGGGCTTGATGCCCGAGAAGCCCTGCACCGCCTGGCCGATGAAGGGGAAGGCGATGCCCGTGGGCCGGCTGCCATGCAGCGGGCCGGTGTCGCCCATGACGCTGCCCGGGCGGTCGTTGCGCAGATTGCCGGGGCCGGCGAACTTGCCCGAGACCAGCGCATCGCGCGGCGCATCGGCCGGCGGCAGGGCGAGGGTCAGCGCGGGCAGGATGGCATGGCCGGCGAGGGTGGCCTCCAGGCGCTGGTCGGCGCGCGCGGCGGCGGAGAGCGCAAGCACGGCGCAGGCGGAAAGCAGAAAGGCGCGCATGGTCGGGGGATTCCCTGGGCTGGTCACGGCCTGCCCTTAACGCCCCGTCATTGCGCGCGCTTGACGGTGCCGTGACGGTCTTGCGTCAGCGCTGGCGCCAGCGCTGGGTCAGCCTGTCCAGCCGCCGCGCGAGCAGCAATTGCGCGAGCTTCACCGTCACCGTCGCCGCGAGCAGGGCGCAGGCCATGGCGGCGGCGGCACTCGCCTGCCCGGCCTCATCCATGTGCACCACCGCGACCGAGGCCGGCTTGGTGTCGGGCCCGTAGAGGAAGATCACGGCACTCACCGTCGTCATCGCGTTGACGAACAGATAGACCCAGACCTCCATGATCGCGGGCAGGCAGATGGGCACCGTCACGCGGCCGAAGGTGGACCAGAGGGGCACGCGCAGGCTGGCCGAGACGGCCTCGAACTCCGGGTCGAGCTGGCGGATGGCGGTGGTCGCCGTCAGGTGGCCCACCGTGTAGAAATGCACCAGCGAATTCAGCACCAGGATGCCCAGCGTGGCGTAGAGGAAGCCCAGCGGGTTCGCCGGGTGATTGAAGAACAGGATGTAGGCGAGGCCGAGCACGAGACCCGGGATCGCCAGCGGCGCCGTGGCCAGCAGCCCCACCGCGCCGCGCAGCCAGCGCGCCGTGCGGCCAAGCCGCGGGCCGCGTTCCAGCACATAGGCGATGACGAAGATCAGCACCGTGCCCAGGCAGGCGCTGAGGCCCGCCATCTGCAGCGAGGTGAGGAAGGCGCCCCAGCCCGCGCTGTCGAAGCGGGCGAAATCGTAATTGTCGAGCGTGAGGCTGAGATTATAGGGCCAGAAGCGGATCAGCGAGCCCCAGACCGCAACGCCCACGATGCCCAGCAGCGCGCCCGCGGTGAGCAGGCAGAGCGCCAGCAGCGGCAGGTCGCGCTGCCGGCGCGGGCGCGGCACATAGGGCACGGCGCGGCCGGTGAGGGTGAAGCTGCGCTTGCCCTCGGCCCAGCGCTGCAGGGCGAAGGCGCCGAGCGCGGGCAGCAGCAGCACGAGCCCCACCACGGCGCCCATGTTGAAATCCTGCAGCCCGACCACCTGCTTGTAGACATCCGTGGCGAGCACCTGGAACTGCCCGCCGATCACCTTCGGGATGCCGAAATCCGTGACCACCTGCGTGAACACGACGACAGCGGCCGATACCAGGCCGAAGCGCGCGCCGGGCAGCGTGACGGTGGCGAAGATGCGCGCCCGGCCGGCCTTCAGCGCCTCCGCGGCCTCGTAGAGCCGTGCATCGGCGGTGGCCAGCGCCACGCTCAGGATGATCGCCGCCGAGGGGAAGGTGTAGAAGACCTGTGCCACGATGATGCCCGGGGCGCCGTAGATGTTCTCGCCCGGCAGCAGCCAGCGCAGCATCCCCTGGTTGCCGAACAGGTAGATCAGCGCCAGCGCCGGCAGCAGCGAGGGGGCCAGGATCGGCAGCAGCATCACCGCGCGGAAGAAGGCCTTGCCGGGGATGCAGGCGCGCGTCAGGGCATAGGCGTAGGCGAAGGCCAGCGGCACCACCAGCGCCGTCGTGACGCCCGCCGTCCAGACACTGTTCCAGGCCGAGTGCAGCAGCGCCGGCGTGGTCACATAGGCGGCGAAATTGGCCAGGCCGACGAAGTCGCCCCGCGCATCCTCGAAGGCGCGCAGCAGGAGCACGCCCATGGGCAGCGCCAGCGCCACGCCCAGGAAGACCAAAGCAAGGCCGAGCCCTGCCTGCATCAGCCGCTGGTCGAGCGAGACGTGCAGCCGCACCGGCTGGCCGAGCGGCGCGCCGCGGCGCGGGCCCGGTGCTTCCAGCCGCTCGCCCAGCACCGCGTCAGACATCGGCCCTGAAGACCATCAGCCGGTCCGCCGGCACCGCCACCGGCAGCCGCGTGCCGGGCAGCGCGCCCAGCGCCGCCACCCGGTCGGGCGCGGCCTCGGCTTCCAGCCGCAGCCGCGGCGCCTCGAGCGCGATGCGGCAGGTGGCGCCGAGGAATTCCAGATGCACCACCTCCATCTCCAGCGCGCCCGGCAGGCCGGCCGCGGCGGGACCCAGGCGCACATCCTCCGGCCGGACGAAGACGCGCAACTCCGTGCCATAGAGCTGCCCGCGCGCGGCCTCGGCCGGCAGCAGGTGGCCGCCGGCGCGGATGGTGCCGGGGCTTGCTTCCACCACCGCGTCGAAGGCGCTGGAGCGGCCGACGAAGCCGGCGACGAAGGCGCTGGCGGGGCGGCGATACACCTCCTCTGGCGTGCCGACCTGCTCGACCCGGCCGCGGCTCATCACCACCAGGCGATCGGAGACGCCCATCGCCTCCTCCTGGTCATGCGTCACCATGATGGTGGTGACGCCCAGGCGGCGCTGCAGGGCGCGGATCTCCTGGCGCAGATGCAGCCGCACGATGGCATCCAGCGCCGAGAGCGGCTCATCGAGCAGCAGGAGGCCGGGCTCGGGCGCCAGGGCGCGGGCCAGCGCCACGCGCTGCTGCTGCCCGCCGGAGAGCTGGGCGGGGTATTTGTGCGCATGCTCGGCAAGGCCCACCAGCCGCACCAGCTCATCCACCCGCGCGCGGCGCCGGGGCGCCGGCCAGGCCGGGCCGCGCAGCCCGTAGCCGACATTCTCGGTGACGTTGAGGTTCGGGAAGAGCGCGTAGGACTGGAAGACGATGCCGAAATCGCGCGCCGCCGGCGGCAGGCCGGTGATCTCGCGCCCGGCCTGGGTGATCAGGCCGGTGGTCGCGGGGTCGAGCCCCGCGATGGCGCGCAGCAGCGTGGTCTTGCCGCAGCCCGAAGGGCCGACGAAGGAGACGAACTCCCCTTCCTGGATGCTCAGCGAGACATCCTTCAGCGCCGTGAAGGTGCCGAAGACCTTGCCGAGCGCGACGATGTCGAGAAAGGCGCCGGGCCTGCCGGGCATGCGCGCGCCGCCCTCGGCCAGGGAGTCGAGGGCGGTGGACATGCCTGGCCTTAGCGCGGCGCCGACTTGCCGTCGAAGCGCGCGGCCCATTCGCGCAGGATGCGCTCCCGCTGGCCGGCGATCTCGGCGAAATCGGCGTTGACCAGGCGCTGGGCGAATTCGGCCGGGTAGCCGCGCACCGAGGGCTCCACGCCCGGCAGGGCGAGCATGGCGTAGTAGCGGCCATACAGCTCGGCGGCGGCGCGCGAGACGGTGAAGTCGGCGAGGCGCTTCGCGGCCTCGAGGTTGCGGGTGCCGCGCAGGATGGCCGTGGCCTCGAGGTCGAAGCCCACGCCGTCGGTGGGGATGATGATGTCGATCGGCGCGCCCTGGTTCTTCAGGGTCACCGAGCGCATGTCGAAGGACAGGCCCACGGCGAACTCGCCGCGCGCGGCGTTGTTGCAGGGCGCGCTGCCGGAATGGGTGTATTGCTGGATGTTCTCATGCAGGCGGGACATGAAGGTCCAGGCATTGGCCTCGCCCTGCGCGCCGATCCAGCCGGCGATGGTGAGGAAGCCGGTGCCGGAGGAATTCGGGTTCGGCATCACGATCTGGCCGCGGAAGCGCGGGTCCAGCAGGTCCGCCCAGGTCGAGGGCCTCGGCAGGTTGCGTTGCTGCGCGACCACCGTGTTGAAGCAGACGGCGGAGACGAAGGCGTCCATGCCGGTCCAGGTCATCGGGCTGCGGGCGCTGCGCATGTTGGGGCGCAGCGCCTCCGCCCCGCGCGGCGTGTAGGGCTCGAGCATGTCGAGCGCCTCCATCTGCAGCAGCGAGAAGACCGAGAGGCCCCAGACGACATCGGCGCGGGGGTTGGCGCGCTCGGCGATCAGCCGGGCGGTGATGACGCCGGTGGAATCGCGCACCCAGGCGATCTCGACATCGCGCAGCGCCGCCTCGGCGGCCTGCTTGAAGGGGGCGAGCTGCTCATTCTCCAGCGCCGTGTAGACGGTGAGCCGGGTGCGCGGCTGCGCCTCGGCCGGCAGGGCGCCGAGCAGGAGGGGCAAAGAGAGGCAGAGCGCCGCCAGGCCGCGTCGTTCCATCGGGGGGAAGCCTTTCGCCGGTTGGTCCTGCGCCGCGGGAACACGGCGCCGGGGCGGAGCAATGCCCGATCTCGGCGACGGTGGTGTGACGATTGCGTTTCGGTTTGGCGTCAAGGTGGTGGATGGAAGGCCGGGGCTGTCCAAAAAATAAAAAAATGTGATGTAAAGGCGAATTCCGCTTGCCTGCGTATCGAAATCACGCGAATGTGAGCGCAGCGGGATCCCCCCGGTCGCCCCCGCGGCCGCCCGCAGGAGACGCCTCAAGAATGTCTGCCCAACCGATCGTCAGTTTCCTGGACGGCGCCGCGCTGAGCGCCCCCATCGGCGGCGAACGCAGCCTGACCCTGCGCTTCGACAACATCCCCGATGCCGGTCCTGGAGGCTCGGTCGGCTATTCGCCCTATGTGAACCTGATCCTGCCGACCAATGGCGCGGATGGCGCAGGCGCGGGCAATGCGGTGCCGAATGATGGCGTGGCCTTCCTGGGTGCGACCTATCTCGGCGTGGCGCTGCAGCACTGGGTGCTGGAATTCCCGGCCTCGGGCCAGGTGACGCATCCCTTCACCACCGATGCCCTCGGCAATCCGGTGGTCGTCACCGGCACGCCGGGCGAGACGCTGGTGGTGCTGCGCCTGCCCTTCGGCAGCTTCACCGAGGGCCAGACGGCGGCGGATGTGCAAGTGCGGCTCGAGGTCTCGGACCTCGCCGATCTCGGCACGCCGCTGACGCTCCAGGCCAGTGGCGGCTTCGCCTATGGGCGCGACCCGCTGCTCAACCCCGTCGCCGACGCCCCGGTCTTCGGCCCTTCCACCACGCTGACGCTCACGCCCACCGTCATCGAACTGGACAAGGTCTATGTCGGCCCGGAGCAGGAGACGGCGACCGGCCCCTCCTATCCGCGCGAATGGCTGGTCAAGGCGCTGATCGCCGATGGCCAGACCGTGACGGGCCTCAAGCTGACCGACGTGATGCCGGACGGCACCTTCATCAAATCCGTCGCCATCGTGAACGGCACCGGTACCACCAGCTTCGACAACGCGACCGGCCTGGTCGAGGCGAACTTCACCGGCAGCTATACGGGCGGGGTGGGCGGCGCGCCGACGCTCAAGATCGAGTTCTATGTCCCGGAATTCCTGCGCGACGGCGTGACCCCGGTGCTCGACCCGGTGACCGGCGCCTTCCGCGTGCTCGAGAACGAAGCGCGCCTCGACGCCACCTGGACCCCCCTGGACGGGCGCGACCCGGTCGAGGTCTTCGCCATCGACCCCGCCGGGCCGGAGGACATCATCACCGCGAAATCCATCGCGGTGCAGAAATCGGTCTCGCCGGTCACGACGCTGAAGGCCGGCGAGAACCTGCAATGGACGCTGGACGGGCAGGTCTCCAACTACTTCAACATGGACGACCTGGAGCTGATCGACACGCTCGGCGACGGGCAGGTCTTCGACAGCACGGTGCCTGTCACCATCACGATGCGAGAGGGCGGTGCCACGCTGTTCAGCGGCACCATCGACCCCGCCAACATCAGCGTCACGCGCGATCCGCTGACCGGCATCTCCACCATCCGCTTCGACATCTCGAAGGAGATGCGCGACCGCGGCATCGATGACGTGCTGAACGGCCGCCCCGGCGGGGTGGAGAACCAGGCGACGGTGCTGGTGAGGTTCCAGTCCACCATCGAGGAGCGCTACCTCGCCACCAATCCGGCGCCGTCGAACGAACCGCTGGTGGACCAGGGCGACCCGCTGGTCAACGACGTCGGCTTCGGCGGTGTGGTGGACGAGCACGACAACGCGAAATCCGATGACAGCGCCGCGGGCGTGACCCTGCCGGTCAGCACGGTGGGCAAGAGCATCTACGCGATCAACGGCAGCACCGTGCTGCCGCCGGGCATGGTGCAGGTCGCGGCCGGGGATTCCATCACCTTCCGCCTCACCCTCGACATGCCGCTGACCGGCGCGCATGACGTGGCACTCAGCGACTTCCTGCCGCTGCCGGTGCTCAAGGCCATCGCGGGCATGAGCTTCACCGATACGGTGAGCGCCGCCGCGCCGGGCGCGAACCAGGCGAAGTGGGGCCCCGGGGCGACCTTCGACAGCTCGGGCGACCCCACAACCACGCCGGCGATCTCCTTCGATCCGGTCAGCAACGCCCTGAAATTCGACTTCGGCGATGCGGTGGCGCCGGGCAACCCTTCCTCGCGCATCGACCTGCTCTTCACCGTGGTGGTGCAGGATGAGGAATTCGGCGATGGCCTGCTGCTGACCAACCAGGTCACCAGCACCGAAACGAACAGCTTCGGCGACATCTCCGAGGACAATGCCATCGTGCAGTTCGTGCTCGGCGAGCCCGAGCTGAACATCACCAAGGGCGTGATCGCCGACAGCAACCCGAACGCGAACCCGACGACGGCTGTCGGCCCGGCCGGCATCACCTTCACGGCGCCGGGGAGTGCGGGCAACCGCTTCACCGGCACGATCAGCTCCAACGCGCTCGACACCCGCCTGATCGATGCCGACCTGACCGGCGCCGATGCCGGGGACCGCGTCTCCTTCGCCATTGTCGTGGAGAACACGGGCAGCTCGCTGCGGGGCGCTTTCGACGTGCTGATCCGCGACACGCTGCCCCCCGGCTTCGAGATCCCGGCAGGCGGGCTCAACCTGCGCGTCACCGATGGTGCGGGCCATGCGCTGCCCTTCACCATCGAGGGCAGCTCGATCTTCGACCCGGCCGGCGGCATCCGGCTGGGCGATGCGACCAACAGCGGCGCCATCGGCGCCTACAGCGCCACCAGCGGCGACAACATCGTCGTCATCACCTATGACCTCGAGCTGATCGACACCGTCGCCGCCTTCGGCGCCGATCTGGTCAATACGGCGACCATCGAGCATTTCGCCGCGATGGAAGGCGGGATCGACCGCACCACCTACACCCCGGCCGGCGATCTCTCCGACACCGCCTTCGTCCGCACCCAGGCGCCCACGCCCGCCAAGGTCGTGACCGCCACGAGCGAGGCGCATACCGGCACGCTGGCGGGCAATGACGGCCTGACCGACCTCACCATCGGCGAGACGGTGACCTACACCATCACCGTGACCGTGCCGGAAGGCGCGATGACGGACTTCCGCGTGGAGGACTGGCTGCCGACCTCGAACGCCGCCGGTGGTGGCGTGATGACCATGCTGGCGGCGCGCTTCGTCGGCGTGACCGGCCTGGGCGGCGGCAGCGTCTTCGACACGACGCCGGTGATCACGCTGATCGACAGCGACGGGCTCAACGGCAATGACCGCGCCCGCTTCGACTTCGGCACGGTGCTGAACACGGCCAACACCACCGCCACCCAGCCCGCGACCGTGACGCTCGAGATCGATGCGCGGGTCAACAACAACGCGGCGAATGTCGCGGGTGACAGGCTCACCAACACCGTGGTCGTCAGCGCCGCCGATCCCGATGCGCCGGGCGGGCGGGTGGAGAGCCGCGCCAGCGTGGACATCGAGGTGGTGGAACCCAACCTCGACATCATCAAGACGGCCGCGCGCATCGCCCCCACCGCCGGCAGCGCGCCGGTGAGCGCCGATGCGGGCGATACGGTGCGCTACACCATCACGGTCGAGAACAAGGGCGTGCCCGGCGCCGGGGCGGATGCGAACTTCTCCGCCCGTGCCTGGGATGTCAGCATCAAGGACCTGCTGGCCGATGTGCTGCTGGATGCGACCGTCACCGGCAATGTGACGATCAGCGGCGTCAGCGCCGGGCGCATCACCGACGTGACGCCGGGCAGCCTCAAGGATGTCGACTTCCTGATCGACTACCTCGATCCGGGCGAGAAGATCACCATCACCCTCGATGTCGTGATCGACGCCGACGCCGATGCGGGTGAGCGGCTGGACAACCGGGCGACGGTCGAGGGCAGCACGCTGGATGGCCCTGGCGCCACGCCGACCGACCCGTGGGATCGCGTCAAGAGCGATGCCGATGATGAGCGCGTGACCATCGCCTCGCCCAGCGTCAGCAAGGTCATCGTCGCAACCTCCGACCCCAACACCCGCGGGCCGAGCAGCGAAGGCACGGGGCCCGCCAATCGCCACGGCGGCAATGTGGATCTGCGCATCGGCGAGGAAGTCACCTACGAGATCCGCGTCCGCCTGCCGGAGGGCGACAGCCCGAACCTGCGTATCACCGACCTGCTCGAGGATCTGAACTCGGCGGGCAATGGCTCGCTCACCTTCATCCCGGGCTCGGTCGAGATCGTCTCGATCGGCAGCAACCTGAAGACCTTCACCGGGGCCGCGCTGCCCACGCCCACGCCGGTCGTGGACAATGCCGGCGGCCTCGCCAACAACGACCGCGTGGTGCTGAACTTCGGCGATGTCCGCAACAGCACGAACAACAGCGAAATCGCCTATGATCCGGCGAACAACGAGGAGTTCATCGTCATCCGCCTGAAGGCGGTGGTGAACGACCTCGCGCAGAACAACGACGCCGACGTGCTGGACAATACCGGCCGCTACGACACCGGCACCACCGGCACGCCCGCCACCACTGGCACGAACACCGTGCGCGTGGATGTGGTGGAACCCGACCTGACCATCGACAAATCCTCGAGCATCGTCGGCGGTGCGGCGCTGGATGCCGGTGCGCTGGTGAACTACTCGATCAGGATCCAGCACAGCGGCAATTCGGACGCGCCGGCCTATGACCTCGCGCTGACCGATCTCATCCCCACGGGGATGGAACTGGTCGCCGGCACGCTGCTCGCGAGTGCCGGCACCATCAGCCACATCGGCAACGCCATCGCCTGGCGCGCGGACCAGTATCTGCTGGGTGCGCCGGCGGTGACCATCACCTACCAGGCGCGCCTGCTCGACAGCGTGACGCCGGCGCAGCTGCTCTCGAACACCGCGCGGCTGGTCTATGACAGCAACCCGGCCGATCCGGTGGATCCGCTCAACCCCACCGCGGAAGAGGACCTCGCCAGCCGCAGCTACGCCGCGCAGGACACCGAGACGCGCACGGTCGCGCTGGCGCCGACCATCGACAAATCGGTGATCGCGACGGGTGACAGCAATACGGCCAGCGGCTTCGTCAATGCCGGAAATCCCGATGCGGCGCCCGGCGAGACGGTGACCTATCGCCTGACGGTGACGGTGGGCGAGGGCACGCAGCGCCTCATCGTCTCCGACAGCCTGCCGAGCGGCCTGATCCTCCAGAGCGCGACTGTCGAGAGCATCGGGGCCACCATCACCGGTTCTTCGCTCGCGGTCGGCGCGGCGGCGACCTCGGTTTCGGGCGGCGCCTACAGCTTCGATTTCGGCACCATCGTGAATGCCGGCGACAATGACCGCGACGCCGGGGATACGGTGACCATCCTCGTCACCGGCCGCGTCGCCACCACCGCGACGGCGGGGACGACGCTGACGAACACGGCGCAGGCCGAGACCTTCGCCCCCGGCGGCGGCAAGCCGGGCCTGGTCACGGTGACCGACGACGCGAAGATCGATGTGGTGCGGCCCGACCTCGTCATCGTGAAGGATGCGGCGCCGGGCGCGGCCGGGGATGCGGGCAACCTCGTGACCTATACCGTCACGCTCAGCCATGCGGCGGGCAGCACCGCGCCCGCCTATCTGGTGAACCTCTCCGACATCCTGCCCGCGGGCGTGACGCTGGTGGCCGGCTCGGCCCAGGCCTCGGCCGGCACGATCACCGAGAGCGGCGGGACCATCGGCTTCACGCTGAACCAGTTCCTGTTGGGCGCGCCGCCGGTGACGATCACCTATCAGGCGCGCCTCGCGGGCAACATCGTCGATGGCCAGTCCATCACCAACACGGCGCAGGTCACCTACAGCTCCGCCCCTGTGCTGGGTGTTTCCACGACCGAGAGCGATCCCGCCACGGTCACCACCGACATCGTCAACAGCGTGGTGAAGACGCTGGAGGGCACCAGCTTCCTCGGCACCATCGGCAGCGCGGTCGGCATTGGCGAGGAAGTCACCTTCCTGGTCACCGCGACCCTGGGCGAAGGCGCGCAGCGCATCGTGCTGCGCGACGTGCTGCCCACGGGTCTCGACTTCGTGGACAGCGAACTGGTCTCGCTTGGCGGCATCACCGGCTCGGCGCTCGCGATCGGCGCGGATGGTGTCTATGACGCCGGCACGCGCACGCTCTCCTTCAATCTGGGCGACATCACCAACCCCTTCGACAACATCAGCAACGCCGCCGACCAGGTGGTGTTCCGCGTGGTCGCGAAGGTGGCCGACATCGCCGGCAACACGGCCGGCAAGGTGCTGACCAATGTGGGCGCGGTGGATTCGGCCGCGCCGGTGAATGTCTACGGCGTGACACCCGGCTCCTCCGCCACGACGGTGACCGAGAATGAGGCGGTGACGGTGGTGCGCGCCTCGCTCGGCGGCATCGCCTTCCGCGACGTTGATGGCGATGGCGTGCGCGAGGCCGGTGACACGGTGCTCGCCGGCATCCCGGTGACGCTGCTCAACGCCGATGGCACGCCCACGGGCTTCACCGCGGTCACTGGCCCGGATGGCAGCTACCTGTTCGACGACCTCATCCCCGGCAGCTATCGCGTCCGCTTCGACGAGGTCGGCGGCAATGAGCGCACCCTCGCCAATGTCGGCCTCGACACCACCGACAGTGACGCCGACCAGGGCAGCGGCATCACCGGCGTCTACACGCTCGCCAGCGGCGACAATGTGCGCAACGTCGATGCCGGCTTCTACCAGCTCGCGCGCCTGGGCGACCGGGTGTGGGAGGACATGAACGGCGACGGCCTGCAGAATGACGGCGCCACGGGGATCGCCGGCATCACCGTTCGCCTGCTCGACGCTCTCGGCAATGAGGTGACGCGCACGGTCACGGGGGCGGATGGCTTCTACGAATTCACCGGGCTGGTGCCGGGCGACTATTCCATCAGCGTGCCGCCCGGCGGCTACATCGCGACGAAGCGCAATGTCGGCGCGAACGCCAATGAGGCGACGGACAGCGACGTCAATGTGAACGGCCGCAGCGACACCTTCAACCTCGAGAGCGGCGAGAGTGAGAGCCGGGTGGATGCCGGCTTCTATCGCGGGGCCAGGCTGGGCGGCACGCTCTTCGAGGATGTGAATGGCGATGGGCTGCAGGGCGGCCCCGGCGAGGGCGGCGTCTCCGGCCGGCTGGTCGAGTTGCTGGACAGCGCGGGCAACCCGACCGGGCGCACCGCCATCACCGACGCCGAGGGCAACTACCTGTTCGATACGCTCGCGCCGGGCACCTATTCGGTGCGCTTCGTGCCCGATGCGGCCACGCCCTTCACCAAGGCGAATATCGGCCCGAGCAACGAGCAGGACAGCGACGCCAACCCCGGCACCGGCCGCACGGAGCAGGTGACGCTGACGAGCGGTGGCGATGACCGCAGCCTGGATGCGGGCATCTACCGCCCCGCCGCGATCGGCGATCGCGTCTGGGAAGATGTGAACGGCAATGGCCGGCAGGATGAGGGCGAGGGCAACCTTGCCGGCGCCACGGTCCGCCTGCTCAATGCCGATGGCACGGCGGTTTCGGGTGTTGGTCCCGTCGTCACGGGTGCCGATGGCGCCTATGCCTTCACCGGCCTCGCCCCCGGCGACTACCGGGTGGAGGTCACGCGCCCCGGCTTCACGCCGACGCGGCGCGATGCGGCGGCCGATGGCGTGGACAGCGACATCGGCACGGATGGTCGCACCGATGTGGTGAACCTCATCTCGGGCGAGACCGACAACACGGTTGATGCGGGCCTTTATCGTCCGGCCGCGCTGGGCAACCGGGTCTGGCTCGATGCCGACAATGACGGGTTCCAGGATCCGGGCGAGGAGGGCCTTGCCGGCATCACGGTGAACCTGCTGCGGGCGGATGGCACGCCGACGGGGCTTTCCACCGTGACGGGGCCGAACGGTCTCTACGGCTTCAGCAATCTCGCGCCTGGCGACTATCGGGTGGAGTTCATTCCCCCCGCCAACCGCGCCTTCGGCAAGCAGGACCAGGCGGCGGACGACGCCGACAGCGACGTGAACGCGCAGGGCCGCACAGGTGTCGTCACCCTCGTCTCCGGCGAGACGGATGAGACGGTGGATGCGGCGATCGTCGAACTCGGCGACCTTACCGGCCGCGTCTGGGTCGATCGCGACGGCGATGGCCGCGAGGAGGCCGGCGAAGCCTCCCGCGCCGGCATCGAGGTGCGCCTGCTCAACGCCGATGGCAGCTTCACCGGCCGGACCGCCAGCACCGGTCCGGATGGCGTCTACCTGTTCGAGGACATCGTCGCCGGCGACTACCGCGTCGAGTTCGTGATCCCGCCGGGGCTGAAGCTGACCCTGCCCAACGTCCCCGGCGATGAGACCATCGACAGCGATCCGACCGGCAGCGCGGGCATCACCGGGCTCGTCTCGGTCTTCCCGGCGGAGACGACGCGCGACGTGGATGCGGGCGTCTATGTGCCGGCCTCGCTGGGCGACCGCGTGTGGCATGACCTCGATGCCGATGGCATCCAGGATGGCGATGAGCCGGGCCTTGCCGATGTCACGGTGCAGCTGCTGGCGGCCGATGGCGTCACGGTGCTGGCGACGGACACCACCGATGCCAGCGGCCTCTACGGCTTCGGCGATCTCGCACCCGGCTCCTATGGGGTGCGCGTGCTGCGCCCCACGGGCTTCGAATTGTCCCAGCGCGACCGCACGGCGGATGAGGCGCGCGACAGCGATGCGAACAGCGCCGGCGTGATCGCGCCGACCATGCTCTTCTCGGGCGATGCGCGCACGGATCTGGACGCCGGCCTGTTCCGGCGTGTGCAGATCGGCGATCGGGTCTGGCTGGATACGGATCGCGACGGCGTGCAGGACTCGACCGAGACGGGCGCACGCGGCGTCACGGTGCGTCTGCTGGATGCGGATGGCGAGGAGATCGCCACGACCGTCACCGATCTCGGCGGCGCCTACATGTTCCGCGACCTGCTGCCGGGCAGCTATGCGGTGCAGTTCGTCGCCCCGATTGGCACGGTCTTCACCCAGCACAACCGCGGCACCGATGATGCCGCCGACAGCGACGCCAACATGACCACGGGCCGCACCCCGCAGGTCACGCTGACCTCGGGCCAGATCGACAGCACGCTCGATGCCGGCCTGATCATCGGCGCCTCGATCGGCGATCGTGTCTGGGCCGATCGGGACCGCGATGGCCAGCAGGATGAGGAGGAGCCGGGCATCGCCGGCGCCACGGTGCGCCTGCTGAACCGCGAGGGCACCACGGTTGTGGCAACCACCACGACCGATGCCTCGGGCTTCTACAGCTTCGGCGACCTTCGCCCGGCCGGCTATGTGGTGGAGTTCGTCACGCCCGCCGGTCACACGCCCACCGTCGCGAATATCGGCGCCGATGCGACCGACAGCGATGCGGCGGCGGGTGGCCGGACCACCGTGATCTCGCTCAGCGCAGGCCAGCATGTGCGTACCGTCGATGCCGGCTTCGTGCCGGATGTGGTGGGCACCTGCGACCTGCCGACGACGCTGCTGACCCCGGCCAATGACGGCTACAGCGGCACCGCGGCAGGCGACCATGTCGATGGCCTGGCGGGCCACGACAACATCCACGGGCTTGGCGGCGATGACTGCCTGATCGGCAATGACGGCGACGACGCCATCAACGGCCATGACGGCAACGACAAGATCCAGGGTGGCCGCGGCAACGACAACCTGCATGGCAATGACGGGCGCGACCACATCTTCGGCGGCGACGGCGATGACGTGATCGAGGGCGGCAACGACAATGACTGGCTCGAAGGCGGGGCCGGCAACGACAACATGCAGGGCGAGGCCGGCGACGATGTGGTGCTCGGCGGGGCGGGCGACGACATCGTCGTCGGCAACCAGGGCAATGACACGGTCTTCGGCGGGTCGGGCAACGACACGGTGTCCGGGCATGAGGGCAATGACGTCATCGGCGGCGGGACCGACAATGGCCGTGTCAGCCTGCTCGGCGGCGAGATCAGCGGTCTCGTGCTCGGCGACACCGTGTTCGGTGACGGCGACGCCGACCGCTTCATCTATCAGCGCGGCGACGGCGTGGACTGGCTGCCGGACTTCAACCCGCTGACCGGCGACACGCTGACCATCTACGGCCATGCCGGCTTCGCGGCGCTCGAGACCCTGAACGGCCAGACGGTGCTCTATCTGGGCGTGAACAGCGCCATCGTGCTGAACCAGCCCTATCCGGCGACAAGCCTGGCGGGGCCCTTCCCGGGCATCACCTTCGTGCCCGGCACGCTGGCCGCACCCGAGATCCCCGCCGAGCGCGGCGCGATCATGGGCGGTGTCGGCGCGGACAGCCTCGTCGGCGGTGCGGGCAACGACCTGATCGAGGGGATGCAGGGCAACGACACGCTGGTCGGCAATGCCGGCGCCGACACGCTCCGCGGCGATGCGGGCAATGACTGGCTCTTCGGCGGTCTGGGCGCGGATGTGCTCGATGGCGGCGCGGGCATCGACGCGGTCAGCTACAACAACGCCACGGGCGCGGTTGTCGTCTCCCTGGCGGGCGGGCCGGCTACGGGCGCCTTCGCCGCCGGCGATGTGATCATCGATGTCGAGAACCTTGTGGGCTCGAACTTCGACGATCGCCTCACCGGCGATGGCGCCGCGAACCGCATCGTCGGCGGCACCGGCGCGGATACGATCCTGGGCGGGGCGGGGGACGACCAGCTGCTTGGCGGCGCGGGCCAGGATTCGCTCACCGGTGGCCTGGGGGCGGATCGCTTCATCTGGGGCGCGCTGTCCGAGAGCGCCGTGGCCGCGCCGGATGCGATCGCCGATTTCGCCTGGGCGCAGGGTGACCGGATCGACCTGTCGGGGATCGATGCGAACCTCGCCCTGGCCGGTGACCAGGCCTTCCTATTCGTCGGCGGCGCAGCCTTCGCCGGGGGCGGGCAGGGCTCGATCCGCACCACGCACAACGCGGGCGATACGATGATCGAGATCGACCAGGGCAATGGCGGCGCGGCCGAGGCGGTGATCCGCCTCGTCGGGCTGCACAGCCTCGTGGCCGGCGACTTCGTTCTTTGAAGACTAGGGCCGCCTGCCGCGGGGGCGGTGGGCGGTCCTATCCCGCGGGTGGCCTGCGCTGAGCAATCAGACGCGGGTCACCCGCGGCCTCCCGCGCCGCACCACCTTGGCGCCGCCGCCGCCACGGACCACGTTGCCCTCGGCTTCCATCTCCCGCGCCGTGCTGGCATCGGCCTCGGCCGCTTCCTGCGGGGTCTCCAGCGGCGGTGGCGGTGCGCCGGCGATCAGGGGCGCGAGCGTGCCATAGGTTTCGAAGAATCCCGCGCCGGGGCGACGCACCAGATGCGGCGTGCCGTCGACGAGAAAGATCCGGCGTTGCATGGTCAGGCGGGCCACCTGGTCGGGGGTGGCGGCGATGAAGGTGCAGCCCGCGGCGCGCGCGGCGCGGACCTGGTCGTTCGTGAGTTCCATGCGCGCGGTGTAGCACGGGCCGCGCGCGCGGGGAGGGGTGGGGGCCGCGCTTCAGGTGATGCCCACGGCCATGCCATCGCGCTGTGGATCCGCGCCGCCTTCCAGCGCGCCCCCCCAGGCGGAAATGCCGTGCGGGGCCGCGAAGGGGTAGGAGTGGAAGGCGCGGCGCACCGTCTCGCCCTGCGCGACCAGTTCCCGCTCCACCGCGCGGGGGATGCGGTTGGAGATGTCGATGGCCGGCCCCGTTGCCGCGAAGCGCGGCGCCTGCACGGCTTCCTGCATCCCCATGCCGAAATCCAGCATGTTCACCAGCGTCTGCAGCAGGGCGATGCCGATCCACGCCCCGCCCGGCGCGCCGAGCGTGGCCACGGGCCTGCCTTCCTGGAAGACGATGGTCGGCGCCATGGAAGAGAAGCGCTTCTTACCCGGCGCGATGGAGCCCGCCCGGCCCGGGCGCGGATCATACCAGTTCATCGCGCCGTTCAGCATGAAGCCGGTGCCGGGCACGATCACGCCCGAGGGCACGCCCAGCGTATGCGTCAGGCTCGCCACCATGCCCTCGGCGTCGATGCAGGAGATGGTGGTGGTGTCCTTCGCCGTCGCGGTCAGGGCGGGCATGGGCAGCGCGGTGCCGGCGCGGATGCGCGCCGCACATTCGGCGACATAGGCATCGCCCAGCAGCCAGTCGAGCGGCGGCGGCTGCAGCGCGGGGTCGCCGATATGCGCCTCGCGATCCGCCAGCGCGATCCGCATGGCGGCGGCGAGGGTGCGGATATAGGCCGCGCTGTTGTGCCCCATGCCCACCAGGTCGAACTGCGCCAGGATTCGCAGCATCTGCGCGATGACGATGCCGCCCGAGGGCGGGGCGGGCAGCGAGACGGTGTAGCCGCGATAGGGGATCAGCAGCGGCGCGCTTTCGCTCACCCGGAACCCGGCGAGGTCCGCCGCCGAAAGCAGCCCGCCCTGCGCCTGCATCTCGGCCACGATCCGCGCCGCCAGCGCGCCGGTGTAGAAGCTCTCCACCCCATCCCGTGCCAGGTCGCGCAGCGTCGTCGCCAGGGCCGGGTTGCGCACCGCCTCGCCGGGGCGCCTGGGGGTGCCGTCGGGGCGGAGGTAGAGCGCGGCACCCTCCGCCGTGAAGGCCAGCTTCTGCGTGAAGTCGAGGCGCCCATAGGCCGCTTCGTTCGCCGTCATCATGGTGTGGACATGCGGGCGGATGATCCAGCCGCTCTCCGCGAAGTCGATCGCGGGCGCGAAGAGGCTCTGCCAGGGCAGGCGCCCCCAGCGGGCATGGGCCGTGGCGAAGAGCCGCAGGATGCCCGGCGTGGTCACGGCGCTGTGGCCGATCTCATTGGCCCGGTTGGCGAGGATGTAGCCGTAGCCATCCGCGGCCTCGCGCTGGAAGGCGGCCTCCCACATCCTGGGCGTGCAGGCGGCGGGGCAGGTGGAGAGGCCATCCAGCACCGTGGTCTGGCCGCTGCGCGGGTCGTGCAGCTGCAGCACGCCGAGCCCGCCGATGCCGCACATCAGCGGGTCCACCACCCCCTGCGTGAGGGCGCAGGCGAGCAGCGCATCCAGCGCGCTGCCACCGGCCGCCAGCACCGCGCCGCCGGCCTCGGCGGCCTCCGGCTGGGGGGCGACGATCATGGCGCGGGGGCTGGGCAGGCGTCGGGGCGGGCGTGTCATGGCGGCGGTCTCCTCGGCCCGAGGCTATACCCGCCGCGCCCGAGCCGGCGAGCCGGGCGGTGGACGCGCCGGCCCGAAAGCGCCAGATTTGACAGATTCATGGCGGGGCGTCACAGCCCGCCACAAGAACGGAGAGGGAGAACATCGCCATGGTGCGTAAACTGGTGCCCGCGATCGGCTTCGCCGCCGCGCTGATGGCCGCCATGCCCTGGACGCAGCAGGCCGAGGCGCAGGCTGCCTGCAGCTTCCGCGGTTCGCTCGATGACAGCTATTGCGACGAGAATCGGGACATGGTGGCCGATGCGCCGCGCGATGCGGCGCGGCTGCGCGACCCCTCGACGCTCGTCTTCGCGTATACGCCGGTCGAGGACCCCGCCCTCTACGCCACGCAGTTCCGCCCGCTGCTGGACCATCTGACGCAATGCACCGGCAAGCGCGTGGTGTATTTCCAGGTGACCTCGAATGCCGCGCAGGTCGAGGCGATGCGCTCGGGCCGGCTGCATATCGGCGGCTTCTCCACCGGCCCCACCGCCTTCGCGGTCAATCTCGCCGGCGCGGTGCCCTTCGCCGTGAAGGGCGGGCCCGAGGCCTATGAGAGCTATCGCGTGGTCACCATCGTGCGCGCCGACAGCCCCTTCCAGACGCTGGCCGACCTGAAGGGCAAGCGCGTGGCGCATACCTCCGCCACCTCGAACTCGGGCAACCTGGCCCCGCGCGCCTTCTTCCCCGGCCAGGGGCTGACGCCGGATACCGATTACCGCGTGGTCTATTCCGGCGGGCATGACCGCAGCGTGATGGGCGTGAATTCCGGCGACTACGACGCCGCGCCCGTGGCCTCGGACGTGTTCAACCGCATGATCGCGCGCGGCCAGGTGCGGCGGGAGAATTTCCGCGTCATCTGGCAGTCGGATCCCTTCCCGACCTCGAGCTTCGCGCTCGCGCATGATCTGCGCCCCGAACTCGCCCAGCGCATCCGCCAGTGCTTCTACGATTTCCGCTTCCCCGAGGCGATGCGCCGCGACCTGGGCGGCAATGACCGCTTCTGGCCCGCGACCTACGCGCAGGATTGGGCGCCGGTGCGTGCCGTGGCCGATGCCGTGAACGCGCCCTACAACCGCGCCGCCTTCGACGCCGAGAGCCGCCGCGAGCTGGAGGCCGAGCAGCGCCGCAACCAGCAGCGCCAGCAGCAGCAGCAGCAGCAGCAGCAGGCCCCGGCCACGCCGCCGCGCACGCAGTGAGGGATGGTGCGTTGAACGGCCGCGGCCTCTCGATCCGCGGCCTGACCAAGGAATACGTGCCGGGCAAGCCCGTGCTGCGCGGCATCGACCTCGACCTGGCGCCGGAGGGGATGACGGCCGTCATCGGCCCCTCCGGCACCGGCAAATCCACGCTGATCCGCTGCATCAACCGCCTGGTGGAGCCAACGAAGGGCGAGATCACGCTCGATGGCCACCGCCTCACCGGCATCCGCGGCCAGGCGCTGCGCCTCGCGCGCCGGCGCATCGGCATGGTCTTCCAGGAATACAACCTGGTCGAGCGGCTGAGCGTGATGGAGAACGTGCTCTCCGGCCGGCTCGGCTATGTGCCGCTCTGGCGCGCCTGGCTGCGGAAATACCCGGCCGAGGACATCGCCCGCGCCTTCGAACTGCTCGACGCGGTCGGCCTGCCCGACCATGCGACGCGCCGCGCCGATGCCCTCTCCGGCGGGCAGCGCCAGCGCGTGGGCATCGCGCGCGCGCTGATGCAGCGCCCCGCCCTGCTGCTGGCCGATGAGCCCACCAGCTCGCTCGACCCCAAGACGGCGGTGGAGGTGATGGAACTCCTCGCCCGCCTCACCGGCGCGGCCGGCGTGCCGGTGGTGGTCAACATCCACAATGTCGAGCTCGCGAAGCGCTTCGCCACGCGCATCATCGGCATGGAGAGCGGTTCGGTGGTCTTCGACGGCCCGCCCGAGGCGCTGCAGCCGCACCATCTGCGCCAGATCTATGGCGGGGAGGATTGGCTGTGAGACAGAAGCCCGGATTGACGGGGCTGCGGCCAGCGAAGCTGGCCGAGCGGCCGAATGGCCGCCGCGCCCCGTGGCGCGCAAGCCAAGCGCCGGATGGCGCGCCGGCGTTTGAGGCCCAAGACAACATGCCAAAGGGTCACGGCAAGTGACCCTTGGCATGAGCGGGGCGCAGGAGGCCGCGCGCCGCGCCTTCGCGCCGAACTGGCAGGCTCGCGCCGCGCTGGGGGCGGTCGCCCTCTACACGGCCTACGCGGCCGCGCAGCTCGACCTCGGCTGGGCGCGGCTCTCGGTCGGCATCGGGGAGGGGGCGCGCTTCATCGCGCGGCTCTTCCCGCCGAACTTCACGCGCTGGGAATTGCTGCTGGAAGGCATGCTCGAGAGCCTGCAGATCGCGGTGCTGTCCACCGTGCTCGGCATCCTGCTCTCCCTGCCGCTCGGCCTGCTCGCGGCGCGCAACCTGGCGCCGGCGATCATCAGCGCGCCGGTGCGTGGCTTCATCGCGGTCTGCCGCAGCCTGCACTACGTGATCGTCGCGATCCTCTTCGTGAAGGCGATCGGCTTCGGCGCGCTGGCCGGGGTGGCGGCGTTGACCATCGCCTCCATGGGCTTCGTCGCGAAGCTCTTCGCCGAGGCCATCGAGGAGATCTCGATGAAGCAGGTGGAGGCGATCCGCGCGACGGGGGCGGGGCCGGGGGCGGTGCTGCTCTATGGCGTGCTGCCGCAGGTGGCCTCGCGCTTCGTGGGTTTCTCGCTCTACCAGCTCGATTCCAACCTGCGGAATTCGACGCTGGTGGGCATCGTGGGCGCGGGCGGCATCGGCGGCACGCTCTTCGCCGCCTTCAAGCGCTTCGACTATGATTTCGTCTGCGCCATCCTGCTGACCATCATCGCACTGATCTTCGTGGCGGAGCTGGTCTCGGGCCGGATCCGGGCGGCTCTGCGATGAGTGGGGCGATGAGCACGGCCTTGGCACGGGAATGGCAGCGCCACACGCCGGGCGAGGCGATCGGGCGCTGGCTGGTCTGGCTCGCCGTGGTCGCGGCCACGATCTGGGCCGTGCGCAGCATCGACATCATCCCCGAATTCCTGGCCGATGCGCCGGAGCAGATGGCGGACCTGCTGATCCGCATGTGGCCGCCCGATGCCGGCCACTACTACCCTTCGGTGCATGCAGCGCTGATCGAGACGCTGCACATCGCAACGCTGGGCACCATCCTCTCTCTGGTGCTGGCGGTGCCGGTGGCGCTGCTCGCCGCGCGCAACATCTGCCGCAACCGCGCGGTGAATGCGGCGGCGCAACTTGTGCTGGTGGCCTCGCGCTCGGTCAATTCGCTGGTCTGGGCGCTGATGTTCGTGGCGATCTTCGGCCCCGGCCCCGCGGCGGGCACCTTTGCCATCGCCTTCCGCAGCATCGGCTTCGTCGGCAAGCTGCTGGCCGAGGCGCTGGAGGAGACCAGTGCCGGGCCGGTCGAGGCGCTGACCGCCGCCGGCGCCCCCTGGCCGCAGAAGATGCTCAAGGCGGTCTGGCCGCAGGTGCAGCCCGCCTTCTGGGGGATTGCGCTGTTCCGCTGGGACATCAATGTGCGGGAGAGTGCGGTGCTGGGGCTGGTCGGCGCCGGGGGCATTGGCGTGGTGCTGGATGATGCGATCAACTTCTTCCAATGGGACCGGGTGGCGACCGTGCTGCTCGCCATCCTTGCCGTCGTGGTGGTGGCCGAGATCGTCGTCACGCGGATCCGCACGCGGCTGATATGACCGACCATTACGACCTTCTCGTCATCGGCGGCGGGATCAATGGCGTGGGCATCGCCCGCGACGCGCAGGGCAGGGGGCTCGCCACCTGCCTGGTCGAGCGCGGGGATCTGGCCGGCGCGACCTCCTCCAACTCCTCCAAGCTCATCCATGGCGGGCTGCGCTACCTGGAGCAGTATGAGTTCCGCCTGGTGCGGGAGGCGCTGGCCGAGCGCGAGGTCATGCTGCGCATCGCGCCCCACATCGTCTGGCCGATGCGCTTCGTGCTGCCGCACCGGCCCGAGATGCGCCCGCGCTGGATGATCCGCGCCGGGCTGTTCCTTTATGACCACCTCGCGCGCCGCGTCAGCCTGCCGGGGGCGGAGGGCATCGATTTCCGCAGCCATGCCTATGGTGCGCCGCTCAGCCCGGCCATTACCGCCGGCTTCGCCTATTCCGATTGCTGGGTCGAGGATTCGCGCCTCGTGGTGCTCAACGCCAAGGATGCGTTGCGGCGGGGCGCCAGCATCCGCACCCGCACCGCCTTCATCGGCGCCGAGCGCGACGCGGAAGGCTGGACCTGCCGGCTGCGCGACGCGCAGGGCCAGGAGAGCACGCTGCGCGCCCGCGCCCTGGCCAATGCCGCCGGTCCCTGGGTGCTCGGCGCGCAGGATGCCGCCCATGCGCGCCCCGCCGGCAGTGTGCGGCTGATCCGCGGCAGCCATATCGTGCTGCCCGCGCTCTATGCCGGGGAGCAGGCCTATATCCTGCAGAATGACGACCGGCGCGTGGTCTTCGTCATTCCCTATCAGGGCCGCTTCTCGCTGGTCGGCACCACCGACGTGCCGCATGAGGGCGATGCCGGCACCGCGCACTGCACGGCCGAGGAGGCCGCCTATCTGTGCGACGCCGTCTCGAAGCAGTTCCGCACCCCGATCACGCCCGCGGACATCGTCTGGTCCTATTCCGGCGTGCGCCCGCTCTATGACGATGGCGCCGACAACCCCTCGGCGGTCACGCGCGACTATGTGCTGAAGCTCGATACCGAGGCCGCGCCGGTGCTCTCGGTCTATGGCGGCAAGATCACCACCTACCGCAAGCTGGCGGAGGAGGCGGTGGGCAAGCTCGGCGCCGCGCTGGGCCGGGCGGGCCGAAGCTGGACCGACAGCCCGCCGCTCCCCGGCGGCGAATTCGCGGGCCGCAGCCTTGCCGCCGTCGAGGCCGGCTTCGCCACCCGCTACCCGTGGCTGCCCGCCTCCCTGCGCGCGCGCCTGCTGCGCGCCTATGGCGCCGAGACGGCGGAGTTGCTCGGCGATGCGCAGGGCCTCGCGGATCTCGGCCGCGATTTCGGCGCCGGGCTGACGGCGCGCGAGATCGATTGGCTGCGGCGCGAGGAATGGGCCGAGACGGCCGAGGATGTCCTCTGGCGCCGCTCGCGGCTTGGCCTGCACATGAGCATGGCCGAGCGGGCGGCGGTGGCCGATGCGATGGGCGCGTGAAAAACTGGCGCTCCCCGCGCGCTGCGCGTTAGCCTTCCCGCCGCATCGAGGGGAAGGGTGGATGATGGGCACACGCTTTCTGGCAGCGGCATTGCTGGTCGGGTCGGTGGCCTGGCTGGCACCTTCCGCCGCGCGGGCCGACGCGATCGACGGGCATTGGTGCACCGAAGGCGGGCTGCGCCTGACCATCCAGGGCCCGCGCCTGGTCTCGCCCGGCGGACGCAACCTGACCGGCGACTACGACCGCCACGGCTTCGCCTATGACGCGCCGGCGGGCGAGCCCGGCGCGGGCGGGCGCGTCAGCCTGCGCCTGCAGGGCGACACGCTGGTGCGCGCCCAGGCCAGCGCCGGCACCATCGAGCCCGTCTGGCGGCGCTGCGGCCCCCCGGTGAGCTGACCGGTTGCGCGCATCGATCTAGCCCCTAGACTGTGCGCGAGGCGACATCATGTTCGCATCGCGGACACGGGAGAATGGCGTGCAGGGGCGGGTCGGGGTCATCGTGAACCCCATCGCGGGCATGGGTGGGCGGGTCGGGCTCAAGGGCACCGACGGCGCCGCCACGCTCGCGCGCGCCCGGGCGCTGGGCGCCGAGCCCCTGGCGGAAGGCCGCGCCATCCGGGCCTTGCAACGCCTGGGTGATGCCGGCGCCATCCTGGCCGCGCCGGGGGCGATGGGCGAATCCGCCCTGCGCGGCGCCGGCCTCGCCTTCGAGACCCTGCCCGGCACGCCTCCGGCCGAGACCTCCGCCGTCGAGACCCGCAAGGCGGCCGCGCGCATGCAGGCGGCGGGGGTGGAACTGATCCTCTTCGCCGGGGGCGACGGCACGGCGCGGGATCTGGTCGCCACGCTCGGCACGCGCGTGCCGATCCTGGGCATCCCGACGGGGGTGAAGATGCATTCCGCGGTCTTCGCCACCACGCCGGAGACGGCCGGCGAGGTCGCCGCGCAATTCCTGCGCGCGGGGGCGGGCCTCACCGAGGCCGAGGTGATGGACCTGGATGAGGAGGCGCTGCGCCAGGGCCGTGTGGCCGCGCGGCTCTTCGGCACGGCGATGGTGCCGCGCGCGCGCCGCGGCGTGCAGTGCCGCAAGGGCCCCGCCATGCCCGGCGACGAGGAGGCGCTGGAGGCCCTCGCCCGGCGCCTCGCGCGCGAATGGCCGGCGGACCGGCTGCTGATCTTCGGCTGCGGCACCACGACGCGCCGCCTCAAGCGCGCCATGGGGATCGAGGGCACGCTGCTCGGCGTCGATGTCGTGCTCGGCGGGCGGCTGATCGCGGCCGATGCGACCGAGAGCCAGTTGCTCAACCTGCTCGACCGGGCCGAGGCCACCATCGTGGTCAGCGCGACGGGCGGGCAGGGCTTCCTGTTCGGTCGCGGCAACCAGCAGATCAGCGCCGCGGTGCTGCGCCGCGTCGGTCGGGCGAACATCATGGTGGTGACGGGCGCGCAGAAGCTCATCGCGCTCGACCCGCCGGTGCTGCATGTCGATACCGGCGATGCCGAGCTCGACCGTGAACTCGCGGGCTATATCGGCGTGCACACCGCGCCGGGCCAGCGGATGATGATGAAGATCGCATAGGGAGAAAGACCGATGGCAGGCGAGAGCGCGCATCCATGGATGGCGAATTCAACGCCCGAGGCGAAGGCCGCGATGCTGCGCGCGATCGGCGCGCCGAGCATCGAGAGCCTCTTCGCGCAGATCCCGGAGGATCACCGCTTCCGCGGCACGCTCGACCTGCCGCCGGCGCTGACCTCGGAGGTCGCGCTGAAGCGACACATGCTCGGCCTGCTCAAGAAGAACGCGGATTGCGAGACCAACCTCTCCTTCCTCGGCGCGGGCATCTGGCAGCACCATGTGCCGGCGGTGGTGGATGAGATCGCCGGGCGCAGCGAGTTCCTGACGAATGTCTGGGGCACGCCGATGTCGGACCATGGCCGCAACCAGGCCTGGTTCGAATTCTGCTCGCAGCTTGGCGAGCTGATCGGCATGGAGTTCGTGGGACTGCCCGTCTATTCCTGGGGCTGCGCCATCGGCTACGCGGTGCGCATGGCCGCGCGCATGAACGGGCGGCGCGAGGTGCTGGTGCCCGCCAGCATGGATCCGGAACGCCTCGACGTGCTGCGGCAATATGCCGAGCCCGAAGGCTCGGGCGGGCATATCGCGGTGGTGACGGTGGCCTTCGATGCGGCGACCGGGTTGCTCGATCTTGCCGACCTGAAAAGCAAGATCTCCGAGCGGACCAGCGCGGTCTATTTCGAGAATCCCGGCTTCCTGGGCGTGATCGAGACGCAAGGGGCGGCGATCTCCGCGCTGGCGCGCGCAGTGGGGGCGGAGTGCATCGTGGGCGTGGACCCGATCTCGCTCGGCGTGCTCGCCCCGCCCGCCGACTACGGCGCGGACATGGTGGTGGGCACGATCCAGACGCTGGGCGTGCATATGAGCTGCGGCGGCGGCGCGGGCGGCTTCATCGCCTCGCGCGATGAGGAACGCTATGCGCGCGAATACCCGACGCTGAACATCTCCATCGCGCCCACCGTGAATGCGGGCGAGTGGGGCTTCGCGCTCAGCCTCGCGCACCAGTCGAGCTACGGCATGCGGGAGGAAGGCAAGGATTGGACGGGCAATTCCGTCTACCTCAACGCCATCGCCGCCAGCGCCTACATGACGCTGATGGGGCCGCAGGGCTTCGCCGAGATCGGGGAGCGCATCCTGCAGCGCACGGCGCATGCGGCGAAGCTGCTCGGCGGCGTGAAGGGCGTGCGGCCGCGCTTCACCCAGGGGCTCTTCAAGGAAGTGGTCTTCGACTTCACCGCGACAGGGAAGAGCGTCGCCGACATCAACAAGGCGTTGCTGATGCGGGGCATCTTCGGCGGGCGCGACCTGTCCGACATGCCCGGCTTCGCGGGCTGCGCCCTCTACGCCTTCACCGAGATCCATACGGCCGAGGATGTGCAGCGCCTCGCCACCACGCTGACGGAGATCGTGGCATGAGCCCCGCGCCCAAGCTCTATCGCCAGGCGAGCTGGCATGAACCCGTGGTGATGGCGCTCGGCGCGCCGGGCCGCCGCGGCATCCTCTTCCCCGAAGTCGAGCCGCAGGTCGCGGCCGTGGGCGATGCGGCCGCGCTGGTGCCTGCCGGCATGCGCCGCCGCAGCGCGCCGGCGTTGCCCGAGATGACCGAGCACGACACGCTGCGCCACTATCTGCGCCTGTCGCAGCAGATCCTCGGCATGGTCGGCATCAGCCTGTTTGGCACCTGCACCATGAAGTACAATCCGCGCATGTCGGAAGCGCTCGGCCTGCGCCCGCAGATGGCCGCGCTGCATCCGCTTCAGGATCCCTCGACGTTGCAGGGCGTGCTCGAGATCCTGTGGAATTTCGACCAGATCCTGCGCGCGCTCTCGGGCATGGATCGCTTCACCTTCCAGGCGGCGGGCGGGGCGGATGCGGCCTATACCCATGTCTGCGTCACCCGCGGCTGGCTGGCGGCACGCGGCGAACTCGGCGTGCGCGATGAGATCGTGACCTCCATCCAGGCGCATCCCTGCAACCCTGCCACGGCGGCCGCGGCGGGCTTCAAGGTCATCACCCTGCCGCTCGAGGAGGGCGGTTATCCGAGCCTGGAGGCGCTGAAGGCCGCGCTCGGCCCGCGCACCGCGGCGCTGATGATCAACAACCCCGACGACATGGGCATCTACAACCCGCAGATGAAGGAGTGGGTGCGCCTGACGAAGGAGGCCGGCGCGCTCGCCTTCTACGACCACGCCAATTTCAACGGCGTGATGGGCAAGATCCGCGCCCGCGACCTCGGCTTCGATGCCTGCATGTTCATGCTGCACAAGACCTTCGGCGGGCCGAAGGGCGGCGGCGGGCCGGCGGTCGGTGCCTATGGCTGCTCGGCCGAGCTCGAACCCTTCCTGCCGAAGCCGCTGGTCACGAAGCAGGCGGATGGCAGCTTCGGGCTCGACGTGCCGGCGCAGAGCGTGGGCAAGGTGCGGGAGTTCCTCGGCAATGTGCACATCGTGATGCGCGCCTATGCCTGGGCGCGCGGCATGGGCGCGGCCGGCATCCATGAGGCCTCGGACCTCTCGGTGCTGGCCAACAACTACATGCAGAAGGGGCTGAGCGCGATTCGCGGCGTCGCCGTCTCCAACCCCGATGTCGCGGGCCCGCGCATGGAGATGACGCGCTATGGCGTCGGTCCGCTCAAGCAGGACACCGGCATCGGCGTGGTCGAACTGGGCAACCGCATGACCGATTACGGCATCGACGCGCCCTGGCTCTCGCATGAGCCCTGGGTGGTGCCCGAGCCCTTCACGCCCGAGGCCGGTGAACTCTGGTCGAAGGAGGATATCGACACCTGGGTCGCCGTCGTCGCCAAGGTCTGCGAGGAAGCCTACAGCGATCCGGAGATCGTGAAGAACGCGCCGCACCACGCCGCCATCGGCAAGGTGCTGGCCGAGGGCTGCGAGGATCCCGCGCGCTGGGCCACCACCTGGCGCGCCTTCCAGCGCAAGCATGGCGACGCCGCCCGCCAGGCGGCGGAGTGAGCAGCTTCCGATGGACCAGCGCGGCCGGCACGCAGGAGGTGCCGCTGCGCGAGGGCCAGAGCATCGCGGCCGCGCTCACCGCGGCGGGCATCCGCACGCTGCGTGAGACGCGGCGCGCGGGGCCCGGCCGCGGCGTCTTCTGCGGCATGGGCGTCTGCCAGGATTGCCTCGTCGTGGTCGAGGGCGAGCCGAACCAGCGCGCCTGCATGACCAAGGCGAAGCCCGGCCTCGAGGTCGCGCAGCAGGCCTTCCCCGGCGCGCCCGCCTTGCCGCGCGAGGCCGCGATTCCGCCCGGTGAAGCGCCCACCATGCCTTCGGTCGAGGCGGTGGATCTGCTGATCCTGGGCGGCGGCGCGGCGGGACTCACCGCCGCCATCACCGCGCGCCGCGCGGGGCTCGAGGTGCTGCTCATCGATGAGCGCAGCGCGGCGGGCGGGCAGTACTACAAGCAGGCCGCGCCGGGCCTCGCCGCCGCGCCGCTGGACGCGCAGCAGCAGGAGGGCGCCGCTCTGGTCGCCACGGCCGAGGCCTCCGGCGCGCGGCTGCTGCGCGGCGCGGAATTGTGGGCCGCCTTCGCCCCCGACAGCCTCGCGATCTTCGATGGCAACACCACGAGGTTGGTCGCACCGCGCGCGTTGATCGTCGCCACCGGCGCGCAGGAGCGTGGCCTGCCCTTGCCCGGCTGGACGCTGCCGGGCGTGATGACGGTGGGTGCGGCGCAGACGCTCTGGCGCAGCTACCGCACGACACCGGGCCAGCGCGTGCTGGTGGCGGGCAATGGCCCGCTCAACCTGCAGGTGGCCGTCGAACTGGCGGAGGCCGGCTGCAAGGTCGTTGCGGTTGCGGAGGCCGCGCCGATGCGCGACCTCGGCGCCTCCATCGGCATGGCGGCGGCCGATCCGGCGCTGGCGTTGCGCGGCCTGGGCTACCTCGCCGCGCTGCGCCGGCATGGCATCGCCTTGCGGCGCGGCGCGCAGCTTGTGCGCGTGGCGCAGGAAGGCGAGGGGCTGCGCGCCACGCTGCGCGATGCGCGGGGCGAGCAGGTTTTCGGCGTCGATGCGGTGCTGATGGGCTATGGCTTCCTGCCGGCGAATGAGGTGCTGCGCGCGCTCGGCGCGGCGGCGGATCACGATGCCGCGCGCGGGCATCTGGTGATGCGCCGCGACGCCGACATGATGACGACGCTCGCGGGCGTCTACGCCATCGGCGATTGCGCCGGGCTCGGCGGTGCGCCGGCCGCGCGTGAAGAGGGCGTGATCGCCGCGCTGGCCGCTGCACGCCGCCTCGGTAAGGCGATTCCGCCCGATCTGGCGCAGCAGGAAGCGGCGGCGCGCGCGCGTCTCCTCCGGCATCGCCGCTTCCAGGCGGCGCTGTGGCGCTTCTTCGCGGCCCAACGTCCCGGTCTCTCGCTCGCGGATGAGGCGACGCTGATCTGCCGCTGCGAGGAGGTGACGAAGGGCGAGATCGCCGCCGTGCTGGCCGATGGCGACCCCGCGATCGGCGAGGTGAAGCGGCGCACGCGCTGCGGCATGGGCCGTTGCCAGGGCCGCTATTGCGCACCCGTACTGGCCGAATGGCTGGCCGAGGCGCAGGGCCGCCCGCTCGACGACCGTGCCCTCTTCGCGCCGCGTGCACCGGTGAAGCCCATCGCGATCGCGGATATCGTGGCGCTCGGGCAGCGATGAGGCGGCAGGAGGTGGATGTCGCCGTCATCGGCGGCGGCATCGTGGGTCTGTGCACTGCCCTCGACCTCGCCCGGGCGGGGCGGGGCGTGGTCGTGCTCGATGACGGCCGGCACAGTGGCACCACGGCGAATGCCGGCAGCCTGCATGTGCAGATGCAGTCTCGCTTCATCCGTATGTACCCCGAGCAGGTGCCGGGGCTCGAGGCCTCGCTGCCGATGTATGTCACCGCCGCGGCGCTCTGGGCGGAACTCGCGGCCGATCTCGGCGCGGATTTCGAGCTGCGCGCCAGCGGCGGGCTGATGGTGGCGGAGGATGAGACGGCCTTCGCCTTCCTGAGCGCGAAATGCGCGCGAGAGGCCGCGCTGGGCCTGCGTGTGCACATGCTGCGCCGCGCCGAGCTGGAACGCATCGCGCCCTATCTCGGCCCGGCCGTGATCGGTGCGGAACTGTGCGAGCACGAAGGCAAGCTCAACCCCCTGCTGGCCAACCAGGCGGTGCGTCGCGCGATGATCGCCACCGGCGTGGTGCATCGCCCCGAGACGCGCGTCACGAGGCTCGCGCCCGAGGGGGGCGGATGGCTTGTCGAGACGGCAAGCGAGACGTGGCGCGCCGGGCGCGTCGTGGTGGCGGCAGGGGCGGGGACGGGCGCGCTGGTCGCCCCGCTCGGCCTGACCGTGCCCACTGTGGCCGAGCCGCTGCACATGAACGTGACGGAGGCGACGGCGCCGCTGGTCACGCATCTCGTGCAGCATGCGGAGCGCATGATCACGATGAAGCAGCTCGCCGCCGGCCAGGTGGTGATCGGCGGCGGCTGGCCCGCGCGACTGGCGCCCGGCGACGGCCATCCGGAGGTCGAGGCGAGCAGCCTCTTCGGCAATCTGGGGCTTGCGCAGCATCTGGTGCCGAAGGTCGGGCGTCTGCGGCTGATCCGCAGCTGGGCGGGCGTGAACACGACCGCCGATGGGCAGTGCATCCTGGGCGAATCGCCGCAGCAGCGCGGCCTGTTCTTCGCCGTGCCGGGCGATGCCGGCTACACGCTCGGCCCGCTCGTCGGCCGGCTGGCGGCCTCAGCGCTGCTCGGGCGCGACGGGGGCTTCGACATCGCGCGATTCACGCCCGCGCGTTTCGCCTGATCAGTCGAGCGCAGCCTGGATCCGCGCGGCGGCATCGAGCATCTCGGCCACGAAGCGCGTGCGCAGATCCTCGATCGGCACGCGGCTGGTCGGGCCGCAGACATTGATCGCGCCGACCGTCACGCCATCGCGCCCGCGCAGCGGCACGGAGAGGCTGCGCAGGCCGAGTTCCAGCTCCTCATCCACCACGGCCCAGCCCTGGCGGCGCGCCTGGTCCACCTGCTCGCGCAGCTTCGACTTGGCGGTGATGGTGCGTGGCGTACGCGGCTCGGGCTTGATCTCTTCCAGCACGCGCTCCACGGCCTCGGGCGTGAGGCCCGCGAGCAGCACGCGCCCGACCGAGCTGCAATAGGCCGGCGTGCGGCTGCCCACGCGCAGATCGACATTCACGAGATGCCGCGCCGACGGGATGTGCAGCACATAGAGCACCTCGGCCCCGTCCAGCACGGCGCCGTAGCAGCTCTCGCCCAGCCTGTCGGACGCCTGTGCCAGGATCGGGCGCGCCACGTCCCAGATGCTCGCGGCCGCCAGTACGGATTGGCCGAGTTCGAGCAGCTTGGCTGTCAGGGCGAAGCGCTTGCCATCCGTCTCGGCATAGCCCGCATGGACGAGCGTGAGCAGGAAGCGCCGCGCGCTGGCGCGGGTCAGGCCGGATTGTTCGGCCACTTCGCTCAGGGTCATGCTCGGGCGGGCACGGCTGAAGGCGCGCAGCACCTCGAACAGGCGTAGCGCGGATTGCACCAGCTCACGATCGGCGCCGCGGCCACTCTCCTCCTCAAGCAATTGGTCGCTCGGAAGGTCGTCGTCGTTGGAGGGGTGGGGGTGGTCCATGCTCGGGCGTTCCTGGTGTCAGGACTATCCTGCTGCTTGTTCGTCCAGCGAACAAGATGCCGACCCTCCACGCCGACAGCTTCGACGCCGGAGCGATCAAGCGCGGTGGGCGTGGCTCAGGTCGCGGTGCGCTGCGACCCGCATCCGATCGCCTCAGGTGCCCGTCAGGGGCGTGCGCCCGGCACCGATTCACCTTGGCCAGCAGGCATCATTGTTGTCGCGAGGCAGCAATTCGGCGGAGGGGACAGGCCGCCATCGAGATGCGCCCTGGGTGCGGGTGACGCAGCACGACCCTGTCCGCCGCTGCATGCCGCACAGCGAACAATTTCTGCAAAAGGGCTTGCCCTGCGAACCTATTCCGTAAACACTTTCACCCAGACCTCAGGGAGGAGCTTCCATGACGAACATCAGCCGCCGCAGCCTTGCGGCTCTTCCGCTGGCGGGCCTCGCCGCGCCCGCCTTCGCGCAGGGAAACTACCCTAACCGGCCGCCGCGCTGGATCGTGCCCTGGGCCGCCGGCGGCTCCTCGGACTTCGTCGGGCGCCTTGTCGCGCAGGGGATCAGCGGTCCGCTCGGCCATCAGATCGTGGTCGAGAATCGTGCGGGCGGCGCGACCATCCCGGCGACCGAAGTCTTCGTGCGCGCGCCGGCCGATGGCTACACGCTGTTCTCGGCCGACCTGACGGGCCTCGTCTTCATTCCGGCCATGTCGCAGCGCATTCCCTACGATCCGCAGCGCGACATCCGGATCGTGCACGGTATGGGGCGCTTTCCGTACATGCTGCTCGTGCACCCCTCCTTCCCGGCGAACACGCTGCAGGAGTTCGTCGCGCAGTGCCGTGCGCGGCCGGGCCAGGTGTCGGTTTCCCACGCGGGCGTGGGCTCGCCGAACCATCTCGGCATCGTGCGCATGACCCGCGCCGCGGGGATCGAGGTGAACCAGGTCTCCTATCGCGGTGGCGCGCCGGCGCTGCAGGACACCATCGCAGGCGTCGTGAACGCCTGCTTCAGCGATGTCGCGGTCGCGGTCCAGGCAATCCAGACCGGCCAGGTGAAGGCGCTCGGCACCTCGATGCCGTCGCGCGTCGGCACCTTCCCGAACGTGCCGACCTTCGCCGAGCAGGGCGTGATGAACGCGGAAATCTACGCCTGGAACAGCGTCGCCGTGCACGCCAACACGCCGGAGCCGATCGTCCGCCGGCTTGAGGCGGAGGTGAGCCGCGTTGTGCAGAGCGACGACTTCGTCACCCGTCTGCGGGGGCTGGCGCTGGAGCCGAACAATCTGGGCACCGACGCGATGCGCGATCTCGTACGTCAGGAAGTCGCTACCTGGCAGCCGCTGATCCGCGAACTTGGGATTACCCTCGACAGCTGAGCCGGCTGGACGCCGCAGGCAAGCCAGGGTGGCCTCCCCGCAATGGGGAGGCCATTTGCCTTGTGTTGTCGCGGTGGCAGGCCATGTGCGTCGGCCATGGCTTTGCCGCGGGGTGAAGGCAGGCCATGTCGACGCGCGCGCCTGGGAATGCGACGAAACCGCGGGGCATCAGACTTCCACCGCGCCCGCTTGCGGCGAATGGATGTGGCGCCGCTTCTGTAACGATAGAGGAAGTGCCGAAGATGGATCGCAACAGCGTCACCTGGTCGGGGCCGATGCCGGCCGTGACGACGCCCTTCGATGCCGAAGGGCGCCTCGACCGTGCGGGCTTCCGCGCCAACATCGCGCGGCTGCTGGATGAGGGCGCGACGGGCGTCGTCGCCTGCGGCTGCACCGGCGAATTCTGGACCTTGAGCGCCGAGGAACGCCGCGCGCTCTATAGCGACACGGTGACCGCGACCAAGGGGCGCGGCACGGCGATCGTCGGCGTGGGCTGCGTCGGTGCGGCGGACACCATCGCCTTCGCGAAGATGGCTGCCGAATGCGGCGCCGATGGCGTGCTGGTGCTGCCGCCCTATTTCGTGAAGCTGACGGATGACGAGATCTTCGCGCATTTCGCGGCCGTCTCTGCCGCTTCGCCGCTGCCGATCATGGCCTACAACATTCCGGGCAATGCGGTGAACGCGATCTCGCCCGCGCTCGCGCTGCGGCTCGCTTCCTTGGAGAAGGTCGTCGCGATCAAGGAGAGCAGCGGCGACTGGAACAATTTCTACGCGACGCTGATCGCGGTGAAGGACCAGCTGCGTGTCTTCTGCGGGCCCTCCTCGGTCTTCGGCGTGCCGGCCGTGACGCTTGGCGCCGATGGCACGGTCGATTGCTTTCCGAATGTCTGGAAGGGCTGCACGGATCTCTACCACGCCGCCAAGGCGGGACGGATGGCGGAGGCCGAGCAACTGCAGGCGACCTGCCGGCGCCTGACGGATCTTTTCGTCAGCGGCGGGCGCACGCTCTATCCGGCCACCAAGGCTGCGATGGATTTCCTTGGCTATCCGGGAGGCGGCACACCGCGCATGCCGCTGCAGCCCTGTGTGGGCGAGCCGCTTGAAGGCCTCAAGCAGGGGCTGCGCGATCTCGGGATTGCACGCTGATGGATCTGGGCATTCGCGGCCGTCAGGCCATTGTCTGCGCGGCCAGCAAGGGGCTGGGCCGCGCCTGTGCGGAGAGCCTCGCGCGGGAGGGCTGCGACCTCACGCTGATCTCACGCACCCCCGGACCGCTGGAGGAGGCGGCAGCGGAGATCACGGCGAGGCACGGCGTGAAAGTGCGCACCGTGGCGGGCGATGTGAACACCGCCGCGGGTCGCGACGCGCTGCTCGCGGCCTGTCCGGCGCCGGACATCCTGGTCACCAGCCCGGGCACGCGCCAGGTGCCGGGCGATTTCCGCAGCTGGGATGAGGCCGAGTGGCGCCGCTGGTGGGACGAGCATTTCTACTCGGCCGTCGATCTCATCCGCCGCACCGCGCCGGGCATGTGCGAGCGCAAGTTCGGACGCATCGTCAACATCTCGGTCAGCTTCATCAAGTTCCCGCAGGTCGGCTTTGCGCACAGCCATTCGGCGCGCGCCGGCCTGGCCGCGGCGATCGCTTCCTTTTCGCGCGAGTTGATCGGACACAACGTGACGATCAACAGCGTCTGCCCTGGCCTGTTCGATACCGATGCGCTGCGCACGAATCTGCATGGCCATGCGGCGCGCGGCGGCGTGACCTATGAGGCGATCGTGCAGGACCGGCTGAAGAACTGCCCGGCTGGGCGTTTCGCCGATCCTTCGGAGAATGGTGATCTGGTGGCCTTCCTCTGCAGCGCGCAGGCGGGCTTCATGACGGCGCAAAACATCGTCAATGATGGCGGCGTCTATCAGGGATTGTTCTGAGTGAGTGCCGCGATGCTCCCCGCCGAAGGCCGGGTCGTCGCCCTGTCCGGGGCGGGGCGGGGGCTGGGTGCGAGCATCGCGCGGCGCCTGCATGCGGAAGGCTTCGCGCTCGCGCTTGGTGTGCGCGACCCGAAGGGCGCCGCTGCGCGCCTGGCATTCGCCGGTGGTGCGCGCGTGACCTTCCATCGCTTCGATGCCACGCAGCGCGCGACCGCGGCCTCCTGGATCGCGGAGGCGGTGGCCGCGCATGGCCGGCTCGACGCGCTGGTGAACAATGCCGGCATCCTCGCCCGCGTCACCTTCGACGATGACGATGAGGATGCGCTGGACGCGATGTGGGAGGTGAACGTCAAGTCGCCGCTGCGCGTCACGCGCGCGGCGCTGCCGCATCTGCGCGCCTCGGGCCATGGCCGCGTGGTGAACATTGCTTCCACCGACGGCAAGCGCATCCGCGACATCTCGGTCACGCTGGGCTACGCCATGTCGAAGCATGCGCTGGTGGCACTCACCCACGCGACGCGCTTCGCCGGCCATGCGGAGGGGCTGCGCGCCACCGCGCTCTGCCCCGGTGCGATCGACACGGAACTGGTTGCGAGCCTGCCCGGCGTCACCCCCGGGCCGGGCCGCCTGCGGCCCGATACCATCGCCGAGATCGTCTCCCTGCTGCTGCGCCTGCCGGAGCAGGCGCATGTGGCGGAGATGATCGTGAACACCCGCCTCGAATCCATGCTCTGAGGAGAATCCAGATGGCCGATTTCCGCGTGGCAGCCTCGACCTTTCCCTTCCTCTATTCGCATTCCGGCCTCGGCGCGCTGCAGCATCTGGCGAGCCAGGGCTACCGGAATTTCGAGATGATGATCTTCCCGCCGCATCTCTGGCCGTCCTCGATGACGCCGGCGGAGAAGCGTGCGGTGAAGTCCTGGCTCAACGACATCGGCGGGCGCATCACCAGCTTCTGCTACCCGCTGCTCGACAACAACCCGAACAGCGTCTGCCCGATCATGCGGCGCTACACCCTCGATCGCTACAAGGAGGCGATCGACCTCGCCGCCGATTGGGGCTGCCCCTATGTCTGCGCCATTCCGGGTCCGGTGAACTCGCTCATCAACCCGCCCGTGAAGTGGATGCGCGACTGGTTCGTGGAGGGCACGAAGGAACTCGTGGCCCATGCGAAGGGCAGCGGCACGGAGATCATCCTCGAGAACGTGCCCTTCACCTTCCTGCCCACGGCGAAGGACATGCTCGACGTCGCGAACGACATCGATTCCTCCGTCGGCATCAACTTCGATGTCTGCAACAGCGCCTACATCAAGGAGGATGTCGGCGCTGCCATCAAGATGCTCGGCAGCCGCATCAAGAACGTGCACATCAGCGACACCGGCTATGGCGACTTCAAGCATGATCGCCTGGGCACCGGCATCGTAGAGCCCGGCCCTGCCGCCGCGGCGCTGCGCGAGATCGGCTATACCGGCCTCACCGTGCTCGAGATCATCACCGATGCCGCGCAGCCGGGCACGGATCCGGATGGCGACCTCGCGGCCAGCCACGACATCCTGGCGCAGCATGGATGGGAAAAGCGCCCCGCATGAGCGATCCCGTGATGTTCACGCCGCTGACTTTGCGCGGCGTGACGCTCCGCAACCGCATCACCGTTGCGCCGATGTGCCAGTACCTGGCGGAAGAGGGCGTGCCGAACGCCTGGCACCGCGCGCATCACGGCCGCTTCGCGCTCGGTGGCGTCGGCCTGATGATCGCCGAGGCCACCGCGGTGCTGCGCGAGGGGCGCATCACCCATGGCTGCGCCGGCATCTGGAACGATGAGCAGGTGGCGGCCTGGCGCGAGATCAACGCGCTGCATCGCGCGCAGGGCGTGGCGTCGGGCATCCAGCTCAACTTCGCAGGCGGCAAGGGCGCCACACAGCGCCCCTGGGAGGGCAATGGCCCGCTGCCCGAAAGCGGCCCCGAGGCCTTCTGGGAGACCATCGGCCCCTCGGCGATCCCGATGCGCGAGGGCTGGCGTGCCCCGCGCGCGGCAAGCCTCGAGGACATCGACCGCATCGTGGCGGGTTTTGCCGCCGCCGCGCGGCGTTCCGTGGCGGCCGGTTTCGACCTGATCGAACTGCATGGCGCGCATGGCTATCTGCTGCACGCCTTCCTCTCGCCGCTCACCAACCAGCGCAGCGATTCCTATGGCGGCGATGCGGCCGGGCGGATGAAGCTGCCGCTGCGCGTGGCGGAGGCGGTGCGCGCGGTGATCCCCGAGCGCATGCCGCTGCTCTGGCGCGCCTCGCTGGCGGACAACATGCCGGGCGGGCTCACGCTTGAGGATTCGATCCCCGTCATGCGCGAACTCAAGGCGCGCGGCGTGGACATGATCGATTGCTCGGCAGGCGGCATCGGCCTGCCGGTTTCGCTCTCGCAGGTGCCGCAGACGCATGGCTTCCAGGTGCCGCTGGCGGCGGCGGTGAAGCGTGAGGTCGGCATTCCGACCATGGCGGTGGGCCTCATCACGGATCCCGTCCTGGCCGAGCAGATCCTGGCCGAGGGCCATGCGGACGCCATCGCGCTGGCCCGCGAATTCATCGCCGATCCGGCCTGGCCCTATCGCGCGTCGCGCGCGCTGGGCGTGGCCAAGCCGGCCGATATCCTGCCGCCGAGCTACGCCTTCTACCTCAACCGGCGGGCGGCGGCCCAAGGGCGGCACTGATCACGCCAGCCCGCCATCGACGCGCAGCATCTTGCCGGTGATGCCGCTGGCGAGATCGGAGACGAGGAACAGCGCCGCATTCGCCACCTCCGCCTCGGTCGCGATGCGGCCGAGCGGCGTGCGCGCGGCCTCATGGGCCAGCGCCTCGTCCTCCGCCATGCCGCGCGCGGCGATGCGACCGCGCAGCGCCGCGGTGGCAACGGGGCCGGGGCCAAGCGCGTTCACGCGGATGCCGCGCGGGCCGAGATCCAGCGCCGCGGCGCGCACCAGCCCCAGCACGGCGTGCTTGCTCGCGGTGTAGAGCGCCTGGCCCGCCGCCGTGCGCTCGGCATTCAGGCTCGCCATGGCGAGGATCGCCCCGCCCGCGCCCATGCGGGGGGCGGCGTGCTTCATGCAGGCGGCGACACCGCGCACATTCACGGCGAAGACCCGGTCCCACTCGGCGAGGTCGAGCGCCTCCACGCCGCGCCAGGGCGGCACCACGCCGGCATTGGCGACGAGGATGTCGATATGCGGCAGCCGCGCCATGGCCTGCGCCACCTGCGCTTCCTCGGTCACGTCGCACTCGGGCAGGTCGAGCCCCGTCACCGCCGCGCCCTCGGCCGCCAGCCTCGCGGCGATGGCCGCACCCAGGCCACGCGCCGCGCCCGTCACCACCGCGATGCGGCCCGCGAGCAATCCCATCTGGTCACCTCCCGCCCCGAGGGGTCATGATGCCGGCAGCGCCAGGCGGAGGCAAAGCCGGCGCCGGAGGGCCGCATGCGCAACGCCGATCTCACCGACGCGCTGGAAGAGGCGCGCGAGACCTATGCCCGGCGCCGCCCGCGCAGCCAGGCGCACCATCTGGAGGCCGCCGCCCATATGCCCGGCGGCAATACCCGCAGCGTGATCTTCCACGGCCCCTTTCCCTTCCGCGTCGAAAGCGGGGAGGGGTGCCGGATCACCGATTCCGACGGCCACAGCTACGTCTCCATGATCGGCGAGTATTCCGCCGGGCTCTTCGGGCACTCGCATCCGGCGATCCGCGCAGCGGTGCTGCGGGCCCTCGATCTCGGCGTAAACCTCACCGGGCACAATGCGCTGGAGGGCGAGTTCGCGCGCCTCGTCTGCGCGCGCTTCCCGGCCGTGGAGCGGGTGCGCTTCTGCAATTCCGGCACCGAGGCGAACCTCATGGCCCTCGGCCTCGCCTGCATCGCGACGGGGCGGCGCACCATCCTCGCCTTCGAGGGCGGCTATCATGGCGGCTTGTTCTCCTTCGCGAGCGGCCTTGCCTCGCTGAACGTGCCGCATCGCGTGGTGCTGGCGCGCTACAATGATCTCGCGGGCGCGCAGGCGCTGATCGAGGCCCATGCCGGTGATCTCGCCGCCATCATCCTCGAGCCGATGCTGGGCGGGGGCGGCTGCATCCCGGCGACGCCGGCGTTCCTCGAGGGGCTCCAGGCCGCCGCGGCGGCGTCCGGCGCGCTGTTCATCCTCGATGAGGTCATGACCAGCCGCCTCGCGCCTGGCGGGCTGCATGGCGCGATGGGGCTGAAGCCGGATCTGGTGACGCTGGGCAAGTATATCGGCGGGGGCATGTCCTTCGGTGCCTTCGGCGGACGGGCGGATCTGATGTCGCGCTTCGATCCGCGGCGCGCGGATGCCATCGGCCATGCCGGCACCTTCAACAACAACACGCTGACCATGTCGGCCGGCATCGCCGCGCTGTCGGAGATCTACACGCCGGAGGTCGCCGTCGCGCACAATGCCGCAGGCGATGACTTGCGCCATGCGTTGAATGCCCGCGCCGCGGCGCATGGCGTGCCGATGGTCGTCACCGGCCGCGGCTCGATGATGTCCTTCCACTTCACTGCCGCCGCGCCACGGGACGCGACGGAGGCGGCCGCGGGCGACCAGGCGATGAAGGAACTGCTGTTCCTGGATCTGCTCGAGCGCGGCTGGTACATCGCCCGCCGCGGCATGGTCGCGCTGTCACTGATGGTCGGGCAGGCGGAGCGCGCGGGATTCGTCGAGGCGGTGGACGAATTCCTCGCGCTGCGCGGCCCCGTGATGCGCGGCTGATGGCCAGCCGCGCGACACAGGCTTACTGCGCCGTCGAGGCCCGCTGCAGATAGGCCATCAGGTCGTTGAGCTGCTGCGGGTTGCGGATGCCGGCGAAGGCCATCGAGCCCGCCGGCACCACCGACTTCGGATCGGTCAGGTAGGCGCGCAGATTCTCTTCCGTCCAGACCAGGCCCTCACTGGCCTTCTGGCGCATCGGCGCGGAGTAGCGGAAGCCCTCCACCGCGCCGGCGGCACGGCCCCAGACGCCGTAGAGGTTCGGGCCCACGCCGTTGCGGCCGCCGGACGCGATGACATGGCAGGCGCGGCACTGGTTGAACACGCGCTGGCCGGCATCGGCATCCTGTGCCTGCGCCGTTGGCGCGAGAAGGAAAGCCGCTGCCGCGGCCAGCGGCAGAAGAAGGTGACGTTGCATCGGCATTGGCTCCCGGCTTGGTTATCCGCAACCGATATTCTGCCTCCGCCGCGCTTGGCAAGAGCGCGTCACGGAACGAGTTTTGCGTCCCACTGCGCCACGAAGGCGAAGGCATCGATCGGCTTGCGGGTCCGTGGCGCCACTTCGCGCACCGCAAGGGCTTCCGGCAGCAGGGAGGGGTCGCCGGTATGCCCCACCGCGATCGCCGCCATCGGCTCATGTCCGGCCGGCACGCCGAGCTCGCTGCGCGCGCGTTCCACATCGAAGCCGCGCATCTGGTGCGCCTGCAGCCCGAGGGCCGTGGCCTGCAGCGCGATATGCGCCGCCGCCTGGCCGAGGTCATAGGTCGCCACCGCGTTGGGGTTGCCGTTGGCGGCGAAGTTCATGCGCGCCACCGCGATCATCAGCAGCCCCGCCCGCTTCGCCCAGCCCTGGTTGTTGGGCGTGAGCAGGCCGAGCAGCTTCGCGAAGCCCGCCGGATCGGCATCGCGCCGCGCGATCACGAAATACCAGGGCTGGTCGTTGACGCAGGAGGCCGCCCAGCGCGCGGCTTCCAGCAGGCTCGCCGTCTGCTCGGCCGTCACCGGCGCCTCGGTGAAGCTGCGCGGGCTCCAGCGCGCGGCGATCAGCGCATGGACGGGGTGGTCGGTGGCGGCGATGCGGTCGGTCATGCTGGGTGGCAGTCCTCTATTGGCGTTCCATGCGGGTGCGCTCGACCACCTCGGCCCAGCGCGCCATCTCGGCATGCACCTGCGCGCGCGTGCTGGCCGGCGTGCCGGCCTCGCGCAGCGTGAGGCCGAGGGCGGCCAGCCGCGGGCCGAGCTCGGCATTCGCGGCGAGGCCGCGCACCGCCTCGGTGATGCGCTCGATGACAAAGCTCGGCATGCTGGCGGGCGCGCCGATGGCATACCAGGTCTCGATATCGAAATCGGAGAGGTTGAGCAATTCGGCGACCGTCGGCACCTGCGGCAGCAGGGGCGAGCGCCGCGGCGAGGTGATGGCGAGCGCGCGCACCTCGCCATCGCGGATCTGGCCGAGTACCGCGGCCGCCACTTCCGAGACCACCTGCACCTCGCCCGCGCGCAGCGCGATGAGCGCGGCCGGGGTGCCGCGATAGGGCACATGGGTGAGGCGGAAATCGCCAGCCGCCTGCACCGCCTCGGCGACGAAGTGCTGCGTGCTGCCGACGCCGACGGTGGCAAGGTTCAGCGCATCCGGCCGCGCCCTGGCGCGCGCGATCAGCTCCGCCAGGTCGCGCGGTGCGTCGGGCGTATTGGCGACGAGCAGCACGAGCCCGCTGCTGGCCACCATCGCCACCGGCGCGATGTCGGCGCGCGGGTCATAGGGCAGGCGGCGATACAGCGCGGCGGAAACGGCGAAGCCGTTGTTGAGCATCATCAGCGTATGCCCGTCGGTCGCCCGCGCCAGCGCCTCGGCCGCCAGCGTGCCGCCCGCGCCGGGGCGGCTTTCCACCACCACGGGCTGGCCGAAGGCGGCCGCGAGGCTGGGCGCGACGAGGCGGGCGAGGATGTCGGTGCCGCCGCCGGCCGCGAAGCCCTGCAGCAGGCGCACGGGGCGATCCGGCCAGACCGGGCGCGGCTGGGCGTGCGCCAGGCCGGGCAGCATCAGGGCGGTGGCCAGCGTGGCGCGGCGCGTCAGGGTCATTGGCTGTCTCCTCGGACGTGCAATCGTTTGTTGCGCGCTCTCCTACGCGACGGGGGCGGCGCGTCAAGCTGTCTTGCGGGGCGCCGGGGCGCGCGATAAGCGCGGCCGAGCATCGAAGAGGCCTGCCATGACCGCCAATGACCAACTCCGCCGCCTGCAGGTGGCCGAACTCGTGCAGAACTGGGCGGTCTGGCGCGATGCCGGGGATTGGGAGCGTTTCGCCAGTTGCTGGCACAGCGATGGCCGCATGTTCGCCACCTGGTGCCAGGCCCCGGCCGCGCAGTTCATCGAGGCCTCCAAGGCCGGCTGGGCGAAGGGTGTCTCGATCCTGCATTTCCTCGGCGGCTGCTCGGTCGATCTCGCCGGCCACCGCGCCATCGCCCAGACCAAGATGACGATCAGCCAGCGCGCCGAGGTGCATGGCGTGCTGGTCGATGTCGTCTGCACGGGCCGCTTCCACGACTTCATCGAGGAGCGCGACGGCAAATGGGGCATCGTGCTGCGCCAGCCGATCTACGAGAAGGACCGGATGGACCCGGTGGACCCGGCCGCGAAGCTCAGCCTCGATCCCGCGTTGCTGGCGCGCTTCCCCGAGGGTTACCGCCATCTTGCCTATCTGCAGACCCAGATCGGCTACACGGTGAAGACCGACATGCCGGGGCTGAAGGGGGAGCGCGTGCAGGCGCTCTACGCCGCGGGCCGGCGCTGGCTGGCCGGCGAGGCGCCGGGCTGGGAGGAGTAGGCCGAGCCCCGCTCACGCTTCGCTAACGCGGGCATGCTTTCATCCGCCAGACGCTGTTTTGCCGCGGTCGTGCCATCGGCGCTGGACTAAGCGGGCGTAAGGGCGTCACCTGTGTGGCACGGCGGATTCCGCCCGAGGAGGATGGACATGGACCAGCAGGCCTTCCGACGCGAGCAGATGCTCGCCTCGGGTCTGTTGCGCGCCCCGGAGCCGCCGCCCGCCCTTGTGCTGCCGCCACGGCCGCTGAAGCCCGCCGCCCCGGTCCTGCCGGGCGAGGCCCAGGCAGGCTCGGTCAAGGCAGCCCTGGCTAAGGTGCAGCCAGGCTGAGCTGAGCCAGCCTCGGCGGGATTGCGCCGCATCCTTGGTCGTGTAGCGTCTGCGCGCATGACCGCCTCGATCCTCGACGTGCGCGGCCTCGGCCGGCGATTCGGCGGGGTCGTGGCGCTGGCCGGCCTGGACTTCTCCGTCCGGCGCGGCACCGTCACGGCGCTGATCGGCCCGAATGGCGCGGGCAAATCCACCGCCTTCCAATGCATCTCCGGCGTCATCCGTCCCGATTCGGGGCAGGTCGTCTTCGACGGCCAGGACATCACCGGCTGGCGGTCGGACCGCATCACCGGCGCGGGGCTGGTGCGCAGCTTCCAGATCGCGCGTGGCATCCCGCGCCTGACGGTGCTCGAGAACCTCCTGCTCTACGGCCCCGCGCAGCCGGGCGAGCAGGTGCTGGGCGCGCTGCTGCGCCCGGGCGCGACCCGCGCGCGCGAAGAGATGCTGCGCGAGCGTGCCAAGCGCGTCGCGGCCCGGCTCAACCTCACCCGCGTGCTGGACAATCAGGCGGCCGCACTCTCGGGCGGGCAGAAGAAGCTGATGGAGATCGGCCGCGCGCTGATGGCCGAACCGCGCCTGCTGCTGCTCGATGAACCCGTGGCGGGGGTGAACCCCTCGCTCTCGGCCGAGATCGCCACCCATATCGGCGCCCTGCGCGATGAGGGCATGACCGTGCTGGTGGTCGAGCACCACATGGATTTCGTCGCCTCGCTCTGCGACGAGGTGATCGTGATGGCCGAGGGGCGCTTCCTCACCAGCGGTGCCTTCCGCGATGTCGCCGAGGATGCGCGCGTGCAGGAAGCCTATATGGGCAGGCGGGCGCACGCATGAGCGCGCTGCTGGAGGTCGAGGGGCTCGTCGGCGGCTATGGCGCGGCGGATGAGATCCTGAAGGGGATCACGCTGGCGTTGCCGGAACGACGCATGGCGGCGATCGTGGGGCCGAACGGGGCAGGCAAGTCCACGCTGCTCAAGGCCATCGCGGGCATGATCAAGCCCAAGGCAGGGCAGGTGCGCCTGTCGGGCGAGGTGCTGACCGGCCTGCCGCCGCGCGGCGTCGCAGCCCGCGGCGTGGCCTTCGTGCCCCAGGAAGCCAACATCTTCCCCAGCCTCACCGTGCGCGAGAACCTGGAGATGGGCGGCTATCTCGAACCCCGCGCGCAGGTGGTGCGGCGCGTCGAGGCGCTGTTCGCCCGCTTTCCCATTCTTGCGGAGAAGCGCCGCAGGGCGGCGCGCACGCTCTCGGGCGGACAGCGGCAGATCCTGGCCATGGGCATGGCGCTGATGGTGGATCCGAAGCTGTTGCTGCTCGATGAACCCTCCGCCGGATTGAGCCCCAAGGCCGCCGAATCGCTGTTCGACAGCATCGCGGCGATCCATGCCGAGGGCACGGCCATCCTGATGGTCGAGCAGAATGCGCTGGAGGCGCTGGCCATCGCCGAAGAAGGCATAGTGCTTGTCGATGGGCGCGTCGCGCGCGTTGGCGCGGCCGCTGCCCTGGCCGCAGATCCCGAGGTGCGCCGCCTGTTCCTTGGCGGATGAGTCTGGCTATCCTGAAAACCGCAAACGGGGAGATGACTGGGATGACGCGTTTCACCACCACCCGCCGCGCCGCGCTGCTTGGCGCTGCCGGCCTCGCCTCCAGCTTCACCATCGGCGGCAAGGCTTTCGGCCAGGGCGCGCCGATCGTCTTCGGCGCCCTGCCGCCGCTCACCGGTGCGGGTGGCCCCTATGGCCCGGCCATGCTGCGCGCCATCCAGTCGGTGGTGGATGAGGCGAACGCCGCCGGCGGTGTTCGCGGCCGGCAGATCCGCGTGGTCGCCGAGGATGACCAGACCAACCCCGATGCCGGCGTGCGCGGCGCGCGCAAGCTGATCGATGTGGATCGCGTGACCGCCCTGATGGGCACCTGGGCGAGTTCGGTGACCACCGCCGTCGCGCCGTTGTGCTGGGAGAACCGGCTGCCGCTGTTCACCGTCTCGGGCGCCGATTCCATCACCTTGCTGCCCCACCAGGGCTTCATCTTCCGAACCCAGCCCAACAGCCGCCTGCAGATCGCGACCGGCGCCGACTTCCTGCTTCGCCAGGGCTCGCGCCGCGTCTTCCACCTGGCCGCGCAGTCGCCCTTCGCGCAGTCCAGCCAGGACGTGCTGACCGAGCGCTTCCGCGCCGCCGGCGGCACGGTCGCCGGCTATGTGGTGTATGAGCGCGACAAGACCGCCTTCCGCTCGGAAGTCGACCAGATCATGCGCGCGCGCGTCGATACGGTGTTCCTCAACGGCTACCTGCCGGATGTCACCATCCTGCTGCGCGAGCTTTTCCGTGCCGGCTTCGAGGGCCGCCGCTTCACGCCGGCCTATGCGGTGAACCAGAGCAGCTTCCAGACCCTGCCCAACGAGGTGACGAACGGCGTCATTACCTGGCAGCCGAGCCCGGACATCGAATCGGGCGCCTTCCGCCGGCTGCAGACCCGCTTCGGCAATGTCGAGGTCGATCCCTATTCGGCGCAGACCAATGACCACGCCTCGCTCGCCATCCTCGCCGCCGCGGCGGCCGGGGATGCGACGGGTGTCGCGATCCGCGACAATGTGCGCCGCATCGCGGCCGGTGACGGCGAGAAGGTGGACAATGTCACCGATGGCCTGCGCCTGATCGCCGCCGGGCGACCGATCAACTTCGAGGGCGCCTCCGGCCCCGTGGATTTCGACGATCGCGGCGACATCCGCGGCACGAAATTCCGCTATGAGCGCGCCGAGGGCGGGCGCTTCGTGCTGATGGCCCTGACTTGATCCAGGACTGGCGGGACCTCGCGCAGATCCTTCTGAATGGCGTGATGGCGGGGAGCATGCTGATGCTGCCCGCCATCGGCTTCAACTGCATCTTCGCCGTCCTGCGCTACCCGAACTTCGCCGTGGCCGGCTTCGCGACCATGGGCGCCTTCGCGGGCTGGATCGCGAATGTGCAATGGGGTCTGCCGGCTGGCCTGGCGCTGCTGATCGCCTTCCTCGCCGCGGGCGCCGTTGGCCTGCTGTGCGAGGAACTGGCCCTGAAGCCGCTGCGTCCGGCAGGTCCTCTGACGGTCGCCATCGCCTCGGTCGCGCTCACCATCCTGCTCGAGAACGTGGTCCGCTTCGCCTTCGGCAACGACCTGAAGGGCTATGACCTGCCGATCCTGCGCGACTGGCGCTTCGATGGCATCCGCGTGAGCCCGCAGCAGCTCGCGAATACGCTCTACGCCATCGCGGCCGCCGGCGCGCTCTTTGCGCTGCTCGCCTTCACGCGGCTCGGCCGGGCGATGCGCGCGGTGGCCGACAACCCGATGCTGGCCGACATCAAGGGCGTGGATCCGGACCGCATCGCGCGTGTCGCCGTCTTCATCGGCGCGGGGCTGGCGGGCTTCGGGGGGATGCTGATCGGCCTCGACACCTCGATCGATCCGCTGACCGGCTTCCGCGTCGTGCTGAGTGTTTTCGCGGCCGCCGTGGTGGGCGGGCTGGGTTCGATTCCAGGCGCGGCACTCGGCGCCATGGTGGTCGGCGTGGGAGAGGAACTGGCCGGCGTGGTGCTGGAGCCCGCCTACCGCACCGTCACGGCCTTCCTTGCCATCCTGCTCGTGCTGATGTTTCGCCCCTCCGGCCTGCTGGGGGCGCGCGGCTGATGGAAGCCTATCTCGTCGCCATGCTGGTGTTCGCCGGCTTCTACGCGCTGATGGCGCTGGGGCTGAACGTGATCTGGGGCCTGACCGGCATGGTCAATCTGGGCCTGGTCGGCTTCTTCGGGCTCGGTGCCTATGCCTCGGCGCTGCTCACGACGAAGCTGTTCTGGCCGATGCCGCTGGGCTGGGCCGCGGGCGCGCTGGTGGCGGCGGCGGCCGGCGGGGTGATGGCGCTGATCGTCGCGAGGTTGCGCGGCGACTACCTGGCCATCGTGACGCTCGGCTTCGCGGAGGTGATCCGGCTCGTCGCCTCGAACGAGATCTGGCTGACCAACGGTACGGACGGGATCAGCGGCATCCCCGGCCCCTGGCGCGGCGATGTCTCGCCGCAGGGCTTCAACCTGATCTTCCTGGGCCTCGTCTGGGCGGCGGTCGCGGTCGGCTTCGCGCTGCTTGCGCGCCTGTCGCATTCGCCCTTCGGGCGGGTGCTGCGCGCGATCCGCGAGGATGAGGATGTCGCCGCCGTGGCGGGCAAGCCGGTGCTCTGGTTCAAGGTGCGGGCCTTCGTGATCGGCGCGGCCATCATCGGCGCCGCGGGCGCACTCTATGCGCACTACAACGCCTATATCGCGCCCGATGGCTTCGCGCCGCTGTTGACGATCTACATCGTCCTGGCGCTGACGGCGGGCGGCGTGGGTTCCATGCGCGGCGCGGTGATCGGCGCATTGTTCGTCATCGCACTGATCGAGGGCACGCGCTTCCTTGCCGCCGAGATCCCCGGCGTCACCCCCGTGCAGAAGGCCGCGCTGCGGGAGGGCATCATCGCCCTCTCGCTGATCCTGCTGCTGCGTTTCCGCCCGCAGGGGCTCATTCCCGAACGAACCCGCACAAGGTCCACGCCATGACCCGCCACGATCCCGCGCCTTTGCTCCACAACGTGATGGCGGCGATGGCCGAGCCCGACCAGCCCGGACCGCTCTTTGCCGCGCTTGATGCGGCGATGGGCCGGGCCATCGGGCATCGGCTCTTCACCATCCTGGTCATCCATCCCGGCGCGCAGGAGAGCCAGCGCTACTATTCCAACATGCCGCGCGAATACCCCGTCGGCGGCCGCAAGCCGATCAACAAGACGCATTGGTTCCGCTCGGTGCTGGATGAGGGGCGGCCCTATATCGGCCGCACCTATGAGGACATCGCCGATGTCTTCTTCGACCACGAGCTGATCCGCTCGCTCGGCTGCGAGAGCGTGCTGAACGTGCCGGTGCGCTGGAACGGCGCCAGCATCGGCACGATCAACCTGCTGCATCACGCGAACTGGTACACCGAGGCCGATATCCCCGTGGCGCAGCACTTCGCGGCACTGGCGGTGCCCGGCCTTCTCAGCGTGATGAAGGGCTGATGCAGCCGGTCCGATCCGACCGCGACGGTCGGATCGGACCAGCCGGCGCCTCAGCTCGGCGTGGCACCGCTGTCGCGCACGATCGGCGCCCAGCGGTCCACCTCGCGCGAGACAAAGGCCTGCACATCGGCGGACCCGTTATCCGTCATGGTCAGCACGCCGAGACCGGCGATGCGCTCCTTCATCCCCGGTTCGGCGATGGCGACCGTGAAGGCCTCGCGGATGCGCGCCATGACGGGCTCCGGCATCCCGGCGGGGCCGGCCAGCACGAACCAGTTGATCGCGGTGGCGTTCGGGAAGCCGGCCTCGACGATGGTCGGCACATCGGGGAAGGTGGACATGCGCTCACCGCTGGTCACCGCCAGCGCGCGCAACGTGCCGCCGCGCACGCTGCCGGCATGGGCGCCGAGCGTGTTCCACAGGGAACCCAGGCTGCCGCCAAGCACCTGCTGCTCGGCCTCGCCACCGCCACGGAAGGGGACATGCAGCAACTGCACGCCCGCCTCGCGCGCCCAGAGCATCCCGGCGAGATGCCCGACCGAGCCGATGCCGGCACTGCCATAGCTCATCGCCTCGGGCCGGGCGCGGGCGGCGGCGAGGTAGTCGGCCATGGAAGTGATCGGCCCGCCCGGGCGCACGCCCACCACCATCGGCGCGCCACCCACGAGCATGACGTAGGAGAAGCTGCGGCGGACATCATAGGCGAGGTTGCGGAACAGCGTCTGCGCGATGGCCATCGGCCCGGCATTGGCCAGCACCAGCGAATAGCCATCGGGCCGCTCGGCGGCGATATGCGCGGTGCCCACCGTGCCGCCCGCGCCGGGGCGATTGTCGAGCACGATGGGCTGGCCGAGCACGCGTTCCAGCGTCGGGCTCAGCAGGCGCACCACGCCATCGGAGGTCCCGCCGGGGGAGAAGGGGCTGACGATCCGGATCGGCCGGTTCGGAAAGGCGCCCTGGGCCAGGGCGCCCGAAGGCAACAGGGCAGGCATGGCGAGCGCGGTGGCGCTGGCCAGCAAGTGGCGGCGGTTCATTTCTTCATCCCGGTCTTTGTTGTCGCCACGCGCCGCTGGCATCGTGTCCTTGCGGCGTGGCGGCGCGCCCATGCCAGCGGCGTGCCACAACGGGCGCCCGGCTCACGTCCGACGAAGGCGACGCCTGCCCTTATCCTGGGCAGAATGCTGCGCAGGTGACGCCGCTTTGGGCGAAGCGCTACAGCGCCGGCTCTTCCTCGCGTCGCGCGAAGATCTTCTTCCAGGCCGGGCGGGCATGGCAGGCGGTCAGCCACGCCTTCACGCGCGGCGCGGCCTCCAGCACCTCGGGCGCGGGCAGGGTGTAGCGCACCACCTCGGCCACATTGATGTCGGCCACGGTGAAACGCCCGCCCACCAGATAGCCCGTGGCGGCAAGGGCCGCATCCAGCGCGGCGAGCGGCGTGCGCAGCGCGGCGATGGCCTCGCTCACCTTCGCCTCGCTGCGCTGCTCGGGCGGCAGTTGCACGCGGTTGTAGAGGATCTGGATGGAGCGCGGCTCGATCTCGGTCGCGCCGAAGAGCGTCCATTGCGCGATGCGGCCCTCTTCCGCGAGGTCGGCGCCGGCCAGCGGGCCGCCGTACTTCCGCGCGATGTAGAGGTTGATGGCCAGCGATTCGGACAGCACCAGATCGCCATCCTGCATCGCCGGGATGCCGCCATTGGGGCTGATGGCGAGGAATTCCGGCGAGCGCGAATGCATCATTTCCGCCGCCCCCGCGCGGTAGGGCTGGATCACCGGCACATGGCGATAGGCTTGGCCCATCTCCTCCAGCAGCCAGATGTTGCGCAGCGCGCGCGAACGATAGACGCCATAGATGGTCAGCATCGTTTCAGACTCCCGCGAAAGGTTCATCGACGGATTTCGCCGGTGGCGTCAGCCATTCCGCCCCCGTCTCGGTGATCACCACATGGTCCTCGAGCCGTATGCCGAACTCGCCATAGATGGCGATGGTGGGCTCGATGCTGCCGGTATTGCCCGGCGCGAGCGGCGCGCGGTTGGAGCCGACGAAATAGGGCGCCTCATGCACATCCATGCCGATGCCATGGCCGGTGCGATGCGGCAGGCCGGGTGTCTTGTAGCCGGGCCCGAAGCCGAACTTCACCACCTCCGCCCGGCAGGCATCGTCGATGCCCCCGCAGGGCGCGCCGGGCTTCGCGGCGGCGAAACCCGCGGCCTGGGCGCGGTGCGAGAGGTTCCAGATCTCGCGCTGCCGCGCGGTGGGTTCGCCGAAGACATAGCTGCGCGTGATGTCGCTGACATAGCCGTGCAGCGGCCCGCCGACATCGACCAGCACCACGTCGCCTTCCTGCAGCGTCTGCGGATAGGGCACGCCATGCGGATAGGCGCTGGGCTCGCCGAACAGCACGATGGAGAAGGCGGGCGCGGTATCGAAGCCGGCCTTCTGATGCGCGGCCACCAGGAAGGCCTGGACCTCGGTGGTGGTGACGCCGGGGGCGAGCGCGCGCGCCGCCGCCGCCTGGATGCGCAGCGTCATGCCCATGGCCTGGCGCAGCAGCGCGACCTCATGCTCGGTCTTGCGTTCGCGCAAGAAGGAAGTGACCGGCCCGCTGGCGACGAAGCGATGGTTGGGCAGCGCGCCGCGCAGCCCCTCGGCGAGGAACATGCGGGCCATGTCGTCGATGGCCACCGTGCCGCCCGCCGTATCCGTCTCCCGCAATATGTCGCCGAACAGCGCGTAGGGGTCCTCATCCTCTTCCCAGCCGCGGATCTCGCCGGGGACGAGCAGCAGGGTGCGCGCCTTCTCGACCTCGAATTGCGGGCAGAGATAGGTCAGCGCGCCGGTCGCGGGCAGCACGGCGCCGAAGGGGCGCTCGCTCTGGCCGTGCTTCATGCCGGTCAGCCATTGCAGGTTGGTCGTGCCGTCGAGCCAGAGTGCGGCGATGCCGAGTTCGCGCATCCGCGCCTGGGCGCGGGCGACGCGGCGTTCATGCTCCTCGGCGCCGATCGGCGGCACCACGTCGCGTTCATTGCGGATGGCGGCGAGTTCCGTGGCGAAATCCGAACCGCCCACGCCGATGGTCATGCCTCGATCCCCCTCACTGATGCTGCGAAACAAGCACGGCGCGCGGCCGCGGTCACGGGGTGCGGCGCCGGCCCTCGGCCAGGGCGAGGAACAGCCCCGCGCCCACCACGATGGCCGCGCCGACCCAGGTGCCCCAATCCGGCCAGAGCCCGGAGATGAGGAAGCCGACGATCACCGAACCCACGATCTGCCAATACTGGAAGGGCGAGACGATGGCCGCCGGCGCATAGGCCATCGCGCGCGCGATGAAATAGTGCCCGCTTGCCCCCAGCATGCCCAGTGCGAGGAAGGCGAGCGTATCGGCCAGGTTCTGCGGCGTTACCCAGAAGAAGGGCACCAGCAGGCTCAGCACCACAGCCCCCAGCAATGCGCTGTACAGCGCCGAGGTCTCGGCCCGGTCATGCGGTGCGACCTTGCGCGTGAGCACCTGATAGAGCGCGTAGAAGCACGCCGCGGCCAGCAGCAGCAGCGAAGCCGGCTGGAACACCTCGGAGCCCGGCCGGATGACCACGATCACACCGAGGAAGCCCATGCACACCGCCGCCATGCGGTGCAGCTTCGGCCTCTCGCCCAGCAGGGGCCAGGCGAGCAGCGTGACGATGAAGGGCGCGATGAAGGAGATCGCCGCCGCCTTCGCCAGCGGCACCGTGGCGATGCTGATGAAGTAGAGCGTGGTCGAGCCGAGCTGGCACAGCGACCGCCCGATCTGTGCCAGCGGTCGGCGCGTGGCCAGCACCTGCCAGCCGCTGCCCGGCAACATCACCGCCAGCATCACCAGCAGATGCCCGGCGATGCGCGCCCAGATGATCTGCTCGGAGGGGTAGCGCGGCGAGAGCCACTGCACGAGCCCGTTCATCACCGGGAAGAGGCTCGCGGCAAGCAGCATGAAGCCGATGCCGAGCAGGATGCGGGGCTGCTGCGGCGTGCCGATACCAACGGTCACTTGCAGTGACTCATTGGTATCTCATCCTTGCCCTCAAGCGCCGGGCGCGGCCATCCGGCCGCTTGGCTTGCGCGCCACTCGGCGCGGCGGCCATCCGGCCGCTCGGCCAGCGCCGCTGGCCGCAGGTCGATCCGTCCGGCCGGTGGGATCACGGGCTCAGGATTCCAGCTCCTCGCGCAGCAATTCCAGGCGCAGCCATTCCTCTTCCGCCGCGTCGCGCTCGGCCTGCTTCTTGCCGAGCAGCGAGGTCCGCGCGGCGAAGCCGGCAGGGTCGCGGGTGTAGAGCGCGGGGTCGGCCAGCGCCGTCTGCAGTGCCGCGATCTCGCGCTCCAGCGTCGCGATGCGCGCGGGCAGGGTCTCCAGCGCGTGCTTGTCCTTGAAGGACATCTTCGGCCGGGCGGCGATGCGCACGCCCTCGCTGGCCTCGCGCGGGGTCGCGGCAGCGGCGGCGGCCAGGGCCTTGGCCTGCACGCCGCGGCCGCGCTGCGCCACCATGTCCGAGTAGCCGCCGGCATAGTCCTGCCAGCGCCCATCGCCCTCCGAGGCCAGCACATTGGTCGCGACACGGTCGAGGAAGTCGCGGTCATGGCTGACCACGATCACCGTGCCGGCATAGTCGGCCAGCAACTCCTGCAACAGGTCCAGCGTCTCGAGGTCGAGGTCGTTGGTCGGCTCGTCCAGCACCAGCAGGTTCGAGGGCGTGGCGAGCGCCCGCGCCAGCATCAGCCGCCCGCGCTCGCCGCCCGAAAGTGCGGCCACGGGCGTGCGCGCCTGTTCGGGCAGGAAGAGGAAGTCCTTCATGTAGCCGACCACATGCTTCGTCTCGGACCCGATGCGCACCACATCGCCCGAGCCCCCGGTCAGCACATCCTGCAGCGTCGCGTCGGGGTCGAGGCTTTCGCGATTCTGGTCGAGTGTCACCATCTGCAGGCTCGCCCCCAGCCGCACCGTGCCGGAATCGGGTGCCAACACGCCGGTCAGCAGGTTGAGCAGCGTGGTCTTGCCCGCGCCATTCGGGCCGACGATGCCCACGCGGTCGCCGCGCATGACACGCGTGGTCAGGTCCCGCACCACAGGTGCCGCCCCGGCGAAGCCCTTGGTCACGCCCTCCAGCGCGGCGACGAGGTTGCCCGATTCCGAGGCCTCGCTCGCTGCCATGCGCACCGTGCCGGGTGCGGTCACGCGTTCCTTGCGGCGCTTGCGCAGCTCCTGCAGCCCGGCGAGGCGCTTCACATTGCGCTTGCGCCGCGCGGTGACGCCGTAGCGCAGCCAATGCTCCTCGCGCACGATCTTGCGGGCGAGCTTGTGGGCCTGCGTCTCCTCCTCCTCCAGCACCTGGTCGCGCCAGGCCTCGAACTGGCCGAAGCCCTGCTCGAGCCGCCGCGTCGTGCCGCGGTCGAGCCAGACCATGGCGCGGGAGAGGCGTTCCAGGAATCGCCGGTCATGGCTGATCAGCACCAGCGCGCTGCGCAGGCCGGCAAGCTCCTGTTCCAGCCATTCGATCGCGGGCAGGTCGAGATGGTTTGTGGGCTCATCCAGCAGCAGGATGTCGGGCTCAGGGGCGAGGGCGCGGGCCAGCGCCGCGCGGCGCTTCTCGCCCCCCGAGAGGCGGGAGGGCTCTTCCTCCCCGCTCAGGCCGAGGCCCTCCAGCAGCACGCGGCCGCGATGCGGGTCATCGCCCGGGCCAAGGCCGGCGGCCACATAGGCGCCGGTGGTGGCGAAGCCGGCCAGGTCGGGCTCCTGCGCCAGATAGCGGATCGTCGCCCCCGGCTGGACGAAGCGCGTGCCGGCATCGGCGTCGAGGAGACCGGCAGCGATCTTCAGCAGGGTCGATTTGCCGCTGCCATTGCGCCCCACCAGCGCGAGGCGGTCCCCCGGCGCCACCGCGATCTCCGCCCCGTCGAGCAGTTGGGTTGAACCGAGCCGAAGCCGGATGTCGCGCAGATGCAGAAGGGGGGGCAGTGCCATGGCGCTGAGGTGCTTGGCATCCGGGGCCACGTCAAGGTCGCGCCCGCGCGCGCGGGTCAAGGAACCGCCCCTTGAACCGCCCGCCCGGCCGTGCAGGATCGGTCCATGAGCGCCCCTGACGACACCTATGGCCTGCACGCCAACCCGGACCTGCTGGGCCGCATCCCGCTGGATGCGAGGCTGGTGCTGGATGTCGGCTGCGGCGCGGGGGGGCTCGCCGCCGCCTTCAAGCGCCGCAATCCCGCCACGCGCTTCCTCGGCATCGAGCCGGACGAGGCCCTCGCCAGCGCCGCCGCGGCGCATTGCGACGAGGTGCTGCGCCTCGATATCGAAACGACGGCGCCGCCGGTGGCACCTGGCACGCTCGATGCCATGGTCTTCGGCGATGTGCTGGAACATCTGCGCGACCCCTGGGGCGTGCTGAAGCGCGACGCCCAGCTGCTGGCCGAGGAGGGCGTGCTGCTGGTCTGCGTGCCGAATGTCGAGCACTGGTCCTTCGCCGCGCGGCTGCTCAGCGGGCAGTGGCGCTACGAGAAGACGGGCCTGTTCGACCAGACGCATCTGCGCTGGTTCACGCGCGGCAGCATGAAGGCCGCGCTGGAGCAGGCGGGACTCACCCCGCTGGAGGTCGTCCCGCGCATCTTCGGGCGCGACAAGGCCGAGGCCTTCGCGCGGCAGATGGCGCCCGCGCTGCAGGCCATGGGCGTCACACCCGCCGATTGGCTGCGGCGCAGCGCGCCGCTGCAATATGTCTGGCGCGCCACGCGCAGCCCGCCCCGGCCGATGGTGGTGGTGGCGCGCACGCTCAAGCCCGTGGGCGGCGTCAACGATGTGCGGATCCTGGAGCCGCTGAGCGCGCTCGCCACGCGCCCCGGCGTGATGACGCTGGCCGGGCAGGCGGCCGAGATGCCGGCGCTGGAGCCCGACGTGCCGCGCATCATCGTGCTGCATCGGCGCCTGCTGAACAGCCCGGACAGCCCCGCCTATATCCGCAGCCTGCGTGCCACCGGCGCGGTCATCGTGCAGGAATTCGACGACGACCCGGCGCATTGGCCGACCATCGCGCAGACCGACCATCTGGCCTTCCGCGGCGTGCATGCGGTGCAGACCTCCACGCCGGTGCTGCGCGACCTGCTCTCCCCCTTCAACGAGACCATCGGCGTCTTCCCCAACGCGCTGGCCGAATTGCCGCCGCCGCGCAATTTCCGCGATCCCCGGTGCCTGACGCTGTTCTTCGGCGCGCTGAACCGCGAGGCCGACATCGCGCCCTTCCTGCCGGCACTGAATACCCTGCTCGCCGAGGCCGAGGGGCGCCTGGCCATCGAGGTGGTGCATGACCGCCGCAGCTTCGAGGCGCTGGATACGCCGCACAAGCGCTTCACCCCGACCACCGATTACGCCGGCTACCGGCAGGTGCTGGCGCGCTGCGAACTGGCTTTCCTGCCGCTCGCGGATACGCGCTTCAACCGCATGAAATCCGACCTGAAGGCGATCGAGGCCGGCGGGCATCGGCTGTGCTGCCTCGCCAGCCCCGTCGTCTATGCGGGCAGCATCCGGCATGGCGAGACGGGGCTGATCGTGCCCACGCCGGAGGCCTTCGCGGCTGAGCTGCGCGCCCTGCTCGATGCGCCCGCGCGCGCCCTGGCCATGGCCGAGGCGGCGCGCGCCTGGGTTTCGGCGGAGCGGATGCTGCATGCGCAGGTCGCCCCGCGGCTCGCCTGGTATCGCGATCTCTGGGCGCGCCGGGCCGAGCTGGATGCGATGCTGGTGCGACGCGTGCCGGCGGTCGCGGGTTGATCCCGCGCGGGGCAGGGCCCGGGTTGATCCCGCGCAAGGCGCGGGGCCAGGATCACTCCTAGCCTTTGCCAATGGCGATGGGGGGCGGCATGGACAGCGCGATGAAGGCGGCGGTGCCGCCACGGGTCTGGGTAGGGCTGCTGGGCGCGGCGGCGGCGTTGGCGCTGATCTGCCTGCTGCCCCCCTTCGCGGGCCTGCCCGTGGCCGGGCAGCGCGCCATCGGCATCCTGGTCTTCGCGGTGATCCTCTGGGTGAGCGAGGCGGTGGACACCACCGTCAGCGCCATCCTGATCGCGGTCGCCATCATCCTGCTGATCGGCACGGCGCCCGACATCGCCGATGCCAGCAGGACCATCGGCATCACCCGCGCGCGGGACTGGGCGATCGCGGGCTTCGCCAACAATGCGGTGGTGCTGGTGGGCGCGGCGCTGGTCTTCGCCGGCGCGGTCGGCGCCACGGGGCTCGATCGGCGGATCGCCTTGCTGGTCCTGTCCCGAGTCGGGTCCGAGACGCGCGCGGTCTTTGCCGGCGCGCTGGCGGTGGGCGTGCTGCTGGCCTTCCTGGTGCCCTCGGCCACGGCGCGGGTCTCGGCGGTGGTGCCGATCATGCTCGGCATCATCGCGGCCTTCGGCATCAGCCGGGAATCGCGCCTCGCCGCGCTGCTGATGATCGGCTCGGCGCAGATCTGCTCGGTGATGAATGTCGGCGTGCTGACGGCGGCGGCGCAGAACGCCACCATGCTCGGCTTCACGCAGCGCGCGCTGGGGCAGAGTGTCACCTGGCTCGACTGGTTCATCGCCGCCTTGCCCTTCTGGCTCATCATGGCGCCGGTGCTCTATGTCATCCTCTGGCGCATGCACCGGCCCGAGGTCGAGCGGATCGAGGGCGGTGGCGCGCGCATCCAGGCGGATCTCGCCGCGCTCGGGCCGATGACGGGGCCGGAATGGCGCACGCTGCTGGCGGCGGCCGGGCTGCTGCTGCTGTGGTCCACCGAGGGCAAGCTGCACCCTCTCGACACCGCCAGCACCACCATCATGGCCATCGCCGTGCTGCTGCTGCCGGGCATCGGGGTGATGAGCTGGAAGCAGGCGCAGGCCGCGGTGCCCTGGGGCACGCTGCTGCTGTTCGGCGTGGGCGTGGCGCTGGGTACCGTGCTGGTCGCCACGCGCGGCGCGCCCTGGCTGGCGGGGCTGATCGTGGAAGGCTTCGGCCTCAAGACCGCCACGCCCTTCGCCATCGTGGCCGTGCTCTCCGCCTTCCTGATCCTGGTGCATCTGGGTTTCGCCTCGGCCACCGCGCTCGCCTCGGCCTTCATCCCCATCGTCATCGCGGTGCTGCAGGAGGTCTCGCGCGCGGGCGTGCCGGTGAATGTGCTGGGCGTGACCATGATCCTGCAATTCGCCGTCTCCTTCGGCTTCATGCTGGTGGTGAATGCGCCGCAGAACCTGGTGGCCTATGGCACGGGCTGCTTCCAGGGGCGGGAGTTCACGCGCTCGGGCGTGGTGATCACGCTGGCCGGCTGGGGCGTGATGCTGCTGCTGGCAGCGACCTGGTGGGAGTGGCTGGGCTGGATGCGGGTGTAGCTACCTCCCCCACTGCCACTCCATCGAGACGCCCACCCGCTCGCCCGCCTCGCGATCGCCGGTCTCGACCTCGAGCCGCACGCGCGGGGTGAGTTCCACGCGCACGCCCACGCGCGTGCTGCCCGTCTCCGTGCCCTGGCGCACGCCGACATAGACCCCCTCGGCAATGTAGCGCCCGGCCTCCAGCGTCGCCCCGCGCCGTTCATCCGGATCGGTGCGGGAGGAGGCGCTTTCATTCCCGCCCGTCACCGCCAGCCGATCGAGCGCGAAGGTCTCCCGCACCCGGTTCATCACCCCGGCCACGGTGCCATTGCCGATGCCCGTCGCCCCCGCGATGGCCTGGGCGATCTGCGCGGCCTCGAGCGGGGAGAGCTGCCCGGCGGGGCGATCGAAGAGCAGCCGCGCCAGCACCTCGTCCTGCGGCAATTCGGGCACGGAGGTGAAGGCGATGATCGGCGCGTTGGGCGGCCCGGTGACCTCCACCGCTACCGTCGTGTCGCCGCTGGCGCTGGTGGCGCGGAAATCGAGTTCCGGCATCAGCCCGCCATCGAAGGAAAGCCGCCCGCGCTCGAAGGCGAGGCGCCGTGCCAGCACCTGCACGTCGCCGCGCCGCATCGCCAACTCGCCGGTGATGTCGGGGGCGTCCAGCGTGCCCACCAGTTGCAGATCGCCCCCCATTTCCACATCCAGCCCGCGCCCGCGCACGAAGACCTGCCGCGGCGCGGCGAAGCTGACGGCGAGGCTGATCGGCGCGCTGGTCTGGGGCGGGGCGGGCGGGGCGGCGGGCAGGGCCGGGCGGGGCGGGCGGCCCGGCGGGCTGCCGATCTCCCTCACCTGGCCGAGCGAGCGGACCGTGGGCGGCAGGCGTTCCGGCACGCGGATATCGGCGCGGCGCAGCCGGATCGGCCCGCTCAGCGTCGCACCCGTGCCGAGCGCCCCGGCAAAGCGCAGCTCGGCATCCAGCGTGGCGCGCAGCAGGTCCATCGCCACGGGCTGCGCGCCCTCCGCCGTCAGCAGCAGGTCGAGGGGGAAGCCCTCCGTCAGCGGCGCGAGGGTGCCCGCGAGGCTGAGCCGCCCGCTGCCGCTGCGCCCTGTGAGCGCGACGCGCAGCCGCTCGCCCTCGGCCCGCAGCGTGCCGTTGATGTCGGAGGTCGCGGTGCCGAAGAGCGGGTTGCGGTAGGATCCGCCGGTGAGCCGCGCCTCGCCGCCGAATTGCGGCGCGGCCAGCGTGCCGGTGAGCCGCAGCGCGAGGTTGAGCCGCCCGCCCGCGCGGCTCGCCCCCGTGGCGAGCAGCGGCGCGGTGAGCGTGGCGATGTCGGCATTGCCGTCCAGCGCGCCCTCCACCGCCCCGCCGGGGCCGCTGGGCAGGCGCAGCGTGGCGAGCAGCCGCGCGGCGGCGCCCATGCCGAGTTCGGCGCGGGCGGTGATCGCCCCCGCCCCCTCGCGCTTCGCCTCGGCGCGGAGTTCGGCCGCCGGCACGCCGCGCAGCCGGGCGTCGCGCAGCTGGCTGCCGCGCAGCGTGAGGGCAAGGTCGGGGCTGGCGGCCGCGCCGGTGATGCGCAGCTCCGCCCCCAGCGTGCCGCTCGGCTGCGTGCCGGGCAGGAGATTGGCGAGGCCGGCGGCGGGGAAGGGCGGGATCACCAGCCGCAGATCGGCGCGTTCCGGCCCGTAGCGGCCCTCGGCGCGCAGCGTGGCACCGCGGCCGAGGGCGAGGGTGAGCGGTGCGACCTCCAGCCCGCCATCCGCGCCGAGCGTCAGCCGCGCCGGGGCGGTGAGGCGCACCGCCTCGCCCGCCCCCGTGGCGCGCAGCGTGGCGATGTCGATGCGCCTGGCGCCGCCCTCGATCTCGCTGAGCCGCGCGGCGAACTCCGTCTCCATCTGGTCGATCCGCCCGCGCAGCGCGAGGTCGAGCCCCGCGAGGTCGCCCCGCGCCGTGGCGCGCAGCCCGCTGGCCGAGGCCTCGGCCAGGGTGAGGCGCGGGATCTCCAGCACCACCTCGCCGCGCTGCCGCCCCTCCGGCGCGGTCAGCGCGGCCTGCAGCGTCGCCGCACCGGCGAGGGGGCGGCCTAGGATAGCCGCGAAGGGGGCGAGATCCGGCGCCGTCACGGCGAGCGTGCCGTCGAACAGCCGCCGCTCGGGGTGCAGGCGGCCCGCCGCGCTGGCCTCGGCCGGGCCGAAGCGCAGCGCCGTGCGGGCCAGGCGCAGCCAGCCCTCATCCTCCGGCGCGCCGGCGACATCGAGGCTGAGCGGCAGGTCCTGGAAGCGGCCCTCGGCGGTTGCGGTGACGCGCGGGGCGCTGAGCGGCGTGGCGATCTCGGCGGCGAGGCGGAAGCCCTCCAGCACCCGCCCCGCGGCGCTCAACCGGTCGCTCTCGGCGGTCAGGCGCAGCGCGGGATCGGCGCGCGGGCCCTTGGCTTCGGCGGTGAGGCCGAAGCTGCCGGTGACATCGCCTTCCTCCAGCCGCGCCTGAAGGGAGAGCGCGAGGTCCAGCACCTCGCCCACCCGGCCCTGCGCCTGGGCGTCGAGCCCCGCGCCGGTGATCGCGAGGCGCGTGATCCGGTCCGGCGCCGTGGCGTCCAGGGTCAGGCGCGGCGTCGGGCCCAGCAGGGCGGCGAGGGGGGCGAGGGAACTGCGCAGCCCCTCGGGCGCAACCTCCAGCACGAGGCGTGGTGCCGCCTGCGGGCCAGTGAGCTGCGCGGTGGCGCGCAGCCCGGCCCAGCCGATGGCCTCGGGCAGCAGGGGCGCGAGGCTCGCGCTGTCCGGCAGCAGGGCCTCGGCGCGCAGATCGAGCGCGCCGGTCGGCGTCACGCGGCCCTGGGCCGAGAGCGTGCCGAGCGGATGCGCGAGGCGCAGCGCATCGAGGTCGAGCGCCCCGTCCGGCCGGCGCGCGGCGCGGAGTTCGAAGGCCAGCGGCGCGGCGAGGGGGCCAGCCAAGCGGGCGGGCAGCAGCGGCGCGGCGCGCAGCTCCCCCCCGATCTCGACGGCGAGGCGGGCGGTATCGGGCGCGCGCAGCGTGCCTTCCAGGCGCAGCGCGATGTCGGGTCCGGCATCGGCCTCGGCCCGCAGCGTCGCGCCCTCGGCCGGGCCATCGAGCGTCAGGTCCAGCGCCAGGGCCTGGTCGGTGATGCCGAGCAGGCGCACCAGCGGCCCGCCCGCGGCGTCGCGCAGCATCAGCTTGGCGCCAAGCCGCCCCGTGCCCGGGCGCAGCGAGGCCTCGAGCCCCAGCAGCGTGGTGCCCTCGGGGCTCGCCACATCCAGCAGCGCGGTCAGCCCCCAGGGGTCGAGCCGCGCGCGCCCCTCCGCCCGCAGCGCCAGGGCCTGGCCGAGCACCGCCTCGCCCAGCCGGATCTCGCCCACCTGCAGCCGATCGAGCTGCACCGCCACGGGCAGATGCGGCAATTCGGGCAGCAGCGGGCCGGGCGGGCGGGGCGCGGCGTCGGGCGCGCTTTCGGGCAGGCGGTGCAGGGTGATCCGGCTGGCCTCCAGCGCCTCGACCCGCAGCGTGCCGCCGAGCAGCGCGCGCAGATCGAGCTTCAGGCTGGCCTGCTCGACCTCGAGCCACACCCCCGCGCCATCGGCAAGGCTGGCCTGGGCGAGGCCGAGGCGGCCGGGCAGCGGCCCTTCCAGCCCGGCGAGCGTCAGCCCCGGCACCTGCGACGCCACCAGCCGCGCGAGGCTGGCGCGCCCGCCCTCGGTATTCGCCCAGAGCAGCCCGGCCGCCAGCACCAGCACGGGCAGCAGAAGCACGAAGCCGAGCGCGGCGCCCAGGCGCAGCGCCCAGCGCCGTCCCCAGCGGCGCGGCGGCTCAGAAGGCTTGGCCGAGACCGACATAGAGCCCGTAGGAATCGTCCCCGGCGCGCTGCCGCAGGGGAATGGCGAGGTCGAGCCGCAGCGGCCCGATGGCGGTGGCGTAGCGGACGCCCAGGCCCGCGCCCATGCGCAGATCGGCCGAATCCGGGAAAGGATTCTGCCCGACGGTGCCGGCATCGAGGAAGGCGACCATGCCGAAGCTGCCGCGGATGCGCTGGCGCAGCTCCACCGAGGCCTCGGCGAGGCTCACCCCGCCCTCGGGCCGGCCCTGCGAATCGCGCGGCCCGATCGACTGGTAGGAGACGCCGCGCACGGACCCGCCGCCGCCGGAATAGAAGCGCTTGTCGAGCGGCACGGCGGCCTCCGCCCCGGTGATGCTGCCCAGCGTGCCGCGCAGCGCCACCACCGAGCCGCCATCGCCGAACAGGTCGAAATAGGTGCGCAGCGTGCCCACCATGCGCACGAAGCCGTCGCTGCCATCGAGCCCGGTATAGGGGATGACATTGGCCTGGGCGCGGATGCCGCTGCGCGGGTCCAGCACGGAATCCGTGGTGTCGAAGCGCAGCCCCACCAGCACGCCCACGAGATTCGAGGGGTCGAGCTGCCCGTCCCGGCCGACCCGGCTGAGGTCCAGCACCGGCCCCGCCTGCAGCACCCAGCGATCGGCCAACGGGTGTTCCAGCGTGACGGCCAGCACGATCGCGTCGCGGTCATAGGCCTTCAGCCGCTCACGCAGCGCCTGGGCGTCCACCACCAGGCTGGTCTGGCCCTGGAACAGCGCCGGGCGGCGGAAATTGGCGGCGATCCGCGCGTTGGAATCCTCCGTGCCGAGGCCGAGGCGCGAGCCCTCCATCTCCAGGCGCAGCCGCTCGGCATTGCCGAAGACGTTGCGCCGTTCGTAGTAGATCCGCCCGGTCGGGCCGTAATTGGTCTCATAGGCGACGGAGAATCCCGCCGCGTTGCGCGGCCGGTCGGTGGTGGCGAAGGTCACCGGCAGGCGGCCGGCCTCATCCAGCCTTTGCCCGGTGCGGGCGCGCACCGTGTCGAAGACGCCGAGCTGGAGGAAGTCGCGCCGCGTCCGCTCCACCGCGCCGGGGCTGAAGACCTGCCCGTCGAGCCGCCCGGCGAGGCGCGCGAGCAGGGCGGGGTTCACCCGGCCGCTGCTGCTGATCTCGGGCGTGCCGAAGCGCGCCTGCGGGCCGGGGGCGAAGACCCAGGCGACATCCATCACCTTGGCGTCATGGTCCACGGTCACGTCGCGGGAGACGACGCTGGCCAGCGGGTGGCCGGCCTCGCGCAGCGCCTGGATCACGCCCGCCTCGGCATCCAGCACGGCGCCGGCACGGGCCGGGTCCTCGGGCGTGAGGGCCGGGGTGGGGGTGATCGCCGCCAGCGCCTCGGCCTCCGCCGGGTCGCGCACCCGCCGGTCGATCTGGCGCAGGCGGTAGAGCGGGCCGGGGGTGACCTTGATCTCGATCGGCACCGGGCTGCCCGCGGCGGCCAGGCGTTCTGCGAGGCCCGGTGTCGTCATCGGCAGGCCGGCGAGGCGGATCTCCACCAGCCCGCCCCAATAGCCCTCGGCCCGAAGCACCTCCTCCAGCACCGCGGGCTCGGCGCCGGCGCGCGCGACCAGGCCATAGGCATCGACCGGGGCGGGCTCGGCCAGGCGGCGGAGGTTGGAGGTGGCGGCCAGCAGATCGTCCAGCCGCTCGATCCCCGTGGGCAGCAGCGTGATGGCGACGGGCAGGGCGCCCGGCACGGATTCGGGGTTGGAGTCAGCCGCGCGCTCCTGCGCCTGCGCGGGGAGCACGCCCATCAGCAACAGCAGGGCCAGGAGCAGGCGGGCGGCGAAGATCCGGCGATTCCCTCTGGTTGGGCCCGGGCGGCGATCTCGGGGGTGGAGAGGCCGGCGCGGGCGGGCTAGGATTATGACATGGACAAGCCCTTCGCCGAGACTCTCACCGCCTGGCGGCGCCACCTGCATGCCCATCCGGGCCTGACCCTGCAGGAGGGCGCGACCGCCGCCTTCGTCGTGGCCCGGCTGCGCGAGATGGGGGTGGCCGAGATCGCGGAAGGTGTGGGCGGGCATGGCGTGGTCGCCACGTTGCGGCGCGGCGCGAGCAACCGCAGCGTCGGCCTGCGCGGCGACATGGACGCGCTGCCGATCCAGGAACTGAATGAGAGCCTGCCCTATCGCTCGACCATCCCGGGGGTGATGCATGCCTGCGGGCACGATGGCCACACCACCGCGCTGCTCGGCACCGCGCAGCTCCTGCTGAACGATCCGGGCTGGACCGGCACGGTGCATCTGGTGTTCCAGCCGGCGGAGGAAGGCGGCGGCGGCGCGAAGCGCATGGTGGCGGAGGGGCTGTTCCAGCGCTTCCCGATGGAGCGCATCTTCGGCTGGCACAACTGGCCCGGCCTGCCGGCGGGCACCATCGCGGTGCATGACGGCCCGGTGATGGCCGCCGGCGCGCGCTTCGACGTGACCTTCGACGGTCACGCCGCCCATGCCGCGCTGCCGCACCTCTCGCGCGACCCGATGCTGGCGGCGGGGCATTGCATCGTCGCGCTGCAGAGCATCGTGGCGCGCAACATCGACCCGCTCTCGGGCGGGGTGGTCAGCGTCACGGTGGTCGAGGGCGGCGAGGCGCAGAACCAGATCCCCTCCCGCGTCGTGCTGAAGGGCACCGCGCGCTGGCTGAACGACAGCGCCGGCGCGGCGCTGGAAGAGGGCATCCGGCGCGTGGGGGAGGGCATCGGCGCCACCTTCGGCGTGCGCGCCACGGTGGGCTTCCGCCAGGGGGTGGAGGTCACGGCCAACCATCCGGAGGAACGCGACCTGGCTGCCGCCGCGGCCGCCGCCGTCGCACCGCTGCGCCGCGACGTGCCGCCGGCCATGACGGGGGAGGATTTCTCCTGGTTCCTGAAGGAGGCGCCGGGCGCCTTCGTCTGGATCGGCAATGGCCCGGCCGAGGGCGGGCGCGAACTGCACAACCCCGGCTACGACTTCAACGATTCGATCCTGCCGACGGCGAGCGGCTTCCTCGCCGAGGTGGCGAAGCGCGCCCTGGCCGGGCGCTAACCCAACACCCGCCCCAGCCAGGCCCCCGCCTGGGCCAGCGAGTCCCGCGCCTTGGCGACATGGTTGGCCGCCCGCAGGAAGCCATGGGCGGTGCCGGCGAACACCGCCTGCTCCACCGCCACGCCCGCGGCACGCAGCTTCTCGCCCATGGCGAGGTTCTCGCTCAGCAGCACGTCAAGCTCCGCGATGTGCAGCAGCACCGGCGGCAGGCCGCGCAGATCGGCGCGGAGCGGTGCGGCGAGCGGGTTCACCCGGTCGGCCGGGCGCGGCGCGTAGCAGTTCCAGTAGAAACGCATCTTCTCGCGCGTCAGGAAGTAGCCATCGGCGAATTCGGCGTAGCTCGGCGTGTCGGTGCGCGAATCGAAGACGCCGTAGTTCAGCAGCAGGCCCGAGAGCCTGAGGTCCGGATCCGTCTCGCGCAGCAGCAGCGCCACGCCCATGGCGAGGTTCGCCCCGGCGCTGTCGCCGCCCAGCGCGATGCGGCTCGGGTCGAGGCCCTGTGCCGCGCCCTCCCGCGCCACCCAGCGCACCACCGCGGCGCATTCCTCCAGCGCCTGGGGGAAGGCGGCCTCGGGGCTGAGCGAATAGTCGGGGCCGATCACGGCGCAGCCCCCGCCCTGGGCATATTCGCGCATCATGCGGTCATGCGTATCGATGCTGTTCCAGATCCAGCCGCCGCCATGGATGTAGACGAGCACGGGCAAGGCGCCGTCCTTGGGGCGGTGGAAGCGGCATTGCAGGCGCCGGCCGCGGATCGGCAGCCACAGATCGGCGCTCTCCTGCAGGGTCGGCCCGCCGGCGCAGAGCGGCAGGTTCAGCGCCTCGGTCGTCGCGCGCGCGCCATCCAGCGGCAGGGCGAGTTCGATGGGCGGGTGCCGCGCCCCTTCCGCCTCCATCATCGCGCTGAAGGCGAGCATCTCGGGGTCCCAGCGGGGATCGGGGGCGGGCATGGCGTTCCTCATGCTGACTCGAGGCCCATGGAATGGCGCGCCGCCGCACACCGCAACCCCTTCAGGCTGGGATATGGCCGAAGCGTCATGCGATGATGCGTTGCGACGCCCCGCGCGACCCCACATGCTGCATCGCACCATGACCCTGACCTCCCTGGCCCCGCGCCCCGGCCGCTTCGATGAGCGCGCCCTCTACCGCCCCCGGCATGTCGCCCTGATCGCGGATCCGGCCCTGCCCATCGCCGGGCTGCTGGCGCGCAACCTCGCGGCGGGCGGCTTCCGCGGCTCGCTCGCGGTGGTGGGCATGACCGCCGAGGGGCTGACCGAGGCGCCAAGCATCGCCGCCTTGCCGAACCTGCCGGATCTCGCCGTGCTCGCCTTGCCGGAGGCGGCGCTGGAGCCCGCCATGGTGGCTCTGGCCGCGCGCGGCTGCTTCGCCGCCGTGGTGCCGGGCGATGCGCCGGACCTCGCCGCCATCTGCCGCCGCACCGGCGTGCGCGCGCTGGGCGCGGGCAGTTTCGGCATCTGCGTGCCGGCCATCGGACTCAACGCCTCGCTCAGCCATGTGCCGCCGCGCGCGGGCAAGCTGGCGCTGGTCGGGCAATCGGCGGCGATCATTCGCACCGTGCTGGACTGGGCCGAGGCCGAGAGCGTGGGCTTCAGCCATGTCATCGGCATCGGCGCCAACAGCGATCTCGGCTTCGCCCATGCGCTGGACTGGCTTTCGCGCGATCCCGGGACCGGGGCGATCCTGCTCGACCTGCGGCGCATCAAGAACCGGCGCATGTTCATCTCCGCCGCCCGTGCCGCCGCGCGCACGCGCCCGGTGGTCGCGTTGCGGGCCGGCGGGCGGCTCGTGGAGCGCTCCGGCACGGGCGATGCGGTGATGGAGGCGGCGCTGCGCCGCGCCGGCGTGCTGCGCGTCAGCGGGCTCGAGGATCTGCTCTCGGCCGCCGAGACGCTGGCGCGCACCAAGCTCGCGACCCGGCCCGGGGTGGGGGACCGCATCGCCATCGTCGCCAATGGCACGGGGCTCGGCCAGTTGGCGGGCGATGCGGTGCTGGTGGAGGGCGGTCGGCTGGCCCCGCTGCCCGAGGCCGCGCTGGCGAGCCTCGCCATCGCGCTGCCCGGCGGGTTTCGGGGGCGCAACCCCATCATCCTGCCCCCGCTGGCCGGCATGGCGCTGGGCGAGGCAGCCGCCCTGCTGGCCGCCGTGCCGGAGGTGGACGCGGTGATCGCCCTGCACGCGCCGGTGGCGGGCGAGAATCCGCAGGCCATCGCCGCCGCCCTGACCGCCGCCGCCAAGGCGACCCGCGCTGCCCCCGTGCTGCTGTGCTGGGCGGGCCAGGCGACGGCCGGGGTGCAGCGCGCCGCCCTGGCCGCGTCGGGCCTGGCGGTGTTTCCCACGCCCGAGGCCGCCGTGCATGGCGCGCTGCATCTGCTCGCGGACCGGCGCAACCGCGCCGCGGCCGCCGAATTGCCGGGGCGCGAGGTGCTGGCGCTCAAGCCCGACCGTGCCGCCGTCGCCCGGCTCTTCGCCGCGGTGCGCGCCGAAGGGCGGGCCTCGCTGACGGAGGATGAGGCGCTCTGCGTCCTGGCCGCCTATGGCCTGCCGGTGGTGCCCGGCCGCGTGGCGGCGGGCGTGGAGGAGGCGGTGGACGCGGCCGCCATGCTCGGCTTTCCCGTGGTGCTGAAGCTGCGCAGTGCCGAGATCTCCCGCAAGACGGATGTGGGCGGCGTCGCACTCGGCCTGCGCAATCCCGAGGCCGTGCGCGAGGCGGCGACGGAGATGCTGGCGCGCCTGGAGCGGCTGCGCCCGGGCGCGCGGCTCGATGGTTTCCTCGTGCAGCGCCAGGCGGCGCGGGCGCTGGAGTTGCGCCTCTGGCTGGCCGAGGATTCGATGTTCGGCCCCTATCTCGGCTTCGGCCTGGGCGGCACGGCGGCGGAACTGCTCGGCGATGCGGGGCATGATCTGCCACCGCTGAACATGACGCTGGCGCATGCGCTGATCGCGCGCACCCGCGCGGCACGGCTCATGGCCGGCTATCGGGACCAGGAGGCGGCGGCCGAGCCCGCGGTGGCAGAGGCGCTGGTCCGGCTTTCCCAGATCGCGGTGGATTTCCCGGAAGTCGCCTCGCTTGGCGTCAACCCGCTCTTCGTCGATGCCGAGGGCGTGCTGGCGGGCGATGCCAGCCTCGACCTTCGCCCGGCGGGCGAGCGCGGGATGCTCGCCATCCCGCCCTACCCGGAGGAATGGGTGACGCGCTGGGCCACGAAATCCGGCGAGGTGCTGACGCTCCGCCCGATCCGCCCGGAAGACGCGGACGCGCATCGCGCCTTCATCGCGCGCCTGTCGCCCGAGGATATCCGCTACCGCTTCTTCTCGCAGTTGAAGGAGCTGCCGCCGGTGCAGATCGCGCGGCTGACGCAGATCGACTACGACCGGGAGATGGCCTTCGTGGCCATGCGCCCCCTGTCCGGCGGCGGGGAGGAGATGCTCGGCGTCTCGCGCCTGATCCGCGAGCCGGATGGCGAGACGGGCGAATTCGCCGTGATCGTCGATGCGCGCATGAAGGGCCAGGGGCTGGGCGCGCATCTGATGCAGCGCCTGTTCGACTGGGCGCCGAGCGGGGGCATCAGCACGATCTCCGGCCAGGTGCTGGCGGACAACGCGCCGATGCTCGCCTTCGTGAAGCGGCTCGGCTTCACCACGCGGCGCAGCCCGGAGGATGAGGAGGTGGTGGAGGCGAAGCGGGCGGTGTGAGCCACCGCCCGCTTCTTCTCGACAGGGCGGCTCAGCCGCCGCCCGGGAGCTGCACCTGCTGGTCGTTCTGCCCGCGCATCGCCCAGCCCGTGGTGCGGTTCTCGATGGTCACGGCGGCGGCATACATCAGGATGCCCATCACCGCGGTGACCATCAGCCCGGCGAAGACCAGCGGCACGTCGAAGCGGCTGCTGGCCAGGATCATCAGGTGCCCGATGCCCTTGTTGGCGGCCACCGTCTCCGCGATGATCGAGCCGACGAAGGCCACCGTGATCGCGATCTTCAGCGAGGCGAAGAAATAGGGCATCGCCCGCGGCAGGCCGACCTTGCGGATGATGTCGGAGTGCCGCGCCCCCAGCGCGCGCAGCACGTCGCGCAGTTCGGGCTCCACGGTGGCGATGCCGGTGGCGACGTTCACCACGATGGGGAAGAAGCTGATCAGGAAGGCGGTGATCACGGCCGGCACGGTGCCGATGCCGAACCAGATCACCAGGATCGGCACCACCGCCACCTTGGGGATCGAGTTGAAGCCGATCAGCAGCGGATAGAGCCCGTGATAGAGCATGGTCGAGCTGCCGATCGCGATGCCCAGCAGCAGCCCGAAAACGATGGCGAGGCCGAAGCCGATCAGCGTCGTCATCAGCGTCTGCCAGGAATTGTCGAGCAGCGGGCGCCACCACTTCACCATGCTCGCGGCGATGTCGCTCGGCGCGGGCAGGATGAATTGCTGCACGTCGAAGGCCTGCACGGCCACTTCCCAGAACAGGAACATGCCCGCGATCACCAGGTAGGGCAGCCAGGCCTGGATGCGGCGGCGCCGGCGCGCGGCGGCGATCATCGCATCGAGGCGCGCCAGCGCCTCGGGCGACATGGTCGGGTCGTTGGCGACGGTATCACGCGGCATGGACAACCTCCTCGCCCTTGCGGGCCGCGCTGATGTGCTCGCGCAGGTCATGCACCATGGAGACGAATTCCGGCAGGTAGGTGGTCTCGAGCGTGCGCGGGCGGGGCAGTTCCACCTGCCGCTCGGCGATGATGCGGCCCGGGCGGGCCGACATCACCAGCACGCGATCGGCCAGGAAGGTGGCCTCGCGCAGGTCATGCGTCACCAGGATCACGGTCGGCTTGCGCGCCATCCAGACATCCTGGAGCACGGACCACAGATCCTCGCGCGTGAAGATGTCGAGTGCGGCGAAGGGCTCGTCCAGCATCAGCAGCGCGGGGTCGTGGATCAGCGCGCGGCAGAGGCTCGCGCGCTGCTGCATGCCGCCCGAGAGCTGCCAGGGGAACTTCTTCTCGAAGCCACCGAGGCCGACCAGCTTGAGCAGGTCCTTGGCCTTGGCCTCATACATGCCGCGCTGGCTGCGCAGCTGGCGGCGGTGCGGCTCCACGACTTCCAGCGGCAGCATCACGTTGTCGAGGATGTTGCGCCAGGGCAGCAGGGTCGGGTTCTGGAAGGCCATGCCGGCGACGCTGAGCGGCCCCGCGACCTCGGCGCCCGAGACGATGACGCTGCCCGAGGTGGCCGGCCACAGCCCCGTCACCAGCCGCATCAGGGTGGATTTGCCGCAGCCCGAGGGGCCGACGACGGCAATGAACTCGCCCTTGGCGACCGAGAGGGTGGTGCCTTTCAGCGCCAGCGTGCCCTCGACGCCGCCGTAGCGCATGGCGACCTCGTTGATCTCGACGAAAGGACGCTCCATCGACTCCCCCAGAGGAAGGTGGCGCTGGCCGAGCGCCGGCGCGCGTGGTGCCTGTGTGCGGCAGGCACCCCCCTCCGCGCAAGCAGCGCTTGGCGGATGATGCGGTGCGGCAACCTGTCTGCTGCGTCATCTTGCCGCATGCCGGGCCATGTTGCTGCATAATTAGGCAATCGTACGCTTCAGGGCGCGGCGAAGACGGGCCCGCAACTGGCTGGCAGGGCAGGGGGCGGGCCGGGCGGGCCCGGCGGCGGGGGCGGCCGGCGGGCCTCCGCCGAGAACCACCAGTCCAACGTGGCATCGCAGCCATCGCCCGGCGGCGGGGGGGCGATGTCGCGGCATTCGGGGCTGTCGGCCGGGCAGCGCAGGCGGATATGCATGTGGCTGTCATGGCCGCGCCAGGGCCGCACCCGCCGCAGCCAGGGCTCGCCCCGGTGGTCGGTGCAGAGCCGGCGCTTGATGGCAGGGTTCACCAGCAGCCGGTCCACGCCCGGCGTCTCGGCCGCGAGTCGGATCAGCGTGGCGTGGCGCGCGGTCCAGCGCGCGGGGTCCACGCCCTGGCCGTCGGCCAGGACCAGGGAGGGGATGGTCAACTCCTCCCGCGCCGCCACCGGCACGCGCGGCTTGGGGCGCAGGTCGAGCCAGACATCCACATCGAGCCCGTTCTGGTGGCTGGCATGGCCCCAGGGCATCGGCCCGCCGCGCGGCTGTGCGAGGTCGCCGATCCACAGATCGGGGAAGGCCTGCGCGCGGGCGCGGCCCGCGAGGTCCTGCACGAAGGCGATGGTCGCCGGGTGCCCCCAATGGCGGTTGCGCGAGACCCGCACCGCCTGCCAGCCCGGCCCGTCGCTGGGCAGTTGCACCCCCCCTGCGAGGCAGCCCAGTGCCGTGCCGCCGATGGCGCGGCTGGGCCCGGGACTCGGCGTCGGGCGGCTTGCCCAATCGGCGGCGCGCGCCGGCGGCGCCTGGGCTGGCGCGGGCGGGGCCGGCAGCATCAGCAGGAACAGCAGCAGCAGGAGAGGGCGCATCGTGCAATCATGCGGTGGCCCGCCGGGGCGCTCAACCGCGCCCTGCCTCGTACGCGCCACACTCCCGCGTTACAACTTTGCGTCATCCGGATTCGCCGAAGGATTCCGCCCTTGGGTCGCTATCTCGTCACCGGCGGTGCCGGCTATGTGGGCAGCCATACCGTGCTGGCCCTTCTCGACCGCGGCGATGAGGTCGTGGTGCTGGACGATCTCTCCAAGGGCCATGCCGGCGCGGTGCCGGCGGGCGCACGCCTGGTGCGGGGGCGCTGCGACGATCCGGCGGCGCTCGAGGCCGCCTTCGCGCAGGGGCCCTTCGCCGCGGTGCTGCATTTCGCCGCCCTGTCCCTGGTCGGCGACAGCATGCGCGAGCCGCTGCGCTACATGACCGAGAACCTTGCCACGACCTCCGCCGTCGCCAATGCCGCGGTGCGCTCGGGCTGCCGGCGCATGGTGCTCTCCTCCACCGCCGCGCTGTTCGGCTTTCCCGAGCGCATCCCCATCGATGAGGAACAGCGCCTCGGCCCCGTCTCGCCCTATGGGGAGAGCAAGCTGTTCTGCGAACGCGCGCTCGACTGGGCGGATCGCGTGCATGGGCTGCGCTTCGCCTCGCTGCGCTACTTCAACGCCGCCGGCGCCGATCCGGCAGGGCGGGCGGGCGAGGATCACGAGCCGGAGACGCATCTGGTGCCGCTCGCGATCGATGCCGCGCTTGGCCTGCGCGGGCCGCTGACCGTCTTCGGCACGGATTACGACACGCCCGACGGCACCGGCGTGCGCGACTATGTGCATGTCTCCGACCTGGCGGAGGCGCATCTGCGCGTGCTGCCGCTGCTGGAGGAGCGCTCGCGGCGCTACAACCTGGGCAACGGCCGCGGCTATTCGGTGCGCGAGGTGATCGAGACGGTGGGCCGCATCGTCGGCCGCCCCGTGCCGCACACGCTGGGTCCGCGGCGGGAGGGTGACCCGGCGGTGCTGGTGGCGTCCTCCGCCCGGCTGCGCGAAGAGACGGGCTGGACGCCGCGCTTCCCCGCGCTGGAGGACATCGTGCGCACCGCCTATGCGTGGCGGTCGGCGCACCCCAAGGGCTACGCCGACCGCGGGTGACCTTCAGCCGTTGAAGCGGAACGCCCCGGCCACATGGTCGGAGGGCGCCGCCGGGGCGGGCTCGGCGGCAGGGCCGGCGGCGGCATTGGCCTGGGCCTGCGCCATCGCTTCCTTCGCCTTCGCCTCGATCTGCTTCGTCACCTCGACGAGCACGCGCGCCAGGGTGGGCATCTGCAGCACGGGGACGATCAGCAGGCCCGAGGGGCTGGGCTTCGCGTCCTTCTGGCCGGTCGCGGCGCCGAGCGTGATGCGTGCCACGCCATTGGCCACATGCACATCGATGACGCCGTCGCCGAAGACGGTAGGGATGCCGGTCATGTCGGGGGTTCCTATTGTTCGCGGAAGGAGCGGTGGAAACTGTCCAGCAGCGGCTGGATGAGGTAGCGGCCGAAGCTGCGCGTGCCGGTCTGGATCATGGCTTCCACCGCCATGCCGGCGCGCAGCGTCACGCCCTCCAGCGAGCGAAGCTGGTCGGCGTCGATCTCGATCTGCACGCGGTAATAGGCGAGGCCCCGGCGCTCATCCTCGGTGATGTCGGAGGCGACGAAGACGACATGGCCGTGCAGATAGGGAACCAGCCGCTGCTTGAAGGCGGGCAGGCGCACCTCCGCCTGCAGGCCGGTCACCACCACGTCGATGTCGTTGGGCTGGACATGCACCTCGGCCAGCAGCCGGTCGCGCTCGGGCACGATGTCGAGCAGCGGGTCGCCGGGGCGCACCACGCCGCCCGTGGTGAAGACGCGCAGGTTCAGCACCACGCCATCCTCCGGCGCGGTCACCTCCATGCGGGTGGAGACGTTCTCCGCCGCGCGCAGGCGCTCCTCGGCCTCGGAGAGGCGCACGCGCACCTCGCGCAGTTCGGTCGAGGCCTCCTGCAGGCGCGTGTCGCCCAGGCGCGTGATCTCGCGCTCGGCCTCGGCGATCTGGGCGCGGGAGCGCGTGGTCTGGTTGGTGATGTCCTCGATATTGCCCTCGGTCGAGGCGACCTGGCGCTGGAGCGCGAGCAGCTGCGGCAGGCGCGCGAGGCCCTGGCGCAGCAGCATCGCCGTGTTCTCCTCTTCGGCCTTCAGCAGCACCAGCATGCGCCGCTGCGCGTTCATCTGCGCGCCCGCGGAGCGGATGGTCGCCTCATGCTGCTCGATGCGCGCGCGCAGCACCTGGAACTGGCTGTCGAGGGCGATGCGCCGCGCCTCGAACAGCGCGCGCTGGCCGGTGATGACCTCCTGCGCGCGGGGGTGGTCGGAGACCAGAAGCTCGCGCGGGAAGACGATCTCCGGCGCGCGGGCGACCTCGGCGGCGAGGCGCGCATCCTGCGCCAGCAGGGCGAAGCGCTGGCTGCGCAGCGTCTCGGTCTGCTGAGAGGCCTGGGGCTGTTCCAGGCGCAGCAGCGGCTGGCCCTGGCGCACCACATCGCCGTCGCGCACCAGGATCTCGCGCACGATGCCGCCCTCGAAATGCTGCACGGTGCGGCGCGTGCCCTCCACCTTCAGCATGCCCGGCGCGATCGCCGCTTCCGCCAGGGGCGCCAGCGCCGCCCAGAGGCCCAGGCCGAAGACGAAGGCGCCGCAGATGATGTAGCCCATCAGCACGGCGAGGCGGGTGCGCGGCTTGGGCGCATCCAGGATCAGCTGCTCGCCCTCGGGCTGCCACAGCGCGGGCGGACCGCCGGCGGGCTTGGGGACGACCGCGCTGCGGGGGAAGGTGGCGTCGCTCATCGGCTCAAGCTCCTGCCGCGCGGCCGGGCACGACTTCCGTCGGCCGGCCGGGCGCGCCCTGCACCAGGCGCTTCAGCACCTCGGCGCGCGGGCCGAAGGCCTCGGCCGCGCCATCGCGCATCAGCAGCACCTTGTCCACGCCCTGCACCAGGGTCGGGCGGTGGGAGACCAGGATGACGGTGGTGCCGCGCGCCTTCAGCGCCTCGAGCCCGCGGATCAGCGCCTGCTCGGCATCGCCGTCGAGGTTCGAATTCGGTTCGTCGAGCACCACGAAATGCGGGTTGCCGAACATGGCCCGCGCCAGGCCGATCAGCTGGCGCTGCCCGCCCGAGAGGTGCTGGCCGCCATCGCCGATCTCGGTGTCGTAGCCCTGCGGCAGGCGCAGGATCATCTCATGGCAGCCGGCGAGCTTCGCGGCCTCGAAGACCTGCTCGGGCTCGGTGTCGCGCATGCGGCCGATGTTGAGCATGACCGTGCCGTCGAACAGCTCCACATCCTGGGGCAGGTAGCCGACATAGCGGCCGAAATCCTCGCGCTGCCAGGTGAAGACGTCGGCGCCATCCAGACGCACCGTGCCGGCCGAGGCCTGCAGCGTGCCGATCAGCAGGCGGATCAGCGTGGTCTTGCCCGCCGCCGAGGGGCCGATGATGGCGAGCGATTCGCCGGCGGCGAGGTTGAAGCTGATGCCCTTGATGATCGCCACGGGCTGGCCGGGGAAGCCGAAGGTCACGCGCTCCACCGCGATGCGCCCGGTGGGTTCGGGCAGGGCCATGCCGGGCGGGCGGATGCGCGGCAGCGCCATGAAGCCGACCAGGCGGCGATAGGCCTGGCGCGCCTGTACCAGCTGCTTCCAGCCGCCGATCATCTGCTCCACCGGCGCCAGCGCGCGGCCCATGATGATCGAGGCGGCGATGGAGGCACCGGCGGTCAGCTGCTGTTCCAGCACGAGATAGGCGCCCACGCCCAGCACCGCGACCTGGATGGTCAGGCGGAAGAAGCGCGTGATGGAGAGCAGCATCGCCGCGCGATCCGCCGCGCGCTCCTGCGGCGGCATGGAGGAGGCGAGGCCCTCGCGCCAGCGCTGCAGCACGGCGGGCGCCATGCCCATGCTGTCGATCACCTCGGCATTGCGCACGATGCTCTCGGCGCGGCGCTGGCTGGCCATGCCTGCGGTGGAGGCCTGGCGCACCAGGGCGCCGGTGGTCCACTCATTGGCCAGCGTCAGCAGGAACAGGATGGCCGCGCCGATCAGCGCGATCCAGCCCAGCACCGGGTGCAGCATGAAGATGACGGCCAGGAAGATCGGCACCCAGGGCACGTCGAAGAGCGTGAGCGAGGCCGGCGAGCTCAGCCAGTTGCGGCACATGGAGAGGTCGCGCAGCGCCTCCATGCGATAGGGGCGGCCGCGCAGCTGGCTCTCGATCGCGCGGATGAAGGCCTCGGGCGCGGCCTTGCCTTCGACCCATCCGGCGATGCGCTGCATCACCTGGCTGCGCAGCCCGTCCAGCGCGGCCATGATCAGCAGCGCGAACATGGCGATGAAGGTCAGGTAGTAGAGCGTCTCGAGGCTGCGCGAGGACAGCACGCGGTCGAAGACCTGCATCATGTAGAGCGAGACGGTGAGCTGCAGCAGGTTCACCACGCCGCTGAACAGCGCGACGGCGACCAGCTGCTGCTTGCAACTGGCCAGCGCCTTGGAGAGCACGGTTTCGGGTGTCTTCTCCTGCATGCCGGGCATCAGGGCCATCGGGCGCAACATGGCCTCAGCGCCCCCCCGTCGCCGCGAGCAGGCCCCAGAGCAGGGCCGCGATCAGCCCCGCCGCGGCCAGGGCCACCGCATTGGCGGCGACCAGCGTGGTGAAGCCCAGGGTGGGGCGCAGGCCCGCGATCTGCTCCTGCATCGCCTCGCGCCGGATCTCCTCGACCCGGTTGTGCAGCAGGCGGAAGGCGTAGGCGTTCAGCTCGCCCTCCGCCTTCAGGCGCAGCGCCGCCACATCCGGCGCGGCGGCGCCGGATTCGGCCGCCATGGCGAAGGCCAGCAGGTCGCGCAGGCGCATCTCCGGATTGTCGGAGCGGAAGGCGTTGGCGTCCGGCGCCGGTGTCGGCCAGGGGCCCGTGGTGGGGGCAGGGGGCGGGGCGTCGGCAGGGGGGGGCAGGGGCTGGGCGGCAGGCAGGGCCGGGCGCGGCTCGCCGCGCGCGGCCGGGGCCGGGGTTGCCGCCTCCGCCGCTTCGGCCGCCATCGGGGGCGCCGCTCGAGTTTCGCTGTCCGACATGCTCTTACCGACCATCGTTCATGCAGCGTGCCGAAAAGCCCGCCTCAACCCTTTTCCTAGCACGGTGCCCCTGGCCGACAAACCGCTGCCTCGGCCAGAAAGCGCCGATTTGTTGCCAGGCTGTTTCGTGTGCTTCGCGGCATGCCCGCCAGGGACACCTTCAGGCGTTGCGGAAGACATAACGGCGCGAGAGCACGAAATTGCCCACCATCCCGGCCAGCGAGCCTGCCGCCACGCCCAGCACCGGATGCGCCGCGACGAAGGGCACGCCCGCCACCAGCAGGGCGTAGGTGCCGTAGTTGCAGGCGAAGCCGAGCAGGTTCACCAGCACGAAGACCGCCCATTGCCGCGCCGCCGGGGCGCGATCCGCCGCGCGGAAGGTCCAGGCGCGGTTGAGCGCCCAGGTGGTGGTCGCCGCCGCCACGTAGGACAGCGCCCGCCCGCCATAGAGCCCGAGGCCCAGCGCCAGCCCGCCATAGAGCACGGCGGTATCGACCACGAAGCCGATCGTGCCGACCACGCCGAATTGCAGGAATTGCAGCGCGAGCCGCGCGCGCGCCGGGCCAAGGAGTCGTTCGAGCAGGGGCAGGGGATCCATGGCGGCGGCGTAGACCATGCCTTGGTGACGGAAAAGCGGCGGCTCGGGACACCGGCGGGGCGGATGGACGCGCCGCCGCGCGCCTGCAACCCTCGCCGCGCGCAATTTGCGGAGGCGAGATGCGGATCGGGGTGATCGGGCTGGGCCAGATGGGCCTCGGCATGGCCGGGCGTGCCGTGGCGGCGGGGGCGGCGGTGACGGGCTTCGACCTGGACCCCGCGAAGCGCGCCGCCGCGGCCGCGCGGGGCGTCACCCCCGCCGCCGGCCCGGCCGGGGCCGCCGCGCCGCTTGTCATCCTCTCCCTGCCGATGGCCGATGCCGTGGCGGCGGTGCTCGACGCCCTGCTGCCGGCACTGCCGCCCGGCGCGGTGATCGCCGATACCTCGACGCTCGACCCGCTGGCCGCGCGGGGCTTCGCGGCGCGGGCGGCGGCGGCGGGCGTGGCCTATCTCGATGCCCCCGTCTCCGGTGGGCCGGCCGGGGCGGCGGCCGGCACGCTCACCATGATGCTGGGCGGCGAGGAAGCGGCGCTGGAACGCGCCCGGCCGGGCCTCGCCCTGCTCGCCGCGCGGATCCTCCATGTGGGCGAGAGCGGCGCGGGGCAGGTGGCGAAGCTGGTGAACAATCTGCTGGTCGCGACGCACCTCGCCGTGGCCGGGGAGGCGCTGCGCCTGGGCGAGCGTGCGGGCGTGGGGGCCGAGGCGCTGCTGGCCGTGATCAACGCCGCCTCGGGCCGCTCGGCCGCGACGGAGGTGAATTTCCCGCGCTGGATCCTCTCCGGCACCTTCGATTCCGGCTTCACGGCGGGGCTGATGCGCAAGGATGCCCGCCTCGCCCTGGGCCTGGCCGAGGCGCTGGGCGCGCCGCTACCGGCCTGCGCCGCGGCCGTCGCCCTGTGGGAGGACGCCACCGTGCCGGATGCCGCCGACTTCAACCGCCTGCCCGCTGCTATCCGCGAAGGGGGCGCCGCATGAACGCCTTCGCCGCGCGTGCCACGGTGGAACAGGGCATCGCCCAGCTGCTCGGCGGGCAGGTGGGCAGCGTCATCGGCGGTGAGATCGTCGCGGGGCAGGGGGCGGCCATCGCGCTGCAGGACCCGGCCACGGGCGGCGCCTTGCTCGCCTATGCCGATGCGGGCGCTGATCTCGCGCGACAGGCGGCGGTCGGCGCCGCCATGGCCCAGCGCGCCTGGATCGCCCTGCCCGCCGCCGAGCGTGGCCGCCGGCTCTGGGCGCTCGGCGCGGCGATCCGCGCCGAGGCCGAGGCGCTGGCGCGGCTCGAATCCGCCAATGCCGGCAAGCCGCTGCGCGATTGCCGGGGCGAGGTCGCGCGCGTGGCCGAGATGGCCGAGTACTGGGCCGGCTGGTGCGACAAGATCGAGGGCCGCACCATCCCCGTGCCCTCCGGCCATCTCGTCTATGTGCGGCGGGAGCCGATGGGCGTGGTGCTGGCCATCACGCCCTGGAACGCGCCGCTCTTCACCTGCGGCTGGAACGTGCTGCCGGCGCTCGCCGCCGGCAATGCGGTGGTGCTGAAGCCGAGCGAATACACGCCGCTGACCTCGCTGGTCTTCGCGCGCCTCGCCGTGCAGGCCGGGCTGCCGCCGGGCCTCGTGCAGGTGGTGGCCGGTGCCGGGGCGACGAGCGGGGAGGCGCTGCTCGCCGCCCCGGAGGTGGCGATGGTGACCTTCGTCGGCGGCGCGGTGAGCGGGGCGCGCATCGCCGCCGCCTGTGCCGCGCGCATGATCCCCTGCGTGCTCGAACTGGGGGGCAAGTCGGCCAACATCGTCTTCGCCGATGCCGACCTGCCCGCCGCCATCCAGGGCGCGCAGCAGGCGATCTTCGCCGGCAGCGGGCAGAGCTGCGTGGCGGGCTCGCGCCTGCTGGTGCAGCGTTCGGTGCATGACCGCTTCGTCGCGCAGCTCGCCGCCGCCTCGGCGAAGATCCGGCTGGGCGATCCGCTCGATGCCGCGACCGAGGCCGGGCCGGTCTGCAATGCGCGGCAATTCGCCCATGTCGAGGCGCTGCTCGCCGCCGGGGTCGCGGAGGGTGGGGCGCTGCTGGGGCCGCCGCGCGACCCGGGGCTGCCCGCGGGCGGCTTCTGGGTGGCGCCGAGCATCCTCGCCGGCCTGCCCAACACGGCGCGACTGGCGCAGGAGGAGGTCTTCGGCCCCGTCGTCGCCGCCATCCCCTTCGACACGGAGGAAGAGGCCATCGCGCTGGCCAATGCCACGCCCTTCGGCCTGGCCGGCGCGGTCTGGACGCGCGACGGGGCGCGGGCGCATCGCGTCGCCGCTTCGGTGCGCGCCGGCACCTTCTGGGTGAATGGCTACCGCACCATCCATGTGAGCGTCCCCTTCGGCGGCTTCGGGGCGAGCGGGCATGGGCGTTCCTCGGGAATAGAGGCGCTGAACGCCTACACGCAATCCAAGGCCGTCTGGGTCGAGACCGCGGCCAGCCCGGCGCTCGGCTTCGGGCACCGGCCGGACGGGCCTTGAGTGCCGCCCCGCTGCTCCGCTAGCCTCCCGCCACGTCACTCTGGAGAGACAAGAAAATGCTACGTCGCGACCTGCTGGCCGGTGGCGCGCTTGCCGCCACCTCTGCGGCGCTGCCGCGCTTCGCCATCGCGCAGCCCGCCGCCGCGCGCACGCTGAAATACGTGCCGCATGCGAACCTGCCCAATATCGACCCCTTCACCAACACGGCCTTCGTCGCGCGCGACCATGCCTTCCTGGTCTATGACCAGCTCTACGGCATGGACGAGCAGTTCCGCATCCAGCCGCAGATGGCGGCCGGGCATGTGGTGGAGAATGGCGGGCTGCTCTGGCGCTTCACGCTGCGCGAGAACCTGCGCTTCCACGACGGCACGCCGGTGCGCGGGCGCGACTGCGTGGCCTCCATCCGCCGCTGGGGCCGGCGCGACGCCTTCGGCCAGGAGCTGTTGGCCCGCGTCGCCGAGATGAATGAGGAGAGCGACCGCGTCTTCTCGATCCGGCTGAACCGGCCCTTCCCCAAGATGCTCGAGGCCTTCTCGAAGGTCACGACAAGCTGCCTGTTCATCATGCCCGAGCGGCTGGCGAATGTGGATCCCTTCACCAACATCACCGAGGCGGTCGGCAGCGGTCCCTATCGCTTCATCGCGAATGAGTGGGTGCCGGGTTCGCGCCTCGCCTATGCGCGCAACCCGGACTACGTGCCGCTGCCCTCGGGCACGCCCTCGATGACGGCGGGGCCGAAGGTGGCGCATTTCGACCGCGTCGAGTGGCACATCATGTCCGACCAGGCGACGGCGGCGGCGGCGCTGCAATCGGGCGAGATCGATTGGTGGGAGCAGCCGACGGCGGATCTCTTCCCGCTCTTCCAGCGTGGCGCCGCGGCGCGCAACATCACGGTGGACATCATCAACGGTTCGGGCCTCATCGGCATCTTCCGCCCGAACCACCTGACGGCGCCCTTCAACAACCCCGCCGTGCGGCGCGCCGTGCTGACCGCGATCAACCAGATCGACTTCATGACGGCCGTGATCGGCCAGTCCGGCGTCGAGGGCCGGCCGGATCTGCGGCGCGAGGGGATCGGCTATTTCGCCCCGGAATCGCCCTCGGCCTCCCGCGTCGGGCTCGACCGGCTGCGCAAGAGCATCGACGCCGCGCGCGCCGAGCTGCAGGCGGCGGGCGCGATGGGCCAGCGGCTGGTGCTGCTGAACGCCACCGACCTCGCCTCGATCAACGCGGCGACGCTGGTGGGCGCGGATCTGTTCCGCCGCATGGGCTTCAACGTGGATCTGGTCAGCACCGACTGGGGCACGCTGGTGGCGCGGCGCGCCAGCCGCAACCCGCTCGAGCAGGGCGGCTGGTCGGGCTTCTTCACCTTCTGGTCGGGCGTGGACCACTGGAACCCGGCGAGCCATGCCTCGATCCGCGGCCATGGCGAGAATGCCTGGCCTGGCTGGCCCACCATCCCGGCCATCGAGGCGCAGCGCAACGCCTGGTTCGACGCGCCGAACGACGCCGCCGCCCTGGCCGCGACGACGGAGATGCAGCGCATCGCCTTCGACGAGGTGCCCTATGTGCCGACCGGCATGTACTACCAGCCCACGGCCTATCGCCGGAACCTGACCGGCATGCTGAAGGGCCAGCCGCCGCTGTTCTGGAACATCCGCCGCGCCTGAGGCGCGCGCGCGCCGGGCCTTGCGGGGCCCGGCGCCCTTGCGTCGATGCAGGCCGGGGCGCGGCCAAGGAAGGCGCGCCGCGATCAGGGAGCGAAGATGATGTTGCGACGCCATCTGATGACCGGCGCGGGCGCCGCGATGGGTGCGGCCGCCCTCGGTGGCCCGGCGCTCGGCCAGGGCACGGGCGCGGCCGCGCGGGTGCTGAAATTCATCCCGCAGGCCGACCTCGCGGTGCTCGACCCGATCCTGACCACCGCCTATGTCACGCGCCACCACGGCTACATGGTGTGGGACACGCTCTACGGCTTCGATGCCGACTACAAGCCGCAGCCGCAGATGGTCGAGGGCCACAGCATCGAGGATGACGGCAAGCGCGTGACCATGCGCCTGCGCGAGGGCCTGCGCTGGCATGATGGCGAGCCGGTGCGCGCGCGCGATTGCGTCGCCTCCATCCGCCGCTGGGCGGCGCGTGACGCGCTGGGCCAGGTGATGATGAGCGTCACCGAGGAACTCTCCGCCCCGGATGACCGCACCATCCTCTTCCGCCTGCGCCGGCCCTTCCCGCTGATGTTCGAGGCGCTGGGCAAGCCCTCCACGCCAGTCGCCTTCATGATGCCGGAGCGGCTGGCCAGCCAGGACGCCAATACGCCCCTGCGCGGCGACCTCATCGGCAGTGGTCCCTTCCGCTTCGCCGCGAATGAGCGCGTGCCCGGCGCGCGCGTGGTCTATACGCGCTTCGAGGGCTACACGCCGCGCCCCGAAGGCACGCCGAGCTGGACCGCGGGCCCCAAGCGCGTGAACTTCGACCGCGTCGAGTGGCATGTCACGCCCGACCCGGCCACGGCCTCCGCCGCGCTGCAGAATGGCGAGATGGATTGGTGGGAACAGCCCACCGGCGACCTGCAGCCCGTGCTGCGGCGCAACCGCAACGTGGTGCTTGAGGTTCCCGACCCGACGGGGCTGATGGCGATCTGCCGCTTCAACCACCTCCATCCGCCCTTCAACAACCCGGCGATCCGCCGTGCGCTGCTCGGTGCGGTGAACCAGGCCGACTACATGACGGCGGTGATCGGCACGGATCGCAGCCTCTGGCGGGAGGAGATCGGCTTCTTCCCGCCGGGCACGCCGCTCGCCTCCGATGTCGGGATGGGCGCGCTGACCGGCCCGCGCGACATGGACAAGGTGAAGCGCGACCTGGCCGCCGCGGGCTACAATGGCGAGCGGATCGTGCTGATCGCGGCCTCCGACTTCCCCTCGCTGAACGCGCTGGCGCAGGTGGGCAACGACATGTTCCGCCGGGCGGGCATGAATGTGGACTATGTCTCGACCGATTGGGGCACGGTGGTGCAGCGGCGTGCGTCGCGCGAGCCGGGCGATCGCGGCGGCTGGAACGTGTTCTTCACCTTCTGGGCGGGCGTGGACATGTTCAACCCCGGCGTGCACCAGAGCCTGCGCGGACATGGCGCGCAGGCCTGGTTCGGCTGGCCGACCATCCCGCGGCTCGAGGAACTGCGCCAGGGCTGGTTCGACGCGCCGGACCTGGCCGCGCAGCAGGCCATCGCACGGCAGATCCAGGAGGTCGCCTTCCAGGAGGTGCCCTATCTGCCGCTCGGCCAATACTTCCAGGCCACCGCCTATCGCCGCGGCCTGACCGGCATTCTCAAGGGCCTGCCGCTGTTCTGGAGCGTGCAGCGCGGCTGAGCGCGGACCGGATGTGCGCAAGGTGGGGGGCGTCGATCGCAAGGTCGGCGCCCTTCCTGCTTGCGGGATCGGCGATCCCCTGTTCTGATCCTGCCCGGGATGCTGATCGGGAGACAGGATATGCGACGCAGGGACCTGCTGAAGGCCGGCGCAGCGCTCGGCGCGGGTGCTTCGGCGCCGAGCTTCGCCATCGCGCAGCCGGCGCAGAACCGTGTGATGAAGATGGTGCCGCAGGCCAACCTCACCAGCCTCGACCCGATCTGGACCACGGCCAACATCACGCGCAACCACGGGCACATGATCTACGACACGCTCTACGGCATGGACGCGCAGTTCGTGCCGCAGCCGCAGATGGCGGCGGGGCATGTGCTGGACGATGGCGGGAAGATCGTCACCATCCGCCTGCGTCCCGGGCTGAAATTCCATGATGGCGAGCCGGTGCGCGCGCAGGATGTGGTGCCGAGCCTGCAGCGCTGGATGCGCCGCAACCCCTTCGGCCAGAAGCTCGCCAGCCTGACCGACGCGCTGGAGGTGGTGGACGACACCACGCTGCGCTTCCGCCTGAAGCGCGCCTTCCCGATGATCTTCGCGGCCCTCGCGCAGGTCTCGAACAGCCCGGCCTTCATCATGCCCGCGCGCATCGCGGCGACCGACGCCTTCACCCAGATTCGCGAGCCCATCGGCAGCGGCCCCTTCCGCTTCAAGGCGGATGAGTTCAACTCCGGCAGCCTCGTGGTCTACACGCGCAACGCCGACTACGTCCCCGTCTCCAGCGGCACGACGAGCCTGACGGCGGGGCCGAAGGTGGCGCATTTCGACCGCGTCGAGTGGCACATCATCACCGATGCCGCGACCGCCGCCGCCGCCCTCCAGACCGGCGAGATCGACTGGTACGAGCAGCCGCCGCCCGAGATCCAGCAGTTGCTGCGCCGCAACCGCAACGTGAAGATCGAGGCGATCGACCCGCTGCCGCTCTGCGGCATCCTGCGCTTCAACCACCTGCATCCGCCCTTCGACAACAAGGCGCTGCGCAAGGCGATCCTGCCCGCGATCAACCAGCAGGATTTCATGCAGGCGATCGTGGGCACTGACCCGGCGACCTACAATTCCAGCTGCGGCTTCTTCACGCCGGGCACGCCGCTCGCGAACGACGCCGCGATGGGCCCGCTCACCAGCCCGCGCAGCATCGACCGGGCGAGGGAGTTGATGCGCGCCGCCGGCTACACCAACCAGCCGATGCGCCTGATCGGCCCCACCGATATCCTCGCGCCCGCGGCGATGACGCAGGTGGGGGCGGATCTCGCGCGGCGCCTGGGCTTCAATGCCGACATCGTGCTGACCGATTGGGGCACCACCGTGCAGCGCCGCACCTCGCGCGAGCCGGTGGAGCGCGGCGGCTGGTCCATGCTGTTCACCGCCTTCGCCTCCTTCGACTTCGCCAACCCCGCGGCGCATTTCCCGCTGCGCGGCAATGGCACGGGCGCCTGGTTCGGCTGGCCCACGGCGCCGAAGCTCGAGGAATTGCGCGACGCCTGGTTCGAGGCGCCCGACCTCGCCACCGAGCAGCGCCTCGCGCGGGAGATGCAGACCGAGGCGATGGAGGAACTGCCTTATGTGCCGGTCGGCGCCTATCTCTCCATGACGGCGCTGCGCACGAATCTGACGGGCCGCGTGCCGGGACTCGCGCTCTACTGGGGCATCCGGCGCGGCTGAGATCACCACGAACATCGGGAGGCGAGCATGATCGGCAGGCGCGGCGTTCTGGCGGCGGGGGCGGGGGCGGTCATGGCCCCGAATGTGGTGGGGGCGCAGGGTGGCGCGGCGCGGGTGCTGCGCGTCATCCCGCAGGCCAACCTCACCTCGCTCGACCCGGTGTGGACCACCGCGGTGGTCACCCGCAACAACGCCTTCATGATCTACGACCAGATCTGCGCGCAGAACGCGGCCGGCGACATCCGCCCGCAGATGGCGGAGGGCTGGGCGGTCGCGGATGATCGCCTCGCCTGGACCTTCACGCTGCGCGAAGGCCTGTTCTTCCATGATGGGGAGCGGGTTCTCGCGAAGGATGCGGTGGCCTCCATCAAGCGCTGGGCGCGGCGCGATCCCTTCATGCAGGTGCTCTGGCCCTCCGTGGCCGAGGTCGAGGCGCTGGACGACCGCCGCTTCCGCTTCCGCCTGCATCGCCCCGTGCCGCTGCTGACCATGGCGCTGGGCCAGACACAGTTCCCCTGCTTCGTGATGCCCGAGCGGATCGCGAACATCGACGCCTTCACCCAGATCCGCGAGGCAGTGGGCAGCGGGCCCTTCCGCTTCGTCCCCGGCGAGTGGAATCCGGGCCAGCGCGCCGTCTGGACGAAGAATGAGCGCTATGTGCCGCGGCAGGAGGCGGTGGATGGCCTCGCCGGCGGGCGGGCCCCGCGCATCGACCGGATCGAGTGGACCATCATCACCGATCCCGCGACCAGCGCGAATGCGATGACCCAGGGCGAGCAGGATTACTGGGAATATCCGCTGCACGACCTGCTGCCGCTGCTGCGCCGCTCCCGAGAGATGGTGGTGGAACAGCGGCTGCTCGATGGCACCTACGGCATTGCGCGCTTCAACACGCTGCAGCCGCCCTTCAACAACCCCGCGATCCGCCGCGCCGTGGCGATGGCGGTGGACCAGCGCGACTATCTGCGCGCGGTGGCGGGCAACGAGCCCTCGGGCTGGGGCGTGTGCGAGGGCGTGTTCACCTGCGACACGCCGCTGGCGAACGAGGCCGGCAGCGAGATCCTCAAGACGCGCAGCATCGAGCGCGCGCGCGCGGCCCTGCGCGCGGCGGGCTACAACAACGAGAAAGTGGTGCTGATCGCGCCCGGCGACTATCCGCAGATCAATGCGCTGAGCCTGGTGACCGCCGACATCCTCACGCGCATGGGCATGAACCTCGAGGTGATCTCCACGGATTGGGGCACGCTGGTGCAGCGCCGCGCCAGCAAGGAACCGGTGGAGCGCGGCGGCTGGAGCATCATCCACACCACCTCCTCGGGCCAGTCGCTGGCGCTGCCGGTGTTCCACCTCTTCCTGCGCACCAATGGCGCGAATGCCTGGTTCGGCTGGCCCGATGATCCCGAGATCGAGCGCCTGCGCGGCGCCTGGGTGGAGACCGGCGACCCGGCGGAGAGCCGGCGCATCGCGGAGGCACTCAACCGCCGCGCGATGGAGTTCATGCACTACATGCCGCTGGGCTATTACTGGCAGCCGAGTGCCTGGCGCCGCAACCTCACCGGCGTGTTCCGCGCGCCGGCGACGGTGTTCTGGAACATCGGCAAGGGCTGAGCGACCCGCGCCGGAGTGGCACGGCACGTGCTTCGCCTTCCGCGTGGTTGTGGCGCAGGCGGCATGAAGCCGTCTGCCCGCTGGCGCGCCGCTCAGGGATAAGGCATCCTGCCCAATACTGGGGCGTCTGGGACAAGAAGGGATCGAGTGAACATGGATCGCAGGTCATTCCTGAAGAGCGGCGCGGCCGCCGGCGCGGCGCTGGCCACGGGCGGCGTTGCCGCACCGGCCTATAGCCAGGCGGCGAACCGCACGCTGCGCTTCGTGCCGCAGGCGAACCTCGCCAATTTCGACCCGATCTGGGGCACGCAGTATGTCGTGCGCAACGCCTCGGCGATGGTCTGGGACACGCTCTACGGCTTCAACGACAAGCTCGAAGCGCAGCGCCAGATGGTCGAGGCCGAGGAGGTTACGGACGCTGGCAAGACCTGGACCTTCCGCCTGCGCGAGGGCCTGCGCTTCCATGATGGCGAGCCGGTGCGCGGGCGCGACTGCGTGGCCTCCATCAACCGCTGGATGCCGCGCGACCCGATGGGCCAGCTGCTGCGCGCCGCGACCGATGAGCTGGTCGCCGTCGATGACCGCACCTTCCGCTGGAAGCTGAAGGCGCCCTTCCCGAAGATGACGATGGCGCTGGGCAAGAACGCCACGCCGATGTGCTTCATCATGCCCGAGCGCATCGCCACGCGCTTCGACAGCTTCACGCAGATCAACGAGTATGTCGGCTCCGGCCCGATGCGCTTCGAGCGCGGCGAGTGGGTGCCCGGCGCGCGCGCCGTGTTCAGCCGCTTCGAGCAGTATGTGCCGCGCAACGAGCCGGCGAGCTGGCTGGCCGGCGGCAAGCGCATGGGCGTGGACCGCATCGAGTGGGTCATCATGCCCGACCCGGCCACGGCCTCCGCCGCGCTGCAGAACGGCGAGATCGACTGGTGGGAGAACCCGATCACCGACCTCGTGCCGGTGCTGCGCCGCAACCGCAACATCGCCGTCGACATCGCCGATCCGCTCGGCAATATCGGCAGCTTCCGCATGAACCACCTGCATGCGCCCTTCAACGACGTGCGCATCCGCCGCGCGGTGCTGATGGCGCTGAGCCAGGAAGACTACATGACCGCGCTGGTCGGCAATGACCGCGCGCTGTGGAGCCCGCTGCCCGGCTTCTTCACGCCGAACACGCCGCTCTACACCGAAGAGGGCGGCGACATCCTCAAGGGGCCGCGCAACGTCGAGGGTGCCCGCGCGCTGCTGCGCGAGGCCGGCTATGCCGGTCAGCCGGTGACCTGCCTGGTCGCGCAGGACCAGCCGATCACCAAGGCGATGGGCGACGTCACCGCCGACCTGCTGAAGCGGATCGGCATGAATGTCGATTTCGTGGCCACCGATTGGGGCACGGTCGGCCAGCGCCGCTCGATGAAGAACCCGCCGGGCCAGGGCGGCTGGAGCATGTTCCACACCTGGCATGCGGGCGCGGACGCCATCAATCCCGTGCTCTACAACGCGGTGCGCGCGAATGGCGACGGCGCCTGGTTCGGCTGGCCCAACGTGCCGGCGGTGGAGGCCGAGGTGCCGAACTGGCTCGCCGCCTCCAACCTGGCGGAAGAGCGTGCGGCGATCGCGCGTCTCAACCGCGCGGCGATGGAGAACGTGGTCTATGCACCCACGGGCTTCTTCCTGAGCTACCAGGCCTGGCGGCGCAATGTGAGCGGCATCGCCAAGGGGCCGCTGCCCTTCTTCTGGGGCGTCAGCAAGACCTGATCCGAAGGAAACCGTACCCGGATGTTCGCTTACATCGTCCGACGAGTCCTCGCCACGATCCCCGTCATGGCGGTGGTGGCGCTGTTCGTCTTCTCGCTGCTCTACCTCGCCCCTGGCGATCCCGCGGCCGTCATCGCGGGTGACCAGGCCACGCCGGCCGATGTGGAGCGCATCCGGGCCAGCCTCGGCCTTGACCGCCCCTATCTGGTGCGGTTCTCGGCCTGGGTCTGGGACATCATGAACGGTGACCTCGGGGTCTCGATCTTCACCAACCTGCCGGTCAGCACGATGATCGCGCAGCGGATCGAGCCCACGCTGTCGCTGATGATCGTCACCCTGCTGCTCGCCGTCTCGCTCGCCGTGCCGATGGGCGTGATGGCGGCGTGGAAGCAGGGCACGGCGATCGACCGCGCGGTGATGGGCTTCGCGGTGCTCGGCTTCTCCGTGCCGGTCTTCGTGGTCGGCTATGTGCTGGCCTACATCTTCGCGCTCGAACTCGACTGGCTGCCGGTGCAGGGCTACACGCCCTTCTCGCGCGGCTTCTGGCCCTGGCTCGAGAACCTGATCCTGCCGGCGATCGCGCTGGGCAGCGTCTATATCGCGCTGATCGCGCGCATCACGCGCGCGACCATGCTCGAGGTGCTGCAGCAGGACTACATCCGCACCGCCAAGGCGAAGGGCGTGGGGCAGCGTTCCATCCTCTTCCTGCACGCGCTGAAGAACGCCGCCGTGCCGATCATCACCGTGATCGGCATCGGCATCGCGCTGCTGATCGGCGGCGCGGTGGTGACGGAGAGCGTCTTCGCCATCCCCGGCCTCGGCCGCCTCACGGTGGATGCCATCCTGCGGCGCGACTACCCGGTCATCCAGGGCGTCGTGCTGCTGTTCAGCTTCGTCTATGTGCTGGTCAATCTCGCGATCGACCTGGCCTACACCCTGTTCGACCCGAGGATCCGGTATTGAGCACGGCCACATTCCCGCAAGGCGCGGCACTGCCCCCGGGCATCAACGCCGCGCCGCCGATGGGCGATATCATGCCGCCGGTGAAGGCACGCAAGGGCCTTGTCGGCTTCCTGCGCCGCAACCCGACCATCGCGATCGGCGGCTTCCTGGTGCTGACGATGGTGTTCATCGCCGTCTTCGCGCCCTTCCTGACCAGCAAGGATCCGACGGCGCTGGCCCCCGCGCTGCGCACGCGCGAGCCTTCGGCGCAGTTCTGGTTCGGCACCGACATGCTCGGCCGCGACATCTATTCGCGCGTGCTCTACGGCGCGCGGGTGTCGCTGACGGTGGGCTTCTCGGTGGCGATCCTGGCCAGCCTCGCGGGGCTGACCATCGGCCTGATCTCGGGCTTCATCCGCGTGGCCGACAGCATCATCATGCGGATCATGGACGGCATGATGTCGATCCCGCCGATCCTGCTGGCGATCGCGCTGATGGCGCTGACGCGCGGCTCGGTGCAAAACGTGATCATCGCCATCACCATCGCCGAGATCCCGCGCGTCTCGCGCCTCGTCCGCGGCGTTGTGCTCAGCTTGCGCGAGCAACCCTATGTCGATGCCGCCGTGGCGGCGGGCACGCGCACGCCGCGCATCATCATCCGCCACATCCTGCCCAACACCCTCGCGCCGCTCACCGTGCAGGCCACCTATATCTGCGCGAGCGCGATGATCACCGAAGCCATCCTCAGCTTCATCGGCGCGGGCACGCCGCCCATCATCCCGAGCTGGGGCAACATCATGGCCGAGGGCCGGGCGCTGTGGCAGGTGAAGCCCTACATCGTCTTCTTCCCCGCCATCTTCCTGTCCATCACCGTGCTTGCCGTGAATCTGCTCGGCGACGGTCTGCGCGATGCGCTCGACCCCCGCATGGCCAAGAGGCTGTGATGATGATGCCCTCAAACGTCGTGCCGAAGGCACGCCTGCGGCGTGACGGGCGCCGCCTCCGGCGGCTTGGCTTCGCGGCACTTGCCGCGGGCCGCATTCGCGGCCTCAGCACGCCTGAAGTGCGGCATGCTGCCGGCCCGCATATGATTGGGATGGTGTAACGTGGCACTTCTCGAAGTCGACAACCTGCAGACGCATTTCCGCACGCCGGACGGCATCAACCGCGCGGTGGATGGCGTCTCCTTCCACGTCAATGCCGGTGAGACGCTGGCCATCGTGGGCGAATCCGGCTGCGGCAAATCCGTCACCGCCATGTCCATCCTGCGGCTCATCCCCGAGCCGCCGGGCAAGATCGCGGGCGCGATCCGCTTCAACGGCAAGAACCTGCTGCAGGCCTCGGACCGCGAGATGCGCGACATCCGCGGCAATGAGATCAGCATGATCTTCCAGGAGCCGATGACCAGCCTCAACCCGGTGCTCAGCGTGGGCCGCCAGATCGGCGAGACGCTGCGCCTGCACCAGGGCCTCTCCGCGAAGGAGGCCGAGGAACGCGCCATCGACATGCTCAACCTGGTGGGCATCCCCGAGGCGCGGCGGCGCGTGCGCGAATATCCGCACCAGCTCTCGGGCGGCATGCGCCAGCGCGTGATGATCGCCATCGCGCTTGCCTGCAACCCGAAGCTGCTGATCGCGGATGAGCCCACCACCGCGCTGGACGTGACCATCCAAGCGCAGATCCTCGACCTGATGCGCGACCTCAAGCATCGGGTCGGCGCGGCCATCGTGCTCATCACCCACGACCTTGGCGTGGTGGCGGAGGTCGCGGAGCGCGTGGTCGTCATGTATGCCGGCAAGAAGGTGGAAGAGGCGCCGGTGGGCGCCCTGTTCCGCAACCCGCGCCACCCCTACACGCAGGGGCTGCTCGGCTCCGTGCCCAAGCTGGGGTCCTCGCTCACGGGGGAGGAGACGCGCCTCGCCGAGATCCCGGGCCTGGTGCCGAGTCTGAAGCGCAAGATCGATGGCTGCGTCTTCGCCTCGCGCTGCCCGCACACCACCGATCTGTGCCGCAGCGTGGCACCGGCGCTGGAAGCCAAGGCCGAGGGGCACGTTGCCGCCTGCCACTACGCCCCGCGTGAGGGAGTGCTGGCGGCATGAGCAACATCCTCGAAGTCAACGACCTCAAGAAGCACTTTCCGATCCGTGGCGGCTTCTTCGGCGGCGTGACCGGGCAGGTCTATGCCGTCGATGGCGTCTCCTTCTCGATCGCGAAGGGCGAGACGCTCGCGCTGGTCGGCGAATCCGGCTGCGGCAAGTCCACGGTCGGCAAGGCGCTGCTGCGGCTCTTCCCGCTCACCGGCGGGCAGGTGATCCTGGACGGGGCGCGGATCGACGACATGCCGGCCGGCACGCTGCGCCCGCTGCGGCGCAAGATGCAGGTGGTGTTCCAGGACCCCTTCAGCAGCCTCAACCCGCGCATGCGCGTGCGCGACATCCTGGCCGAGCCGATCCGCAATTTCGGCCTCGCCAAGAGCGCCGCCGACCTCGATGAGCGGCTCCATCAGCTCATGGACAAGGTGCGCCTGCCGCGTGACGCGGTGAATCGCTGGCCGCATGAATTCTCCGGCGGCCAGCGCCAGCGCATCGGCATCGCCCGCGCTTTGGCCGGCGAGCCCGACCTCATCATCTGCGACGAGGCGGTCAGCGCGCTCGACGTGTCGGTGAAGGCGCAGATCGTCAACCTGCTGCAGGATCTGCAGGCGGAACTCGGCCTCGCGTTGCTGTTCATCAGCCACGACCTCGCCATCGTCGAGCACATGACGCACCGCGTGGCGGTGATGTATCTGGGCAAGATCGTCGAGGTCGCACCCAAGCGCAGCCTCTTCGCCGCGCCCAAGCACCCCTATACCGAGGCGCTGCTCTCCGCCGTGCCGCAGCCCATGCCGGGCGCGCAGCGCGACCGCATCATCCTCAAGGGCGATGTGCCGAGCCCGATCAACCCGCCCAAGGGCTGCCGCTTCCATACCCGCTGCCCCTATGCCTTCGACCGCTGCCGGGTGGAGGAGCCGCAGCTCAAGCCCGTGGCCAGCGCGCTGGGGGAGGGGCACATCGCCGCCTGCCACCTGCATGAGGGCGACCCGGCGGCCAACCCGCTCTCCGGGGCCAAGGGCGCCCAGTTGCTCGCCGTCGGGTGAGCGCAAAGACAGGCTGAGCCCGCTTGACGCCCGTAAGGCGTGAGGCGAGGCTTGCGCGCAGGGAAGGGCCCCCCAGTTGGGTCCTGCAACGGACATTCGGGGAGAGGCGCAATGCCGCAGGTCACACTGACGGTGAACGGCACGAAGCAGACGGTCGAGGTCGAGACGCGCACGCTGCTCGTCGACCTGCTGCGGGAGCATCTGCGGCTGACGGGCACGCATGTCGGCTGCGATACCAGCCAGTGCGGCGCCTGCGTCGTCCATATGGGCGGCGACAGCGTCAAGGCCTGCACCATCCTCGCCGTGCAGTGCGAGGGGGCCAGCATCACCACGATCGAGGGCCTGGCCGCCGCCGACGGCACGCTGCACCCGATGCAGGAGGCCTTCCGCGAGTACCACGCCCTGCAGTGCGGCTTCTGCACGCCGGGCATGGTGATGAGCGCCATCGATTTGGTGAACAAGCACCCGGGCGGCCTGACCGAGCAGGAGATCCGCGAGGGGCTCGAGGGCAATCTCTGCCGCTGCACGGGCTACCACAACATCGTGAAGGCCATCGCCGCGGCCGCCGAGGTCATGCAGGGCCGCCGCAGCGAGATCGCGCGCGCGGCCGAGTAACAGCCTGCGGTTGGGCGCTCCGCGTCAGCACCCCGGCAGAGGGTGCGGCGCGGCGGGCCAGCCTGTTGCACGTCAACGGGGAGGAAGAGCAATGAATGTTGTGCAGCCCTTCGAGGGCATCGGCGCCAGTGTTCGCCGCAAGGAAGATTTCCGGTTCCTGCAGGGCGCCGGCCACTACACGGACGACATCAACCGGCCCGGCCAGACCCATGCGGTGATGCTGCGCAGCCCGCACGCCCATGCCGCCATCAACAGCATCGACACGGCCGCGGCCCGGGCGATGCCGGGGGTGAAGGCGATCTTCGTCGGCGCCGACATGGCGGCCGAGAATATCGGCGGTATCCCCTGCGGCTGGCAGATCCACAACAAGGACGGCTCGCCGATGGCGGAGCCGATGCACCCCGCGCTTGCCATCGGCAAGGTGCGCCATGTCGGCGACCCCGTGGCGGTGGTGATCGCCGAGACCCGCGCCCAGGCGCGCGACGCGGCCGAGGCCATCGTGGTCGACTACACGCCGCTGCCCGGCGTCGCCCAGACCGAGGACGCCATCAAGCCGGGCGCGCCGCAGGTGCATGACAGCGCCCCGGGCAACATCTGCTACGACTGGCACATCGGCGACCGCGCGGTGATGGAGGCCGCCTTCGCCAAGGCCGCGCGCGTGGTGAAGTTCGAGACCACGAACAACCGCCTGGTGCCCAACGCGATGGAGCCCCGCGCGGCCATCGGCGAGTACGATTCCTTCTCGGGCGACTACACGCTCTACACCACCAGCCAGAACCCGCATGTGATCCGGCTGCTGATGGGCGCCTTCGTCCTGCACATCCCCGAGAGCAAGCTGCGCGTCGTCGCCCCCGATGTCGGCGGCGGCTTCGGCAGCAAGATCTACCACTATGCCGAGGAGGCGATCGTCACCTGGGCCGCGGCCAAGGTGAAGCGCCCGGTGAAGTGGACCGCCGAGCGCAGCGAAAGCTTCATGTCGGACGCGCATGGGCGCGACCATGTCAGCACCGCGGAACTCGCCCTTGACGCCAATGGCCGGATCCTCGGGCTGAAGGTGCACACGCTGGCCAATATGGGCGCCTATCTCTCCACCTTCGCGCCCTGCGTGCCGACCTATCTCTATGCCACGCTGCTGTCGGGCGTGTACGACACGCCGGTGATCTATGCCGAGGTCAAGGCGGTGTTCACCAACACCGTGCCCGTCGACGCCTATCGCGGTGCGGGCCGGCCCGAGGCCACCTATCTGCTGGAACGCCTGATGGATGTCGCCGCGGCCGAGGCCGGGCTCGACAAGGTCGAGTTCCGCCGCCGCAACTTCATCCGCCCCGACCAGTTCCCCTACCAGACGGCGGTCGCGCTCCAGTACGACAGCGGCAACTACCACGCCACGCTGGACGCCGCGCTTGCCGGCGCGGGCTGGGGCGATTTCGAGGCGCGCCGCGCCGCGGCCAAGGCGCGCGGCAAGCTGCGCGGCATCGGCATCTCCACCTATGTCGAGGCCTGCGGCATCGCGCCCTCGGCCGTGGTGGGCAGCCTGGGTGCGCGGGCGGGCCTCTATGAGGTCGGCACCATCCGCGTGCATCCCACGGGCAGCGTCACGGTGCTGACCGGCACGCACAGTCACGGCCAGGGGCATGAGACGACGCTGGCGCAGCTCGTCGCCGACAAGCTTGGCGTGCCGATCGCCAATGTGGACATCGTGCATGGCGACACCGCGAAGGTGCCCTTCGGCATGGGCACCTATGGCAGCCGCTCGCTCGCGGTCGGTGGCTCGGCCATGGACAAGGCGATGGACAAGATCGTCGCCAAGGGCAAGCGCATCGCGGCCCACCTGATGGAAGCCTCGGTCGAGGATGTCGAGTTCGACCGCGGCACCTTCCGCGTGGCCGGCACCGACAAGACCAAGTCGCTGACCGACATCAGCCTCGCGGCCTATGTGCCCCACAACTACCCGATCGAGGAAATCGAGCCGGGGCTGGAAGAAACCGCCTTCTACGACCCGAAGAACTTCACCTATCCGGGTGGCTGCCACATCTGCGAGGTCGAGATCGACCCCGACACGGGCAAGGTCTCGGTGGTGAACTTCACCGCCGTGGACGATGTGGGCCGCGTCATCAACCCGATGATCGTCGAGGGCCAGGTCCAGGGCGGCGTCGCCCAGGGCATCGGCCAGGCGCTGCTGGAGGCCGCGATCTATGATGCGGGCGGCCAGCTCATCTCGGGCTCGATGATGGACTACACCATGCCGCGCGCGGATGACCTGCCGATGGTGAGTGTCGCCACCCACACCACGCTGTGCACGCACAACCCGCTCGGCGTGAAGGGCTGCGGGGAGGTGGGCGCCATCGGCTCGCCGCCCGCGGTGATGAACGCTGTGGTGGACGCGCTGAAGCCCTATGGCGTACGTCACGTCGAAATGCCGGCCACGCCGGACAAGATCTGGAACATCATCCACGGCCATCGCATGGCGGCCGAGTGAAGGAGCCTTCCCATGTATGAATTTGCCTATCACAAGCCGACTTCCGTCGCCGATGCGGTGAAGCTCCTGGCCGCCGATGCGGATGCGCGGCCGATCTCCGGCGGCATGACGCTGCTGCCCGCGCTCAAGCTGCGGCTGAACAAGCCCACGATGCTGGTCGATCTCTCCGGCATCGCGGAGCTGCGCGGCATCAAGCGGGAGGGCAACACGATCGTCATCGGCGCGCTCACGAAGCATTACGAGGTCGCGACCTCGGCCGAGATCAAGGCCGCGATCCCGGCGCTGGCCGCCATGGCAAGCACGATCGGCGACACGCAGGTGCGCAACCGCGGCACCATGGGTGGCTCGGTCGCCAACAACGACCCGAGTGCCGACTACCCCGCCGCGCTGCTGGCGCTGGGGGCGACCATCAAGACCGACCGCCGCACGATCAGCGCCGATGATTTCTTCACTGGCATGTTCTCCACCGCGCTGGAGGTGGGCGAGATCGTGACCGCGATCCACGTTCCCGTTCCGGCGAAGGCCGGCTACGCCAAGATGAAGAACCCCGCCAGCCGCTATTCCATGGCCGGCGTCTTCGTCGCGACCGGCCCGGCGGGCGTGCGCGTGGCGGTGAACGGCGCAGGCAACAACGGCGTCTTCCGCGTCGCCGCGATGGAGCAGGCGCTGAGCGCGAAATGGGCGCCGGATTCGGTCGCGGGCATCAAGCTCGACCCGGCCGACATGAATGGCGACATCCATGGCAGCGCCGAATACCGCGCGCATCTGGTGACCGTGATGGCCAAGCGCGCCGTGGTGGATGCAGGCTGACACCACGCAGCTCTCGAAGGAGGAATTGGTGGCGCGCTTCGAGCGCGTCACCGATGGCTTCCCCTTCCTGTTCCTGCCCAATCCGAAGAACGCCGAGCGTCGCCTGATCGTCACCTTCGCGACGCACAACAACGGGGCGAAATACGCCTCGGTCCAGACCATCCACCGGCGCATGAACGCGGATATCCTCGGCTTCCGCGACCCCTCGAACGGCTACTACCTCTATGATGATGGCGGGGAGCGCTTCGGGGCGCTGCTCCGCTCGCTCGTCGCGGGCTACAAACCGTCGCGCGTGCTGTTCTTCGGCGCCTCCATGGCGGGCTACGCGGCGCTGCATTGGGCGCTGCGCCTGGGGGCGAGCTGCGTCGTCTCCAATCCGCAGGTGAACCTGGACGCCACGCTGCCGCTGGCCTGGCCCGCCTTGCGCGCTAACATCGCCCGCATCCCGAAGCGGCTGAACCTGGACGAATTGCCGCCCGGCCCGCCGCGTGCGGTGCTGACCGTGCTGCACAGCCGCCATCCGATGGACCTCGAGAACATGTGCCACCTGTTCTCGCTGTGGCTGCGCACCCCGGGGCTGGCGCTGAACCTCGAGCAGACGGATGAGGCGGAGCACGCCTACCTCATCCGCGACTTTGCGCATTTCCGCCGGCTGGTGGAGACCACCTTCACGCAGCGCCTGGAGATGGAGCGCGCAAAACCCGCAGACGCCTGAGCGCGGGGGGCACAAGCCCCCCGAACGCCCGTCAGGCGAAGAGCGCGTTCACCTGGCCGCTGTCCATGGCGCCGATCTGCGTGCTGGTGAAGCCCGCCACCTGCGTGTCGGTCAGGGCCGCGATGTCGCTCGATTCCAGCGCGGTGATCTGCGTCGTGCTCAGGATGGAGAGCTGCGTCGTCGTCAGCCCCGCCATCTGCGCGGTGGTGAGCGCCGTGATGGAGGTGCTGGTCAGCGCCGCGACCTGCGTCGTGCTGAGGGCACCGAGCTGCGCCGTGGTCAGCCCCAGGATCTGCGTCGTGGTCAGCGCCGCCAGCCCGGTCGTGCTCAGCCCCACCATCTGCGCGCTGGTCAGGGCGCTGATCTGGGTGGAGGTCAGGCCGCCGATCTGCGTGGTGGTCAGCACGGCAAGGTCGGTGGTCTCCAGCCCCTTGATCTCGGCGGAGCTGAGGGTCGCCATCTGCGTGCTGCTCAGCGCGCCGATCTGCGTCGTGGTCAGCGCCGCGAGCTGCGCGCTGCCCAGCCCGCTCACCTGGGTGGTGGCCAGGGCCGCGACCTGGGTGGTGGTCAGGGCGGCGACCTGGGTGGTGGTCAGCGCTGCCGCCTGGGTGCTGGTGAGGGCGGTGAGCTGGGTGGTGGTCAGCGCCGTGGCCTGGGTGGTGGTCAGCGCGCTCAGCTGCGTGCTCGCCAGGCCGCGGATCTGAGTGGTGGTCAGCACGGCGAGGTCCGTGGTTTCCAGCGCGACCGCCTGGGTCGATGTCAGCGCGGCCAGTTGCGCGCTGGTCAGCCCGCCGATCTGGGTCGTGGTGAAGGCGGCCAGGTCGGTCGTCTCCAGCCCCTTGATCTGCGCCACGGCGATGCCGGCGATCTGGGTCGTCGTCAGCGCCCCGATCTGGGTGGTGGAGAGCGCCCCCAGCTGCGTGGAGTTCAGCGCTGCCACCTGCCAGCTTCCGAGCGCGCTGACCTGGGTCGTGGTCAGCGCCGCGATCTGGGTGGTGGTCAGCGCCGCGCTCTGGGTGCTTTCCAGCCCGCGGATCTGGGTGGTGGTCAGCACGGCGAGGTCGGTGGTCTCCATCGCTGCCATCTGGGTCGAATTCAGTGCGGCGAGCTGGGTGGTGGTCAGCGCGCCGATCTGCGTGGTGGTCAGGGCGGCGAGGTCCGTGGTCTCCAGCCCGCGGATCGCCGCGGTGCCGATGGTGCCGACCTGCGTCGTGGTCAGCGCGCCGATCTGTGTCGTCGTCAGCGCCGCCAGCTGGGCGCTGGTCAGGCCGAGGACCTGGGTGGTGGCCAGGGCCGCCACCTGGGTGGTGGTCAGGGCGCCGACCTGGGTCGTGGTCATCAGCCCCATCTGGGTGCCGGTCAGGGCAGTGAGCTGGGTGGTGGTCAGCGCCACCGCCTGGGTCGTGGTCAGGGCCGCCAGCTGCGTGCTGGCGAGGCCGCGCATCTGGGTCGTCGTCAGCACGGCGAGGTCGGTGGTCTCGATGGCCGCGGCCTGGGTGGAGGTCAGCGCGCCGATCTGGGTGCTGGTCAGCCCGCCGAACTGCGTGGTGGTGAGCGCGGCAAGGTCGGTGGTCTCCATGCCCTTGATCTGGGCGGAGCCGATGGCGCCGATCTGCGTCGTGGTCAGGGCACCGATCTGGGTCGTGGTCAGCGCCGCCACCTGGCCGCTGGTCAGCCCCGCGACCTGGGTGGTGCCAAAGCCGCCGATCTGCGTGGTGGTGAGCGCCGCCACTTGCGTCGTCGTCAGCGCGCCGACCTGCGTGGTGGTGAGGCTGGCGAGCTGGGTGGTGGTGAGCGCGGTGGCCTGCGTCGTGGTCAGCGCACCGATCTGGGTGCTGGCCAGGCCACGCAGCTGCGTCGTGGTCAGCACGGCGAGGTCGGTGGTCTCGATGGCCGCCGCCTGGGTCGAGGTCAGCGCACCGATCTGGGTCGAGGTCAGCCCGCCGAATTGCGTCGTCGTCAGCGCGGCGAGGTCGGTGGTCTCCATGCCCTTGATCTGGGCGGAGCCGATGGCGCCGATCTGGGTGGAGGTCAGCGCGCCGAGCTGCGTCGTCGTCAGCGCGGCGAGTTGTGCGGAGCCGATGCCGGCGATCTGGCTGGTGGCGAAGGCGCCGAGCTGGGTGGTGGTCAGCGCCGCCGCCTGGGTTGTGGTGAGGGCGGCGAATTGCGTGCTGGTGAGGCCGACGAGCTGGGTGGTGGTCAGCACGGCGAGGTCGGTGGTCTCGAGCGCCTGGATCTGCGTGGTGGTGAGCGCATTGACCTGGGTGGAGATCAGCCCGGCGACCTGGGTGGTGGTGAGGGCGGCGAGGTCGGTGGTCTCCATGCCGGTGATCCAGTTGCGGCGTATGGCGCCGACCTGGGTGGAGGAGAGGGCGCCGATCTGGGTGGTGGTGAGGGCGGCGAGCTGGCCGGTGGTGATGCCGAGGATCTGGGTGGTGCCGAGGCTGGCGACCTGGGTGGTGGTGAGGGCGGCGACCTGGGTGGTGGTGAAGGCGCCGATCTGAGTGGAGGTGAAGGCGCCGAGCTGGGTGGTGGTCAGCGCCGCCGCCTGGGTGGTGGTGAGCGCGCCAAGCTGCGTGCTGGCCAGTCCGGCGACCTGGGTGGTGGTCAGCACGGCGAGGTCGGTGGTCTCGATGGCGGCGGCCTGGGTGGAGGTCAGCGCGCCGATCTGGAGGCTGCTGAGCCCGCCGAACTGGGTGGTCGTCAGCGCGGCGAGGTCGGTGGTCTCCAGCCCCTTGATCTGGGAGGAGCCGATGGCGGCGACCTGCGTCGTGGTCAGGGCGCCGATCTGGGTCGTGGTCAGGCTTGCCACCTGGCCGCTGGTCAGGCCCGCGACCTGGGTGGTGCCGAAGCCGCCGATCTGCGTGGTGGTCAGGGCCGCGACCTGCGCCGTCGTCAGCGCGCCGACCTGGGTGGTGGTGAGGCTGGCGAGCTGGGTGGTGGTGAGCGCGGTGGCCTGCGTCGTGGTCAGCGCACCGATCTGGGTGCTGGCCAGGCCGCGCAGCTGCGTCGTGGTCAGCACGGCGAGGTCGGTGGTCTCGATGGCCGCCGCCTGGGTGGAGGTCAGCGCGCCGATCTGGGTGCTGGTCAGCCCGCCGAACTGCGTCGTCGTCAGCGCGGCGAGGTCGGTCGTCTCCATGCCCTTGATCTGGGCCGAGCCGATGGCGGCGATCTGGGTCGAGGTCAGCGCGCCGAGCTGCGTCGTCGTCAGCGCCGCCAATTGGGCGCTGGTGACCGCGCCGACCTGGGTGGTGGTCAGGGAGTCAAGCTGAGTGGTGGTCAGGGCGCCGACCTGCGTCGTGCTCAGCGCCAGGATCTGGGTGGAAGCGAGGCCGCGCATCTGAGTCGTGGTCAGCACGGCGAGGTCGGTGGTCTCGATGGCCGCCGCCTGGGTCGAGGTCAACGCACCGATCTGCGTGCTGGTCAGCCCGCCGAACTGCGTCGTGGTGAGCGCGGCGAGGTCGGTGGTCTCCATGCCCTTGATCTGGGCGGAGCCGATGGCGCCGATCTGGGTCGAGGTCAGCGCGCCGATCTGCGTCGTGGTCAAGGCCGCCAGCTGGGCGCTGGTGATGCCGACCACCTGCGTGGTGCCCAGGGCATTCACCTGGGTGGTCGTCAGCGCCGCGACCTGGGTGGTGGTCAGCAGCCCCATCTGCGCGCTGGTCAGGGCGTTGAGCTGGGTCGTGGTCAGCGCCACCGCCTGGGTCGTGGTCAGCGCCGCCAGCTGCGTGCTGGCCAGCGCACGCAGCTGCGTCGTGGTCAGCACGGCGAGGTCGGTGGTCTCGATGGCCGCGGCCTGGGTGGAGGTCAGCGCGCCGATCTGGGTGCTGGTCAGCCCGCCGAATTGCGTGGTGGTGAGCGCGGCAAGGTCGGTGGTCTCCATGCCCTTGATCTGGGCGGAGCCGATGGCGCCGATCTGCGTCGTGGTCAGGACACCGATCTGGGTCGTGGTCAGCGCCGCCACCTGGCCGCTGGTCAGCCCCGCGACCTGGGTGGTGCCGAAGCCGCCGATCTGCGTGGTGGTGAGCGCCGCCACCTGCGTCGTCGTCAGCGCGCCGACCTGGGTGGTGGTGAGGCTGGCGAGCTGGGTGGTGGTGAGCGCGGTGGCCTGCGTCGTGGTGAGTGCGGCGAGCTGCGTGCTGGCCAGGCCGCGCAGCTGCGTCGTGGTCAGCACGGCGAGGTCGGTGGTCTCGATGGCCGCCGCCTGGGTCGAAGTCAGCGCACCGATCTGGGTGCTGGTCAGCCCGCCGAATTGCGTGGTCGTCAGCGCGGCGAGGTCGGTGGTCTCCATGCCCTTGATCTGGGCGGAGCCGATGGCGCCGATCTGGGTCGAGGTCAGCGCACCGAGCTGCGTCGTGGTCAGCGCGGCGAGCTGGGCGGAGCCGATGCCGGCGATCTGGCTGGTGGCGAAGGCGCCGAGCTGGGTGGTGGTCAGCGCCGCCGCCTGGGTGGTGGTGAGGGCGGCGAATTGCGTGCTGGTGAGGCCGACGAGCTGGGTTGTGGTCAGCACGGCGAGGTCGGTGGTCTCGAGCGCCTGGATCTGCGTGGTGGTGAGCGCATTGACCTGGGTGGAAATCAGCCCGGCGACCTGGGTGGTGGTGAGGGCGGCGAGGTCGGTGGTCTCCATGCCGGTGATCCAGTTGCGGCGTATGGCGCCGACCTGGGTGGAGGAGAGGGCGCCGATCTGGGTGGTGGTGAGGGCGGCGAGCTGGCCGGTGGTGATGCCGAGGATCTGGGTGGTGCCGAGGCTGGCGACCTGGGTGGTGGTGAGGGCGGCGACCTGGGTGGTGGTGAAGGCGCCGATCTGAGTGGAGGTGAAGGCGCCGAGCTGGGTGGTGGTCAGCGCCGCCGCCTGGGTGGTGGTGAGCGCGCCAAGCTGCGTGCTGGCGAGGCCGGCGACCTGGGTTGTGGTCAGCACGGCGAGGTCGGTGGTCTCGATGGCGGCGGCCTGGGTGGAGGTCAGCGCGCCGATCTGCAGGCTGCTGAGCCCGCCGAATTGCGTGGTCGTCAGCGCGGCGAGATCGGTGGTCTCCATGCCCTTGATCTGGGAGGAGCCGATGGCGGCGACCTGGGTCGTGGTCAGGGCGCCGATCTGGGTCGTGGTCAGGCTCGCCACCTGGCCGCTGGTCAGCCCCGCGACCTGGGTGGTGCCGAAGCCGCCGATCTGCGTGGTGGTCAGCGCCGCCAGCTGGGTCGTGGTCAGGCTCGCCACCTGCGTGCTGGTCAGGGCGCCGAGCTGCGTCGAGCTCAAGGCGCCACCCTGGGTGGTGGTCAGCGCGGCCAGCTGGGTGCTGGCCAGGCCGCGCATCTGCGTCGTGGTCAGCACGGCGATGTCGGTGGTCTCGATCGCCACCGCCTGCGTCGAGGTCAGCGCACCGATCTGGGTGCTGGTCAGCCCGCCGAATTGCGTCGTGGTCAGCGCGGCGAGGTCGGTCGTCTCCAGGCCGCGGATCTGCGTGGTGGTCAGGGCGCCGATCTGCGAACTGGCCAGCGCGCCCATCTGCGTGGTGGTCAGCGCCGCCACCTGCGTGCTCGTCAGCATCGCCACCTGGGTCGTCGCCAGCGCGGCGAGCTGCGTGGTGGTCAGCGCACCGACCTGCGTCGTGCTCAGCGCGGCCAGCTGCGTGCTGACCAGGCCGCGAAGCTGGGTGGTGGTCAGTGCCGCGAGGTCGGTGGTCTCGATCGCCGCCGCCTGCGTCGCGGCCAGGGCGCCAAGCTGCGCGCTGGTCAGCCCGCCGAACTGGGTGGTGGTGAGCGCGGCGAGGTCGGCGGTCTCCATCCCCTTGATCTGGGCAGAGCCGATGGCGCCGATCTGGGTGGTGGTGAGTGCCGCCACCTGCGTCGTGGTCAGCGCGCCGATCTGCGCGCTGGTCAGCCCCGCCACCTGCGTGGTGCCCAGGGCACCTACCTGGGTGGTGGTCAGCGCGGCGAGCTGCGTCGTCGTCAGCCCGGCCGTCTGCGTCGCGGTGAAGGCACCCAGCTGCGTCGTCGTCAGCGCGACCGCCTGGGTGGTGCTCAGCGCGCCCAGCTGCGTGCTGGCGAGACCGCGGATCTGCGTGGTGGTCAGCACCGCCAGATCCGTCGTCTCGAGGGCGGCCGCCTGGGTGCTGGTCAGCGAGGTGATCTGGGAGGTGGTGAGCCCCGCGACCTGCGTCGTCGTCAGCGCCGCGATGTCGCTGCTCTCGAGCCCCTTGATCTGGCTGCTGCGGATGGCGCCGACCTGCGTGCTGGTCAGGGCGCCCACCTGCGTCGTCGTCAGCGCGGCCAGCTGCGCGCTGCCCAGGCCCGAGACCTGGGTGGTGCCGAAGCCGCCAAGCTGCGTGGTGGTGAGCGCCGCCACCTGCGTCGTGGTCAGCGCGCCGGCCTGTGTGCTGCTCAGCCCGCCCATCTGCGTGCTGGTCAGCGCCCCCAGCTGCGTGGTGCTCAGCGCGCCGAGCTGCGTGCTGGCCAGGCCGCGGATCTGCGCGGTGGACAGCACGGCGAGGTCGGTGGTCTCCAGTGCCGCCGCCTGGGTGCTGTGCAGCGCGCCCAGCTGCACGGAGGTCAGCGCGCCCATCTGCGTCGTGGTCAGCGCGACGACCTGGGTGGTCGCCATCGTGCGGAGCTCGGTCGTGGTCAGTGCCGCGATCGTGGTCGTGGTCAGCTGCGCGACCTGGGTCGTCGTCAATCCGGCGAACACCGTCATCGCTCTACTCCCGGCTGGCACGACAAGGCGCAGCAGGGACCAGCAATCCCTCGGCAGAGCTGCGCGGCAGCGCGGGGCGGACATCTTGTCATCCCGGGCCGGGGGGCAGCTTAGGGAGGGAGTCTTTCCAGGCGGTGAACGAGCCGCGCCGCGTCGTTGGTAATCATCCCTTCACGGATGCGCCGCCATCTTGCGCCCGTTGCAGCGCGCCAGGATGGAAGCATGCAGGACAACAGCCCGCCTCTGAGTGTCGCCGAGCTGTTCGGCGCCGCGCATCGGCTCAGCGCCGCAGGCCAGGCGCCGGGCGCCGCGGCGCTCTACCGCGACTGGCTGGCGCAGCACCCCGCCGATCCGCTGGCCCATGCGGTGCTGTTCAACTACGGCGTGGTGCTGAGCGGGCTCGATGACCTTGCCGGCGCCGCCCATGCCTTCGCCGAGGCGATCCGCCGCAACGCCACCTTCCTGCCGCCCTTCATCAATCTCGGCGTCGTCTATGAACGGCTCGGCGCGCTGGCGCCCGCGCTCAGCCATTGGGCGCAGGTCACGGGGCATCTGGCGCAGGTCTCGGGCGAGAGCCTCGGCTACAAGATCACCGCGCTGAAGCACATCGCCCGCGTGCTGGAATCCAACCGCCTGCATGCGGAGGCCGAGGCGCAACTACGGCAGGTGATCGAGCTCGCGCCCCAGACGCGCGACGTGGTGCAGCACTGGGTCAGCCTGCGCCAGCGGCAATGCTGCTGGCCGCTGCTGGAGCCGGTGGGCGGGCTGGATGAGGCCGCGCTGCTGCGCGCCATGGCGCCGCTCAGCCTGGCCTGCCACCGCGACGACCCGATGCTCGCTTTGGCGCATGCCGCCGCCTACGGCAGGGCCGAGTTCGGCATGCCCGATACCTTCCACACCACGGCGGATTTCGCCCCGCGCCGTGCCGCGCCGGGTGGGCGGCTGCGCATCGGCTACCTGTCCTCGGACCTGCGCTCGCACGCCATCGGCCATCTCACCGCCGACATCTTCCGCCTGCATGACCGCACGCAGGTCGAGGTCTTCGTCTACTACAACGGCATCCCGCAGGAGGATCCGGTGAAGGCGCGCATCCGCGCCAGCGCCGAGCATTGGGTGGACCTCGCGCCGCTCGATGACGACGCCGCGCTGGCGCGCATCCGCGCCGATGGCATCGATATCCTGGTGGATGTGAACGGCCATACGCGCGGCGCGCGCACGCGGCTGCTCTCGCGTCGCCCCGCCCCGATCATCGTGAACTGGCTCGGCTATGCCGGCACGATGGGCACGCCCTATCACCACTACATCCTGGCGGATGAGCACATCATCCCGCCGGGCGAGGAGATCTTCTACAGCGAGGCCGTGCGGCGCCTGCCCTGCTACCAGCCCAATGACCGGCACCGCGAGGTGGCGCCCGCGCCGCCGCGCAGCGCGCTGGGCCTGCCGGAAGACGCCGTGGTGTTCTGCAGCTTCAACGGCACGCAGAAGATCACGCCCGAGGTCTTCGCCCGCTGGATGCGCATCCTGCAGGGCGTGCCCGGCAGCGTGCTCTGGCTGCTGATGAGCAGCGACGCGGTGGATGTGCGCCTGCGCGCGCGCGCCGAGGAGGCAGGGATCGACCCCGCGCGCCTCGTCTTCGCCCCGATGGAAGGCAATGCCGCGCATGTCGCGCGCTACGCGGCCGCCGACCTCTTCCTCGACACCGCGCCCTATGGCGCGCACACCACGGCCTCCGACGCGCTGTGGATGGGCACGCCGGTGCTGACCCTGCCGGGGCGGAGCTTCGCCGCGCGCGTCTGCGCCAGCCTCGTCACCGCGGCCGGCGTGCCGGAACTCGTCTGTGCGAGCGCCGAGGATTATGTCGCGCAGGCCGTCGCGCTGGGCCGGGACCCGGCACGCCTGCGCGCCTATCGCCCCCGCCTGCTGGCGCTGCGCGAAGGCTCGATCCTCTTCGACACGGAACGCCATGTGCGCGCGCTTGAGGGATGCTATCGCGAGATGTGGGAAGACTTCGTCGCGGATCGCCTGCCGCGCCCGGACCTCACCAATCTCGACGCCTATCTCGACATCGGCATCGCCATCGCCACCGGCCGCTGCCCCGACTGGCCGAGCGGGGTCGCCGCGCGCGATGCCTTCGCGGCACTGCCGCCCGACCGGCGCCTCTGGAGCGGCCGATGAACGCGATCCTGCCCCAGGCCGCGCTCGACCAGGGTTGGCTGCTCGGCCTGCTGAACGGCCCCGCCTGGCCCGCCGCGCTGCCCCCGCCGGAGGAAGCCCGGCGGCAGCGCGCGCTGGCGCAGCTGCCGCTGGAGGGGCTGCTGCCCCCGCTCGAACGCGCCTCGCGCGAGGGGCGGCGGGCGCTTTCCATCGCTGCCTACCAGGCCTGGCTCGGCGCCAATCCGGGGCATCCGCAGGCGCTTGCGGCCTGGTTCAACCTCGGTGTGGAATTCTCCCAGGCGGGCGATCCGGCGCAGGCCGCCATCTGCTACCGCAACGCCCTGGCGCTGAAGGCTGATTTCCATGATGCGGCGATCAATCTCGGCCTGGCGCTGGAAGCATCCGGGCAGGCGGAGGCCGCGCTCGCCACCTGGCAGCAGGCGCTGCAGCCGGAGGCCAAGCGCCAGCAACTGTTCAACCATCGCGGCCGGCTCTTCGAGCAGATGGGCCGCTTCACGGAAGCCGAGCAGGCGCTGCGCCAGAGCCTGCTGAGTTCGCCCGACCAGCCCGACGTGCTGCAGCACTGGACGCATCTGCGCCAGAAGCTCTGCGCCTGGCCGATCCATGCGGATGACATCCCCGGCCTGACGCGCGACCAGGCGGTGCTGCATGCCGGCCCGCTCGGCGCGCTCGCTTTGCATGACGACATCGACCTCCAGCGCCGCATCGTCGCCACCTGGCTCGCGCGCAAGGTCCCGGCCGCGCCCCGCCACCTCGCCCCCGCGCGCGGCTACCGGCATGCGCGGCTGCGGATCGGATACCTCTCCTCGGACTTCTGCCGCCACGCGATGAGCTTCCTGATCGCCGAGGTGCTGGAACGCCACGACCGCGACCGCTTCGAGATCTTCGGCTACTGCTCCTCGCCCGAGGATGGCAGCGATGTCCGCGCGCGTGTGATCGCGGCCCTCGACCATCACGTGAAGATCGGCGCGATGGAGGATGCGGCCGCGGCGGCGCGCATCCGCGCCGATGAGATCGACATCCTGATCGACCTCAACGGGCTGACGCGCGGCGCGCGGCTCGGCGTGCTGCGCTGGAAGCCCGCGCCGGTGCAGGCGACCTATCTCGGCTATATCGGCTCCGTGCCCCTGCCGGAACTCGACTACCTGATCTGCGACGACATCGCCGTCCCGCCCGAGGCCGAAGCCCTCTACGCGCCGAGGCCCCTGAAGCTCGCGGGTCTCTACCAGGCGAATGACAGCCGCATGCCCGCCTTGCCGGCCCTGACGCGCGCCGAGGAAGGCCTGCCGGAGGATGCCTTCGTCTTCTGCTGCTTCGCCAATTTCTACAAGATCACCGAGCCGATGTTCGCCGACTGGGTCGCGATCCTGCGCGCCGTGCCGGGCAGCGTGCTCTGGCTGGCGGAGGACGGGCATGGCGGCAGCGCCAATCTGCGCGCGCGGGCCGAAACCCTGGGGCTGGCGCCGGGGCGCCTGATCTTCGGCCCGCGCGTGGCGCCGGCGCATTACCTCGCGCGGCTGCGCCTGGCCGACCTGTTCCTCGACACCACGCCCTACAATTCCGGCACGGTGGCGAGCGACGCGCTGCGCATGGGCCTGCCGCTGCTCACTCTGTCAGGCCGCGCCTTCGCCGCGCGCATGGCGACGAGCCTGCTGAGCGCCATCGGGCTCACCGACGGCATCACCACAACGCGCGGCGCGTATGTGGCGCGCGCCATCGCCCTGGCGACCGATCCCGCCCGCCACGCCGCCGCGCGGGCCGTGCTGGCGGGCGACGCCTGGATGCGCACGCTTGGCGACACGGCGGGCTTCACGCGCCGCCTGGAAGCCGCGCTGGAGCGCGTACGGCTCAGCCCGTGACCGGGGCCGGGGCGCCGCCGCGATAGGCCGTGGCCCAGAGCGCGTAGTGGCCATCGCGCATCACCCGCACGATCGGGAAGCCCGCGCCGCGCAGCGCGGCTTCCAGCGTGCGCGCCGTGAAGCCGCCGCGATGGCCCATGAAGGCATTGCCGGCCGCGAGCGAGGCCCCATGGCCATAGAGCATGTCGAGCGGCGTGATCGGCCCCATCGGTGACATATAGGCCGGCTCCGCCAGCCGATCCTCGGCAACCAAAGCCGCGATCTGCTGCAGGTCGGGCATGGTCATCAGCGCGAAGCCATCCGGCTTCAGCACGCGGCGGAACTCCGCCAGCGCCAGCGGCACTTCATGCGCAAAGAGGTGTTCGAGATTGTGCGAGGACCACACCGCATCGACGGAGCCACTCGGCACCGCCGCCATGTCGGTGATGGAGGCCACCACATCCGGCGCCACCTCCGGGTCGATGTCGAGCCGTATCTCCTGCCATTCGCCGGGCGCAAAGAAGCCGGCCGGCAACTTCTCCGGCGAGGCCGCGCCGCAGCCGACATGCAGCACGCGGCGCAGGGTGGTGAGAGTGGGGGGCAGGCTATCCATGCGTCGGCTTTTCCGGACGGGTGCGGGCGCAGTCTCGCCGGAAAGGATGAACGCATCCTGCATGGCGCGCGTTTACCGCCTGTTCAGATGAACCTTGTCTGATCCACGCGCTGCCCCCGCATCCGGAGAAAAGCTCGATGAGTCACGTGTCCGAGGTCGTGATCGCGCCCGACGATCCCCAGGTGCGCCTGCTGCGCGCCACGCTGGCCGAGGCGCTGGCCGCGCCGATCGACCGCAGCCAGGGCATCTTCACCATCGATGGCATGTCCGGCGCGCGCTACCGGCACTTCATCAACACGCTGCTGCGCCGCCTGGGCCCGGTGGGCTATCTTGAGGTCGGCAGCTGGATGGGCTCCACCCTCTGCGCCGCCATCCATGGCAACGCCGTGCGCGCCGTCGCCATCGACAATTGGAGCCAGTTCGGGGGCCCGCGCGAGGCCTTCCTCGGCAATCTCGCGCGCTTCCGCACGCCCCAGGCCGAGGTGGAGGTGATCGAGAGCGATTTCCGCGCCGTGCCCTTCGCCGACCTCGCCGCGCGGCACGCCCCCTTCGGCGTCTACCTCTTCGACGGCCCGCATGAGGAGCAGGACCAGCATGACGGGCTGGTGCAGGCGCTGCCCGCGCTGACCGAGACCTTTGTCTTCATCTGCGACGACTGGAACTGGTGGCAGGTGCGCGCGGGCACGCACCGCGCCATCGTGCAGGGCGGGCTCTCCATGCTCTACGGGGCGGAGATCCGCACCACGCTCGACAACACCCACGCCGCCATCGCCTTCAAGGAAAGCGACTGGCACAATGGCTACTTCATCGCCGTGCTGCGCCAGCCCGCGCGCGGCGCCGCCATGCCGCTGCGTGCGGCCGCCTGATCAAGGCTCGCGCAGGCTCTCCTCCAGCCCGCGCAGCAGCGGGTTGAGGAAGTAGCCCAGCACGCTGCGCTCGCCGACCTTGATCTCGGCGAGCAGCGTCATCCCGGGGATGAGCGTCACGCCCGGCGGCAGGCGCAGCCCGGCGGTGTCACGGATCTCGACCTGGCCGCGATGCACCGCGCCCGCCTGCGGCGCGGGGGCATCGGCGCCTGGCGGCTGGCCGGGGCTGTAGCTGTCGCGGCTGACGGCGCGCAGCCGGCCGGTGAGCGTGCCGAAGCGCTGGAAGGGGAAGGCGTCCACCTTCAGCACCACATCCTCCTCCAGCCGCAGCGGCCCGATATCGGCTGAACGCAGCGTGATCTCGGCGATCAGCGGCGCCTGGGCGGGCACCAGCGTGACCAGCGGCTCGGCCTCTCGCAGCACAGAGCCGGCCGAGCGCCGCGCGACCTCCAGCACCACGCCATCGACCGGGGCGAGGAGGGTGGTCAGCGCGGCGAGGCGTTCCGCCTTGGCGAGCGACTCCTCCACCCGCACCAGCTCGCCGCGCAACCGCACGGAGTCTTCCAGCAGCAGGCGCTGCCAGTCATCGGTGAAGACCTGTTGTTCCGCGCGCCGCGCGGCGAGGCTGTGGCCCAGCTCCTCGCGCCGGTTGCGCGCCTGATCGAGCTGCCGCTCGGCCTCCAGCCGGTCACGCCGCGCGGCGAGCAGGTTGAGGCGCGAGCCGATCTGCCCTTCCAAGAGCCGCGCGCGCAGGGCCTCGACCTCCCGCGCGAGGCTGGCCTGTTCGGTCAGGCTCGCCTGCTGCGCCTCGACCGCCAGGAGCCCCGTTTCCAGCGCGCGGATTTCCTCCGCATAGCCGCGCAGGCGCGTCGCGCGCAGCGTGGCGCGGCTGTGCTGCAGCACGGCCTGCAGCGCCGCGTCGGGATCCGTGCCGGCGGGCGGGGGGGCCTCGCCCAGCTCGGCCTCGACGCGGGCGAGCTGGGCGCGCAGGGCGCGGGCCTGCGCGGCCAGCGCCTGGCGATCGGCCTCGGTGAAGGTGGGGTCGAGCCGCGCGAGCACATCGCCCTGCCGTACGACCTGGCCGGGGCGCACCAGCACCTCCCGCAGCACGGCGCGTTCCATCGGTTGCAGCACGACGGGCGGCGCATCGGGCATCAGCCGCCCGCTGCCCGTCACCACCACGTCGATGCGCGCGACGCCCGCGCCGAGCAGCAGCGCGAGCACCAGCAAGGCCAGGATCCAATGCCCGCTGGCCAGCAGGCGTGGCGGGGGCTCGGCCAGCAGCGCCTCCAGATCGTCCTGGAAGGCGATGGCCTCGCGCGCCACGGGGGCGGGGGGCGCGGCGCGGGGGCGACGGCGCATGCTCATCGGAGGTGCTGCGTCTGCTGCTGCCAGAGGTGGCGATAGATCTCGCAGCGCTCGAGCAGCGTGGCGTGCGGCGCGCAATCCAGCAGGCGCCCTTGCTCCAACACCAGGATCGCGTCCGACTGCACCAGCGAGGAGAGGCGGTGGGAGACGATGACCATGGTGCGCCCGCGCGCGATCTCCGCCAGGTTCTGCTGGATGATCGCCTCGCTATCCGGGTCGAGCGCGCTGGTCGCCTCGTCGAAGATCAGCAGGTTGGGGCGTGTCAGCAGGGCGCGCGCGATGGCCAGGCGCTGGCGCTGGCCGCCGGAGAAATTGCTCGCCCCTTCCTCCACCATCGTGTCGTAGGAGAGTGGCAGGCGGTCGATGAACTCCTGCGCGCCGGCGAGGCGCGCGACCTCGATGATCTCGGGCAGCGGCGCATCGGGGCGGGCGGCGGCGATGTTCTCGCGGATCGTGCCGCGGAAGAGCAGGTTGTCCTGCAACACCACGCCGATGCCGCGGCGCAGATGGTTGAGGTCGATGTGGCGGATGTCCACGCCATCCAGGTGGATCAGGCCCGATTGCGGCGCGTGGATGGCCTGGATCAGCCGCGTGATCGTGGTCTTGCCCGAGCCCGAGCGCCCGACCACGCCGATCACCTGCCCGGGTGCTACGCTGAAGGACACGCCATCGAGCGCCGGCGTGGCGGCGCCGGGGTAGCGGAAGCTCACCTGCTCGAACTGCAGCCGCCCGGTGAGGGGCGGGCGGGCCAGGCGCGCCCCGCCGCCGCGCTCGGGGGGGGCATTCATCACCGTGCCGAGCATGCGCACGGAGAGTGCCGCCTCCTGATACTCGTTGATCAGCGCGACCATCTGCACCAAGGGCCCGGTGACGCGGCCCGAGAGCATGGTGAAGGCGACCAGCGCGCCCAGGCTCAGCGCGCCCTCGAAGACCAGCGTCGCGCCCAGCGCGAGCACGCTGATCTGCATCAGCTTCTCGAGCATGCCTGTCGCCACGCTGCCGCCCGCACCGATCCGGCCCACCGCCTCATGCTGGCGGATGGCGGCGGCGAGCTTCTGGTCCCAGGCCTTCTGCCGGGCCGGCTCCAGCACCAGGGATTTCACCGCGCGCATGTTGTGCAGCGTCTCGACCAGATGCGCCTGGCGCGCGCCCTCGGTCTCGTAGAGCCGGTTCAGCCGGGCGCGGAAGGTCGGCACCATGGCGCCGATCACCAGCGCGATGGCGAGCGAGAAGCCCAGCACCACCAGCGTGAGCACGCCACTGTAGAGGGCCAGGAACACCAGCAGGATCGGCAGCAGCGCCGCATCCAGCACCACCTGGAACAGCCGCCCGGTGAGGAAATGGCGCAGCTTCTCGGTCTGCTGCATGTGGCGCACCACCACGCCCGCGGCGTGGCTCTCGAAGAAGGCCAGCGGCAGGGAGAGCAGGTGGCGGAAGGTCCGCGCGCCGAGCCGCGCATCGATCTTGTTGCTCGCCAGCAGCATGCAGTGCTGCCGCACATAGCCGAACAGCCCGTCGAAGAGCGTGAGCAGCACGAAGACGCCCACCACCACATAGAGCGTCTGCCAGGCCTGATGGGTGATGACCTTGTCGATCAGTACCTGGAAGAGCAGCGGGATGGCGAAGCCGATGAGGTTCGCGACAAGGGCCGCGATGGCCACACCGGCAAAAAGGCGGCGGTGGCGCAGGATCTCGGGCAGGAACCAGCGCAGGCCGAAGGGCTGGTCCTCATCGCCCAGCGCATGGACGCGCTTGACCAGCACCAGCGTGCCGGACCATTCGGCGAGGAACTCCTCCCGAGGCAGTAGCCGCACGCCCTCCTGCTCGCGCGCGGGGTCGAGCACGGCGGCGATCGGCGTGCCATCGGCGCCTTCCAGCGTGTGGATCAGGATGCACCAGCTGCCGTCGCGCCGCACTGCCAGCGCCGGATAGGCTGTGCCGAGCCGCGCCGCCTTCTCCCACCCCGCATCGCGCAGCGCCTGGCCCTTCAGCCCGGCCTGGCGCAGGGCGCGCAGCACGGCGGGCACCATGTCCGCATGGCCGATCTGCGGCAGCTCGTCCGGGGCGAGCTGCAGGCCGTGATGCATCGCAACCAGGAACACGCAGCGCAGCGCCGTGAGCTCCGGTGCCAACCTCTTGTCGGCCATCGTCATGCGGCGAACCTAGCGCGGCGATGCTTGCCCGCTGGTGAACGCCATCAGGAAGCGGCGCTGCGCCCGGCAGCGCCGCCATCCAGCACGCGCAGGATGGTGGGCTCCGGCACGCGCAGCCCCAGCTCCTCGGCGAAATAGGCGATGGTCCGCCGCAGCCCTTGTTCGAGCTTGACGCTGGGGCGCCAGCCCAGCAGGTCGCGCGCGCGGGTGATGTCCGGGCAGCGCTGCATCGGGTCGTCCTGCGGCAGCGGGCGGTGCTGGAAGCCGGCGCGCGAGCCGGTGAGGCGCGAGACCTCCATCGCCAGTTCGCGGATGGTGAATTCATCCGGATTGCCGAGGTTGATCGGGCCCGTCACGGCATCCGGCGCGCGCATCAGCCGCAGGATGCCTTCCACCAGATCGTCGACATAGCAGAAGGAGCGCGTCTGCTGCCCGTCGCCATAGAGGGTGATGGGTTCGCCGCGCAGGGCCTGGACGATGAAGTTGGAAACCACGCGCCCGTCATTGGGGTGCATGCGCGGGCCATAGGTGTTGAAGATCCGCGCGACGCGGATGTTGACGCCATCCTGGCGGTGATAATCGAAGAAGAGCGTCTCGGCGCAGCGCTTGCCCTCATCGTAGCAGGCGCGGATGCCAATGGGGTTGACGTTGCCGCGGTAGTCCTCGCGTTGCGGGTGCACCGCCGGGTCGCCATAGACCTCCGAGGTCGAGGCCTGGAAGATCTTCGCATCCAGCCGCTTCGCGAGGTCCAGCAGGTTGATCGCGCCATGCACCGAGGTGCGCACCGTCTGCACCGGGTTGTGCTGGTAGTGGATGGGGGAGGCCGGGCAGGCGAGGTTGTAGATCTCATCCACCTCGAGCTGGATCGGCACGGTCACGTCGTGGCGCAGCACCTCGAAATGCGGCTGGCCCAGCAGGTGGCGGATGTTGTCACGCGATCCGGTGAAGAAATTGTCGAGGCAGATCACCTCCTCCCCCTCGGCGAGCAGACGCTCGCAGAGATGGGAGCCGAGGAAGCCGGCACCCCCGGCGACGAGGGTGCGTTTGCGCGCGCGCTTCATGCGCCGTCTCCGCTGCGATCGGGGTTTCCCCCGCACTGTGCGGCAGCGGAGCTTTCCGAAACGTGAAGCGGACGGCCTTGGCTAGTGCCGTTCGTAGATCAGCCGGGCGCGGATCGTGCCCGGGAGGGCACGCAGCTCTGCCAGGATGGCCTCCGCGTCCTGGCGCGCCTCCACGCTCTCGACCACCACGTAGCCGAGCTCGGACTCCGTCTGGTAGTACTGTGCCGCGATGTTCAGGCCGCGGCGGCCGAAGCATTCGTTGATGCGCGAAAGGATGCCCGGCGCGTCGCGGTGCAGATGCGTCCAGCGCGCGCCGGTCGGGCGCGGCGGCAGCTGCACCTGCGGCAGGTTCACGCTGCCTGGCGTCGTGCCGGTGTCGCTGTAGTCCACCAGCTTGCGCGCCACTTCCTGGCCTATGCGGTCCTGCGCCTCGGCTGTGCTGCCGCCGATATGCGGCGTCAGGATCACGTTGGGCAGGCCCTGCAGGGGGCTGATGAAGGCCTCGCCATTGCGCTTGGGCTCGACGGGGAAGACATCCACGGCCGCACCCAGGATCCGCTTCTCGCGCAGCGCGGCGGCCAGTGCCACCACATCCACCACCGTGCCGCGGGCATTGTTGATGAACACCGCGCTCGGCTTCATCAGGGCGAGTTCCGCCGCGCCGATCATGTTCACCGTATCCGGCGTCTCCGGCACATGGATCGTCACCACGTCGGATTGCGAGAGCAGTTGCTGCAGGGAGGAGGCGGGGGTGGCATTGCCATGCGGCAGCTTCGTGGTGTGGTCGTGGTAGAGCACGCGCATGCCGAAGGCCTCGGCCAGCACGGAAAGCTGGCTGCCGATATTGCCATAGCCGATGATGCCGAGCGTCTTGCCGCGCATCTCCCAGGAATTGGCCGCCGACTTGTCCCAGCCCCCGGCATGGGCGGCCACCGACTTGTCGACGATGCCGCGCATCAGCATCACCGCCTCGGCCAGCGTGAGTTCCGCCACCGAGCGCGTGTTGCTGAAGGGCGCGTTGAACACGGCGATGCCGCGCCGCGCGGCGGCGGCGAGGTCCACCTGGTTCGTGCCGATGCAGAAGCAGCCGATGGCGATCAGCCGGTCCGCGGCCTCCAGCACCTCTTCCGTCACCTCGGTGCGGCTGCGGATGCCCAGGATGTGCACGCCCTTCACCGCCTCGATCAGCGCCTGGCCCTCCAGCGCCTTCTTCTCGCGATGGATGGTGCGGTAGTCGGCCGAGACGAAAAGCTCCACCGCGCTGTCGGCAATGCCTTCCAGCAGCAGGATTCGGATGCGGTCCTTGGGCAGGGAAATGCGGTCGTTCATCGGGGCCACGCGCGGTAGGGGGGGGTAGGGCGGCGCCTTCCTGCCCGCTCCCCCGGCTGGCGGCAAGGGGCGGGGGCGGGCGGCGCCGGGTCAGGATGCCGGTGCCGCGGGGCGGGGGGCGTGTGTCGTCCGTTTCGCCGGGATGAAACAGCATGAAACACGATGACGGGAACTTGCGCCCCCGGGACCGCTTCTGGCCCCTCGGGCGCCTTGACGCCATTTCCGGCCGGCTCGCACCATGAGCGTCCGTTAACGCGGGGTTACCGCCGCCGTTCCGCCGGCGTGGCCGCAAGGCCGGGTGGCCCCGCCGGACGGGTGGAGGAGTGACCGGCATGGCCTTTCCGTTCGGGCGCGAGGCTTTCGCGCGCAAGCCTGAGACCCGCCTGACCAGGCGGCTCTGGTCCTGGCTGCGGGGGGAGAGGCAGGCCGCGCAGCCCACGCCCAGCCTGGCGCCCCTGGCCCCGGCGCTCGGCGTGCGGGTGGATGCGCTGGAGCCGCGCTTCCTGCTCTCGGCCGACCTCATGCCCTTCACCGTCGATCTCGCCGCCCACGCCGCGCAGGACTACGCGCTGCGCTACGATAACCTCGTGCAGTCGGTGCAACTGCTCGACCGCAGCACAGGCCAGGTGCTCGACCAGCGCCAGGCGCAGCAGATCGACGCGATCCGCGTGCGCGGCACGGCGGGCGATGACCGGCTGACCATCGATTTCGCGGCGCAGTTCCTCACGCCCCTCGACATCACCTTCGAGGGGGGGGCGGGGGCCGATACGCTCTCCTTGCGCGGCGGGGCGGTGGAGTCGGTCACCCTTGCCGTCACCAGCGCCGGCGCGGGCGAGGTCACCATCGCCCAGGGCGCGGCCGGCCCGCAGCGCATCGCCTTCACCGGCGTGGCGCTGGTGGAGGATACGCTCGGCGCCGCCCAGCGCGTCTTCACCGACGACACCGGGCTGGGCCAGGTGCTGCGGCTGATGGAGGCCGGCACGGCCGGGGATGGGCTGGCCGCGATCGAGGCCGGGGATGGCCTGCTGCGCCACCAATTCCTGGCCCCGGTCGGGCTGCTGACCATCGAGGGCGGTCTGGGCGACGACGCGCTCGGCTATCTGGGGCTGGAGGCGCAGCTCGACGGCAAGGTGGTGTTCCAGGGCGGGGCCGGCACCGATGCGGTCACCGGCCCGCCGCGCGATGCCGATTGGCACGTCACCGGCCGCGATGCCGGGCACGTTGCGGGGGTGTCCTTCCTGTCCGTCGAGCGCCTGCTGGGGGCGACGGACAATGAGGACACCTTTTTCGTTCATGGCGATGCCGCGATTTCGGGCGTCATGGATGGCGGGGCGGGTGGCTTCGACTCGCTGGTGCTGGAGGGCGGCAGCTTCGCCTCCGTCACCTATGTCGCCACCGGCCCGACCTCGGGCACCATCACCCGCGACGGCGTGACGCTCGCCTATGACGGGCTCGAGCCGATCACCGACAACATGTCGATCTCCGATCGCGTGATCGACCTCAGCGCGGTATCCGACACCGCGACGCTTTCGCAGTCGGGCGCCAACTACACCATCGCCTCCACCGATCCGCTCGGCGCCGTCACCTTCGAGAGCGTGACCTTCACGCGCCCCTCGAACAGCCTGACCATCCGCCTCGGGGCCGATGAGGGCATCCCGGTGCTCTCGCGCGACCAGCTGACCATCGGCACGGTCAACCTCGCCGGTACCGACCTGATCATCGATGGCCAGACGGGCACGGACAAGCTCATCATCACCGGCACGCTGACGGTGCGCGACCTGACCGTGACGGTCGAGGATACGCGCGTCAGCGGCACCATCATCGCAGACGACATCACCATCACGGCCGCCGCCGGCGGCGCGGCGGGCGGCGATGGCGAGATCACGGATGGCGCGATCTTCGCCGCCGCCGCGACCGTCATCGACCTGACCGGCGGCACGCTGACCGCGACCGGCGCCGTGACGCTGGGCGCGACGTCCACCGCCAACATCGTGCAGAGCCAGTTCACGCTGGGCGCGCTGGAGAATTCCATCGCGATCGCGGACCCCTCCGCCACCATCACCTTCAACAACACCACGCTCACCGCCGCCAGCCTCACCGCGACCGCCGCCGTCGTCGTGACCGTGGTGGCGGAGACCGATTCCTCCGGCGCCGATGTGGACGCCAACAAGGACGCTGCGATCTCCTCCGTCACCGTGCTGAGCGATGCGCTGGTGGCTGTGCAGGGCGCGAGCAGCCTGCGTGTCGCCGGCGCCGTCGCCCTGGGTGCGACGACGAGCATCGATATCGTCAACACCGCCGATGGCGCCGCCGCCGCCGATGCGCGTGGGGCCGCGCTTGCCGTCAGCGTCGTGGAATCGACCACCCGCGCCTTCCTCGACGATACCGCCGTGATCGGCGCCAATGCGGGCAACACGCCAGATTCCATCAGCATCACTGCCAATCTGACATCGGATGTCGAGACGCTGGCCATCGCCACCGCCGGCGGCGCGAGCGATTCCGGCGGCACGACGCAGAGCGCGCAGCAGCTCTCCGCCAACAATGCCGGCACCAGCGACGGTTCCGTCACCTTCGCGGCCGCCGTCGCCGTCTCCACCTATCGGCCGGTGACCGAGGCCTTCATCGGCAGCACCGGCACGCAGACCACCGCTGGTGTGCTCACCGTCAGCGCCCTGTCGACCGACAAGGTCAAGTCGAAGGCGGATGGCACCACCACGGGTTCGACGGGCACCGGCTCGGGCGTGGCGGTGGCCTTCGGCCTGGTGGATGCGACGACGCGCGCCTTCCTCGAGGATGCCGGCCGGCTGAACGCCACCGGCGGCGTGGCCGTGACCGCCACCATGGCGGCCGGAGACAGCTTCACGGCCGAGGCGATCTCGGGCGTGGGCGACACGACGGAGACAGGCTTCGCCGGCGCGCTCGCCATCCATGTGGTCGAGACGACGGTCGAGGCGCTGGTCACCGATGGGGCCGGCACCAACGTCAATCTCGGCGGCAACGACCTCACGCTCACCGCCACCTCCACCACGAACACCGTCACCAAGGCGACGCCGACGCAGGATCCGGTGACGGCGTCCAAGCTCGGCGTCGGCGCCTCCGTGGCGCTGGCCATCCTCGACCACGACACGACCGCGGCGATCCGGGACGGCGCGCGGGTGATCACCGCCGACGCCATCACGCTCGGCGCCACCGGCACGCATGAGTCCGAGACCGAGGCGCAGGGCGGGGCCGAGGCCACGGGCTCTTCCGCCACCGTGCTGACCCCCGTCGTCGCCATCACCTTCGCCTTCAACGACACCGACGCCGCCATCGGCACCGGCACGCTGCTGACCCTTGCGGGGCAGCTCAACCTGGCTGCCGCGCATGACAGCGCCATCCTCACCACGGCGGAGGGCGATGCGGAGGGCGGCGATACCAGCTTCGGCGCCTCCCTCGCGCTCGCCATCCTCGAGGAGAGCGCGACGGCGCGGCTGTTGCGCAGCACGACCAGCACGGCCGGCGGTGCGACGCTCGATGCGCAGGGCATCTTCCGCGCGCGCTCCAACGCGACCGCCAGCGCCAAGGGCGCGGGTGAGGACAGTGCCGGCAGCGGCGATGATGACGAGGTCGATCAGCAGACCCAGGCGCAGACCGATTTCGGCAACGCGCAGTCGAGCAGCCGCGGCGTCGGGGCTTCCGGCACCACGGATGCACCTTCGGCCAATACCAGCGACGGCACCATGGCGGTCGCGGCCGCCATCGCGGTGAATCTCCAGGATGCCGAGGCCACTGCGCTGCTCGGCCCGGGCATTGCGCTGACCACGGATCGCGGCGTGGGCCTCAAGGCCCGCTCGAACGCCGATTCCCGCGCCACCGCCGATGGCAGCGCGGCCGAGGGCGGCACCGGCACGGTCGGCGCGGCGGCGGCGATCAACACCGCGAACATCCGCACCAATGCCGGCACGGGCACCAGCACCATCACCGCCTCCGAGCTCACCGTCGAGGTCGGCATGGCCGAGCGGGAGCTGGATGTCAGCGCGACCCAGGCGAGCGTGGTGGATATCGCCGCGAACACCATCCGGGTCGGCGATGTCGAGGGCCTCGAGACCGGGGAGAAGGTGAAATACGACCGCAATGGCGGCACCGCGATCGGCGGGCTGACCAGCGGCACCGAGTACTTCGTCATCAAGGGCGAGAACGGGCGCATCAAGCTGGCGACCACGCTGGTGAATGCCGAGGCCGGCACGGCCATCGACCTCACCGCGGTGGGCGCGGGCAATGGCCACAAGCTCGAGCGCACAGGCAAGCCCGCCATCACCTTCAACCCGGCCTCGAACTTTGTGGCACTGGCCTCGCCCGAGGTGGAGACGCTGCGCACCGGCGATGCGGTGACCTATGTGGCGGGCGGCGGCACCGCCTTCGGCGGCCTGATCTCCGGCAACACCTATTTCGTGATCGAGCGCGCGGATGGCGAGATCGCGCTGGCCACCACGCGCGATCGCGCCTTCTCGGGCGAGGCGATCGCCTTGACCAGCGTCGGCACGGGCAGTGCGCACAAGCTGCGCGAGAGCGAGCACCGCGCGGCCGCGGATGCGACCTCGGGCGCCAGTGGCGGCGAGCTCGGCGTGGCTGGCTCGCTCGGCATCAATGTCTTCGAGGCGAATGCGGCCGCGCGTCTGGGCACGGGCTCCACCCTCACGCTGCGTGACGGTGCGGATTCCGCCAGCAATACCGGCGCGCTGAACATCGCCGCCAGCAGCGCCACCATGGCCGGCATCAAGGCCGGCGCGGATGTGGCGGGGGCCGAGAATATCGGCGTGGGCGCAAGCTTCGCGCTGAACATCACCGACCACACGACGCTCGCCTCGATCGATTCCGGCGCGGTGACGACGAATGCGCTCGGCACGCCCGACAGCGTGACCCTGCAGGCCACGGGCGGCTATGCGATGCGCACGGATGCCATCGGCGGCGCCGAGGGCGGCAAGGCGATCACGCCCGTCGCGGCCATTTCGGTCGCGCAGAACGACACCACGGCGCGCGTGCAGGCCGGCGCGGCGCTCGAGATCAGCGGCGGCCTCTCGCTCGAGGCGACGGGCCGCGGCAGCACCGTGACCACCGCGAAGGGCGATGCCACGGGCACGGATGCGGCGGTGGGCCTCTCGCTCGGCCTCGGCGTGACGACGGACCGCGTGGCCGCGACGCTGGCGCGCGACGTGACCACCACCAGCGGGGGCGTGTTCCTCACGGCGCAGGGCGCCAGTGTCACGCGCAGCGAGGCCGATGCCTCCGCGACCGGCGCCGAGGAGGATGATTCCGGCTCCACCGCGGATGACAACCGCGCCAACCAGCAATCCCAGGCGCAGCTCGGCAACGCGAACACCCAGGCGGCGAACCGCACGCGCTCGGGCGATTCCTCCGGCAGCGCCACCACGCCCGATGCCTCGACCTCCGACGGGCCGGTGAGCGTCGCGGCGGCTTTCGCGATCAACATCGCCGATCTCGTCGCGGTCGCCACCATCGATGGCGGCGCGGTGGTCGATGCCGATGGCGCGGTCTTCATCTCCGCCGCCGGCAACATGGATGCCTCCGCCGATGCCGATGGCAGCGCCAGCAAGGGCGGCACGGGCACGGTCGGCGTGGCCATCGGCATCAACGACGCCGATGGCCTGGTGCGCGCCAGCGTCGGGGCGGCGACCATCCGCGCGGATGGGCTGAACCTCTCGGCCGATGTCTTCGCGACGGGCACCGACAACCGCCATGATTTCCTGGCGAAATCCGTCTCCGGCGCCAGCGGCGGCAATCTCGGCGCGGCCGGTTCGCTTGCCATCAACCGCGCCGACATGCGCACCGAGGCCGTGCTCGGCGCCGGGGCGCAGATCGTCTTCTCGCCCGGCGATGGCGGGTTCGGTGATACGCTGCCCGGCTCCGTCTCGCTCCTGGCCAACGCCAATACCCGCAACACGGTCACGGCCGAGGCGCTGCAGGAGAAGGGCGACGAGGATGGCGACGGCACCTCGGGCAGCAGCTTCGGCCTGGGTGCCTCCGTCGGCATCAACATCGGCGACAACGACACGGCGGCGGAGGTGCGGACCGGCGCCACGCTGAGCGGCGTGCACGACCTTACGCTCGGTGCCTTCGGCACGCATGAGCAGAACACCACGGTGAAGGGCGGCGGCGAGGGCGGCACGGCGATCACGCCCGTGGTCGCGATCTCGGTCGCGCAGAATGACGTGCGGGCGGTGGTGCAGGCGGGTGACGCGCTGACGCTCGGCGGCGGGCTGGACATCAATGCCGGCCTCGATGCCAAGACCGCCACGAAATCCGAGGGCGCGACCGAGGCGACCAGCGCCGCCATCGGCGCTTCCTTCGGCCTGACCATTGCCGAGGACAGCGTCACGGCGAATCTCGCGCGCAGCGTGACCGCCGGCGGTGCCGTGCTGGTGGCCGCGCGCGCCGCCGCGATCAGCCGGACCGAGACCAAGGCCTCGGCCGCCGGGGCGACGGCGGATGACGGCGCCTCGGGCAGCGCCGACGATGATGATGTCGAGCAGCAGAGCAACGCCCAGGTCGGGGTCGCCAATGCGCGCAGCGGCGGCACCGGCACGACCACGGCGCCCGACAGCGACACCTCCGACGGCGCGGTGAGCGTGGCCGCCGCGATCGGCATCAACGTCGCCACCACCAGCGTCGTGGCGAATCTCGGCGGTGCGCCCGGCACGCCGATCACCGTGGCGGCGGGCGGCGGTGTCACCGTGCGCAGCCTTGCCAATGCGGATGGGACGACGCTGGCCGATGGCGCCGCCGTGACCACCGAGGGCGGCACGACCGTGGGTGTTGCGGTCGCGGTGAACCACGCGACGCTGACCAACAGCGCCAGCGTGGCCGAGGCGAATGTCACGGCCGATGGCGTGACGGTGCAGGCGGCGGTCGAAGATCGCAGCATCGGCATCGCCCCCGCCCAGCTCACGCGCGTCAGCGTGGCCGATGACACGATCTTCGTCGGCGAGCAGGACGGGCTGAAGACCGGCGAGAAGGTGAAGTATCGCCATGGCGGCGGCACGGCCATCGGCGGCTTGACCGACAACACCGACTACTTCGTCATCCTGGGCGAGAACGGCAAGATCAAGCTCGCGACCACCAAGGCGCGCGCCGAGGCGGGCACTGCGATCAACCTCACCTCGCTCGGTGCGGGCGATGCCCACAAGCTGGAGCGCATCGAGACCGCGGCCTCCGACGACATCACCTTCGACCCGGACCAGACCCGCATCGAGGTGCCGCTAGCCGCCCCCGAAGGCATCGTCACCGGCACGGCCGTGGTCTATGCGAATGGCGGCGGCACCGACATCGGCGGTCTCACCGATGGGACAACCTATTTCGCGATCGTCGGGCATGACGGTCTGCTGCGTCTCGCCTCCAGCTTCGAGAATGCCCTGGCCGGCCAGGCGATCACGCTGACCAGCGTCGGCACCGGCACGGCGCACAGCCTGACCGAGCGCAGCCATGACAGCCTGGCCTTCGCCCGCTCGGGCGCCAGCGGCGGCAAGACCGGCGTGGCGGGGTCGGTGGCGATCAATGTCGGTCGCGGCAGCACGACAGCCAGCCTCGGCGCCAATGCGGCGATCATCATTGCCGATGGCGCCGCGGATCTCGATCTGGACAAGGCCGCGGTGCTGATCGACGCCGATGCGCGCAGCACGGCGGTGGCGCAGGCCGTGCCCAACAAGAATGCGGCCGGCACCTCCACCGGCGTCGGGCTCTCCTTCGCCATCAGCGTGGGCGAGCAGGATGCGCTCGCGGATGTCGCCGGCACGGCGAGCCTCGTCGGCGCGCAGGATGCGACGGTCCGGGCGAATGGCGCCCATGCCGTGGCGGCGCGGGCCAAGGCGGGTGCCTCGGCCGATGCCAGCAGCGGCACGGCGGTGGGCGGCGCGGTGGCGCTTGCCGTCTCGCTCAACACCACCACGGCGCGGGTGATGCCCGGTGCGGCGATGCTCGACGTGGACGGCGATCTCGGCGTGCTCGCCAGTTCGACGCTCGATCTCAACACGGCGGGCGATGCGGATACCGAGGGCGGGGAGACCGGTGTCGGCATCGCGATCGCGCTCGGCTGGGCGGAGGACGATACCTCGGCCTCGCTGTCGCGCAATGTCAGCACGGGCGCGGCACGCGCCGATGATGTCTCGGTGCTCGCCACGTCACGGATCGCCGCCCGCACGGTGGCGACCGGCAGTTCCGAGGGCGCCAAGTCCCAGGCCAATGGCGGCAGCACCGCCGACCAGAACGCGCAGTCGCAATCGACCTATGCCGGCAACAGGTCCGGCACCGCGGTCTCGGCGCCGCAACCCGGCGCGCAGACCAACACGGCCAATGGCACCGCGGCCACGCAGACCGCCAATCCTGGCGGGCAGGGCGGCAACAGCCAATCCGCCAGCACGCAGTCGCAAGGCGGGTCGCTCCGTGTTGCGGCCGCGCTGGCCGGCACCGTGGTGCGCCCCGCCGTCACCGCAACCATCGCGCCGGCGGTCGTGCTGCGCGCCGATGGCGCGGTGGCGCTGCGCGCGCTCAGCGCGGTCGCGGCGGAGACGCAGGCCATTGCGCTTGCCTTCGAGGATGCGGCGAAGACCACGGTTGGTGCCGCGGCGGCGGTGAACGTTGCGGAGCTGGAGAGCCTCGCCACGATTGGCGCGGGGGCAAGCATCGAGGCCGCATCGCTCGCCATCGAGGCCGGGCATGACGCGAACAGCGCCCATGCCTTCCGCGCCCTGGCGCTCGCCGGCAGCGGCTCCACCCAGAAGACCGGTGGCGGCGGCGGCGGCGGCGGCGGTGGCGGCAGCAGCGACAATACGGCCGTGGCCGGCGCGGTCGCGGTCAATGTGGTGCTGGCCACCACCACGGCGCGGCTCGGCGAGACGGCGAGCGTCGTCGTCGATGCCGGCGATGTGGACATCACGGCGCGCCAGAAGATCGGGGTGCAGGGCATCGCGGGCGGGGGCGCGCTGACCACCAGCGATGGCGGCGGCAGCACCAGCGTCGGCGCGGCGGTCGGCGTCAACTTCGTCACCAGCACCACCCAGGCGCTGGTCGGCAGCGGCGCGGCGATCACCGCAAGCGGCGGCATCGCGATCCTCGCGGATGCGGGCGTCAATCCGCTGTCCATCGTGGCGCCGATGCTCGGCGACATCGGGGTGGATGCCTCGCTGCTGGTCGTGGGCGCGGCCATCGGGTCGGGCGGTGATGCCGGCGCCGGCTCGGCGGGTGTGAGCATCTTCACCACCATGACGCGCAGCCTGATCGGCGCCGGGGCCATCCTGCAGGCGGGCGGCGACATCGTGCTGCGCGCCCTCGACGAGACGCGCGTGATCGACGTGATCGGCGCGCTGGCCGGCAGCAAGGAGAAGAAGGGCATCGGCGTCGGGCTCGACGTGATGGTGCTCGTCAAGGTCACCGAGGCGAGCGTGCAGGAGGCCACGCTGCCCGTGCCGGCGACGCGCCTGCAGAGCGGAGGATCGCTGACCATCGAGGCGATCGGCAGCGAGGATCTGTTCGCGCTCAGCGTGAACATCGGTGCGGGCGATTCCACCGCCGTCGCCGGCGGCGCGGTGGTGCTGGTGAACGACACGGACACGCTGGCGCAGCTTGGCGCCCTGGATGGCGTGGCCGGCGGCGTGGTCGTCGCTGCGCAAGGCAGCGTGCAGATCGCGGCGGAGAGCCGCACCGTGATCGATGCCGCGGCGGGCAGCCTCGGCCTGTCCTTCAGCAATGACGGCGTCGGCGCCTCCGTGGCCGTCGTGGTGGATCTCGATCGCACGCTCGCCAGCGTCGGCAATGGCATCGATGTCCAGGCACTGGGCCTGGGCGTCACGATTCCGGTGCGCAACGGCATCTTCGCCGATGATGGCACGCAGGGCGTGACCCAGTCGCGCGGCTTCGCGCTGACGGCGTCCTCCTTCGAGGATATCCTGCTGGTCGGCATCGGTGCGGCCGGATCGCTCAGCGGCGGGGATGTCGGCGTCGGCTTCTCCGTCGCGGTGGGCGTCGTGAAGGGTGAGACGCTCGCGACGCTGGGGCAGAATGCCTCGGTCAATCGTGTCGCGGCGGCGAACACGCCGGCGGCGGCCGGTCAGGTCATCCTGCTGCGGGCCGCGGATGAGACCAACCTGCAGACCGTGGTGGGTGGCCTCGCGGTGGCGGGCGGCAGCGCCTTCGGTGGCGCGGCCTCCATCCTGGAAGTCGACAACAATGTCGGCGCCATCGCCGCCGGCGGCAACCTCCTGCGCAGCAAGGGCGGCATCGGGGTTGATGCGCGCGGCGCCACGAATGTCCAGGCGCTGGCCATCGGCGTCGGCGGCACGCTCACCACCGGGCAGAGCGGAGCGGGCAGTTCGGGCAGCAGCAGCAGCGACTTCAGCTTCACCGGCGCCGGCAGCGTGGCGGTGAATGACATCGACAATGCCGTGCGCGCCAGCATCGGTGCGGGATCGATCCTGCGCAGCGGGGGCGCCTTGGCGATCGTCGCGGTGGACACCTCGCGCATCAGCGCCGATGCGGGCGGTGCGGCGATCGCGATCGACACGGGCGGGAGCGATCCCTCGATCGCCATCGGTGCCTCCATCGCGGTGAACTCCATCGACAGTGTCGTCGAGGCCGCGCTGATCGACAGCAATTCCAGTGTCCGTTCCGCCACCGTGGCGGCATCGGCCAGCCCGGAAATCAGGGCGCTGACCCTGGCCGGTGGCGTCGGCGTGGGGACGCAGGGCGGCACGGCCTTCGCGGGTGCGGGCTCGGGCTCGGGTAACAATATCAATTCTTCCGTCCAGGCCCTGGTGACGGGCGGCGTGCTGAACACGGGCGGCGTGGTTTCGGTGCTGGCGAGCGATGCCTCCCGGATCACGGCCGATGCCGGGACTGCCGCCATCCAGGTCGTCACCGGCGGTTCGGGCGGCGCCAATGCCATCGCCGTGGGCGCCGCCGCGGCGCGCAACGACATCCTGAGCACCGTTCGCGCGGCGATCACCGGTGCCAGCACGACCGCGGCCGGCACGGTCACCATCGATGCCGATCAAGCGGCCCAGATCACCGCCATCACCTTCGCAGTGGCCGGAGCGCTCTCGGCCGGCAATGGCTCGGGCCTTGCCCTGGCCGGGGCCGGGTCCGGGTCCGGCAATTTCATCACCGGCACGACCGAGGCGGCCATCGGCAACGCGTCCGTTTCCACCAGCCTGGGCAACATTGCCGTCACGGCCTCGGATTCCTCGCAGATCAACGCGGTGGCCGGGGCCGCGGGCATCAACATCTCGGCCAGCCAGGGTGCGAATGTCGGCGTTGGGCTGGGACTGTCGCTGACCTTCAATGACATCGCCAGCACCACGCGCGCGACGATCGAGAACAGCAACGTGGTTTCGCCGGCCGCCCTCTCCGTGGTGGCCGACAGTTCCTCGGGCATCAACGCGACCGCCTTCGGCGCCTCGCTCGGCGTGTCGGCGGGTTCGGGCAATGCCGTGGCCGGCCAGGCCGTGGGGGCTTCGGCCAAGAATGATATCACCAATGCGGTCGAGGCCTCGATCAAGGCGCCGCTGGCGGCGGGGCGCACGGCGACGGCACAGACCAATGTGACCGTCACCGCGCGCGACGAGGCCGATATCCTGGCGAATGCGGTCGCGGCCGTGCTTGGCGTGGCGGTCAGCGGCAATACGGGCGGGTCGGGCACCCTGGGCATCGGCCTCGCGCTGAATGGGATCGGCAATTCGGCACGCGCGCTGATCGATGGCGTGGATGTCACGGCAACCACCGGGAATGTCGTGCTCACCGCGACCTCGACCTCGGTCATCCAGGCCACGGCGGTGGCGGCGGGCGTGGCCTTCAGCGGCAGCAGCAGCGCCGCCATCGCCATCTCCGCCAGCGTCTCGATCGCGACCAATGAGATCGCGAACCGCGTCGAGGCGCTCTCTAGCAATGCCGACATCGTTGCTGGTGGCGTCATTGGTCTGCAGGCCAGCGATGCGTCGCGCATCCGCGCCTACCTCGTCGCCGCCAATGTCAGCGCGAGCTTCGGCAGCGGCAGTGCCAGCGGCAGCCTCGCAGTCGCAGGCTCCATCGCGGTAAACAGCATCAAGAATGTCACCCGCGCCGTGCTCGAAGGCGGCAGCGCGCGGGCCGGCGGCAATTTCACGGCGAATGCGATCTCGACCAGCGAGATCGAGGCCGTCGCGGTGGCCGCTTCCATCTCGATCACCGGGAGTGGCGGGCTGGGCCTGAGTGGCGCGGGCACGGGTGCCGATGTCGACAACGAGATCGACAACGTGATCCAGGCCGGCGCGATCGGGGGTGCCGTGATCGAGGCCATCGGTGCCGTCACCGTCACCGCCACCGATGACGCGACGATCACCGCCTCGGTCGTCGCGGCCTCGGCGAGCGTGGCCATCGGCTCCAACGGGGCGATCAGCCTGGCGGCGGCGGTTTCCCTCGCCGACAACAACATCGACAACACCACAGAGGCGGTGCTGGACGACACCAAGGTGGTCTCCGCCAAGGGCGTGACGGTGGATGCGACAAGCTCCGCCGCCATCCTCGTCACCGGCGTGGCGGCGGCGCTTTCGGTCGCGGGCTCGGGCAGCATCGGCGGGGCGGCGAGCTTCGCGGTGGCGGTGGTGAACAACACGGTGAACGGGCGCACCGAAGGGGCGATCCGCAACAGCCGCACGGCCGATGGCCAGGGTGTCACGGCGAGCGGCGCCGTCATCGTGCGCGGCGACAACCTCAACAGCATTGAGGCGACCAACGTCGCCGCCGCGATTTCCGTCGCCGTCGGCGGCAGCCTCAGCCTCAGCGGATCCGGCGCCGTGGCGCTGACCACGAACACCATCGGCACGGTGGTGATGGGGCGCATCCTGGCCTCGGATGTGACGACCACGGGCGGCGCCATCGATGTCGATGCGGTGACCAACAGCCGCGTCACCGCCTTCACCAATGCGGCGGCCGCCGCCGTCTCCGTGAGCGGCTCCATGGCTTTCGCGCTGACCGGGGCCGGGGCGCGGGCGACCAATACGCTGAACGGCTCCACCACCGCTGCCGTGCAGGGGCCGGGCAGCCTGACCACCCCGGGCAGCTTCACCGTGGATGCGCTGGATGCGTCCACGATCCTCTCCGAGGTGCGGGCCATCTCGATCAGCGTCAGCGCCTCGGGCACCATTTCGGGGGGGCTCTCGGTCGCCATCACGCGGGCGGACAATGTCGTTGGCAGCACCACCGTGGCGACGGTGGACGGCGCCACCGTCTCCGCGGGCGGGCGGGAGACGCGCATCGCCGCGACCTTCAACGGCGATATCGATGCCGTCGGCACGGCCGCGGCCCTGGCCTTGGGCGGCAGCAGCGCGGGGGCGGTGAACATCGCCGCGGCGGGCGCGGTGCTGGTCAACACCATGACGAACCGGGTCGAGGCCTCGGTGAAGGGGGGCGCGAACCTCACCGCGGCCGAGCTGGTCACCATCCAGGCGCGCGACATTTCGGATATCGATGCGCGCGTGGTCGCGGCCTCTGTCGGCTTCAGCGGCAGCGGCGGGCTGAGTGTCACGCTCAACCTCGCTATCTCCCAGGCACGCAACAACTACGGCACGAATGTCGCGGCGCTGGCGGATGCGGCGCGTGTGGCGTCCAGCACCGGCAATGTCTCGGTGATCGCGCTGTCGGATGCGAATGTGCGGGCGCGCTCTGTCGCCGTCAGTGTCTCCATGTCGGCCTCCGGCGGCGCCTCGGTCACCGTGACGGGCGCGGGGGCCACTGCCGTCAGCACGGCGAACAACGTGACCGAGGCCGCGATCCGCGCCGGCAGCACCGTCACGGCCTCGGGCAATGTGCTCGTGGATGCGGCCGATGCCAGCCTGGTGGATGGCGAGGTCGTGGCCGCCGTGGTCGGCGCTTCGGTCGCGGCCGGCGTGAGTGTCTCCATCGGCATTTCGGCCGCCTCGGTGACCAATACGGTCGCCACGACCGTGCGCAGCCTGATCGATTCCAGCACCGTCACGGCCGGCAAGGATGTGATCGTCGAGGCGGACACCAACACCGTCATCGACGCCGATGCGAAGGCGGTCTCGGCCACGGTGGCCGTCGCCGCCACGGCAGGATTCTCGGTCAGCGTGGCTGCGGCGATCACGGCCAACACGCTGAGCAGCACGGCGGATGCCACCATCCGCAACAGCGGCAATGCGGTGACCCCTGGTGTGTCCGCCGGCGGTGCCGTGCGGGTCGATGCCTCGGACGCGATGGCCGCGACATCGACGGCGCTGGCGGCCTCGGTGGCCGCGGGCGGGGGCATCGCGGCCGGTTCGGTGGCCGTCGCGGCGGTCTCCGCCACCAATGCCAGCACCGCCAAGACGCGCGCGCTGATCGAGAATGCGGGCGTGAAGGCGAGTGGCGGCAACATCACCGTGCTGGCGGATTCGCGCAGCACGCTGACCGCCGATCCGGATGCGGTCTCGGCCTCGCTGGCTGTCGGACTCGGCTTCTCGGGCGCCGGGACCGGCGCGGTCGCGCGCAACACCAGCACCGCCATCATCAGCGCCGCCGTCACGGGCGGGGCCAGCCTGGACGCGCAGGGCGCCATCGTGGTCGAGGCGCACGATCTGTCGGATGCCACGGCGCGGCTGGTCAGCGTTGCGGCCGCGGGCGGACTTACGGGCGTCGCGGTCGCGGTCGGTCTCGGCGACAACATCCTGCGCAACACGACCACGGCGCAGATCGTGGATTCGGCGGCGATCGCGCGCGGCTTGGGCGGTATCCTCATCGATGCCGACACCACCCAGGATGTGGAGACGACCGTCTCGGTGGCTGCCGTCGCGGCTGCCATCGGCGCGGCCGGGGCGGGCGGCGATGCCGGTACGCTGGTGACCGCGACGGTCGAGGCCTTTGCCCGCAACGCTTCCTTGCGTGCGCTCGGGGTCGGGCAAGGCGTCGTCATCGATGCGGATTCGAACCATGACAGCGTGACGCGGGCCATCGGCGGCGCTGGCGCCGTCGGCGCGGTGATCTCCGTCATGGTCGCCTCGGCCGAGATCAATGGCACGACCCGCGCCTTCGCCGATGGCGCGATGGTGGTGCAGGGCGATGGCCTCTCGATCACGGCGACCTCCATCGCGCTGGCCGATCCCTTTGTGACCTCGGCCACGATCGGCCTGGCAGGTGGCGCGGGTGCGAGCGTGACGGCGAGCATCGCCCGCCTCACCGAGGCTTATGCCGGCACGCGGACCGGCACGACGCCGACGGGCGCGACGATGCTGGACCTGACGGGTGGCACGGTGCTGATCGGCGCCAACGCGACCTTGACCGCGACCACGAGATCCTCCGCGAATCCGGCAAATCCGAACAGCCCGGGTCAGGCCTCGGGGGCCGTCAGCATCGCGGCCGGCATCGGTGTCGCGGCCGCGACGAGCACGGCGCAGATCCTGGCCGATACGCTCGCCTATGTCGGCGAGCGCACCACGCTCAAGGCGGCGCGGCTCGACGTGGTCGCCAGCAGCACCGAGGTCGCGGACGCCTCGCTGATCGTGGGCGGCGGTGGCCTTCTCACTGGCGGGGCCGGCGCGCGTTCGGTCGCGCTCATCCGCAGCGACACCGAGGCCTTCACCGGCGCGCGTGCGGGCACCGCGCCTACGGCGGGGGCGATCACCGACATCGATATCGTCGCCGTGGGCAAGCAGGGCGATGGGGGCGTGCTGATCTCGGCGCTGTCCAACCGCACGGCGAATGCCATGGCGAGTGGCCTGTCCGGCGGCGCGCTGAGCGCGACGGTGATGCTGCCGCGCGCCGAGGTTGCGGGCGTCACACAGGCGCAGGTGGGCGAGGGGTCCGACATCACGGCGCAGCGCCTGACGGTGCAGGCCAATGCCCCCGTCATGCGCGCCGATGCACGCAGCTTCGCGACCGGCTTCAGCCTGTTCTCCTCGATCAACACGCTGCAGGCGGAGGCCATCGTATCGGGCACCGTCGCGGCCTTCATCGGCGCGGGCCTGACCACCGTCTCCACGGCCGCCGCGCCGGTCGTGCGCACCACCGGCACCGTGCGCGTCGATGCCGACAGTGTCATGCAGGCGACCGCGCAGGCCAACAGCATCGGTGCCTCGCTCAGCGGCCTCTCGCTCAGCGTCGTGCTGCCGAGTGCGACGGTGAGCGGGCGCACCCTGGCCTTCGTGCGTGACCGCGTGGATCTCGATGCGTCCGCCCTGACCATCGAGGCCGGCGCGCCCGGGGACAGGATCGACTACGCCGCCACGGCCACCACCTTCGTTGCCGGTCTGTCCCTGGGGGCGACGGGCACCTTCGTGCGCGCCGATGCGCGCGTCTCGGGGCTGGTGGATGCCTTCATCGGCGCGCCGCTGGGCGTTGCCCCCAGCGCCGATGTCGAGCGTGCGCTCGATATCGGCGGCGTCGTGGACATCAACGCCTATAGCGACATGGATGCGACGGCGACGATCAGCAATGTCGGCGCCGCGCTCGGGGCGACGGTCGGCGCGATGCGCAGCTTCGCCGATGTCTCCGGCACCACGCGCGCGTCGGTCAACCAGGGCGGGCGTGTCGTGGCGCAGAGCCTCGATGTCGATGCCGATGGCGATTACGATTCGGCCGCCAGCACCTCCACCGTCAATGTCAGCGGCCTTGCCTCGCTGGCGCGCGCCGATGCGGATGCGCGCATCACCGGCCTGGTCGATGCCCATGTCGGCGCGCATGCGGGAACCGTGCCCACCGCGATCCTTGCGGATGTGCATGTCGGCGGCGGCGCCGTGACCATTGACGCCGTGGGCGACATGCGCGCCCTGCCCACCGTCTCCGCCGTGGGCCTATCGGGTGGCGTGTCGCTCACCGGCATTCGCCTGACGTCCATCGTCAGCGGCACGGTGCGCGCCTATGTCGGCGAGGGTACGGAGATCGACGCCGGCAGCCTGCGCGTGGTGGCGGATGCGCCCTTCATGCGCGCCAGCGCCACCGCCAATAGCACCAATGTCGGCCTGCTCTTCTCGGGCGCGATGGTCACGGCGACGGCGACGGTCAGCGGCACGGTGGAGGCCTATCTCGGCGCGAATGCCGCGGTGAATGCCACCAATGTCACCACCGATATCGATGTGAACAGCGGCGCCATTTTCGTCTCCGCTGATTCCGGCATGACAGCCACGGCGATCGTGAATGGCGGCGGCTTCTCGGCGCTGGTGAGCCTCAGCGTCATGCAGCCCACGGCCACCGTCTCGGGCCGCACCAGCGCCTATGTGCGCGACGGCGTGAACATCGATGCCGGTGACCTCGATGTCCTGGCGGGCAAGGGCGGCACGGATCGCGTGACCTACCTGGCCGAGGCGAGAACCTCGCTCGTCGGTCTCTCCTTCGGCCTCACCGTATCGACGCTGGATGCGGATGCGACGGTCAGCGGCGACATCGAGGCCTTCGTCGGCGCGGCCAGCGGGCGTCTCGGCGGTGGCGATCCGGCGGCGGTCATCGATGTCTCGGGCCCCATCGACGTCTTCGCCCGGTCGGACATCGATGCCATTGCCAATACCAATGGCGCGGCGGTGGGTGCGCTGGCGGCGGCCTCCGTGATGGTGCCCACGGCCATCGCCGGTGGGCGCACCCGCGCCTATGCCGGCGACGGGACGGATGTGCGCACCAGCCGCCTGCGGCTGGATGCGGACGGCAATGTGCGTGCCGAGGCGCGGCTCACCGCCGTGGCCGTGGCGGGCTTCGGCGCCGGCACCGGCGCCGTGCCGACCGCGCGCGTGGACAGCATCGTCGAGGCCTATGCCGGTGAGCACCAGGATACGACGCGCCTGACGAATGGCAGCATTTCGGTGCGCAGCATGTCCGGCGGTCGCGGCATCCTGGACATGGATGCGCGCAGCGCCTCTGTTGCCCAGGCCGAGGCCTTCGGCGGCACCTTCGCGATCGCCGCGACGATCAACGCCATCCTGCCGACGGCGCAACTCGTTGGCGCCACGCGTGCCTATGTCGGCCCGCGCGTTGATCTCTTCGCCGGGACGGTCACGGCGGATGCGGTGGAGAGTTCCGCCCAGGCCTTGGCGAATGCCACGGGTGTCTCCGGATCCATCGGCATCAGCGTCGGCGTCTTCAACGCGCTGGCGACGGCGAGCCGTGAGACGGAGGCCTATGTCGGGCGCAATGCGGTGCTCGACCTCGGCGCCTCGGCCATCACTCTCCGGGCGCAGACCCTGCTGGCGGAGCCGATGGCCAAGGCGACGATCCTGGGCGGATCGGCGGGCATGATCGGCGTTTCCGCCTACAGCGCCATTGCGCGTGTCGGGCAGCTCGACCCGGCCGTGGCCGGCAGCCAGGTCTCGGCGACGCGGGCCTATGTGGACCGCAATGCGCGCATCACGGCGGAGAACCTGACGCTGGATGCCGAGGCGAACACCAGCGCGGATGCGGAGGCAACGACCGCCCGGTTGAGCTTCATCGGCCTGGGCAAATCCGACGTCATCGCCACCGCGGCACATGACACGGAAACCTTCATCGGCAATGACGTGACCATCCAGCTGACCGGGGCGCTGGTGCTGGATGCGGATGCGACGACGACGGCCGACGCTGATATCCTGAATGTGACGGTGGAGGGCATCTCCCTCAATGCGCTGACGGTCGCCACCATCGTCGATTCCGACACGCGCGCGCTGATCGGCGAAGGGGGAGACATCGATGCGTCGAGCGTCGCCCTGACGGCGGACGCGATCCATACGGTGCGGGCCGACCTCAACACTGGCGGCTTCGCCTTCCTGCTGGGTGTGAGCAAGCTGAAGGCGGAGGCCAAGGACATCGGCTCGGTCGAGGCGCGTATCGGCCCGACCGGCGCGGGCAGCGTCGGCAACCGCAGCGATGTCACGGCGACGGGGGCGGGTGGCATCCGTGTGCTCGCGAACCTGACCTCGACGGTGGAGGCGACGCCGCGGCTGACCGGCTTCTCCCTGTTCGGCGTCGGTGCCTCCAACCAGGCGATCGCGACGCAGGATGCGACGGTGCGGGCGGAGATCGGCAGCTTCGCGAACCTGCTGGCGACCGGCGGGGACGTGACGGTGGATGCGGGGCTGCTCAGCACGACGAACGCGATCGCCTCGAGCGTGGGCGGGGCGTTGCTGCTGTCGGTGATCCTGGCCGAGGCGACCGCCGAGGACACCTCCAACGTCGTCGTCGAGGTCGGTGCCAATGCCGATGTCGCGACGAGCGGTGCGGGCAATGACATCGTCATCGCCGCCCGGCACAACTACACGGATGCGGACGGCTTCCGCACCGTGGACAATGGCCGAGGTGTCACGGCCTCGGCGCAGAACGTGTCCGTCTCCCTCGGTGGTGTCGTCACCGACGCCGATGTCGACGCGATCGCCAACGCATCGGTCGCCACCACCATCGAGGCCGCGGCGGCGTTGAGCGCGGCGAATGGCAGCGTCAGCGTGCTGTCGCGCAACGCGAACACGGCCAAGGCCTCGCTGCGCTCGGCCGGCTTCTCCTCGATCTCCATCGGCGCCGGCAATGCCACGCCGCTGGCGACGGGCACGACCACCACCAGCCTGCTCGGCAATATCGGCGAGGGCGGCGTGGTCGGCGCCACGGCTCTCATCGTGCGGGCGGAGGCCCTGACCACCGCTGACAGCTCGCTCAATTCCGCGTCGGGCGGGTTGCTGCTGAGCGTGACCTCGGGCAGCGCCAATGCGACGGCGAACCCCACCCTGGGCGTGACCTTCGGTTCGGCGACGTCGCGCATGGTGGTTTCGGGCGACATCACCGTCGCGGCCGTGCAGACGACCGACGCCGACAGCAAGGCGCAGGGCGCCAGCGGTGGCCTGGTCAACGTGCAGGACGGCTTCGCCTCCCGCGCGAATGCGACGCCGAATGTCAGCCTCATGGTCGGCGGCGCCGACCAGGTCGACGCCGGCGGCACGATCACGCTGCTGGCGCAGCACGGAGCTACGCCCGAGACGACCAGCGATGGCACGGTCGCCTCCTTCAACGGCGCCAACCCTGCCTCGGGCGTGACGGGGCCGGGGGCGACGAACTTCGTGCAGTTCCAGCTTGCGCATAAGCTCGCGACCGGGGCGGTCATTTCCTCGACCGCGGGGATCGGTGGCGGACTCACGGCCGGGCGTGACTACGGCGTGGTCGTGCGCGATGACCTCTCCATCTATCTTGGCGGCGCCTTCCAGGGCACGCGCGTGGATACCCTCACGGACGAGATCAGCTTCGGCTTCACCTCGGGGGGAGGCACCTTCACGCCGGCGGCGCATAACCTGCGCACCGGCGACATGATCTACTACTTCAACAACGGCAACACCTCCATCGGCGGGCTGACGAGCGGCGAGCGTTACCGCGTCTTCGCGGTGGATGAGACCCGCATCAAGCTGCTCGATGACAGCGTGACGGCGCTCAGCCGGACGGTATCCCGTGCGGCTGTTGCCGCGGGCGGGACCATCACCACGGCGCATGGTTTCTCGAATGGCGACGCGGTCACCTATCGCGTGCCGGCGCCCAAGCAGTTCACCGCAGCCCTCGTCGATGTCGCCGAGGCGGATGGCGTCTTCACGGCCACCAACAACAACCGCATCTACATCGAGAACCACGGATTCAGCACCGGCAGCGCGGTGATCTATCGGGTCACCGGCACGCCGATCGACTTCGCGGGCGCGGGGACGCTCGTCAACGGCACGACCTATTTCGCCAGGGTCATCGACGCCAACAACATCCAACTGGCCACCACGCTCGCGAATGCGAATGCGGGCACGGTGCTGGACCTCATCCGCAACACAAGCGACAACAGCATCCACTCCCTGCGACGCAGCGTCGATGAACCGATCGGCGGCTTGGTCGATGGGCGCGTGTACTTCGTGCGGGACGTGGTCGCGAACACCTCTTTCCGTCTTGCGGATACGCCAGGCGGCGCCGCGAAGTCCTTCACGCTGGGGGCGAACACGACCGGCGGGTTGCATAGCTTCGCCATCGAAGGCAACAACCTGACTTCGGCGGGCGGCAGCGGCCAGCATCTCGTTGTGCTGGATCTCACATCGGGTGGGGCAGGGCGCTTCGACGGCGTCGGCGGCGCGAAGGCGGCGGCTGGGGCGCCGACCGGTGACCAGCAGATCACCGCGAGCACGACGGGTGTGGGCGGCGGCTTCATCCAGATCGGCAGCGCGACCGCGGTGGCGCAGGAGACTGTGACGACCAACCTGACGATCGGCGCGGGCGCCACGCTCAGCGCTACCGACATCGTCGCGCGGACGTTGAGCTTCGGTGTGGTCAAGGCGGTGTCGGACGGCGCTGGCGGTGGCTTCGTGGCGCTGGGTGACGCAGTGGCCAAGGGCACCGCGATCAACAACACCAGGCTCCTTGTATCCAACGGGGCGGTGCTCACGGCCCGCGATGATATCCTGCTGGAGACGATGGCGGACACGGATGTCGATTCGGTGGCGTCGGTCGGCACGGGGGGGCTTGGTGCCGCGGCGACGGCGCTTGCCGAGTCGAATATCCAGTTCACCTCGCTGATCGCGGTGGATGGCGATCTGACCGCAGCCGATGCGCTGACGATGGACGCGCGATCGACCTCGGATTCGGATGCGGATGCCGAGAGCGACAGCGGTGGCGTGGGGGCGGATGGCGAATCCTTCGCCGATGCGAATATCGGGCGGATTCTGAACAGCCGTGGGGCCGGAACGGGCAGCGAGGCGGATGCCTCCACGCGCACAGAGATCCGCGGCAATGCGGATCTGGTGGCGAATTTCGTCACGCTGCGCGCGACCAATCAGAAGCTGCGGGCGGATGCGGATGCCGAGACGGATGTGGGCGCCGTCGGCGCCAATACCGATGCGGATGCCGATACGCGCATCCAGGCGCTGACAGAGGTCGCGCTGCTGCTCGGATCCGAAACCAACGGACGGACCAAGGTGAGCCTGATCGTCCAGGTGCAGGAGACGTCGAACAGCGCCAACGCGAATGCGGACCTGGACGCGCTCGGGGGGGATACCGATTCCTTCGCCAACGCAACGCTCGACTCGCGGGCGAAGGTGGAAGGTCGCGATGCGTCGGTGATCCGCACGGCGGATCTCGATGTGCAGGTGCTGCAGTCCAACGTCAGCTCCTCCGCCGACGCCGTCCGCTCGGGTGCCGTCTTCGATGGCGGCACCGAGTCGGAAAGTGCGACGCGCAATGCGCTGCGCGAGATCTTCTGGGAAAGCACAGTGGTGATGCTCGGGGAGGCGAACCCCGAACTGGTTGTCGATGCCGCGGGTCGCATCACCCGCAAGGTGAACATCGAGGTGGCGGGCGGGTTCCAGCTGGGTGATCTCATCACCACGCCCGAGATCACGGTGCTCGCGATGGACTACGACACGGTACCCAAGGCGAATTTCTTTGCCAATGCGCTGGATGGCGCGCCCAATGCCCAGATCTGGGGCAATGCAGGCAGCTTCGAATACAAGCGTACCTGGGACTTCGTGAAGATCACCAACAATTCCGCGAAGAATCTCCGCACCAATCTCATCGATGTCGTCGCCTTCGGCGGCACCATCGATATCGCCGTCGATGTCATCCACGGGCCGACCAATGCCCCGGGCAACAACGTTCCGCTCGATTCCGAGAATCCCAATCTTCCGGGCCCGAATCCGACCTTCGAATTCGACCTGGTGCAGACCTTCGCGCGCACCCAGATCGAGATCCGGAACCTCCAGCCGGGCGGCATCGCCGCCTCTGACGTGATCCTCGATGGCCGCATCGAGAATCCGATGGGGTCCACGACCATCGAGAATGAGCGTGGCAGCATCCGCGCCAACACCGATGCCGATGTGGAACTGATCCGCACCAATCGGCTGGATCTCGATTCGGACACGGGATCGATCGGCCAGCAGGCGGTGGGCGTTGCTGCGCGCAATCCGATCTCCGTCGAACTCGTGCGCTTCCGCGACCGCAATGGCGCCCTGTTCGAGATCGTCGCCACCGCTGATGCGGCGATCGACACGGTGCTGGATCTCACGGCCTTTGATCGCGCGGATGCCGTCCTCGGCGGCGCCTTCTCGCTGACGGTTCCTGTCGCGCGGCTGTCCGCGGGCGACGATGTCGATGTGGTCGTCAACGACAGCAAGGAGGGCAATGGCCTCAGCACGGTTGCCGATGTGGTCGTCAGCCTGTTCAACCCACCGTCGGCAACGGCTTTCCTGGTCGATGTATTCCGTGCCCACTTCAGGCCGGATACGGTGGATGTTGGGCTTGAGAACATCCGTCGCGCCTTCGGCACGGACTTCGTCGAGATCGACTCGACCTATAACTTCACCTTGGTCCGGGCCGGCGACGACATCGACATCGGGCACATCACCACCAGCACCACCTTCGGAGAGGCGCGCAGCTACCGCACGACCCAGATCGGTGGCACGCCCTATGGCAGCAGCGTCGTCGTGGATACCCCGCCCGATCAGGTGGTCAACTTCACCCTGGTGACGGATGTGGACTGGACGGGTGGCACATCCGAGGCCGATGGGATCGAGCAGATCTTCCTCACGACGAACGGCAACATCGTGGCGCGGGAGAGTGCCGGGGACATGCTGGTTGGGCATGTGCACTCGACCCTGGGCAATGTCGCGCTCGCTTCCTCCCAGCGCATCCTCGATGCGGACGGGCTGGCGACCATCGACGTGACGGGCGTCAACATCACCCTCACCTCGGGCGATGGTGGGCGGAAGGATCCAGGTCCTGTGGGCGGTATCGGCAAGCCGACCGACTTCCTCGAGGTGAACACCGACCGCAACAACACGGGAGGTCGACTCGACGCCTTCGACAACTTCGCCCCGGTGAATGAGGGGATCTATCTGGATGAGCTCACTGGGGCGATGCCCGTGGGCCTCATCCACAGCAAGGCCAATGTCTCACTGCGGACGGTGAACGGCTCCATCATCGATTTCGACAATGAGGCCAATGCTGACGTCATCGGCCTGTCCATCGACATCGATGCGAATGGTGTGCGCTCCGCCATTGGTCAGGCGGAGAATGACCTCGACATCAACAGCGGCGCAGGCGTCTCCACGCCGGGGCTGGAAGGGGCGGGGCATGATGTGGCGCTGGAGGCGCCGTTCAGCATCTTCGTCACCGAGACGAATGGCGCGCTGAGGCTGCTGCTGGCGCACAGCTTCGGCGGCGACATCCGGCTCACGGTGCGCGAGTCCAATGCGCAGGGAGAGGACCTCCAGCTCCTGCGCCAGGGAACGGCACGCTTCGCGGAGAGCAATACGCGACTGCCCGGCAACCAGGCGGATGCGGAGCGCAATGTGGCGCGCGGCCTGATCCTCGCCGAGGCGGGAGATGTGTTGCTGCAGGTCGGCGACAACATCGCCCTGCATCGCAGCAGCGCCATCGTCGCGCGCCAGAACATCGAGATCCGCGGCGATCACCAGAATCTCGACATCGGCATTGGCTCCACGATGGATCTGCGCGGACAGATCATCGCCGGGGCGCGCATCCTCACGCCCGGCAGCCAGACGGGCGGGAACCCGATCGGCACTTTTGCGCCGACTCTGACCACACCCAGCTTTGGCACGACCATTCAGGGTGATCGCGACGTCGATACCATCAATTTCGGCGATGTCTCCGGTGTCACCGGCGGCACCACGCATGGCAGCAGCGGCTATATCTTCCTCGGTTCCCGGACGCGCGTCCTTGCTGGCGGGGGAGAGGACCGCATCAGGGTGTTCTACCTGCAGGACACCTCGACCGTGACCTCGCCGGCGCAACTCACGGCGCTGACCGCGCTCGGCGCGGAACTTGCGGGGCACGCCTTGACCCTGGATGGGCAGGAGGGTGCGGACACCTACGAGATCTTCACGCTGGGCAGCAACGGCATCGATCGGCGCAACTACGTGGTGAACGTCCTCGATACGGGCGTCACGGAGGCTTTCGGCAACGACCTGTTCATCTACGGGCGCAACGGCACGCAGAATGGTCGCGACGGATCGACCGGCGTCGCCTTCCCGACCGATGACATTTTCGTCCTGCGTGCGGGCCGCGAGATCGAGAATGAGAAGGCCAGCAGCCCGGCCTATGTGGCGCTGCTGCATGGGCCGCTTGCTCCCTACCTGGATCTGGCGACCTCGAACGAGGCCTCGCCCGAGGTGCAACGGATCAACTACGACCGCGGCATCAGCGGGCGCCTGACGGTCGAAGGCCGGGGCGGCAACGACGCCTTCTTCGTCGATGACAGCACCGTCACGGCGACGCTGGATGGCGGGGCGGGCGACGACACCATCCAGGTGGGCCAGCTCTTCGGCCTGCAGCGCAGCGCCGCGGCGGCGGGGCTGCTGCCGTCCGACAATTTCCCGCGCATGGTCGCCACGACGCGCGGCTGGCTGAGCCCGGGCAACACCGCGGCGATGCTGGTGCAGGGCGGCACGGGTGACGACACCGTCACGGTCTATTCGAACAAGGCGGAACTCCGTGTCGAGGGCGATGACGGCAATGACTTCGTCACGGTGCGGGCCTTCGCCCTGGCCTTCGTGAACAATGAGACGGTCGGCGGGGGCAGTGGCGGCATCGTCGTTGACCCGCAGACGGGTGTCGCGCTGCCTGCCTTCGGCTTTGGCGGCGATCCGACCGTGCGCCTCGGCGGCGTCCAGGATGAGCTGCGCGTCAATGTCACCGCTCCTGTTTCGGTCGATGGGGGCACGGGCTTCGACAAGCTCAGCGTGGTCGGCACCGAACATGCGGATGACCTGGTGCTCACGCGAGAGGGCCTGATGGGCGCGGGGCTGCATGTGCGCGACGCCGCGGTCGAGGTCTTCGAGACGGATGCGATGGAGGGCGATGACCGGGTCTTCGTGCAATCCACGGCGGCGGGAACGGGTTATCGCGTCATTGGCGGCCTGGGCACGGATGTCCTGAACGTGGCGGGCGATGTGACCGAGGACATCGTCACTCGCGAGCTTGAGGGGCTGCCGGGTGCCGTGGACCACATGGTGCTCTCGAAGGACGCCGCCTATGACGGCGTGGCGGTGGATGGCTTCGACTACAATGTGGCCGATCCCAGCCAGGGGCTGGTGATGGTGAGCGAGACGGCAGGCTTCACCGCGGTGCGTGAGGGCACGGCGCTGACCACGGACATCTACTTCGTGCGGCTCACGCAGGCCTTGGTCCAGGGCCAGGAGGTGTTCGTCACCGTCTCTGCGGCGCGGAGTCCGCAGGAGGAGGCGAGCGGCAGCCTTGTGGATCCCGCGCCGCTCGGTGGCGGGGCCGGCGACAGCATCTGGCTGGGGAGCGCGACCACCGCGCCCTCCGTCTCGCTGGCGAGCTTCCAGCGCAGCGTCGTGATCAATGGTCAGACGGTGCAGGTGCCCAATCGCTCGCTCGTGCTTCGCTTCGACGCCACGAACTGGAATGTCGGCCAGGCCGTGCTGGTCTACGCGCCGGATGACACCCGGGCGGAGGGCGACCGGGTCACGGTCATCCAGCATGGCGTCATTTCCAATGTCGGGGCCTACAACGGCGTCGCGGTGCGCAATGTCGAGGTCACGGTGCGGGACAACGACACGCCGGGCGTCAACCTTTTCCAGATCTTCCCGGGCGTGTTCCAGGGCAATGGCTTCATCGAGGATGGCCAGACGCTGGTGATCGAAGGGGCCGACAAGACCGGCCAGGAGGATCACCTCATCGTCCAGCTCTCCGCCCCGCCCGCGGCCGGGACGGAGGTCGTGCTGGATGTCAACCTGGACGCGGCGGCGGATCGGCAGATCCAGCTGTTCAACCAGCTTTCCGACCCGCGCATGAAGCAGGTGGATGGACGCTGGCAGATCACCTTCAACGCCACCAACTGGGACCAGGGCGTGGTGATCCGCGTGGAAGCTCGCGATGATGCGCATCGGGAGGACACGATGAGCGTGCGCGTCGGCTTCACGCGCAACGCCGCGACCTCCGACCCGGCCTACATCTTCCCCAATCTGCGCAGCGCGCCGGCATTCGTGGCCATCAAGGTGATCGACAACGACACGGCCGGCGTTCTGGTGCAGCAGAGCGGGGGCTCGACCACGCTGGCCCGTGATGACCTGCAGACCGAGGCGGATGAGAGCGTCACCGACAACTACACGATCCGCCTGACGCAGCAGCCGACCTCGACCGTCACCGTCGCGCTGCTGACCGATGGGCTGGCCGATGTGCTGACGGTCAACGGTGTTGCGGCGCGCTACCAGGATATCGGCACGATCCGGGAGTCGCTGTTCTTCGAGGGGGCGGCCTTGCTGAGCAATTCGCTCAGTGGCGGGCAGATCGAGCGCAACCAGGATGGCAGCTTCATCGCCGAGGGGTTCCGGGTGGGTGAGTTGCTGCGCATCGGCAGCACGGTCGGCTATGATGGCGACTACGTGATCACGGGCGTGACCGCGACGAAGATCACGGTGAACCGCTTCTTCGCGCCGGTCGGCATCGCCCAGGACAACATCGTGACGCTGAGCGAACTGACCCGCGAAGGGCGCTACAGCGGCGTGATGAACCTCGATGGCGCAACGCGGACGCTGACCCGCACCGATGGCGGCGGCTGGCTGGCCGACGGCTTCCTCGAGGGCATGCGCGTGCGACTCTCGGACGGCGAGCGCTTTGCCGACTTCAAGATCGCCCTGATCCAGGGCGAGAACGCGACGCGCGACCAGGCGATCGTCTTCACGCCCGAGGGGCAGATCCCGACCAGCTTCAGCAAGCGTCTGCCCTGGACGCTGTCGCGCATCGCCGCGGTGGCGAATTTCAGCGGCAAGGACTTCAACACCCCGCAAAGCGTGGTGCTGCGCGCCGATCCGCTCTTCGACCTGCCGCCGATGCGCCAGGGCGTGAAGCTTGCCGCCGCGCAGGTGCATCTGCTCTCGGCGGTGCAGGGACCGCTGGAGGTTGAGGGTGGCTCCATCGGCGCCGATCGCAGCCTGCGTCTGGCCGCGAAGCTGCCCGGCGAGCGGGATGCCTTCCTGCTGCCGGTCGGCGTGCAGCCGGCGGAATCGCGCCAGATCGACGTGCTGAACGTCTTCGGCGATGGCAGTCAGCAGAACCTGGCCGGCAAGGTGGACGGCACGGCGCTGCGCGGCTTCGGCATGGCCGATGGGCTCGGCTTCGGCCTTTCGGCGCCCATCTTCGGCGAGCCCGGCACCTTCGCGGACGGCATCTCCTATGGCCGGATCATGATGGTGGATGGTCAGGTGGTGCGCGGCAGCGAGGTGACCATGATCGAGACGGTCAACCTCCTGCTGGGCCAGGGCGATGACCGCGTCGATGTGAACGGCACGCTGCGCAACGATTCCACGATCCGCGTGATGGGCAACATGGATTTCTCGCCCACCGGAGACGGCGGAATCGTGAAGCGGCCGGGCTTCGATTTCGCGGCGGCCGGTTTCCTGGTGGGCCAGGAGGTCACGATCGAGGGCCTGGCCGGCACCTGGATCGTGGCCTCCGTCCTGGGCGATGGGGCGGATCCGAATGATCGCAGCCTGCTCAAGCTGCAGGGCGCGCCGCTGTCCGCCGGCAGCGCGCTGCAGACGCTGGTCGCGGTCGATCCGCTGGTCTCCCTGGCGGCGGCGGTCAACACGGCGCCAAACGGCACGGGTGGCACCGTCGATCGGATCAGCGGCAATTGGCGCGATGATGGGTTCCGCGCCGGGCAGTTGCTGATGGCGGATCTGCTGACCGGCGAGCGGCGCTGGCGGATTGCCGCGATCTCGCCGGACGGCAAGACGATGACGCTCGAGGGCAGTGAACTCGTCACGGCGGCGAACCTGACCACCCGCTTCGAACTGGCCGGGCCGCAGGGCGGGCTGACCGTGCTGCATGGCGGCGGCAACCAGCAGCTTGAGGTCATCGGCCAGATGGCGATGCAGAAGGGGGCCACGGAGCTGACGCGCCTCGATGGCTTCGCCTGGCCGGAGGCGCGCTTCGCGGTGGGTCAGTCCGTGCAGCTCAGCGGCGAGACCTTCCTGCGCACGATCAAGGGGATCGCGGATGCGCGCACGGCGCTGCGCCCGCTCGATGCCTTCGAGGGCTGGGGCAAGGGCTCGAGACTGCTGCTCGACGGGCCCGATTTCCTCGCCGATTTCAGCGGGACCATGAGCATCAGCGTCGTCGAGCCGCTGCGCATCGAGGCGACGGTGCCGGTGCAGGTCAGCAACGCCGCCCTGGAGCGCGCCACCGGCAGCTGGCTGCTGGAGGGCTTCAAGGTCGGCATGAGCGTCTCCCTCAGCGGGCAGGCGGAGATGCGCACCATCATCGCGCTGACCGCGACGAAGATGAGCTTCGCCGAGGGCGGGCTGGCGCCGAGCCCGCTCGAGACGCTGACGGTCGCCGGCAATGACCTGACGCAGAATGGCGGCGTGCGCATCGGTGGCGACCACTTCGTGGTGCGTGCCGGTGGCGGGCCGGACTCGCCGCTCGTGATCCATGGCGACACCGGCCAGGATGGCGTCTGGTATGGCGGGCGGGCGCATCACACGCTGGGCGCGAATTTCGGGCCCGCGCCCTTCGATCCCTTCCCGCTGCGGGCCCCCGGCGCGCAGGAGGATGCGAGCTTCATCTTCCCCCGCGCCAACCTCTATCGCCATGCGGGCAACGACCTGATCGATGCGGGCCTGCTGTTCAGCGGCGTCGCGCCCGAGGCGCTGCCCAGCGTCGGGCTCACCGCGCATGGCGGCATGGGGCAGGACACGCTCATCGGCAGCCAGGCGGGCGATCACCTCGCCGGTGGCTCGGGCGATGACAGCATCCTCGGCCAGGGCGGCCCCGACCACATCTATGGCGACAGCGGCGTGAATGTGGACATCACCACGCGCGCGCTGTTCATCGCCACGGTCGATGCCAGCCCCGCGCCGAGCCTCGACCTCGGCGCGCATCTCACCGGCACCTTCATCGCGCCCGCGCCCTCCCAGATGCGTGACCGGCTGCTGGCCGGGCGCGACGTGCTGGAAGGCGAGGGCGCAGGCGCCACGCCGGGCAGCGATGCCAGCACGCGCGACATCATCTTCGGCGACCACGGCATCATCGAGCAGAAGGTGCGCGACCCCAACCTGCCCGACGCCCTGCCGCAGAAGATCCAGACCACCGCGCTCGACAGCCTTGGCACCTTCCTCTCCACCGCGAAGCTGAACGGCCAGAACGACACGATCCGTGGCGATGCGGGCGATGACTGGCTGGTGGGCGGGCCGGGCATCGATCTCATCGAGGGTGGCGGCTTGGCCGACGAGATCTTCCCCGATGAGACCCCGCCGCTGATGGCGGCGCGCGCGCCAGACCAGCCGGTGCGCGTGCCCGCCCTCGAGGCCGGGGCGGCCTCCGCGCTGCTCGAGGCGGCGCGGGCGCTCTGGGCGATGAGCGGGCAGGTCAGCGCCGCGCAGCTTGCCGCGACGGCGCCGGTCAGCATCGTGGTGGCGGATCTGCCGGACCTCATGCTCGGCAACACCCGGTGCAGCGTGATCGCGCTCGACGCCGATGCCGCCGGCCATGGCTGGTTCATCGACGCGACACCGCTGCGCGCGGAGGAATTCGCGCCCGGCACGCGCCTTGCCCTGGCCGGTGGTGCGGCGTCCGGTCGCATCGACCTGCTCTCGGTGGTGGTGCATGAACTCGGCCATGTCATGGGCTTCGCCGATGACGCGCCGGGCCAGGCGGCGATGGCGGCCACGCTCGATGTCGGGCGCCGCCTGACGGTGGAGGGGGCGGCCGCGATCCTCGAAGCGCCGCTCAGCCTGCCCGGCGGTGGGGCGCGGCTCTTCGCCGACGGGCTGGGCGCCTTCCTCGACCCGGCCTGGGCGGCGCATCTGCGCCAGCCCTTCGCCACCGGCCTCGGGGCCGTGCCGGTGAGCAAGCCGGCCAGCCTGCCGAGCGCGGCGGCGATCGACTGGTCGCGCAGCTGGACCGGGGGAGGGGCCTCGCTTGGTCGCTGACCGGCGCAACCCGGCCGAGATCCTGCCCAGCCTGGTCAGCCACCCGCTGCTCGACCAGGCGCTCTGGAACCGCTTCCGCGCGGCCGAGGGCGGCGAGGCCTTCGCCGCCGCCTGGCTGGCGCTGCAATGCCGCCATGTCGAGGGTGCGACGGCCGGCGTGCTGGTGCTTGGTGAGCCGGAGGCGGGGCCCTTCCGCCCCGCCGCCGCCTGGCCCGACATCGCCGCGCTGACCCCCGGCCTCTCCGCCGCGGCCGAGCAGGCGCTGGCGCAGCGGCAGGGCCTGATGCTGCCGGGGCCGGAGGGCGCGCATTTCGTCGCCGCGCCGATCCTGCTCGAAGGCCGGCTGTGCGGTGTCTGCGCCCTGGCGCTCGCCCCCCAGGCCAGCGCGGCGGGCGCGATGCGCCAGCTGCAATGGGGCGCGGGCTGGGTGGAATCGCTGCTGCGGCGCGAGCAGATGGCGGAGGATGCCGCGCTGCGCGAGCGCGCCACCGCCGCCTTCGACCTGCTCGGCGTGGTGCTGGAACACCAGGAGGCGCGCGCTGCCGCCACCGCGCTGGCCACGGAACTGGCCCGGCGCTTCGACTGCGATCCGGTCAGCATCGGCTTCCGTCGCGGCGGGCATGTGCGGGTGGAGGCGCTCTCCAACGCCGCCTGGTTCGCCGAGCGGATGAACCTGATCCGCGATGTCGGCGCCGCGATGGAAGAGGCGCTCGACCAGGGCGCGGTCATCGTCTATCCGCCGCAGCCGGGCTGGGAGTTCCGCGTCACGCGCGCGCATGCGGACCTCGCCGCGCAGCACCGCGCCGGGGCGATCCTGACATTGCCGCTCAGCCACCAGGGGGCGCGCATCGGCGCCATCACGCTCGAGCGTCCGGCGGGACGGAGCTTCGCGCCCGCGCTGGTCGAATTGCTGGATGGCGTGGCGACGCTGGTCGGCCCCGTGCTGGCCGAGAAGCGCGCCAATGACCGGCTGCTGCCGGTGAAGATCGCCCAGAGCCTGATGACGCAGTTGAAGCGTCTGCTCGGGCCCGGCTATTTCGGCCGCAAGCTCGCCACCCTCGCGCTCGTGCTGCTGGTGGGTTTCTTCGCCACCGCGCGCGGCGAATATGCGCTGACCTCGCCCGCCGTGCTGGAAGGGCGCATCCAGCGTTCCATGGTCGCCCCCTTCGCCGGCTATATCGGCGCCGAGCACGCCCGCGCCGGCGAGATCGTGACCGAGGGCCAGCTGCTGGCGCGGCTCGACGACCAGGATCTGCGCCTGGAGCGCCTGCGCCTTGCCACGCAGCGCCAGCAGCGCATCAACGAATACGACCGCGCCCTGGCCGCGCGGCAGCGCGCCGAGGCGAACATCGCCCGCGCGCAGATCGACCAGGCTGAGGCGCAGCTCGCGCTGATCGAGGAACAGCTGGCGCGCACGCGCATCCTGGCCCCCTTCGCCGGCATGGTGGTGCGCGGCAATCTCAGCCAGCGGGTGGGCGGCGCGGTGGAGCGGGGGGAGGAGCTGTTCCAGATCGCCCCGCTCGACGCCTATCGCGTGGTGCTGGAGGTGGAGGAAGGCGACATCGCCGACATCGCCATCGGCCAGGAAGGCACGCTGGTGCTCGCCGCCGCGCCCGGCGCGCCGCAGCGCTACCGGATCGAGCGCATCACGCCGATCTCCGAACAGGGCCAGGGCCGCAACTTCTTCCGCGTCGAGGCAGCGCTGGAAGGGGCGAGCGAGCGGCTGCGCCCGAGCATGGTGGGCGTGGGCCGCACCGTGGTGGGCGAGCGCCTGCTGATCCGCATCTGGACCCGCCGGCTCGTGGATTGGCTGCGCCTCGCTGCCTGGCGCTGGACGCCGTGAGCGAGAAATCCTTCCTCAGCCCCTCCTGGTATCGCGTCGCGGGGCTTCGACCGCGGCTGCGCGCCCATGCGCGCTTCCACCGCACGCTGTTCCGCGGCCAGGTCTGGTATGTGCTGCAGGACCGCAGCTCGGGCCGCTTCCACCGCTTCTCGCCCTCGGCGCATCTGCTGGTCGGGCTGATGGATGGCACGCGCACGCTGGAGGAGGTCTGGAGCGCGGCCTCGGCCCGGCTGGGCGACGATGCGCTGACGCAGGATGAGGTGATCCGACTGCTCGGCCAGCTGCATGCGGCGGATGTGCTGTTCGGCGACATCCCGCCCGATATCGGGGAACTCGCCGATCGCGGCCGGCGGCAGCGGCGCAAGCGGCTGATGGCGGGCCTGCTCAACCCGCTGGCCATCCGCCTGCCGTTGCTCGACCCGGATGAGGTGCTCAACGCCACCGCGCCGATCGCGCGGCTGATCTTCTCCGGCTTCGGCGCCGTGCTGTTCCTGCTGCTGGTGGGCTATGCGCTGCTGCTGGCCGGGCAGAACTGGGAGGCGCTCTCGGGTGACATCACCGACCGCGTGCTGGCCACCGAGAACATCCTGCTGCTTGTTCTCACCTACCCGCTGGTCAAGACGGTGCATGAGCTGGGCCATGCCTGGGCGGTGAAGCGCTGGGGCGGGGAGGTGCATGAGATCGGCGTGATGCTGCTGGTCTTCATGCCGGTGCCTTACGTCGATGCGTCGGACAGCATGTCCTTCGCCTCGAAATGGCGGCGTGCGGTGGTGGGGGGCGCGGGCATCCTGGTCGAGGTCGCACTCGCTTCGATCGCCATGATCGTCTGGGTGAATGCCGAGCCCGGGCTGGTGCGCGCCTTCGCCTTCTCCGTCATGCTCATCTGCGGCGTCTCCACCGTGGTGTTCAACGGCAACCCGCTGCTGCGCTTCGATGGCTACTATGTGCTCTCCGACCTGATCGAGATCCCCAACCTCGCGCAGCGCGCCAATGCGCATATCGGCTACCTGGTGCAGCGCCACGCCTTCGGCGTCACCAGCGCCGAGCCCGCCGCGATGGCGCCCGGCGAGGCGCCCTGGCTGTTCTTCTACGCCATCGCCTCCTTCTTCTATCGCATGGTCGTCGCCTTCGCGATCGCGCTGCTGGTGGGCACGCAGTTCTTCGTCATCGGCGTGCTGATCGCCATCTGGTCGCTGGTGCTGATGATGGGCGTGCCGCTGGCGAAGTGGCTGCGCTTCCTGGTGGCGAGCCCGGCGCTGCGGCGCCATCGCGGCCGTGCCTTCGCCGTCACGGCGGGCACGCTGGCGCTGGGCGCGGGGCTGGTCTTCGCCACCCCCCTGCCGCACGCCACCATGGCCGAGGGCGTGGTCTGGATGCGGGGCGAGGCCGCGGTCTTCGCCGGCGCCGAGGGCGTGGCCGTGGCGCTGCTCGCCGCGCCGAATGCCGAGGTCGAGGCCGAGGCGCCCCTGCTGCGCCTGGAGGACCCCGCGCTGGCCGCCCGCGCCCGGCTGCTCGCCGGCCGGGTCGCGGAGCTTGAGGCGCATCATGCCATGCGCGACGTCTCGGACCCCGTGCGCGCGCGCATGACGCTGGAGGAACTCACCCTCGCACGCGCCGACCTGGCCGCGGCGGAGGAGCGGCTGGCGCTGCTCACCATCCGCGCCCGCACCGCCGGGCGGCTGGTGCTGCGCCGGCCGGAGGAGCTGCTCGGCCGCTACATCCGCAAGGGCGAGCTGATCGGCCATGTGGTGCGCCATGACGATCCCGTGATCCGCGTCGCGGTGCCGGAGAACGAGGCCGACCTCGTGCTGCAGGACACCCGCGCTGTGGCCGTGCGCGCCGCCAGCCTGCGCGCCGAGGCCCGCCCCGCACGGGTCGAGCGCGTCGGCGCCCGGCTTGAGGAATCGGTGCCCAGCCCGGCGCTGAGCATCCAGGGCGGCGGGTCCATCGCGCTCGACCCGACGGACCCCGCGCATCAGCGCACCATCGGGCGGTTCCTGCATCTCGATCTTGTGTTCGACACCCCGCAGGGCGAGGCCGCGCGCTTCGGGGAGCGGGTGCATGTGCGCTTCGCCCATGCCGATCAGCCCATCGCAAGCCGCTTCTGGCGGGGCTTGCGGCAGGTTTTCCTGCGGCATTTCCAGGTGTAGCCGCGCCGCCCATTGCCAGCCTGTCCCGCCCGAAGGCACCCTCTCCCGCGCAGCGCGGCGAAACATCCTGAAGCTGAGTTGCATCGGGCTGAAACACAGGCCGCGCGTTTTCGGGGCTCAATGTGCAGGACGTCCGGGCAGCGCGACCCGGCCGTAACGAGGACAGGAGGGGATTTGACCATGGCGACCCAGCAGCTTTTCTACCGCACCGCGGTGCCGGTGAGCTTCCAGCGGCACAAGGACTGGTCGGTCAAGACCGGCGACAGCTACAGCTTCGCGGCCGATGTGAATTCCGTGCCTGTCACCGCCATCGAATTCGCGCAGGCCGCGGCCGAATACCCGGTGGTCTTCGCCGGCAATGAGCAGTCGGTCTTCCCCGCCGTCATCCTGGGTGTGCGCGACAACCAGAACCTGCACGTCACGCCCGAGGGCAAGTGGAGCGGCAAGTACATCCCCGCCTTCGTGCGCCGCTACCCCTTCGTCTTCTCCCAGGATGCGGAGGGCAAGACCTTCACGCTGCACATCGACGAGACCTTCAGCGGCTGCAACCAGGCCGGGCGCGGCGAGAAGTTGTTCGACGCGGATGGCGAGCAGACGCAGTACCTGCGCACCGTGCTGGGCTTCCTGCAGGACTACCAGGCGCGCTTCCAGCGCACGCGGGCCTATTGCGACCGGCTGCTGGAACTCAAGCTGCTGCAGCCGATGCAGGCGCAGTTCACGCTGAGCGGCGGCGAGCAGCGCTCCCTCTCCGGCTTCATGGTGATCGACCGCGCCAAGCTGAAGGCCCTGCCCGCGGATGTGCTGGCCGACATGGTGGCGAAGGATGAGATGGAGTGCAGCTTCCTGCACCTCGCCTCGCTGCGCCATTTCCAGGACATGCTGGAACTGACGCAGGCGCCGGCAGCCGCCCCGGCGCCCGCCCCGGCACCGGCTGAGCCTGCCCTGGCCGAGCCCGCCGCCGTCCATTGAAACGCCGGCGCGTGGCATGACCGCGCTGGCCGCCTGGGCGCCGCCCGCGCTCGACCCCTACCCTGAGCGGGCGGATCCCAAGCCGCATTGGCTCGATGGGGTCGAGACGGCGGTGCTCGCCGCGCCCCGCGCGCTGGCCGCGCGGGCACGCGCGCGTACCGCCTGGCAGGTGGTGCGCGAGGCCGCGGCGCTGGAACCGGGGATCGCCGCGCTCGACGCCACCGCGCTGCAGGCGGAACTGCGCGTGCTGCGCGATTCCCTGCGGCGCCAGGGCCTGGTGCGCGCCCTGCTGCCGCGCGGCGCGGCGCTGCTGCGAGAGGTCGCGCGGCGCGAGCTTGGCCTGCGGCATCACGACGTGCAGCTTTTCGGTGCGCTCACCATCCTCGATGGCCGCATCGCCGAGATGGATACGGGCGAGGGCAAGACCGTGACCGCGGCGCTCGCCGCCGGCCTTGCCGCGCTGTCGGGCAGGGCGACGCATGTGGTGACGGTGAACGACTACCTCGCCGAGCGCGACGCCGCGGCGCTGCGCCCCTTCTACGCCGCGCTGGGCCTGAGCGTGGGCGCCGTGCTGCACGGCATGGCCCCGGCGGCGCGGCGCGCGGCCTATCGCTGCGACATCGCCTATGCCGCCAACAAGGAGCTTGCCTTCGACTATCTGCGCGATCGCCTCGCGCTCGGCCGCGCCATGGGCCCCGCGCGGCGCAAGCTGCGCGCGGTGCTGGGCGAAGCGGCGCCGACGCAAGGGGTCGTGCTGCGTGGCCTCGACTTCGCCATCGTCGATGAGGCCGACAGCGTGCTGATCGATGAGGCGCGCACGCCGCTGATCATCTCGCGCGAGACCGATGCGGCGGCCGAACGGCAATGGGCGGAGACCGCGCTCGCGCTGGCCGATGCGCTGGTCGAGGGCCAGCACTACCGCGTCCTGCTGCAGGAACGCCGCGTGCAGCTGACCGAGGCCGGGCGCAGGTACCTCGCCGAGAGGGGCGAGCGGCTGGGTGGCATCTGGGCCGGGCGCATCCGGCGCGAGGAAGCCGCGCGCCAGGCGCTCAGCGCGCGCGCGCTGTTCCATGCCGGCGACCAGTATGTGGTGCGCGAGGGCAAGGTCGAGATCGTGGACGAGAACACCGGCCGCATCATGGCCGACCGCTCCTGGAGCGACGGGCTGCACCAGATCATGGAGGTGAAGGAGGGTGTTGCGGTCACCACGCGCAAGCTCACCCTCGCGCGCATGACCTATCAGCGCCTGTTCCGCCGCTACCGCCTGCTGGCCGGCATGACCGGCACGGCGGCCGAGGCGCGGGGCGAGTTCTGGCGCGTCTACCGGCTGCGCGTCGCGCGCGTGCCGCCGCACCGCCCCTCGCGCCTCGCACGCGGCGCCTTGCGTGTGCTGGCCGATGAGGAGGCGAAATGGCAGGCCGTGGCGGCGCGCGTCGCGGAGGTCACGGCGCAGGGAAGGCCCGTGCTGGTCGGCACGCGCTCGGTCGCGGCCTCGCGCGCGGTGAGTGCCGTGCTGGACGCGGCGGGCATCGCCCATGCCGTGCTGAACGCCGAGCAGGATGCCGAGGAAGCCGCCATCATCGCCGCCGCCGGCCAGGCCGGGCGCGTGACGGTGGCGACCAACATGGCCGGGCGTGGCGTGGACATCCTGCTGGGCGAGGGCGTCGCGCAGGCGGGTGGGCTGCATGTCATCCTCACCGAGCGCCACGACACGCGCCGCATCGACCGCCAGCTCGAAGGCCGGGCCGGGCGCCGCGGCCTGCCGGGCAGCGCGGAGGCGATCCTCTCGCTGCGCGACCCGCTTCTGGCGCTTGTGCCGGCGCATCCGGCGCGCTGGCTCGGCCTGTGGGGGGCCCGTTGGCTCTTCGATGCCGCGCAGGCGCGCGCCATGCGGGCGCATCGGCGCGCGCGCATCGACCTCTTGGAACAGGAACGCCGGCTCGGCACCATGCTGGCCTTCGCGGGGGAAGTGGAATGAGGCGCCAACTCTGCCTTATGGCGTTCGGGCTTTCGCTGCTGCCGGGCCTCGCCCTGGCGCAGGAGAGCTTCGATTGCGTCATCGAGCCCTCGCTCACGCTGCGCCTGAGCAGTCCCATCACCGGCATCATCGCGAGCATCGAGGTCGAGCGCGGCCAGGCGGTGACGCGCGGGCAGGTGGTGGCGCGGATGGAAAGCACGGTGGAGGCCGCGACGCTCGAACTCGCCCGCGCGCGCGCCGTCAGCACCGCGGAGGTCGAGGCGCGGCGCGCGCGGCTCGACCAGATCCGCAGCGAATTGGCGCGGGCGGCGAGCCTGCATGAACGCTCCGTCGTCTCCACCCAGCGGCTCGAGGAGCTGCGCGCCAATGCCCAGATCGCGGCCAGCGAGGTGGCGCTGGCCGAACTGAACCGCCGCCTCTCGGGCATCGAGGCGCAGCGCGTGGAAGCCGCGCTGGAGCAGCGCACCATCCGCAGCCCCGTCGATGGCGTGGTGACGGGGCGCAACCTCGGCCCCGGCGAGTATGTGAACCAGGAGAATCACATCCTCTCCGTGGCGCAGCTCGACCCGCTGCATGTCGAGACCTTCCTGCCGGTGCGCCTGCATGGGCGCGTGCGGCTGGGCACGAGCGCCACGGTGCGGCCCGACCCGCCGGTGGGTGGGGTCTACAGCGCCGAGATCCGCGTGGTGGATGACGTCTTCGACGCGGCGAGCGGCACTTTCGGCGTGCGGCTCACCCTGCCCAATGCGGACCGCGCGCTGCCCGGCGGCGTGCGCTGCCGCATCACCTTCGAGGGCGTGGCCGCACCTGCCCTACGGTAGAGTCGCGCGCCGTTCGGCGGCGGCGGCGAGGATGGCGGCGCGCTGTTCCGCCGTGGCGCGCGGCCAGGCGGAGATCTCCGCCATGTTGCGCCCGCAGCCCAGGCAGATGCCCCGCGCGGGGTCGAGCTTGCAGATGCGGATGCAGGGCGAGGGCACGGCGAGGGTCAAACCGTCAGCCCGCCATCCACCACCACCGTCTGCCCCGTGACCATCGCCGCGCCGGCGAGCAGGAAGACGATGACCTCGGCCAGATCCTCGGGCGTGCAGCGGCGCTTGAGCAGTGCGTTCTCGATGGAGGCGCGGCGCTGCTCGGGCGTCCACTCGATCATCCAGGTGGAATCGACTGCGCCGGGGGCGACCGCGTTCACCCGCACCTCTGGCGCCAGGCCGCGCGCAAGGTTCTTGGTGAGGCTGATGACGCCCGCCTTGGTCGCGCCATAGGCCATGGAGGAGCCGGCGGAATTGATGCCGGCGATGGAGGCGATGTTCACCATGGCACCCCCCGCCGCGCGTAGCGCCGGCCCCGCGGCCTTGGCGCAGCGGAAGACGCCGCGGAGATTCACCTCCAGCACAGCGTCCCACAGCTCTTCCGTGAGCCTGTCGAATTCATGCGGCGCGATGGCGCTCTGCGTGCCCGGCGTGCCGGCATTGTTCACGAGGTAGTCGAGCCGCCCGAGATCCGCCACGGCCTGGCCGACCATGCGTGCGGCATCCGCGGCGTCCGCGACATTGCCCGGCGCGGGCAGGATGCGCGCATTGGTCAGCGCCTGAAGCTGCGCCACGGCAGCCGGGCCACGTGCGTCGCCGGCGAGGAAGTTCACGGCCAGGGAACAGCCGCTCTTCGCCAGCAGCGTCGCGGTGGCGAGCCCGATGCCGGAGGCGCCGCCGGTGACCAGCGCCGTCTTGCCGGTGAGGTCGTAGGTGATCATGGCTTGCGTCCTGCTCCCGCCATGGTGCCGATGGCGCGCAGCGCGCGCTTCAATTCCAGCAGGCGGCGGTCCCGCGCCTCGAACAGCGTGGTCGGGTCCTGTCCACCCCAATCGTAGAAGCCCGCACCCGCCATCACGCCGGTGCGGCCCTCCGCCACCAACCGGTCCACCGTGTCCGAGCGCCCGCGCACCGGCGGGGGTTCATACATGCGGTTCTTCAGACTGGTCTGCGTAAAACCCAGGCCGGTGAAATCCGCCTTCGCCAGCACGCCCAGGATGGGCAGGCGCAGGGCGATGCCCTCTATGATCGCGGTGTCGATCTCCTCGGCCGAGGCGATGCCCTCATCGAGCAGTTTCTGGACCTCGAGCCCGATGGCGGATTGCACGCGGTTCGCGACATAGCCGGGGATGAATTTGCGCATCACCACGGGCATCTTGCCCATGCCCTCACAGAAGTCGCGCGCGAAGGCGACGACGCGCGGATCGGTCTCGGGCCCGCCCACGATGTCCACCAGATCGACCAGATAGGGCGGCGTGTACCAATGCATGATCAGCGACCGCGCCTGGCGCCGGGCGGGGATCAGCGGGAAGGGGTCGAGGTAGCTGGTGTTGCTCGCGATCACCGCGGCCGAGGGGGCGTGGCGGTCGATCTGCTCGAACAGGGTTCGCTTGGCCTCGGGCTGCTCGATGATCGCCTCGAGGATGAGGTCGGCCTCCTCCACCGTCTCAGCCAGGGTGGGCAGGCGCGTGACGCGGCCATGCAGCCACTCGGCATCGGCCGCGGCGGGCGCCTCGTCGGCGGCGACGAGGGTGGCGAGCGCGGCCTCCATCAGCGGGCCGGCCTTGTCGAGCGTGGCCATGGAGGAATCGGTGAGGCGCACCTCATGCCCGCCCAGCGCGAACACCACGGCGAGCGCGTGGCCCATCGTGCCCGCGCCGATCACCGCGACCTTGATGCCCATGCCTACCGTTTCCCCCGAAAGCCCGCGAAAGACTACAAGCGCCTCAGGAGCCGCGATAGGTGGCGTAGGACCAGGGCGTGCACAGCAAGGGGACGTGGTAATGCCCCTCGCCGGCGGCAAGCGTGACCGCGATCGGCACGACATCGAGGAAGCCCGCGCCGCCGAAATGGGCGCCGATGTGGAAGCGCAACTCATAGCGGCCGGGGATGAAATCCGCGGCGCTCATCAGCGGCGTGTCGGTGCGGCCGTCGCTGTTGGTCAGGCGTTCCGTCACCTTCACCGGGCCGGCGGGGTCGATGCGGTAGAGCTCCACCTTCACCCCTGCCGCCGGCTTGCCCGTGGCGGTGTCGAGGATATGCGTGGTGAGTGCCGAGGCCTTCATTGCAGCGGCGCCCCGGCAGCCACCCAGGCAAGCAGCTTGGCGCGCTCCTCGGCCGTGATCTCGGTGAGGTTGCCCGGCGGCATCGCCTCGGTCGCGACCTGCTGGCGCATCGCCTGCGCCCAGCGGCGGAGTTGCTGGGGCGTCTCCAGCATCACGCCCTTGGGTGGCGCGCTGAAGGCCTCATCGGTCGGGCGCGCGGCGTGGCAGGAGGCGCAGCGGGCGGCGGCGATGGCCTGCACCTCCTCGAAGCGGGGCACCTCGGCGCCCGCCATCTGCGGGGTGCGGGCGGGGGCGAGCACCACCATCAGCCCCACCACCACGGCTGTCGCGGCCGCCGGCAGCCAGAGCGGGTTGCGGCCGAATTGCCGCGCGACGAAGAACTGGCGCACCAGCGCGCCGGCCAGGGTCACGGCCAGCAGCACCACCCAGTTCCACTCGCCGCTCCAGGTCATGGGGTAGTGCGGGCTCAGCATCAGGAACAGCACGGGCAGCGTCAGGTAGGTGTTGTGCACGCTGCGCTGCTTGCCCCAGCGGCCGTATTTCGGGTCCGGCTCCTGCCCCGCCTGCATGGCGGCGACCATCTTGCGCTGGCCGGGGATGATGACCATCGCGACATTCGCCACCATGATCGTGCCGGTCATCGCGCCCACCTGCAGGAAGGCGCCGCGCCCCGAGAAGATCTTGCACGCCACGAAGGCCGAGACGGCGAGCAGCGCGATCGCCACGCCGAGCAGCACGTTCTCGTTCTCACCGAGCTTCGAGCGGCAGGCGAGGTCGTAGATCACCCAGCCGGAGACCAGCATCACCGCCGAGATGGCGATGGCGGTGGCGGGGGAGAGGTCCATCACCGCCGGGTCGATCAGATAGGTGCTCGCCTGGCCCCAATAGATCAGCACGAAGAGGCTGAAGCCGCTGATCCAGGTCCAGTAGGCCTCCCATTTGAACCAGTGCAGCTTCTCGGGCAGGCGCTCCGGGGCCAGGGCGTATTTCTGCTTGTGGTAGAAGCCGCCGCCATGAATCGACCATTGCTCGCCCTTGACGCGCGGATTGCCGTCGCGCGGCGGGTCGAGCTGGTTGTCCAGGCCGATGAAGTAGAAGCTGGTGCCGATCCAGGCGATGCCGGTGATGACATGCAGCCAGCGGATCAGCAGATTGGCCCATTCGGCCAGATAGGCGGCGTCCATCGCGTCGCGGTTCCCTCGACAGGCCCCGGGGTAGGGGCCCGCATTGCGCTGCAACAATCGCGCTAGCCGCCGCCCTGGGCAAGGGCGGTGCGCGGCGATAGCCTCGGCCGACCTTGCGCGGGAGAGTCGGGGACATGGCGGATGCATTGGGCTGGCGGAAGCGGATCGGCTTCGTTGTGCCCTCCACCAACACCATCGTGCAGCCGGAAGTCGATGCGCTGCGCCCGCGCGGCGTCACCTTCCATCTCGCACGGGTCTCCATCAAGGAGCGGCCGCTGACCTCCGAGCAAGCTTTTCTCGAACATGTCCAGGCGATGCGCGACGGTCTGGGGGCGGCGATCGAGCAGGTGATGACCTGCGCGCCCGAACATCTGGTGATGGGCGTGGCGCTCGAGGCCTTCTGGGGCGGGCTCGCGGCGTCGAAGGCGCTGACGGCCGAGCTTGAGCAGAAATCCGGCGTCGGCGTCTCCATGGGCAGCTTCGCCACCGCCGCCGCGCTGGAGCGGTTCGGCGCGAAGCGGATCGCGGTGCTCACCCCGCACCAGCCGCGCGGCGACGCCATGGTGCAGGCCTGGTTCGCCGAGGCGGGCTTCGAGGTGGTGCGCCTCAAGGGCCTGAAATGCCCTTCGCCGCGCGAGATCGCGCAGGTCTCTCCCCAGGCGATCCGCGAATCGCTGATCGAGCTCAACGGCCCGGATATTGAGGCGCTGGTGCAGGTCGGCACCAACCTCGCCGGCAGTGCCGTGGCGGCGGAGGCCGAGCGCTGGCTGGGCAAGCCGGTGCTCGCCATCAACACGGTGCTGAGCTGGGATGCGCTGCGCCGCACCGGCATCACCGACCGTATCGAAGGCCATGGCCGCATCCTGGAAGAGTTCTGATGACGCCGCAGGTCCTGCCCCAGATACTGATCGCCGGCGCCGGGCCTTCGGGCCTCACCGCCGCCTTGATGCTGGCGCGGGCCGGCGTTTCCGTGCGCGTGCTGGAACGCCATGCGGAGCCCTTCGAGGATCCGCGTGCGGCCACCATCCACCCACCGACGCTGGAGCTCTACACGGAATCGGGCGTCACGGATGACCTGCTCGCCCAGGGCATCGTGGCACCGGTCTGGCAGTTCCGCGGCCGGGCGGAAGGCGTGGTGGCGGAGTTCGATCTGGGCCTGCTGGCCGATGTCACGCCCTATCCGTTCCGCCTGCAATGCGAGCAGCACAAGCTCTGTCGCATCCTGCTGAAGCACCTCGCGGCCTTCCCGCATGCCGAGATCCGCTGGGGCGTCGCCGTGGCCGATGCCGCGCAGGATGCCGAAGGGGTCAGCGTCACCACCGAGGCGGGCGAGGTGCATCGCGCGCGCTACCTGCTCGGCGCCGATGGCGGGCGCTCCGTGGTGCGCAAATCCCAGCAGATCCCCTTCGAGGGCTTCACCTATCGCGAGCGCTTCCTGGTGGTGACCACCACCGAGGACATGGCGGCGAAGGGCTATGCCATCTCCTCCTACGTCTCGGACCCCGAGACCTGGTGCGCGCTGTTCAAGGTGCCCGGGAAAGCCCCACCCAAGGGGCCGGGGGGCCTGTGGCGCATCGTCTTCCCCACCGACCCGGAGGCCGAGGAGGCCGCGCTGCTGGATTTCGCCGCCGCCGGAGCCCGGGTGCGCGCGCTGATCCCGCAGGAGGGCGAGTTCCCGGTGGTGCACACCAACCTCTACGCCGTGCACCAGCGCGTTGCCGGCACCTTCCGCAAGGGCCGCGTGCTGCTGGCCGGGGATGCGGCGCATGTGAACAACCCGCTCGGCGGGATGGGCATGAATTTCGGCATCCATGACGCCTTCCTCGCCGCCGAGCGCCTGACCCAGGCCCTGCAGGGCGCGCCCGAGGATGGCCTCGCCCGCTATGACCGCCAGCGGCGCCATGTGGCGGAGGCCTTCCTCCAGGCCATGACCATCGCCAACAAGAAGAACCTGGAGGAGAAGGACCCCCTGGCCCGCGCCGCGCGATTCGCGGAGCTGCGCGCCACGGCGGCCGATCCGGCGAAGGCGCGGGCGCATCTGCTCAAGACCAGCATGATCGAAGGCGTGCGCGCCGCCGCCGCCGTGGCATAAGGGGCGGAGCACGCCCGAGGGAGACCCGCATGCGAATCCACTATCTCGGCCTCGCCTTCGCCGGCGCCGTCACCCTCACCGCCGCTGGCGCGCTTGCCCAGGCAGAGGCCGAGCGGCGCCTGGATGCCGCGATCGAGCGCCTGCGCAGCGCCATCGGCCCCGAGGCGCGCATCACCATCGGCCGGCGGGAGGTCGACCCCGTCACGGGCCGCGCGCGCCTGACGGAGGTGCTGGTCACCGATCCCGAGAGCCGCACCACCATCGCCGAGATCCTGCTGCATGACCTGGCGGAGACGCGCCTCGGCCGCGCCGAGTTGCGCCAGATCCGCGGCGAGCGTGGCAAGGAGCAGACCATCGACCTCAGCCGCCTGGTCATTGGCGGCCTTGCCTTGCCCGCCGCCGGGCAGGGGTTCGACCCGGGCAGCTTCGCGCTCGACCTGCTGGAGATCGAGGGGCTGCGCGCCATCTCGACCGAGGATGGCACGCTCACCCTGGGCCGGGTGTCGATCGAGGCCTATGCGCCGGGCAGCCTGCGCGCCGCACGGATCGAGGGCTTCGGCTTCGACGGCGCGGCCAGCGATGCGGTGCGCGTGCGGATCGGCCGCGCCAGCGCCAATGGCCTCGCCTTGCCGCGCGCCGACGCCAAGGACATCGACCCGCGCAGCTTCCGCGCCGAGGCCCTGGCCATCGAGGGGGTGGAGCTGCGCGACCCCGACCGGGATGTGGACATCGAGCTCGGCCGGGTTGCGCTGCGCGACTGGGTGCCGGGCCGGCTGACCGAATTCGCGCTGGAGGGCCTGGCCCTGGCCGTGCCGCTGGATGCGCTCGGCGATGGCGAGTTCCGTCTGGGGCGCGTCGAGTTCACCGGCATCGACGCCGCCGCCACCCTCGCGGCCGTGCTGGATGAGGTCCAGCCGCCCGATCCCGTGCCGGGCTCGCCGCAGCGCTTTGCGCTGCAGGGCTTCGAGGTGCAGGCCGATGGCATGCCGCTGCTGAGCCTGGGGCGTGTCGTCACCGAGGCGACGATGGATTCGGCCGGGCTGATGGCGGCCTCCCTCGTGCTGGAGGGCTTCGCCCTGGCGCTGCCGCCCGGCATGGCGGGCTGGCTGGAGCAGGTGGGCTATCGCGAGCTCAGCGGCGGGCTGGAGCTGCGCGGCACGGCGCAGCCGACCGGCGGGCGGCTCGAGATCGAGCCCTTCCGCATCGCCTGGGAGGAGGCCGGCACGCTGACCATCCTGGCCCAGGCGCAGGGCCTGCCGCGCATCGCCCCCGGCGAGCGGGCGGACCCGGCGAGCTACGCCGCCAGCCTCGCCGCCGGCCAACTCGCCGGGCTGACGCTGCGCTGGGAGGAAGCGGGGCTGCTGGAGCGCGTGTTGGTGAACCAGGCGCGCGCCCAGCGCGTGAGCCCGGCGCAGCTGCGCGAGCAATGGGCGCAGATGGCGCTCGCCATCCCGCTGCCCGGCGCCCCCGCCCCGCGCCCGCAGCGCGGCCGCCCCGCCCAGGGGCAGTCCCCGGCGCCGGACGCCTTCACCCCGATGCGCGAGGCCATCGCGCGCTTCATCCGCAACCCCTCGACGCTGGAGATCGCACTGCGCCCGCCCGCGCCGATCGCCTTCGGCGAGATGCAGGAACGGGCCAATGCCGGCCCCGTCGAGGCCGCGCGCATCTTCGGGCTGAGCGTGACGGCGCCGTGATGCCTATTGCAGCGTGATCCCCGCGCTGCGCACCACCTCGCCCCAGCGCGCCACATCCGCCTGAAGGCGGGCGGCGAAGGGGGCGGGGCCCTCGCCCAGCGGATCGGCGCCGATCTGCGCCATCCGCGCCAGCACCGCCGGGCGCGTCAGCGCGCTCGCGACCAGCCCATGGATGCGCTCGACCAGCGCGGGGGCCATGCCCTTCGGGCCCATCAGCCCGTTCCAGGTGATGGTTTCGAAGCCCGGCAGGGCCTCGGCGATGGCGGGCACGCCGGGCAGGCTCGCATGGCGCGTCAGGCTGGAGACGCCATGCAGCCGCACCATGGGGTTCTGCGCGTGCGGGATGGCTTCGCTGAGATTTGCGAACATCATCGGCGCATTGCCGGCGATGACATCGGCCAGGGCCGGCGCGCCGCCGCGATAGGGCACGTGCTCGGCCTCGATGCCCAGGCGCTGCAGGAACAGCGCCATCGTCAGGTGCTGGAAGCTGCCCACGCCGCCCGAGGCATAGGCGAAGCGGCCCGAACGCGCGCGCATCCAGGCGATGGTCGCGGGCAGGTCCGCGGCCTCGACGCTGCGATGGGTCATCAGCACGAAGGGGTTGGTGCCGAGATTCACGATCGGCGTCACATCCGCCACCGGGTCGAAGCGCGGGCGCTGCGCCATCGCCGCCGGGGCCACGGCCAGCACGGCGACGGCCACCATCATCAGCGTGTGGCCATCAGGGGCCGAGCGCACCATGGCATCGGCCGCCAGCAGCCCGCCCGCGCCGGTGCGGTTCTCCACCACGAAGCTGCTGCCGGGCACCGCCTCGGTGAGGATGTCGGCGGTGAGCCGGGCCAGCGCATCGGTGTTCCCGCCCGGCGCGAAGGGCACCAGGATCCGCACCGGGCGCTCCGGCCAGGGCGCGCCCGTCGTGGCCTGGGCGCGGGCGCCGGCGGGCAGCAACAGGGCAGGGGCGCCCAGCAGCAGGCGGCGTGCGATCATTTCGAACTCTCCCGGCTTTGGTGGGTGGCACTGTAGCTGCTACATCGCGGCGCGAAAGCGTCAGGCGCAGGGATCCGCGCCGGGTGGCGTCACAGGTAGCCCATGGGATAGGCAGGGAATCGGCGTGATGGATGGCAAGGCGGCACCCAACGCAGTCGCGGCGGTGGACCAGGCGCGGCACTGGGGCCGGATGATGGAGATGGCCGAGTTCGGCGCCATCCCCGGTGAGGGCGTGAACCGCGCCTGCCTCACGCCGCTCGACCGCGCCGCGCGGCGGGTGCTGATCGCCTGGGGGAAGGAGATCGGGCTGACGCCCTCCGTCGATGCGCTGGGCAATCTGTTCCTGCGCCATGAGGGCAGTGATCCCACCCTGGCCCCGGTGCTGACCGGCAGCCACATGGACAGCCAGCCCAATGGCGGGCGGTTCGACGGCATCTGGGGCGTGATCGCCGGGCTCGAGGCGATCCAGGCCCTGCGCGAGGCGGGGCTCGCCACGAAGCGCCCGATCGAGCTGGTGGCCTGGACGAATGAGGAAGGCGGGCGCTTCGCCCCGGGCTGCATGGGCTCCATGGCCTATGCCGGCTACCGCGAGGCGCATGCCTGGGACGAGGTGAAGGACACCGAGGGGCTGAGCTTCGGCGCCGAGCTCGAGAAGCACCTGGCGCTGGAGGCCGACATCCCCCGGCGCGGGCTCGGCGTGGTCGAGGGCACGGCCCCCTTCGCCTATGTCGAATGCCATATCGAGCAGGGCCCGATCCTGGAGCGCGAGGGTCTCGACATCGGCGTGGTCGAGGGCATCCAGGGCAGCCGCTGGTTCACGGTGGAGATCACGGGTCGTTCCGACCATGCCGGCACCGCGCCCGTCTCGATGCGCCGCGACGCCGTGCAGGACATGGTGCGTGCCATCACGGCGCTGAATGCGCTGATGCATGACCCGACCGACGTGCTGCGCTTCACCGTCGGCCGCGTCGAGATCAGCCCGAACAGTTCCAACTCGGTGGCGGCGCTGGCGCGCTTCAGCATCGATTGCCGCCACCCGGATGCCGAGGTGCTGCGCGCGCGCGGCGATGCGGTGGCGGGCGTGGTGCAGGCGGCGATGCGCGGCTGCACGGCGAAGGTGATCGAGCGGTTCAACGCGGCGCCGTCCTCCTTCTCGCCGATGATCTGCAAGCTGGTGGAGGAAGCCGCGCAGGCGCAGGGCCTTGGCGCGCGGCGGATGCAGTCCGGCGCCTTCCACGACGCGCAATTCCTGATTCCGCTGTGCCCGACGGGGATGATCTTCGTGCCCTGCCGGGGCGGCGTGTCTCACCACCCGAGCGAATACAGCACGCCGGCGCAATTGGCGGCGGGCGCGCGGGTGTTGACGGCGGTGCTGGCGGAGCTGGCGAACCGGTAGTGGCGCCCGGCCTTGAAAGGGTGCGTGACGCTCCGTAAACCCGGCGCAACGAGTGGCTCAAGGCGCGCGACGATGGATCCTGTCCCAGCCCCCGACGACGCGATGCCGGCCGATGCGGCCGTGTTGCGCACCCGCCTGCGGCAGGTCGACCTGCTGGCGGCCCTGGACGATACCGATCTCGACGCGCTGGCGACCACTGCCGAGCCCCGGCACCTTGCGCCCGGCGCTCCGCTGTTCCGCCAGGGCGAGCCGGGCGACGGGCTGTGGCTGCTGCTGGCGGGCGAGATCGGCATCTCCCTGCGACGGGAGGGGGCGGTGGTGGAGCTCAATCGCCTCGGCGCCGGCAGCGCGATCGGCGAGATGGCGCTGATCGATGGCGAGCCGCGCAGCGCCGATGCCGTGGCGCTGGGCCCGGCCGAGTTGCTGTTCCTGCCGCGCGAGCGCGCCCTGGCGGTGCTGGCCTCCCGCCCCGCGGCGCTGCTGGCGCTGCTGCGGATGCTCTGCGCGCGCCTGCGCCGTTCCAGCGAGCGCGTGGCCGATGCGGCGGATGCGCATCGCAGCGCCGAGCAGCGCTTCCACCGCGCGCTCGACCTCGCGCTGGATTGCAACGCGCTGACGCATCTGCCTGGCGGCCTGGCGGCGGACCGCATCGCCGCCGAGGTCGCGGCCAGCCCGGGACGGCTGCGCGCGCTCTGCTATTTCGACCTGAAGGACTTCAAGCCCTTCAACGATATCCGCGGCTGGCTCGAGGGCAATCGCGCGCTGCTGCTCTTCGCCGACACGCTGGGCCGGCAGGCCGCCACCTGGCCAGGGGCGAGCCTGTGCCATGTCGGCGGCGATGACTTCTTCCTCGCCTTGCCCGATGCGGGGCCGGATGTCGCCGCGCTGCAGGCCCGGCTGGAGGCACTGCGGGATGAGTTCTCCCGCGCCGCGGCCGAGGCGCTCTACACGGCGGAAGAACGCGCCAGCGGCACCATCCAGGGCCTGGACCGTGACGGAAACCCCCGCGGCTTCGCGCTGCTGAGCTGCGTCATCGGCGTGCTGGTGCTCACGCCCCCGGAGGTGGCCGAGCCGCCGGAGGTTGGGGCGCGCGTGGCCGCGTTGAAGGATGCGGCCAAGCATGCCCCGGGCCGGATCGCGCTGGGCGGGCTGGCATAGGGCGTCACCGCGGCGGGGCGCCATCGCCGATCAGGGCGAAGGGCGCCCAGTAGAAGGGGTGCGGCAGGCTCTGCGGATCGTCGAGCAGTTGCAACTGCGCCGCGCGCAGCGAGGCGGCCGCGCCCTCGCCACGGCGTTCGTGGCGCCGCAGGGTCTCGAGCACCGTCAGCAGCGCGGCCTCGTCATCCACCGCCCAATGCGTCGCCAACAGGCCGCGCGCGCCGGCGAAGAAGAAGGCGCGGGCGAGGGCCGACAGACCCTCGCCGCCCGAACCCGCCCCGGTGCTGGTGGTGCCCGTGTTGCAGGCCGAGAGCACCACCAGATCGGCCGAGAGGCGCCAGTTGAGCACCGCGCTGGCCGGCAGGAAGGCCGCCGCGCCGCCGCCCGGGCCGGGGCCGGGCGAGACCATCAGCGCCGGCTCCTCCAGGCAGGACAATTCCCCGGGCAGCACCGCATGGGTGGCGAAGTGCAGCACGCGCGCGCCCTCCAGCGCGGGGCCCGACAGGGCGGCGGCGGTGAAGGCCGCCCCGCTGCGCAGCGTGGTCGCCTGCCCGCCTTCCGCCAGCATGCGCTGCGCCAGCTCCACTTCCCGCCGCGCCTGGGGCAGGGGCGGCAGGCGCGCGACCAGGCGGGCGTCCTCGGCGCAGCGATCGGCGGGGAAGCGCCGGGCGAGCTGCGCCGCACTTGGCGCCACCGGGTCCGCGAAGCCGGCGAAGGCGCTGCGCTGCGCCGGCGCCGTGGCCGGCACGCTGCGCGCCGTCACCAGCGCCTGGGCCGAGGCCAGATGCGTGATGGCGTGCCGCCGCAGCAGCCAGGGGGCCTCCCGCAGCCGGGCGGGGTCGGCGGGGCCGGTCAGCAGCAGGTTGAAGGGCAGGGACAGGGCCGGCCCGTCGGCGACCACCAGCAGTCGCTCCACCCCGTCCAGCAGGGGCGCGATGGGGCCGAGCAGCGCCGCGTGCAGCGCCTGCGCGGCCTGGGTGTCGAAGGGGGGCGGCCGCCCGCCCGGTCCGAGCACCAGCGTGGCGCGCACCCGCTCCACCAGCGCGGCGATCTCGGCCTCGCCCAGGGCGATGCGGCGCGCCTGCGGCGCCGCGCCGGGCCGCAGGAGGAAGACATGGCCATGCCGCGGCCCGAGCAGCATCGTCACCAGCGCCTCCTCCGGCGCCAGCAGCGGCTGCACCGCGCCCGCTTCGACCTGCAGGGCCAGGAGCTGGCGATAGCCGGGGGCGGCGGCGGCGGCGGCGGATTCGGCCTCCGCACGGGCCGCCTCGGCGGCGGCGATGCGCTGGTCGAGATCGCCCAGCGCGCCGGGTTCGGCGGCGTCGCGCGCGGCGAGAAGCGCCTGCAGGCTGCGGTCGGCATCCTGCTTCTGGCGCAGCGCGGCGCCGATCCCGCCATCGCCGCCCGATGCCGCCAGCCGCGCGACGGACAGCCCGATCAGCCGCGTGGTGGGCTCGCGCTGGGCGAATTGCGCTGCCTCGAACATCTCGGCACCCAGCCCGCGCGCGGCCAGCAGGTCGAGATAGGGCTGCACGCTCGCCACCGGCAAGGCGCGCTGGCGGGCCTTGAGGATGCGCAGCCCGGCGCGGAACTGGGCCAGCGCCTCTTCCTCCCGGCCCAGCGCCGCGGCGGCCCGCCCGGCGGCGAACAGCGCCCCGGCCTCCGGCCTTTCGCCCGGCAACGCATCGCCGAAGCGGCCGGCGGCCTGGCGGGCCAGGCCGGCTGCATTCTCCGCGCGGCCGGCGACCTCGCTGGCGCTGGCCTGGCTGCGCAGCGACCGGCCGAGCAGCAGGGTCGGCTGCAGATCGGCGCGTTGCAGCAGCTGCGCGGCGGAGGCGGCCAGGGCCTGGCCCTCGGCCCCCTGGCCGAGCCGCGCCACCGCCACGCCGCGGGCGCGCCGCGCCTCCGCGAGGCCGAGGATGGCGGATTGGGCCTGCACGTCGAGGATGACGACATCGATCTCCGCCAGGGTCTCGAGGTCGCGGGGCAGGCGGGCGGCGTAGAGCGTCTCGGCGTCGCGCAGCAGCGGCAGGGCGGCGGCGGGCTCACCGGCAGCCAATGCGGCCATGCCGCGATAATGCGCGAGCCGCGCGCCCGCCAGCGGGTCCGCCGCGCGCGGGGCCAGCGCCTCGGCCCGGGCGAAGGTGGCGCTGGCCTCGGCGCTGCGGCCCTGGCCGGCCAGGCTCAAACCCAGGGCGGTGAGCGGTCCCACCGTGTCCGGATCCTGCGCGCCGAGCACGCGCTGCTGCACGGCCAGGGCGCCGCGGAAGGCATCCGCGGCGCCGGTGAAGTCCTCGGCATCGGCCAGGCCGCGGCCGAGCTGCATCAAGGCTTCGTGCCGGCCGATCTCGGCCGCACCATAGGCCTCCGCCAACAGGGACTGCGCGGCGACGCGCAGCGCGTCGGAGCGCGCGGCGCGTGGTCCCCCCGCGTCGGGGCTGCCCGCGATCAGCCGCTCGAGCACCGGCAGGGCAGGGGCGATGCCCTCGGCCAGTACCGGCCCTTCCGGCCCGGCGGCGACGAGCACGAGATGCGGCCAGCCGCCGACGCGCCGCCGACATTCCAGCAGCCGTGCCGGGGCGCCGGAGGCGAGGCGCGTGGCAAGGGGCGGGGCGCAGGCCAGCCGCGGCTGCAGCCCCGCCACCCACACCCCGCCCGACAGACGGTCGAGCGTGGCGGCATCGACGGGGCCTTCCAGCCGGACGAGTCGCGCGGCGGGCTGTGTCCAGCCGGCGCACACGATGTCGAGGGCGCCGTGTACCGGCAGGTCAGCCTGTGGCCGGGCCGCGGGCCGCGCGAGGCAGGCCTCGCCGCGCGCATTGGCGCCGGCGGGGGTGCCGAGTTCGGGCTGCGTGCTCCGGCTGACGAAGGCGGAGTCCGGCGGCCGCGCGCAGGCGCCGAGCAGCGCCAGCCCAAGCATGAGGGCGAGGCGCCGAGGGCTCATTCCTCCTCCGCCAGGCTCAGCGGCAGCACCAGGTCGGGGTCAGCCAGGCGGGCGCGGGTGGCGCGCAGGCTGACCAGCGTCGGTTGCGGCAGGATCGGCAGAGGCGCGCCGGCCTGTGGCGCGATGCCCGGTTCGGCCTCGGCGAGGCTGCCTTCCAGCAGGAGCGCGGGGCTGGGCAGGCGGGTCGCAGTCCCGACCAAGGGCAGGATCGCCGGACTTGGAACGGGACCGGCCAGCGGCCTCTCCTCCGGGGCGGGGGCCGATCCGGCCAGGACGGGGGGCGCTACGGCGCAGCCTGCAAGGGCCAGGACGCAGCCATTGAGCGTGTAGCGCGCCTGCGCCGCGGCATCCGCCTGGGGGGTCAGCACCGCGCGTACCGCGGCACTCGTCCCGGCATCGCCCGCCAGGCTGCCGGTCAGAAGCGCCGCCCCGCCCCGGCCCTGCACGCCAAGCCGCCCCGCACCCAGCCGGCCGGAGACCACGCCATCGTCCAGCAGCAGGAAAACCGGCGCCTGCCCGGCGTCGAGGTCGAGCGTCACGGCCCCGCCCGGGCCCGCGCCGGGCGCGCCGAAGCTGGCCAATTGCAGCGGCTGGGCGTCGTCGTCACTGCCGGTCAGGTCCGGCGAGGCCGCGCCCGGGACCCGTACGGCGCGCGCATCGAAGATCAGGGCAGGGCGCGCGCCCAGGTAGCCGAGCCGGCTCGGTGCCCCGGCGGTGATCTGCGGCGCGGCGAACCAGCCCGATCCGGTCAGGTTCATCACGGCGCCATCAAGGCTGATGCTCTCTCCCACCACCCAGAGCGTCGCGGCCGAGAGGCTGCCCCCCAGCGTCACGTCCAGCCCGGCATCGAGATAGAGCAGCGAGGGCGTGGCCATGCTGCCCGTCTGGCGGATCGCGCCGCCGACATCGACGAAGATGGCGGTCGCGTCGCGGGGGCTCAAAGTGCTGGATTCGATCAGCCCGGCATTGCTGAAGCCGCCGATCGCCTGGAGTTGCAGCCCATCGGCCGCGGTGCCGCTGAGCGCCGTCGGGCTGTGGCGGATGATGCCGGTGGCGTCGTTGCGGATGTCGCCGGCGGCGAAGAGGGTCACGCCGCCCTCGGCGGTGATCAGCCCCCGATTGGTCAGGCTGCCGCCGGGCCCGACAACCCTGATCTCGAGCCCGCCCGCCCCCTCGACCGGCGCCGTACCGGCCCGGGCTTCGATGGCGCCGCCCACGCCCTGCAGGACCGACCCGCCGACAAGGCTCAGGGCAGGGGTGAAGGGCAGGATCGTGCTCCCACGCGCCCCGCCGCTGCCGCGCAGCGTGCCGGTGTTGCTGATCTCCCCTGCGGTGACGATGGAAAGCCCCGTCGTGACGGCCGGGGCGGCGGAGCGATCGATGCTGCCGGCAATGAGGCCCGTATTGATCACCCGGCCGCTGCCATTGGCGATCGCCACGCCGCCCCGGCCGGTGATGCTGCCCGCGTTCACCAGGCTGCCGGCGCCGCTCCACAGGGTCAGCAGGCCCGTGCCCAGCGCATCGATCCTGGCGCAGGCACCGGGACAGGCATTGCCGCGCAACACCTCCGGCCGGCTGGGGCCGCCCAGGCTCGCCAGCAGGTCGGTGGCCTGGGCGGCGCTGGCCACCAGGAGGAACCCGTTGGTCTGGTTGGTGTCGAGGTTGACCGTCGTGTCGACGCCCGCCCGGATGGTGTTGAGCAGGGTGAGGCTGCCGCCCAGTGCCGTGCCGCCCAGCCGCGTGGAGACCAGGATCTCCCCCCCGCCATTGTGCCCGAGTTCGTCCATTCCCGCCGAGAGGCTCCCGGCCAGGGCGATGCCGCCGGCCGAGATGCGGATGGTGTTGGCGCTGATCCCGCGCGCATCGCCGAAGCCGGAGAGGTGGAAGGCGCCATCCGCCACGGCGTCGAAGATGCCCACGCCGCCTGGCACGGTGAGGGGCTGGTCCACATGGATGTCCCCCCCGCCCAGGTTGCTCCGGAGGGTCACGCTGCCGCCGGCGGAGGGGCCCAGGGCGCCGGTGATCGGCCCATCGACCAGCACGCCGCCCTGGCCCTGCAGAAACAGGCGACCGCCCGAATCAATGGCCCCGCTGCGCAGCGGCCCGCCCTGCGTCGTGACCTGCACGCCCGGCAGGTCGGCGATGGCGAGGCTGGTCGTCGCGTCTCGCGAGGCGAGCAGCCCCGTATTCACGAAGCCGCCCATGGCGCTGATCGACAGGCCCCAGGGCGCGGCGGGGCCGGTTTCATGGAAGACCCGTGTCTGCCCCGAATGGGTGATCGTGCCACTGGCGGTGAGCAGCACGGTCGCGGTGGTCCGCGTGGCGCTGCCATAGGCGTCGATGTTGCCGGCCAGGGTGAGGTCGGTGCCGGTGGTGATGCTGATGGCACCGCTGCGCGCCGAATCCCCGGCGGCGATCTGGCCGGAAAGATAGGCCTCCCGCCCCGCTTGGATGGTGATCGCCCCGTCTGTCCCGGTCGTGCGCAGGGATGCGCGCAGCAGGCCCGGCGTGCCGCGCAGCAGGTCCGCCGTGACCAGCCCGGCGGCCGAGGGCATGGCCGCGATCTCATCGCCGGTCAGTGCGGCGGTGCCGAGATGGACGAAGCCGAAGCCGGAAAGGAGGTTGATCTGGTTGCCGCTGATGCGCCCGGTGATGGAGATGCCGCCATTCAGCACCCGCGAATCCCCCGCGGCGCCATTGGCGTTCAGCGAGATTGCGGTGCCGATCAGTTCACCCGTCACGGCCATGCCACCGGCCAGCAGGCTGATCGAAGGGGCCGAGATGGCCGCCCCGCCGCGCAGCGCGAAGAGCCCCGGCGTGGTGACCCCGAAGCCAGCCGCCGGGTCGCGCAGGGTGATGCTGGCATCCACGAAGATGCCGCCGCCATCCAGCAGGTCCGCGCCGGTGGTGGCGAGCACCAGCCCGCCAGAAGCCTTGTCGATCGGCGCCAGCACGCGGATCGCCTGCTGCGCCTCCAGCCGGTAGTCGCCGGCGGTGGTCGCGATGGTGCTGGCCAGGACCTCGGAGGTCGGCCCGCCGGTGAAGCTGTCCACCACATGCACCACGGCAGGGTCCACGAGCAGGCGGCCCGGCCGCCCGCCCGGCGCCACCAGATCCACCACCGCCCCCATGAGCAACAGGCCGTGCGAGGAGACCTCCACCTCCCCGCCATCGCCCCCGCCCGCGCCGCGCGCCGAGATGGCCCCCCGCGCCTCCGTGCGGTGGGCGCTGTGGAGCACCACCGTGCCGCCGGAGCCGCGCTGCGTGGCATCGGCGCGGATCCGCGCCCCCGCCGCCATCGCCACGCCGCCGCCCAGGCCCACCGCGGCACCGGGGCGGCTTTCGGCCCCGGCGCCGACCACCACGCGCCCGCCGCCCGCCCCGCCCGAGGCGTCGATCCGGGCGGAGGGGGCGAGCCGCGCCGTGCCGCTGGCGACCACGGCTACCGTGCCGCCCCGCGCGGCCGGCCCGCCCTGCGCGCCGATCCGGCCCGACACCGCCACATCGCCGCCCTCGGCCCGAAGCGTGGCGCGGCCGGGGCCGACCTCGATGGTCCCGGCCTGGGAGACCAGCGTCTCGATCACCCCGCCGGCGGCGCGCGCGGCCAGCAGCACCGTGCCCCCCTGGGCCTCGATCTCGCCGCTGTTGGTGACCAGCGCGGGGGCGCCGCCGCGCGAGCGCACCTGCTCGGTCACGTCGAAGGAAATCAGCCCATCGCCTTGAAGGTCCAGCGCATAGGCCTCGGCGCCGCCCATCACCACGCGACCCAGCCGGGCGCGGATTCGCCCGCTATTGGCCACTTCCGGGGCGACCAGCGCGGCCAGGCCACCCTGCGCCACGGTGATCTCACCGGCATTGCTCACCCGCGCGCCGGGCCGCGCCGGCTGGTCGAAGCGCATCCGCCCGGCCATGAAGGCCTCGTTCGTGATGCCGGGCGCCGAGGCGATGAGGCTGCCGACATTCACCTGCGCGCCCTGGCTGAATACCACGCCCGAGGGGTTGGTGATGACCACGCCGCCATTGGCCTGGATCCGCCCCGCGATCGTCGAGGGATCGCCCGCCTGCACCCGGTTCAGCGTCCAGGATTGCGCCGAGGGCTGGCGGAACTGCACCGTGTGGTCGCGCCCGACATCGAAGCGCTGCCAGTCGATCGCCGCGCGATCGCTGCCCTGGGTGATGGTGGTGCGGCCCGGGGCGGTCGTGATGGCCGCCTGCCCCGCCACCACCCGCCCACCTTGGGGCCCTGTGCCAGGCGCGGGCTGGGCCGGGGCCGGGCGGGTCAAGGCCAGCCCGGTGAGGGCGGTGGCGCAGAGCAGCCAGGCGCGCATCAGTAGCGCACCGTCGCACGGCCGAAGACCGCCTGCGCGGCCTCGGTCCCGGCCAGCGCCCCGTTCGGCCGGCGCGTCAGGCGCGAGACGCCCTCAAGCTCCAGCAGCAGATGCTCGGCGAGCGTCAGCCGCACGCCGCCGCCCCAGGAGGCCAGCCGGCGGTCCGGGTCGCGCTCCAGCACCTCGAAGGTCCGGCCGGCATCGTAGAACAGGTAGTATTGCGCCGCCGGGCGGGAGAGGCGCTCGGCCCAGCCCGCCTCGGGGCCGGGGCTTTCCGTCGCCGCCGTGTATTGCAACTCGACCGAGCCGGCCAAGGCGCGGTCGCCCGTGACCTGCCCCGAATAGAAGCCGCGGCCCAGCCGGTTGCCGCCGAGGTAGTATTTCTCGGAGAGCGGCAGCGGGTCATTGGTCCATTGCGCGCCGAGCACCGCCTGCACCCCCAGCACGCTGCCATCGGCCAGCAGCAGCAGCGGCTGGCTGCGCACGGCATCCAGCGTCACCTTGGTGAAGCCGAAATCCGCGCCGAGCCGCCCGGTGCCCAGGGCCGAGCCGTCGCTCGCGCCGAAGGCGGTCAGCCCCTGGTGCAGGCGCAGCACGCCCTGGGTCGTGGCGGCCGCGCCCACCGGCAGAAGCGCATCGCGGATATTGCCCTCGGCGCCCAGGCGCAGCGCCCGCACCCGATCCTCGCTGACCTGCCCGCGCGCGCCATCGGGCGGCAGATCGGCCAGCACGCGGCTGTCCACCGCCTCGGCCAGGGCGGTCAGGCTGAGATTGGCGGGGCGGCTGCGCAGCAGCGGGTAGCTCAGCCCCAGGCCGAGCACCTGCGTCTCGCCGCGATAGCCGATCTGCTCGAGCGCGCCATCGGGCAGGGTGTTGCCGCGCCCGGCATGGGCGCGCAGCCGCAGCCCCGAGCTGCCGAGAAAGGCCTCCTGGCCGATCTGCACGAAATGCTGGCCCCTTCCGAGCGTGTCGCCGGTGCCCAGCACCGCGACATCGGTCCGTTCGCCCAGATTGGTCATGCTGTTGAGGCTGACGCCCGCGACCATCTGCGCCCGTCCCGTCGTCGGCGCGCCGCGATTGTCGATGTTGAACAGCCAGCTGCTCGCCTGGCGGCGCAGCTGCACCACGAGCTGGAAGGCGCCGGGCTCGCGCGGCACCGGGCGCATCAGGGCGCGGGCGCCGACGCCGGGGATGTCGGAGACCAGCAGCATGGCGCGTTCCAGCCCGGCGGCCGAGAGCGGGCGTTCGCGCGTCAGCGGGTCGAGGAAGCGCAGCACCTGCACGGCGGCCGGGCCGATCTCGCCGTCCAGCAGCACCTCGGCGATGTAGCCCTCGGCCACCAGCAGCACGAGTTCCCCCGCGCCTTCGGCCGGGGCGCGGCGCAGCACCGGGGTGACGGCGACATAGGGGTAGCCCGCGGCGCGGTAGCGGCCGAGCACCGCCTGGCGCAGCGCCTCGATCTCCGCGGCCGGGACCGCGCGGCCGGCGAGATCTGCCAGTTCCGGCGCGAAGGCATCCGCCGGCAGCAGGCTCGCACCCTGCAGCCTGGCGCGGTCGATCGCCAGTATGGGGGAGCCGGCGGGGTCCACCGCCGCCGCCGGGGCGTCCCGCGGTGGCAGGGGGCTCGCAACCGGGGGGGCGGGCTGGGGAAGGGTGCGGCGGATCGGATCGGCGACCGGGGCGGGCGGGCGCTGCGCCGCAGCGGGCAGCGCGGCCAGCAGCGCGGCCGCGAGGCCGAGCCAGCGCGTGGCGCGCCCGGCGCTCATCCGGGGCGCGTCATGGCGTGCGCGATGGGGCCGGGCGAGGGGGTTGCACCGGGGTCGTGGGGCGCGGCGCCGCATCCTCCGTCGGGCCGCGCGTGCCGGCCGGCACGGTGTCGCGGGGCCCGCCCCGGGCCGGCAGGCCGAGCGCGCCGCGGGAGATCGGGCGGTCTGGGTCCACGCGCTCCGGCGCGCGGGTCTGTGCGATGGCGCCGAGGGGGTGCAGCCCCGCCAGGGCGACCAGCAGCGCGGCCAGTACGGAAAAGGGGGGAAATGCGCTCATTTCTGGACTCACCATAAATTGCTGGACGGGGCGGGGCAACGACCGCGCGATGACACGAAGTTGACGCGGGAGCGGCAAGGACGCTGTGCGCTGGCGCACAAACCGCTTGCCCCGCCCCCGGCCGCCGCGCGACATCGGCGCATGACCCATCCGGCCCTGCCCTTCCTGGAGGGCGCCGAGCCCCAGGCCCTCGCCGAGGCCCTGGCGGCGCTGCGCTGGCGCGACCTCGCCCCCGGTGCGACGGCGGTCGCGCATGGCGAGGACTCCCGCGATGTCTTCTTCGTCGCCGCGGGGGCCATGCGGGTGCTGGTCCGCGACGCCCAGGGCCAGGAGACGATCTTCGGCGATCTCGGCCGCGGCGAGATCTTCGGCGAGATGGCCGCGATCGATGGCGCCGCCCGCTCGGCCAGCATCACCGCGCTCACCGCCTGCCGCCTCGCGGTGCTGCCGGGCCCGGCCTTCCTGCGCCTGGTGGAACGCAGCCCGGTGCTGCTGCACCGCCTGCTGGGCCTGCTGCTGGCCCGGCTGCGCGCGCAGGAGCAGCGCCTGCTGGATCGCGCCCTGCCGGTGCGTTGGCGGCTGGTGGCGGAGCTTCTGCATCTGGCGCGCCCACCCGCCCGCCCGGCGCCGGGGCGCAGCATCTCCCCGCCGCCGACGCATCAGGTGCTGGCCGCGCGGATCGGCGCGCGGCGGGAGGCCGTGACTCGCGAACTCGGCCAGCTGGCGCGGGACGGGCTGGTGATGGTGCAGCGCGGCGCGATCCGCCTGCCCGACCCGGCCGCGCTGGACGCCGCCCTGTCCCGGGCCCGCGGCGCGTGAGCGCGCCCCTTGCGGCCAGGGCCGCTTTCGGCGGACCTTGCGCCGGGATGGTGAGGCAGGGTGGACCCCGGATGAGGCAGCGCGGCGCAATCGGCATCCTGGCCCTGGCCGCGGGGCTGGCCTTGTCGCCCCTGGCCGCTGCCCAGCAGCGCCCGGCGCCTCCCGCCGCGACCTCTCCCGCCAGCCCTCCGCCCGCCTTGCCCCAGCCCGCCCGCACCACCGCGACCTATGGCGACTGGACGCTCCGCTGCGACGGCGCCCCGCCCGCGCGCAGCTGCGAATTGGCGCAGGTGATCGGCAACCGCGCCGGGCAGGCGGTGGTGCAGATCGCGCTCGGCCGGACAGGCAGCGGCGCCAACGACCCCTGGAAGATGGTGCTGCTGATCCCGGTCAACGTCGCCGCCCAGCTGCCCTTCGCCCTGGTGCCGGAGGAACGCGCGCGCGCGCTGCCCTTGGTGCTGCGGGCCTGCGGGCCGGCGGGCTGCCTGCTCGATGCCGAGTTTCGCGAGGATCCCTGGGCCCGGCTCGGCGCGCGGGAGGCCGCGGCGCGCCTCGAATACCGCGATGCCGGCCAGGCCGAGGTGGTGGTGGCGGTCTCGCTCCGCGGGTTGCAGCCGGCCCTGCAGGCGCTGGCGCGCGAACGCGCGGCCCGGCCCGGCAACTGAGCGCGTCAGCGCCCCCGGCCTCGCCTGGCAGGCCGTCGCCTGGGCCGCGTCGCTGGCGCGGGCTGCTGGCGGCGCATCTGGCGCTCGCGGCCGTGCTGCTGCTGGAATTCGCCGGCGCGCTCCAGGCCCCGGCGCTGTGGCTGCATGACCGGCTGATCCTGCACCGGGCCGGCCGCGCGCCCAGCGCCGACATCGCCCTGGTGCTGATGCAGGAGGCCGATCTGCGCCAGCATGGCTGGCCATTGCCCGATGGCACACTGGCCGCGCTGCTCGACCGGCTGGCGGCGGCGCAGGCCGGCCCCATCGGCATCGCGCTGTTCCGCGACCTGCCCCAGCCCCCCGGCAGCGCGGCGCTGGCGGCGCGGGCGGCGACCAGCCCCGACATCGCCTGGGCCGCCCGGCTGACCGGCCCGGCCGCGCAGCGCGTCGCCCCGCCCTTCTTCCTGACCCCCGAGAGCCTCGATGCCGTGGCCCTGGCCGAATTGCCGGCCGATGCGGGCGGGGTGGTCCGGCGCGGGCTGCTCGCCGGGCTGGATCCGGTCAGCGGCGAGAACCATCTCGGCCTCGGCGCCGCGTTGGCAACCCGCCTGCTGGGCGCGATGCCGCAGGCGCTGGACGAGACCGGAGAGCGCATCTCCCTGGCCGGGCATCCGGTGCCGCTGCTCCCCGCCCGGGGCGCGCCCTATGGCCGGGCGGATGCCGGCGGCTACCAGATCCTGCTTGATTTCGCCGCCGGGGCTGGTGGCTTCCCGCAGTTCTCGCTCGGCGCGGTGCTGGCCGGGGAGGGCCAGGCACTGCTGCGCGGCCGGGCCGTGGTTGTGGGGATCGAGGCGCCGAGCGTGCGAGACGGCTTCACCACGCCGTTGAGTGCCGCGCGCGGCGCCGGGGCGCAGGACAGTTCCGCCGCGCTGCACGCGCATGTGGCGGACCAGCTGCTGCGCCTCGCACGCGGGCAATCGCCGGGGCTGCGCCCGCTCTCTCCGCTGGCGGAGGCGCTGGCCGCCTGGGTGGCGGCGCTGCTCGGCGCCGGGCTGGCGCAGGGCGTCGCCCGGCCGCTGCGCGCGCTGGCGGGGCTGGCGCTGGGGCTGGGCGCGCTGCTCGCGCTGGGGATCTTCGCCTATGGCCAGGGGCTGGTGCCGCCGCTGGTGCCGGCGGGCCTCGCCTTCGCGCTCGCTGCCATCGCCACGATCTGGGCGCTGCACGCCCAGGGGCTGCAGGAGCGCCGGCAATTGCGCCGCAGCTTCGACAGCTACCTCGACCCCGCCATCATCGACGCGATGCTGGCCGAGCCTGAAGGTCCACGGCTTGGCGGCGAGCAGCGCGACATCTCGGTGATCTTCACCGACCTCGCCGGCTTCACCGCCCTGGCCGAGACCCTGCCGCCGGACCGGATGGCGGCCCTGCTGAACGACTATTTCGAGGTTCTGACCCTGGCGGTCACGCGCGCCGGGGGGCTGGTGGCCGAATTCGCAGGCGATGGCATGCTTGCCATCTTCGGTGCGCCGCACCGCCAGCCCGACCATGCCGATCGCGCCGTGCGGGCGGCGCTTTCCCTCGACCTCGCGGCGGAGGCCTTCCGCGCCACCCGCCGCGGCGCGGGCATCGAGCTTGGTGTGACGCGCATCGGCGTGCATTCGGGGGCGGCGCTGGTCGGCAACATCGGCACCAGGGCGCGGCTGAAATACGGCGCGGTGGGCGATGTGCTCAACACCGCCTCGCGCATCGAGGCGCTGAACAAGCTGGTCGGCACGCGGCTGCTCGTCTCGGCCGCGACCGCGGTGCGGTGCGAGGCGCATGCGCTGCGCCCGATCGGCGTCTTCCTCATCCGCGGCAAGGCGCAGCCCATCGAGATCGGCGTGCCGGCCCTGCCGGGGGCGGAGGTCAGCGCCCATGTCGCGGCCTTCGAGAGCCTGCGAGAACACCCTGAGCAGGCCGCGGCGCGCCTGCTGGCCCTGGCCGCGGCCCGCCCCGACGACCCCGCTTTGGCCTTCATGGCGCGGCGGCTGCGCGCCGGGGCGAGCCTGCTGGCGATCGCGCCGGACGCGCCCCTGGCCTGAAGCCAGCGCTCATCCTCGGGATGTCGCGGGGTCGCATCGGTAGCGCCCTCGCGCGGCGCAGGCGGCCATGCGGCAAGCCTGACCCGCCCGGTTACGCCACGGCCGCGATCACCTCGATCTCCAGCAGGAATTCCGGAATCGGCAGCGCGCTGACCACGCAGGTCGTGCGCGCCGGCAGCGCATCCGCGGGAAAGGCCGCGGCGTAGAGCCGGTTCATCTCCGCCACGTCTGACGCGCGAGTCAGCAGCACATTCGCCTTCAGGATGGAGCGCATGTTGCTGCCCCCCTGGATCAGCGCGCGCTGCAGGTGATCCATCACGATCGCGAACTGCGCGGCGAAGTCATCCTTCGGCACGCCATCCGGACCCATGGGCCCGATGCCCGAGACGTAGAGCGTGTCGCCATGCCGGACCGCGAGCGCGAAGGGCGGGTATTTGCGCCCGCCGGCGGGCGGCATGAAGCGGGAAATCTCGGGCATGTTTGCGGGTCCCTCTCTTGTGGCGGCGGGCAGGTGCGGCGCAGCATGGCGGCGACCACCATCCGAGAGCCTTGCCATGCCGCATGTGGACACTGCCCGATTCCTCGCCGACCTGCACGAGCTGCGCGGCATCGGCACCTTCCGCACCGGCGTGCACCGCCCGACCTACTCGCCCCAGGACATGGAAAGCCGCCGCTGGCTGATGGCGAAGATGCAGCAGATCGGCCTGGAGCCGGCGATGGATGGCATCGGCAACGTCATCGGCCGCCATCCTGGCCCAGGGCCGAAGCTGCTGGTGGGCAGCCATATCGAGAGCCAGAACGAGGCCGGTTGGCTGGATGGTGCGCTCGGCGTGGTGGCGGGCCTCGCGCTCGCGCGTGCCGGGCTGCCGGTGGATGTCGCCGCCTGGGCCGATGAGGAAGGCCATTATGGCGGCTTCATCGGCTCGCGCAGCTTCATCGGCGAACTGCCCGAGGCCGAGATCGACACGCTTTCCAACCGCTACCACGGCAAGCCGCTGCGCCAGGCGCTGCGCGAGGCGGGGCTCGAGGGCCTGCCGCGCATCCAGATGGAGCCAGGACGGCACAAGGGCTTTCTGGAGATGCATATCGAGCAAGGCACGCAGCTCGAGAGCGCGGATCTCCAGGTCGGCGTGGTCACCGGCATCGTCGCGATCCGGCAATGGAAGCTGGTCTTCACCGGCATGCAGGATCACGCCGGCGGCACCACCATGGCCGAGCGGCGCGATGCGGGGCTCTCCGCCGTGCGGCTGCTCGCCGAGATCGACCGGCAGTTTCCGCTGGTCTGCGGTCCGCGCAGCACCTGGACCACCGGGCGCATCACGCTCGACCCCGGGGCGAACTCCATCATCCCCGGCCGCGCGGAGGTGATGTTCCAGCTGCGCGACATCGACGAGGGCGTGATCGCGCGCATGGAGGCCTGCCTGCGCGCCCTGGTGCAGGAGAGCAACCGGCGCGAGAAATGCCCCTGCGTGCTCGAACCCGTCAGCCTCTCCACCCCCGCGCTCTGCGACGCGGCGATGCAGCAGGCGCTGGCCGATGCGGCGCAGGCGCTGGCACCCGGCAAGTGGCAACGCATGCCCAGCGGGGCGGGGCATGACGCGCAGTATCTCGCGCGCAGGATGCCGGCCGCGATGCTCTTCACCCCCTCCATCGGCGGCATCAGCCACCATTGGTCCGAGGACACGAAGGAGGAAGACCTGGCGCTCTGCGTGCAGGTGCTGGCCGAGGGCGCGGGGCGCTTCCTCGCCGGCTGATCACGCCCGTGTCAGGCCGGGAATAGACGCCGCGCCGCCGCGTTGTGGCTGCGATCGGAAGGGCAGGGTGCCGATGAACGGCCCTGCTCCCCGGCGCAACGACAAGGCGGAGAAGACAGAAATGAGCGCGACGCTTGGCAACAACCGCATCATCGGCACGCAGCTGGCCGATGTGATCGACGGTCTCGATGGCGATGACTTCATCCAGGGCCTCGGCGGGGCCGATCTGCTCTTCGGGGGCAAGGGGCTCGACACGCTGTTCGGCGATGCCGGCGCCGATACGCTCGATGGCGGGGAGGATGACGATGTCCTGTCGGGCGGCCTGGGCAACGACCTGCTGCTGGGTGGTGTGGGCAACGACCTGCTCGAGGGCAATGACGGCGACGATGTGCTGATCGCCGATACCGGGCAGGACACGCTGCTGGGCGGCCTCGGCAACGACATCCTCGAGGGCGGGGACGAGGCCGACCAGCTCCTTGGCGAGGCCGGCAACGACGTGCTGCGCGGCGACAATGGCGATGACCTGCTGCTCGGCGGCGCGGGGGCGGACAGCCTCTTCGGCGGCGCCGACAAGGATGTGCTGCGCGGCGAGGCCGGCAACGACGTGCTCTTCGGCGAGGACGGCGAGGATCTGATCGAGGGCGGACTCGGCCGCGACCTCATCGATGGCGGCGCGGATGGCGACACGCTCTCGGGTGGCGATGCGGCCGATACGGTCTCGGGCGGTGAGGGCGATGACATCGTCAATGGCGATGCCGGCAACGACATCGTCAACGGCAATGAGGGCGCGGACCGGCTGTTCGGCGATGCCGGCGCCGACACGCTGGATGGCGGGCAGGATGATGACGACCTGCGCGGCGGCCTGGGCAATGACCTGCTGCTGGGCGGTGACGGCAGCGACAGCCTGCGCGGCGAGGCGGGCGTGGACCGCCTGACCGGCGGGGCGGACCAGGACTTCTTCATCTTCGGCAACCGCGCGGCGGATCGTGACATCGTCACGGATTTCACCAGCGGCGAGGATTTCCTGGCGATCGACGCGCGGCTCTTCGGCGGCGGGCTGCGTGCGGGCAACTCGCTCGATACGGCCCAGGTGGTGAATGGCATCGCCCCGGTCGCGACCCAGGCGGGGCTGGGCACCTTCCTGTTCAACACCACGACCGGCGCGCTGTCCTGGGATGCCGATGGCGCGGGCGGGGCGGCGGCGGTGCAGATCGCAACGCTGCTCGGCGTCGCGCAGCTCAGCGATTCGGATTTCACGCTGTTCTGAGCATCCTGCCCGGATGGGCTGGGGGCGGCCGGTTCATCGAACCGGCCGCCTTTCGGCGTTCCGGCCTACCGCCAGCCGCGCCGGAGCAGCGCGGCTTCGGCCGCCTCATCCAGCGGCGCCGCGGCCCCCAGGCGCTCCAGCGCCGCGGCCAGCACGGGGTGGTCGGGCGAGGCCGGGCGCATGGCAGCGGCGTTCTCGATCCGCACCGAGGCGCGCAGCACCCAGCCCTCCGTTCCGCGGCAGGCGATGCCGAGCGTCGCACCCTCCGGCGCTTCCAGCAGGAAGTCGCGGCAGGCGCCGCCGGCCACGGGATGCGTCGCGAGGGGCTGCACCGATGCGCCCCCCCGGCTGCGCCGGCTGCCGGAGGGCGTGCTCTCCAGCGTCTCGGCCAGCAGGGTGCGCGCGCCCGCGAAGGGATCGACGATGGCGTTGCGCGGCGGGGCCTCGCGCCCGACCAGATAGCCGAGCGGCGCGGCGAGCAGCGCGGCGACCGAGGCCGCCAGCAGCGGCCGTGCGGCGCGGCCCGGCCGCGGCGCGCCGCGGTCATTCGCCGGCTGCATCGCGGCATCGGCGGCCAGCACCGCCTGCACCAGCCGCTCCGGCACGGGGGCATCCAGCACGGGGGCGAAGCTGGCCGCCACGCGTTCCCGTGTTTCCAGGAACAGCGCGAAGCGCGCGGCGAGGTCGGGGCTCGCCTCGATCCGCGCAAGCAGCGCCTCGCTTGCCTCGGCGGAGAGTTCGCCATCGGCGAGGCGCATCAGCATCAGATCGTCTTCATCTTCCTGGGCCATGGCCTAGGCGCCTCCTTCGCCGGATACCGCTGCCGCCGTCAGGCCGAGGGCCTGGCCGAGGGCGCGCCGGGCGCGAAACAAACGGCTCATCACCGTGCCAAGCGGAATCTCCAGCATCTCGGCGGCTTCGACATAGCCCAGGCCTTCGACGCAGACCGCGACCAGGACGGCATGCTGCTCCTCCGGCAGGGTCTGCATCGCGGCCCAGACGCGCTCCAGGGTGAGGCTCGCCTCGGTGATCCGCCGGCCATCCGTGCCCACCAGCGCGGCCAGCACCTCGGGCTCGCTGCTGGCGGGGCCGCGGCGGGCGCGGGCGCGGCGCTGGTCGATCCAGATGTTCTGCATGATGCGGAACATCCAGCTGTCCATGCGCGTGCCGGGGGTGAAGCGCTCGGGCGCGCGCAGCGCGCGTTCGCAGGCGGCCTGCACCAGGTCGTCCGCCGCGTCGAGCGAGCCGGTGAGGCCGGCGCCGAAACGGCGCAGCCGCGGCAGCAGCGCCACGAGTTCCTGCGCGAAAGGGGTGGGCGCCTTGCCATCCGGGCCTGTCATCCTCAGTGTTCCAGAACCATATCGACTGGGCCGCGCCTCTATTCCCGGAGGGCCAGCATAGCCCATTCGCACGGCGGCGCACGCCCCGGCGCGCGGGCCCGCCGACACCCCGAGAGCGGAGACTGATCCATGCGCCTGTCAGGAGGGGCGAGATGGCTGGTGGTGCTGGGCGTGCTGGCGCTGCTCGGCGGATCGCCGGGCCTGGCGGATGACGATGATGGCGGCGGCGGCGCGGCCGGTGGCGGCGCGGCCGGCGGCGGTGGCGGTGGCGGTGGCGGTGGGGGCGATGGGCCGGATGGCCAGGCACGCATGCCCCTCGGCGGGGCCCCGCCCTCCGGCCGCGTGTTGCAGGATCTGCGCAGCTTCCTCGGTGCCTTCGCTCCCGGCGCGGCCGCGCCCCCGGCCCCACCGCCCGCGCCCGTGGCCGCCGCACCCGCCCCCGCGCCGCGCCCGGCCCAGCCGCCCGCCCGGCCCGATTCCGTGCCGCGCGAACTCGCCATCATCGGGCTGGACGACGCGGCCCTGGCGCGGCTGCAGGCCGCCGGCTTCACGGTGATCGAGGAAGCCCCGGCCGGCTTCCTGCCCGGGCGCGTCGCCCGGCTCGGCCTGCCCACCGGGCTGAGCGCCGCCGCGGCGCGGGAGCGCGCGCGCGCCCTCGCACCGGCGGCGCGGGTCGATCTCAACCACCTCTACCGGCCCGGCCAGGCGGGCCCAGGGGCGGTGCCGGCCACGCCCCTGCCGGCGGCGATCATCTGTCCGGCCGCGCGCATCGGCATGATCGACACCGGGGTGGATCCCGCCACCCCGGCCCTGGCCGGCCTGCCGATCGAGCGCCTGACCCGGCGCGGGGCGGGCCGCGCGCCGTCCTCCCCCACCCATGGCACGGCGGTGGCGGCGCTGCTGGCCGCGCAGCTTGGCCCGGCGCCGATCCTGGCCATCGATGCCTTCCACCGCACGCCCGATGGCGATGCGGCGGACGCCTTCGACCTCGCCGCCGCGCTCGGGCTGATGCTGCAGCACCAGGTGGCGGTGGTGAATCTCTCCTTCGCCGGCCCGGCCAATGAGGTCCTGGCCCTGGCGACGGAGCGCGCGGCGGCGGCGGGGCTCCTGCTGGCCGCGGCGGCGGGCAATGAGGGCCAGGCCAGCCCGCCGCGCTACCCGGCCGCCTACCCCTGGGTCATCGCCGTGACGGCGGTGGACCGGGAGCGCCGGCCCTTCATCCGCGCCGGTCGGGGCAGCCACCTGGCCTTCGCCGCCCCTGGCGTCGGCCTGCCTGCCCCGGCCGGGCGCGGCACGCTGAGCGGGACCTCCTATGCCGTGCCCTTCGTCGCCGCGGCCTTCGCCCAGGCGATGGTATCGCTGGATGCCGCCACCGCGACTCAGCGGCTGGCGCGCGCGGCGCTCGACCTCGGCGCGCCGGGGCGCGATCCGGTCTACGGGCATGGGCTGGTGCGCCCGCTACCGGGCTGCGGCGCGGGCTGATCCAGGCGCCGGGGCGGCATGTTTCATGGCGGCGTCGGCGTGCCGGGCGCCTGGGCGTGATCGCTGCCGAGCGCCACGCCCGCCTGCTCCAGCAGCGCCCAGGCGCCCTCCGCATCTTCCGCGAAGCGCAGCAGGTCGAGATCCTGGCCCGTGACCATGCCGTTCTCGACCAGCACCTCCCAGCGGATGAGGCTGCGCCAATAGGCCTCGTCCACCAGCACGATCGGCACCACGCCCATCCGGCCGGACTGGCGCAGGGTCAGGATCTCGAACAATTCGTCGAGCGTGCCGAAGCCGCCGGGAAAGACCACCAGCGCGCGGGCGCGCATCGCCAGGTGCAACTTGCGGATGGCGAAGTAGTGGAACTGGAAGGTCAGCGCCGGGGTGGTGTAGCGGTTGGGCGACTGCTCGGCCGGCAGGCGGATGTTGAAGCCGATGGCGGGTGCGCCGGCGTCATGCGCGCCGCGGCTCGCCGCCTCCATGATCCCCGGGCCGCCGCCGGTGGCGATCACATTGTCGCGCACGCCTGCCACGGGCCGCAGCGCGCCGCCGCGCTCGGCGGCGATACGCCCGAAGCGCCGGGCCTGCGCATACCAGGCGGCATGGCGGCCCGGCCCGTCTTCCCGTACCTGGGCGCTGCCGAACACCACGATGGTCGAGCGGATGCCCGCAGCGCGCAGCGCCTCATCCGCCTTGGCGCATTCCACCTGCAGCCGCACGCCGCGCATCGCGGGGCTGAGCAGGAACTCGCGGTCGAGCATCGCGAGGCGATAGCTCGGCAGATCGCGCGCTGGCTGGTTCCGGGCTGGCCGCTTCGACATCGGTCGCTCCTGCGATGCCGCTTCTCCGACCTCTCGCGGCGGGCCTATGCTGCGCCCAAGCCGGGAGGGAAGAAACAGCCGGCGTGGAGGAAGCGTGATGGCCATCACCCTGCGGGTCTGCGGCGCGGCGCAGGTCGTCACCGGATCCTGCCTGGTGTTCGAGACGCCGGACGCGCGCTTCGCCGTGGATTGCGGCATGTTCCAGGGGCCGAAATCGCTCAAGGCCTTGAACTATGAGCCGCTCGCCTTCGATCCCAAGCGGCTTGATGCCGTGCTGCTGACCCATGCGCATATCGACCATAGCGGGCTGCTGCCGCGCCTGCCGGGGATGGGCTTCCGCGGACGCATCCACGCCACGCCCGCTACGGTCGATCTGTGTTCCTGCATGTTGCCCGATGCGGGGCACATCCAGGAGCATGAGGTGGAGATCCTGAACCGCCGCAACCGCAACCGCGGGCGCGCGCCGGTGCAGCCGATCTACACGGCCGAGGATGCCGAGCGCACGCTCGCCCTCTTCGCGCCCGTGGAATACGGAGCCTGGTTTTCGCCCGTGCCCGGCGTGCAGGCGCGCTACTGGAATGCCGGACACATGCTGGGCTCGGCCTCGATCGAACTGGTCTTCGACCTGCCGGAAGGGTCGATGCGCGTGGTCGTCTCCGGCGATATCGGGCCGGATGACGGCACGATGCAGCACCGCGCCGAGGCCCCCGAGGGCGGGGTGGACCATATCATTATCGAATCGACCTATGGCGATGAGGATCGCCCGGCCATCACCCCCAAGGCCCGGCGTGCGGCGCTGGGGGCGCTGGTGCGCGCGGCGCATGCCCAGGGTGGTGCGCTGCTCATCCCGACCTTCGCCGTCGAGCGGGCGCAGGAAGTGATGCTGGACCTCGTGCACATGATGAACGCGCATGAGGTGCCGATTGCGCCGATCTTCCTCGACAGCCCCTTGGCCACGCGCGCCAGCCGCGTCTTCCAGCATCATGCCCAGACGCTGGAGGATGGGCGGGCGCTGCGCGCGGCGCTCACCTCGCCCCGCCTGCGCTACGTGGCCGATGGCGAGGAAAGCCAGCGCATCACGCGCCAGGAAGGCTTCCACATCCTGCTCGCTGGCAGCGGCATGTGCGAGGCCGGGCGCATCCGTGCGCATCTCAAGGCGCGGTTGTGCGACCCGCGCGTGATCGTGGCGCTGGTCGGCTTCCAGGCTGCCGGCACGCTCGGGCGGCTGTTGCAGGATGGGGCGAGTGAGGTCCGCATCCAGGGCGACACCTATCGCGTCGGCGCGCGCATCGCGCGGATCGAGGGCTACTCCGCCCATGCCGACGGGCCGGAGCTGGAGCGCTGGGTTGCCGCGCGCGGCAAGCTGGCCGGTGGCGTCTTTCTCGTGCATGGCGAGCCCGAGGCGATCGAGGGGCTCGCGGCGCGCCTGACTGGCACGGGGCAACTCGCCAAGGAGGCGGTGATCCGCCCGATGATGGATGAGGCCTTCGCGCTGGAGCCAGGCCGGCTGCCCACACGCCTGCCGGCCGCCGGCGGCGCGCGGCGTCGCGCCACGCCCGAGGGGCTCGGCCAGCCCGATTGGCACAACAAGCGCGCGGCGCTGCTGCTGGAGCTGGAGAAGGCGCTGGACCAGGCGGGCGATGAAGCCGCCCGCCTTGCCTTGCTGGAGAAGCTGCGCCGGGCGGTGCGGGACCAGCACAGCCTTCCGGCGCGGTAGCGGGCGCGGCTCAGTCCAGCAGCGTCGCGGCAGCCCGCAAAAGGCTGCCGCCGGGCTGGCGCAGCGCCTCGAGGATGCGGAAATGATCCGCGCCGGGGATCGGCAGCAGAGGGCCGGGTGCGTGCGCGGCGCTGCGCAGCGCATGGAAATCACGGCTCTGGCGGACGAGTTCCGGCAGCTCCGTGCTGCCATAGGCGATGGCCAGCGGCTTCATCACCACAGGCCGGCGCTGGGGCGAGAGGTCGGCGACCTCCGCCTCGGTCAGCTTGAGCGCGGCGTTGAGATAGGTCTCGCGGATCGGCGCGAGCTCGAAGATGCCGCTGATGGCGAGCCCGGCGCTGACCGCCGGATGCTCCAGCGCCAGCGCCGTCAGATGCCCGCCCGCCGACCAGCCCGAGGCCACCAGCGGCCCCGCGATGCCATGCGCCGCGCCCTGCGCCGAGAGCCAATCGAGCGCCGCATGGACCTGCCAGGCGATGGTGGTCAGCGAGGCCTCGGGCGCCAGGGTGTAGCCATGGCAGGCGAAGCTCCACCCCATGGCGAGGGCGCCTTCGGCAAGGTGCGCAAAATCCTCGCGCCGGTTGCGCTGCCAATAGCCGCCATGGATGAACACCAGGCAGGGCGCGGCCGGGTCGCGGCCGGGGAAGAGGTCCCATTTCTCCCGCGCGCCGGGGCCGAAGGGCAGGTCGAGATGCGCCGGATGCGCCGCGCGGAAGGCCGAGGCGGCGGCATCGCGCGCGGCGATCAGCGCCGGGCTGTCGGCCACGGCTTCGGCATTGTTGTAGGCGGCGTCGCGCTCCGCCTGCGTGGCGCCCGCCCAGAAAGCCGGCAGATGGCCGTTTGTTGGCGGCCGATTCACGTCTTCGCGCCCTTCGGCGCTGCGGCGATCGGACGCGCTCATGGTGCCAGCACGCGGATCGGCTTGCCGGCCAGATAGGCCTCGATCGCCTCGACCGCGCCCTGGAAATAGGCGGCGTAGTTCTGCACCGAGACATAGCCCAGATGCGGCGTCAGCACCGTGTTGGGGCAGGCGAGCAGCGGGTGGTGGGGCGGCAGCGGCTCCTCGTCGAAGACGTCGAGCCCCGCGCCGCCGATCCGCCGCTCCGTCAGGGCGGCCACCAGCGCCGCCTGGTCGATCAGCGGCCCGCGTGAGGTGTTGATGATCACCGCGCTCTTCTTCATCGCCGCCAGCTCGGCCGCGCCGACGATGCCGCGCGAGCGGTCGGAGAGCACCATGTGCAGCGAGATCACGTCCGACTGCGCGAACAACTCCGCCTTCTCGACCCGCGTCGCACCCACCGCGGCGGCGGCCTCGGGGGTCAGGTTCCGGCTCCAGGCGATGACCTTCATGCCGAAGGCCTGACCCACCCTGGCGACGCGCGTGCCGAGCTTGCCCAGGCCAACGATGCCAAGTGTCAGCCCCTCCACCGAGGTGCCGACATGGGTCTGCCAGCCGCCGGCGCGCAGGTTGGCCTGCTGCGCCGGCAGGTCGCGCAGCAGGTTCAGGATCAGCCCCCAGGTGATGTCCACCGTCGGCGCACCCACGCTCGGCGTGCCGCAGACGGTGATGCCCTGCGCCTGTGCGGCCGCGACGTCCATGGCGCGGTTCTTCTCGCCCGTGGTCATCAGGAGTTTCAGATTTGGCAGGCGCTGGAGCAGCGCGGCGGGGAAGGGGGTGCGCTCGCGCATCGCCAGGATCGCGTCGAAGGGCAGCAGGCGCGCGACCAGCGCCTCCTGGTCCTTCAGCGTGTCGTGGAAGACGGTGATGTCGAGGCTGCCGGGCAGTCGCGCCCAGGGGCCCATGCCGCGCGCCACATCCTGGTAGTCGTCCAGGATCGCCAGTCGCGAAAGTGTGGTCATGTCGCTTGCTCCGCCCGAGATTGCCCGGGCGGGAATGCGGCCGGTGCGCGCGCGCGTCAACCGCGCGGCGTCAGGCCACGCACAGATCCCAGCGCTGGGTGCGGGCCGGGCGGATCGGCAGCATCCCGGCCTCGGCCTCGGCCGGCGCGCCATCGGGGCCGAGCAGCCGTGCCTCGGCCGGGCGGAACAGGTCCGGGCGCGTGGTGGCCGCACTCCCATCGAGGTCGGTTGGCAGCGCGCCGAGGAAATCGGCGGCCAGCGCCGCAGCGAGGCGCGGCATGGGCAGGTGCAGCGCGAAGCTGCGCGTGACCGGCGGCGGGGCCGGGGTGTCGAGACCCGGTGCCTCGCCCGGCAGCCACAGCGCGAAGCCGCCATCGGGCGCCGTCCAGGTGACGATGCGCGCCGGGCGGCCTTCCAGCACCGACATCACGGTGATCATGCCCAGGCCGATGCCGTGCCCGGCCGCATCGCGCAGCGTGCCGATCACCGCCGTCATGCCGGCGGGGATGGCGCGGCCCGGGGCGGGGCGGAGCAGCACGGTGGGGCGCGGCAGCGGCGCGGGCGGCGGCGCCGCCATGGTCGGTCGCGCCGGCAGGCGCGGGGGGATGGTGAGGCTGAGGGCGAGCGGCAGGAAGCGGCGCTCCGGATCGGTCAGCAGCACGCGGCGCGGCCCGGGCGGCAGGTCCTGGATGCGCAGCAGGCCGCTCTGGCCTTCCTGCTCGATGCGGGCGGCGAGGCTGCCCTGCACCTGCACGCGCAGCCCCTGCACGGGCGGCAGCGCGCCGGGATGGCCTTCCGCGACGTAGCGCAGCGGGCGGATCTGAAGGATGGGCTCGGGCAAGGCAGGGGTCGCGTTGCGCGGGGTGACCCAGGCGATGCGCTGCGTCCCGGTGACCGGCATGTTCATCTTCCCGCCCTCGACTCAATTCCCCTGGGACTGAGTCTAATCAGGCGAAGCAGCCGATTGCAACGAAAGGTTGTGTATCAACTTTCCCGGAGCAAGGTGGTTGCGGCATCGCGCAGCGTGGCCGGCAAGGGTGTGGGGCGGCGCTGCGTCGCGCGGTCCACATAGACATGCACGAAATGACCCTCGGCGCTGACCTGTTCCTCGGCGCCGCGGAAGATGCCGATGCCGTAGCGGACGGAGGTATTGCCCACGCGCTCCACCCGCAGCCCGGCGGTGACCTCGTCGGGGAAGGCGATCGGGGCGTGGAAGCGGCATTGCGTCTCCACCACCACGCCGATCACCGGGCTGTCCACCAGGTTGATCGACCCGGTGCCCAGCAGGAAGCGCGCGACGACCGTGTCGAAGTAGGAATAGTAGGTCACGTTGTTGACGTGGCCGTAGATGTCGTTGTCCATCCAGCGTGTCGGGATGGTGAGGAAGAAGCCGTAATCGGCGCGCGTGGGCAGGCGCTTGCTCATGCCAGCGCCTCTTCCACGATCGCCTCGTCCACGCAGGCGGCGAAGCCGGGCGCGCGGGCGATGGCGCCGGCGTTCAGCATGGCGGCCTGCAGCGTGTCGAAGGCCGCGCGCGGGAAGCGCGGGTTCGTGCTCCACAGGCCGAGCGCGAGGTAGCGCGCGATCCCGGCCTCGAGCAGCGCGCGGTCCAGCCCCTCGAACCAGGGCGCGACGGTGGCGGCGATCTCGGCCGGCCTGGCCGCGTGCAGCCAGGCCTGCATCGCGGCGATGCCGCGGATCATGCCGAGCATGGCCGGACGATGCGCGGCAAGCGCGGCCCGCGTGGCGTAGAAGGCGGTGTAGGAGGTCGGCCCGCGCTGCGCCTGGGCGTGCCACACGGCGCCGCCCGCGGCCTCGATCTGGCTCGCCACCGGTTCGAAGACCTGCGCCACCTCGATATCGCCGCGCTGCAGGGCGGCGGCGTTCTCCGCCATGCCGCGCCCGGTCACCGCGTTGATGGCGCCGACATCGACGCCGGCGCGGGCGAGGTCGAGCTGCAGGCACCACCAGGGCGTGGGCACCTCGCTGACCACGCCGAGGCGCCGGCCGGCCAGATCCGCGAGTTGGAAGTCGGGATTGGGGGTGGCACCCATCAGCAGGAAGGGGTCGCGCATCACCACCGCGCCGAAGCTCACCAGCGGGCTGGCGCTGTCCTTCGCGTGATCGCGGATGACGCGCATCGGCCCGCTCCAGGCGAGTTCCGCCGCGCCCGAGAGCAGGTTCGCCACCGCGCGATCCGGCTCGCCCACGGTGATCAGCTTCACCGCGACGCCGGCGCGCGCGAAGTCGCCGCGTGCCAGCGCCGCGTAGAAGGGCGTGTAGAACAGGGCCCGGAAGGGCTCCTGCAGGGTGATGGCGTGCACGCGTGGCCTCTCGCTCTGTTGCCCGCGATGGGACACTATCGGGCGCAACGGGAGAAGAGGGGCTTCGGAATGGCTGTTTCGCGTCGTGTGTTGTTGGCCGCGCTGGCGGCACCGGCGGTGGCGCGCGCGCAGGCGGCGCGGCCGCTGCGCGTGGTCGTGCCCTTTGGCGTGGGCGGGCTCACCGATGTCGTGGCGCGTATCCTGGCGGATGGCATGTCGCCGCTGCTCGGCCGGCCGATGGTGATCGAGAATCTCGGCGGGGCGGGCAGCACCATCGGCGCGGCGGTGGCGGCGCGCGCCGCACCCGATGGCAACACCATCATGGTGGGCTCGGTGGGGCACGCGGCGATGAAGGCGCTCTACGCCAACTTCGCCTTCGACCCGATCGAGAGCTTCGCCCCCGTCGCGCTGCCCACGCGCCAGCCCTTCGCGGTGGTGGTGCATCCTTCCGTCCCGGCGACCGACATCCCCTCCTTCCTCGCCTGGCTGCGGAGCAAGAATGGCGAGGCGAATTTCGGCACGGCCGGCATCGGCGCCACCAGCCATCTCTCGGCCGAGCTGCTGCGCAAGCTCGCGGGCGTGTCCTTCACCGTCGTGCCCTATCGCACCACGCCGCAGGGGGTGGCGGACCTCACGGCCGGGCGGGTGGACTTCATGATCGACAGCCAGACCCTGGTCGGCCCGCTGATGGCCGACAACCGCGTGCGCGGCCTTGCGGTGACGACCGCCGTGCGCTCGACCATGCTGCCGCAGCTGCCCACGCTGGCCGAGGCCGGGGTGCCCGGCTACGAGAGCTCGGCCTGGAACGGCGTCTACGCGCCGGCCGGCACGCCGGAGGCCGCGATCCGCCCGATCTCCCAGGCCGTGGCGGCGGCGGTGCGCGACCCGGCGACGCGCCAGCGCCTGGTGGCGGCCGGGGTGGACATCTACGAGGACACCTCGCCCGAGGCGCTGGCCGCGCATCTGCGCGTGGAGGTGGCGAAGTGGGGTGACCTGGTGCGCAGCCTCAACATCCGCGGCGGTTAGGGAATCGGCGGAAGTGATTGAAGCGGCCCGATTCGCACTTCGCAGATCGGGCCAAGTTCGGCCCCCAAGCGCCTCATATGTGTAACCCTGCCGCAAACGGGCTTCGCCCCGCTCAGGGCGGCGGCTATAGACGAGGCGAAGGCGCGGTCCCCCGCCGCGCCACGCGCCCCAGATCGAGAAAACCCCGTCGCGATGTCCGCCGCGTCCAGGCCCCCCGCATCCCGTCTCGAGCCCTTCCGGCTGCGCGGCGCCAATTTCAACCTGCTGGTGCTGCGCCTGCTGGACCATCGGGCGGAGGCGGTGGTGCCGGCGCTGGGCGACCAGTTCCGCCGCGCGCCGGGCTTCCTGCGCTTCGCCCCGGTCGTCATCGGGCTGGATGACATCGCCGCGCGCCCCAACGAGGTCGATTTCGCCGGGCTGATCGAGGGTCTGCGCCGGATCGAGATCGTGCCCATCGGCACCACGGGCGGCACGCCGGAGATGAAGGTCGCCGCCCAGGGGGCCGGCCTGCCGCCGCTGCGCGCGCTGATCGGGCGCGAGAGCGAGGCGGCCGAGCAGCCCGTCGCCGCGCCTCTCCCGCCGGCCCCCCAGGCCGCCGCGCCGCCGCCGCCGCCCGCGCCCGAGCCGATGCCCGAGGGCATCGCGAAGCCGGCGATGGTGGTGGACCAGCCCGTGCGCGCGGGCCAGCGCATCTGGGCGCAGGGCTGCGACCTGATCGTGGTCGGCACCGTCAACCGCGGCGCCGAGGTGATCGCGGATGGCAACATCCACGTCTATGGGCGGCTGCTGGGCCGCGCCATCGCCGGCGGGCAGAGCCACGCCGCGGCGCGCGTCTTCGCCAGCCATTTCGACCCCGAACTCGTCTCCATCGCCGGCTACTACGCGGTGCGCGAGGGTCTCGGGGAAGCCCCCATCGGCAAGGCCGTGATGGCCCGGCTGGTGGGCGAGCATATGCGTTTCGATCCGCTGGGCTGACGCGCAAGCAACGCCGGCGAGCACATCAACAGGGGGTCATCCATGGCGGAAGTCATCGTCGTCACATCGGGCAAGGGGGGCGTGGGCAAGACCACCTCCTCCGCCGCCATCGCCACCGGACTCGCCCAGTCGGGCAAGAAGACGGTGGTGATCGATTTCGACGTGGGCCTGCGCAACCTCGATCTCATCATGGGCGTCGAGCGGCGCGTGGTGTTCGACATCGTGAACGTGATCAGCGGGGAGGCGCGGCTGAACCAGGCGCTGATCCGCGACAAGCGCGTGGACACGCTGCAGATCCTCCCGGCCAGCCAGACCCGCGACAAGGACGCGCTGACCAAGGAAGGCGTGCAGAAGATCATCGAGGAACTGTCCGCGGACAACGACTACATCGTCTGCGACAGCCCCGCGGGGATCGAGAAGGGCGCGCTCATGGCGCTCTACTTCGCCGACCAGGCCATCGTGGTGACCAACCCCGAGGTCAGCTCGGTGCGCGACAGCGACCGCATCCTCGGCGTGCTGCAGTCGAAGTCGAAGCGCGCGGAGGAGAAGCGCGACCCGGTGAAGGAACACCTGCTGGTCACGCGCTACGATCCCGCCCGCGTCGAGCGCGGCGAGATGCTGAAGCTCGAGGACATCCGCGAGATCCTGGCCATCCCGCTGCTCGGCGTGATCCCGGAGAGCGAGAGCGTGCTCAAGGCGTCCAACACCGGCAATCCGGTGATCATGGATGCCGAGAGCGCGGCCGGGCAGGCCTACAAGGATGCCGTGGCGCGCTTCCTGGGCAAGAAGCTTGAGCACCGCTTCCTCGAGCCCGAGAAGAAGGGCTTCCTGAAGCGCCTCTTCGGCGGGAGGGCCGCGTGATGAGCTGGCTCGACATCTTCCGCAGCCGCAAGAAGGAGACTTCGGCCAGCCAGGCGAAGGAACGGCTGCAGATCGTGCTCTCGCACGAGCGGGTGGGCCGCACGCGCGAGGATTTCCTGCCCAAGCTGCAGCAGGAGATCGTGGCCCTGGTGGCGCGCTACGTCGCGATCGATCCGAACCGGGTCAACGTCTCGGTGGATCGCGGCGACGACCTCTCGACGCTGGCGATCGAGATCGACCTGCCCGGCCCCAAATCCGCCGGCGCGCGGGTGATCGGGGCGAACTGAGGATCGGTCGATGCGCACTCAGGTCGGCATCATCGGCGCGGGGCCGGCAGGGCTGCTGCTGTCGCATCTGCTGCATCTGGCGGGCATCGATTCCGTGGTGCTCGAGGCGCGCTCGCGCACCTATGTCGAGGAACGCGTGCGCGCCGGACTGCTGGAGCAGGGCAGCGTCGATACGCTGACCGAGGCCGGGGTGGCGGATCGCCTGCACGCGCAGGGCCTCGCGCATCACGGCATCGAGCTGCGCTTCGACGGCGTCGGCCATCGCATCCCGCTCACCGACCTGACGGGCAAGGTCGTGACCATCTATGGCCAGCAGGAGGTGGTGAAGGACCTCATCGCCGCGCGGTTGGCCGCCGGCACGCGCAGCGGCAACCCGCCGATCCTCTTCGAGGTGTCGGATGTCGCCGTGCATGACGTGACCAGCGACACCCCGAGGATCAGCTTCACGCATGCGGGCGTGGCGCAGGTGCTGGATTGCGCCTTCATCGGCGGCTGCGACGGCTTCCACGGCATCTGCCGTGGCGCGATCCCGGCCGAGCTGGTGCGGGTCTTCGATCGCATCTACCCCTTCGCCTGGCTTGGCATCCTCAGCCATTCGAAGCCGGTGTCGCATGAGCTGATCTATGCGCGGCACGAGCAGGGCTTCGCCCTGGCGACCATGCGCTCCGAGACGATCAGCCGGCTCTACCTGCAATGCGCGCCGGACGAGAACCTCGACGAGTGGCCCGATGCGCGGATCTGGGAGGAACTGCACAAGCGGCTCGGCTGCGGGCCGGAATTGCAGGAAGGCCCGATCTTCCAGAAGGGTGTCACCGCCATGCGCAGCTTCGTGGTGGAGCCGATGCGCCATGGAAGGCTGTTCCTGGCCGGCGACGCCGCGCATATCGTGCCCCCCACCGGGGCGAAGGGCATGAACCTCGCCATCGCCGATATCCGCGTGCTGGCGCGCGGGCTTGAGCGCTTCTTCAAGCGGGGCGAGACCGATCTGCTCGACCGCTATGGCGAGATCTGCCTGCGCCGCATCTGGAAGGGCCAGCGCTTCTCCTGGTGGATGACCTCCATGCTGCATCGCTTCGACGGCGATGACAGCTTCGAGCACCGCGTGCAGGTGGCGGAGCTGGACTATGTCAGCACCTCGAAGGCGGCGATGACGACGCTCGCCGAGAACTATGTCGGCCTGCCCTACGAGGTCTGATCCGTGCCGAGGATCGCCTCGACGATCTCCTGCACCTCCAGCGCCTCCCGCAGCGTGGCGAGGTCCACGCGCGCGCCGCGCGTGAGCGCCGCGAGCTTGTCGAGCTGCCCGCGCAGCACCAGCGGGCGCATCGCCGGGTTGGGCAGCGCGTCGGGCGCGGTGTGCCAGCTGCCATCGGGCGCCTGCTTCTCCGCGATCGACCAGTCGCGCAGGCGGATCGCACCCCCCTCGGCGAGCAGCAGCCAGCCATTCGTCTCGTCGAGGTCGGTGGCGCCGACCGCGCCCGTGACGCGCACCGGCACCCCACCCGCCATGAGCCGCGCGTCCATCGCCGTCTCGGATCCCGTGCCGGCCGGGTAGGTGGCGCGGCCCTCGACCAGGGTGAGCGGGCCGAGCCGCCGGCGCGTGAGGAACAGGAAATGCGAGAGCACCTCCCGCGTGAAGCCGCCCTCGGCGCGCTGCGCGAGCCAGCCTGCGGCCGCCTGCTGCCAGCCGCGCGGCCAGGTGGCGAAGTCGGCATGGATGGTGAGCGTCCGCGGCGCCCCGAGGCCGGTCTGCCAGGCGGCGATCTGCGCAACGGCGGGGGAGGAGGCCATGGGGAAGTTCACCGCCGCGCGCTCGCCCTTCGCTTCGGCCTCGGCGACGAAGCGCCGCGCCGCGGGCAGGTCCTCCGCCAGCGGCTTCTCCAGGAACACCGCCTTGCCGGCGTCGAAGGCGGCGCGCGCGTAGTGCAGGTGGGAAGAGGGCGGGGTGGCGATGTAGAGCGCGTCGCAGGCCGCGATCACGTCCTCGGCGCTGCGCAGCATCGGCACATGCGGTGTGGCGGCGGCCAGCCGCGCGGCCGCTGCCGGCGTGGGATCCCACACGGCGACGGGCCGCAGCACCGCCGGGTCATGCGCCAGGGCGGCACGCAGCAGCCGCTCGCCCATGATGCCGAAGCCGATCACACCTAGCGCCACACTCATCTGCGATCCCGCCGAAATCCGGCGCCCTTCTAGCCCCTGCCGGCGTCCGGCGCACCCCGGCGCAGGAACACCCCCACCGAGACCATCGCCAGCAAGGCGCAGGCGGCAAGGAAGGGCAGCAGCCAGCTCCCCGTCACCGCCACAGCCAGGGCGAAGGCGCTGGGTGCCGAGAGGTAGCCCAGGAAGCAGAGCAGGATGGCACCCGAACTGGCCTCCGCCACGCGATCCGCCGGCACCACCCGGGCGACCTCGGCCAGGAAGATTCCGTTCCAGGAAGCCGCGGTGAAGCCCGCCCCGGCGGCGAGCAGCCACGCAAGGCCCAGTGGCGCGCCCGGCCCCGCCAGCACCCACAGCGCGGTGAGCGAGGCGGCCACAAGGCCATGCAGGGCGAGGCTGCGCGTCGCATCGCCCATCCGGTCCGCCGCCCAGCCCAGCACCAGCCGCCCGGCCACGCCGGCCACGAGCATCACGGCATAGATGCTGCCGGCGGCGGGCAGGCTCATGCCGTGGCGCTGCACCAGCCAGGTGGCGGTGAAGCTCATCAGGCTGCCCTGCAGCGCGGCGAAGGCGAAGGCCTGCAGGCAGAGCGGCGGCAGGATGGGGGAGAGGCGCAGCGTCGTCAGCGGCGTGGCCAGCTGCTGCCAGTGGAAAGCCTCGGCCAGCGGGCGCGTCGGGTCACGGTCCGCATCCAGCCCTGCCCGCAGCGGCTGCATCACCAGCGTGGCGATCAGGGCCACGCCGATGCCGCTGAGCAGGGCGGCCTGCCAGCCCCAGATCGCGGCCACCGGCGCCGCCACCAGCCCCGCCATCGCCCCGCCCGCCGGCGCACCGGCCTGCTTCACCGAGAAGATCAGCACGCGGTGGCGTGGTGGCGCCGTGGCCTGCAGGATCCGGCTGCCGGCCGGCCCGGTCGGCCCATAGCCGATGCCCATCAGTACCGCCGCCAGCGGCAAGGCCCAGACCCAGCCCGCCGCCGCACAAAGCAGCGCGAGGCAGGAGATGAGCGCCCCCGCCTGGAGCATCCGCGCCGGCCCGAAGCGCGCGACCAGCGGCGTGCCGAACAGCAGGAACAGGATCGCGCCCAGCGTGTTGAGCGAGGAGAAATTGCCGATCGCCTCGGGCGGCAGGCCGAGCTCGGCCGTCATCAGCGGCGCGACCACAGGCACGGTCTGGCTGAGGAAGGTGCCGATGGTCTGCATCAGCAGGGTCGCGCCCAATGCGGCGACCCAGGGGGCTGCAACCCAGGGGGCGGCGACCCGGGGACGCTGCATTCAGCGCCTCAGTCGGATATCGAGCCCCGCCTTGATCCAGCGCGCCTCGATGCTGTCCAGGTCATGATTGCCCGAGGGCCGCGCCTTGGAGGGCTGGTCGCGCAGCGTCGGCGCGCGGTCGCGCTGCCAGATCCCGTAGAGCCGGCGCAACTCCACCAGCGGCAGCGGGTGGTCATCGACGCGCAGCGAGATGTCGGGGAAATCCTCTGTCGTGGTCAGCACCAGCGCCGCCGATTGCCGCCCGCGCCGGTCGCCCCCCGCGGCCTCCCCGGCATCGAGCCCGGCGAGCAGCCGCTCGGCCAGGGGCAGGTCGGTGTTGGTGACGAAGGCGGCGTAGGTGTCGGACAGCACGCCCGGCCCGGCCAGCATGTTCCCGGCGAAGGAGACATGTGCCGAGGTCAGGTCGCCGCACCACTCCACGCAATGCTGCCCGGTGAAGGCGGCGGAGCGGCCATGGCGGTCCACCGCATGGATCTGGCGCAGGCCGCGCCCCTCATCGCCGGCCAGCGCGCCCTCGATGGCCGCGGCCGGGGAGAGGCCGCGCGCGAGTCCGTCCAGCACCGCGGGGCCGAGGTAGCGGTTGGTCATGGATTGGGTCGAGACCGCCCCCACCCCCGCCCGCACGAAGGGGCAGGAGGCGCCGACGGCGAAGGCGCAGGTGGTCACGGCCACCGCGAAGGCGCCGGTCTCGGGATCATGGGCGACGATCGACCAGGTCATGGGGCGCGCGACTCCGAGGCTATCTGCCTCACATAATGGGCTGGTGAGGTTGCGCGCCAGGGTGGGCACGTTCATTTATGAGAGCAATCCAATTCGAGGGAGCGAAACGATGACGAATCGACCGGGCCGCCGGAGTGTCCTGTTGGCCGCGGCCGGGCTGGCCGCGCCGGCGCTGCTGCCGGGCCTGGCGCGGGGCCAGGGCAGCTGGCCCGATCGCCCGATCCGCCTCATCGTGCCCTTCGGCGCCGGGGGGGCGATCGACACCCTGTCGCGCACCGTGGCCGCGCGCTTCCCGGAAGTGACCGGCGGGCAGACGCTGGTGGTGGAGAACCGCCCCGGCGCGGGGGGCACCATCGCGGGCCTCGCCGTCTCGCGGGAACGGCCCGATGGGCTCACGCTGATGATGGCCGATATCGGCGCCAACGCCATTGGCAAGGAGCTCAACCCCAACCTCGCCTATGACCCGACCACCGCCTTCACGCCCATCATCCACCTGGTGAACCTGCCGGCGGTGCTTATGGCGCACCCCTCGGTCACCGCCACCTCGATCCGCGAGGTGATCGACCAGGCCAAGGCCGCGCCGGACCGCTTCACCTATTCCTCGGCCGGCAACGGCAATGGCAGCCACCTCTTCATGGCGCTGTTCCTGAAGGAGGCCGGCATCCGCATGGTGCATGTGCCCTATCGCAGCGGCGCGGAGATGGTCACGGCGCTGATCCGCAACGACGCGCAATTCGGCTTCCCCACCGTGTCTTCCGGCATCGGGCAGATCCGCCAGGGCAACGCCAAGGCACTGGGCATCGGCACCTCGGCCGGCACGCCGCTGCTGCCCAACACGCCGGCGGTCTCCACCGTGCTGCCGGGCTTCGAGGTCGCGGTCTGGCACGGCATCGTCGCCCCCGCCGGCATGGACCCGGCGCTGGCGGCGCGCATCAATGAGGTGTTCGGCCGCATCGCCGCGATGCCGGAGGTCCAGCAGCGGATCTTCGAGACCCAGGCGGGCACGGTGGTGGGCGGCAGCCCGGCCGATTTCGCCGCGCATATCCGCCGCGAGGTGGCGCGCTGGACGCCGATCATCCGCGACGGCGGCATCCGCAGCGAGTGAGCACGCCGAGCCTCACCGCCCTCGCCGCCGTCTTCGTGGTGGGGGATGTGGCGGCGAGCCTCGATTTCTATGTCGGGCGGCTTGGCTGCGTGGAATGTTTCCGCGTGGGCGAGCCGCCGGACTTCGCGGCGGTGGCGCGCGGCGCGCTGGTGCTGAACCTGATGCCCGCCCTGCGCGCGCCGGCCGGACGCGGGCAGGGGCAGGTGCATGTCATGGTGACGGGCCTGGATGCGCTGCACGCCGAGATCGCCGGGCGCGGCACGCCCATCGAGGTGCCGCCCACGGATTTCTGGTACGGCCTGCGCGAATTCTCGCTCCGCGACCCGGATGGCAACCGGCTGACCTTCGGCGAGCCCGTCGGATAGGGCCCGCTGCGGTCTCATGAACGCATAGTGCTCTATCCCTTCCGCGCCAGCAGGCAGAAGGCCAGCGCGTAGTCCGGGCCGGCGCGACGGCCCAGGATGCGTGCGGCCTCGACGAATTCCGGATCCTCCTCCAGCGGTGCGAGCAGGCTCGCGGCCTCGCGCAGCGCCCAGCCGGGCGAGAGGAAGATGCCGTCGCTGCGGATCACGCTGAGCCCCACCGCGCGCAGCATCCCGGTCAATTCCGCCACGGTCAGGCTGCGGCCGGGCGCGGGCTGGCCGAGCCGGCGCAGCGCGCGTATCGGCAGGCTGTCGCGGTTCGGCGCGGTGATCATCAGCCGCCCGCCGCGTGCCAGCACCCGCGCGGCCTCGGCCAGCGCGCCGGGCAGATCGGCCAGTGCCTCGGCCATGTCGATCATCATCACCGCATCGAAGCTGGCCTCGGCGAACTCCAGCGCCTGTGCGTCCATCCGCCGGAAGGCGGCCTGGGTCATCTTTGCGTGGCGCGCGCGCGCGCGCGCCAGCGCGGCCTCATCCAGGTCGATGCCGGTCAGGGCAGCGGCCCCCGCCAGCGCCGCGAAGCGCCCGGCGCCGCAGCCGATATCCAGCACCGAGAGACCCTGCGCGGGGGCGAGGTAGTCCTCCACCAGCCGGTCGAGTTCCTCCTGGAAGGCGCGTTCGCGCGCGGTGCCGGGCTGGCCATCGCCGAGCCAGGGCCGGGCGGGGCCGCCGGGGGCGGCGGGGGGCGGGGCCTGGAAGACCGGCGCGGCCGGCGTGGCGGCCGGCGGCGGCGCGGCCTCGATCGGCAGCGCCTCGGCAAAGACGTGGAAGGCGCGGACATGGTCGGTGTCCGTCAGGTCGGGCAGGTCGGCGGCCGGTGCGGTGGCCCAGACGACGAAGACGGCATTGGCGAAGACCGGCACGGCCTGGCTGGGCAGCGTGTCGAGGAAGGCGCGCGGGATGGCCGCCAGCTCGCCCTTGTGCGTCACGATCCATTCGAAGGCGCGCGGCTGGTTCACGCGCGCGGCGAGGAAGCGCTGGGCGCGCGGGATCACCCAGCGGAAGGGGTCGGGGGCGACCAGCCGATCGGGCGGCGCCAGCCGGGCGCGGAGGAATTCGGCCGTCTCGGCCCAGGCCTGGTCGTCATGCGGGAAGGACATGCGGCGTCTCAGTCTCTCTCAGGAACCCGATCCGTCCGGCAGGAAGGATCCCATGCTCCATAACCCATTGTTTCTAAGGAAAGAATTTCGAACGAATGGCGTCATTCGATCGGAAACTGCTCCAGGCGATCGGCGAGGTCGAGGAAATCATGCGCCACAACATCCCAGGGCCCGGTCGGGCCGAGATCGGTGGCCTGGGCCGGCCCGTATTCGGTCGGGCGGGCGACGAAGGCGGTGCCGAAACCCACCGCGCGCGCGGCGGCCAGGTCCCCGTTATGCGCGGCGACCAGCATGCAGGCCCCGGGCGGCAGGCCGAGGATCTCGGCCGTGCGCAGATAGGCCTCGGGCTGCGGCTTGTAGGCCTGCGCCACCTCGGCACCGAGGATGGCGTCCCAGGGCAGGCCGGCGCGCTTGGCCATGTTCAGCAGCAGCGCGACATTGCCGTTGGACAGGGGCGCGATGATGTGGCGCGCCTTCAGCCGGGTCAGCCCCGCGACGCTGTCCGGCCAGGGGTCGAGCCGGTGCCAGGCCCGCACGAGGTCCTCGATCTCGGCCCCGGGCAGGCTCGCGGCGTCGCGGCCCAGCGCCGCCAGCACGGCCAGCAGATTCTCCCGGTGCAGCACGTCGAGCCGCGTGAAGGGGCGCGCACCGGCGCGGATCACCGCCATCGCCGGGTCGTAGCGTGCGCGCCAGGCATCGGCGAAGGCGTGCGGGTCGGCGGCGATGCCGTGGCGGGCGAGGAAGGGCGCGGCCTCCCGCGCGATGCCGCTGCGCCAATCGACCACCGTGCCGAAGACGTCGAAGAGCAGGGCGCGCGGCGCGGCCATCAGGCATTGCCCAGCAGGAAGGCGACGCCCGCGCGCTCGGCGATGCCGCGGATCTCCTCGGCCAGGAGGGGCGGGATGGGGATGCCCTCCGCAAGGCGCGCCGCGCGTTCGGCGCGCTCGGGGTCGCCAGGCACCAGCACGGGCAGGGCCGGGTCGGCCGGGGGCGTGGCGCGCAGCACGCCGACCACGGCGTCCAGATCGGCCTCGAAGGCGCCGGGTTCCCGGAAGAAGCCCGGGTCGATCGCCAGCAGGAAGTGGCCGATATTGTCGGGGTCGCCGGGCCGCTGGGTGCGGTTGCGGATCGGGCTGAAACTGGCCCCGGCCAGGGTGCCGCCCAGGATATGCGCCATCAGCCCAAGGCCGTAGCCCTTGTGGCTGCCCATCTCCTCCGTGCCGCCGAGCGGCGAGATGCCGCCCTCGGGCCGCTCGAAGATCTGCGCGGCGGCGGCCACGGGGTCGCTCACCGGGGCGCCCTGGCCGTCCAGCACCCAGCCGGGCGGGATCGCCTTGCCGCGCAGCGCCTTGGCGCGGACCTTGTTGGCGGCGACCGTGGTGGTCGCCATGTCGAGCACCACGGCGGGGCTCTCGGCCCCCTTGGCGGCGAAGGCGATGGGGTTGGTGCCGAGCACCGGCAGGGCGCCGCGCGTGGGCACCATCGCCAGGGTGCGCGTGCCGCTGGTGATGAAGCCGATGCAGCCCGCGGCGGCTGCCTGCTGCACATACCAGCCGGCGGCGCCGAAATGGTGGCTGTTGACCACCGAGACCACGCCCACGCCGCCTTCCTTCGCCTTCCGCACAGCCAGGCGCATGGCGAAGGCGGCGACCGGATGGCCGAGCCCCGCCCCGCCATCGACCAGCGCCATGGCGGGTCCTTCGCGCAGCACGCGCGGGCGGGCATCGAGTTTCACCTGCCCGGCGCGGCGCATGCGCTCATAGCTGGCCAGCATGCCGATGCCGTGGCTGTCCACGCCAGCGAGGTCGGTTTCCAGCATCACCTCGGCGGTCTCGGCGGCGAGGTCATCGGGCATGCCCCAGGCCCCCAGGATCGCCAGGATCTGTTCGCGCACCGCCGCCGCACTTGCCCGCATCTTGGTTCTCCGAAGCCGCGCGCAGGGGTCGCGCAGCGGGGGGCGCGCGTCAACCATCCGGGAAAACGATTCGAAATTAAAACGATTGCCTTCGGCACCGCAGCGGGTGTATGCAGGAGGTTGAGAGGGCTGGAATGACGCAGCAGGTCGACAAGCGGGTCGAGACCGGTGTGCCCCGCGGCGTGCAAGCGCGCCGTGATCCCTTTCGCCATGGCGACCTGCCGCAGCGCCCCAACTACCTGCCCGAGGAGGGCGATGTCGGGCGGTCGGACATCTGGGCCATCGTCCGGGGCGTCATCGCCCTGCTGGCCTTCCTGGCCGCCGCCGCCTGGCTGATCACCCTGTGACGTCCAGCCGAGCATCGCGGTGACCACCCCCCCACCGCACGCCCCGCGCCCCGACCACCCGCCGCCCGCGCATCGCGTGGTGGAACGCCGGGCGCGGCATGACGACCCCTTCACCCCCAGCGGCACGCCCGAGCCGCCCTCGATCCCGCGCGAGGAGACTGGCGGGGCGCGCGGCGGGCTTTCGGCGGCACTCCTGGGCGGGCTGGTGTTCCTGGCGCTCTGCCTGGGCCTCGCGCTGATCTTCACCGATCTGTTTCGCTGAGACGCGCCCCGAAGGTTTGCAACCGCCGCCCCGCTTCGGTATTTCCAGCCCATGAACACGGCCCGACGTCCCCTTCTCGCCGCGGCACTCTCCTGCCTCGCCCCGCCACTCGCGGGCGGCGCCTTCGCCCAGGCCGCGCCCGCCGATGCCCCGGCCTCCCTCGTTCGGCTGCTCGACCGGCTGCGACGGCTGGAGGAGGATGGGCTCGACCCGCGGCATTACGGCATCCCCGGCGTCGAACTGGCGGCCGCGGACCCGGCCGGCTATCGCGCCGCGCTGCTGCGCGCCACGCAGATGGCGCTATCGGACCTGCTGCTCGGCCGGGTGCGCGACCTGCCGGGCCGGCCGGATATCCGGCGCGATGCGGGCCCGGTGAATCTCGACCGCTGGATGGCCGAGTTGGTCTCCACCCCCGATCCGGCCGCGCTGCTGGACCGCGCGGCGCTGCTGCCCGCGGGGGCGGATGTGCTGAAGGCCGAGTTGGCCCGCCAGAAGGCCCTGCTGCGCGTGGCGCGCGTCGCGCCGATTCCGGGCGAATCGACGATCGAGCCGGGCAGCTTCGATTCGGTGCGCATCCCCGCGCTGCGCGCCCGCCTCGCGGCCGAGGATGCCGTGCTGGCCGCCGCGCCGGATGGCGGGGCGCGCTACGACGCGCCGCTCGAGGCCGCGGTGCGCCGCTGGCAGCAGGCCAATGGTCTTGAGGTCGATGGCCGGGTCGGGCGCATCTCGCTCGGCCTGCTGAACCGGCCGCTCTCGGCGCGCGTGGACCAGCTCCGGGTCGCGCTCGACATGCTGCGCGCCAAGGCCGAACCGGGCGGGGAGCGGCGCATCGACGTGAACGTGCCCGATTTCCGCCTGAGCGTGACGGAAGGTGGGCGCGAACTGCTTGGCATGGCCGTGATCGTCGGCCGGCCGGACCGCGCGACGCCGATGCTGGCGGTGCGGATGACCACCATCCAGTTCAACCCGCCCTGGGGCGTGCCGGACCGCAACGCGCGGGAGGACCTGCTGCCGCGCTTCCGTCGCGATCCGGAAGGCATGGCCGCGCGGGGCTTCCGGGTGTTTGGCGTGGTGGATGGCCAGCGCACGGAGATCGACCCGCGCACCATCGACTGGTCGAGCCTGAACCGCGACCGCTTCCCCTATTTCATCCGCCAGGATGCGGGCGATTCGAACGCGCTGGGCCGGATCAAGTTCGTCATGCCCAACAATGACGACATCTTCATGCATGACACGCCCGACCGGCATCTCTTCCGCCGGCCGGACCGCGCCTTCTCCTCGGGCTGCATCCGGCTGGAGCGGCCGAACGACCTGATGGCCCTGCTGCTGGAGGGCACGCCCGGCTGGGACCTGCCGCGCGCCCAACGCGCGATCGACAGCCGCGTCACCTCCGCCGTGGGTCTGCGCCGCGTGCTGCCGGTGCTGCTGCACTACAACACCGTGATGATCGAGGGCGGGCGCGTGCGAATCCGCCCCGACATCTACAACCTCGACGCCGCCTATGCCCGCGCCATGGCCACGCCCGCCCGCCAGCAGATGGCGTCATTAGGGGCCGCGCGCTGATGCCCCGCGTCTTCGGGCCGAAGGTCGGCCATGATGCGGCCTGCCCCTGCTGCCCCCCGGGGGGCGAGGCGGTGCTGCCCCGGCGCGGGCTGATCGCCGCCGCGGTGGGTCTCTTCGTTGCCCCGCCGGCGCTGGCGCAATCGGGCGTACGGCGGCTCTCCGTGCGCCGCCAGGTGACGGAGGACAGCTTCTCCGGCGTCTATTTCCGCGACGGCCGCTACGACCGCGAGGCGCTGCGCCGGCTCGACTTCGTCTTCCGCGACCTCTCCGCGGCCGAGACCACGCCGATGGACCCGCGGCTGTTCGACGTGATGGCCGAGGTGGCGCGCCAGCTCGACGCCGATGAGCCCTTCCAGGTGATCAGCGGCTATCGCTCGCCCGAGACCAACGCCGCGCGGGCCTCGCAGAGCCGGCGCGTTTCGCGCGTGTCGCTGCACATGTCCGGCATGGCGGCGGATTGCCGGCTGCCGGGGCGGCTCGGCATGGGGCTGGCGCGCACGGCCGCCGACCTGCAACTTGGCGGCGTCGGCCTCTATCGGCGCGACGGCTTCGTGCACCTGGATTGCGGCCCCGTTCGCCGCTGGTAAGGGGCGGTCATCCCGCCGCCGGCGCCCGGGACCAGGGTTGCTGGAAAAGCAGCCCCGCCGCGCGCAGATGCGCCCCCAGCGCCACCGCCGCGGCCATGGCTGCATAGGCATCCCGCGGCGCCGCCTGACGCAGCAGCAGGGCCAGGGCCTCACGCCGGCGATGCCGCTGGGCGCAGGCCAGGGCCAGCAGCAGGTCAGGCTCGGTACCGATCAGGCGCGGGCAGAGCAGGCAGCCCAGGGTCAGTGGCCTCTGGGCGAGGGGGGTGAGCACCCCGTCCAGCGCCTCGGTCGCGGCTTCCGCATTCTCGGTGGCGAGGATCTGGCGCAGCACGGCACGGCGAGGGCGACCCTGATGGGCGGCGGCCGCCCAGGCACGCGCGGCATCGACGATCAACCGCTCGGGGGCGGGGAGAGCATCGGCCTCGGCCTGCTGCCAGGGCCAATTGGGAAGACCGGTGGTGGCCATACGGGACTCGCTCCGGGTGGTGTCCTTCCCTGATACTGCAAATGCGAAGCGTTCGCAAATAGAGTGCGCGAGCAGCCTGCCGGGACATCGGCAGGGGGCCTGGTGGCAGCGGGTAGGGGTCCTTGGGGTCATCCATCTTCGTTCTTGTTATGTTCTCTTCTCCGCCCAGCCCGGTCAAGTCCGGCGGCGCAGGCGGCGACGGCCCTTGAATTCAGCTTTGCTCCACCATCTTCGCCGCAAGCTTAGCGGATCCGCGGCGGAGGATCGCCCATGCGTACCAGGACTGGCCTGTTCCTGTTCCTGTTCCTGCTCCTGCTGTTGGCTGGCTGTGCCCGCCTGCCGGGCGAGGCGGCCCGCGCGACCCCGGCGGCCGAGGCGGCGCGGACCGGCTTCGCGCTGCTTTCCGCCCATGGCCTGCCGCTGGGCTCCGCCGTCGCGGTGGCGCCCGACCGCCTGCTGACAAATGCCCATGTGCTGCCCGAGGGCGTGGAGCGGCTGCGTTTCACTCGCGGCGATGGCGCGGCGGGCGGGGAGGCGGTGGTGCTGGCGCGCAGCCCGGCGATGGATCTGGCCGTGCTCGGCATCGCGCCCGGGGTGATGGTGCCCGTGCCGGTCGCCCGCGCGGCGCCGGCGCCTGGCGAACGGCTCTGGGCCCTGGGTGCGCCCTCGGCCGGGCCGAGCGTCGCCGCCGGCCTGGTCGAGCGCCCAGGGGCCGAGCTTGCCGGCCATGGTCCCGGCTTCACGGCCCGTCTCGGCGCGCTGATGGGCTATTCGGGCGGGCCGGTGCTGGATCAGGCGGGCCGGTTGCGCGGGCTCGTCACCGCGCTGCCGCGTGCCGATGCCGCGCCGATCCTGGCCGCGCTCACGGGTGTGGATCTGCACGGTCTGGCGCACACGGAGACGGGGCGGGAGGTCTTCATCCTCGCCATTGCTCCCGCCCTGGCGGAGGCCGAGCGGCTCGCGCCGCCATGAGGCGTGAGGCCGTGGCTTCCGGGCAGCGTCGCGACATGGTTCATCCGGGCAAGGCGCCGAGCAGCCGAGCCATCCCGCTTATGCACCATTTGCTAGGGCCTGTGGACAGTTGGGGCCGGGATGCGGCCGGCGAGGGATTTTTTGCGCTGGGAAGGCGGACAGCGGAGCCGATGGCTATCCATCGGCGAGCATGGCCAACGCACCCAGCACGGAAAAGCACCGGCGGATGCGCCCGCAGCCCAAGTGTCCACAGGCCCTAGGGTCCAAACCCAATCAGAAGACGGGCGGCTGGCCGGTTCTGGCCGCCGCCGGGGGCGTCAGCGACGCTCGCCGATGCAGCCAGCATCGGCGTCGGTCGCTTCCTGCCCGGCAACGACCAGCCCTCGGCGATCCACCACGCCCCTGATCGGGTTTGGACCCTAGATCGCCTGGGAGAGCAGGGCGCGATAGCGCGCATGCTCGCGCAGCGCGGCAGCCCTGGCGGCGACCGCGTCGGGCAGGACCGGCTTGGTATCCGACTTGCGCGCGCGTGGCCGACGCATGGCCTCGGCCGTGCGCAGCAGGTTGACCGGCTGCATGTCGAGCCCGATCGCGCGGTAGAGGCGCCGAATGTTGCCGGCCAGTTCCTCGGCGCTGGCGACACGGAAAAAGCGGTCGTAGTCCACGATCTTCAGGGTCGTGCCGCAGGCGGGCAGCGCCTCGGCGATGATGTCCACGCAGGCCATCCACTCGTCCAGCGCCTTCGCGGCATCATTCTCGGCGGGCCAGGAATCGCGCGGCGAATCGGCGCGCGCCTGCCAGGACAGGGCCACATCCAGCGGGTCGCGGAAGATCACGACGAACTGCGCCTCGGCAAAGCCCGCGCGCAGCTGGGCGATGCGATGGTAGAGGCGGGGGATCTTGTCGCCGATCATGCGGATCGGCCGGCCGGAGGCGAATTTCTGCGCGAGATGATCGTTCTGCCGCACCGTATTCGTGTCATCGGGCCGGATATCGAGGAAACGCGCCGGTTCGAAGAGTTCAGGCAGGAATTCGGCACTCCGCCGGCCCATGGCGATGTGCTTGAAGCGCTCGATGCCCAGGGCGATGGAGGGATGGCGGTTCAGGATCTGGCCCAGGGCCGTCGTGCCCGACCGCGGGCAGCCGAAGGCGAAGAGGTACTTCATGCGGATCTCCGGCAGGCACATCGCCGATGCGGCGGGCCAGCTCGCCGCCGTCGCGCCTTCGCCCGGCTTAGCGCGCCACGCCCGGTGCGGCAATCTGCCCGCAGGGCGTGGCGCGTTCGCAAGGCCGCGGCCGAATCAACCGACGGTGCTGGGCTGCGGGCTGCGCGTGGTGGGCTCGGCCCCCACATCATAGAGCAGGCTGCCGGTGGCCTGCAGCGCCAGCTCATGCACGTTGACCGCCGGGTTCTTCGCCAGCACCACGACGAGGCGCGTGAAGATGCGACCGGGCAGCGCCACCTCCGGCTTGTCGCCGTGCAGTTCCTGGTTGTAGCGAGCCTGATTCGGTGGCGCATCGATCGGCAGCAGGTCCGGATCCTGGCTCTCCGTGATCTGGTGATGCGCCATGATCAGCGAGCGCACCGGCTCGACCCTGCGGATGATGGCCTGGAACTCGCTGGCACGGTGGTGCCAGGTGTGGCCGGTCCAATCCGTGTAGTAGCGCTTGAGCCCGATACTGCGCAGTTGCGCCTCACCATCGAAGTTGGGGCCGCGGATCAGCACGAAATCCCGCGAGACGCGATAGGCTTCCTTCACGCAGCGCAGCGCCAGGTCCGGCCCGGGCAGGTGCTCGAGCATGTCGAAGAACAGCGCGAAGCGGAAGGCGCCGTCGGGATAGTCGAGCTGGGTCGCATCGGCCTGCACGGCCTCCTGCCCCGCTGCGCGTGCCTTGGCGACCTTGGCCGGATCGATGTCGACACCGATGCCCCGCCCGCCCAGGAAGCGCGCGCCCCAGGCGAGGGAACCGCCGGAGGAGCAGCCGATATCGATGAAATCGTAGTCCGCCATGAGCCGCATCATCTCCATCCAGGCCGGGGTCAACCCGCGCAAGGCGCGCTGCCCCGCCAACCAACGCCCCCCGCCGGGGTATATTCCCGCACCTGCATCGGCGCCAGCACGGCGACAGCCTGGCCGAGGCGGGGCGCGTTCAGGCCAGACCGAAGGCGCGCAACTCGGAGATCGCGGCACGCACCGGCGTGTAGCCGGCGACGGCCTCGAGCCCCGCGAGGCGCACCGTAGTCAGTTCGGCCTCCGAGAGCGACAGGATGCGGCGGATCGCGGTGGTCACTGCCGCATCGTCGCAGGTATCGGCAAGAAAGCCGTTAACGCCGTCCTGCATGAAATCCACCGCCCCGCCAAGCGCGGGCGCCAGCGCGACGCAGCCGCACGCCATCGCCTCCGCGGCCGTGCGACCGAAGGCCTGGTAGTCGGACAGGTCGAGGAAGGCATCCGCGGCGCGCAGCAATTCGGCCACCTCCACCTGCTTGAGCTGCCCGGCCAGGCGCACGCCCTCGGGCAGGGTCATGCCGAAGCTGGCGAGTTCCTCGGCATCCGTGCCGAAGGCCACGACCTCTGCCTCACCGAATTCGCCTGACGCCAGGCGCTGCAGCACGCGCAGCGTGCGCGCCGGCGCGCGCCGCGGGGTGGAGGGGCGTACCATCGCCGTGACCAGCCGCCGCCCGCCCCCGCCGGGCCGGCGCGCGGGGCGATAGATGCCATGGTCGATGCTGGGCACCACCAGCTTCGCCTCATGGCCATGTGCGGCGCGCACCACGCCGGTGAGCCAATTGGTCTTGGCGAAATACGTGCAGCCGCGCAGCGCCGCGAAGCTCGCCACCGCCAGCGCGTGCTCCGCGCTCTCGGCGGCGTAGAACAGCGGCTCGTAGTCCTGCACATAGTAGCCGGTGCGGAAGCTGGCGCCGCGGGCGAATTTCATCGCCTCGGCGATCGAGTGGATCGAGGTATTCGTCGTGCCGATGACGATGTCCGCCGCCTGGGCGTGGCGGGCCAGGGCGCCGCTGTCCTCGAACACCTTGAGCCCACCCTCCTCGACCCAGGCGAAGCGGTCATAGGCCTGGCGGAAGCTCTCGGCATTCGCGCCGTTGACGGCCACCGAGGCCTCCATGCCGAGATCGCGCAGCGCGGTCACTTCCTGCACCACCGAATGCGCGCCGCCGCTGCCGCCGCGCACCGGCAGCACGAACAGGATCCTGGCCATTCTCAGGGGGACTCCGACAGCAATTCGGTCATGCGAAGGCGCAGGCGCTGCATCGGCGGGCAGGCCTGCATGGCCTGTTCCAGCGCCGGGACGCTGACGCCGATATGCTTGTTGCGCATCTCGAACCCGCCCGCGCGGGTCAGCTTCAGCCGGTTGGCCGAGCCGAAGGTGACGCTCTTGTGATGATAGACGAAGCAGTCATCCGCGACCGTCAGGCCGAAGCCGGCGCGGCGCGCGCGCAGGCACAGATCCGTCTCCTCCCCGTAGCCCATCGGGAAGGCGTCCTCGTCGAACAGGCCGATCACGTCGAAGACCTCGCGCGCGATCAGCGTGCAGAAGCCGTTCAGGATGGGGAAATCCGGGTAGGCGCGCTCCGACACCCGATCCAGCAGCGCCTGCACGCGGAAGCGATCCTCCGGCGCGATCATGTCGTTGGTGGACCAGGTGGCGTCGTGGCGCACCGTCTCGGGGATGGATTGCCAGGAGGCGGCGTTGGAGAGCGGGCCCGACATGCCGGTATGCGGGCGCGCGCGGAAGGCGGCGTGCAGCCGGTCCAGCCAGCCCGGGCAGACCAGCGTGTCCGAGTTGAGGATCACCACGAAGGGCGCCTCGGTGAGCATGATGCCTTCGTTGATAGTCTTGGTGTAGCCGCGGTTCACATCGCGCCGGTGCAGCACGAAGCGCGGATCGACCGCTGCCTCGGCGCGCAGCAGCTCGGCGGTATGGGCGCGGCTGCCATCGTCGAGGATCACGATCTCGGCCGGGCCGGTCATGGAGTCGCGCAGCGCGCGCAGGCAATCGCGCACGACGAGGTCGCCATTATAGACCGGCAGGATCACCTGCGTGGGCGGGTGCTGGGCGCCAAGCGGGGTGGCGGGCACGGCGGGCAGGGCAGGGGCGGGCGGCAGGGCCGGCGCGGCCGCTGCCGCGCCCCGATGCGCCAGCACCATGGTGGCCAGGGCCGCGAAGCTGCCCTCCAGCCGTGCATCCTCCATCCGCGCCTCGGGCGGGGCCGGGGGCTCGGCGAATTCCGGTGGCAGCGCGCAGAGCCCGCGCGCATCGAGGGCGGCGACGGTGAGCCACAGATCGGCACCGAGCGCGGCCTCCTCCTCGGTCAGGGTCACCTCGGCGGTGAGCCAGCTCGGGCGGCGGAAGATGCGCCCGCGGCGCAGCCGGCGCAGCGGCGTGAACTGCGCGCCCTCCCGCTGGGTCAGCCAGATCTCGCCATGCAGCTGGGCGATGTTCTCGCTGGCCTGGGGCAGCCAGGCGAGGACGCGGATCGGCGTGATCACGCCGGGCTGCGGCATCGCGCCATCCGGCCGCATGTGCAGGCTGAGCCGGCCAGAGGCTGCATCCGCCACCACCCGCACGCCGCGCCGCCCGCCTTCCAGCGCGAGTTCGTAGCGCAGGTGCAGCGCCGGCTGGCGCGCGCTCAGCCACAAGCCTTCAGCGAGTTGCACCGGCTGCGCGGCGGTGGTCTCGCCGGCCAGCGGCAGCACCCATTCCCCAAGCACGCCGACAGGCAGGGCTTGCGCCTGAACCGGCGCGGGCAAGCGGGCCTCGTCCGGGGCGTCGAGCCGGATCTCGAGCGGCGAGCCGGCCAGTTCCTGCGCCGCCTGCAGATCATAGGCACGCAGGCGATGCGCCAGGCCATCGGCGAGGGCCGCGGGCACCGGCCAGGCGAAGCCTCGCGCTCCCGGGGGGGCCTCTGGCGGCGCGGTGAGGTTGGCGCGCACCATCGCGATGCCGCCGTCGTCGATCTCGATCGCGATCTCGGGAATGCCGGCCGGCGCGTCCGACTGCGGCAGCACCCAGCCCTGCACGACCGGCGGAGCCGATTGTCCGAGCGGCAGAAGGGCACCCCTTGCCGCCCCATTCACCTGCGCGAAGCCGCCAAGGGCGCCCTGCATTCCGGACCAATCTCCAGCCTTCGCGCGGATCGGCCCCGCCGCCCGCACGGGCTGCGGTCCTAGCATCGGCGCGCGCGGGACGAAAGCGGCAGCGATGGCGGCGGCGCGGGCGGGTTTTTGTTTCGAAATCATACAGATAAGTGCTGCTGCGGCTTGACGCCATGGCGCGATTGCACCGATATGCCCGGCTGTATTCCGCCCCCGAACGCTGGAGCACCAGCCAGGTCGTGACCGTGAAGGCCCGCATCGACGGCATCATCCAGGGCGCCCTGCGCGGCTGGGCCTGGGATCCGGCACAGCCCGACCGGCGGCTGGTCCTTGCCGTTTCCATCGACGGTGAACTCGCGGGCACCTACCTTGCCGACCGCCCGCGCGGAGACCTGTTGCGCGCCAAGGTCGGTGACGGCGCGCATGGGCTGGACTGCCCCATCCCGATCGAGCGCCAGGATGGCGAGACGCATCTTTTCGAGCTTCGCCTGGCGGAGACGTCCGACCCCGCCGGCGAACCCCTCGCGCGTGCAAGTCTGGCCGTGCCGAAGCAACTCCACATGCTGCATGGCAAGCTCGAGCGTCTGGCGGGCACGCAACTCATCGGCTGGGTGCGCGACCGCGCCCGGCCGGGCGAGGCGGTGGCGCTGGAACTGCTGGTCGATGGCACGCCCGTGCAGACCACCCAGGCCAACCGCTTCCGGCGCGACCTGCTGGCGGCCGGCATCGGCCATGGCAGCTACGGCTTCGTGTTCGACCTCGCCGCCCTGCCGGCGCCGCCCAACCCGGGGGCGAAGCTGCTGGTGCGGGCCGGCGCCGCGATGGCCTTCTGGGAACTGGGCGGCCTGCCTTTCGTGGAGACGCCGCCCGATACCTCGGCGTCCGATCGCCCCGCTGCCCGCACGGCCCCGCCGCCGCGCCCTGCCACGCCGCGGGCCCTGACCGCGCGTGATCGGCCGCGGCAGGCGGCGACCCTGATCGAGGAGGCGCGCGGCGCGGAGCGTCGGCGGGACTTCGTGGCCGCGGCCCGGCAACTCGATGCCGCCCTGTTGATCGTGCCCGCGGATTTCGAGGCCGTCTTCCTGCGCGCCCGCACCGCCCATGCGATGGGCGATCTGGAAACGGCGCAGCGTATGGCGAGGCGCGCTCTTGAGTTGCGGCCGGGCCATGCGAACCCGACGCGCATCCTCGCCCGTATCGCCAGCCAGTCCGGCCGCCATGCCGAGGCCGTGGCGCTGTGGGCCGGCATCGGGCCGGGTGACGAGAACTATCGCGAACGCCTGGTCAAGCGCGGTCGCAGCCTGATGTCGCTGGGCCGGCCGCTTGAGGCGCTGGTGGAATTCGGTGCCGCCGTCGCTCTCGCAGGCTCCGACCGCGACGCGCTGCGTGGCCTGGCCGAGGCCTGTGAGGCATCGGGCGGCGTGGATTCGGCGCTGGGGCATTGGCGCCGCCTGCTGGAGGTGGCGCCGGAGGATCCGATGGCGAGCGAGCGCGTGGCGCAGATCCACGCCCGTGCCCGGCCCATCCGGCGTGCTGCCGGCCCGCTGCGCGACGCCTCGCTGCGCGACTGGCAGGGCCCGCTGGCGGGTGAGGTCGGCCTTCAGTGGCTGATGCCGACGCCGGCGTTGCGCCTGCGGAGCACCGACCCCGCAGGCGGCATGCTGCGCTACGCCGTGGTCGCGCCGCAGGAAGAGCGGCCCGGCGAGTTGCCGAGCTATGCGCTGCGCCTCCGCGCCCCTGCCGGCGGTGCGGAGGCGCGCTTCGCCCTGGAGCCGGAGGCCGCGGCATTGCTGCTGCGCGGCCTCACGATGGGGCAGGAGGGCCGGGCCGAGGCCGGCACGTCCCAGCCCGTGGAGATCCTGCTGGCCGGGGCCGGTGTGGAGCGGCGGCTTGCCTCGTTCGAGTTCGGCGCCCGTCCGCGCCTGCGCCCCTTCCTGCTGCGGCTTGACGCCACGGAGGCGACGGTGCTGGCCGTGTCGGGGCTGGAAGTCGTGTTGCGGCTGACGGGCGCGGGCGAGGTGACGCTGCGTGCGCCGCGCCTTCGGGCCATGCTGCCGCCGGAGCCGCCCTCCAGCCGCGGCTTCGAGGATCCGGCGCTCGACGCTTCGCGTTTCGCCAGCCTTCCAGGATAAGGCGGCTGCCCCGCCCCGCGGGACGGACGCTGCGCGAGCCCGATGCCTGCGACCTCCGTATCCGAGATTCGCGATCCGGATCGCGCTACGGCACCATCGGCGGACACCGGGGCAGCGCCGGCTGATGGTGCTGCCGCATCAGCAGGTGCCGCGCGTGCGCCGCTTCAGCTGCCAGGCGCTTCCCAGATCAGCAGCGCGTCGCCTGTGCCGGCACGGCGCAGCGCCGTCTGGAAACGGGCCGAGGCCTTGCGCGCCATGATGATCCGCACGGAGCGATAGACCGGACGGTTCTCGAGCTGCGCGAACATCGCGCCGCCGAGACCAGCCAGCGCACAGGGCTCCACCTTCGCCTCACCCAGGCCGAAGGCGGCGAGCCCCACGATCTCGTGCCGCGCGCCGAACTGCTGCACGAAATGCACATAGTCCGAGATACGCGGGCGATAGCGCACGCCCCGGGCGAGGTGGTCGGGCGCCACGGCGCCGCGTGCCAGCAGGGCCTCCACGCTGTCGAAGCACAGGTGTTGCAGGATCACGAAATCCGTTGCCGCGCGCAGCATGTTGGCGCAGGCCGTCTCCAGCGCGCGCCTGCCCTCGAGTTCGGGCATCAGGTCCAGCGCGAAGGCGGCGGTGGTGATGTTGCGCTCCTCGAAGGACAGCACGTCGCCCTGCACGACATCGAGACCCTGCTCGCGCGCGGCGGCCACGCGCTCGGCCGAGATGTCCACGCCCGCCCCGGGGCCGCGCATGATCTTCTCCGCGACCCGCATCGAATCCCCGCGCCCGCAGCCGAAATCCACGAAGAGCGGCCGATCCGTGGCGAAGGGCTGGCGGGGGGCGGGGTCCTGCGTGGTGGCGGGCGGCGGCACATCGGTCATGGGCACCTCGGAAGTCAGATCACCGAAACGAAAGCGCGGCTGACCGTCGCATGGGGCGGTTTTCGCTGCAATGCGGCATCACCCGACTCGCAAGAGTTTCATGTGCTCTCGACGCCCGGCTCATCCACCGCCGATCAGCCGCAGGACCAGCGCATCGAGAGCGGCTTCGCGCCGGCGCGAAAAGCCGGTGGGCGCGCCCGCCGCGCTGCGCTGCGCGAGGGCCGCACGCCGCGCGGGATCGACCGAGAGCGCACCGATCGCCTGCACCCAGGCATCGGGCGTGTCCTCGACAAGCACCTCGCCCAGCGGGGTATCGCCCGGCTGCTCGCCCGGCCCGACGGGGCGCAACAGCGGCAGGCCGGCGGCGGACAGCGCCAGGCGGCGTTCCGCCAGCCCCTCGAGCACCGGCAAGACGGCCACGCCGCAACCAGTCGCACGGGCCCGCAGATGTGCCTCCGCCCCGGCGCGCGGCGCGGCGCCAAGCGGCAGGATCTCCGCCACGCCGAGCACGCTCAGACTCTCCAGGGCCGTGTGCAGCGCCGCCCAGGCTGGCGTGTCATCGAAGCCGAGGACGCGCAGTGTGCCCTCCGGCGGCTGTGGCGACGGCGCCTCGGGTGGCGGCGCGGTCCAGGCCTGGGGGTCGAGGGCGGCGGGCAGCGTCGCTGCCTTGATCCCGGCTTCGGCCAGCAATGCCGCGGCCTCGGTGCTGGTGGCCAGCGCTGTCACAGCGGAGCCGGCGAAGCGTGCCGCGAACTGCGCGGCATCCCCCCCCGCGCCGAGACGACGCGCAAGCGCAGACTCGATCTCCACCAGCGCCGGGATGCCCGCGGCCTCGCAGCGCGCGAGCACGGCGGCGATGTCGCGCGGCGGCAGCATGCCCGCAGGAATCAGCACCAGCGCAGCCTGCCCGGCCTCGCCCTCACCGATCGGGGTGGCGGGGGAGGCGCTGCGATAGACGGGCACACGGTCCGTGTCGTTGCGCAACGGCAAGGCGAGGCGGAAGCCGCCCGGCGCCTCCGCGCCCTGCAGCACCATCACCACGGGCGTCGGCCCCGCGGCCGGGGCGAGGCTGCGCCGCCGCGCGGCGATGTCCCGGTAAAGCGCGTCATAGCGCGCGGCCATCGCCGCCGTCTGGTAGTGCCGCCCTTCCTGGCGCTGCCACTCCGCCACGCGATCGCGCCGCGCGCGCATCGCAGCACCATCGCGCTTGAGGCCCTGAAGCAGCGCCAGGATCTCCTCCGCCGGCAGGTCGCGCTCGATCAGCCAGCCCGCGCCGGTGGCGGTGATACGTTCCGCCACGGCGCCAAGGGCGGTGCCCAGAACGGGCAGGCCGGTGGACCAGCACTCGGTCAGGGTGTGGCAGTAGGTCTCCGGCCAGATCGACAGGATCGCGCCCAGATGCGGGCGGATGCGCGCCACATGCTCGGCGAAGCTGTCGCGGTCGTAGCGGCCATGCAGCACGACGCCCGGCATCGGCTCGCGCAGCGTGCCATCCACCGCGCCCAGCACGTGGAACTCGATGTCGCGCTCGGTATCGAGTGCCGCGAGGCGCGCGATCAGATTGCCACCCTTCACCGCTGAGACATTGCCCGGCACCAGCACGCGCAGGCGCTCACCCAGCAGCGGCTCGGCCGCCAGCTGGCCAAGGCCGGGGAAGTCGCGCCCATGCGGGATCAGCCGCAGGTCGCGCCCGGCGAGGAAGGGGAAGTGGCTGCGCAGCAGATCGGCCGCGAAAGGCGATGTGGTGACGAAGGCGTCGCACCCTTCCAGCGCCTCGGCCAGCATGGCGCGCCAGCGATGCACGAAGCGGTGCCGCAGCGCGGGCATGGAATGGGGCGACCACAGCTCGGGCGCGCACTCGGCCTCGCTGCCTGCCTCGGGCTGGGTGCAGCGCCCGGCGCAGAAGCGGCCCTCCGCGTCGATCAGCTTGATGGTCGGGCAGGCGGCGTAGAAATCATGGAAGGAGAAGACGACCGGAATGCCGAGGCTGCGGCAGACCTCGACCAGCCCCAGCCCGTGCCAGGCGATGTGGCGCACATGCACAAGCTCGAAGCCGTGACGCAGCAGCATCTCCCGCAGCGTGCGGTCATACTCTTCCGATCGGTGGTCGCCGGGCAGGATCGGCCGCGCGAGGCGATGGCGCTGCGGGGCGGCGGCATCGCCATGGCGGGCCAGTTCGATGGTCTGGCCGTCGCTGTGCAGCGTCCAGGCCTCGTAGCGATCGGCCAGCGCCTCCATCAGGTCGCGATTGGTCTGCGGCGTGCCGCCCGAGCGCGAGGACAGCACGAAGAGCACGCGCGGGCGCGGCGTGGCGCGGCTTTCCTGCGCGGCCTCCAGCGCGCGGCGCATGCGCCAGCGCATCGCCAGCAGATCGGCATCGTCGCGGAAGGCCCCCACCAACGTCCGGTATTCCGGGTAGCGCTGCGCCAGCACCTCGGCCCCCGCGCGCATCTGCGGCAGCCGCTCATCGAGGAAGGAGGCGCCGCGCTTGTGCCAGACCAGGGTGCGGTCATCGACCACATGGGTGAAGCCGGCGCGGCTGGCGCGCAGGCAGAAATCATTCTCCTCGCCATAGCCGCGCGGGAAGGCGGCGGCGTCGAACTCGCCCACCGCGTCGAGGCAGGCGCGGCGGATCAGCAGGCAGAAGCCGTTGCCCGTGGGCACGCGCGGCCAGAGGCCGAGTGCCGCCTGCCGCGCCAGCCGCGCGAGGTCGCCGGGGGCGAACCAGGCGGGGGGCGTGTTCTCGATGTTGAACTCGGGCACCGAGAAGGCGCCGGCATTGTTCGACACGGCGGTGACGGTGCCGATCCGGCGCGAGGACAGGCTCGCGAGGCGCAGCCCCTCGAGCCAGCCGGGGCCCACAACGGTATCGGAATTGAGCAGCACCACGTCATCCGGCGCGGCGAGCGCGACGCCGCGATTGACCGTGGCGGAGAAGCCGAGATTGGTCGCGTTGCGGTGCACCTCCACCCCCGCCCGGCCGGCGAGGGGCGTGAGCAATTCCGCGATGGCAGGGTCGGGGCTGGCATCATCCACCAGGATCAGCCGCGCCGGGCCGCTGGTGTGGCGCAGCACGGACTCGAGGCAGCGCGCGAGGTCCTCGGCCGCATTGTAGATGGGGATGATGATCGCGATGCGCGGCCAGTCCGCCTGCGCCGGCAGGTCGGCCAGCGAGTCGCGCGCCGGCACGAAGGGGGCGAGGCCCTCCAGCGGCTGCGGCTCGGGCAAGGGGGTGCGCCCCTGGGCAGGGCGCAGCGCGAGCAGGGGGCTGGGCACATCGCTGGGGTTGCGCCAGGGCAATTCGCCCCGCAGCCCGCCGCCGCGCACGCGGTTGCCGATGCCCGCCGCCAGCAGGTCGCTGCGGGAGGTCACGGCCGGCAGGGTGAGCCAGCGCGTGCCCTCCAGCGTCACCTCCACGCTGGGCGGATCGGCGATGGTCTCGCCCTCGATCTCGGCGGCCCAGCCGCGCAGTTCACCGGGGGCCGCACGTTCGAGCTTGCCCTTGAGCCGCCTTTCGAAGGCCAGGCTGGCCCGCCCCAACTCCTGCCCGCTGGCCAGCAGCACAAGGCTGCGTGGCCGGCCATCCAGCAGCGCGAGACCGGGGTCGAGACCGCGCAGCGCCTCGCCAAGCGCCAGGGACGTCAGGCGGAAGCCGGGCAGGGGGGCGGCCTCGCCGAGATTGCCCAGATCGAAAGGCAGGTCCGGGCGCGGCTCGGTCAGCGCAAGCGGTAGGCGCAGCCGGCCTTCCACCAGCAATTCCTGCGCTGACCCGCCAGGGTCGAGCACCCAGCCCTGGATGCCCTGCGGCCCCGAGGCACCCAGCGCGCCGCGCGGCGCGAAGGGCTCGCGCGCGTGCACCGCCGGGGCCAGCAATTCGATGGGCCCGGCCCGCAAGCCGATCCGCGAGCCGACCGGCGGCGCTGGCAGCAGCAGCTGGAAGCCCAGAGCGGTGCTCTCCCCCCCCAACTCAGGGCGCGGATCGAGCCGCGTGAGCGGCAGGTCGCGTGGCACCTCGCCGGGCACCTCCAGGCGCAGACTCGCTTCGGCTGCCGCCGGGGGCAGGCGTAGCCAGCCGGTGACCAGCGCGAGTCCGCCTCCGGCCTCAAGGCGTTCGATCCGGGCCGTGGCGGAGCTCATGGGGCGCTGGCCTCCGGAAGGGCGAGGCCCCACAGCCGGCGCAGCTCCGCCAGATGCGTGCGCATGGCCGCATCGCGCGCCGGGTCCGGCCCGAGCCTTTGGCGCAACAGGGTGAGCATCCTCACGACCTCTCCATAGTGGTGCATCGCCGGCGTCGCCCCGGTGACGCTGCCGGCGTGGCGGCGGTGTTCGTTCAGCGGCGCCGCCACATAGGCCACGAGGCCGGGCTCGGCGCAGGCCTCGGCATAGACGCGCCAATCGGCCGCATTATGCCATGTCAGGACTTCGTTGCCGAGCCGTTCCAGTGCCGCCGCCAGCGCCCCGCGCCGCCACAGCACGGCCGAGACATTCAGCATCAGGTTGCGCGGGCAGAGGCAGCGGGCGGCGAACTCGCCCGTATCGAGCAGCGCATCGGCACCCAGGATGGTGTCCCCGAGGACCGCGTAATAGGCCTTGCTGTCCGCCGCGGTGCGCGCCCCGGCGGCGTCGATGGGCGCGCTGTCGCAGAAGGCGAAGCGCGCATCCGGCGCTGCGTCCAGCCGTGCGGCGAGGGTGGAGAGGAAGCCGGGCAGGGCGCGGTCATCGGCCTCGGCGATCCAGACAAGGTCGGTGTCGAGCGCGGCGACGCCAGCCTGCCACTGTCGCAGCACGCGCCCCACACGGGCGGCGTTGCGGATGACGCGGCTCGGAAAGGGCAGCCCCGCGAGGAGCGGCGCCGCCACCGCACAGCTGTCGTCGTCAGATGCGTCATCAAGGAAGATGAGGCGATCGGGACGGCGGCTCTGGGCCGCAATGCTGCCCAGGCGCTCGGCGAGGTAGTGGGCGTAGTTGAAATTCGGCACCACCACGCCGAGCGAGAGCGGCATCGCGCGTGCGGCTTAGCTTCGGCCGACGCCGACGTAGCGGAACCCGGCCTCACGCATCGCCACGGGGTCCCAGGCATTGCGCAGGTCCACCGCGATCGCCCCGCGCATCGCATCGCGCATCTTGGCCGGGGAGAGGGCGCGGAACTCGTTCCACTCGGTCAGCAGCAGCACGAGATCGGCGCCCGCCATCGCCTCGAAGGCATTGGCGGCGTAGTGGATCCCTGGCGGGAGCATGGGCGCGGCATTCTCCGCGGCCGCGGGATCGAAGGCGCTGATGGTGACGCCGGCCTCGACGAGCCGGGGCAGGATGGTGAGCGAGGGCGCGTCGCGCATGTCATCCGTCTCGGGCTTGAAGGCGAGGCCGAGCACGGCGACCTTCTTGCCCTTGGCATCGCCGCCGAACGCGTTCAGCACGCGCTCGGCCATGGCGATCTTGCGGGCGTCATTGGCGGCGATGGTGGCCTCGACCAGGGACATGGGCGCATTCGCCTCGCGCGCCGTGCGCGCCAGGGCGAGCGTGTCCTTGGGGAAGCAGGAGCCACCATAGCCCGGGCCGGGATGGAGGAATTTGCGCCCGATCCGGCCATCGAGGCCGATGCCGCGCGCCACGTCATGCACATCGGCGCCGACGCGCTCGCACAGATCGGCGATCTCGTTGATGAAAGTGACCTTGGCGGCGAGGAAGGCGTTGGCGGCGTATTTGGTCAGTTCCGCCGTCTCCAGCGAGGTCGCCACGATCGGCGTCTCGATCAGGTAGAGCGGGCGGTAGAGCCGGCGCAGCACCGCGAAGGCATGGTCGGAATCGGCGCCGATCACCACGCGGTCGGGCCGCATGAAGTCGCCGATGGCATTGCCTTCGCGCAGGAATTCCGGGTTGGAGGCGAGGTAGATCTCAAGGTCCGGGCGGACCTGCTTCATCAGCGCCTTCAGCTTGCCCGCGGTGCCGACCGGCACGGTGGATTTCGTGACCAGCACGAAGGGTTTGGTGGCCGCGCGCGCCACCTGCTCGGCGGCGGCGAAGACGTAGGTGAGGTCCGCATGGCCGTCCCCACGGCGTGAAGGCGTGCCCACGGCGAGGAAAACGGCCTCGGCATCGCGCACGCCCTCGGTGATGTCGGAGGTGAAGGACAGGCGGCCTTCCTTGGCATTGTCCTGCACCAGCTTGTCGAGGCCGGGCTCATAGATCGGGATCTGGCCTGCCTTGAGCGCGGCCACCTTGGCGGCGTCGGTATCGACGGCCACCACCTCGGTGCCGAACTCGGCGAAGCAGGCGGCAGAAACCAAACCGACATAGCCGGCACCGATGACCGCGATGCGCAAAAGGGACCTCCTTGGGATGCGACCGCATTATGCACCGTGGCCGCCATTCCCGAAAGTCGGCCCCCTTGGCCGCTCCTGGTCAGTTCAGTGCATGTAGGTCCGCGTGACGTAGGCCTGCAGGCTCTCCACATCCTGCTGCTGCTGGCTGAAGCGATGCTTAACCAGATCGCGGATGCTCACGATTCCAAGCAGCCGGCCCTCCGGCGTGCAGACCGGCAGGTGGCGGAAATAGCCCTCGTCCATGATCTCCATGGCGGCCTCGACGGGGGTCTCGGGCCCGACCATCACGACTTCGCGCGTCATCAGGTCCTCGACCGCGAGGCCGCGGATGCCCGCCGCCCGCTCGGCCACCACGCGCACCACGTCGCGCTCGCTGAGGATGCCGACGACATGGCCGGACCGGTCGACCACCACCACCGCACCGATGCGGCGCGAGGCGATGAGGCGCACGGCCTCGGCGAGCGGGGTTTCGGGTGTGACCGAGATGATTTCCGCGCCTTTCTGGCGCAATACGGCGGCGATGGACATGTTCGGCTTCTCCCTGCGAACGATGCTCTCGCCTTCCTCCTTGCCGGCGCCGCTTATCCCGGCGCCGGGGCTTCCTGCAATCGATTTGTCATCCGCGAAAGATGAAACTCCGTCCACTCAACCGCCGGCGGTGCGGCTGCCGGCAGGGGCGACGGGGCCCGAGATGTTCATCGCGTCCAGCGCGCGGCGCACCGTGCCGTCCTGCTTCGCGGCCTCGATGAAGGCGCTGGCCCAGGCGAGGGAGAGGGCGCGCCCGCGCGGCACCACCACCGCCGTGCCCAGGGCGTGGAAATGCCCCTCCAGGATGCGCGCGCCGGGCAGGCGCGGCAGCAGGCTGTCCAGCGATTCGCGACCCAGGGCGACGGCATCCACCTCGCCGCGCGCCATGCGGGCCAGCACCTCGTCCACGCTGGACAGCCCCGTGACCGTGGCGCGCGGATGGGCGCGGGCGGCGGCGCGGATGGTGGTGGTGTTGGCCACGCCGAAGACGCGCACGCCCTCGCGGTTCGCGTCATCGACATGGCGCAGCGTGCTGCCCGCCGGCACCAGATAGGTGCTGACCGAGAGGTAGTAGTCCGGCCCGAAGGAAAGCCGCGCGACGCGCTCGGCATCCACCGGCATGGAGGAGAGGTCCCAGGCGGGCTCGGCCACCGCGCCCGCCTCCACCACCGCGCCGGAGGAGGCATAGGGCAGGAGGGTCAGCGGCACGCCAAGCCGCCTGGCGGCTTCCTCGGCGAGGGAGACGCTCACGCCCCGCGCGCTGCCATCGGGCTGGCGCAGCGCCCAGAAGGCGGAGGCCACGGGCCCCACGCCGATGCCCACCCGCAGCGTGCCGCTGGGCAGCAACTCGGCGCGCGTCGCGGCATCGGCGGGCTGCGCCTGCACCGCCAGGGGCGCGAGGGCGGCGGCGGCGATCAGGGTGCGGCGGTGCATCTCAGGCCCGCCGGACATTGATCGGCAACGTCATGCCGCGCTGCACGCCGGTGATGTTGCGCCGCCAGGCGCTGTCGATGAAGTACTGGCCGAGCGGGATCCAGGGCAGGTCCTGCCAGAACTGCGCCTGCAGCCGCCGCGCGATGGCCTTCTGCCCTTCCAGCGCCGGGGTATCGAGCCATTCGTCGCGCAGCGCCTCCAGCGCCGGGCTGGTGGGCCAGCCGAACCAGGCCTGGCGGCCATTGCCGCGCAGCAGCGGATGCACGCCGGGATTCGCCAGATCGACGCCGCCGAACAGCACGATCAGCGCGTTCCAGCCGCCTTGGCCGGGCGGCTCCTGCCGCGCGCGGCGCTGCAGCACCGTGCCCCAGTCGCTGGTCGCACTCTCCGCATTCAGGCCGCTGCGCTTCAGCGCATCGGTCAGCACCGTGGTCAGCGCGTTGTTGTTCACCACATCGGTCGGGTGCAGCACGGTGACGGGCTGGTTCGCATAGCCGGCCTCGCGCAGCGCGGCCTGGGCGCGCGCCGGATTGCCGGGCCCGGCCATCGCCGCATTGCCCTCATCCGAGGCGAGCGGGGAGGAAGTGGGGAAGGCGCCCACGCCATCGGTCCACAGCGCGCGGTCCGTGCCCATGATCGAGGTCATGAAATCCGCCTGCCGGATCGAGTGCAGCAGCGCGCGGCGCACGGCCGGATTGTCGAAGGGCGGATGGAGGTGGTTGAAGCGCAGATGCGCCATCAGGCCGAAGGCGTCGACGCGCTGCATCACGATCTCGCGGTGCCGGGCCAGGATCGGGCGCAGGTCGGGGGCCACCTGCTCCCACCAATCGATCTCGCCCGCCTGGAGTGCGGCGGCGACGGTGCCGACATCGGGCATCCAGCGGAACTCGACGCGCTCGAAATGCGCGAGCTTGGCGCCCCCCAGCAGGTTCGGCGCGTTGGGGTTGGGCACATACTCGGCGAAGCGCTGATAGACGCTGCGCGCGCCCGAAAGCCGCTCGGCGGCGACGAAGCGATAGGGGCCCGAGCCCACCACCTCGGTGAAGGGGCGCGCAGGGTCCACATTCGCGAAGCGCTCGGGGAAGATGAAGCAGGGGTAGGAGCTCGGCTTGCCGAGCGCTTCCAGCATCGGGCCGAAGCGCTGGTTCAGGCGGATCTCGAAGCGCCGGTCGTCCAGGGCCCGCATCCCCGCCGTGCGCGCGCGCAGCGTCTGGCCGAGCGTGTCGCGCGCCGACCAGCGATTGATCGAGGCCACGGCATCGGCCGCACGGATGGGTTCGCCATCATGGAAGCGGATGCCCTCGCGCAGCGTGAAGACCCAGCGCAGCCCGTCATCCTCCACCACATGCCCCGCGGCGAGTTGCGGATGCATGGTGAAGTCCTGGCCCGGGCCGTAGAGCGTGTCCCAGCACATATGGCCGTGGTTGCGCACGCCATAGCTGGTGGTGGACATGGGATCGAGCGAGGTCACATCCGCCTGCGCGGCGTAACGCAGGGTGTGGGCTGCATCACCCTGGGCCAGCGCCGGGGCAGCGGGCAGCAGGGGCGCGGCGGCGAGGCCGGAGAGCAGGGTGCGACGGCGCATCGGGGACCTCCTGGAGCATGAATCGCGCCACAGTGGCGCGCGGCCGCCATGCTCCGCAACCGCTGTTGCGAAAGCATCTTGAAGCCCGGCTGGCGCACGGCCATCTGCACGGAGAGTGGTCCGGGCCCCTCTGGCGCTGCACGCGGGATGTGCGGCGCGATGTCGGACCTCCCTTGCGGCTTGGCCGCGATTCGGAGGCGATGGGCGACGACGATGCAAACCGAGGCAACCACCCCCGCGCGCGGCCTGGCCCGCGTGCTGCTGCTGATGGGCGCGCTGCTCATCGCGATCGGCGCGGCCGGCTACCTGCTGCCTGAGGGGCGGGTCCACTGGACCGCGCTGATCCCCGCGATCCTGGGCGTGCTCGCGCTCATCCTCTCGCGCGCCGCGGTCTGGCCGATGGTCGCCCTGATCGGCGGCGTGCTGCTCTGCGGCGTGGCGCTGATGGGCGGCGGCTCCGCCCTGCCGCAACTGCCCGGCGTGCTGGGTGGCGAGGCCAGTGCCGCCACCACCTCCCGCGCCGCGACGGCGCTGGTCGCGATCGGCGCGCTGCTCGGCCTCGCGCGCGCCTGGTTCGGCGCGAAGCGGGCGGCGGCGTGATGCTGCAGGACCTGATCGCCTTCCTCGTCGCTACCTTCCTGCTCGGCCCGATGCAGGCGGACCTGACCTCGCGGTTGCAGGAGGCGCGCGCGCCCGCCGCCGTCATGGGCCAGCTTGCCGCCTGCGCGGTCGAGGCCACGCCGGCGCTCATCACGCGCGCCAGCGAGGACCCGTGGTGGGCGATCCGCACCGGGGTCAGCGCCTGGCTCGGCCATCTGCGGCCCGAGGCGGTGCTGGCCGAGCATGTGCCCGGCTGCGCCCCGGCGCTGACCGCCGCGCGGCCCTACCTGACCCAGGGCTGATCCGCGCCGCATTGCATCGCGTTCAGGAAAGCGCGGTTGCCGAGCACCGCGCTGCTGGTCATCATCCCGCCATTGAGGAATGGGGAAGGATGAGTGACATGGCATTCGTGATTCCGCGCCGCGCGCTGCTGCTGGGCACCGGTGCGGCGCTGGCCGCGCCTTTCGTGCGCACCGCGCAGGCGCAGCAGACCTTCGAATGGGTCGCGGGTTCCGTCGGCGGGGGCTGGTACACCATGGCGGCGGGGCTTTCCTCGCTGATCGCCGAGGAGAACCCCGAGATCCGCATCCGCGTGGTGCCCGGCGGCGGGCTCGCCAATTCCACGCGCGTCAACAACAACCAGTCGGCGATGGGCTGGGGCATCGATACCTTCACCGCCGCCGCCGCGCGGGGCGAGGACCCCTACAACGCCAGGCATGAGCGCCTGCGCAGCCTCGGCACCGGCTACAGCCCGACCGAGCACAACCTGCTCCGCAAGGCGGACGGCCCCGCCGACATGCGCGAGATCCTGACGCAGCGTGGCCTCAGGATCGCCACGCCGCAGCGCAGCAGCACCGACGAGATGACGATGCAGCGCATCCTGCGCTTCCTCGGCACCAGCCCCGACCGGATCCGCGCCGAGGGCGGGCGCTACCTCAACGGCTCCTATGCCGACATCTCGGCCGCCTTCGCCGATGGGCAGGTGGACTATCTCTACGCCGCACTCGCCAAGCCGGCGGCGATCCTGACCGAACTCGGCACCGGCCGGCGCGCGGCGCGGCTGGTGGGCTTCCCCGACGATGTCCGCAAGCACCTGATCGACACCTTCGCCTATGCCGAGGGCATCCTGCCCGCCGCGACCTATCCGGCGTTGCAGAGCGCCGACCTCAAGGTCACGACGATGGACAGCGTCATCCTGGTGCATGACACGCTGCCCGAGGAGGTCGCCTATCGCGTCACCCGCACGCTGATCCGCAACCGCGGGCCGCGGCTGGTCGCGATCCATGCCTCGATGGGCGCCTTCGATCCCGCGACCTCCTGGCGCTATCCGGGCGTGCCGCTGCATCCGGGTGCGGCGCGGGCCTTCCGCGAGGCGGGGGCGATGCCGGCGGCCTGACCGGGCTTCGCGCATGCGCGAACTGACGGGCGCGCTGCGCTGGATCTGCTGGGGCTGGGCCGCCGCGGCTGCGGCGGTGCATCTCTATTTCGGCGGCACGGGCTTCCCCGAGCCGATCCAGATGCGCGGCTTCCACCTGCTGATCTTCACGCCGCTGCTGTTTCTTCTCTATCCGGCGTTGAAATCCTCGCCGAAGCATCGGCCCTCGGCGCTCGACTGGGTCTGGGCCGTGGCCTCGGGCCTGCCGCATGCCTGGGTGATGTGGAACTGGATGGCGGTCGCCGACCGCATGGAATACGTCGATCCCTTCACGCCGATGATGATGGTGCTTGGCATCACCGCCATCGTCACGCTGCTGGAGGCGATCCGCCGCGCCGTGGAGCCGGGCCTTGCCTGGATGGTCGCGGGCTCGCTGGCCTACATGCAATGGGGCTACCTGGTGCCGGGCATCTTCAATGCGCGGCCCTTCACCCCGGCGGAGATCGTCGAGGCCTCCTGGCTCGTGCCCACGGCCGGGGGCATCTATGGCCCGCTGACGGGCATCGTCGCCACCACCATCGCGGTCTTCATCCTGTTCGGCGCCTTCATGCAGGGCAGCGGCACGGGGCGGCTGTTCTCGAACCTCGGGGCGGCGGTGGCGGGGCGCTATTCCGGCGGGCCGGCGAAGGTCTCGGTGATCACCTCGGGCCTGTTCGGCACGATGAGCGGGTCTTCCGTCTCCAACGTCATCACCACGGGCGCGATGACCATCCCGCTGATGGTGCGCGTGGGCTACCGCCCGGCAGTGGCGGGCGGCATCGAGAGCGCGGCCAGCGTGGGTGGGGCGCTGATGCCCCCGGTGATGGGCGCGGCCGCCTTCGTCATGGCCGAGATCACCAACATCCCCTACGGCCAGATCCTGGTCGCCGCCGCCATCGGCGCGGTGCTCTACTACTTCGCCATCCTCTGCGCCGTGCATTTCGAGGCGAAGAAGCTCGGCCTCTCGCCCATGGCCTTCGAGGACATCCCCGCCTGGCGGGAGGTGCTGGCGGATGCGCATCTGGTGCTGCCCATCGCCGTGCTGGTCTGGCTGCTGACCGAGCGCTGGTCGGGCAACTACGCCGCCTTCTGCGCCACCATCGCGATGGTGCTGGTGGCGATGCTGCGCCGGCGCTCGCGCATGTCGCTGCGCGACATCCTCGACAGCCTGGCCAGCGCGGGGCTCACCATGGCGCCGCTCGCGGTCTCCATCGCCGGCGCGGGCATCGTGGTCTCGGCGCTGACCGCGACGGGGATGGTCGTGGCCTTCGGGGGCATCATCAAGGGCCTCGCGGATGGCAATCTCGGCCTGCTGCTGGTGCTGCTGGCGGCCACTGTGCTGATCCTCGGCCTCGGGATCCCGACCACACCCGCCTACATCATCGCCGCCGCCATCGGCGTGCCGCAGGTGCTCGAACTCGGGCGGAGCATCGGCGTGGATCCGCTGGCCGCACATCTCTTCACCTTCTACTTCGCGGTGATCGCGGATGCGACGCCTCCGGTCGCGGCGGCGGCCTTCGCGGCGGCGGCCATCGCCAAGGCGAGCCCGACCATCACCTCCATCCACGCCACGCGCTTCGGCATCGCCGGCTTCACCGTTGGCTTCGCCTTCATCTACGACCCGGGGATCATGCTGCGCGGCTCGATCCTCGACATCCTGACGGCGACCTCGATCCAGGTCATCGCGCTGACGCTGATCACATCGAGCTATGCCGGCTACCTGCTCGCGCCGCTGCCGAAGCTGCTGCGCCTGATGATGGGGGTGGCGGGACTCGCGGCCGCCTTCGCGCATATGCTGGACGACACCACCCGCCTGCTGCTCGGCGCGGCGGTGCTGGGCGGCATCGCGGCCGCGCAATTCGTGACTTCACGCAACAAACAGGGAGCAACGCCGTGACCATCCGCAGCACCATCCTCGCCCTGGCCGGCATGGCCCTGGCCTTGCCCGCCTTCGCCCAGAGCACCGCAGCACCCGGCCCGACGCTGACCGCCGTGCGCGCCAAGGGCGCCATCGATTGCGGCGCGCATCCCGGCGCGCCGGGCTTCGGCGTCATGGACAGCCGCGGCATCTACACCGGGCTCGAGGCCGATACCTGCCGGGCCCTCGCGGCCGCGGTCTTCGGCGATGCGTCGAAGGTGCGTTGGGTGGTCGTGACCTCCGCCGCGCGCCTGCCCGCGCTGCAATCGGGCCAGATCGACGTGCTGCCGCGCACCACCACCTGGACGCAGTCGCGCGACACGGCGAACGGGCTGAACTTCACGGCGGTGAATTTCTACGACGGCCAGGGCTTCCTGGTGCGCCGGTCCTCCGGCGTCACGCGCGCCGCGCAACTCGATGGCGCGACCTTCTGCGTCACCTCCGGCACCACGAACGAGCTGAACCTTGCGGATTGGGCGCGCAGCAACCGCCTCACCATCCGCCCCGTGGTGTTCGAGCAGAATGACGAGACGCGCATCGCCTACCAGTCCGGCCGCTGCGATGTCTTCACCACCGACGCGAGCCAGCTCGCCGGCATCCGCTCCGCCCTGCCCAACCCGGCCGACCATGTGGTGCTGCCCGACATCATCTCGAAGGAACCGCTTGCCGTCGCGGTGCGGCATGGCGACGACCAGTGGTTCGACATCGTGCGCTGGACCATCTTCGCGCTGATCGAGGCCGAGGAACTCGGCGTCACCCAGGCCAATGTGGATGAGATGCTGCGCTCCGAGCGGCCCGAGATCCGCCGCCTGCTCGGTGTGTCGGGCGACCATGGGCCCTTCATGGGGCTGGATCGGCGCTGGGCCTACAACGCGATCAAGGCGGTGGGCAATTACGGCGAGATCTTCGAACGCCATCTCGGCCGCAACACCCCCATCGGCCTGCCGCGCGGCGTGAATGACCTGTGGACCCGTGGTGGGCTGATGTACGCGCCCCCGATCCGCTGAGGCAGGGCAGGGGGCCAGGGAGTTTCATTCCGGCCCCTTCCTGCACTACCCTCGCGGCAACCAACCAGGCGGAGCCGCCGTGACGTCCGAATCGCTCGCCCTCTCGATCGCGCCCGCCACCGAGGAGGTGCCGGTGCTGCTCGACGCCATCGAGGCCTATTGCGAGCGCGAGGACCTCTCCCCCGTCACCGCGCACCGCCTGGCCGTGGTGGTGGAGGAACTCGCCGCCAATGTCGCCATGCATGGCGCGACCGGGGAGGGGGCGGCCAGCTTCGTCGCCGTCACCATCACGCGCGAGGGCGACACGCTGACCGCGACCGTCGAGGATGACGGCCGGCCCTTCGACCCCCTGGCGCGCGAGGCGGTGGATACCGGCGCCGCGCTGGAGGACCGCGACATCGGCGGCCTCGGCGTGCATTTCGCCCGCACCATGGCGCGCGAGATCGCCTATCAGCGCCGGGGCGGGCGCAACCGCGTCACCGCCCTGTTCGACGCCGCATGAGCCCGGCGGCGGGCCACGCCGCCATGCCCGCGCCCTTCGCCCCGGTGCTGGCCGCGCTGCGCGACTTCGCCGGCCTCGCCCCGAGCCCCGTGCTGGTCAACCGGCTGCACCGCGCCGCCCCGCTGGCCACGCGCGTCGGCGCGCGCGCGCCGCGCCTCGATGATCCGGACTGGGCGGCGCTGCTCGATGCCGTGACGGTGCCCGAGACGCGGATGTTCCGCGCCGCCCCGCAACTCGCCGCCTTCCGCAGCCAGGTCCTGCCGGGCCTCGTCGCCCGCGCCGGGCCGGGCCCGCTGCGCCTCGTCTCCGCCGGCTGCGCCACGGGCGAGGAGGCCTGGACCCTGGCGATGCTGGCCGCCGGCGCGGCGCCGCGCTGGCAGGTGCAGGGCCTCGACCTCTCCCGCCCGGCGCTGGAGGCGGCCGAGCGGGCCCGCTACCATCGCGGCCCGCCCGACGCGCTGCGCGAGGTGCCGGTGGGCGATCGCGCGGCGCTGCATCTGCGCGATGACAGCTTTGAACCCGCCCCGGCGCTGCGCGAGCATGTGCGCTTCACCCATGCCAATCTGCTGGAGGCCGAGATCCCCCCCGCCGAGGCGATCCTCTGTCGCAATGTGCTGATCTACCTGACCGAGGCGGCCCGCGCGCAGGTGCTGGCCCGGCTGGTGGCCGCGCTCCGCCCCGGTGGCGTGCTGCTGCTGGGCGCGACCGACCGCCCCGCCCCCGCGCTCGGCCTGCGCCCGCTGGGGCGAGAGGGGCTGGGGCTCTGGACCCGGGGCGATGACTGAGGCGCTGGGGCTGATCGCGGGTGGCCGCTGCTGGCGCCTGCCGCCGGGCGCGCAGGTGGTGCCGGCGCAGATGCTCCGCCCCGCGCCGCTCGCCCGGCCCGGGCTGCTCGGCATCACCATGCTGGGCGAGTTGGGCGTGCCGGTGCTCGCCGCCGCGCCGGGCCTGCCGGGGGGCTCTGCCTGGGTGCGCCTCGCGGAGGGCGTGCTGGTCGCCGGCGAGGCCCTGGCCGAGAGCGTTCCCGCCGAGGCGGCGCTGCTCGCGCCCGCGCTGCCCGCTGCGCGCCCCGTGCCGCCCGCCACGCCGCCCGCGGATGGCGAGGGCTGGGTGGTGCCGGCCCGGGGGGGCCGGGCGCGCATCGCCGGGCTGGCGGCGGAGCTTGGCGCGCTACGGCTCGTGCTGCCCTTCGCGGCGATGGAGCGCGTGATCGACCTGCCCGCGCTGCGCCCCGCCCCGGGGGCCGCGCCCCTCGCCCAGGGCTTTGCCGTGGCGGGGGGGGAGGCGGTGCTGGTGCTCGACCCCGGGAGCCTTGCGGGCCAGGCCGAGCGTGCTGCGCCCAGCCTGCTCGCGTTGTTCCGCCATGCCGGGCGGCGCTTCGGCCTGCCCTGCGCACGCATCGGCCCGGCCGAACCCGGCGAGGCCACGCTGGCCGCGCGGCTCGATGCGCTGCTGGCGCAATTGCCGGAGGCCCCGCTGGCGCAGCCGCGCCTCGCCCCCGCGCCCGAGCCGATGCGTGGCCTGCTGCTGGCCCGCGTCGGCGACCTCGCCTTCGCCCTGCCGGTGGAGGAGGCGCTGGCCGCCATCCCGCCGCTCGCCCCGACGCCCGTGCCGGGGCACGCGGCCGGCATCGTCGCGCATCGCGGCGATGTGCTGCCGGTGCGCGATGGCGGCCTTGCCCTGGGCCAGGCGGCGGTGCTGGCGCCGGGCCGCGCCTTGCCCCTGCTGCGGCTGAACCTGCCCTTCCCGGTGGCGCTCGCCGTCTCCGCCGTGACCGGGTTGCGGCAGGTGCCCGCGCGCCTGCTCTCCGCCACGGGCGGGGAGGGCGCGCTGGTTGCCGCCATCGCGGGCCTGCCGGAAGGGCCGCTCCCGGTACTGCGCGCCGGCCTGCTGGCGGGTGCGCCATGATCCGCGTGCTGGTGGCCGACGACAGCGGCTTCATGCGCCTCGCGCTGCGGCGGATCATCGAGGCCGAGGGCGATCTGCGCGTGGTGGGCGAGGCCGCGGATGGCGAGGCCGCGGTGGAGCAGGCGGCGCGGCTGCGCCCCGATGTCATCGCCATGGATGTCGAGATGCCGCGCCTGGATGGGCTGGAGGCGACGCGCCGCGTCATGGCGCTGCCCGACCCGCCGGCGGTGTTGATGGTGAGCCACCACACGCGGGAGGGCTCGGCCACCACGCTGGCCGCCCTCGATCGCGGGGCGGTGGATTTCCTGTGCAAGGATGGCGATCTCGGCGGCGTCGATCTCGGCATGCTGGACCGCGAGTTGCGCCCGCGCCTGCGCCATTGGGCGGCGCAGCGCATCGTGGTGCGCCCCGCCGCGCGCGGCGCCGCCCCGGTGCGGGAGGTGCGCGCGGGCGGGGGGTGCGATCTGGTGGTGGTGGGCGCCTCCACCGGCGGGCCGGATGCGCTGGCGGCCTTCCTGGCCGCGGCCGGGCGGCTGCCCGTGCCCTGCGTGGTGGCGCAGCACATGCCGAGCGAACTGGCCCCGGACCTGGCGCAGCATCTCGCCCGGCTGTCGGGCATGCCGGTGGGGGTGGGGCTGGCCGGGCAGCGGCTGCATCCGGGCGAGGTCATCGTCATCCCCGGCGGCACGGATGGGCATGTGGCGCGGCGCACCGCGGGCCAGGGGGCGGGGGAGTCGGGCTTCGCCTTGCGCCTCGCCACCGGGCCCGGCGCGGTGCATCCTTCGGTCGATCTGCTGTTCCACTCGGCCGCCCTGGTGGCGCGCCGCGCGCTGGGCGTGGTGCTCACCGGCATGGGGCGGGACGGGGCGGAGGGCGCGCGTGCGATGCGGGAGCGGGGCATGCCGGTCCTGGCACAGAGCCTGGCGAGCTGCGTGGTGGCGGGCATGCCCGGCGCCGTGATCGGCGCCGGCCTTGCCGTGGAGAATGCCGACCCGGCCGCGCTCGGCCGGCGCGTGGCGGGGCTGGCGACGGAGCCCGTCGCATGAGGCCGCCGGTCACCTGCGGTGACTCGCCGGCTTGTTGCTGGCGCCCTCAAGCGCCGGGCGCGCGCTCCGCGCGCTTGGCTCGCCGCACGCGCGGCGGGCGCCATTCGGCGCCTCGCCCGCCTGTGGCGGCCGCAGGATTGGGCGAAAGACCATCCTCATGACGCTCGATCGCGACCTTCTCGACGCCTTCCTGCCCGAATTCGCGGCCGAGGCCGCACGGCTGGGCGCGGCGCCCGATGCCGCCGCCGCGACCCGCGCGCTGGATCAGCTCCGGGCGATGGCCGGGGCGCTCGGCTCGGCCTCTCTCGCGCGGCTCGCCGAGCAGGTGGTGGTCGACCCCTTCGACCCCGCCGTGCTTGCCGCCGCCGCCACGGCGCTGGCCGAGCAGGCGGCGCGGATCGGCGCCGCCGGGGCCGAGGTCGCGCTGCCGGAACCCGTGGCGGAAGCCCCGCCGCCCACGGCGCGCTGCCGGGTGCTGGTGGTGGATGACAGCGCCATGATGCGCCGCCTGGTGCGTGAGACCCTGGCGCTGGACCCCGATTTCACCGTGGTGGGGGAGGCGCCGGATGGCCGCGTCGCCCTCACGCTGATGCGGGAGCTGACCCCCGACCTCACCATGCTCGATATCGAGATGCCCGAGCTGGATGGGCTGGGCGTGCTGCGGGAGATGGCGCTGGCCGGCGGCGGGCCGGTGGTGGTGGTGAGTTCCGCCGCCCGGCCCGGCTCGGCCGTGGCGCTGGCGGCACGGCGGCTGGGCGTGGCGGGGATCGTGGCCAAGCCCTCCGGCGCGCTCTCGCCCGATCTGCGCGAACGCCAGGGGGCGGCGATGCTGCGCACGGCGCGGCGCGCCGCGGGGCTGCCGCCATGATCGACGACGAGGCCCTCTGGCAGGAATTCGCCGCCGAATCCGAGGAACATCTCGACGCGATCGAGCGCCTGCTCGCCGCCGGCGGCACGGCAGACCGGCCGGCGGTGGACCGGCTGTTCCGTGCCTTCCACTCGCTCAAGGGCATGTCGGATGCGCTCGGCGCGCCGGGGATGAAGGACATCGCGCATCGCGCGGAGGACATCCTGGGCCTCGCCCGCAACGGCAAGGTCGTGGTCGAGGGCATGGTGGCCGATGCGCTGCTCGCCGCCGTCGATGCGCTGCGCCGCCAGCGTGGCGCGGTGCTGGCGACGCACCAGGATGCACCCGCGCCGCCGGCCTTGCTGGCGCGGCTCGGCGCCCTGGCCGATGCGCCGGCGGCCGCGCCGCGCCCCGTCACCCCCGCCGCGCCGGCCAGCCCGGCGCAGGACATGCTGCTCGGCGTGCTGGCCTCGCGCGCCGAATCGGCCGCGCCGCTGCTCGCGGGCCTCGCCGCCGGGCGGGACGCGGCGGCGCTGCGCGAGGCGGCGGAACTGGCCGAGGCGGCCGATCTGCTGGCGCTGCATCGCCTCGCCCAGCATCTGCGCGACCTCGCCGCCCGCGCCGGCACGCCCGCCGCGCTGCCGGTGCTGGGCGCGCTGCGCCGCGCTTTGGGGCTGCTGGCCGAACGCGCGGGCGAGCCGGCCGGCGCCGCCGCACTCGCCCCGCCCGAAAGCCTCGCCGCCGCCGCGCTCGGCCCGCGCCTCGCCGCACTCGCCCTGCTGACCGAGGCCGCGATGCAGGGCGAGGAAGCCGCGCCCGCCAGCGAGGCCGCGCTGGAGGCCGCCGCCATCGCCGCGGGCTTCGGGCTCGACCCGCTTGAGAAGCTGCTGCTGCTGCTGGGCGACCTGGCCGATCGCGCCGGCGAGGCCGATGGCGCGGAGGCGCTGGCCACGCAAGGCCCGCTGCTCGCCGATCGGCTGCGCGCCTTGGCTGAGGGCGGCCTGCCCGCGCTGCGCGCCGCGCCCGACCATGTCTCCGCGGCGGATGCCGCCGATCCGCGCCTGCCGCCGGCCTACCTGCCGCTGCTCGGCCCCGAGGGACGGCGGCGCGTGCTCGCCGCGCTCGATGCCGGGCGGACGCTCTACCGCCTGCGCCTCGCCACCGATGCGGGGGCGGAGGCCGAGGCCGCGCTGACCGCCGCGCTGACCGCCGAGGCCGAGGTGCTGACCAGCCGCACCGTGCTCGACGCCACGCCGCCGCAGCTCGACATGCTGGTGGCCGGCCCGCCGGAGATCGAGGCGCTCTCCCGCGCTTTGACCGCCGCCGATCCGGCGCGCCGGCTGGTGCTGGAACTCGCCCCCGTCGCCGCCACGCCGCAGGAGGCCACGGGGCCCGGCCGCAGCGCGCCGGTGACGCTGCGCGTGCGGCAGGAAACCGTGGACCAGATCATCGGCCTGGAGGCCGAGGTGCGCGCCGCCGCCCTCGCCGTGGCCGAGACGCTGGAAGAGGGCGGGGCGAGCGAGGCGCTGGCCGCCCTCGGCGCGCTCGCCCGGCGCCTGCCCGGCGGACCCGCGCGCGAATTGGGCGCAGCACTCGACCGGCTGCGCGCGGTGCAGGAAGGCCTCGCCCGGGCCGAGAATCGGCTCGCCGTGGGCATGCGGCGGCTGGACGATGCGGTGATGGAGCTGCGCGTCGTGCCCGTCGGCACGCTCTTCGCCCGGCTGCCGCGCGTGGTGCGCGCCGTGGCCCAGGCCTCCGGCAAGGAGGTCGAGCTGGTGCTGGAGGGCGAGGACGTGACCATCGACCGCTCGCTGGTCGAACTGTTGGCCGACCCCCTGCTGCATCTCACGCGCAACGCCGTGGACCACGGGATCGAGACGCCGGCCCAGCGCCAGGCCGCCGGCAAGCCGGCGCGCGCCGTGCTGCGCGTCTCCGCGGCGCGGCGGATGGGCCAGGTGCGGGTGCGCGTCTCCGACGATGGGCGCGGCATCGATTCGGTCCGGGTGCTCGCGCGCGCCGTCGATCGCGGGCTGCTGAGCGAGGCCCAGGCGGCCCGTATGGATGAGGAAGCCGCGCATGGCCTGCTCTTCCGCCCCGGCTTCTCGACCGCCGAGACCATCACCGAGACCTCCGGCCGCGGCGTGGGGCTGGATGTGGTGCAGGATGCGGTGCGACGGGCCGGGGGCACGGTGGAGATCGCCTCCGCCCTCGGCCAGGGCACCAGCTTCACGCTGCGCCTGCCGCTGACCGCCGCGGTGCAGCCGGTGCTGCTGGTGGAGGTGGCGGGGCACCCCTATGCGCTGCCCGCCGCGCGGGTCGAGGCCGTGCTGGCCGGCGATGCGGCGCCGGGCTGCGAGGTGCTGCGCCTGGCGGACATCCTCGGCGCCGAGTCGGTCCCGGGCGGGGCCGCGGCGGGGGGCATCGTGCTGCTGAAATCGGGCGGGCGGAGCTTCGGCCTGGTGGTGGAGCGCGTGCAGCGCCGCACCGATCTGCTGCTGCGCCCGCTGCATCCTTCCCTTGCAGGGCTTGCCGCGATTGGCGGCGTGGGTGTGCTGGGCAATGGCGAGCCGGTGGTGGTGCTGGAACCCGACGGGATGGCGCCGCACGCTGGCGGGTGAGCGGCGCTGGACGCCCCGCTGGACGCCCCTGGCGCGGGGCGCTACCACCGACGCGATAGGCCGCGCCGGGCCCTGGCCCGCCGGTGGACGACAGGAAGGACTTGCCCGTGATCTCCCGACGCCATGCGATCGCCGCCGCCGGCCTGACGATGCTGCTGAGCGCTTGCGCCAACCCCGCCCGCGTGGTGCCGGAGGATGGCACCATCGACCTGCTGACCCTGCTGCGCAGCAAGCCCGAGCATGCCCGCTTCATGGCGCTGCTGGAGAGCAGCGGGCTTGCCTCGCGAATCGGCCGCGCCAACGGTCCCGTGACGCTCTTCGTGCCGACCAACGAGAACATGGCGCGCCTGCCGGCGGCGACCCTGGCGCTGATCGATCGCCCGGCGGCCTCGCTGGACGCGGCGCAGCGCGCACAGCTTGCGGCGCTGGTTTCGGCGAACGCCGCCTTCGGGCTGCTGCGGCTGCAGGACATCCAGCCGCGCAATGGCCGCGTCGTGACCTGGGACCGCGCACGACTGACGATCGCGGCCACCGGGCCGCGCACCGCGACCATCACCCGCCCCGGTGCGGCCGCGCCCGTCACGATCACGCGCGCGGATGTGCTGGCCTCCGACGGCGTGTTCCACATCACGAGCGGCCTGATCCTCCCGGCCTGACGCCCCCGGAACGCGCCGGTCAGATCGCCGCGTCTGACCTGAGACGCCTGTCGGGTCCGCGGTTCAGTCCGGGATCAGGGCGGTGGCCTCGATCTCGACGCGCGCCTCGGGCTCGACCAGCGCCACCACCTGCACCAGCGCCATGGCCGGGAAGTGCCGGCCCATGACGGCGCGATAGGCGGGGCCGAGTTCGGCCAGGTTGGCCCGGTATTCGGCCATGTCCACCACATACCAGGTGAGGCGCCCGATATGTTCCGGCCCGCCGCCGGCCTCGGCCAGCACGGCGAGGATGTTGGCGAGCGCCTGGCGCGTCTGCGCGACAAGGCCTTCGGGGAAGCGGCCCTGCGCATCCCAGCCGACCTGCCCGCCGACCAGCACGGTGCGCCCACGCCCGACCATGCCGTTCGCATAGCCGCGCGGCGCGGGCCAGCCGGGCGGCTGGAGCGCGGTGAGGGGGGATTCGCTCATGTGGCGCAACGCTCCTGATAGGCCGCCAGGGCGGCACGCAGATCATCCGGGATCGGCACGGCGCGGCGGGCGTCGAGGTCGGTGGTGGCGGTGACGAGGTGCAGGCGCACCAGCTCCTGCTGCCCGCGATGCACATGCACGGTCAGCGCATAGGAAGCGCCGCCGATCCGCGTCACCAGCGGCGTGATCAGCACGCGGTCGCCCATCAGCCCGGGGGAGAAGAAATCCGCCTCGGCATGGGCGAAGCCGGTGCCCAGGCGCCGCCGGCCATGCAGGTCGTGGAAATCGACCTCGAGTTCCTCGACGAACAGATCCTCGATCGCGCCATTGGCGAGCGCGAACCAGGCGGCGAAGAAGACGATCCCCGCCGGATCGCAATCGCCGAAGCGGATGCGCGCGGGCGTGCGGAAGGCCCCCAGCGGCAGCGCCGAGAACGGCAAGGGGCTGGGGCGGCTCACTGCCCCGAAGCCACCTGCTGCGCTGCCAGCTGGCGCAGCGTGAAGCGTTGCAGCTTGCCCGTGCCGGTGCGCGGCAGGGCGGGCACGAAGACCACGCTGCGCGGGTATTTGTAGGGCGCGATCTCGGCCTTCACATGGTCCTGCAGCGCGCGCACCAGCGTGGCGTCGCCCGTGAAGCCCGGCTTGAGCACGACATAGGCGCGCACCACCATCCCGCGCTCGGCATCCGGGGCGCCGACCACGCCACATTCGGCGACGGCGGGATGGGTGAGCAGGGCGGATTCCACCTCCGGCCCGGCGATGTTGTAGCCGGCCGAGACGATCATGTCGTCGTTGCGCGCCTGGTACCAGAAATAGCCGTGCTCATCCTGCACATAAGTGTCGCCGGTGATGTTCCACCCGCCCTCGACATACTGCGCCTGGCGCGGGTCATCGAGGTAGCGGCAGCCCGTCGGGCCCCGCACCGCCAGCCGGCCGGGCGTGCCGCGCTTGGCTTCCGCCCCGGCGGCGTCGAGCACCCGCGCCTCATAGCCCGGCACGGCGATGCCCGTGGAACCCGCGCGGATGCGCCCGGGCGGGGCGGCGATGAAGATGTGCAGCATCTCGGTCGAGCCGATGCCATCCATCAGCTCGAGCCCCGTCGCCGCCTGCCAGGCCTCGAAGATCGGCTTGGGCAGCGCCTCCCCGGCCGAGACGCATCGGCGCAGGCTCGAGAGGTCATGCTGCCCGGCCAGCCCGGCCATGACGCGATAGGCGGTGGGCGCGGTGAAGCACACGCTCGCGCGGTAGCGCGCGATGGCGGCGGGCAGATCCTCCGGCGGCGCGCGCTCCAGCAGCACGGTGGTGGCGCCGAGGTGGAAGGGGAAGAGCACCAGCCCGCCGAGCCCGAAGGTGAAGGCGAGCGGCGGCGAGCCGATGAAGATGTCCGCGGGCGTGGCCTGCAGCACCTGCGCGCCATAGGAATCGCAGACCGCCAGCAGGTCGCGGTGGAAATGCAGCGTGCCCTTGGGCTCACCGGTGGACCCGCTCGTGAAGCCGATGAGGCAGACATCCTCCGCCGCCGTGTCGCAGGCGGCGAAGGGCAGGCTGGCCTCGGCCATCAGCCCCTCGAGCATGCCATCGCCCCAGGTCGCGATCTGCACGAGGTCCGGCGCCTCGGCCTTGCGGAGTTCCTCGATCAGCCGCGCATCGCACAGCGCATGGGTGATGCGCGCCTTGCGGCAGACTTGGCCGAGTTCCTTCGCGCGCAGCAGCGGCATGGTGCCCACCGCGATGCCGCCCGCCTTGAACACGGCGAGGAAGGCGGCCGCCATCCAGGCATTGTTCATCCCCCGCAGCAGCACGCGATTGCCGGGGATGAGGCCGAGCCGCCGCACCAGCACATCGGCGAGGCGATCCACGCGCTCGGCGAATTGGCGGTAGGTGAGGGTCTCCGCTGGGGTGACGATGGCCGGGTGATCGCCGCGCGCGGCGAGGTTGGCGTCGAGCAGCGCCACGGCGGCGTTGAGCCGCGGCGGGTAGCGGAATTCCGGCCGGTCCAGCAGCAGGTCCGGCCATTGCGCGCGCGGCGGCAGGTGGTCGCGGGCGAAGCTGTCGAGATGGGCGCTGGGTTCCATGCCGCTACTCCACGCGATCGCGTTCGGCGCGGGCGATGACCACGCGCTGGATCTCCGAGGCCCCCTCATAGACCCGCAGCGCGCGGACCTCGCGATAGAGTTCCTCCGCCTTGTGGCCGCGCGTCACGCCGAGCCCGCCATGGATCTGCACGTTGCGGTCGGCGCAGCGCTGCGCGGCCTCGGTGGCGTGCAGCTTCGCCATGCTGGCCTCGCGCGAGACGCGGGGCGTGCCCTGGTCCTTGAGCCAGGCGGCGCGATAGACCAGCAGCGCCGAGGCCTCGACATCCACCGCGCTGTCGGCGATGGCGGCCTGGGTCATCTGCTGGTCGAAGAGCGGACCGCCGAAGAGGTTGCGCGTGGTGGCGCGCGCCACCGTCATGTCGAAGGCACGCCGCGCGAAGCCGAGCGCCGCCGCGCCGACGGTCGCGCGGAACACGTCGAGCGTCGCCATCGCGACCTTGAACCCTTCGCCCGGCGCGCCGATCAGGTCGTCGCGCGTCACCCGCAGCCCCGCGAAGCGCAGCGTGGCGAGGGGGTGGGGCGCGGTGACCTCGATGCGGTTCTCGATGATCAGGCCGGGGGAATCGGCATCGACGATGAAGGCGGAGAGGCCGCGCGCGCCCGGCGCCTCGCCGGTGCGGGCGAAGACGATGTAGTGGCCGGCGATGCCGCCATTGCTGATCCAGGTCTTGGCGCCATCCAGCCGCCAGGCATTGCCATCCGGCGTCGCCGTGGTGGCGAGCGCGGCGACATCGCTGCCGGCCTCGGGCTCGCTCAGCGCGAAGGCGGCCAGCGCGGTGCCGGCCCGCGCGGCGGGCAGGATGCGCGCGCGCTGGGCCTCGGTCCCGAACAGCGTGACGGGCCCGGTGCCGAGCCCCTGCATGGCGAAGGCGAAATCCGCGAGTCCGCTGTGCCGCGCGAGGATGTCGCGCGCGATGCACAGCGCCCGCACATCGAGCCTGCCATCGGCGGGGCAGGGCACGCGCAGCAACCCCGCCGCGCCCATGGCCCGCGCGAGGGCGATGACGGAGCCATCCGCGTCGTGCTCATCCGACAGCGCGGCGGCGTGCCGCGTGGCGAAGGCCTCGACCTCGCGCGCCCAGTCACGGTGGCGCGGTTCGAAGAAGGGCCAGTCGAGGAAGGAAGAATCAGCCATCAGTCGCCCTTGAACACCGGCCGCTGCTTCGCGACGAAGGCGTCATGGGCGCGCCGGAAATCCTGCGTGGTCATGCACAGCGCCTGGGCCACGGCCTCGGCCTCGATGGCCTGTTCCACCGACATGGCCCATTCCATCTGCAACATGCGCTTGGTCATGGCATTGGCGAAGCTCGGCCCTTCGGCGATGCCGCGCGCCAGCGTCGCCGCCTGCTCCGCGAGTGCTTCGGGTGCGTGCAGCGCGTTGAAGAAACCCCAGGCCAGGCCTTCCTCCCCGCCGAGCGCGCGGCCGAGATAGAGCAGCTCGCTCGCCCGCCCCTGGCCGATGATCCGCGGCAGGATGGCGCAGGCGCCCATGTCGCAGCCCGCGAGACCCACGCGGTTGAACAGGAAGGCCACCTTGGCGCGCGGCGTGCCCAGGCGCAGGTCCGAGGCCATGGCGATGATCGCCCCCGCCCCGGCGCAGATGCCATCCACCGCCGCGATGATCGGCTGCGGGCAGGCGCGCATCGCCTTCACCAGTTCGCCCGTCATGGCCGTGAACTGCATCAGCCCCTTGGTGTCGCGATCGAGCAGCGGGCCGATGATCTCATGCACGTCGCCGCCCGAGCAGAAATTGCCGCCCGCGCCGGTGACGATGAAGGCGCGCACCGCGTCGTCATGCGCCGCGGCGCGCAGGATGGCCGCCATCTCCGCATAGCTGTCGAAGGTCAGCGGGTTCTTGCGCTCCGGCCGGTCGAGCGTGAGCGTGGCCACCGCGCCTTCGACGGTCAGGCGAAGATGCTGGGCGCGATAGGCCGCGAGCGGGCCCTGGATGGCGGTGATCATGCGCTGTCCTTGGCGGTGAGCGCCGCACGGACCGAAGCCTTCGTGCGGCCGAGCAGGGCGAAGAGGCTGATGCGCATGCCGGGCGGGATGCTGCCGAGAAGCTCCGCCACCCATTCCTCATGCGCCGCCGATTGGCGGGCGAAGTCGCGCCTGCCCTTGGCGGTCAGGCGCAGCAGATGGGCGCGCCGGTCGCCCGGCACGGCGCGGCGCTCGACCAGCCCCTCGGCCTCCAGCCGCGCGGCGAGGCCGGTGACGTTGCCGTTGCTCACCATCATCCGGCGCGAGACCTCGCCCAGCGTCAGCCCGGCGGGCGCGCGATCCAGCGCCGCCAGCAGGTCGAAGCGCGGCAGGGTGGTGTCGAAGTCGCGCCGCAGGCGGGTGCGGATCTCGCTTTCGATCAGCGTCGTGCAGGTCAGCAGCCGCAGCCACAGCCGCAACTCGTCCTTGTGGCCGGGGGGGGCGTGGGAGAGGCCGGTCTCGGCATCGATGGCGCCCGCGTGCTGGTCATCGGGTGTCATGTCTCGCCTCCATCCACCGCGATGGCCTGGCCGTTGAGGGCGCCGCTGCCCGGCTGGCAGAGCGCGAGCACGGCGGCGGCGACCTCTTGCGGCTGCACGAGGCGGTGCTGCGGATTGTGCTTCGCCAGTTCCTGCCGCGCCTGTTCGGGGCTGCGCCCGGTGCGCGCGACGATCAGCGCCACGCTCTCGGCCACGATGTCGGTATCGGTGAAGCCGGGGCAGATGGCGTTCACCGTGACACCCCTGGTCGCCACTTCCTGGGCCAGGGCGCGGGTGAAGCCGAGCAGCCCGTGCTTCGCCGTGGTGTAGGCCGTGACATAGGCATAGCCCTTCAGCGCGGCGGTGGAGGCGATGTTCACCACGCGGCCGAAGCCCGAATCGATCATGCCCGGCAGCACGGCGCGCGTGGCGGCGACCGCGCCCATGACGTTGACGCGCCACATCAGCTCGAACAGCGCATCATCGGATTTCAGGAAGGGCGCGCTTTCCGCAATGCCGGCTGCGTTCACCAGGATGTCGCAGGCGGGCAGGGGCGGCAGCGCGGTGACATCCGCCACCAGGAAACCCGCCGCATGGCCGGCCTCGACGACCGCGCGCAGCCTTGCTTCCCGCCGGCCGAGGATGGTCACATGCAGCCCCGCCCGGGTGAGCGCGTCGGCACAGGCAGCGCCGATGCCGCTGCCACCACCCGTCACCAAGGCGCGCCTGACCTGGACCATCCGGACCCTCTCAATGCTTCAATCTTAAAGAATTATCCGAGGGCCGCGCAACCTTGAATTTCGGTTGCCTGACCAATCTTTGAAACCTAAACTGTTCTGGCTCGGGGCAAGGGGTGTGACGATGCGCATCGCGGTGATCGGCGGCGGCCCGGCGGGCCTCTATTTCGCCATCCTGATGAAGCGGGATTATCCCGATGCGCGCATCACGGTGGTGGAGCGCAACCGGCCCGACGACACCTTCGGCTTCGGCGTGGTGTTCTCCGACGCCACGCTCGACACCTTCGCCGAGGCCGATGAGCCGAGCTACCGCGCCATCACGAAGAGCTTCGCCTATTGGGACGACATCGCCATCGTCGCGAAGGGCGTGGAGCACCGCATCGGGGGCAATGGCTTCTGCGGCTGCTCGCGCCGCACGCTGCTGATGCTGCTGGCCGAGCGCGCCCGTGCGCTGGGCGTCGAGCTCGAATTCCGCCGCGAGGCCGCGCCGGCCGACTTTCCCGACGCAGACCTGATCGTCGCCGCGGATGGCATCAACTCACCGGTGCGCGAGGCGCATCGGGACCATTTCGCGCCCGAGGTCGATCTGCGCCCCAACCGCTTCGCCTGGATGGGCAGCACCCGGCCCTTCGACGCCTTCACCTTCTTCTTCAAGGAACGGCCCGAGGGCATCTTCATCGCCCATTGCTACCAGTATGAGCCGGGGGCGAGCACCTGGGTGCTGGAGACGGATCCCGAGACCTTCACCCGCGCCGGCCTCGGCGCGATGGATGAGGCGCAGAGCGCGGCCTATCTGGAGGGCGTCTTCGCCGAGGAATTGCAGGGCCATCGGCTCATCACCAATCGCTCCATGTGGCGGCAATTCCCCACCATCACCTGCCAGCGCTGGGTGCGCGGCAATGTGGTGCTGCTGGGCGATGCGAAGGCGACGGCGCATTTCTCCATCGGCTCTGGCACCAAGCTCGCCATGGAGGATGCGATCGGCCTGCACCGCGCCTTCCGCGCCGGCGGCGATGTCGCCACCTGCCTCGCGCGCTATGAGACCGACCGGCGCGAGGATGTGGAGAAGACGCAGCACGCGGCCAATGTCTCGCTCGTGTGGTTCGAGCATGTGAAGCGCTTCTGGGATTTCTCGCCCACGCGCTTCGCCTTCGGCGTGATGACGCGCAGCAAGGCCATCACCTGGGACAACCTCGCCCTGCGCGCGCCGGATTTCGTGGCGCAGACGCAGGAAGCCGTGGCCGCGGAGGTGGCAGCCGCGGGCCTGCCGGCGAAGCCCAAGAATCCGCCGATGTTCCAACCCTTCCGGCTGCGCGGGATGATGCTCGCCAACCGCGTCGTCGTCTCGCCCATGTGCATGTATGCGGCCGCCGAGGGCGTGCCGGGCGATTTCCACCTCGCGCATTACGGCGCGCGCGCCATGGGCGGGGCGGGGCTGGTCTTCACCGAGATGACCTGCGTGAGCGCGGGCGCACGCATCACCCCCGGCTGCACGGGGCTGTGGAACGATGACCAGCAGGCCGCCTGGAGCCGCATCGTCGATCTGGTGCACGCGACCTCGGGGGCGAAGATCGCGCTGCAGCTCGGCCATGCCGGGCGCAAGGGCGCGACGAAGCTGATGTGGGAGGGCATGGACCGCCCGCTGGATGAGGGCGCCTGGCCGATCATCGCGGCCTCGCCGCTGCCCTACTATCCGGAGAGCCAGGTGCCGCGCGAGATGGATCGCGCCGACATGGAATGGGTGCGCGAGGAATTCGTCGCCGCCACGCGCCGCGCCATCGCCTGCGGCTTCGACATGCTCGAACTGCATTGCGCGCACGGCTATCTGCTCGCGGGCTTCCTCTCGCCCCTGACCAATCACCGCACGGATGAGTATGGCGGTTCGGTCGCGAACCGGCTGCGCTTTCCGCTGGAGGTCTTCGCCGCGATGCGCGCCGCCTGGCCGGCCGAGAAGCCGATGTCGGTGCGAATCTCGGCTACGGATTGGATGGAGGGCGGGCTCAGCGACGCGGATTGCCTCGCCATCGCGCGCGCCTTCGCGCAGGCGGGCGCCGACCTGATCGATGTCTCGACGGGCCAGACGGTGGCCGAGGCGCGGCCGACCTATGGGCGCATGTTCCAGCTGCCCTGGTCGGACATGATCCGCAACGAGCTGGGCGTGGCGACGATGTGTGTCGGCAACATCACCACCGCCGACCAGGTGAACACCATCGTCGCGGCGGGGCGGGCGGATCTGGTGGCGCTGGGGCGGCCGCACCTGGCCAACCCCGCCTTCACCCTGCACGCCGCGGCGCAATACGGCGTGCGGGACATCGCGGCCCCACCCTCCTACGGGCCGGGCAAGGACGCGCTGCTGCGCAATGCGGTGCGCGAGCAGGCGGATCTGCGCGAACTCAAGCTGAAGGCGCGGCCCAAGAGCCACGCCCCCGGCTGATCTCGCTTACGTATTGATCCAGGGCGCGGCGCGCCACAGCGCCGCATACTGGTTCTGGGTGGCGCGCATCCGCGCCTCCCACACCGCGCCGGGCTCGAGCGTGGGCTCGATGAACTGCGCCTCGAAGGTGCGGCGCGTCGCCGGGTCGGCGGCCGCTTCCTGCACCGCGTCGCGCAGACGCTCGACGATGTGCGCCGGCGTGCCGACCGGCACGACGATGCCGCGCTCGGAGAACATGGTGAAGTCGAGGCCGAGGCTCTTGAAGGTCGGGATGCCCGGCGCGAAGCGGTTCTCGCCCGTGCCGCCATGGGCGAGGAAGCGCAGGCCCTGCGGCTGGGGCATGATCTCGCCGATCGACATGGTGTTGACCTGCACCTGGCCCGCCATCAGCGCGGTGCGCTGCTGCGGCGCGCCGGTGTAGTGCACCAGCGTGAAGCGCGCGCCGGTCAGGCGCGAGATCTGCGCGATCATCAGGTGGTCATCGGTGCCGATGCCGCTGGTGGAGATCACGATGCCCTCGGGGTCCGCCTTGGCGCGGGCGATGAGGTCCGGGATGTCGCGGATCGGGCTGTCGGCGCGCACCACGATGCCCGTGGGGTCGGTCATGATGTTGCCGATGAAGGCGAAGCTGTCGAGGTTGTACTGCGCGCGGCGCTCCACCGGCACGGTGACGAAAGAGGGCATGTTGGTCAGGCCTAGCACCTGCCCGTCCGGGCGCGCGCGCGAGACATAGGTCAGCGCCACTTCGCTCGAGGCGCCAGGGCGGTTCACCACGGTGATCGGCTGGCCGAGCCGTGTCTCCAGATGCCGCGCGAAGAGCCGTGCGACGATGTCGGTCCCGCCGCCCGGTGCGAAGCCGACGACGAGCTCGACGGGCCGGTCCGGGCGCCAGGCCTGCGCGAGGGCAGGGGTCGCGAGCGGGGCGGCGAGCAGGGAGCCGAGCACGGAACGACGAGAGATCAGCGACATGTGTGTCCTCCTCTGGGTGAGGCGACATGTGCTGTGTCACGCCCTTGAAAGGAACTGACGAATTCTTGCTCGCGGGCGAAACGAGTAAAGCTCTCGACAGATCCGGCTGTAAAGATGTGAGGATTTTACAAAAGCCCGCGCGCCCGCGCGACCAGATCGCTCGCCGGATCGGCCAGGGGGGCGATCACCGTGAAATGGTTCAGCCCCGGCAGGGCCTCCGCCGTACCGCCCCAGGCGGCGGCCATGTCGCGGGTCTGGCGCAGGAATTCGCCGCTCTCCGCGCCGCCCACCACGCAATGGATCGGCCGGCCCGGGGCGGGCAGGAAGCGCGGCGAAAGCGCGCGCGCGGCGGCCGCATCCAGCCCCAGCCCCGCGCCGATGGTGGTGGGCAGCAGGGGCTCCAGCTCGAAGACGCCCGAGATCGGCAGCGCGGCCTGCACCAGCCCTGGCGGCAGGTCGGGTGCCACGGCCGGCCAGTCCGTGGCGAGCAGCATCGCCGCCAGATGCCCGCCCGCGGAATGGCCGATGGCGAGAAGGCGCTGGCCGCGCCGTCGCCACAGGAAGGCCGCCGCCGCGCGCATCTGCGCCACGATGGTGGCGAGCGGCACGGCGGGGCAGAGATCATAGGACGGCACGGCCACCGCCACGCCCTGCGCGTTCAGCCCGCGGGCGCAATGGCTCGCGAAGCTGCGGTCCAGCGCCTGCCAGTAGCCGCCATGGATGAACAGCGCGGTGGCGCCGGCGTTGGGGCCGGGGCTGAACAGATCGAGCTTCTCCCGCGCGCCAGGGCCATAGGCGAGGTCGAGCTCCGCCAGCGGGCAGGCGGCGCGCCAGGTGGCGGCATCGGCCTGCCAGCCGAGGATCAGGCCCGGGTGCTCGGGCACGCGGGCGCGGTTGTCGTATTCGGCCTGGAGGTCCATGCGTCCTATTGCACGACGCCCCGGCGTGGCCGGCAAGGGGCGGCATGACCCGCCTTGCGTGCACCAGGAAGCGGGTTCCGCAACCGGTGCCCTCTCTGGCAAACTCGAAGGATGAAGGTCTATCTGGCTGGCCCCGACGTCTTCTTCCCCGATGCCGAGGCGATGGCCGCGGCAAAGAAACGCCTTTGCGCCGCGCATGGCTTCGAGGGCGTCTTCCCCACCGATCCGCGCCCGGACGCCGCCGCCGATGCCGCACCCGACCTCTGGTACGCGATCTATCTGCGCAACGAGGCGCATATCCGCGCCTGCGACGCGCTGATCGCCAATCTCACGCCCTTCCGCGGGCCTTCGGCCGACGCAGGCACGGTCTATGAGCTCGGCTTCATGCGCGCGCTGGGCCGGCCGGTGCTGGGCTACACCAATGACGGCGCGGATTTCGCCGCGCGCACCCTGCACGCCCTGGGCGGCCAGGCGCGACGCAACGCGGCGGGCCGCTGGGTGGACGGGGAGGGGCTGGCGCTCGAGGAATTCGGCCTCACCGACAATCTGATGATCGATGGCGGGATCCGTGCCGCCGGCGGGGTTCTGGTGCGCAACGCCGTGCCGCCCGCCGCGCGCTGGTCCGACCTCGCCGGTTTCGAGGCCTGCCTGCGCGCGCTGGCCACGCTGCGGCGCGGTGCCGCTTGATCCGCCGGCGCGGCCTGCTTGCGGGGCCGGCCCTCAGCCTGCTGCCGGGCGCGGCCTCGGCGCAGGCGGGGGCGGTGGACCTGCTGCTGGTGCTCGCCGTCGATGCCTCGGGTTCGATCGATGCGGATGAGTTCGACCTCCAGCGCGAGGGCATCGCGGAGGCGCTGACCTTCCCCGCCGTGCTCGCCGCCATCGCCTCGGGGCCGCGCGGGGCGATCGGCGTGGCGATGGTGGAATGGGGCTCGCCCGGCGGGGCGGCGACGGTGGTGGGCTGGCAGCGCATCGCCGATGCGGCCTCCGCCGCGCAGGCCGCCGCGGCGATGCGCGCGGCGCCGCGCTCGCGCCAATCCTTCAACGCCATCGGCGATGCCATCGCCCACAGCACGGCGCTGATCGCCGCCGCGCCCTGGGCGGCGGCGGAGCGCACCATCGACGTCTCGGGCGACGGCCCCGACATGCGCAGCCTGGTCCGCGCGCCCGAGGCCCGCGACGCCGCCGTGGCGGCGGGCATCATCGTCAACGGTCTGGCGATCGAGGCGTCGTCCAGCTGGTCCGGCGGGCGGCTGGCGGAACTCTACACGCGCGACGTCATCGGCGGGCCGGGCGCCTTCGTTCTGCGGGCCGAGGACCGGCGCGATTTCGCCCGCGCCATGCGCGCCAAGCTGGTGCGGGAGATCGCGGCGCTGCCGGTGGCCTCCCCCGGCGCCCCTGCCACCGGCTGATGCCCTGCGCCTGGGCAGTGCGCCCAGGCGGCAGGCAGGACGCCGCGGCGCGGGCCGCGGGCGGCGCCGGCAGGCTCTTCCCATCCCCCGGTTATTCCGCGACTATTTCAGCCAGAACAGGGCAAACCGGACTTCACAAGTGACCGAGACGAGTCGCGCCTTCGACGAAATGATGAGCGACGGGCAGGTGCGCCCGGCCTATGCCGGCATCGCCGCCTGGATCGAGGCCCATGGCCTCGCCGCGCTGGCCGCCAAGCGCGCCGAGGCGGAGGCGCTGTTCCGCCGCGTCGGCATCACCTTCGCCGTCTATGGCGAGGGCGGTGACCCCGAGCGGCTGATCCCCTTCGACGTCATCCCGCGCATCCTGGTCAAGCGCGAGTGGGACGGCCTCGCGCGCGGGCTGACGCAGCGGGTGCGCGCGCTCAACATGTTCATGGCCGATGTCTATGGCGCGCGCGAGATCCTGCGCGCCGGGCGCGTGCCGGAAGCCCTGGTGCTGGCCAATGAGGCCTATCGGCCCGAGATGGCCGGCTTCACGCCGCCCGGCGGGGTCTATACCCACATCTCGGGCATCGACCTGGTGCGCACCGGGGCCGAGGAATTCTACGTGCTGGAGGACAACTGCCGCACCCCCTCCGGTGTGTCCTACATGCTTGAGAACCGCGAGGCGATGCTGCGGCTCTTCCCCGCGCTGTGCTCGGACCACCGCCTGCTGCCCGTGGCGCATTACCCCGAGGAACTGCTCGAGACGCTGAAGGACGCCGCGCCGCCCAACTGCAAGCGCGAACCCTGTGTCGCGATCCTCACGCCCGGCCACTACAACTCCGCCTATTACGAGCATTGCTTCCTGGCCGATGAGATGGGCGTGGAGGTGGTGGAGGGGGCGGACCTGATCGTGCAGGACGACGTGGTCTACATGCGCACCACGGCCGGGCCGAAGCGCGTCGACGTGCTCTATCGCCGCGTCGATGACGACTACCTCGACCCCAAGGTGTTCCGCCCCGATTCCATGCTTGGCGTGCCCGGCATCTTCGGCGCCTATCGCGCCGGAAACATTACGCTCGCCAACGCGCCCGGCGCGGGCATCGCCGACGACAAGGCGATCTACCCCTTCGTGCCGGAGATGATCCGCTTCTACCTCGGCGAGGAACCGCTGCTGAACAACGTGCCGACCTATCTGTGCGAGCGCCCCAATGAGCGCGCCTATGTGCTGGAGAACATCGACAAGCTGGTGGTGAAGCTCGCGCATGGCTCGGGCGGCTACGGCATGCTGGTGGGCCCGCACAGCACCAAGGCCCAGCAGGAGGAATTCCGCGCGCGCATCCTGGCCAAGCCGGAGCACTACATCGCGCAGCCCACTCTCGCGCTCTCCACCGTGCCCACGCTGGCGGGCGAGGCGATCGGCCCGCGCCATGTCGATCTGCGCCCCTATGTGCTGATGGGCAAGGAGGTGCGGATCGTGCCCGGCGGCCTGACGCGCGTGGCGCTGCGGGAGGGCTCGCTGGTGGTGAATTCCTCGCAGGGTGGCGGCACCAAGGATACCTGGGTGATCGACGACAGCGCAGGGGAGGGCTGAGACCATGCTCTCTCGTACCGCCGACAGCCTCTACTGGATGGGCCGCTACACCGAGCGCGCGGGCAACCTCGCGCGCGGGATGCAGGTGGCGCTGCGCATGGCGGGGCTTGGCCACTCGCTGCGCGGCGATGTGGATGAGTGGCACAGCCTGCTCGTCGCTGCCGGCGCCGAGCCGGGCTTCCGCGCCACCGGCCGCGCGGCGACGGCCGAGGCTGTGGTGCATTGGCTCGCACTCGATACCGAGAACCCTTCATCCATCGCCTCCTGCATCGAGCAGGCGCGGCGCAATGGGCGCGCCGTGCGCACGGCGCTGACCGTCGACATGTGGGAGGCGCTGAACGACACCTGGCGCGAGATGCGCGCCCAGGCCGCGACAGCCACCGATGCGGACCGCCTGCCGGCCTTCCTTGACTGGGTGCGCAGCCGCACGCTGCTTTTCAACGGCGCCGCGGCCGACACCATGCTGCGCAATGATGGCTGGCGCTTCGTGCATCTGGGCGTGATGCTGGAGCGCGCCGACAACACCGCGCGGCTGTTGGATGCGAAGCACACCGCGCTGTCGGGCCCGGGCAGCGAGGGCACCTCGGCCTATGCGCAGTGGCAGGCCCTTCTGCGCTCGGTCTCGGCGTTGCGCGCCTATCAATGGGTCTATCACACGCGCATGCAGCCCAGGCTGGTGGCGGATCTGCTGATCTACCGCCAGGAGTTGCCGCGTTCGCTGCTCTCCTGCCATCGCCGCGTGGAGCAGACGCTCGATCGCATCGCGGAGGCCAATGGCGGCGGGCGCGGGGAGTGCCACCGCATCGCCGGCGAGATCCATGCGAGCCTGCGCTACGGCCGCATCGAGGAGACGCTGGAGAGCGGCCTGCACGCCTTCCTCACGCGCAAGATCGAGCGCAACGCCGAACTCGGCCAGCGCATCGGCGAATTCTACCTGCATCCGTGAGGATGGTGGTGACGCGCGCATGACCTATTGCGTCGGCCTGCTGCTCGATGCGGGCGTGATCCTGCTGTCCGACACGCGCACCAATGCGGGCGTGGACAACATCTCCACCTTCAACAAGACCTTCGTGGTCGAGAATGGCGGCGAGCGCACGCTGGTGCTCAACACCGCGGGCAACCTCGCCGTGACGCAGGCGGTGTGGAACCTGCTGCAGGAAGGCGTGTGGCTGGAAGGCCAGCGCCTGACGCTGCTCGAGGTGCCCAGCCTTTTCCGTGCCGCGCAGCTGGTCGGCGCGGCGGTGCGCGCGGTGTTCGAGGCCGATGGGCCGACGCTGCGCGCGCAGGGGCTCTCCTTCGACTGCTCCATCCTGCTTGGCGGGCAGATCGCGGGCCAGCCGCCGCGCCTGTTCCTGATCTACGCCGCGGGCAATTTCATCGAGGCGACGGCCGAGACGCCCTTCCTGCAGATCGGCGAGCACAAATACGGCAAGCCGATCCTGGACCGCGTGCTGACGCCGGCCACGCCGCTCGCCGATGGCGTGACGCTCGCATTGATCAGCATGGACAGCACGCTGCGCTCCAACCTCACCGTCGGTCTGCCCATCGACCTCACCGTGGTGCGCCGCGATGCGCTGGACCAGACTTTGCGCCGGCGCATCGATGAGGGCGATCCCTATTTCGCCTTCCTGCGCCAGCGTTGGTCGGAGAGCCTGCGCGAAGCCTATCAGGCACTGCCGCGGCCTGACTGGCTGGGCTGAGTCTCTGCTTTTTGTAGAGCACGAAACCCGTCCTATTGGACGGGTAGTGCTCTACTCCAGAATCTCCTCGACCTCCGGCGCATCGGCGCGGCCATAGAGGTAGAAGCTCTGCTTGCGCTCGGGCGTCCAGTCGGGGTCGTCCCAGGCGATCATCTTGCCGGGGTTGAGCAGGCCGTGCGGATCGGCCTCGCGCTTGAAATCGAGTTGCACGCTGTCGATGCGCTTCATCCCGCCTTCCTCGAGCGTGAAGGCATGCGGGTTGAAGACCGGGATGCCGTTCGCCTCATGCAGGCGGATGATCTCCTCGAGCCGTTCCTCGGTGGTGAAGCGCACCAGGGAGAGCGCGAAGCAGGACACGACGCCGCCGAGCTTCACGAATTCCAGGTGCAGCGGCACCTCGTCGCCGAACAGCGTCTCGATCCTGCCGATCAAGGCAAACTGGTGGGGCGAGGGCAGCAGGGTCTGCAGATAGGTCAGCGACCGATCGACCTTCAGCGCCTGCAGCGTGGTGTGGTTCCAGGTGAATTCGTAGAGCGGCGTCTCGGCCTCGGCACTCGGCACGCGATACAGCTCCGTGCCGCCGAAGCTCGCGAGCAGCGGCGCGATGAGGTTCAGGAAGGGCTCGGCGACCATCACCATCGCCGTCGCTTGGCCGGGCTTGAGCAGCGGCTGGAAGGGCTTGAAATAGGCCTGCGCCACGCCGGGGGCGACGACGCTCGCCAGCTTCTTCGCGATGCCGTCGGAGGCGACCAGCGCCTCGCAGAAGCGCGCGGCGGAGAGCGTGTCGGGGAAGCCGGCCAGCACATCCACCCACTCCCAGGCGGGGGCGAGGGGCATTTCCACCTCGGTGATGATGCCATTCGTGCCGTAGGCGTGGTTCGCCTTGTCGATGTCGGTGCCGCGCAATTCGAGGATGCGCGGGTTCTCCTCCATGGTGATGACGCGCAGGCCAAGGATGTTGCCGAACTCGCGCAGCTTGCCATAGGTGCAGGAGCCGATGCCGGCGGAGCCACCCGCGATGAAGCCGCCGATGGTCGCGGTGCGGCGCGTGGAAGGGTGGAAGCGCAACTCGCCCCCCACCGCCGCGCGCGTCTCGGCATCGAGTTCGATCAGCTTCTTGCCGGCCTGGACGCGCACCATGCCCGGCTTCATCCAGAGCACGCGGTCGAGCCGCATGAGGTCCAGCACCACGCCGCCCTTCAGCGGCATCGCCTGGCCGTAATTGCCGGTGCCCGCGCCGCGCGGGGTGAGCGGCACGCGGTGCTTCACGCAGGCGCGCATCACCGCGATCACCTCCGCCTCGTCACGCGGGCAGGCGATGGCCTCGGCGCTGACGCCGTTGAGCTGGCGCTTGAGCACGGGCGAATACCAGAAGAAGTCGCGCGACTTCTGGCGCACCAAAGCGGGGTCGGTGATCCAGTCGATGCCGGCGGTGTCCGCCATCACGGCCTGCACGCTCATGCCGCCGCTTCCTCCATCGTGAAGTCGCGCATCTTGCCCGGGTTGAGCAGGCCGAGCGGATCGGTGCGCCGCTTGAAGCCGAGCTGGTCGCCCGGCACGCGGCGATAGCCGCTGCCTTCCTCGATGGTCAGCACATGCGGGTTGGCGATGCCGATGCCGGCCGCTTCGAAGGCGGCCATGATCTCGGCCAGGCGCTCGGCACTCTTCCAGCGGATGACGGGCAGGGCGGACATGGTGATGCGCCCGCCGAAGCGCACGCATTCGGTGTGCATCCACACCTCCTCGCGGAAGGGGATGCGCACGGCTTCCAGCGCCTCGAGCGTGTTGTCGAAGGGGAAGCGGCATTGCAGGTAGCTCACCCCTCGATCGCGCTTGAGCACCTGCAGCGTCGTGTGGTTCCAGCAATATTCGTAGAAGGGCGTTTTCTCCGGATCGCGCTCGGCCTCGACGGTCGATTGCTCGGCCACCAGCGTGCCGCCATGCTCGCGCGCGAGATCCGTGAGCGCACGGCGCGCCGCGGGGGCGACCATCACCAGCACCAGCGCGTGATCGGCCGGCACGAGGTCGGCGATGCCGCGGAAGAAGGGCGGGAGCTGGCTGTCGAAGACGCCGCACATCTTCTTCGCGATGCCATCGGCGTAAGACAGCGCCAGGGCGAAGCGCGACGCAGCGGTGAATTCGGGGAAGGTGATGGCGATGTCGCGCCAATCCTGCGCGGGCGTCAGCGGCACGCGCACGCGCGTCAGCACGCCGGTGGTGCCATAGGTGCGGTTCACCGGCGCCGCGTCATCGCCCTCGACATCAAGGATCACCGGCGGGTCCTGCATGGTGGCGACGCGCGCTCCCAGCAGGTTGCCGCGTTCGCGCAGCGTGCCGTGGCTGATGCCGCCCACGCCCGCACCGCCGCCCGCGACGAAGCCGCCGATGGTCGCAGTGCGCTTGGTGGAAGGCCAGAGCTTCAGCTCCCAGCCGCGTTCGCGCGCCCAGAGGTCGAGGTCGATCATCTTTGCCCCGGCCTCGACCTCGACGACGCCATCGACGATGTCGATCGGCGCGGCCATCGCCGTCATGTCGAGCACCACGCCGCCCTCGAGCGGCACGCATTGCCCGTAATTCCCCGTGCCACCGCCACGCACCGTCACCGGCACGCGCGCCGCACGGCAGACGGTGAGGATGCGCAGCACCTCGGCCTCGGTCTTGGGGCGCGCGTAGAGCTCGGCGGATTTGCCGTCGAGCTGCGCCTTCAGGATCGGGCTGTACCAGTAGAAGTCACGGCTCTTCTGGCGCAGCAGCGCGCGATCAGTGGAGAGTTCGATCCCCTCCAGCGAGGCGGCGAGGGCAGCGATGTCAGCCATTCGCGCTGGGCTCGTTCGCGAGGAAGCCCTCGGCATCGAAGGCCGCGACCTGCGCCCAGAGGGCCGCCATCTTCTCCGCCGCGTAGTCGAGCAGCTGCTCCCCGATCTCGACGGTGGCGAGGGAGGCATCGCCCACCGCGCCGGCCGGGTTGAGGTCCTGCGCCTGCCAGGCAAGCGGCGCGCCGGCATCGGGCGCCATGCCCGGCGCCGCATTGGCCACGCCCTGCCAGCGACTGACAAAGTTCCGCGCGTTCTCCATCTTCACGAGGTTCGGCGTGAGAGCGAGCATCACCGAGGTCTCGTCGCGCCCGGCATGGATGCCGTATTTGCCCTCGACCACGTCGCGCAGCGCCTCGGGCTTTCCCATGCGCGCCCACATCGCATTCACAGCCAGGATGTTGTGCTGGATGCGGATGCGCCGGCAGGCGATGTCTAGCACCGAGACGTTGCCGCCATGGCTGTTGACGATCACGAGGCGCTTCACCCCCGCCCGCGCCACGCTCGCACCGATATCGGTGACGAGCGCGAGCAGCGTCTCCGGCGTGGTCGTCACCGTGCCCGGGAAGCGCAGATGCTCCACCGAGCAGCCCACGCTCTGCGTCGGCAGCACCAGCACGGGCAGGTCGGGGGCGATCACCTTCAGCGTGCGCGCGACCACGCCCTGGTTGATCGTGGTGTCCACCGAGACGGGCAGATGCGGCCCATGCTGTTCGATGCTCGCCACCGGCAGCACCGCCACCGTGTTGGCCGGCAGGGTCTTGAAGGCGGGCCAGGGCAATTCCTGCCAGAAACGCGTGGGGAGGGCTGCCATGTTCGGATGCTTTCGTCAGGCCTGCCGCAGATCGGCCGCCGGGGGGAGGAAGGAGGCATCATAGATATCGGAGGCCGCCATGGGACGCGAGATGCCGAAGGCGTCGCGCACCGCATCCACGCTGCGCTGCAGGCGCACCATGTCGACCTGGCCGAAGCCGTTCTGGCGCACATGCGGCGTGAAGGTCAGCCGCTCGAGCGACATACGCAGCCGCTCGGTCTCCAGCGCCACATCGGTCAGCGCCTCGCGCCGCCGCAGATTGGCGATGGCGGCGGCGGGGTCGCGCAGGCTGTCATATTGCGCGCGGATCAGGCCGCGGATCAGCCCCGTCACGGCGGCGCGATTGGCATTGGCCCAGCGGCGCGTCGTGATCAGCGAGGTGGAGAAGAAATCCGCCCCCACATCGCTGAACAGCAGCGTGACGATGTCCTGCTCGGGGATCCCGAGTCCGCGCAGCGAGAAGATGCCCGAGGTGATGAAGCCCGTGACCGCATTGGCGCGGCCCTGGGCCAGCATCGGCTCGCGCAGCTGCGGCGTCACGGTCAGCCAACGCACGCGGTTGGCATCGATGCCGGCGGCGCGGGCATAGGCGGGGAAGAGCTGGCGGCCGGCATCGCTCTCGGGCGAGGCGAGCACCTTGTCCATCAGGTCCGCCGGGGTGCGGATGTTCTCGCGCCGCAGCGTCATGATGGCGAGCGCGGTGGAATCATAGATGATGAAGGGCGTGAAGAGATCGCTGTCGGGCCGCTCCAGGCGCATGCGGATGGTCGGGTTGAGGTCGGCGACACCCACATCATAGGCGCCGGCGGCGATCTTCACCGGCACGTCGCCCGAACCGAAGCCGCGATCCATGGTCACGTTCAGCCCGGCCTCGCGGAAATAGCCGCGGTCCAGCGCCAGCAGGAAGGCGGCCTGCGGGCCCTGGAAGGCCCAGTCCAGCGAGAAGCGCACATCGAGCAGGCTCTGGGCATGGACGGCGGGCGCGGCGAGGGTCGCGCCCATCAGGGCAAGGGCGTGGCGGCGAAGCATGGCGGGTCTCCCGGTTGCGTGTCGTTGCACGGCGGTGGCGGCGGCCGGGATGTAGCAAGGCGCGCCGGGGCAGGGCAGGCGGCCCGGCGCGCGGAAGCAGGGCGATGGCGGTCGTCTCTGCTGAAAATTTGGGCAGACGGCGCCGCATCTGCGCAATCGCGCGCCGCGCGGGGCGTCTTTTCCCCTTGTTGCGGCGGTCCGCGATTTGCACGCTCCGCGGCCCAGCATCGAAGAGGGCCCCTGCCATGCTTGCCACCGCCACGCCGCTGCTGCGCCGCTTCTGGTACCCCGTGATCCCGGTCGCGCATCTGGCCGAGGGCCCCAAGCCCTTCCGCCTGCTCGGCCAGGATCTGGTGATCTGGCTGGATGGGGAGGGCAACCCCGCCGCGATGGATGACCGCTGCTGCCACCGCACGGCCAAGCTTTCCAGGGGCTTCTACACGGAAGGGCGCCTGGCCTGCGGCTATCACGGCTGGGAGTTCTCGGCCGATGGGCGGGTGATGCGCGTGCCCCAGCGCCCGGTGGACCGGCAGGGGGCGACCAACATGCGCGTGCCTGCCTACCGCGCCGCCACGCGCTACGGCTATGTCTGGGTGGCGCTGGAAGATCCGCTCTTCGACATTCCCGATTTCGAGGAGGAGGCGCTCGGCTTCCGCCGCATCGACGAGTTCTACGAGGTCTGGAACTGCGCCGGGCTGCGGCTGATGGAGAACAGCTTCGACAACGCGCATTTCAGCTTCGTCCATCGCGCGAGCTTTGGTGACCAGGGCCACCCCGAGCCCGCGAAGCTCGAGATCGAGGAACATGCCGACGGCTTCATGATGATCACCGAGGTGCCGGTGCGGAACCCGGAGATCCAGAAGAAGGTGCTGAACATGGAGTCCGACACCACGGTGCGCCACATGCGCGGCCGCTGGTACGCGCCCTTCCTGCGCAAGCTGCGCATCGTCTATCCGAACGGGCTGAGCCACTCCATCGTCACCTGCGCCACGCCGATCGACGATGCGCGCTCCATGACCGTGCAATTCGTCTTCCGCAACGACACCGAGGAGCAGTCGAGGGCCGAGGACGTGATCGCCTTCGACCGCATCGTGACAAATGAGGACCGCGACATTCTGGAAAGCACGGATTACGACGTGCCGCTGGACCAGACGGGCCGCGAGATGAACATGCCCTCCGACCGGCCGGGCGTGCTGATGCGCCGGATGCTGCTGAAGATGATCGAGGCTGAGGCTGCGAAGGTCCCGGCCGAGGCGGCGGAGTAGCGCCTACCCCGCCAGCGCGCGGCGGATCAGCGCGAAGCCGGCCGCGACCGTGGCGGCGCGCACCGCGGCCCGGTCGCCCGGGAAGACATGGCGCTCGACCAGCGTTGCTTGTCCTTCCCGCGCGCAGCCGAGGAAGACGAGGCCGACCGGCTTGCCCGGCGTGGCCCCGCCCGGCCCGGCGATGCCGGTGCAGGAGACGGCGAGATGCGCCCGCGCATCGGCCCGCGCCCCCTCGGCCATCTGCTGCGCCACCGGCGCGCTGACCGCGCCGTGTTCGGCCAGCATCGTGGTCGGCACGCCGACCATGCGCGTCTTCGCCGCATTGGCGTAGGTGACGTAGCCCGCCAGCACGGTCGCGGAGCTGCCCGGGATGGCGGTCAGCGCGGCGGCGATCAGCCCGCCCGTGCAGCTCTCGGCCGTGGCGAGCGTCAGCCCCTGCGCCTGGAGTTCGGCGAGCAGCGCGGCGGCGTCATCCAGCATGGTCTCGGGCAGCATCAGCGCAGCACCTCCGGCGCGAGACCACCCAGCAGCAGCAACAGCCCGGCCGCCAGCGCCCCCGCGATCACGTCGTCGAGCATGATGCCAAGCGCGCCCTTCTGTCGATCCGCCCAGGAGACCGGCCAGGGCTTCGTGATGTCGAAGACCCGGAACAGAGCGAAGGCCAGCGCCACGCCGAGCCAGCCGGGCTGGGGCAGGGCGGCCAGCGCCAGCAGCATGCCCACGCCCTCATCCGCCACGAACCAGGAGGGGTCCTCCTGCGGGTCGCGCGCCACCTGGATCGCCGCCCAATAGCCCGCGACGCAGAGCAGCACCGCCAGCACCAGGCACGCGACCGGCCCGAGCAGCACCAGCGGCAGCACGACCGCCGAGCCGAAGGTGCCCGGCCCGGGGCGCAGCCGTCCCGCCCCGCCCAGCGTGGCGACCAGCATCGCGATGGTCATGGTTGCGTGGCGAGGAAGGCTTCCAGCGCGGCCCGCGCCTCCGGCTCCTCCAGCGTTGGGCAATGCCCGGTCTCGGCCACGCTGACGAAGCTCATCTCGGGCCGCAGCCGGCGCATGCGGAAGGCCGTGGCCTCGGACAGCAATTCGGAGAGCGCGCCGCGCAGCAGCAGCATCGGCGCAGGGCCGAGGGCCGCGAAGGCCGGCCAGAGGTCGGGCATGGCCGGGCTGCCCCGCATCACCTCGGCGATGCGCGTATCCCAGCGCGGCCGCCAGACGCCCTGCGCATCCGGCGCATAGGTGCCGGCCGCGAATTGCGCCCAGCCGGCCTCATCCAGCGTCAGCGGCGGCATGGTGACCTTGAGATGCGCGACACAGGCCCCGAGGCTTGGCAGCGCCGGGTCGCGGCCGACGAAATCCTCGACATGGCCGAGCCCCACCGGCTCGATCGCCGGGCCGATGTCGTTCAGCACCACCCCCGCAATGGCCGAGGGACGCAGCACGCCCAGCACCATCGCGAGGATGCCGCCATAGCTGGTGCCGAGGATGATCGCGCGCCCGCAATGCAGCGCCGCCATGGCATCGAGCACGTCGCGCAGGCTTTCCTCGATCCGGTAGCGCGTGAGGCTCGGCGCCTTCTCGCTCGCCCCATGCCCGGCATGGTCGAGCGCGATTACGCGCCGCTGCCCGCGCAGCCGGGCGGCGAGGGGGGCGAAATCCTCGCCGCTGCGGGTGATGCCGGGCAGGCAGAGCAGCGGCACGCGGTGCGGATCGCCCGGCCATTCGCGCGCGGCGAGGCGCAGCCCGTCGCGGGCCGAGAAGAAGCGGGTCACCGGCGCCCCTCCAGCAGCGGGGCGAGCGGGTGCGGCAGGCTGGTGGTGGCGGGATCGCGCGCCCGATAGACCACCACATTCTCGATCACGCGCTGGACGTAGTTGCGCGTCTCGCTGAAGGGGATCTGCTCGATCCAGTCGAGGATATGCGGCCCCGCGGGATCGCGCGGATCGCCATAGGTAACGAGCCACTCCTGCACCCGGCCCGGTCCGGCATTATAGGCCGCGGCGGCGAGCGGCATGGCGCCGCCGAATCGCGCGAGCTGGTCGTTGATGTAGGACGAGCCCAGGCGGAGATTGTGGTCGGCATTGCTGGTCAGCATCGGCGTGCTGTGCGGAATGCCGAGCCGCCGCGCCACCGCCTGCGCCGTGCTCGGCAGCAGTTGCATCGGCCCGCGCGCATTGGCCGAGGAGATGGCCGTCAGCTCGAAATTGCTCTCCTGGCGCGTGATGGCGTGCACCAGCGCGGCCTCCGCCCCCTCGCTCGGCGCGCGATAGGGGGTGGGCCAGCCATCCTCGAGCAGCACCACGCCATCCGCCCCCGCACGGCGCGCCACCCACACGGCATGGTCCGGCCGCCCCATCAGCACGGCGAGGCGTGCGATCAGCCAGCGATCCTGCGCGTCGGGCGAGACATCCTCCATGCGCAGCAGGAACACCCGCGAGCGGTCCGACAGGCCCAGATCCGCCAGCGTCACCGCCGCGCGGGAGAGGTCGCGCGCGCCGAACAGCCGGGCGCGATCCTCTGGCGGGTGGGGCAGGGCGGTGGCGTTGATGCGCGCACTGAGCTGCGCCGGCGTCTCCCCCAGGCCGAGGCTCGCCAATTGCCCGTAGAAGGAGGTCGGGAAACTGGCCGCCTCCGCCAGCCGCGCGCGGCCTTCCGCCACGCGGTTGAGCTGCAGCAGGGCGAGGCCCTCCCAGTAGAAGCTGCGCCCGCGCGTGATGACGCTGAGGCTGTCGGCCCGCACGGCGGCGAAATGGCGCTGCGCGGCGGCGGCATCGTTCAGCCGGCGCAGCGCGATGAAGCCGGCGAGGAACTCGCCCTCCTGCCGCGCCTCGCCCGGCTCGGCCTGGCCATGCCCGGCGGCGACGCGGTAGGCGAGCTGCGGCTGGCCGAGCCGCAGCAGCTTGCGCGCCAGCACTTGCCGCTCGGTCCAGATCGCCCGCGCCGCCTCGGGCGGCAGGTTCTGCTGCAGGGGTTCGGCGGCGGCCCAGATGGCGGCGGCCTCGGCGTCGCGGTCGCGGCGGCGGAGGAAGCGGGCGCGGTCATGCGCCAGGCCGATGTCGCGCGCACTGGGGCTGGCCGGCTCGGCCGCCGCGCGGTCGTCGCGCAGGCCGAGCCGCGCCTCGGCGATGGCGCGCGCCGCCGGGTCGAGCCGCGGGACCACGCGCGCGGCGGCGGGGAACTGGCCCTCCCACATCAGCCGGTCGAAGCGGCGCCAATGATCGGCGGCGCTGAGCTGGGCGGCGTTGCGCTCGAGGAAACCGGCCTCGGCCACGCTGTCATGCAGGGCGTTGCGCCAGCCGGCGACGAGCGCCGCGCGGGCCTCCTGCGGCCGGTTGGCGCGGGCCAGCGCATCGGCCAGGCGCTGCGCGCCCTCCAGCGTGCGCGGCGCGCTGCGGGTGAACTGGCGCAGCACCAGGGCGTCGTTGGTGGCCTCGGCCAGCAGGGCCTGCTCGGCGCGCCGCGCCATGGTCTCGGGCAGGGGCCAGTCGGGGTTGGCGTCGATCCAGGCGACCAGCTCGGCCGCGCTGGCCGCGCCGGTCGGGCTCTGCAGGCGCATCCAGGTGAGGAGCTTGCGCGCCAGCGGGTCGGCCTGGGCGGCCAGGGCCTCGGCCTCGGGGAAGCGGTTGGCCTGGCCAGCGGCCATGGCCTGGCGGCCGGCGGCGCGGGCCTGGTCGCTGGCCCAGGGCTGGGCCAGGGCGGGGGGGGAGAGCAGCAGCGGCAGGAGAATCAGCAAGGGGCGCATGGGGGCTGGTATAGCCTGTTCCGGCCCGGGCTTCGCGCCCTTGTCGCAGGGCCGGCGCCTCATTAGGTTCTCGCCCCCAATCGCGGCACGGAAAGACAGGCAAATGATGTTCAGGGGATCGCTGGTGGCGCTGGTCACGCCCATGCAGGCCGATGGCGCCCTGGATGCCAAGGCCTTCTCGGATTTCGTGGCCTGGCAGATCGCCGAGGGCACGCAGGGCCTCATCCCCGTCGGCACCACGGGCGAGAGCCCGACGCTGAGCCACGCCGAACATCACGAAGTCGTGGAGCTTTGCGTCGCCGCTGCTGCCGGGCGCGTGCCGGTGATCGCGGGCACGGGCTCCAACAGCACGGCCGAGGCGGTGGACCTCACCCGCCATGCCAAGGCGGCCGGGGCGGATGCGGCGCTGGTCGTCACCCCCTATTACAACAAGCCGACGCAGGAGGGGCTGTACCGCCACTTCATGGCGATCGCCGATGCGGTGGACCTGCCGATCATCATCTACAACATCCCGCCGCGCAGCGTCGTGGACATGAGCGTGGAGACGATGGCGCGGCTCGCGAAGCACCCGAACATCGTCGGCGTGAAGGATGCGACCGCGAACCTCACCCGCCCGCTGCACACCACCGCGGCCTGCGGCGCGGATTTCTGCCAACTCTCGGGCGAGGACCACACCGCGCTCGCCTTCCTCGCCGCGGGCGGGCATGGTTGCATCTCGGTCACCGCCAACATCGCGCCGCGGCTCTGCCGGGCGATGCACGATGCCTGGGCGGCGGGCGACATCGCGGGCGCGCAGGCCATCCAGGCGCGGCTGCTGCCGGTGCATGACGCGATGTTCTGCGAGACCTCGCCGGGCCCGGTGAAGGTGGCGGCGAGCCTGCTCGGCCACGGCACTGATTTCTGCCGCCTGCCCATGGCGCCGGTGGCCGAGAGCACCCGCGCCCGCGTCCGTGCCGCGCTCGCGGGCGCCGGCCTGCTGAACTGAGCATGGCGGAACCCCGCAAGAAGGCCCTGATCAGCCACGGCATCGCCTCGCAGAACCGCAAGGCGCGCTTCGACTACAAGATCGGCGACACGGTCGAGGCGGGGCTTGTGCTGGTGGGGCCGGAGGTGAAGTCGCTGCGCGCTGGCCGGGCCACGCTCAGCGAGGCCTGGGCTGGGGAGCGCGACGGCGCGCTGTGGCTGTTCAACGCCTATATTCCGGAATGGCAGGCGGGCAGCTTCGTCGCCAATTTCGAGCCGCGCCGCCCGCGCAAGCTGCTGCTGCACGGCAAGCAGGTGCGCGAGCTTTCCGCCGCCATCGCGCGGGACGGCATCACGCTGGTGCCCATGCAGGTCCACTTCAATGAGCGTGGCATGGCGAAGGTGCTGCTCGGCGTGGGCGAGGGCAAGAAGAAGCATGACAAGCGCGCCGCCATCGCCGAGCGCGACTGGGCGCGCGACAAGGCGCGGCTGATGCGAGACCGGGGCTGAACTCCGGCAGCTTCGGCAGAGTCAACACCATCTCTCATCAACGGTCATTAGGCTTGCGACTTTCCGGCCATCTCCGATAGGATCGAATTAGTAATGGGGAATTGATCCATGCGGGGTTTTTTGGCCGCTTTGATCGCTTTGTCGCTAAGTGGCTGTGCTGCAGGTTTGCGTGTCAACACAGCGGCAGTTGGAGATTCAATAGCCGACCTGCAACGTGCGCAGGTACTCTCGAACCTTGCCCGCTTTATTGAGAATGACCAGGCGATCCCATCCCAATATGAAATCGGCTCGGGGTCAGTGGAGGTTACAACTGCGATTAATCCATCCATCATACCGGGAATAAACCTTAGGGCGATCGCCGTAACGGGGGTTGGTCTTGCGAATACGAACAACTTTAAGCAAAGTTTTGGTGTTTCTCCCGTAACGAGCGTAAGCGACCTGAGGCTTCTACAGGCGCTTTACAGGTATGCGACGTACTCGGCGTCGGTGCCCCCTAGCAGCGATAGGCCTAGCGATTTTGATGGTCTCAGGAGGCAGCTTTCCAATATTGCCTCCACCAGAGGTCCATTCGGCACGGCGCCCTTGCCGGCGAATCTTCTTGCGGGTGAGGCCTTCATTAACACACTAAGCAACGTTATCGGCGAACTTCCATCTGCTCCATTGGTTGTATTCGGCGATGCGTGCCCGGTCGGTGCAACCCGGATTCCCACTTCGGGGCGGACGGCCTGCTTCCAACAGACGGGAGATACAGAGTCTCGTTTCATCCTGTGGGTCAGCGCGGTTACGCAGGACGTCTTGTTCACGAACCCGCCGCAGTCACCAGTGACAGACACGCCAAGAGTGCCTCGTGTACCCGTGCCGCCTGCGGCTTCTCCTGAATCAGCGGTTTTGTCACAGTCATTGCGCGGCGGTCTTCGTCGTCGTCCCGAAACTCTTGTATCGCCTGCGCCAAGCTTTATTGCTCAGTAGTCATAACAAACGTTGGTGATTGACGGGGAGATACCGCGTGATCATCATCGCTTTCACTGACACTTTGGAAGCATAGGCATGTTGCTGCTGCGCGGCGGCTGGGTGCTCGTCGATCCGGCGAAGGGCGAGGTGCTGCGCGACGCGGCGGTGTGCATCGTCGGCAATCTCGTCGCCGAGATCGGCGATGCCGCCGACCTCCTGCGCCGCTACCCGCAGGCCGAAGTGCTCGGCGGGCCCGAGGATATCGTCATGCCCGGGCTGATCGACGCGCACAGCCATGGGCGGGGACTCAGCCCGATCCAGAAGGGCGTGACCTATGACTACCTCGAGAACGCCTTCCTGGATTGGACGGCGATGGCCTATCTGCCGAACGAGCTTTGCGCGGCGCTCTCGGCCGTGCGGCATCTTCGCTATGGCGCCACCACCATCCACCACACGGGCTGGAACGACGAAGGCCCGCGCGCGACCGAGGAAGCGCGTAAGGCGATCCGCGCCTATGCGCAGGCGGGCATCCGCCTTGCCTACTCGCCGGCCGTGCGCAACCGCAACAAGTTCTGCGTCGATGAGCAGGGCTTTCTCGCCACCCTGCCGCCGGACCTCGCGGCGTTCGTGCGCCCCTTCACCGCCTATGACGCCGACGCCATCGAGGATGGCTACATGGCGCAATTCGCCGCGCTGCATGCCGAATTCGACGGGCCGATGTCGCGGATCTTCCATGGGCCGAGCTGGGCACATGGCACCACCGGGAAATTCTTCGCGCGCATCCGCGAGGATGCGGCGGCGCGCGGCGGCCTGCCGATCCATATCCACACGCTGCAGACCCCGCATCAGCGCGCCTATGGGCTGAAGGCGCATGGCAGGTCGCTGGTCGCCTATCTGGATGATCTCGGCCTGCTCGGCCCCGCCACCACGCTCGGCCATGCGGTGTGGCTGAGCGAGGCCGACATCGCGCTGCTCGCCACGCGCGGGACGAGCACCACGCATCACGCTTCCTGCAACCTGCATGTGCGCAACGGCATCTCGCCCGTGCAGCCGATGGTCCGCGCCGGCGTGAACGTCGCCATGGGGATCGACGACAAATCGATCAACGACGATGACGACCCCTTCATGGAGTTGCGCCTGATCGCGATGCTGGCGCGCACGCCGGGCTTCGACCTGGCCAGCACCGCGCAGCTGACCGCGCCCGAGGTTCTGGCGATGGGCACGGTGAATGCCGCGCGCACGCTGGGTTTTCACGGCTCGCTCGGCACGCTCGCGCCTGGGATGCTGGCCGATGCCGTGGTGCTCGACACCGCCGAGATGCTGCGCGACCCCTGGACCAGCCCGCGGCTCGCGATCCCGGATCTGATCCTCCAGCGCGCCAAGGGCTGCCACACGAAACACGCCGTGGTGGATGGCAAGGTGGTGATGCGCGACCGCCGGATCACGACGATGGATGTCGAGGCGCTCTACGCCGAGATCCGCGCCTGGGTGGCGAAACACGCGGATGCCGCGGCCGACCCGCACAAGGTGGCGATGATCGGCCGGCTCAAGCCGCATTTCCATGCCTGGCACGCGCAGATGCTGGAACACCTCGACGTGACGGAGCCCCACTACCGGCTGAACGGCGCGCGCTGATGCGCTGGTGGGTGTTGCCGCTGGCGGTGCTGCTGGCGGGTTGCGCCAGCGCCGCGCCGGCCGAGCACCTCGCCGGCCCCTTCGGCCGCCCTGGTCCGGCCGCGCCGCTCTCGCACCGGGACTGCCCCGCGCCGCCGCCGCCGGTCATGAGCCTGATGAGCGAGCCCTTCTACACCGACGCCGCCTTCTCCCAGCCCGATCCGGCGCGGCTCGCCGCCGATACCGAAGCCTCGCGGCCGCTGCGCGAATGGCTGGCGGCGATCCAGCGCCCGACCGAGCGCTGGGTGGCGCTGCGCGACGCGGCCGAGGCCGCCTGCGCGCTGCGCCAGATCGAAGCCTGGGCGGAGGCTGGCGCCCTGCTCGGCGCCTTCAACCGCCAGGGCGGCTACCATCGCAAATGGGCGCTGGCGGGTTCGGCCATCGCCCTGCTCGCGCTGCGCGATGCGCCGGACGCGACGCCGGGCCGCCTGGCCCGCATCGGCGCCTGGATGGGCGAGGTCGCGCGGCCCGTCGCGGCCTTCTACGAACGCCCGCCGCCGCGCCAGCCCAGGGGGGCGAGCGAAGTGCTGAACAACCATGTCGCCTGGGCGGGCCTGGCGGTCTCGGCCGCTGGCGTGGCTGCCGGGGATCGCGCGCTGCTGCGCCGGGGCGTGGCCTTCGGCGAGACCTTCCTGGCGCAGGTCACGCCGGAAGGGGTGCATCCGCAGGAATTGGCGCGCGGCCGGCTGGCCCTGAGCTACCACCTGTTCGCCCTTCAGGCCGCCGCGGCGCTCGCGCGCATCGCCGAGGCGGCCGGCGAGCCGCTGTCGCCCGAGGCGCGCGCCGCGCTCGATCGGCTTGCCCGCTTCACCTTCGCCCAGGCCGTCGATCCCGCGCGCCTGGGCGAACTCGCCGGCGTCGCGCAGGGGGTGCTTTCGGGCGACCGGCCCTTCCTCTCGGCCGGGCATGGGCTGGAGATCTGGGGCGGAGACCCGGCGATCCTGGCCGCGCTGGCGCCCTTCCGGCCCTATCGGGCGCCCTGGCTCGGCGGCGGGGTGACGCTGCTCTGGGGCCGGTGAGGGGTTGCATCCGCGCGGCGCCGTCGCACGTATCGGCCGCGAGGAGATGCAGATGTCTTCAGACGATGAGGTGTCCCTGACCGGCCGGATCCGCGACAAGCTCGTCGAGGCCAAGCAGGGCTGGGCGCGGGAAGGGCGGCTGCTCACCGGCACCACCGCGGATCCGGCGCGCGAGCGCCTGCCGCCGGGCCAGCGCCTCGTCACCGATTTCCCGGTGCTCGATCTTGGCGTGCAGCCGGATGTGAACCGTGCCAATTGGCGGCTGCGGATCGAGGGGCTCTGCGCCGCCCCCCTGCGGCTGACGCTGGAGGAGTTCCTCGCGCTGCCGCAGGCCACGCGCCGCAACGACATCCACTGCGTCACCCAATGGTCGCGCTACGACAATGACTGGCGCGGTGTGCCGGTGCTCGACCTGCTGGCGATGGCGCGGCCCAAGGATGAGGCGCGCTTCGTGGCGCTGACCAGCTATGATGGCTACACCACCAACCTCGCGATGGCGGATTTCGCGCGGGCCGAGAACCTCTTCGCCCATGAATGGGCGGGCGCGCCGCTGGAGCGCATCCATGGCGGGCCGGTGCGCCTGGTGGTGCCGCATCTGTATTTCTGGAAGAGCCCGAAATGGGTGACCCGCATCGAATTGCTGCGCGAGGACCGGCCCGGCTTCTGGGAGGTGCGCGGCTACAGCAACCGCGGCGATCCCTGGATCGAGGAACGCTATGCTTAGACGCACCCTGCTGCTCGCCAGCCCCCTGCTGATGGCCGCCGGACCCGCCCGCAGCGCCTTCGATTTCTCGCTCACCGCGCTGGAGGGGGGCGTGCTGGACCTTGCCGCCTTCCGCGGCCGCGCGCTGCTGGTGGTGAATACGGCGAGCTTCTGCGGCTACACCCCGCAATACGCCGCGCTGCAGCGCCTGCATGACCGCTTCTCGCCCCAGGGCTTCGCGGTGATCGGCGTGCCCTCCAACGACTTCAACCAGGAAAGCCGCGACGCCGCGCGCATCCGCGAATTCTGCGAGACGGTCTATGGCATCGACTTCCCGATGGCCGGGCTGACCAGCGTGCGCGGGGCGCAGGCGCATCCGCTCTTCGCCTGGCTCGCCGCCCGCGCCGGCGGGCCGCCGCGCTGGAATTTTCACAAGTATCTGGTGGCGCGGGAGGGCCTCTCGGTCCGCGCCTTCCCCACCGCGACCGACCCCGAGGCGCCCGGCCTGGTGCGGGCCGTCGAGGCCGCGCTGGCTGGCCGCGCCCTCAGCTGATCCGGGCCAGCACGGCCTCGACCACCGTCTCGAACATCTCGGTGGTCAGTCGGCCGGTCTGGGTGTTGTACCGGCTGACATGGTAGCTGTCGGCCAGCAGCACGCCGCCCGGCAGCTCATGCAGCGCGCCATGGGCGAATTTGTGGCGCGCGGCGGGGATGGCGTAGCTCTTCAGCAGCGCGTTGTGCGCGACCAGCCCGAGCGCGAGCACGGCGCGCAGGTTCGGCATCGCCGCGCGCTCGGCGACGAAGAAGCGGTTGCAGGTGGCGGTCTCGGCCGGGGTGGGCAGGTTCTCGGGCGGCACACAGCGCACGGCGTTGATGATCCGCACGCCGCGCAATTCCATCCCGTCCTGCGGGTCCTCGCGGTACTCGCCGGTGGCGAGGCCGTATTTCAGCAGCGTCGCGTAGAGCAGCTTGCCGGCATGGTCGCCGGTGAAGGGCCGCCCCGTGCGGTTCGCCCCCTTCACGCCGGGTGCGAGGCCCATCACCAGCAGCTTCGCCTCGCGCGGCCCCCAGCAGGGCACGGGGCCATTGTGCCAATCCGGCCACTTCGCCCGGTTGGCCAGGCGATAGGCGACGAGGCGCGGGCAGAGCGGGCAGTCGTGGTCTGGCTCGAGGGTCATGCTGGTCTTCCGGGCTCGGACGCACTACGTCGCGCCCTCTGATTCGCCGCAAGGGGGCTCTTCGCGTGATCCTGGTCGCCATCGGCGCGAACCTTCCCGGCCCGGACGGCGCCCCCGCGCTCGCCACCTGCCGCGCCGCCGCCGCCGCGCTGGATGGGCTGCCCGGCCTGCGGCTGCGCGCCCTTTCCCGCTGGTGGGCGACCCCGCCGGTGCCGCCCACCCCGGGCGTGCCCGACTATGTGAACGGCGTGGCCATGCTCACCGGGGCCGTGCCGGAGCCCACGGCGCTGCTCGCGGCGCTGCAGGCCATCGAGGCGCGCTTCGGCCGGGTCCGGCCCTATCCCAACGCGCCGCGCACGCTCGACCTCGATCTGCTGGCGGTGGGGGAGGGGCTGTGTGAGACGCCTGACCTCACCCTGCCGCATCCGCGCCTGCACCAGCGCGCCTTCGTGCTGGCCCCGCTCTGCGACATCGCGCCCCTCTGGGAGCATCCCCGGCTGGGCCGGAGGGCGGCGGATTGGCTGGCCGAGGCCGACCAGACCGGCATCCGGCCCTTGCATGGCGCGGCGCTGCTGGCTACATGAGCGGTTCACCAAAGGTGGGAGAGGGATAACCGCGCGCAGGCGTGGCCGTCCCCCCTTTCCCCGCCGGCTTACAGGATTGGAGCGGCCATGGCCCGCGTAACGGTCGAGGACTGCATTCTGAAGGTGCCGAACCGCTTCGAGCTCGTGCTCTACGCGGCCCAGCGCGCCCGCAACATCAGCCGTGGCGAGGAACTGACCCTCGACCGCGACAACGACAAGAATCCCGTCGTCGCGCTCCGCGAGATCGCCGAGGACACGGTCGAACTGCCGGCCCTGGAAGTGGACCTGATCAAGTCGCTCCAGCGCGCGCCCGAGCCCGAGCCGGCCGAGGAAGAGGTGCTCGACCTCATCGCGACCGACGAGAACATCTTCGGCGTCATGGACGTGAATGAGGAGCAGATCGGCGATGGCGCCGGGCTGGAGGATCTCTCCGCCGACGACATCGAGGCGGCGATCGCCGCCGAGCTCGGGGGCAAGCGCTGACGCCGGCGCGATGTCGCGGGGGCGACCCCCCCGCTGACCCGCGCCACGGGTCGCTTCGGCGGCCCGCCCCTGAACGCGCCCCCAGACAGGCCCAGGGCGGCGCGACATGAACACCCCGGCGGCGCCTGACGGGATGGCCGTCGGCGGGGCTGCGGCCGCGACCGACCTCGCCGGCATCGACCAGACCGGCCTGAGCCTCGCCCAGCGCGTCGCCGCCTATGACCCGCGCGCCGATGTCGGCATGATCGCGCGGGCCTATTCCGTGGCCGCCGCTGCCCATGAGGGGCAGAAGCGCGACAATGGCGACCCCTACATCACCCACCCCATCGCCGTGGCCGAGATCCTGGCCAGCTACCGGCTTGATGCCGCCTCCATCGCCACGGCCCTGCTGCATGACGTGGCCGAGGACACCAAGACCGGCCTCGCCGAGCTGGAACGCGGCTTCGGCAAGGAAGTCGCCCGGCTGGTGGATGGCGTCACCAAGCTGACGCGCCTCGAACTGCAATCGGAGCGCACCAAGCAGGCGGAGAATTTCCGCAAGCTCGTCCTCGCCATGAGCGAGGATATCCGCGTGCTGCTGGTGAAGCTCGCGGACCGGCTGCACAACATGCGCACGCTCCATTTCGTGCAGGAGGAGCATCGCCGCCGCAAGACCGCGCGCGAGACGATGGAGATCTTCGCGCCCCTGGCCGAGCGCATCGGCATGGATGCGCTGAAGACCGAGCTCGAGACGCTTTCCTTCCGCGAGCTGAACCCGGACGCCTTCCAGACCATCGCCTCGCGCCGCGCCTTCCTCTACGGCCAGGGCGCGGACCTGATCGAGGAGATCCGCATCGACCTCCGTCGCGTGCTGGCCGAGGCGGGGGTGGAGATCGTGGAGCTGACGGGGCGCGAGAAATCGCCCTACTCCATCTGGCTCAAGATGCAGGGCAAGAAGGTGGAGTTCGAGCAGCTCTCGGACATCATGGCCTTCCGCGTCATCGTCGCCGACAAGACCGCCTGCTACGCCGCGCTCGGCGCCGTGCACTCGGCCTATCGCGTGGTGCCGGGCCGCTTCAAGGACTACATCTCGACTCCCAAGCCGAATGGCTACCAGTCGATCCATACGGGCCTGTCGGTGCCCGAGAAGCGCAACGCCAAGATCGAGGTGCAGATCCGCACGCGCGACATGCATGAGGTCGCGGAATACGGCGTGGCGGCGCATTGGATCTACAAGCAGGGCGGCCAGGCGGCGAAGGACAGCGGCAAGTTCCCCTGGGTGAAGGCGCTGCTCGACATCCTCGAGCAGGCGGCCGAGCCGCAGGAATTCCTCGACGCCACGCGGCTCGAACTGCATCGCGACCAGGTCTTCTGCTTCACCCCCAAGGGCGACCTCATCGCCCTGCCGCGCGGCTCCACCTGCGTGGATTTCGCCTACCAGGTGCACAGCCAGGTGGGCGATCAGTGCGTGGGCGCGAAGATCAACGGCCAGATCAAGCCGCTGCGCACGCCGCTCGAGAATGGCGACCAGGTGGAGATCATCACCGCGCGCGGCGGCACGCCGAACCCGCAATGGGAACGCTTCGTCGTCACCGGCAAGGCGCGCGCGCGCATCCGCCGCTTCGTGCATGCCGAGAGCCGCAAGACCCAGCAGCAGGAAGGCCGCGCGGCGATCGCCAAGGCCTTCCGGCAGGAGGGCATCGACTTCACCGATCGCGCGGCGGAGCCCGCGCTCAAGATCCTCAAGCAGCCGAATTTCGAGGAGCTGTGCATTGTCGTCGCCTCGGGGGCGATTTCGGGCAAGGACGTGGTCTATGCCTGCTACCCCGAGCTGCGCGGCCCGCCCCGGGCGGCGGACCCGCTGCCGCTCGCGCGCTCACGCCCGCGTGCCGTGCCGCTGGTGCCCAGCAAGGGCGGGCGGCGCGACGTGGCGATGGGTGTGACGGGCCTCGTCGCGGGCATGCAGGTGAGCTTCGCGGGCTGCTGCCACCCGCTGCCGGGCGACCGCATCCTGGGCATCGTCACCACCGGCAAGGGGGTGACGGTGCACAAGACCGATTGCCACAACCTCTCCGCCTTCACCGACACGCCCGAGCGCTTCCTCGACATCGACTGGGACTACCAGGGCGGTGCCGGAGGCGGGCATATCGGGCGGATCGACGTGATCACGGCCAATGACCGTGGCGCGCTCTCGGCCGTGACGGATGCGATCGCGCGGCAGGACGGCGCCATCGAGAATCTGCGCATCGTCCATCGCGGGCCGGATTTCCAGGAGGTCTCGGTGGATGTGGAGGTGAAGGACATCCGCCACCTCTCCAACATCATCGCGGCGCTGCGCGGCCTGCAGGGCGTGGCGCAGGCCGAGCGGTCGAAGGGCTGAGGTCGCATCAATGATTATTGGTCTCGGCAGCGACGTGGTGGATATCCGCCGGATCGAGGCGGTGATCGCCCGCCACGGCGCCCGCTTCCTCGAGCGCGTCTTCACCCCCGCCGAGCGCGCCAAGGCGGAACGGCGCACGGAGAAGATCCGCGCCGGCACCTACGCCAAGCGCTTCGCGGCGAAGGAGGCCGCCTCCAAGGCCCTGGGCACCGGGTTCAGCGGCGGCGTGTTCTTCCGTGACCTCGGCGTGGTGAACCTCTCTTCCGGCCAGCCGACGCTGCGCCTGACGGGGGGCGCGGCGGCGCGACTCGCGGCCATCACCCCGCCCGGCATGGCCGCGCAGGTGGCGCTGACCATGACCGACGAATACCCCTATGCGCAGGCGATGGTGATCATCTCGGCCGTTCCGTTGCCGGGCATGCCGCGCGGGCCCGCCATTCCTTGACAGTGGCGGGGCGCGCGGGTTCTAAGCGCGGTCACGATGGCGGACCCGAAGGCCGGGCCGGCCGATAGGATGCCCGCGAAAATTCCACCCATGGTCAGACAGAAGACGGGCGGCTGGCTCGAAAGCATCAAGACCGTGGTCTATGCCGGGCTGATCGCCATCGGCATCCGCACGGTGGCGTTCGAGCCCTTCAACATTCCCTCGGGCAGCATGATCCCCACCCTGCTGGTGGGCGACTACCTGTTCGTGTCGAAATTCTCCTACGGCTATTCGCGGCACTCGATGCCCTTCAGCCCGAACCTGTTCCAGGGCCGCATCTTCGGCTCCCTGCCCGAGCGCGGCGACGTGGCGGTGTTCAAGCTGCCGCGCGACAATTCGACCGACTACATCAAGCGCATCATCGGCCTGCCGGGCGACCGCATCCAGGTGCGCGCCGGCGTGCTCTACCTCAACGGCCAGCCGGCCCGGCGCGAATTGCTCGGCCCCTTCACGGTCGAGGGGGACGGGCCGCGGCTCGTCGTGCGCCAGTACCGGGAAATCCTCCCGGCCCAGCCGGGCATCGAGCCGCACGCGCACAACATCCTGGAAATCTCGGACGACCAGCCCTTCGACAACACGCCGGAATTCCGCGTGCCGGAGGGCCATGTCTTCGCCATGGGCGACAACCGCGACAACTCGCTCGACAGCCGCGCGCAGAATGCGGTGGGCTTCATCCCCATCGAGAATCTCGTCGGAAGGGCGGAATTCATCTTCTTCTCGGTCGATGGCTCGGCCCGCTGGTGGGAGGTCTGGGCCTGGCCCATGGCCATCCGCTGGTCCCGCCTGTTCAGCGCGGTCAGGTGAGCGGCACCGAACAGCACGCCGAGGCGCTGGAGCAGCTTGCCGCGCGCCTGCCGCATCGCTTCGCCAATCCCGCGCTTCTGCAGCACGCGTTGACGCATCGCTCGGCTGCGGATCCGCGCCGCCAGATGCTCGATTCGAATGAGCGCCTGGAATTCGTGGGCGACCGCGTGCTGGCGCTGATCATGGCCGAGTGGCTTGCCGAGCGCTTCCCGCAGGAGCGCGAGGGCGATCTCGGCAAGCGCCTGGCCGTGCTGGTCTCGCAGGATTCGCTGGCGCGGGTCGCGCTCTCGCTCGGGGTGGGGGAGGCGCTGCGCCTGCCGCCCAATGAGGAACGCGCGGGCGTGCGCGCCCGGCCTTCCGTGCTCTCCGATGCGCTGGAGGCGCTGCTGGGCGCGCTCTACCTCGATGGCGGACTGCCCGCTGCGCGCGCCCTGGTGCGGCGCGAGTGGGATGCGATGCTGGAAGCCCCCGTGCGCCCGCCGGTCAGTCCCAAGACGCGGCTGCAGGAATGGACGCTCGGCCGGGCGCTGGGCCTGCCCGAATACGCATCCGTCTCGGCGACCGGGCCTTCGCACCATCCGATCTTCGTGGTGCGCGTGCGCGCCGCGGGGCAGGAGGCCGAGGGAACGGGCGAGAACAAGCGCGCGGCCGAGCAGGCCGCCGCCGCCGCGCTGCTGGCGCGCCTGGGGGCCTCATGAACAACGCCACTCGTTGCGGGTTGGTTGCCGTGGTGGGCGCGCCGAATGCCGGCAAGTCCACGCTGGTGAACGCGCTGGCGGGCACCAAGGTGACCATCGTCTCGCCCAAGCCGCAGACCACGCGCTTTCGCATCCGCGCGGTGGTGATGCGCGGCCCGGCGCAGATCATCATGGTGGACACGCCCGGCATCTTCCGTCCGCGCCGGCGTCTCGACCGCGCCATGGTCGCCGCCGCCTGGACGGGGGCGCAGGATGCCGACCTCGCCATCCTCATCGTCGATGCCCGCGCCGGCCTGACCGAGGAAGTGCGCGAGATCGTCGAGGGGCTGAAGCGTGGCGGCCGCGCGGCCATGCTGCTGCTGAACAAATCCGATCTGGTCGAGCCGCCCCGCCTGCTGCCCCTCGCCAAGGCGCTGAACGAGCTGTTCCCCTTCGACGAGACCTTCATGGTCAGCGCGCTGAAGGCGAAGGGGCTGGACCGCGTGCTGGACGTGCTGGCCGCGAAACTCCCCGAGGGCCCCTGGCTCTTCCCGGAGGACGACCTCTCCGACCTGCCGCAGCGCATGCTGGCCGCCGAGCTGGTGCGCGAGCAGGTGCTGCGCCTGACGCATGAGGAAGTGCCGCACCACGCGACCGTCGAGACGGAAGCCTGGAAGGAGCAGAAGGATGGCTCGGCGCGCGTCGAGTGCACCATCTACGTCTCCCGCGCGACGCAGAAGGGCATCCTGATCGGCGATGGCGGGGCGAAGATCAAGGAAATCGGCCGGCGCGCGCGGGCCGAGCTGGAACAGCTGCTGGAACGGCGCGTGCACCTGTTCCTCAACGTCAAGGAACGCTCCGGCTGGGATGAGGAACGCTCGCGCCTGCGCGCCATCGGGCTCGACGACGCGGAATAGCGACCAGGAGTAGCGCATGGAGTGGGAGGCCCCCGCCATCGTGCTCGACGTCCGCCCGCATGGCGAGGGCGGCGCCATCGTCACCGTCCTGACCGAGGCCCATGGCCGCCATGCGGGCCTCGCCAAGGGCGGGGCCTCGCGCGCCCAGGCGGCGCTGTGGCAGCCGGGCAATTTGATCGAGGCGCGCTGGGTGGCGCGCCTCGCGGACCAGCTCGGCGCCCTCAGCGGCGAGATGGTGCACCCGGCCGCCTCGCTCGCCATGGAGGACCCCTTGGCCCTCGCCACGCTGCGCGCTGCCTGCGCCGTGGCCGAGGGCGCGCTGCCGGAGCGCGAGGCGCATCCGCGGCTCTTCCACGGGCTGGTCGGCATCGTCACCGCCCTGCTGCACGGCCCCGATCGCGCCCTGCCGGCGCTGGTGCTGTGGGAGGCCGAACTGCTGGCGGAACTCGGCTATGGGCTCGATCTCGGCCGTTGCGCGGTGACGGGCAGCGCCGAGGACCTGGCCTTCGTCTCGCCGCGCAGCGGGCGCGCCGTCTCGGCCCAGGGGGCGGGGGAATGGGCGGACCGGCTGCTGAGGCTGCCGGCCTTCCTGCTCGGCCAGGGGCCCTCCGACCGGGCGGATTGGCTGGCCGGGCTGCGCCTCACCGGGCATTTCCTGGCGCGCGACGCCTTCGGCATCCAGCACAAGGACCTGCCGGCCGCGCGCGGGCTTCTGCTCGACCGGCTGGCCGCGATCGGCTAAGCACGCCCGAGAACGAAGCACGAATCAGCACATGCCCGACGATATGATCCTGCTGCCCGATGAGGGCGGGAATTCCCGCGACACGCGCCTCGCCGAGGCGCTGAGCGAGCGCTATCTCGCCTATGCGATGTCCACCATCGTCTCGCGCTCGCTGCCCGATGTGCGCGATGGGCTGAAGCCGGTGCATCGGCGCCTCGTCTACGCGATGCATCAGCTGAAGCTCGACCCGGCCTCGGGCTTCAAGAAATGCGCGCGCATCGTCGGCGACGTGATGGGCAAGTACCATCCGCATGGCGACAGCAGCATCTATGAGGCGCTGGTGCGCCAGGCGCAGGAATTCGCGGCGCGCTACCCGCTGGTCGAGGGTCAGGGCAATTTCGGCAATATCGACGGCGATAACGCCGCGGCCATGCGCTACACCGAGGCGCGGCTGACCGACGTCGCGCAGGCGCTGCTCGAGGGCATCGACGAGAACGCCGTCGATTTCCGCGTGACCTATGACGGGGAGGAGCGCGAGCCCGTCGTGCTTCCCGCCGCCTTCCCGAACCTGCTCGCCAATGGCGCGGCGGGGATCGCGGTGGGCATGGCGACCTCCATCCCGCCGCACAATGCGGGCGAACTCTGCGGCGCCGCGCTCGAACTGATCCGCAACCCCGATTGCGGGATCGAGGCGCTGATGGCGCATGTGAAGGGCCCGGACTTCCCCACCGGCGGGCTGCTGATCGAGAGCGCGGACTCCATGCGCGAGGCCTATGCCACGGGCCGCGGCGGCTTCCGGCTGCGCGCGAAGTGGCAAGAGGAGAAGCTGAAGAACGGCACCTGGCAACTCGTCGTCACCGAGATCCCCTACCAGGTGCAGAAGTCGCGCCTGATCGAGCAGATCGCGCAGCTGATGGAAGAGAAGAAGCTGCCGCTGCTCGGCGACGTGCGCGACGAGAGCACGGATGTGGTGCGCCTGGTGCTCGAGCCCAAGACGCGCGCGGTGGACCCGAAGCTGCTGATGGAGACGCTGTTCCGCGCGACCGCGCTGGAGACCCGCTTCCCGCTCAACATGAACGTGCTGGATGCGGACCGCACGCCGCGCGTCATGGGGCTGCGCGAGGTGCTGCGCGCCTGGCTCGACCATCGCCATGTCGTGCTGGTGCGCCGGTCCGAGCATCGCCTTGCCGCCATCGCGCGGCGGCTTGAGATCCTGGACGGCTACCTGATTGTCTATCTCAACCTCGATGAGGTCATCCGCATCGTGCGCGAGGAGGACAAGCCGAAGGAGGCGCTGATGGCGACCTTCTCGCTGACCGAGGTGCAGGCCAACGCCATCCTCGACATGCGGCTTCGTGCCTTGCGCAAGCTGGAAGAGATGGAAATCCGCAAGGAGCACAGGAAGCTCAGCGCGGAGCAGAAGCGCCTGCAGGGCCTGCTGAAATCCGAGGCGCTGCGCTGGCAGGCCATCGCCGAGGAGATCGAGGAGACGCGCCGCAAATTCGGCGAGGCCACGGCGCTCGGCAAGCGCCGCACCGAGATCGGCGCCGCCATCGGCGATGTCGTGGTGGATGACAGCGCCTTCGTCGAGCGCGAGCCGATCACCATCATCCTCTCCGAGAAGGGCTGGATCCGCGCGCAGAAGGGGCACCTCGCCGCGGATGCCGAGCTGCGCTTCAAGGAAGGCGACGCGCTGAAGGGCGCGATCCATGCCGAGACCACGGATCGCCTCGTGCTGATCGCGACCAATGGCCGCGCCTTCACGCTCAAGGCCGATGCCATCCCGCGCGGGCGCGGCGATGGCCAGCCGGTGCGGCTGATGCTCGACCTGACGAATGAGGACGATGTGGTGACGATGTTCGTCCACCGCGACGGCCAGCGCTATCTGCTGGCCGCGACCGACGGCAAGGGCTTCATCGTCAAGGGCGAGGATCTGCTGGCGGAGAAGCGCACCGGCAAGACGGTGCTGGTGGTCGATCCGCCGGTGGAGGCGCTGCTCTGCGTGCCGGTGGCGGGTGACAGCATGGCCGTGACGGGCACCAACCACCGCATGCTTGTCTTCCCCCTCGAACAGGTGCCGGAAATGACGCGCGGGCGCGGCGTGCAGCTCATGGCGCTGAAGGACGGCGCGCAGCTGGCCGACGCCAAGGCCTTCACCGCGGCCGAGGGCCTGTCCTGGCGCTATGGCGGGGGCGTGAAGGTGGAGATGGATCTGCGGACCTGGCGGGGCAGCCGCGCGGGGGCGGGGAAGATGCTGCCCGATCGCTTCCCCAAGAATCGCAAATTCGGCGCCTGATTCCGCCGAACATTCACTTGCTGGAAAGCCTTTTCGCGCTCATCCTGCGCGGGCGAAGCGGCTGGGGAGCCTGCTTCGCTGCGTCCGGGAAGGCCCGAGCGCTTCATCTTCCGCCCGACCGAGGCGGCACTGGAGGGCTCCCCCATGTGGATGCGTCGTTCGATCCGCGACCTGCTCGACACCCTGGCCAATGCCGCCCCCGATGCGGGTGAGGGTCTTTCCCGCACGCGCGAGGAAACGCTGAGCCTCCTGGTCGCGCTGTTCCGGCCCGTGGCCGGGGAGAGCGAGGGGCGGCTGCGCGATGAATTGTCCCGCAGCCTCGATGCCGTGCTCGCCGAACGCGGCGCCCGGCGGCGCCTGACGCGCAACGATTTCAGCCCGGCCTGAATTCAGCCCGAGACGCTGAGATTGTCCGGCTCCGCCGGGGCGGGGGCGGCCGGGGCGGCGCCATGTTCGGGCACCAGGCGCCAGGCGCCGCCGATCAGCGCCTCGCTCGGGCGGAAGCGCGACTTGTAGGACATCTTGGGGCTCTCCGGCACCCAATAGCCCAGATAGACATAGGGCAGCCCCAGCTGGCGCGCGCGCTCGACCAGCCAGAGGATGGCATAGGTGCCGAGCGACCGCGCCGGCTGGTCCGTTTCGAAAAAGGAATAGACGGCCGAGAGCCCGTCCGACAGCCAGTCGGTGAGGCATCCGCCCACCAGGCGTCCGCGCGCATCGCGGAACTCGACCATGCCGGTGGTGATCGGCGTGTCCTCGACCATCGCGCGGTAGTCGTAGAAGCCCATCGCGGCCATGTCGCCATCGCCATGCCGCGCCGCCTGGTAGCGCTGGAACAGGGCGTATTGCTCGGCGCTGGCCCGTGCGGGCGTCTCCGCGGTCAGCAGGTCGGCGTTCTGGCGCAGCAGCTTGCGCTGGGTGCGGTCGGGCTGGAACTGGTCCACCACGATGCGGATCGGGATGCAGGCGCGGCAGCCCGGGCAGACGGGCGAATAGGCGATGTTGTGGCTGCGGCGAAAGCCGGCGCGCGAGAGCCGGTCATGCAGCGGCTCGGCCTCCGTGCCGGTCAATTCGGTCACGATCTTCCGCTCCGTCCTGCCCGGCAGATAGGGGCAGGGCAGGGGGGCCGTGGTGTAGAAGAATTGCGGGCGGCGGCTGGTGCGGGCGTGCATCTCGTGGGCGGGATTGTCGGCGCTGGCGCCGCGTGAATCAACCCCGCGCGTCCTCACGGCTGCAACTCGATCCGGCCGCGCTCGGCTGCCGGCTGGCGCGTCAGGCGCAGCATCTCGCCGGCCTGCCAGGGGCCGAGCAGGTCGCCATAGCGGTCCGAGAGCGGGTGGCCGGACTGGCCGGTGGCGATCATCACCAGGATGCCGTCCGGATCGGCCAGGTCGAAGACGCCGCGGAAGCCCGCGCCATGCAGATGCGCGAAGGGGTTGGCGCCGGTCCCGCCGCGCATGCCGCCGCGGGCCAGCGTCTCCCCATCGCCGCCGGTCGGCGCCTCCAGCCGGGTCAGGTCGCGCAGCACGGGGATGAAGCGCAGCAGCGGGTGGTCGAAGGCCGCGACATGCGCCGCCCCCCAGCGCCAGGCGGCGGGGTCGCGGCCCTGGGCCTCCCGCACTTCGCGCAGCGCGGCATCGAGCGCGGGGGCGAGCAGCCGCTCGCAGCCCGTGGGGCCGCACCAGGCATTGGGGCCGGGCCGCAGCACGGCGCGGAGGAATTCCGGCCCCGCCGCGCCCGCTGCCTCCGGCGTGCCGGCCTCGGCCATCAGGGCCGTGCGGAAGGCGCGCAGCCAGGCGTGGAAGATCAGCGGCTGGGGCGCGTCGGCGCGCATGTCGCCCTGCCAGTCGCGCAGCAGCGCATGGGCCGCCGCGGCCTCGCCGCTCGGGGTGATGGCGCGCAGCGTGGGCAGGATCTCCCGCGCGAAGAGGGAGACGGTGTCGGCCTGCATGGCCGCGAAATGCGTGGCGCTGTGGCGCGGGCGCTCGGCCAGCAACTCGCCGATGCGGCGCAGGCGCCAATCGCCATACCAGTCGCGCCCGAGGAACACCGGGTGATCCGGCGGCGCGGGGCGGCTGTTCGCATTGGCCAGCACGCCGCTGGCCGGGTTCTCGACATGGGGCATGGCGTCGAAGGGCACGAAGCCGAGCCAATCCTGGCTGCCATCCCAGCCGCGCGCGGGCAGGCTGCCATCCCCGTCGCGGCGCAGCGGCGTGCGGCCGACGAGATACATCGCGATGCCCCCGTCGGCGTCCGCCACCATCAAATTCTGCGGCGGGCTACTCATCAGCGCGGCGGCGCGGCGCGCCTCGGCGATGCTGGTGGCCCGGTTGAGCGCGATCAGCGCCTCGGCCGAACTGTCGGCGGGGGCGAGGTTGGCCATGGCCACGCTCAGCACCGTCCCCGGCGGGGCGGCGGCGTCGAGGTCCGAGATCACCGGGCCGTGCCGCGTGCTGCGCACGCGCAGCACCTCGGGTGCCTCCTGGCCGCGCACGGCGATGCGCTCCTCCCGCACCGTGAAGGGGCGCGGGCCCTCGGGCGTGGCATAGGCCTCGGCGCCGACCAGGCGCTCGACGAAGACGTCCTGCGTGTCGCTATGGGTGGTGGTGAAGCCCCAGGCGAGGCGCTCATTGCGCCCGATCACCACCATCGGAACGCCCGGTGCCGTGGCCCCGGCGCGGAAGCGCCCATCGGGCAGCTCGATGCGCGCGAGATACCACAGGATCGGCGCCTGGAAGCCCAGATGCGGGTCCGCGGCCAGCAGCGGCGCGCCCGAGGCGCTGCGCGCGCCCGTCACGGCCCAGGCATTGCTCGCCGAGTTGGGGAGCGGCGCATCCTCCCCGAAGGCCGGCAGCGCGCCGAGCAGCCGCGCGAGGTGCGGGGCGTCGAGGCTGACCTCGGCGCGCAGGTCCGGACGGCCGGGGCTGGTATCCTCGGGCCAGAGCAGGCGCAGCCGCTCGGGCGGCAGCGTCGCGGCCAGGCGCGACATTTCCAGCTCGCGCCGCCAATTGCCCGACAGCCACAGCCCCATCACCTTGGCCCAGAGCAGCGAGTGATGCGGCTCCCACGCCTCGGGCTCGCCGATCGCCATGAATTCCGGCGCGGCGAGGCGACCGCGCGCGGCGATCAGCGCGTTCACACCCGTGGCGTAGGCTTCCAGCAGGTCGCGCGCCTCGGGCGAGAGGGCGGCGAAATCGGCGCGCGCGCTCTGCGCCAGGCCCAGCGTGCGCGAGAAGCGGTCGAGCCGCAGCGCGGAGCTGCCCGCGATCTCAGCAAGCCTTCCCTCGGCGCCGCGGCGCATCGCCTCCATCTGGAACATCCGGTCGCGGGCGTGGAGGTAGCCGAGTGCGATGGTGGCGTCGCGCTCGTTCTGCGCGGTGATGCGCGGGATGCCCTGCGCGTCGAGCGTGACCGTGACGGGCGCGGAGAGTCCGGGAATGGCGAGGTTCTCGCGCAGATCCGGCAGGCTCGAATAGACCAGCGCCATGCCGAAGCCGGCCGCGAGGATGACCAGCACGACGAGCAGGGCGAAAAGCCGGCCGAGAAAGGCGAGGAACATGCGCATCGCCGACAGATGGCGCCCGCGCCGGGGCTTGTGAAGCCATCCACGGCCACCTTCTCCCTGTTGCAAGTTGCCCAGCAGCTGGCCGCGGCCTAACGGTGGGTGACTGGAAACAAGTGAGATCCATGACGGAGCGTACCATCTGGCAGGGTTCTGCCGGCAATGACGTCTTCCTTGGCCCCGGCGCGGCGAACCAGGGCTTCGTGCTGGTCCGCACCATTCCGAACCTCACCGGCGTCAGCGTCGATGCCTTCTTCGGCGACGATTTCCTGCGCGGCACCGGCTTCGCCGACATCCTCGATGGCGAGGACGGGGCGGACACGATCGAGGGCGGCGGGGGAAATGATTCGCTGCGCGGGGTCGGCGGGCTCGATCACCTCTACGGGCAGGCCGGCGACGATTTCTTCTTCGAGCAGGATGCCGGCGCGTCCGACGCGGCCGCCGTGATGGATGGCGGGACGGGCATCGACACGCTGGTGATGGACAGCACGCTGCGCTTCGCCGCCACGCTCTTCACCAGCATCGAGGTGCTGCAGGCGCGCGGCGTGGATGACAGCCTGACCATCAACGCGGCCGGCTTCGCCGGCTTCACGCGCATCGAGTTCTGGTCCGCGCCGCTGCACTTCTTCGGCCTGGGCGGCAGCTATGATTTCGCGCGCCTCGAACTGGTCTTCGCCCGCGGATCGAGCGTCGGCGTGTTGTTCACCGGCAGCCACGCGGCCGAGACGGTGATCGGCTCCGACCGCGGCGATGTGCTGGAGGGCGGGGCGGGCGCCAACCTCGTCCAGGGCGGGCTCGGCGACGACACGCTCTCGGGCGGCGGCACGCTGGAAGGCGGCGAGGGCGCCGATTCGCTGACAGGGGGGCCGGGCGCGGATGTGCTGCGCGGCGGGCTCGATGCGGATACCTTCGCGGGTGGGGCGGGCGATGACCTGCTCGAGGGCTGGGCCGGCTTCGATGTCGTGCAGGCGCCCGGCCTGCGGGCGGCGGCGGTACTCACCGATCTGGGCGGCGGCGCCTTCACCCTCGCCACGGCGGAGGGGGGGCTCGATACGCTGCGCGGCGTGGAGCGGGTGATCTTCGCCGATGGCGCGCTCGACCTGCCCTCCTCCGGCGTGGCGACGACGGGGCCGGATTTCCTGCTCGGCAGCGCGGCGGGCGATTTCCTGAATGGCCTGGCCGGCGAGGACACGCTGCTCGGCCTCGGGGGGGATGACACGCTCTGGGGCAGCGGCGACGCCGACGCGCTGGAAGGCGGGGAGGGTGATGACGGGCTGCTCGGCAAGATGGCCGACGATTTGCTGCTCGGGGATGCCGGCGCGGACACGCTCGATGGCGGCATGGGGGCCGATACGCTGCGCGGCGGCGAGGGCGCCGATCGTCTGGTCGCGCGGCAGGACAATGACCTGCTGCTCGGCGAGGCCGGGGCGGACACGCTGTTCGGCGCCGGCGGCGACGATGTGCTGGAGGGCGGGTCGGAGGAGGATGCCCTGCGCGGCGGCGATGGCGCCGACCTGCTGCGCGGCGGCGAAGCCAACGACACGCTGCGCGGCGAGGAGGGTGCCGATACCCTGGCCGGTGGCATGGGCCTCGACCGGCTGCATGGCGGCGCGGGCGCGGATGTCTTCCTCTTCGCCGCCCCCGGCGAGGGTGCCGACCGGATCCTCGATTTCGACCCCGGTGAGGATGTGATCGCGCTGTCGGTCGCCGGCTTCGGCCATGCGCCCGGGGCCTTCGAACCGGCGTTTTTCGAGGTCAACGCGACCGGCTTCACCAGCCTCGCTGCCGATGGCGTCCTGACCTACATGCTGGGCACCGGGCGGCTGTTCTGGGACGCCGATGGGGTGGGCGGCTTCGGGCGGGTGGAACTCGCCCTGCTGCGCGGCACGCCGGCGCTGAGCGCGGCGGATATCGTGCTGGTCACCTAGAGCAATATGCGTTCAGATGAAGTCACCTGAACGCATTTTTTGCTCTGGATTCAATGATTTCCAGAGCACGAGCTGCGTTCATCAGAACGCAGCGTGCTCTGAGCGCGGCTCAACGCCGCGGCGCGCCGATGGCCGCCAATTCGGCCAGGAAGGTGGCGCGCGCGGTCTCGTAATCAGGTGCCGGCGCCGGCGGGGCGCCATTGGCGCGCACATACCAGCTGCCGCCCGTCACCGCATCCTCCTCATGCGCGCGGCGCCAGCCGATGGCCGCGATGCGCTCGCCCCGCTTGTGGGAGAGGTAGCGATCCGCCGCCAATTCGCGGGAGCGCTGGGACCCGCCGACCTTGGGCGTGCCATCGGCGGCCGTCAGCCCATGCGGCTGGCGCGTGCCGGCCGGGGCCGAGAGGTCGAACTCGCGCAGCAATTGCGGGGCGAGGGCGGCGAGCAGGGCCACGGCCTCGGTCGTGGCGGTGGGGATGCGCGTGCTCTCGCCACCGCGGCGCGGCGTGGCAATGGCAGCCTCCGGGATCTGCTCCAGGATGGCGCTGGCGCGGGCGTGCTGGGCCTTGCGCTTGGGGTCGGCCAGCACGCGTGCCGCATTCTCGCGCAGCGTGCGCAACTCGGCGGCTGTCTTGCCGGTGAAATCCATCGCGCTTCGCTCCGCCTGTCGGGTGAAGGTGAATCGGGGGGCTCGGTCAGCCCGCGCTCACCATTGGGGGATCCTTATGGACCAAGTGGTGCGCGAGGGCACCATCCGCCCCGGATCCCCCCGCTAGAGCAATATGCGTTCAGATGGAATCATCTGAACGCATTTCTTGCTCTAGATTCAATGATTTCTAGAGCACGAGCTGCGTTCATGAGAACGCAGCGTGCTCTAGGGTCCAAACCCAATCATCCACCGGGTGCCTGGCCGGCCCCGCGCGGCATCCGCGGCGTCAGGCTGCTTGCCGATGCCGCCAGCATCGGCTGCGCATCCTTCCTGGCGGCCTGCCACGCGGTCCTCGGCCATGCACCTCGGGTCTGATTGGGTTTGGACCCTAAGGTCAGGCCATTGCATCCTGGCCGCGGGGCAGATGGGTGCCCAGGATCATCGTCGCGGCCTGCTCGGCGATCATCATCGTGGGGGCGGCGGTGTTGCTGCTGGTCACGCCGGGCATGACCGAGGCATCGACCACGCGCAGCCCCGCCACGCCCCGCACCCGCAGCCGGGAATCCACCACCGAGGCCTCATCCGCGCCCATCCGGCAGGTGCCGACGCAGTGGTAGGAGCTTTCGGCCGTGCGCCGGATATAGGCCTCGATCTCCGCATCGGTGCGCACCTCGGGGCCCGGTGCGAGCTCCACGCCGCGATAGGGATCGAAGGGCGCCTGGGCGAAGACCTCCCGCAGCCGCTTCACGCCCTCCCGCGTCACGGTCAGGTCGTAGGGGGCGGAGAGGTGGTTCGGGTAGATCAGCGGCGGGTCGCGCGGATCGGCGCTGCGCAGCGTGAGCCGGCCGCGGCTGTGCGGGCGCATCTGGTAGCAATTCGCCACGAAGCCGTGCCCGGCGCTGCGCGCCGCGGCGGGCAGCAGCGGCAGGCGGATGGCGGCGGTGGAGAGCGCGGGCATGAAGGTCGAGCGCAGATCCGGCAGGTCGAGCCCAGGGTCCGACTTCAGATAGGCGCCGGCGGCGATGGGAAAGCTCGCCGCGGGGCCGGTGCCGAAGATCATCGCCTGCAGCAGCGCCAGCGTCGCCTTGTCGGCGCGGGTGATGTTGTGGAGCGTGATCGGCTGCGTGCAGGCGTGCTCGATGCGGACCAGCAGATGGTCCTGCAGGTTCCGCCCCACCTCCTTGCGGTCCGCCACCACGGGGATGCCCAGGCGCTGCAGTGCCTCCGCATCGCCGATGCCCGAATGCATCAGCGCCATGGGCGAGCCGATCGTGCCGGTCGAGAGAATCACCTCCCGCTCCGCGCGGAACGGCACCGGCTGGCCACGCACCAGCGCCTCGACCCCCGTGGCGCGGCCGGCCTCGAAGGTCACGCGGCGCAGATGCGCCTGCGTCACGATGCGCAGATTGGGGCGGGACCGCGCGGGGTCGAGATAGGCGCGCGCCATGCTCCAGCGCTGGCCGCGGCGGATGGCGAATTCGAGATGGCCGAAGCCTTCCGGGTCCGGGCCGTTGAAATCCTGCACCACCTTGTGCCCGGCCGCCGCCCCGGCGGCGACATAGGCCTCGTAGAGCGGGTTGGTCTGCGGCGGCCGCGTGACCGGCACGGGGCCCGCGCCGCCGCGCCAGGCGGATTCGCCGCGCTCATGCGCCTCGCTCCGCTTGAAGGCGGCCAGCACGGCATCGGCGGACCAGTCGGGCAGGCCCTGCTGCGCCCAGGCGTCGTAATCCGAGGGCATACCGCGCACATGCACCATGCCGTTGATCGAGGAAGACCCGCCAAGAACCTTGCCCCGCGGCCAGCGCAGCTGCCGGCCGTCCAGGTTGGGCTCCGGCTCGCAGAGGTAGTTCCAGTTCGCCGTCTTGCCGCGCAGCAGCACGCCGGACATGAGCGGCACGCGCAGCAGCGGGTTCCAGTCCCGCCCGCCGGCTTCCAGCAGCAGGACCCGGCAGGTGGGATCGGCGGAAAGGCGATTGGCGAGGATGCAGCCGGCCGAACCGGCGCCCACGATGATGTAGTCCACGGCGTCGCGCATGCCGCAGACGAAACGCTCTCCCGGCCGCCCGCGCAAGCCGCGGGCGGCCGGGATCGGGATCAGCCCATGTTCACCATGATGGTCTTCTTGTGCGTGAAGTGCTCCAGCATCGCCTCCAGCGAGGCTTCCTTGCCGAGGCCCGAGCTCTTCACGCCGCCGTAGCTGAGATTGGCCTGCACCACGAGGTTCTGGTTGATCTGCACCAGGCCCGCCTCCAGCCGGTGCGCGAGGTCGAGGCCCACCTTGAGGTTGTTGGTCCAAAGGCTGGCGGCGAGGCCGTATTCGCTGTCATTGGCCTCGGCCAGCACCGCCTCGGGGTCGTCGAAGGGCTGGATCACGGTGACGGGGCCGAAGATCTCCTCGCGCACCAGGCGGGAGGTGCCATCGAGGCCGGTGAAGATCACGGGCTGGATGAACAGCCCCTTGCGCAGCGCCGGGTCGGTCGGCATGGCCGAGCAGACATGCGCGGTGGCGCCCGGCGTGGCCATGCCCTCGGCGATGTAGCCGCGCACCTTCTCGAGCTGGCCTTCGCTGACGATGGTGCCGATGTCGGTCTTCTCGTCCAGCGGGTCGCCCATGACCATGCCGTTCACGGCATCCTTCATCGCAGTGACGAAGCGGTCGAAGATCGGGCGCTCGACATAGATGCGGCTGGCCGCCGTGCAGCTCTGGCCCTGGCGGGTGAAGCGCATGGAGGTGAGTGCGCCGGAGACGGTCTTGTCGAAGTCGCAATCGGCGAAGACGATCATCGGCGACTTGCCGCCGAGCTCGAGCGTGACCGGCACGAGCTTCTGCGCCGCGGCCTTGGCCACGATCTTCCCCGTCTCGACGCTGCCGGTGAAGGTCACCTTGCGCACCAGCGGATGTTCGACCAGCGGCGCGCCGCATTCCGGGCCGAAGCCGGAGAGCATGTTGAACACGCCCGGCGGCAGGATGCGGTTCATGATCTCGCAGATGCGCAGCACGGCGAGCGGCGCTTCCTCGGCCGACTTCACCACCACCGTGTTGCCCGCCACCAAGGCGGGCGCGACCTTGAGCGCCATCAGCAGCATCGGCACGTTCCAGGGGATGATCGCCCCGACCACGCCGAGCGGCTCACGCACCGTCACGGAGAGCACATTGGGCGCGAAGGGCACGGATTCGCCCTTCAGCTCGCTGCCGAGGCCGCCGAAGAACTCGAAGACATCGGCGACCACATTGGCCTCGACCCGGCTTTCGGTGCGCAGCGCCTTGCCGGTCTCAAGCGCGATCAGGCGGCCGAGTTCATCCACATGGGCGCGCAGTGCGGCGGCGCAGGCATGCACCATGGCGCCCCGCTTGCGCGCGGGCACCTTGGCCCAGGCCTTCTGTGCGGCGGCGGCGTTGCGCACGGCGGCGTCCACATCGGCGGCGTCGCCCTCGGCCGCGGTGCCGATCTCGGCGCCCGTGGCCGGGTTCACGACCGGGAAGGTCCTGCCCGACCCGGCGGCGACATAGTGCCCGCCGATGAAATGCTTGCCCGAGAGCGCGCGCGCCAGGGCGAAGCAGTCGGTCGTCGGCGCCTCAGGGGTGGGGTGCGGTGTGTCGAGCATGGGTTTCCTCTGGCCGGATCGGGGCCCTATAAGGCCGCGGACAATGCGTCGGGGCCGGATTTGCGGCAAGCCACCGGCGCCGGCTGAAGGATCGACAGACCCATGGAAAAGACGCCGAGCGGCCCGCTGAAGGGTCTTCGCGTGCTGGATCTCACCCGCGTCCTGGCGGGGCCGACCTGCACCCAGATGCTGGGCGACCTCGGCGCCGAGGTGATCAAGATTGAGCGACCGGAAGCCGGCGACGACACCCGCGGCTTTGCCCCCCCCTTCTGGCCCGAGACCAAGGAGAGTGCCTATTTCCTCGGGGTGAACCGCAACAAGAAGTCGCTGACGCTGGATATCGCCCAGGAAGAGGGCCAGGCGATCATCCACCAGCTGCTCGAGGGCTGCGACATCCTGGTCGAGAACTTCAAGGTCGGCGCGCTGGCCAAGTACGGATTGGGCTATGAGCAGCTGAAGGCGAAGCATCCGGGGCTGATCTATTGCTCCATCACCGGCTTTGGCCAGACCGGTCCCTATGCGCCGCGCCCGGGCTATGATTCGCTGATCCAGGCGATGGGCGGCGTGATGTCCCTGACCGGCGAGCCCGAGGGCCTGCCGCAGAAGGTCGGCATCCCGGTCGCCGATCTCTTCGCCGGCCTCTATGGCTGCATCGGCATCCTCGCGGCCCTGCGCCACAAGGAGCGCACGGGCCAGGGCCAGCAGATCGACATCGGCATGCTGGACACGCATGTGGCCTGGCTGGCGAACCAGGGCATGAACTTCCTTGCCACCGGGGAGAACCCGGAGCGGCTGGGCAACCAGCACCCCAACATCGTGCCCTACCAGGTCTTCCCGACCAAGGACGGGCATATCGTGCTCTCCGTCGGCAATGACCCGACCTTCGAGCGCTTCTGCAAGGCGACGGGGCAGGAGGCGCTGCTGGCCGATGCGCGCTTCGCCACGAATGCGTCGCGCGTGGCGAACCGCCAATTGGTGACGGATACGCTGACGCCCGTGATGCAGTCCCGCACCACGACGGAGTGGGTGGAGAAACTGGAGGCGCTGAAGATCGGCTGCGGGCCGATCAACAAGCTCTCCGAGGTCTTCGCCGACCCGCATGTGGTGGCGCGCAACTGCGTGGTGGAACTGCCGCACAGCAGCGGGGAGACGGTGAAGGTCATCGCCAACCCGGTGCGCCTCTCCGCCACCCCGGCCGATTACCGCGTCGCACCGCCGCTGCTCGGCGAGCATTCGGAAGAGGTGCTGCAGGGGCTGCTTGGCATGAGCGACGCGCGGATCGCGGCCCTGCGGGCCAAGGGCGTGGTCTAGTGGTCCGATCGCTGCTGTCTGTCTTCGACAGCAGCGTGAATCGGCCCACCCAAGAAACTGCTTGTGGTGCGTGGGGCGACATTCCGGCCAGGAGCGATCTGCATGCTTCGCACCACTAGCCCGATGCGGGAGCACCGCCTGCGCTACCTGCTCGGCGGTGCCTTCCACAGCCTCGCCTGGACGGAATGGGGCCCGGCCGAGGGCGTGCCCGTGATCTGTGTCCATGGACTGACGCGGAACGGGCGCGACTTCGATGCGCTGGCCGCGCATCTGGCGGGGCAGGGGCGGCGCGTGCTCTGCCCGGACCTGCCGGGGCGCGGCGCCTCTTCCTGGCTGCCGCATCCGGCGGCCTATACGCCGCCCTCCTATGTCGTGGCGCTGGCGCATCTGCTCGCCCGGCTCGACGGGCCGGTGGATTGGGTCGGCACCTCGCTGGGTGGCATCTGCGGCATGATGGTCGCAGCCGGGCAGGGGCATCCGATCCGCCGCCTGGTGCTCAACGACATCGGCGCGCGCGTGCCCGCCACGGCCGCGGCGCGCATCGCCGCCTATGTGCGGGAGGAGCGCGCCTTCGCCGACCTCGCCGCGCTGGAGGCGCATCTGCGCGAGGTGCACGCGCCCTTCGGCCCGCTGAGCGACGAAGACTGGCGGCACATGGCGCAGCACAGCCACCGCGTGCTGCCCGATGGGCGGTTCGGCATGCATTACGACCCCGCGATCGCCGTGCCCTTCGAACAGGCGGCGACGGGGCCGGTCGATCTCTCGGCGCTGTGGTCGCTGGTGCAGGTGCCGGTCCTGCTTCTGCACGGCGCCGAGAGCGACATCCTCGATGAGGAGACGGCGCGCGAGATGGCGATGCGTCCGACGGTCGAACTTGTGACCCTGCCGGGCATCGGCCATGCGCCCGCGCTGGTGGATCCGGCGCAGATCGGCCTCGTTTCCCGCTTCCTGGCCGCTTGACGGCCGGCGGCGCGCGCCGCCACGCTTTTCCCGCAAGCGCCACGGCAGAAGCGGCGCCCATCGGAGGAAACCACCATGATCACCCGCCGCGCCCTCGGCCTTGCCGCCACGGGCCTGCTCGCCGCGCCCTCGATCGCCCGTGCCCAGGCCTGGACGCCGACCGGGCCGGTGCGCATCGTCGTGCCCTTTCCGGCTGGCGGCACCACCGACATCCTCGCCCGGCTCTACGCGCAGCGCCTGACGGAGACGCTGGGGGTTTCCGTCGTGGTGGAGAATCGCGGCGGTGCGGGCGGGTCGATCGGCGCCGATGTGGTGGCCAAGGCCGCGCCGGATGGGCAGACGCTGCTGTTCCACAACCTCACCTTCTCGACCACCACGGCGGCGCTGGAATTCGTCAACCGCGCGCCGCATGCGCTGGAGCGCGACTTCGCGCCGATCAGCCTCGGCGCCAATGTGCCGATGATGCTGCTGGTGAATGCGCAGGTGCCGGCGACCAATCTGCGCGAGTTCATCGCCTGGGCGAAGGCGCAGCCCACGCCCCCCTTCTATGGCTCGACCGGGCCGGGCAGCACGATCAACCTGATCGCCGAGGTGCTGAAGCGCGATGGCGGCTTCGCGATGGAGCATGTGCCCTTCCGCGGCGCCGCACCCCTGGTGCAGGAGATGCTGGCCGGACGCATCGCCTTCGGCGGCGACCAGCTTTCCTCCTCGCTCCAGCACATGCGCGCGGGCACGTTGAAGCCCATCGCCACCCTGGCCGCGCAGCGCGCGCGCGTGCTGCCCAACGTGCCCACGGTGCGCGAGCAGGGTTTCCCGAATGCCGAGATCCTCGGCTGGAACGGCTTCTTCGCCCCGGCGCGGACGCCCGAGCCGGTGCTCGCACGGCTGAACGCCGAGATCGCGGCGGCGGCGCGCTACCCGGCCGTCGCCTCGCGCATCGATGAACTCGGCGCCGAGCCGGGCGGCAATTCGGCCGCCGAATTCGGCGCCTCCGTCCACGCCCAGATCGCCGCCGTGCGCCCGCTGGTGCGTGAGTTGCGGATGAGCGTGGAGTGAGGGTGCGGCGGGCGGTTCACCCCGCCCGCAGCTTCTCCGCCGCGCTGATGGCGAAATAGGTCAGCACGCCATCGGCGCCGGCGCGCTTGAAGCAGAGCAGGCTCTCCATCATCGCGCGGTCATGGTCGAGCCAGCCATTGCGGGCGGCGGCCATGATCATCGCGTATTCGCCGCTCACCTGATAGGCGAAGGTGGGCACCGCGAAGCGCTCCTTCACCCGGCGCACGATGTCGAGATAGGGCATGCCGGGCTTGACCATCACCATGTCCGCGCCCTCGGCGATGTCGAGGGCCACTTCGCGCAGCGCCTCGTCCGAATTGGCCGGGTCCATCTGGTAGGTCTTCTTGTCGCCGCCCTTGAGCGAGGCGCCCGAGCCCACCGCCTCGCGGAAGGGGCCATAGAAGGCCGAGGCATACTTCGCCGCATAGGACATGATCCGCGTGTGGATCAGCCCTTTCGCATCCAGTGCCGCGCGGATCGCGCCCACGCGGCCATCCATCATGTCCGAGGGCGCGATGACGTCGATGCCGGCCTCGGCCTGGATCACGGCCTGCACGGTCAGCACATCGAGCGTCTCGTCATTCGCCACATAGAGCCCGCCGGGACCCTCGCGCAGCACGCCGTCATGGCCGTGGTCGGTATAGGGATCGAGGGCCACGTCGCCGACCAGGCCAAGCTCCGGATACTCATGCTTGAGCAGCCGCGCGGCGCGGCACATGAGGTTCTCGGGATTCTTCGCCTCGGTGCCGTCGGCATCCTTCTTCGCGGGCGGCGTGGCGGGAAACAGTGCGACGGCCGGAATGCCGAGCGCCACCGCGGGCGCGACGTGATGCGCGAGCCGATCGAGCGTGACGCGCTTCACCCCGGGCATGGAGGCGACCTCGGTCTCGATCCCGTTCCCCTCGATGATGAAGATCGGCCAGATCAGATCATCGACGGAGAGCCGGTTCTCCGCCACCAGCCGCCGCGTGAAGGCGTCCACCCGGTTGCGGCGCGGGCGCAGATTCGGAAAGCCGGTCATGCCGAGGCGGCCGCCAGCGCCTGGTCGAGATCGGCCAGGATGTCGTCGATATGCTCGATGCCGATGGACAGCCGCACATAGCCCGGCGAGACGCCCGAGAGCGCCTGCTCCTCCGCATTGAGCTGGCTGTGCGTGGTCGTCGCCGGATGGATGGCGAGCGAGCGCGCATCGCCGATATTGGCGACGTGGTAGAACATCTTCAGCGCCTCGATGAACTTCCGCCCGGCCTCGGCGCCGGCCTTCAGCTCGAAGCCCAGCAGCGATCCATAGCCGCCCTTCAGCGCGGCATCCGCACGGCGCTTGCTCTCGCCGGTCTGCAGGCTCGGATGCGTCACGCTGGCCACCGCCGGATGCGCCGAGAGGAAGGCCGCGACGCGCAGCGCATTGGCGCAGTGGCGCTCCATGCGCAGCGGCAGCGTCTCCAGCCCCTGCAGCGTCAGGAAGGCGTTCATCGGCGAGAGCGGGGCGCCCAGGTCGCGCAGCAGGATCACCCGCATGCGGATGATGTAGGCGATGGGCCCCAGCGGCTTCACCGCCTGCGTCCAGACCGCGCCGTGATAGCTGGCATCGGGCTTGTTCAGCGTGGGGAAGCGCGCGGCATGGCCCTCCCAGTCGAAATTGCCGCCATCGATCACCATGCCGCCGATCGAGGTGCCATGCCCGCCGATCCATTTGGTGGTCGAATGCATCACCACCGCCGCACCGAGGGCGAGCGGCTTGCACAGCACCGGGGCAGCCGTGTTGTCCATGATCAGCGGCACGCCGAGCTTGCGCCCCAGCGCGGCCACTTCGGCGATCGGGAAGACCTGCAGCTTGGGGTTCGGCAGGGTCTCGGCATACCAGCACCGCGTGCGATCATCGGTGGCGCGGGCGAAGGCCTCGGGGTCGGCGGGATCGACGAAGCGGACCTCGATGCCGAAGGACTTCATCGTGTTGGCGAAGAGGTTCCAGGTGCCGCCATAGAGGTCCGTGGAACTCACGATGTTGTCGCCGGCCTCGCAGAGGTTCAGCACCGCGAAGGTCGTCGCCGCCTGGCCCGAGCCGACCGCCAGGCCCGCCACGCCACCCTCCAGCGCCGTGACGCGCTTTTCCAGCACATCGACGGTGGGGTTCATGATGCGGGTGTAGATGTTGCCCAGCTCCGCCAGGGCGAAGAGCCGCTGGGCGTGGCCGGTATCCTGGAACTGGAAGCTGGTGGTCTGGTGGATCGGCACGGCGACCGAGCCGGTGGAGGGGTCCGCCCGCCAGCCGGCATGGAGCGCGATGGTTTCCGGGTTGGTGCTGCTGGTCATGGCGCCCTCCATGGCGTGTTCTGTGGCGCAAGTCGTGGCACGCCCGGGGGGCGCGCGCCAAGCGGGGACAGAATCTCGCCGTGTTGAAGGCCGGGGGAGGTGTGCATCGTCCCCGGGCGCGCCGGCGCGCTAGATTCCTTCCGCGGCGAAGCGCGCCGCCAGATCGGGCCAGCCCGCTTCCAATGCCGCATATTCGCCCGCGAGCCGCGCGCGCAGATGGGGCAGGGCGGACAGCAGCGAGTCCCGGTCAGCCGCCCCCACATTGACCCGGGACTCGGCGCGGGCGAAGCAGCCGGGCGGGGCGGGGGCGCCGAGGAAGGCGGAGATCTCCTCCAGCACCGCCAGGGGCTCCCGCTCGATCCGCCCGAGCGTGTCCACATGCAGCGCGCCCGGCGGCAGCGCGTCCCGCCAGCGCGTGAGCCAGGTTGCGTAGTCGGAATGCCGTGCATAGCCGGGCCATTGCGGGCTGTCCGCCACGCGCATCACGCCCTCGGCCGTGGCAGCGCGGCCGAGCCGCATGGCGATATGGGAAAGCGCGCGCTGCGCCGGGTCGCGCAGCAGGGCGATGGTCTTGAGGCGCGGGTTCAAGGCCAGGGCGTGGCGGATCCCGGCCTCGGGCAGCAGCGCGTATTGCGGCGTGATGTCGCCGCGCAGCTGCCCCGGCCCGGCGAAGCCGAAGATCCGCGCATACCAGGCGTCATCCTGGGGTTCCTCCAGCATCGCCTCGATGCAGGCGGGGTGGCTGGCCCGCCAGGGGGCCAGGGGCTGCTTCAGCGCGGCAAGGCGCGCACGATGCGCCACCAGCTGCTCCGCCCGATGCGTCACATCGGTCTGCTGGTGCGGCCCCGGAATGTGGATCGTATTGAAATACCGCACTTCCTTGATCGGCGGCAGCCAGATGCCGGGGTTGCCGGGCAGGCGGGCATAGAGCCAGGTCGTGCCCCCCTTGATGGTGCCGATGCACAGGAAATCGGGGCCGGTGGGGCAGGGGGCAGGCATCGCCCCTGCTCCCGCCGCGGGGCTGGCCTGTCAAGTCGCCCGATACAAGGGATGGTCCATGCCGTTCCGCCCTGCCGCAGGAAGTGGTATTCGCGGCCCATGAGTGCCGCCCCGATCCCCCTTGCCCCCCTTCCCATCGCGCTGGGCGCCGACCATGCCGGAGTCGAGCTCAAGGCCCTGCTGCGCGCCGCGCTTGAGGCCGATGGCCATGCCACGCTCGACCTCGGCACAGATGGCCCGGCCAGCGTGGACTACCCGGATTTCGCGGCCGCCGTCTGCGCCGCCGTGGCCGAAGGGCGTGCGCGCTTCGGGGTGCTGGTCTGCGGCACGGGCATCGGCATTTCCATCGCCGCCAACCGCAACCCCGCCATCCGCTGCGCCCTGGTGCATGACGTGACCGGCGCGCGGCTGACGCGCACCCATAATGATGCGAACGTGATCGCCTTCGGCGCGCGGATGACGGGTGCCGAAGTCGCGCTCGACGCCTTGCGCATCTTCCTCGCAACCCCCTTTGAAGGCGGGCGCCATGCGCGCCGTGTCCAGAAGCTCAGCCCCGGTTGGAGCCCGTCCCCATGAACCAGACCATCCCCGCCATGACGCCCGACCGGTTCTTCAGCGCGAAGCTCGCCGAGACCGACCCCGCGCTCGCCGCCGCCATCCAGGATGAGCTGGTTCGCCAGCAGGACGGCATCGAGCTGATCGCGAGCGAGAACATCGTCTCCCGCGCCGTGCTGGAGGCGCAGGGCTCGGTGATGACGAACAAATATGCGGAAGGCTATTCCGGCCGGCGCTATTATGGCGGCTGCGAGTTCGTCGATGTGGCTGAGAACCTCGCCATCGAGCGCGCGACGAAGCTGTTCGGCTGCGGCTTCGCCAATGTCCAGCCGCATTCCGGCGCCCAGGCCAACCAGGCGGTCTTCCTGACCCTGCTGCAGCCCGGCGACACCTTCATGGGCCTGGATCTCGCCGCCGGCGGGCACCTGACCCATGGCCACCCCGCCAACCAGTCGGGCAAGTGGTTCAAGCCCGTGCCCTACACGGTGCGGCGCGACGACCAGCGGATCGACATGGCGGAGGTCCGCCGCATCGCGCTGGAATCGAAGCCCAAGCTGATCATCGCCGGCGGTTCCGCCTATGCCCGCGCCTGGGATTTCGCCGGCTTCCGCGCCATCGCGGATGAGGTCGGCGCCTATTTCATGGTGGACATGGCGCATTTCGCCGGCCTCGTGGCGGGTGGCGCGCATGACAGCCCCTTCCCGCACGCCCACATCGCCACCACCACCACGCACAAGACGCTGCGCGGCCCGCGGGGCGGCATGATCCTCACGAATGACGAGGCGCTGGCGAAGAAGATTAATTCGGCCGTCTTCCCCGGGCTGCAGGGCGGGCCGCTGATGCATGTCATCGCCGCCAAGGCGGTCGCCTTCGGGGAGGCGCTGCGCCCTGAATTCCGCGCCTATGCGAAGCAGGTGGTTGCCAATGCCAAGGCGCTGGGCGAGGAGCTGCGCGCCCAGGGGCTCGACCTCGTGACCGGCGGCACGGACAACCACCTGGTGCTGGTGGATCTCCGCCCCAAGCGCCTGACCGGCAAGGCGGCGGAGACGGCGCTGAACAACGCGCACCTCACCTGCAACAAGAACGCCATCCCCTTCGACCCGGAGAAGGCGATGGTGACCTCGGGCGTGCGGCTCGGCTCCCCCGCCGCGACCACGCGGGGCTTCGGGGAGGCCGAGTTCCGCCTCGTCGGCCAGATGATCGGCGAGGTGCTGGATGGCCTGGCCCGCGCCAATGCGGCGGACGGCAATGGCGCCGTGGAATCCGCGGTGAAGGCCCGGGTGCAGGAGCTCTGCCGCCGCTTCCCGATCTATCGGGACTGACCGGCCATGCGCTGTCCCTTCTGCGGGCATGAGGACACGCAGGTGAAGGACAGCCGTCCGGCGGAGGATGGCGCCTCCATCCGCCGCCGTCGCTCCTGCCCCGCCTGCGGCAACCGCTTCACCACCTTCGAGCGGGTGCAGCTGCGCGAACTGCTGGTCATCAAGACGGATGGCCGCCGCGTGCCCTTCGACCGCGACAAGCTGGCGCGCAGCGTGCGCATCGCGCTGCGCAAGCGGCCCTTCGACGAGGAGCGTATCGAGCGCATCGTCACCGGCATCCAGCGCCGGCTGGAGGTGGAGGCCGACAGCGAGGTCACCAGCCGCCGCGTCGGCGAGGTGGTGCTCGAGACGCTGCGCGACGTGGACCAGGTGGCCTATGTCCGCTTCGCCTCGGTCTATCGCAATTTCCGTGAGGCCAAGGATTTCCAGGCCTTCCTGAGCAACAGCGACGGCGGCTGAGAAGAAGCAGGTGTCCGATCTCGCGCATATGCGCACCGCGCTGGCCCTGGCCGCGCGGGGCCTGGGCAATACCTGGCCCAACCCGGCCGTGGGCTGTGTCATCGTCCGCGACGGGCAGGTGGTGGCACGCGGCTGGACCCAGCCCGGCGGGCGCCCCCATGCGGAGACCGAGGCGCTGGCCCGGGCCGGCATCGCCGCGCGCGGCGCCACCGCCTATGTCACGCTCGAACCCTGCTGCCATTGGGGCCGCACGCCGCCCTGCACCGATGCGCTGGTCGCGGCCGGCGTGGCCCGCGTGGTGGTCGCGCTGCGCGATCCCGATCCGCGCGTGGATGGGGAGGGCCTGACCCGCCTGCGTGCCGCGGGCGTGGTGGTGGAGGAAGGCCTGCTGGCCGAGGAGGCCGCGAAGCTCAACCGCGGCTTCATCAAGCGGCTGCGCGAAGGCCTGCCGATGGTGACCCTCAAGCTCGCCACCTCGCTCGATGGCCGCATCGCGACCTCGACCAAGCAGAGCCAGTGGATCACCGGGCCCGAGGCGCGCCGCGCCGCGCATGGGCTGCGCGCGCGGCATGACGCCATCCTGGTGGGTTCGGGCACGGTCATCGACGACGACCCGGACCTCACCTGCCGCCTGCCCGGCGGCGTGCCCGTGCCCGCGCCGCGAATCGTGGCCGATGCGCGGCTGCGCATCCCGCCCGGGGCGAAGCTGGTGCGCACGGCGCGCAGCGTGCCCACCATCGTCGCCACCATCCCCGGCCATCCCGAATCCGCCCTCGCCCCCCTGCGCGAGGCCGGGGTGGAGATCCTGGAGCTGCCGGCGGGGCCGGAGGGGCTCGCCATGCGCGGCATCCTCGAAGCCCTGGCCGGCCGGGGCATCACGCGGCTGCTGGCCGAAGGGGGCTCGGGCATCGCCGCCGCCCTGCTGCGGGAGGGGCTGGTCGATCGCCTCGCCTGGTTCCATGCGGGGATGGTCATCGGCGGTGACGGCATACCCGCCGCCTATGAACTGCCATTGCCGGAACTGGCCCGCGCGCCCAAGTTCCGCCGGGTCGCGATCCGCCCGCTGGGGCCGGACCTGCTGACGGAATTCGAAGGCGAGGCTGGCTGAATGTTCACGGGGATCGTCACGGCGCTGGGGGAGGTCACGGCCATCACGCCGCTTGGCGCGGGGCAGGATATGCGCCTGACCATCGCGACACCGCCCGGCTGGCTCACGGGCGCGGCCCTCGGTGCCTCCATCGCCTGCTCGGGCTGCTGCCTGACCGCCGTGGCCTTCGCGGGCGACAGCTTCGCGGTCGAAGCCTCGGCCGAGACGCTCTCCAAGACCACGCTCGGCAGCTGGCAGGTGGGGCGGCGCATCAACCTCGAACGCTCGCTGAAGCTGGGCGACGAGCTGGGCGGGCATCTGGTTTCCGGCCATGTCGATGGCGTGGGCCGCGTGCTGTCGGCGACGCCGGAGAACGGGTCCACCCGCTGGGTCTTCTCCCTGCCGCCTGCGCTCGCGCCCTTCGTCGCGGCGAAGGGCAGCATCGGCGTCGATGGCTGCTCGCTGACGGTGAATGAGGTGACGCGGGAGAGCTTCGGCGTGAACATCATCCCGCACACCGCCGCGGTGACGGGCTTCGGCTTCCTCGCCGTGGGCGATGCGGTGAATCTCGAGATCGACATGCTGGCGCGCTACGTCGCCCGGATGCGGGAGTTCAGCGCGTGAACGTGCAACCGACAGCCACCCGCTTCGCCGATTTCATCAGCCCCACCGAGGAACTGCTCGAGGAAGCGCGGCGCGGGCGCATGTTCATCCTGGTGGATGACGAGGACCGGGAGAATGAGGGCGACCTCGTGATCCCCGCGCAATTCGCCACGCCCGACGCCATCAACTTCATGGCGCGCCACGCGCGCGGCCTGATCTGCCTGGCCATGGCGCGCCACCGGGTGGAGCAGCTCGGCCTGCCGCTGATGGCGCAGTCGAACGGCACGCGCCATTCCACCGCCTTCACCGTGAGCATCGAGGCGCGGGATGGCGTCACCACCGGCATCTCGGCGGCCGATCGCGCCCGCACCGTGGCGGTGGCGATCAACCCCGAACTGGGGCGCGAGCACATCGTCACGCCGGGCCATGTCTTCCCGCTGGTCGCACGCGACGGCGGCACGCTGGTGCGCGCGGGACATACCGAGGCGGCGGTCGATTTCGCGCGCCTCGCGGGCCTCAACCCCTCCGGCGTGATCTGCGAGATCATGAACGATGACGGCACCATGGCCCGGATGCCCGACCTCGTTTCCTTCGCGCAGCATCATGGCCTCAAGCTCGGCACCATCGCCGACCTCATCGCCCATCGCCGCCGCACCGAACGCCTGGTCAAGCGCGTCGAGGAAGGCAGCGTGGAGGGCATCGGCGGCGCCTGGCGCATCATCGTCTATGCCTCGACGCTCGATTCCGGAGAGCATGTGGCACTGGTGAAGGGTGACCTCTCCACGCCCGCCCCGGTGCTGGTGCGCATGCACCAGGCCTCGCTGATGCGCGATCTGGTGATGGGCCGGGCGGAGGGCGAGTTGCACGCCGCGATGGAGGCCGTGGCCGCGGCCGGGCGCGGCGTCGTGGTGCTGATGCGCGATTGGCGGGCCGATGGGCTCAGCCAGCAGGTCCGCGCGCTGCGCAGCCGCCAGAGCGCCTCGCCCGAACTGCGCGACTACGGGATCGGGGCGCAGATTCTCGCCGATCTTGGCTTGCGCGACATCATTCGCCTGTCCGACAACCCGCGCCCTGTGGTGGGCCTCGAGGGCTATGGCCTCGCGGTGGTCGAGACCCGGCCGATTTCGAAGGAAAAGACGTGAGCACGAAAGACGCGCCCGTTCGCGCCGCAACCGCCCTCGAGGGCAGGCCGCCGCATCTGCTGGTGATCCAGGCGCCCTACTACAGCGATGTGGTGGGCGGCATGCTGGCCGGGGCGGCGCGCGTGCTGGCCGAGGTGGGGGCGACGCATGAGGTGGTTGATGTCGCCGGTGCCTTCGAACTGCCCGCCGCGCTCCGCATGGCGCTGTTCGCCGATACGGATTGGGACGGCTTCCTGCTGCTCGGCTGCGTGGTGAAGGGCGAGACGGACCATTACGACTTCATCTGCGACGCGGTCTGCCAGGGCGTGATGGCGATTGCGGCCGAGACCGGTGCCGCGCTTGGCTTCGGGCTGCTCACCGTCGCCAATCTGGAGCAGGCCATCGCGCGTTCGCGCGACGACCGGCACAACAAGGGGGCCGAGGCCGCGCATGCGGCGCTGGGCCAGATCGCCCTGGCGCGCCGGTGGCAGGCGGCATGAGCACGCCCAAGCCCGCGCCCGGCTTCCGCCCGCGCACCGCCGCGCGCCTTGCCGCCGTGCAGGCGCTGTTCCAGAGCGAGCAGGCCGGCGAGAGCCCCGAGGCCGTGGTGCAGGAATTCGTCCGCCACCGGCTCGGCCCCGATGGCAGCGATGACGGCATGGCGGAGGGGCGCATCCCCGATGTGGACGCCAAGCTCTTCGCCCGCATCGTGCGCACCACGGCGACGAAGATCGAATCGCTCGACGCGCAGATTGAGAAGGCGCTGGCCAAGGATTGGCCGATGGAGAAGCTCGACCCCGTGCTGCGCGCCTTGCTGCGCGCCGCCGCGGGTGAGCTTTCGCACCCGCATGAGCCGCCGGCCCGGGTGGTGATCAACGAATACCTCGACATCGCGCATGGCTTCTTCGTGGGCGACGAGCCGCGCTTCGCCAATGGCGTGCTGGATGCGCTGGCGCGGGCCTATCGCGCCGATGAATTCGCGCCGCCCCCGACGCGCTAGATGGGCCTGCCCGCCGAATTCGGCCTGATCGCGCGGCATTTCCGCCCGCTGGCCGGGCCCGGTGCGCTCGATCTGCTGGATGACGCCGCGCTGCTCGACCCGCCGCCGGGCCGCACGCTGGTGCTGGCCGCCGATGCGATGGTCGCGGGCGTGCATTTCCTGCCCGAGGACCCGCCCGCGACCATCGGGCGCAAGCTGTTGCGGGTGAACCTCTCCGACCTCGCGGCGATGGGGGCCGCGCCGCTCGGCTACCTGATGACCTGCGGCTTCCCGCGCGGCACGGATGATTCCTGGATCGCGGCCTTCGTGCAGGGGCTCGCCGAGGACCAGCGCGAATTCGGCCTGCAGGTGCTGGGCGGCGACACGGTCAGTACGCCCGGCCCGGCCAGCTTCTCCCTGACCATCCTCGGCACCGTCGCCCCGGGTGCGGCGCTGCGGCGGGTGGGGGCGCGGCCGGGCGATGATGTCTGGGTCTCGGGCAGCATCGGCGATGGCGCGCTTGGCCTGCTGAGCCTCACGGGCCGCCTGCCGCCCGACGAGCATCTGGCCCGCCGCTACCGCCTGCCGGAACCGCGCCTCGCCCTCGGGCAGGCGCTCACGGGCCTCGCGCGGGCGGCGATGGATGTCTCGGACGGGCTGGTGCAGGACCTCGGCCATCTCGCGCGCGCCGGGGGCTGCGGGGCGGAGATCGAGGCGGCGCTGGTGCCGCTTTCCGCCCCCGCGCAGGCGGCGCTGGCGGCGGCGCCGACCCTGTTGGAAAGAATTCTCGGCGGCGGCGATGATTACGAGCTGATTTTCGCGGCCGACCCCGCCGACGCAGAACGGATCCGCGCTGCCGGCATGGGGGCAGGGGTAGCGGTCAGCCGCATCGGGCGCTTCACTGCGGCGGCGGGGGTGGTGGTGCGCGGGGAGTCCGGCGCGCCGCTCAGCCTGCCGCAGGGCGGATGGAGCCACTTCTGATGGATACGGCAGAACGCGCGATGAAGCCGGTCTTGGATGAGCGCGCCATGCGGCGCGACGTCTGGCTCCTGTTCTTCTGCCAGGCGCTGATGAACGCCTCGGTGGTGGGGCAGGTCGCGATGGGCGCGCTGGTCGGCTACTCGCTGGCCGAGAACAAGGCGCTGGCGACGCTGCCGCTCGGGCTGCAGATGCTGGCGACGATGTGCGCCTCGATCCCGGCCGGCATCATCTTCGCCCGGCTCGGCCGGCGCGCCGGCTTCCTGGTGGGGGCTGCGGGGTCCTTCTGCGGCGCGCTCACCTTCGCGGCCGGCATCTGGATGGGCGATTTCTGGCTCTACACGGCCGGCGCGCTGCCGGCGGGCATCGGCTTCGGCATCGCCCAGCACTACCGTTTCGCGGCCTCGGAGGTCGCCTCGCCGGCCTATCGGCCGCGCGCGATCAGCCTGGTGATGGCGGGCGGCGTGCTGGCGGCGATCTTCGGGCCGGAGCTGGTGAAGCACAGCAAGGACCTGTTCCAGCCCTTCCTCTTCCTCGGCACCTACATGTTCCTCGCGGTGCTGCCGATCCTGTGCATGGTGCTGCTGATGCAGGTGCGCCTGCCGCCCGCGCCCCCGCGCCCGAAGGTGGCGACCCCCGTGGGCGAGATCATCCGCCGCCCGGCCTTCCTGGCGGCGGCCATCACCGGTGCCATCGCCTATGGCACGATGAACCTGCTGATGACCTCGACGCCGCTCGAGATGATGGCCTGCGGCTTCGGGGTGGGCGCGAGTGCGACCGTGATCCAGGCCCATGCGGTGGCCATGTTCGCGCCGGGCTTCTTCACCGGTCGGCTGATCCAGCGCTTCGGCGTGCGGCAGGTGATCGCGGCCGGCGCCGCCCTGAACGCGCTCTGCGTGCTGGTGGCGGTGAATGGCGAGACCTTCTGGCACTTCACCGTGGCGCTGGCGCTGCTTGGCCTGGGGTGGAACTTCATGTTCACCGGCGCCACCAACCTTCTGGGTGAGGCCCATCGGCCGGAAGAGCGCGTGCGCGCGCAGACCGCCAACGACTTCATCGTCTTCGGCACCGTTGCCTGCACGGCGCTGGGGTCGGGCGTGCTGCATGCCGGGGCAGGGTGGAACGTGCTGAACCTGGCGGTGCTGCCCACGCTGGTGGTCGCGGTCGTGCTGGTGCTCTGGCCGCGGCGGGCGCCCCGCCTGGCCTGAGCTGCGCGCGCCCGCGCCCGCCTTCAGCCGCTGAACAGGCTGCCCGTGCCGGTTGCCCCGCCGGTGCCGCCGGATCCGGCCGCGCCACCAGCCCCACCAGGCCCGCCGGTGCCGGTGCCGCCGATGCCGCCCGCGCCGCCCGTCCCACCCGTGCCGCCTGCGCCACCCAGCCCGGCCGTGCCGCCGACGCCGCCCAGGCCGCCGACCCCACCCAGGCCCCCGATCCCCCCCGTGCCGCCATTACCGCCATTGCCGCCCTGGGGACCGACATAGCCGTCCGTCGCGCCGCCGGTGCCACCGGCGCCGCCGATGCCACCCGAACCGCCATGGCCACCTGTGCCGCCGAATCCGCCCTCGCCGCCATCCGTCGGGCCGCCGATTCCCCCTGTGCCGCCCGAACCGCCCGCAGCGCCACCATCGCCGAACAGCAGATCGCCGACGCCAAGCGCGCCGCCACTGCCGCCGATCATCGTGTCGTCCTCCGGCGGCGGCTCGCCATCGCCGGGGGGGCCACCCCAATTCTGGCCCATCGGGTCATTCGGGTCGGTGCCGCCCGCGCCAGCGCCGCCCGTACCGGTGCTCACGCCGCCCAGCACCCGGTCCAGCGCGGCCAAATCCAGCGGCACCGGTTCCATCCGATCCTGACGCCTGCCTGTCATATGTCCCGGTCCTTCCGCGCGCGGCCCTGGAGCCCTGTCCGGCCGGATGCGATCATCCGATCCGAATGGGGCCCTGGAAGCCGTGATTCCCTGAGCACGAGGTCCCTCCAGAAGGACGGGTCGCGCTCGCGTTGCGCAGGCTACCGGGTCGGGGCAGGGACGGACAACAAGGCTGATCCTCTCACAGCCATGGGCTTTTCCGAAGGCGCCGCTGGCTTGCGCCATGGCAGCGCCGGGAGGGGCAGGGGCGCGAAGCCTGCGGCGCCCAGCGGCGAGGCCCAAGGCCAGCCGGCGCCTGCCCTCAGCGTCCGCTGGCGGTGGAGTTGCCGGGGCCGCCCTGCTGGGCCGGCAGGCCGGGGGCGAGCCGCCCGAGATTGCCGAAGAGCCGCTGGAGGAAGGTGCGCTCATTGCCCGGAGAGGGCGTCTCGCGCTCGACGAAGGCCACTTCGCGGCGTGCTTCGGGGCCGATGCGCCGGATTTCCTGCACGATTCCGGCATCGTTGAAGCGGACCAGCACCACCTGCTGGTTCTCCATCGCCGGGCCACGGCCCGGGCGCTGGCGCGTCACGCCGCTGATGTAGAACCACTCCCGGTCCTCGAAGGTGCCGGTGGCGGAGGGCGAGCCGAGCAGGGACTGGATGTCGGCGCGGCCGGTCACGCCGGGCGTTACCTGTGCCAGGGTCTCATCCTCGATATGGATGCCGCGGTTCGTGCGGGGCACGTCGAACATGTCGGGGCCGGGCAGGCCGGTCATCCAGTTGTCTGAGCAGCCGCCGAGCAGGAGCGCGGCCATCAAGGCCACGCCGGGCAAGGCGCGCGGGGCGCCGCGTCGGGCGGCGATATTGACCGGATGGGCAGAGCTATCCATGTGGGCGCAATGCCACCCCACCGCGGCGCGGTCAACGGCGGCGCTGCCTCGGGGCGCGCCTCTTCATTCTGGATCGGAGTCTCGCATGGGCCTGCTCGGCCTCTTCCGCCGCAAGCCGCATGAACGGGCCGGCTTCGCGCTTTACGGAGCGGCCGTGGGCGCCGCGCGCCATCCGCATTTCTTCGCCCAGCTCGGCGTGCCGGACACGCTCGATGGGCGCTTCGACGTGGTGGCGCTGCATGTCGCCTTGGTGATCCGGCGCCTGCGGCGGGACCCGGATCCGCGCGGGCAGGAATTGGCGCAGGCGGTGTTCGACGCGATGTTCGCTGACATGGACGTGAATCTGCGCGAGATGGGGGTCAGCGACCTGGCGGTGGGCAAGCGCGTGAAGCGGATGTGGGAGGCCTTCCATGGCCGCGCCGCCGCCTATGAGGCCGCGCTCGACGCGCAGGACATGCCCGCTTTGGCCGAGGCGCTGGCGCGCAATGTCTGGCGTGGCACGGCGCCGGAGGGCGCGGCGGCGGCGCTGGCGGCCCGCGCGGCGGTGCTGGATGGCGTGCTCGCGGGCCTCCCCTTCGCCCCGCTGCTGGCCGGGGAGCTGACCCTGCCCGAGTTGGAGCCCGCCTGATGACGCCCGAATTCGCCCGCCCGACACGCCTGCCGCCCAAGGCGAGGCGGCTGGCCCTGGTGGCAAGCGCCGCCGAATGCGCGGCCCTGGCCGAACGCTTCGCCATTCTCGGCATCGCGGATTTCGCGGCCGAGCTGCAGCTCCTGCCCGAGACCGATGGATCGGTGCGGGTCGAGGGGCAGTTGCGCGCGACGGTGACCCAGGCCTGCGTGACGACGCTGGAGCCGGTGGTGCAGCAGGTGCTCGCCCCGCTCGCGCTGCGCATCCTGCCGGAGGGCACCCCGCCCACGGATGACGACCCCGAAAGCCCCGATGAGATCGAGAGCGCGGGCGGCATGGTCGATCTGGGCGAGGTCTGCGCCGAGCAGTTGGCCCTCGCGCTCGACCCCTATCCGCGCCTGCCCGAGGCCGAGGTGCCGGCCGAGTATCGCGCGCCGGGCGAAGAAAGCGTCGCGGAGACCCCGAAGGCGCGTCCGAATCCGTTCGCGGCGCTGGCGCAGTTCAAGCGCGGCTGATATGCGTCCGCCCCTCGGCCCCATTCCGGGGTTGTGCTTGCGCCGTCGGGGGTGCGGTGGTAATCCCCGCGGCCCCGCTTATTTTTCAGTTTGTTGACGAGAAAGGCTCGGCACCATGGCCGTTCCGAAGAAGAAGGTTTCGCCCTCCCGCCGCGGCATGCGCCGCAGCCATGAGGCGCTCACGGCATCGGCTCATGTCGAGTGCTCCAATTGCGGCGAGCTGAAGCGCCCGCATCACGTCTGCTCGCATTGCGGCCATTATGATGGCCGTGAAGTGATGGCGGCGGACAAGGCCAAGGGCGTGGTTCGCGTCTGAGACCGGGCCGGCACGGCATTCGCGCATGACATGCTCCGTGGTGCCTTCCCGGCCGAGCCGGGGCCAGGCGCAGCAGGGCCGGGGGCGTAGGTCGTGAACCTGCCCCTCAAGGGCGCATCCAGGCCTGCACCGTCCTTCTCGCTCGCGATCGACGCCATGGGCGGCGATCACGCGCCGGATTCGGTGCTTGACGGCCTGGAGCTTGCTGCCGAACGCCATCCGCATGCCCGCTTCCTGCTGGTAGGTGATGAGGCGCGCCTGGGCGCGTTGCTCGCCCGTCGGCCGCGCGCGGCCAAGGCCTGCAGCCTGCGCCATGCGCCGGAGGCCATTCCAGGCGACATGAAGCCGACCGCCGCCCTCCGGGTGCGCGGCAGCTCCATGCGCGTCGCGATCGATGCGGTCGCGGCGGGCGAGGCGTCAGGCGTGGTCTCGGCCGGCAACACGGGTGCGCTGATGGCGCTCGCCAAGATCGTGGTGAAGACGCTGCCCGAGATCGACCGCCCGGCGCTGGCCGCGATCGGCCCCTCGGCGCGCGGCGATGTCGTGATGCTCGACCTCGGCGCCAACCTGCAATGCGATGCGCGCAACCTGGTGGAGTTCGCCGTGATGGGCGACGTCTTCGCGCGCGCGGTGCTCGGCCTCACCAACCCCACCCTCGGCCTGCTCAATGTGGGCAGCGAGGAGCTGAAGGGCGATGAGCGCGTGCGCCAGGCGGCGGAGACGCTGCGCGACAGCCATATCGGCGCGAATTTCCGCGGCTTCGTCGAAGGCCATGACATCGCCGCCGGCACGGTGGACGTGATCGTCACCGATGGCTTCACCGGCAATGTCGCCCTCAAGACCGGGGAGGGCGCGCTGAAGCTGATGCGCGACCTGCTGCGCCAGGTCTTCACGAGTTCGGTCCCCGCCCGCATGGGCTACCTGCTGGCCCGCCCGGCGCTCGACCGGCTGCGCGAGTGGATGGACCCGCGCCGCTACAACGGCGCCGTGCTGATCGGCCTGAACGGCATGGTGGTGAAGAGCCATGGCGGCACGGATGGCGTGGGCTTCGCCCATGCTGTTGATGTCGCGATGGACATGGTGACGCACCGCTTCAACGAACGGATCCAGGAGGGCCTGGCCCTGCTGGCTGAACGCCAGGCTTCGGTCGTGGCCACGCCGCGCTGAGCGACTCATGGGGCTGCGCCACGCATGATGCAGGGGGAAGCGCGATGCGCGCGGTGATCCGGGGCACCGGCGGCTATCTGCCGGCGCGTTCCCTCAGCAATGACGAATTGGCGGCCTGGAAGGGCCTCGACACCTCCGACGCCTGGATCGTCGAGCGCACCGGCATCCGCCGGCGGCACATCGCCGCCGAGGGGGAGACCTGCTCGGACATGGGCCTCGCCGCCGCCCAGGCGGCGCTGGCCCAGGCGGGAGTGGGGCCGGAGGCGGTGGATTGCATCATCGTCGCCACCACCACCCCCGACAGCGGCTTCCCGGCGACCGCCGCGCGCATCCAGGGGCGCCTGGGCCTGACGCGCGGCTTCGCCTTCGACATCTCGGCCGCCTGCACCGGCTTCATCTACGGGCTGGGCCTGGCCGATTCGCTGATCCGCACCGGCCAGGCGCGCGGCGTGCTGGTGATCGGCGCCGAGGTCTATTCGCGCATCCTCGACTGGACGGATCGCGGCACCTGCGTGCTGTTCGGTGACGGGGCCGGCGCCGTCTTCCTGGAAGCCAGGGCGGATCTTCCGGCGGGGCAGGGGCTGCTCTCCACGCATCTGCACGCGGATGGGCGCCATGCCGACATCCTGCAGGTCGAGGGCGGGGCGGGTTCCACCGGCGGCACCGGGCTGCTCCGCATGGCCGGCAAGGAAGTCTTCAAGCACGCCGTCACCAAGCTCGCCGGCGTGGTGGAGGAAGCACTCACCGCCAATGGCGTGGCGCAGTCCGACATCGCCTGGCTGGTGCCCCATCAGGCGAACCTGCGGATCATCGAGGGGATCGGCAAGAAGCTGGGCCTGCCGATGTCGCGCGTGGTGGTGACGGTGGACCGGCACGCCAATACCTCGGCCGCTTCCGTGCCGCTCGCCCTGGCGGAGGCCACGCGCGATGGCCGCATCAAGACAGGCGATCTGGTGCTGATGGAGGCGATCGGCGGCGGGCTGACCTGGGGTGCGGCGCTCGCTCGCTTCTGAATATCCTTTGTTTTCAGCCCATAACATATCTGTCTTCGCGTGATCTTGGAGCGGCATGTCGGCCCCCGAAAGACCATGGTTGACGCCCGGCACGGATACCGGTTTTGTTTGCCGTTGAGGGACTTGCGGGGACTGGCTACGGCATGAAAACGATCACGCGCGCGCATCTCGCGGAGGCGATCTACACCGAGGTTGGCCTCTCCCGGAACGAGAGTGCCGCGCTGCTGGAAACCGTGCTGGAACGCATGTCGGCCGCGCTGGAAGCCGGCGAGCCGGTGAAGATCTCGGCCTTCGGCAGCTTCGTGGTGCGCCAGAAGGGGCGCCGCGTCGGGCGGAACCCCAAGACCGGCGTCGAGGTGCCGATCCTGCCGCGCAAGGTTCTGGCCTTCCGTCCCTCCCATGTGCTCCGCGCCCAGCTCAATCCGGGCGCTGCGGTCGAGGCGGATGAGGAGGCATGAGCCCGAGCGACGAGGCCGATGGCGAGGCCGGCCGCGCGCGGGCACGCAAATCCCCCACGGCATTCCGCACGATCAGCGAGGTCGCGGACGATCTTCAGATCCCGCAGCACGTGCTGCGTTTCTGGGAGAGCAAGTTTCCCCAGCTCAAGCCCCTGAAGCGCGGCGGCGGGCGGCGCTACTACCGGCCCGAGGATATCGCGCTGCTCAAGCGGATCTCGGACCTGCTCTACACCCAGGGCTACACGATCAAGGGCGTGCAGCGCCTGCTGCGCGAGGGCGGGATCGAGGAAGCAGGCGGGACGCCCGAATTGCCGCTCGGCGATCTCGATGGTGACGAGGCCGAGGCGCCGGACGCGCTGCGTGAGGCGCTGGACGCGCTCGAGCGCCTTTCCCACGAATTGCGCGCGCTGGCTGCGCGCGGGTAGCTACAGCCGCACGCTGCCGAACTTCCCGGCCTGGTAGTCGCGGATCGCGGCCTCGATCTCGGCTGGCGTGTTCATCACGAAGGGGCCGTGCGCGACGATCGGCTCGTTGTAGGGCGTGGCGCAGCCGAACAGCACCACCGCGCCCGCCGGGCCCGCCCGGAGGTCGAGGGCGTCGCCATCCGCATGCAGCTGCGCCAGCGTGGCCGCCGGCACGGGCGCGCCGGCAACCGCCAGGGCGCCGCTGACCACATAGAGGAACACGCTCTGCTGCTCCGGCGCTGGCGGGCGTAGCGCCGCGTCGGGGACCATGCGCAGCACCGCCATGGACAGGTCGGTCGGCGGCCGCACGGGGCCCTCCTGCCCGGCCCAGGCGCCGGCGATGAGGTCGATCGCCACCCCGTCCTGCGTCAGGCGCGGCAGCTCGGCCTGTTGCAGGCCCTGATAGCGCGGCGGGGTCATCTTCAGCCGCGCCGGCAGGTTCACCCAGAGCTGCAGGATCTCCAGCGGCCCGCCCTGCCGGCGAAACGACTCGGGCGAGATCTCTGCATGGACGAGCCCGCTGCCAGCGCTCATCCATTGCACGCCCCCGGCCTCGATCACGCTTTCATGCCCGCCGCTGTCCAGATGCGCGAGCGAACCCGCCAGGATGAAGGTGAGCGTGGCGAAGCCGCGATGCGGGTGCGGCCCGAAGGGCAGGCCGCGATTCCCGGGCCGGTAGGTCTGCGGCCCGTGATGGTTCAGGAACAGGAAGGGGTCGAGATGGTCGAGCCGCGGGCCGGGCAGGGGCCGGCGCGTGGTGAGGTCGCCGATGTCGTCGCGCAGCGCCGGATGCAGGGCGCGCAGCGTGCGGAAGCGGGGGGCGGGAGGGCTCATGGCCGCGCGTTCCTGCCCGTGTGCCTGTGGTCCGTCAATCGGATGCACAAGCTGGCCGGGCGGGGGTTGGCGCGGGGGCATGGGCGGTGCTATCTGCGCCGCAGTCGGAGTGTAGCGCAGCCTGGTAGCGCATCAGTCTGGGGGACTGGGGGTCGTGGGTTCGAATCCCGCCACTCCGACCATCCTGCCGTTACCCGCCGGCAGTCCTTCGACCTCTAAAGCGCGTTCAGCGGCACTTTCAGGAAGTGCCGGCCGGTGGCGTCCGCGGGCGGCAGCGCGCCGGCGCGCATGTTCACCTGCAGCGCCGGAATGATCAGCTTGGGCATCGCCAGGGTGGCGTCGCGCGCCTCGCGCAGGGCGACGAACTGCTCTTCCGTCACCCCGTCGCGCACATGGATGTTGTGCGCGCGCTGTTCGGCCACCGTCGTCTCCCAGCGGATCTCGCGGCCATTCGGGCCGTAGTCGTGGCACATGAACAGCCGTGTCGCCGGCGGCAGGGCGAGTACGCGCTGGATCGAGCGATAGAGGGTGCGCGCATTGCCGCCCGGAAAATCCGCCCGCGCCGAGCCGCCATCGGGCATGAACAGCGTATCGCCCACGAAGGCCGCATCGCCGATCAGATGCGTCATGCAGGCGGGGGTGTGCCCGGGCGTGTGCCATGTCCGCGCGAGCAGCCCGCCGATCTGGTAGCTGTCACCCTCCTGGAACAGGCGGTCGAACTGGCTGCCGTCGCGCTGGAATTCGGTGCCTTCGTTGAAGATCTTGCCGAAGACCTCCTGCACCTCGGTGATGCCGGCGCCGATGCCGATGCGCCCGCCCAACTTGCCCTGGATATAGGGCGCGGCGGAGAGGTGGTCGGCGTGGACATGCGTCTCGATCAGCCACTCCACGGTCAGGCCCTGCGCCTCGACATGGGCGATGATGGCATCTGCCGAGGCATGGCTGAGTCGGCCGGCGGCGTAGTCGATGTCGAGGACGCTGTCGATCACGGCACAGGCGGGTGAGGCCGGGTCCTTGACCACGTAGCTGACCGTATTGGTCGCGGGATCGAAGAAGGCGGTGACCACCGGGACACCGGCGGATGCATCGGCCATGGCATGTCTCCTCGAATCAAGGGCGCCAGCGTGCCAGGAGCAGGGTGGCCTTGCCAGCAGCCCGTGGGGGTAGGAATTCAAGACCCGGAGATGAATAAATAAAGGCTGGAACGCGATCCGAAAAAACAAGTCAAATCAGTAAGATGTATCTTATACACTATGTCAAGGATCGATGCAATTCGAATATCTTGATCTGGGTCAATGTCACGATGCCACCAATGTCTTGAATCCCCACAGGAGGGCGGGAACGTAGCCAGGGGCCGGCGGATCATGCCCCGGGGCACCGCGCCACGCCGCTCCGCAGGAGGAGATGCGAGATGTCTTTCACGAACGGCGACAACATCCTGAATGTACCACTCGGGGAAACCAATGGCGCGGATGCGCTGGGTGGGGTGGATACGCTGGTGATGAACTGGTCGGTCCTGACCGGGCCGATTTCATTCCAGGATGGCTATTGGCGTTACTTTACCGATGACATGAACAACACGGTGGAGTTCCGCAATTTCGAGCGTTACCAGCTCACCGGCGGGGCGGGCGGCGATGAGCTGGTCGGCGGCGATCTGGACGATTCGCTGAGCGGCAGCGGCGGCGATGACGTGCTCTCGGGCGGCCTTGGCGCCGACGTCATCGATGGCGGTGCCGGTCTCGATCAGTGGCGCGTCAACTACGAATCCCTGGGCGCCGTCGTCAACGACGTCCGTCTGCTCGGCGGCGGGGCGACGCATGTCGTGGGTTCCACCAACGCCCAGATCCGCAACGTTGAATCCCTCTACTTCGTCGGCGGGGCCGGCACGGATCTGATCGATACCTCCGCCGTCTCCGGCGATGACGAACTCTACCTGCGTGGCGGCGACGACACCGCCGTGCTCGGGCTCGGCCGCCACTACGTGAATGGTGAAGGCGGCACGGACACGCTGGTCGTCAACTACGGCAGCCTCACCACCGACATCGTGCGCTGGGACATTGGCTGGGGCTGGAACCGCTTCGGCGACCAGCAGGGCCTGAGCCACTACACGGATTTCTACGGCTTCGAGCGGTTCCACCTCAGCGGCGGGTCGGGCAACGACAATTTCGCCGGTGGCAGCGACAACGACATCCTCGCCGGCAATGCCGGCAATGACTGGCTGGACAGCGGCGGCGGCCTGGGCATCGACGTGGTGCAGGGCGGTGCGGGCACCGACACCTGGGCCTTCGACCTCTCGGGCTTCGTCAGCACCTCTGTGAACATCGCCGCCGATACGGCCGTGGTCAGCACGGGCCATACCGTCACCGGCATCGAGCAGCTGTATGGCAGCTTCGGCATCGGCGACGACACGGTGGTGGCGCGTGCCGGCCTGTTCAACGACAGCGTCTGGCTCGGCGAGGGCAATGACAGCTTCACCTCCGGTCGCGGACGCGACTATGTGAACGCCGGGGGTGGCGACGATCTGCTGGTGATGAACTGGACCAGCGAGAACACGCCCGTCACCTGGGCCGATACCGGCTATGGCTGGCAGCGCTTCGCCACGGCATTGAGCCAGATCGACTACTACAACGTCGAACGCTTCCAGCTCAGCGGCGGGTCGGGCAGCGACGATCTGCGCGGCGGTGGCGCCAACGATACGCTGAACGGCGGGGCCGGCAACGACACGCTGCGCAGCGCCACCGGCGATGCGCAGATCAATGGCGGCAGCGGCAATGATCTCTGGACGGCCGACCTTTCTGCCGAGGTCGCCGCTGTCCAGATCAACCTCCAGGCCAGCCAGACCACCGCGCAGGGTGTGGCCGCGGGGCTGAACATCCGCGCCATCGAGCAGCTCTCGCTGACCACCGGCGCGGCCGGGGACAACATCAACGCCGCAGGCTTCGCGCTGAACGATTGGCTCGACCTGCGCGGCGGCGACGACACCTTCAATGGCGGCGCGGGCATCGATACGGTCAATGGCGGCAGCCATGCAGCCCTGGGCGACCTGCTGGTGGCGGATTTCTCAGCCTCCGCGCCGCGCGTCTCCCACAGCGACCAGGGCTATGGCTGGTGGCGCGTGGGCAATGCCGATGGCACGCAATCGGTCGACTACTACGGCATCGAGCGCTTCCACCTGACCGGCAGCGTCGGCGCGGACGCGCTCTCGGGCGGCAATGGCGGCGATACGCTGAACGGCGGCGAGGGCAATGACATCCTCGATGGTGCCGGCGGTACCGACCTCATCATCGGCGGCCTGGGCGTGGATCGCTGGAGCGGCAATCTCGGCGGCGCGGTGGTCCCCGTGACGCTGACGCTCAGCGCCGCCGGCAATGCGACCATCGGCGGCAGCGGCACGGTCCTGAACGGCATCGAGAATATCAGCCTGACCACCGGCGCGGGCAATGATGCGATCAACACCTCCGCGATGGCCGGCGGTGATGAGAACCTCGCCCTCGGCGATGGCAACGATACCGCCACGCTGGGCACCGGCCATGCCGTGGTGAACATGGGCGCGGGCAACGACCTGGTGGTGGCGGATTTCTCCACCTCCACGACCACGGTGCGCATGCGCGACATCGGCTATGGCTGGTGGCGCGTGGATGACGGCCTGGCCAATGTCAACCGCGTGGACATGTACGCCTTCGAGCAGATCGCGATCACCGGCGGCAGCGCCGATGACCGGCTGCGCGGCTTCGGCGGCGGCGATGTGCTGGTGGGAGGCCTGGGCGCCGACCTGCTGGTGGGGCATGAAGGCGACGATATCCTCACCGGTGGGGCGGGGGACGACATGTTCCACGTCTGGCAGGGCTCGGGCACCGACCTCATCACCGATGCCGCGGCCGGCGACACCATCCGCGTCAGCGGCCTGGCCTCGGCCGGGCAGGTGACCGTGGTGGCGAATGCAGGGGCGACCACGGCCAATAACGCGGTCGAGCTGCAGGTGATCGACGGCGAGACGCTGCTCTACATCGGCCGCAACGGCACGGCCGGGGCGGATGTCACCGTGCGCCTGCAGGGCGTCTACGAGGCCGCCGACTTCCAGCTCGCCGGCCGCGACATCCGCCTGGTCGGCGGCTCGTCGAGCGGTGGCTCCGGCGGCGACGATACGCTCACCGGCACCAGCGGCAATGACAGCCTCTCGGGCGGCATCGGCAATGACCGGCTGGTGGGCCTGGGCGGCGACGACGTGCTGGGCGGCGATGAGGGGGCGGATACGCTGCTGGGCGGGCTGGGGGCGGATACGCTCACCGGCGGCGCGGGCACCGACCGCTTCGTCTATGCCAGCGTGGCCGAGAGCGGGCCGGGTGGCATCTATCGCGATGTCATCGTGGACTTCGTCTTCGGCACCGAGAAGATCGATCTCTCGGCGATCGATGCGAACCCCTACCTCAACGGCAACCAGGCCTTCACCTGGCGTGGGGCGAGCGGCTTCAGCGGTGGGGCGGGCCAGCTGCGCTACAACGCCGCCGAGGATCTGCTCGAAGCCGATGTGACCGGCGACGCGGTGGCGGATTTCCAGGTCCAGATCCTGGGCCTGGCGAGCATGGCCGCGACCGACGTGATCCTGTAGCGCAGGAACACGTGACCAGGGCCAGGCCGGCGCAACCGCGCCGGCCCGTGCCGTTTCAGTCCAGCCGCGCCCCCGAGATCCGCACCACCTCGCGCCATTTCTCGTTCTCGGCGCGGATGAAGGCCTCGAACTCCGCCGGGCCCAGCGGGCGGGGTTCGGCGCCGATCTGGCGCTGGCGGGCGACCACGGCCGGATCGGCCGAAATCTCGGCGATGGCGGCCGCGTAGCGCGCCAGGATCGGGGCGGGCATGCGCGCGGGCGCCTGCACACCGAACCAGGCCACGGCCTCGAAGCCCGGGATCCCGCCCTCCTGAACCGTCGGCGTCTCGGGCACCGCGAACCAGCGCTGCGCGGAGGTGACGGCGATCAGCTTCAGCGTGCCGGCGCGGATGTGCTGCAGATAGGCCGGCAGGTTGTCCATCGCCATCTGGATATTGCCCGCGATCAGGTCCGGCACCACGCCGCCCGTGCCGCGATAGGGCACATGCGTGATCTCGATGCCGGCGCGGACCTTGAAATACTCGCCCGAGAGATGTCCCGAGGTGCCGTTGCCCGGCGTGCCGTAGTTGATCCGCCCCGGATTGGCCTTCGCATAGGCGATCAGCTCGGCCAGCGTGTTCGCCGGCACCGAGGGATGCACGATGATGCCGTTGGCCACGAGGTTCACCAGCGCCACCGCCGCCAGCTCATCCGGGCGGAAGGGCATGCGGCTGTAGAGGAACTGGTTGATGCTCGCCGTGCCGATCGTGCACATCAGCAGCGTATGCCCGTCGGGGTCGCTGCGCGCGACGTTCTCGGCGCCGACATTGCCGCCCGCGCCGGGGCGGTTGTCCACCACCACGGGCTGGCCGAGCATCGGGGCCAGCCGTTCGGCCAGCAGCCGCGCCGTGAGGTCCGTGGCCCCGCCGCCCTGGAAGGGGACGACGATGCGCACCGGGCGGCTCGGCGCCCAGGGCTGCGCATTCCCCTGGGCGAGGGCGGCGCCGGAGAAGGGCAGGGCAAGTGCGGCGCCCAACGTGCCGCGGCGGGTGAGGGCCATGGCGCTCATTCCACCCGCGCGCCGGAGCGGCGCACGACCTCGGCCCATTTCGTGATCTCGGCCCTGATGAAGGCGTCGAAGGCCGCGGGGTCGGTGCCGCCATCGGGGCGCAGCGCGGGCGCCATGCCGCCGAGATCGGCGATGCGGCGCTGCATGTCGGGTTCCTGCAGCACCTCGTTCATCGCATCCGAATAGCGCTGAATGGCGGCGCGCGGCATGCGCGCGGGGCCCTGCAGGCCGAACCAGGCCGTGGCCTCCACGCCGGGGAAGCCGGCCTCGGCGGTGGTCGGCACCTCGGGCATGGCGGGGCTGCGGGTGGCCGTGGTGACGGCGAGCGGGCGCAGCCGCCCTTCGCGCAGATGGCCGATCACGCTCGGCAGATTGTCCACGCCTACCTCGACGCGCCCGGCGATGATCTCCTGCATCATCGGCCCGGCGCCGCGGAAGGGCACATGCGTCATGTCGATGCCGGCCTCGAGCTTCAGCAACTCGCCCGTCATGTGCAGCGAGGTGCCCGCGCCGGAGGAGCCGATGTTGAGCACGCCCGGGCGCGCCTTGGCGTAGTCCACCAGCTCGCGCAGCGTGCGCACGGGCAGGTTCGGGTTGACGAAGATCGCGTTGGGCACGCGCAGCATCAGCGCCACCGCCGCCAGGTCCTCGGGCTTCACCGGCATGCGCGCGCCGTAGAGCGAGTAGTTGATCGCACCGCCCGAGATGGTCTGCATCAGCAGCGTATGGCCATCGGGCTCGGCCTTGGCCACCGCGTCATTGCCGAGATTGCCGCCCGCGCCGGGGCGGTTCTCCACGGTGAAGGTCTGGCCGAGCTTGCGCGCGAAGGGTTCGGCCAGCAGGCGGGCGGCGATGTCGGTGGTCCCGGCCGGGGGGAAGCCCACCACGATGCGCACCGGGCGGGTCGGTGCCCAGGGGGAGGCGACGGTGGCCGCGCCCTGGGCGCGCAGGAGGCCAGGGGTGGCAAGCAGGCCGAGCGTGCCAAGGGCGGCGCGGCGGGTGATGGTCATGGCGTTTCCTCCTCTCGCGCCCCCCGGGGCTCGTGCCCGGGCTTCGCGCGTTGGCCCATTGCTGCCGCGCCTCGGGCGCGCTTGCAAGGCGCTTCGCTTTGCCGGAGGGTCGGGCGCGGCCGTGCGGCGGCCGGCCGCGGCGGTGGAAAGGGTCACGATGCATTTCCTGAGGGTCTATGGCCGGGTGCTGCGCCTGCTCGCCCCGGACCGCTTCGTGGCCTATGGCCTGGCCTTCGGCGCGCTGGCCCTGGCGGGGCTGCAATTCCTCGAACCCGTGCTGTTCGGCCGTGTCATCGACCTGCTCGCGCGCTCGGACCGGCTGACCGAGGCGGCGATGTGGGCCGAGGCGGGGGCGCTGCTGCTGCTCTGGGGGGCGGTGGGGCTCTCGGCCATCGGCGCCAATGTCGCGGTGGCGCTGCTGGCGGACCGCATGGCGCACCGCAATCGCCTGGCGATGATGTCGCGCTATTTCGAGCATGTGCTCTCCCTTCCGTTGTCCTTCCATGGCGACACCCAGTCGGGCCGGCTGATGAAGGTGATGCTGGTCGGCACCGACAACCTCTTCGGCCTGTGGCTGAGCTTCTTCCGCGAGCACCTGACCACCTTTATCGCCGCCATCCTGCTGCTGCCGCTGACGCTGATGATGAACTGGCGCCTGGGGCTGCTGCTGATCGTCCTGGTCGTGATCTTCGCGCTGGTCTCGGCCTGGGTGATCCGCAAGACGGAGGCCGCGCAGAGCCAGGTGGAGCACCTGCACAGCCAGCTCGCCGGCAATGCGCAGGACACGCTCTCCAACGTCATGGTCGTGCAGTCCTTCACCCGCCTCAGCTCCGAGGCGCGGCTGTTCGGCAACATCGTGCGCCAGGTGCTGGACCACCAATTCCCGGTGCTGAACTGGTGGGCGCTGGTCGCGGTGCTGACGCGCGCGGCCAGCACCATCACGGTCATCGCCATCTTCATCCTGGGCACGCTGCTGCACATGCGCGGCGAGGCCAGCGTGGGCGACATCGTCTCCTTCATGGGCTTCGCCACGCTGCTGATCGGCCGGCTCGAGGGCGCGGTCGGCTTCGTCTCGCGCCTCGTGTTCCAGATGCCCGCGCTGGAGCAGATGTTCGCCGTGCTCGATGCGCGCTCGAGCGTGCCGGAGAAGCCCGATGCGCGCACCCTGGGGCGCGTGCGCGGCGAGGTGGCGTTCGAGCACGTGGCCTTCGCCTATCCGGGCGGGCCGCGCATCCTGGCCGATGTCTCGCTGAAGGCGGCGCCGGGGCGCACCATTGCGCTGGTCGGCCAGACGGGGGCGGGCAAATCCACCGCCATGGCGCTGCTGCAGCGCCTGTGGGACCCGGTGGAGGGGCGCATCACGCTCGACGGGCACGATCTGCGCGACCTGACCCTGGACAGCCTGCGCCGCAACATCGGCGTGGTGTTCCAGGAAAGCCTGCTGTTCAACCGCTCGATCCGCGACAACCTGCTCACCGGCCGGCCGGACGCGACGCAGGAAGATCTCGAGCGCGCCTGCCGCATGGCCGAGGCGCATGACTTCATCACGCGCAAGCCGCAGGGCTACGACACGATGGTGGGCGAACGCGGCGCCTCGCTCTCCGGTGGCCAGCGCCAGCGCCTGGCCATCGCGCGCGCGCTGCTGAAGGACCCGCCCGTGCTGATCCTGGACGAGGCGACCTCGGCCCTCGATGCGGCGACCGAGGCGCGGGTGCAGAAGGCGCTGCGCGCGCTGATGGCCGGGCGCACCACCTTCGTCATCGCGCATCGCCTCTCCACCGTGCGCGACGCCGATGAGATCCTGGTCTTCGAGGCGGGCGAGGTGGTGGAGCGCGGCAGCTTCGAGGCGCTGGTCGCCCAGGGCGGGCGCTTCGCGGAGCTGGTGCGCACCCAGCTCACGGCCACGGCACTGCCCGACGAGAAGGCTTGAAGTCGCCGGGGCCAAGCTGGCACGCTTCCGCACCGGGGGTCGCTCGCGGCCCCGGCAACGGGAGGAAGCGCCATGATCAGCATTGCTGCCATCCTGCGGGAGAAGGGAACGGCCGTCGTGTCCGTCGGCGCGCTGGATCCGCTGGGCGCCGTGGCGCGCGTGCTCTCCGATAACCGCATCGGCGCCGTGCTGGTGCGCGACGGCGCTGGCGACGTGCTCGGCATCGTCAGCGAGCGCGACATCGTGCGTGCCATGGCGGGGCATGGCGCGGCGGCGGTGGACCTGCCCGCCGCGCAGATCATGACCCGCTCGCTGCACACGGTGACGCCGCGCAGCCAATGCTCAGAGGCGCTGGCGCTGATGACCGATCGCCGCGTGCGCCACCTGCCCGTGCTGGCCGAGGATGGCTCGCTCGCCGGCATGGTCTCGATCGGCGATCTCGTGAAGGCGCGCATCGCCGAGGCCGAGCACGAGGCGGAGGAATTGCGCCATTTCGTGGAAGGCGCTGGCTGAGGCCATCACCCGTCGCGGGCGTTGACCCAGGTCAAGGACGCGGCCGGGCATCAGGCCCGATCCTGTGCTCCTGACCAAGGCAGAGGATTACGCCAGCATGAATCATTCCCATCGCAAGGTGTTGCACGCGCTCTTCGCGCACCCCGTCAGCGCCAATATCGACCCCAAGCATGTGCTGGCGGTGTTCGAGGGGCTGGGCGGCACGGTGCATCACGGTGGCCACGGCCACATCAAGGTCACGCTGAACGGCACCACGCACGGCTTCCACGACACGCATCACAGCCTGTCGAAGCAGGAGGTGGTGGAGATGCGCAAGTTCCTCGAAGCCGCGGGCGTCGATCCCGCGCGCGACTATCCCTTGTAGCCTTCCGGTCCTGGGCCTCAGACCGGGGCGGCCTGCGCGAGGCTGCTTGCGCTGGCCGCGGTGTTGCGGCCCTTGGCTTTCGCGGCATAGAGCGCGGCGTCGGCGGCGGCGAGCAGCGCCAGTGGATCCATGCCGCGCATGGGAACGCAGGCGGCCACGCCCGCACTTGCCGTCACCATGCCCTCGACGCCGTCCTCATGCAGGATCATGCGCGCGCGGATCGCGGCCAGCGCGCGCTCTGCCACCACCATCGCGCCTTCGCTGCCGGTGCGCGGCAGCAGTATCACGAATTCCTCGCCACCCAGGCGCGCGACCATGTCGTGCTCGCGCAGGCGCACACCATCGATCGCTTCCGCCACCTTGCACAGGCACGCGTCGCCGGGCAGGTGGCCGTAGCGGTCGTTGAACTTCTTGAAGTGATCGACATCGAGGATCACCAGCGCGACATGCTCCTGCTCGGCCAGCCCGCGCGTCCAGGCCTCGGCCAGGGCGGCGTTGAAGCTCCGGCGGTTGGCGATGCCGGTCAGCGCATCCCGCTCCGCCAGGCGCTGCAGCTCGAGGTTCGCCGCGTTCAGCCGCTGCTCCCGGGAGGCGACATCCTCGATCATGCTGCTCATGGCGCGGCGCAGCGTGTCGAACTCGCCGGGCAGGGGCTTCGCTTCCGTCGTCTGGCCGCTGCCCGCCCGCGCGGCGAACTCGGTCAGCACCGCGAGCGGGCGCAGGATCCGCACCCGCGCGATCTGGAGCGCCACGGCCAGGCCGAACGCGCCGGCGACAAGGCCCAGCAGCAGCACGCCGCGCACCCGCGCCTGGGCGGGGGCAAGCAGCACGGACGTGACCAGCGTGGCCGTGTAGATGGTGCCCGCTTCCGCCGCATGGGCGTAGCCCACCAGCCGCTCGCGCCCATCGGCGGCGACCATCTCGAAGCTGCCATGGGCGCCCGCGACCAGATCCGCCGGCAGGGGCGGTTCAATCGGCGCGCCGGGCCGGGGCGGGTAGGTGGCGAGCAGCCGGCCCGCGGCATCATGCACCTTCATCCGCCCATCGGCCGCGCGCGCCTCTTCGCTCAGCAGGCGGGTGAAGCTCTGGCCGATCCGCTCCAGGTCGAGCGTCGCGCCCAGCACGGCCGGGGGGTTGTGCCCCGCTGCCGGGCCTGTCGCACGCAGCGCCATCGGCAGCACAACACGACCGGAGGTGCGTGCCTCGAGCGGCGCGCCGAGGCTGAAGCCCCCGCCCTGCAGCACCGATTCCACATAGGGGCGGTCGGCGAGGTTGGTGCCATGGCCGAGTCCATGCGCGGTGCAGATCACCGTGCCGTCCAGGCGGATCACGGCCAGGCTCGACATGAAGGGGCTCTGACGCACCATCTCGCGCGCCTGGGCCTGGCAGCTTGCCTCTTCCTCCGCCCAGCCCAGCGGTTGGCTGCCGAGCAGCGCCAGGGCGTGGCGCACGGTGGCGATGGCGTCACCTTGCAGTCCCGCGGCCATCTGGGCTGCCTGGATCAGTCGGTAGCCTGCCTCGCGCTTGGCGTCCTCCCGTCCGGCCTGGGCCACCATCCACAGCAGCCCCATGGTGGGCAGCATCCCGAGCAGCAGCACGGCCGCCATGACCGCGCTCAACCGGCCAAGAGGCCCCAGGGGTCTGAGGCGGGGCAGGGCGGTTGCAGGCATTCAGGCAGGATCCGATCCAGGGCTAGGCCCCGTCTAGCGGCACAACCTTGCGCCTTTGTTGATGCGCCCGGCGGTGCGCGAACTCTCCTCGGCAAGGCGGGGGTTGCGAGGCGCGGCGCTTGGGGGCGATGCTGCGCCACCGTCCACAGGAAAGAGACCCTCATGCTTCCTCGCCGCACCCTGATCGCCGCTGCTGCCGGCCTGTCTGCCCCCTCCCTCCTCGGCCGCGACGCCGCCGCCCAGGGCGCGCCGGTCCGCTGGCAGATGGCCACCGCCTACCCCGATGGCAATTTCCACACCCGCAACATCCGCACCTTCATCGAGGAGGTGCAGGCCGCCGCCGGCGGGCGTCTGACCGTGCAACTCCATTCCGGTGCCAGCCTGCTGCCGATGCCCCAGATCAAGCGCGGCGCGCAGACCGGCCAGGTCCAGCTGGGCGAGATCCTGCTGGCCGCCTACTCCAACGAGGATGCCTTCTTCGACGCCGACAGCATCCCGCAGCTGGTCAGCAACCTGGCCGAGGCGAAGCGCCTGTCGGACCTGCAGCGCCCCTTCATCGAGCAGCGCCTGGCGCGCCAGGGCCTCTCGCTGCTCTACATGGTGCCCTGGCCGCCCGCGGGTCTCTACGCGCAGCAGCCCGTGACCTCGCTCGAGGGGCTGCGCGGCCTGCGTTTCCGCACCTTCAGCCCGGCGACCAACCGCTTCGCCGCCATCGTCGGCGCGCAGCCCACCCTGGTGCAGGCGGCCGAGCTGGCGCAGGCCTTTGCCACCGGCGTGGTGCAGGCGCAGATCACCTCGGCGCAGACCGGCGTGGACACCTCCGCCTGGGATTACGCGCGCGTCTTCACGCCGCTCGGCTTCACCATGACGAAGAACGCCGTCTTCGTGAATCGCCGCGCGATGGAGGCCCTGCCGGCCGGGCTGCAGCAGGATATCCGCGCCATCGCCGCCCGCGCCGAGGTGCGCGGCTATGAGCTGGCCGGCGAATCGCAGGTGGCGTCGGAGCGCACGCTCGGCCAGCGGGGCATGCAGGTGATCCCGCCGACGGCCGAGTTCATGGCCGGGCTGCGCCGCGTCAGCACCCAGATGACCGAGGAGTGGGTGGCGCGCGCCGGCGATGACGGCAAGCGCCTGATCGAGGCCTATCGGGCCGCCTGAGGCACGGAAGGCGTGACCCCCGCGCCGTGGGGACGGCGCGGGGGGGGGGATCAACGGGGAAACGCAAGACACATGACAATGGATCGACGTAACGCCATGGCCGCGGCGGCGGCCCTGCTTGGCGGCCTGTCGGCCCCGCCGGCCCTGGCGCAGTTCCAGGCGCAGGCGCAGGGCGCGCGCTGGCAGGCGGCCTCGGGATTCGGCGACGGCAATTTCCACACCCGCAACCTGCGGGAGTTCCTGGCCGAAATCGGGACGCTCACGCAGGGTGCCATCCAGGTGAGCCTGCACAGCAATGGCAGCCTGCTCCCGCAGCCGCAGATCAAGCGCGGCGTGCAGACCGGCCAGGTGCAGATCGGCGAGATCCTGCTGACGGCCTATGGCAACGAGGACCCCTTCTTCGATGCCGACGCCGTGCCGGGCCTGGTGCAGAACCTGGACGACGCGAGGCGCCTCGCCACCGTGCAGGCCCCCTTCATCGAGGCGCGGCTGGCCCGGCAGGGGCTGATGCTGCTCTACATGGCGCCCTGGCCGCAGGTGGCGATCACCGCGAACCAGAACCTGACCGGGCCCGAGGCGCTGCGCGGCATCCGCATGCGCAGCTACAGCCCGATCAGCACGCGCCTCGCAACGCTGCTCGGCGCGCAGGGCACGCTGATCGCCGCCCCGGAAGTGCCGCAGGCCTTCGCCGCCGGCATCATCCAGGCGCAACTCACCACCGCCCCCGTCGCCGCGGATACCGCCGTCTGGGACTACAGCCGCTTCTTCATCAAGGCCTCCATCGCCACCAGCAAGAACGCGGTCTTCATGAGCCGCCGCGCCTTCGACGCCCTGCCCGAAACGCAGCGCGGAACGATCCTCGCCGCCGCACGCAATGCCGAGGCGCGCGGCTGGCGCCTCGCCGCCGAAGCCGAGGCGGAGGCGGAGGCGCGCATGGTGGCGCGCGGCGTGCAGGTGGTGCCGGCCTCGCCCGCGCTGCTGGCGGCGATTCGCATCGCCGGGACGACGATGATCGAGGAATGGGCGACCCGCGCGGGCGAGGATGGGCGGCGGATGCTGGAGGCCTATCGCGCGGCAGGGTAGGGGCTGCCTGTCTTGGCCGGGGGTGGCGCGCGTGGCATAGCTCACGCGACCCCATCTCCGGCCCTTGTGCATGCGCATCCTCTACCACATCCCGCTCTCGCCCTTTTCCCGCAAGGTGCGGCTGGCCCTGGCCGAGAAGCGCCTGCCCTTCGACCTGCGCATCGAACGCGTGTGGGAGCGGCGGGAGGAATTCCTGGCGATGAACCCGGCCGCGACCGTGCCGGTGCTGAGCGAGAGCAACGGCCTCGCCATCGCGGAATCCTACGCGATCTGCGAGTACCTGGACGAAGCCTATCCGGACATGCCGCTGATGGGCCGCACCCTCGCCGAACGCGCCGAGGTGCGCCGGCTGGTCGATTGGTTCGACCACAAATTCTACCCCGAGGTCACCCGCAACCTGCTCTACGAGAAGCAGATGAAGCGCCTGCTCGGCCGGGGCAATCCGGATGCCGCGGCGATGCGCGCGGGCTATGCCAATCTCAAGCCGCATCTCGACTATGTCGGCTGGCTGGCGGAGACACGCGGCTGGCTGGCGGGGCCGAACCTCTCGCTGGCGGATCTGGCGGCGGCGGGGCAGATCTCTGCGCTCGACTACATCGGCGACATCGACTGGAAGTCGCATGACGCCGCCAAGGGCTGGTATGCCCGCATCAAGTCGCGCCCCTGCTTCCGCCCGCTGCTGGCCGACCGGGTGAGCGGGCTGGAGCCGCCCGCGCACTACAGCGACCTGGATTTCTGAACGCCACTCTGATCTGATCCTTCACCGTAATGGCTGCCCGCATGGTCGCCGGGGAGGGGTGAGGATCGATGCGAAGCGTCCTGCTCGGGCTGTTGATCCTGACGCTTGGCGTCGCGCCCGCGGCGGCACAGCCGGGAAGCCTGGTCGAAGGCGTGTTGCAGGTCGGCCCCAAGCGTGTGCCCCTGCCGCCCGGCCCGTGGCGCGTACTCTACCAGGCAACGGAACCGGGCCGGACGGCAGAGGGCAACATGGGCACGCGCACGCATCGCGCGGTGCTGGTGCAGGAGCGCGCGAACCAGGCCGCCGCCCTCGTGATCGCCCATGCGGCGCAGGAGGTGGGTGCGGCCTGGAACCCCTTCGGCATCTGCGTGAACGCGAACGCGCTTGCCCGCACCGTGACAAGCGCCGTGCGCGCCGCCCTGGATTGCCGCGGCCTGGTGATGATCGGCAGCGGCCGCGGCGCCAACACGCCCGCCTACCTCAACGCCCTTTATGACGAGGGCGAACGCCGGCCCGGCTGGATTCCGCCACGCTGGGTCAGCGCGCAATTCGTGGTCAGCGAGCAGATGCACATGCTCAGCGTGGAGTATCGCTTCGCCCCGAACGTCTTCTCCCCGGCGGCAGCGGCCGGCAGCAACTGGCATGAAGGGGCACGCAACGCGGCGCAGACCGTCTTCGTCGAGCGCCTGAACGCCTGGGGTGTCGCCGTGCAGGCGGGGTTGAAGCGGGGCCTCTACGGCCGCGAGCCGGAGCCGATCCCCGCCGCCTTCTGAGCGTTCAGCGGCGTTGCGGCCCGGCCTCGTTCAGGGCGAGGTTCTGCGCCGCGAGATCCGCCGCCGCGCTGTGGGGGGCGACCTCGATCGCGCGCTCCCAATCCGCCCGCGCCCCCGCCGGGTCGCCGCGCAGCTGGCGCAGGATGCCGCGTTCCAGCAGCGCCTCGGCATTGTCGGGCTCGAGCACCAGGGCGCGCGTGACGTCGCGCATCGCCTCCTCCGCCCGGTCGGATTGGCGATAGGCGGCAGCACGGAAGACCAGCGCTTCGGCCCGGTCCGGCGCCAGGGCCAGGGCGCGGTCGAGATCCTCGATCGCCTCGCGGAACCGGCCCGTGATGCCCAGCGCCAAAGCGCGGTCGGTCAGGGCGTCGGCGTCATCGGGCATCAGTGTCAGCGCCAGCGTGGCCGCACCCACGGCCCGATTCGCATCGCCCGCCATCAGCCAGGCCTGCGTCGCCTGGGCATAGACCGCGGCGCGCGCGGCATTGCCGGCGCGCGAACGGCCTGCCAGCGATTCCAGCCGCTGCGCGGCCAGGGCAGGCTCGCCCAGCGCGATCAGCGCCAGCGCCTGGCATTGGCGCGCGCCATCGCCCCCGCCGGCCTGGTCCCAGGTCTCGGCGAAGCGCCGCGCCTCCTCCGGCTCCTCGCGCAGCAAGGCGAGGCATCGGTCGAATTCGGGGCTGTCCGCCAGCCGCGGCGGCTCCGGCGGGGTGGGCAGGGCCTCTTCCTCGGCGGCTATGCTGGCGGGCGCGGGGTCGGCACCCAGCCAGATGCCCGCCGACAGGGCCGAAAGCGCTGCGGCGGCGAAGACGCCGAGAAGCACGGTGCGGGTCTGGCGGCGCATGGCCTCTCTTCTACCCAGCCGCGCGCCTGCGCGCCAGTTCCGCAGCCCCCCTTTCGCGCCGCGCCATGACGGCGCAGATGGGGTGGATGGAACGCATGCAGATGGTGGTGGCCGGGCTCGGCTACAGTGGCGGGGCAATCGCGCGGGAGGCCCTGGCCGCGGGATTCGCGGTGACCGGCACGGCGCGCGACCCCGCACGGGCGCAGCCGCCGCCCGGCGTCACGGTGGTGGCCTTCGACCAGGCCGGGCCGGCGATCCGTGCGGCAACCCATCTCATCGTCACCGCCGCGCCGGAGGCCGAGGGCGACCCGGTGCTGGCCGCCCATGCCGAGGCCATCGCCGCCGCCCCGGCGCTGCGCTGGGTCGGCTACATCTCCACCACCGGCGTCTATGGCGACCGCGGCGGCGCCTGGGTGGATGAGGCGACGCCGCCCGCGCCCGGCCAGCCGCGCTCGGTACGCCGGCTGATGGCGGAGGACCAGTGGCGCGCGCTCGCCGCGGCGCGTGGCCTCGCGCTCGACATCGCACGGGCGGGGGGCATCTACGGCCCCGGCCGCAGCGTGCTCGATGAACTGCGCGCGGGCGTGGCGAAGCGCGTGGTCAAGCCGGGCCATTCCTTCAGCCGCATCCACCGCGACGACATCGCGCTGGCCATGGTGGCCGCCGCGCGCCGCCCGGATGGCCAGCGCGTGCTGCATCTGGTGGATGACGAGCCGGCGAGCTCGGCCGATGTCACGGCGGAAGGCGCGCGGCTGCTCGGCATCGCGCCGCCGCCGCTGATCGATTTCGCCGAGGCGGCGGCGCGCATGTCGCCGATGGGGCTGTCCTTCTGGGCGGAGAACCGGCGCGTCTCCTCGGCCGGCACGCGCGCCGCACTCGGCATCGCCTGGCGCTATCCGAGCTACCGGGAGGGGCTGGCCGCGATCCTCTCCGGCGAGAGCTGATCCAGGGTTTCGCACAAAAGGCGCAGATCCTCGGGCCGCGAGAGGCGGTGGTCGCCATCCTTCACCAGGATGAGGCGCGCATCGCCGCCCGTGAGGCGCTCCATCAGCCGCAGCGCGTGGCGCCAGGGCACGTCGGGGTCGGCCATGCCCTGCAGGATGCGCACCGGGCCCTCGATGGTGATGGGCGCGTCGAGCACATTGTGGCTTCGGCCATCCTCGATCAGCGCGCGGGTGATGGGCGTGGGTTCGCCATACTGGCTGGGCAGGTGCAGCACGCCCTGTTCCAGGATGGTGGCGCGCTGGGATTCACTGAAGGTCGGCCACATCAGCGTCTCGGTGAAATCGGGCGCGGGGGCGATGCCGATGAAGCCCGCCACGCGGCCGGGCCGGGCACGCGCCAGCAGCAACGCGATCCAGCCACCCATGGAGGAGCCCACCAGGATCTGCGGCCCCTCGGTCAGCGCGTCGAAGACCGCCAGCGCATCGCCCGCCCATTGGCCGATCGTGCCGTCCTCGAAACGCCCTGCGCTGGTGCCGTGGCCGGAATAGTCGAAGCGCAGGAAGGCCCGGCCTTGTGCCGCGCAATGGTCGCGCAGCGCGAGCGCCTTCGAACCCTCCATGTCCGAGCGGAAGCCGCCCAGGAAGACCACGCCGGGCCCCGCACCGGGCAGGCGCGCATAGGCGAGGCGGCCCTCGAGCCGGCCCCTATCTTCGCGCGGCGTCTCCTCCGTCATCGCGGATAGCCGCGCCGCGCCAGGCTCGCCATCAGCGCGCTGATGCCGAAGCTCCAGGGCGGGCATTCATCGGTGCGGTCCACCTCATTCTCCAGCGCGCCCAGGCGCGGGCTCGCGATGCGCACCACATCGCCTGCATGATGCGTGAAGCCCATGCCCGGCGCGCCGCGATCCTTGCTGGGGGAGAAGGGCGTGCCGAGGAAGAGCACCGCGCCATCCGGATATTGGTGATGCGCGCCGATCATCTGGCCGACGATAGCGGTCGGGTCGCGGCTGATCGCGCCGATCCGCCCGCTCTCGGCCAGGGCGAAGCCGTCGCGCCCGGTGATGGTCAGCTCGATCTCCGCCTGGCGCACATCTTCGAGCGTGAAGCCCTCATCGAAGAGGCGGATCAGCGGGCCGAGCGCGCAGCTGGCGTTGTTGTCCTTCGCCCGGCCGAGCAGCAGCGCGGAGCGCCCTTCCACGTCGCGCAGGTTCACGTCATTGCCGAGCGTGGCGCCGACAATGCGCCCGCGCCCGTTCACCACCATCACCGCCTCGGGCTCGGGGTTGCTCCATTGACTGACGGGATGCACGCCGATCTTCGCCCCGGGGCCGACGGCGGAAAGCACGGGCGCCTTGGTGAAGATCTCCGCATCCGGGCCGATGCCGACCTCGAGGTATTGGCTCCACCAGCCCTTGGCGACGAGCGCGGCCTTCACCGCCATCGCCTCGGCGCTGCCTGGGACGAGGTTCTGCAGGTCGTCGCCGATGATGGCGCGCACCTCGCCCCGCACGGCCGCGGCCTGGGAGGCATCGCCGCGGCAGCGTTCCTCGATCACGCGCTCGAGCATGGAGCGCACATAGGTGACACCGGCTGCCTTGATCACCTGCAGGTCGATGGGGGCAAGCACGCGATGCGCGGCCAGCGCGCCGGGCAGGTCGAGCACCATGGGCACGCCGCGCGCGCGGATCGCGCCCAGCGGGTCCTCGCTGTTCAGCCAGGCGCTGACGGTGCCGAAGGCCGGCGTCATGTCGAAGGCGGCGCCGCCCACGAGGCCCACCGCCACCGGCCCCTCGGGCGTGGCGAGGCGCAGCGCGAAATGGCCCTGGGCGAGATCGGCGGGAAGGGAAGCGGCCATGTCACACCACCGCCGTCATGCCGCCATCCACATAGAGCAGATGGCCGTTGACGAAATCCGAGGCGCGGGAGGAGAGGAACACGGCCGCGCCGACCAGTTCCTCCACCTTGCCCCAGCGCCCGGCGGGGACGCGCTTGCACAGCCAGTCGGTGAAGGCCGGGTCCTTGACCAGCGCGTCGGTCAGTTCGGTGGCGTAGTAGCCCGGCGCGATGGCGTTCACCTGGATGCCGTGCTTCGCCCATTCGGCGCAGAGCGAGCGCGTCATCATCCGCACCGCGCCCTTGGAGGTCGCATAGGGCGTGATGGTGGCGCGGCCCAGCTCGCTCTGCACGCTGGCGATGTTGACGATCTTGCCGCCGCCGCGCGCGATCATGCGGCGCGCGCAGGCCTGGGCCACGAAGAACACGGCCTCGACATTGGTGGACATCACCTCGCGGAAGGTCTCGGGTGTCACGTCGGTGGCCGGGAAGCGGCGGTTGATGCCGGCATTGTTCACCAGGATGTCGATGGCGCCGAGGCGGGTCTCGATCTCGCCGATCGCGGCATCGACGCGCGCGACATCGGTGACGTCGAAGCCCGCTTCCGTCACGTCATGGCCCTCGGCGCGCAGCGTGGCGGCGGCGGCCATCAGCGCCTTGGGATCGCGCCCGTTCAGCACCACGCTCGCCCCGGCCTCGGCCAGGCCGCGCGCGAGGGCGAAGCCGATTCCCTTGCTCGATCCGGTGATCAGCGCGCGCCGACCCTTGAGGTCGAACAGCCCTTGCGCCATGGCGCCCTCCTGCGGTTTGTTGGGCAGACGTTGGGGGGAAATGCGATGGCGGACAAGCCGGGGCTGCTGGTGGTGGGTGAGCTGCCCGATTGGGATCTGCGCGCGCTGGAGGCGCGCTTCACGCTGCACCTCTACTACGCCGCCGCCGACAAGGCCGCGCTGTTGAAGCAGCATGCGAAGACCATCCGCGCCATCTGCACCAAGGGCGAGATCGGCGCCGACGCCGCGCTGATGGATGCGCTGCCGGCCTGCGAGATCATCGCCTGCTACGGCGTCGGCGTGGACGCCATCGACCTCGCGGCGGCGAAGGCGCGCGGCATTCCCGTGACCAACACGCCCGACGTGCTGACCGAGGAAGTGGCCGACATGGCGATCGGCCTGATGCTCGCCGCCGCGCGCCGCATCCCGCAGGGCGATGCCTGGGTGCGCACCGGCGCCTGGGCGCATCGCGGCAGCTTTCCGTTGACCACGCGTGTCTTCGGCAAGCGGCTGGGCATCGTCGGGCTGGGGCGCATAGGCAGCGCGATTGCGCGGCGTGCCGAGGCCTTCGGCATGGCGATCAGCTATTCGGGCCGCACGCCCAAGGCCGGCGTGGCCTACACGCATTACCCCACACCGGCCGCGCTCGCGCCGCATGTCGATGTGCTGGTGGTCTCGGCCATGGGCGGGCCGACGACGAAGGGGCTGGTGGATGCGAAGGCCATCGCCGCGCTCCGCAAGGGGGCGATCTTCGTCAATGTCTCGCGCGGGTCGGTGGTGGATGAGGCCGCGCTGCTGGCGGCGCTGCGCGATGGGCATATCGGCGCGGCGGGGCTCGACGTGTTTCTCAACGAGCCGCGCATCGATGAGGAATTCCTCTCCTTCCCCAACGTGGTCCTGCAGCCGCACGCGGCCTCCGGCACGGTCGAGACGCGGCAGGATATGGGGCGGCTGATGCGCGAGAATCTGGAGGCGAGGATGGATGGCAAGCCGCTGCTGACGGAGGTGCTGTCGTGATGCGCCGCGATGGTCGGAGGGCCGGATGGCCCGGAGAGCTGAATCGCCGCGCGCTGCCGACGCAGGAGGCTGCACGATGAGCCTTTCCGTTGTCATCCACGCCGCGCATGACCTTCGCGTGGAAGAGGTCGCCGCCCCCGATCCCGCGCCTGGCGAGGTGCGCATCCGCATCGGTCGCGGTGGCATCTGCGGTTCCGACCTGCACTATTTCCATGCCGGCGGCTTCGGCGCGGTGCGGCTGCGCGAGCCCATGGTGCTCGGCCATGAGGCCGCGGGCGTGGTCGAGGCGGTGGGGCCGGGCGTCAGCCATGTCGCCCCCGGCGATGCGGTGGCGGTGAATCCCTCGCTGCCCTGCGGGGCCTGCGCGCAATGCCTGGCGGGGCGGCCCAACCATTGCCTCGAGATGCGCTTCCTCGGCAGCGCGATGCGGACCCCGCATGTCGGCGGCGCCTTCCGCGCGCATTTCACCACCGAGGCCGCCCGCGCCGTGAAGCTGCCCGCGGGGCTCAGCGTGGAGCGCGCGGCCTTCGCCGAACCGCTTTCCGTCGTGCTGCACGCCGCGGCGCAGGCCGGGCCGCTGCTGGGTGCGCGCGTCTTGGTCACGGGCTCGGGCCCGATCGGCGTGCTCTGCGCCGCCGTGGCGCGGCTGGGCGGCGCGCGGCAGGTGGTGGTGACGGACCTCATGCCCGAACCGCTGGCCATCGCTCGTGCCATGGGCGCGGATGCCACCCATGCGGTGGCGGAGAACCCCGATGCGCTGGCGCCCTACGCCGCCGGCAAGGGGCATTTCGACGTGGTGTTCGAGGCCTCGGGCAGCGCGCCCGCGCTCGCCGCCGGCCTGGCCGCGACGCGCCCGGGCGGGACCATGGTGCAGCTTGGCCTGGGCGGGGACATCGCCCTGCCGCTCGGCGCGCTGGTCTCGCGCGAGGTGCGGCTCACCGGCTCGTTCCGATTTCACCATGAATTCGGCCATGCGCTGGAAGTGCTCGCCGCCGGGCGGATCGACCCGACGCCGATGCTGACCGAGGTCGTGCCCCTGGCCGAGGCGGGGCGCGCCTTCGCCCTGGCCTCGGACCGCCGGCGCGCGATGAAGGTGCAGATCGCCTTTTGAAATCTTTTTTGTGCCCTCAAGCGGCGGGCGCGTCCTCCGGACGCTTGCCTCGCGCCACTGGGCGCGGCGGCCATTCGGCCGCTCGGCCGGCCTTGCCGGCCGCCTCGGCATCGCACCGGGCGCGGCCTAAAACCGAAACGCGATGCTCACCGAGCCGAATTGCGAGGCCTCGCGCTGGGTCGTGAATTCCTTGGTGCGGTGGGTGTAGGTGGCGGTCAGCCGCGCCACCGGCATGATCAGCGTGAAGCCGAGGCTGGCATCGCCCACCAGCGTCTCGCGGTCCACGCTGCGGCTCTCGCGCCAGGTATTGCCATCCAGCGTGATGTCGCGCCCCACGGCGCGGCCTTCCAGCGCGCCGAAGACATACCAGCCCCACTGCCCATCCGGCTGGAAGAACACCGAACCCGCCGAGGCCGGGCGCACGCGCGGCGGGCCGAAATCGGCCTCGAGCTGGTTGCCGATGCGCAGCATCCCGCCCAGCGCCGCATAGGTCTGCACATTGCCCAGGCTCACCGCGGCGCTCGGCACGATGCCCCAGGAGAGCCCGCCCTGGCCGAGCGGGCGATTGATGCGCCATTGCCGCCCGGCGATCAGGTTCACGCCCAGTTCGTCCTTGATCTGGTAGTTCCAGCCCAGGGCGCGGTCGATGTTCATCAGGTCATGCGTGTTGTTCTGCACCTGCTCACCCAGGGCGGCGGGGCCGACCACACCGACCTGCAATTCCAGGCTGCCAAGCTGCGTCGGCGTGTAGGAGAGCAGCGTCGCCGCGCCGTAGAGCCAGCCGGCATAGGGCCGGTCCGTCGGGTCCGGGTTGCGCGCCTCGGTATCCTCGGGCGTGAACATCTTCTGCCCGAAGGCGAGGCCCCAGCGCACCGTGCCGCCATCGGGGAAGACGATGCCGGGCCGTTCCGTCACGTCGCGCAGCCATTGCGGCGGGTTGTAGGAGGGCGAGCGCCAGGCGAAGAGAAAGCCGTTGGTGTAGAAGCGATCCCGCCCGGAGAAGGTGTCGTTCTCCAGGATGAAGGCGTAGCTGCCGGCCGGGTCGGTCGCGGGTTGCTGGGCAGCGAGCGGCGTGGCGCCGAGCAGCGCGGCGAAGAGGGTGACGCCGCAGCGCTTCGCCTGGGACATGGATCGGGATGCCTTCATGGGTCGGGGCTGGATAGCAGGGGCGTGGGCAGCGCCGCCAGCACCGCCGCCGCCGCCGCCGCGCTCGGCAGGCCCTCGGGCGGGCGCAGCTTCGCGAGCACCTCCTCGAAGCCCGTGCGCTGGGCGGCGGCCACGGCCGGGTCGGTCAGCAGGGCGTGCAGCCCCTCGGCCAGGGCCGCGGGGGTCGCGGCCTGCTGCAGGTATTCCGGCACCACGGCGCGCTCGGCGAGCAGGTTCACGAGGCTCGCGAAGGGCACGCGCACCAGGCGGCGCAGGATGGCGGCGGTGATCGGGTTCACCTTGTAGGCGATCAGATGCGGCACGCCCGCCACCGCCATCTCGACGCTGGAGGTGCCGGATTTGATCAGCCCGGCCGCGGCGGCGGCGAAGGCATCGTGTTTCTCGGCGAGGTCGGTGACCAGGATCGGCCGCACCGGCCAATCCGCGCTGCCCGCGCGCACGGCCTCGGCCACCACCTCGCTCACCGGCAGGACCGGGCGCAGGCCCGGCAGGCGCGCGGCGAGCAGGCGCAGCGCCTCGCCGAACACCGGCAGCAGGCGCTTCACCTCGATGCGCCGGGAGCCGGGCATGACGATCAGCACGCGCTCGCCTTCCGTCAGGCCATGCCGGGCGCGGAAGCGCGCCGCATCGCCGGCATCGACGCCCGATTCCAGCACCGGGTGGCCGACGAAGCGGGCCGGGATGCCGGCATGTTCGAAGATCACCGGCTCGAAGGGCAGCAGGCAGAGGATCTGGTCCACCCGCGCCTTGATCTTGGCGACGCGCCCCGGCCGCCAGGCCCAGATCTGCGGCGCGACGTAATGCACGAGGGGAATGCCCAGCGGCCGCACGCGCTCAGCGAGGCGCAGCGTGAAGCCGGGGCTGTCGATGGTGACGATCACCGCCGGGCGACGCGCGGCGATGTCGGCGGTGGTCTCCGTCAGCCGCCGGGCGAGGCGGCGGATGTTCGGCAGCACCTCGATCAGCCCCATCAGCGCGAGTTCGCGCATGGGGAAGAGCGAGACCATGCCCTGCTCGGCCAGGCGTTCGCCGCCGATGCCCGCGAAGCGCAGCGACGGGTCGCGCGCGCGGAGCGCGGCCACCAGCCGGGCGCCGAGCACGTCGCCCGAGGCTTCGCCGGCCACGATGTAGATCAGGGTCACGACTTCTGGACTTTCATCGGAACAACGCCGGCACGGGCCGGGCGACGGGGCCGCGGGGGAAGTCGCGGTGGTTGCGCACCGCGCCATGCTCGCGCACCGCCGCGACCAGGGCCGGGTCGAGGGTCGCGAAGACCCAGCCCGGCGCATCCATCGCCCCGGCGGCGACCACGCCATCCTCGGGGAAGCCGCGATCGGGCGGGCCATAGACCGCCGCCTGGCCGTGATTGTCGTCCAGCGCTGCGGACCAGGGCGCGACGCCGACCGTGGGGGTGACGGCGACGAAGCACTGGTTCTCCAGCGCCCGCGCCTGGGCGCCGATGCGCACCCGCGCGAAGCCGCGTGGCGTGTCGGTGCAGGAGGGGGCGAGGATCAGCCAGGCGCCCATCTCCACCTGCGCGCGGACGTATTTCGGGAATTCCACGTCGTAGCAGATGGAGATTCCGATCCGCCCCCAGGGCGTGTCGAAGACCTGCGGCGGCTCGCCCGGGCTCACGCCCCAGCGCTCGGCCTCGAAACGGGTCATCAGCCGCTTGTGCTGGAAGGCCATGCGGCCATCCGGGGCGATCAGCGGCGCGACATTCACCACCTGCTCGCCGTGGCGTATCGGCAGGCTGCCGGGCAGCAGCCAGAGGCCCGCGCGCATCGCCGCCGTGCGCATCGCGGCCAGGATGGCATCGGCCTCGGCGACCATGGCGGCGAGTTCCGCGGCCTCGTCCGGCGCCGTCACGCCGGCCAGCGCGGCGCCGAGTTCGACGCAGGCATATTCGGGCAGCACGCAGAGATCGGCGCGGCCGCGTGCCTGGTCGAGCCAATGGTCGAGCTTGGCGCCGAAGGCCGCGACATCGGCCACCCGCGTCACCGGCCAGGCGAGCAGGCCGAGGCGCAGCGGCGTCACAGGCGGCGGGTCCAGAAGACGAGGTCGTGGTCGCTCTCGGCCGTGGCGCCGATCACCTTCCAGCGGAAGCGCACGACCAGTTCGGGCCGCTTCACGTAGCCGCGGGCCTGCCAGAAGCTGTCGAGCGGGCGGTGGCCGGCGGGCCGGCGCGGGTCGGCCTCCTCGCGGATCACGGCGCAGAAGGCGGCCTCGGGCAGGCCCAGCGCGCGGGCATGGGCTTCGCGCGCGTCGAAGAAGCGATGCCCCGCGCCCTGGCCGCGGAACTCGGGCAGCAGCACCGATTCGCCGAAATAGCAGAACCGCGCGGGGTCGAGCCCGGCCGCCGAGAAGCAGGCGCGCACCTCGGGCTGGGCCTGCTCCATCGGCGCGCAGGTGGCCGCGCCCACCACGCGATCCCCCGCGCGGCAGACCACGATGGCCGCACCGGGCGCGCGGGCGTAGCTGCGCAGATAGGTGTTCTCGTAGGTCACTTCGCCTGCGTAGAGATAGGGCCACTCGCGGAACACCGCGATCCGCAGCGCCGAGAGCGCGGGCAGCAGCGGCTGCAGCGCGGGGCCGGAGAGGGTCTCGAAGGTCAGGTGGACGGGCGCCATGGCCCGATGCATAGGGGGGGCGACGCCGCAACGGAAGGGGCAGGGCTTGGACGCCATCGAGGCTATCGGGATCGTGGCGGGCGTGCTCACCACCTCCGCCTTCATCCCGCAGGCGATCAAGACCTGGCGCACGCGCTCGGCCCGCGATTTCAGCGTGGCCCTGCTGGTGCTGCTGGTGGTGGGGAATTCGCTGTGGCTGACCTATGGGGCGCTGAAGGGCTCCATGGGCCTCGTCGCCGCCAACATCGTCACGGTGCCGCTGACGATGTTCATCCTGCTGGTGAAGCTCCGGCGCGGCTGAACCCGCGCCGGAGGGTCGCCGCCTCAGGCGATGCCGCGCACCGCCTCGTCGCGGGTGGCGTACATCGCCAGGATCTTGTCGAAGCCGCTGATCTCCAGCACCTCGCGCACCGGGGCCTGGGGGCTCGCGATGGCGAAGGCGCCGCCGCCGGCCTTGGCTTGCTTGGCCGCCTTCAGCAGCACCCGCAGCCCGGCGGAGGAGACGTAGTGCACCTCACCGAGGTCGCACACGACCTTGGCCGCGCCGTCGAGCAGCCCGATCAGCTTGGCCTCGGCCGCCGGCGCCGTGGCGGTGTCCAGGCGGCCCTTGAGGGCGGCCACCGTCACGCCGCCGCTGGTGGTCTCGGTGATATCCATGAAGCGCGTCCTGTTCTTCGAAAATGCGTTGGCTGCGGCTTACGCCATCGGCGCCGGGCGCCGTGTCTATACCATAGGCGCGAAGCGCGCGATCTGGGCGTAGATCTCCCGGATCGCATCGGCCAGGGAGCGGTTGAGTTCCTCAAGGTCGGCGACCTGGTCGATCCGGGCCTGCACGCGGTCCAGTTCCTGGCCCGAGAGCAGCAGCGGGAACAGCCCCGCGGCGCGGCACAGGCCGATCAGCAGGGAATCGCGCGGGTCCGGGATCTCGTCCTTGAACAGCACGCCCATGATGCGCGCCTTCACCTCACGCTCCTCCTTGTCGGAGATCTGCGGGTAGCGGCGCTCAGGGAAGACCCAGAGGAAGCGGCCCTCGACGCGCTTGAGCACGCCCTTCTGCACGAGGCGCTCGAACAGCTCCTCCCGGTAGGCGTCGGCATCGGCGGCGAGGCGCTCGATCCAGAAGCGGCTGTCGCTGATCTCGGCCGCGGCGACGATCTGCGCCAGCGCGCGGTCCTGCAGCGCATCGCCGGTGGGGGAGGGATCCACCACGTAGAGCCGCTTGGGATCGGTATCGATGCGCCCGTGCAGCGCCAGTTCGGCGATCACCGCACCGGCCACGGCGTAGTCGCCCGAGGGCGCCGCGCGCTCCTGCAGGCGACCGCTCTTGTCATCGAGCATGAGGAGGAGGATTTCCTCCGGCATTGTCAGCGGCATGGCGTGATCCGATCCCTCCGGCGATTGTCCGGCCTGCGTGCAGGGAAGCGCGCGGCCGCGGGCAAGTCAACGCGCGACCGGGGGCGCGGCTCAGTGGGGCGTCAGCAGCGCGTCGCGCTCGGCGGCGGCGCGCAGGAAGGCGTCCAGCCCCTCACGCACCACCTTCGGCTCCAGGTCGCGCAACACGAAGACCAGGCGCGAGCGGCGCGGCGTGCCTTCGGGCCATGCGGCGAGGCGGCGCGGCGGGTGGAAGACCTGCTGCACGCCATGCACAACGACCGGCTGCGTCTCTCCCTTCAGGTCGAGCAGCCCCTTCACGCGCAGCACCGAGGCGCCGCGCGTCATCGCCAGCATCTCGAGCCAGGTGGCCAACCCGTCCCAGGAGAGGGGTTCGGTGAATTCCAGGCAGAGCGCCTGGATGGCGCTGCCATGCCGGTTCGGGTCGTGCCCGTGATCGTGGTGCTGGTGATGATCGTGGTGATGTTCGTGACCGTGGTGGTGCGGGTGGTGGTCATGGTGATGGTGAGGCTCGGGGGCAGGCGCAGCGGCGCCGATCCAGGCCGCGACATCGGGGGCCTTCGCCGCCGCATCATAGGGGCCGAGTTCGAGCAGCGTCGCCGCCGGCACCGCGCCCTCCCGCGCGGGGATCACCCGCGCCACCGGGTTCAGCGCCGCCAGCCGCGCCCGCAGCGCCGCCACGGCCTCCGGCCGGGCGAGGTCGGTCTTGGTGAGCAGGATCAGGTCGGCCACCGCCGCCTGGCGCAGCGCCTCCGGCTGGGTGTCGAGCGTCGCCGCGCCGTTCACGGCGTCCACAAGCGTCACCACCCCATCCAGCCGGAAGCGCCGCAGCAGGCCGGGATGGCCCATCAGCGTCTGCAGGATGGGCGCTGGATCCGCGAGGCCCGTGGTCTCGATCACCACCCGGGCGATGGGCTGCCCGGCCTGCACGCGTTCCCACAACCCGTCCAGCGCCACCGCGAGGTCGCCACGCACCGTGCAGCACAGGCAGCCGGCGTTGAGCAGCACCGTCTCCCCCTCCAACCGCTCGACCAGCAGGTGATCCAGGCCGATCTCGCCGAACTCGTTGATCAGCACGGCGGTGTTGGCCATCTCGGGCTGGCCGAGCAGGGCGTTGAGCAGCGTGGTCTTGCCGGCGCCGAGGAAGCCCGTGAGCAGGGTGACGGGGATGGCCGTGCTCATGCGCCGTACAGCGCCTTCGGGTCGGCGACAGGCTCGGCCAGCGATTCCACCCGATCGCCGCGCAGCGCCCAGGAGAAGCAGGAGCGCCGCCCCGTGTGGCAGGCCACCCCCGTCTGGTCCACCAGCGCCAGCACCGCATCGCCATCGCAATCGAGCCGCAGATCCACCAGGCGCTGCACCTGGCCCGAGGTCTCCCCCTTGCGCCACAGCGCGTTGCGGGAGCGCGACCAGTAGGTGACGCGCCCGGTCGCGAGCGTCTCCTCGACCGCCGCGCGGTTCATCCAGGCGAGCATCAGCACCTCGCCGGTGTCGTGCTGCTGGGCCACGCAGGCGATGAGGCCCTGCGAATCGAAGCGGAGGGCATCAAGCAGCGCGGCGCTTGCGGCGGGGGAGGGTGTCTCGGACATGGCGTTATAGTATATCAATCGGCGACACGGTCCAACCGGACCGCGAGGGGGCAGGCACGATGGGCGAGGCGATGCGGGACAGCGGTTTGGACGCGGCCCTGGCGCGGGCCGAAGCGAGCTGCATGGCGCGCGGGGCGCAGCTCACGCCGCTGCGCCGGCAGGTGCTGGGCCTGATCCTGGCGGCGCGCCAGCCGGTGGGCGCCTATGCGCTGCTCGACCAACTGCGCGCAACGCGCGCCGGGGCGGCACCGCCCACCGTCTACCGGGCGCTCGACTTCCTGCTGGATCAGGGGCTGATCCACCGGCTCGAGCGGCTGAACGCTTTCGTCGCCTGCGGCCACCAGCATGCGGCGCATGAACACGCCCATGACCACCAGCACCAGTTCCTGATCTGCCGTGACTGCGGCGCCACCACGGAGATCTGCGATTCGGGCGTCACCCGCGCTGTCACCGATGCCGCCGGGCGCAATGGCTTCCGCCTGCTGCGCGCGACCGTGGAGGTGGAGGGGGTCTGCAGCCGCTGCGCGGCTGGCTTCCCGTAATCGTTGCAAAAGAAATTTAGTTTGTTTTAGACATGTTGCAACTTCGTACGGCTCTGTCAGAAATCGCGCATGCAACAATCTGAAAGCAGGGCGGGCTTCGAGGGGGAGGCGCTGGCTCTGCTCAAGGCGATGCGGGACATTGATGCGCGAATCGGCATCAAGAACAGCCGAATCGCCTTCGACGTTGTCCTGCTGTTCTACGAAGCCAGCCTGGGTGAAGCCACGCCCGAATTCTCGGTTGACCAGATGGCGGACCTCACGGGCTACAGCGGTCCCACCATCCGGCTCGTGCTCAAGCGGCTGATCAGCCATGGCCACATCGTCTCGGGCCGCCGCCTGGGCAAGACGCAATTCTACACCCTGACGCCGACGGGGCGGGCGGCCTTCCACCGCTATGTCACCGCCCTCGCGGCTTTTCGCGCTGGCCTGCCGCCACTGGCGTGACCAGCGGCAAGGCGCGGTCTCAGCGCGGCAGGTTGAGGCGAAGCGACTGCTCGAGGTCGGCGATCAGATCCGGCACGGCCTCGAGCCCCACATGCAGCCGCACCGCCTGGCCCGGCGGTGCCGCGGTGACACGGCGCACCAGCATCCCGTTGGTGGGCAGGGCCAGGCTCTCATACCCGCCCCAACTCGCGCCGATGCCGAAGAGCTTGAGGCCATCGACGAAGGCGAAGATCTCGGCCTCGGTGTAGCGCGGCTGGAAGACGATGCCGAAGAGCGAGCAGCCGCCCTCGAAATCGCGCTTCCAGATGTCATGGCCCGGCGCGCCGGGCAGGGCCGGGTGGCGCACCTCCTGGATCTCGGGCCGCGCCGCCAGCCAGGCCGCGACTTCCAGCGAGGCCTCGAACTGCGCCTTGAGGCGCACCGGCATGGTGCGCACGCCGCGCAGCGCCAGCCAGCAATCATCGGGGCTCGCGTAATGGCCCATCGCGGTCGCACCGGCGCGCAGGATCAGGTGATGCGCCTCGGAATTTACGCAGACCGAGCCCAGCAGGATGTCCGAATGCCCGCCGACATATTTCGTCAGCGCCTGGATCGAGACATCGCAGCCATGCCGGAAGGGCTGGAAGGTGTGGATGCCCCAGGTGTTGTCGATCATCGAGACCGCGCCATGCGCCCGCGCCACGGCGGTCAGCGCCGGCACGTCCTGCACCTCGAAGGTGTGGCTGCCGGGGCTCTCCAGGTAGAGGACGCGGGTGTTGGGCGTCCACAGCGCCTCGAGCCCGGCGGCGTCGATGCAGGGGTCGTAGAACACCGTCTCGATGCCCCAGCCCTTCATCAGCCCCTCGGCCAGGTTGCGCGCCGGGCCATAGACGCTGTCGGGCATCAGGCAGCGATCGCCCGCCTTCAGCCAGGCCAGCAGCGGCACGGCGACGGCGGCGAGGCCGGTGCCCACGATGGTCGTGTGGGTGCCGCCCTCGATCTCGCTAATGACGTCCTCGAGCGTCCAGTTCGTCGGCCCGCCCTGGGTGCCATAGGTCATCACCCGGCCGAAGCGGTGCTTCGCATTCTCCCGCCGCGCCTCGCAGGAGGGCGCGAGCACGGTGGAGCCGCGATGCACGGGCGGGTTGACGAAGCCGTGGCTGCGCACCGGCGCGCGGCCCGCATGGGACATGCGCGTGGCGAAGCCGTGCTTCGGGCCGGCCGGGTTGTGGTCGTCTGGCATTACGTGGCGCTCGTCTGCTTGATGGTTTGCTTGGTGGTCTCTGGCCTTCCGGCCCATTCGGTCCAGGAGCCGTCATAGACGGCGGGTTCCGGCAGCCCGGCGCGCAGCGCGCCGAGCGTCAGCACGCAGGCCGTCACCCCCGTGCCACAGGAGGTGACGAGGGGGCGCGATCCATCCGCGCCCGCTTCCGCGAACAGCCGCGCCAGTTCGGTCGGCCCCTTCATCGTGCCGTCGGGGTTGAGCAGCGTCAGGAAGGGCAGGCTCGCCGCGCCGGGCATGTGGCCGGAGGGCAGGCCGGGCCGGGGTTCGGGCGCGGTACCGTCGAAGCGGCCCTTGGCCCGGGCATCGAGCACCAGCGCGGAGCCATCGCGGCTGATCCGCTTCACATCGCCGATGCCCGCGAGCCGCCGGGCGATCAGGTCCGGCACGAATTCGGCCGCGGCGATGGCACCGGGCGCGCCCGATTCCAGCGCGCGTCCCTCGGCCTTCCATTTCGGCAGCCCGCCGTCGAGCACGGCCGCCTTCTCATGCCCGAAGAGCCGCAGCAGCCACCAGCCGCGCGGCGAGGAATGCAGCCCCTTCTGGTCGTAGAGCACCACGCGATGCGCGTTGGAGACGCCGAGTGCCCCCATCACCTTGGCGAAGCGCCCGGCGGTCGGGACCATGTGGGGCAGGGTGGTGTCCTGGTCCGCGGCCTCGTCGATGTCGAGGAAACGCGCGCCGGGGATGCGCGCCTTCCCGAATTCCGCCTTTCCGTCCAGCGGCTCGTTCGGCAGGTATTTCGTGACGTCGAGCACGACGAGGTCGGGCTTGCCGAGTTCGCCCGCCAGCCACTCGGTGGAGACGAGAAGATCCATCGCGCGCTTACTCCGCCAGGATGAAGTGGATGCGCCGGTTCTGCCGGCCCTTGCTCTCGATCTTGGTGACCTCGACGCGCCCGATCTCGCCGGTGCTGCGCACATGCGTGCCGCCGCAGGGCTGGAGGTCGATGGGTGCGGCCTCGGGGCCGATGCGCACCAGCCGGATCCGCCCCGCCCCGCGCGGCGGCTGGACGGAGAGCGTGCGCACCATCTCGGGCTTCGCGTCCAGCTCGGCCTCGGTGATCCAGCCCGAGCCGGTCTCGTGATCCGCGGCGATCAGCGCGTTCAGCTTCTCGGTGAACCAGGCGGCGGTGGGCGGCTCGGGCAGGTCGAAATCGAGGCGCGACTTGTCGGCGCCGATCTGGTTGCCGGTGGCATAGATGCCGGGCAGCAGGCTGCAGAGCAGGTGCATGGTGGTGTGCATGCGCATGTGCCGGTGCCGCCGCGCCCAGTCGATCGTGACGGTCACGCTCTCCCCCACCGCGGGCGGCGTGGCGCCGGGGGCGAGGGCGTGCAGGATCACGCCCGCCTCGCCCTTGATCGCCTCCGCCACCACCGCGCTGCCGCCCGCCCAGGCCAGGGCGCCGCTGTCGCCGGGCTGGCCGCCCGAGCGCGCATACATCACGGTCCGGTCGAGCACGACGCCGCGCTCCTCCACCGCCAGCACGCGCGCGGTGCAGTCCTTCAGGTAGCTGTCTTCGGCGAAAAGCGCTTCGGTGGTCATGCCCTGGTCCATTCTGCGCGCAGCCTGGCGCGGTTCACTTGCAGCCACAGCAGCGCGAGCGCGGCCGGGGCGTTCTGGATGACGTTGTCGGCCACCATGGCGAAGGCCGCCTCGGCCGTCACCACGCGAAGCCGTGTTTCCTCATGCTCGGTGGCAAGGCCATGGGTGGCCGCGCCGGTATCGGGCAGGTCCACCTGCGCGCACCAGGAATGGATCACCTCGTCGCACCCACCCTGCATCAGCATGTGCCGCCCGATCGGCGCCATGGCGCGGGCGGCAAGGCCGGTTTCCTCGGCCAGTTCGCGCCGCCCGGCGGCCTCGGGGTCCTCATGCGCCTCGAGCAGCCCGGCGGGGCATTCGGTCATCACCGGGGGCAGGCCGGCGGCGAGCGCGGGCAGGCGGAACTGCTCGATCAGGGCGATGCGGTCGGTCACCGGATCGTAAGGCAGGATCAGCACGCCGCGGCCGCGCCGCCACAGCTCCCAGGTCAGGGTGCCCGACGGCGTGCCATCGAAGCGCGCATGGCGGAAGACCACGCGCTGCAGGGCGAAGCGCTGGCCCCAGACCACCTCATCGGCGTCGATCTCGAGACCGGGGAAGGCAGGGATGGGGGGGGCCTTGGGATGCCGAGGGGGAGGGGAAGGCGGGCTGGCGCTCATGGGCCGGCGACCCTACGCTCGGGAAAACGCCAGGTCCATGACCCCACCATCCCTCGCTTCTTCACCGGCCACGCGCGCCCGCGCCATCCTGATGCTGCTGGGCGCCGCGGGCACCTTCACCCTGGCGGCCGCGGCGGTGAAGGCGCTGGCGGGGGCGCTGCCGATCGCGCAGGTGATCCTGTTCCGCAACCTCTTCGCCCTGCCGCTGCTGTTCCTGCTGCTCACCCAGGTGGGCGGGATCCGCAGCCTGAAGCCGCGCGTGCCCTGGCGCTTCCATGCCGAGCGCGTCTTCTGGGGCATGGGCGGCATGGTCGGCGCCTTCTACGGCTACACGCATCTGCCCCTCGCCACCGCCACGGCGCTGGGCTTCACCATGCCGCTGTTCCTGACCGCGCTCTCCGTGGTGGTGCTGCGGGAGCGCGTGGGCTGGCGCCGCTGGTCGGCGGTGGCGGTGGGGTTCGGCGGCGTGCTGGTCATCGTGCGGCCCTTCGGCGGCGAATCGCTCGATCCGCTGGCGGTGGGCCTCGTGCTCTACGGCGCGCTGGCCTGGGCGCTGGCGATGATGGCGATCCGGCGCATGGGCGCGGCCGGGGAGAGCGGCGTGTCCATCGTCATCTGGTTCGCCATCGGCAGCGCCACCGCCTCGGCCCTCTTCGCCCTGCCGGTCTGGGTCTGGCCGGATACGCGGCAATGGCTGCTGCTGCTGGCGATCGGCGCCGTCTCGGCCCTGGCGCAATTGCTGATGACCGAGGCCTATCGCCGGGCGGAGACCACGCTGCTCGCCCCCTTCGAGTATTCCGGCCTGGTCTGGACCGCGCTGCTCGGCATCGCGATCTGGGCGGAATGGCCCGACCAGTGGGACCTGGTCGGCTTCGCGGTGCTGGTGGCGGCGGGGCTGTTCATCTGGTGGCGGGAGGCCCGGCTGGGCGTGAAGCGGTAGCTGCCCTTTCTTGCAGGCAGGGGTGGTTCGCACCTATCGTCCCTGGCTGCGGTCTGCCGCGCGGCTCGGCCGCGCCCCGCCCCCTGTCGAGGTTTCCCTGATTTGAGCGCCCCCCTGCACCCCGACGCGCCGCATCACCTGCCCGGCTTCCTGCCCGGGCCCGAGGGCGGCGACTGGTTGATGGGCGTCACCGGCGTGATCCTGCTCGTCTCCGTGATCGCCTTCGGCCTGCTCTTCCTGCGCCTGCACACCCTGCCGGAGCGCATGGCCCATCGCGGCCACAAGCTGCAATTCGAGATCGTGGCCGTGCTCGGGCTGCTCGCGCTGTTCACCCATATCCACCTGTTCTGGATCGCGGGGCTGCTGCTCGCGCTGATCGACATTCCGGACTTCACCTCGCCGCTGCGGCGCATGGCGGGCTCGGCCGAGCGTGTTGCGGGCCTGCCGCCCGGGGGCGGCGATACGGTGGCCGAGGCGCCGCCGCGCGCGCAGGATCACTGATCCATGCTCGAGATCATCCTCTGCTCGCTGGTCACGATCCTCCCCGACTACCTCTTCCGCCGCTATGGGCAGGGCAAGCGCTGGGGGCATGAGATCACGCTCTTCTCGGTGTGGTTCGAACTGCGCTGGGGCATCGTCACCTGCCTGCTGCTGGCGATCAGCCTGATCACGGTGGTCTTCTACTTCCATCCCAGCAGCACCTCCGTCACCTCGGTGTTCCGCTCGGTGCCGATCCTGCCGCAGACCTCGGGCCGCGTGGCCGAGATCTTCGTGCGCGGCAGCGAGGCGGTGGACGCCAATGAGCCGCTGTTCCGGCTCGAGGACAGCAGCCAACGCACGGCTGTGGAGGCGGCGCGCCGCGCCGTCTCGCAGATCGAGGCGGCGCTGCTGGGCGCGCGCGCCGACCTTGCCGCCGCCGAGGCGCGCATCCTGGAGGCCGAGGGCAACCTCCGTCAGACCACGGATGAACTCGCCACCAAGCAGGAACTCGCGCGGCGCGGCAACGACATCGTCGCCCGGCGCGAGATCGAGCGCCTGCAGGTCACGGTGCAGACCCGCCGCGCCAGCGTGCTCGCCGCCCAGGCGGCGCGCGATGCGGTGGCGGCGCGCATCTCCGACCAGTTGCCCGCCGACCGTGCCAGCGCGCTGGCCGCGCTGGACCAGGCGCAGGCGGAGCTGGACAAGACCGTGGTGCGCGCCGGCGTCGCCGGCCGCGTGGAGCAGTTCCTGCTACAGGTCGGCGATGTGGTGAATCCGATGATGCGCCCCGCCGGCGTGCTGGTGCCCGACACATTGGGCGTGCGCGCGCGTTCCCTCGTCGCCGGCTTCGGGCAGGTCGAGGCGCAGGTGATGCGCGTGGGCATGGTGGCGGAGGCGACCTGCGCCTCCCAGCCCTGGACCATCATCCCGATGGTGGTGACCCAGGTGCAGGGCTTCATCGCCGGCGGGCAGATCCGCAGCGGCGACCAGCTGGTCGATGCGCGGAGCCTGCGCGCGGGTGGCACGGTGCTGGTGGTGCTGGAACCGCTCTATGCCGGCGGGCTCGATGGCGTGCTGCCGGGCAGCAGCTGCATCGCCAATGCCTACAGCTCGAACCATGAGGAGATCGCCGATCCGCGCACGGGCACGCTGCGCGCCATCGGCCTGCATGCGGTGGATGCGCTGGGGATGGTGCATGCCATCCTGCTGCGCATCCAGGCCTTGCTGCTGCCCTTCAAGGCCCTCGTCTTCTCGGGCCATTGAGCGGCGGGGCGCGCGCCCCGCGACTTCAGGCCCGGTGGACGCTGGCGCCTTCCTTGATCGTTTCCACCACCTTCAGCTCCGCCAGCTTCTCCGGATCGACGGTCATCGGGTTGTCGGACAGCACCACGAAATCGGCGAGCTTGCCGACCTCGATGGAGCCCTTGCTCGCTTCCTCGAAATGCTGGTGCGCGGACCAGATCGTCATCGCCTTCAGCGCCATGCCCACCGGCACGCGATGCCGCGGGCCGATGATGTCGCCCGAGCGCGAGCGGCGCGTGACCGTCGCACTCAGCACGCGCATGGAATCCGGCCGCGCCACCGGCGCGTCATGGTGCGAGGTGAACATCATCCCCCGGCTCATCAGCCAGCCGGTCGGCGAGATGTTCTCCGCCCGCTCAGGCCCCAGCACGGAATCGCGATGCCAGTCGCCCCAGTAGAAGGTGTGCATGGGGAACAGGGCGGGGAAGATGCCGAGTTCGCGCACCGGGTCCAGCTGGTCCTCGCGCAGCGTCTGGCCATGGATCAGCACGGGGCGGCGGTCCCCGGGGCCGTGCCGGCGCGTCGCCTCCCGCGCGGCGGCGATCATCAGGTCGATCGCGGCATCGCCATTGGCATGCGCCAGGATCTGCCAGTTGCGTTCCCAGCAGCGCGCGAAGGCCTCGATCGTCGCCTCGGTCGGCGCGGTCTGCAGCCCCCGGTAATCTGCCGCGGCGCCGTCGGGCGGCACATGGTAGGGGCGCGTCAGCCAGGCCGTCTTGCCCTGCGGCGAGCCATCGAGCGAGATCTTGGCGCCGCCGATGCGCAGCCGGTTGCGATAGGTCGGCCCGTGCAGCGCGCCGCCAAGCTGGTCCGCCGCGCCGAGGATGTCGGGATAGGCCACGACATCGATCGGCAGCAGCCCGCGATTCGCCGCCTGGGTCAGCTGCGCGAGGGCAGGGCCCATGGCGCGGCCCTCCTGGGCGGTGGTGTAGCCGAAGGAGGCGTAGAACTCCGACCCCGCCTTGATCATGCTGAGCCAGGCGGCCTCGTCCAGCCGGGCGAGCAGCGGCCCGGCGATCGCGAGCATCGCATTCTCTTCCATCACGCCATTGGGCTCGCGCGATCCGTCGCGCCGGCGGAAAACGCCGCCCACCGGATCGGGGGTGGCCGCAGTGATGCCCGCTACCTCAAGCGCCTTGGAATTCGCCGCCGCGAGATGGCTCGAGGTATGGATGATCAGCACTGGCAGGTCGGTCGAGACCTGGTCGAGATCCTCGCGCGTCGGGTGGCGGCCTTCGCGCAGCTGGCTGTCATCGTAGCCGAAGCCGAAGATCAGGTTGTAGCGCCGTGCGGCGGCCTCGTTGCGCTGCACCCATGCGCGCAGGATGCGGATGACGGCGGGGATGTCGTTGGCCTCGCCATCCGGGGCGGGGAGCATGTTCGCCCCCACCGCCTGCAGCCCGACCATCACCACATGCCCGTGCGGGTCGACGAAGCCCGGCAGCATCGTGCGGCCTTCGAGGTTCACCATCCGCGTCCCCGGCCCGCGTGTCGCTTCCACCTGCGCGCGCGACCCCACGGCGAGGATCCGCCCACCGCGCACCGCGACCGCCTCCGCCGTGGGCTGGGCGTCGTTGACGGTGACGATGGGCCCGCCGCTGTAGATCAGGTCGGCCGCGCCGGAGGGGGCGGGCGGCGTCTGCGCCTCGGCACAGCGGAACAGGCTGCCGAAGCCCACCGCGCCGGCGCCGACTGCCAGCCGGCCCATGCCGCCCAGCACGCCCCGGCGGGATGCCGTCGGTGACGATTGCAGGACGCCGCCGAAGGGGCTGCAGGCAATGCACATGACGGTTCTCCCGCTGCCGCGCCCCGTTCGACACGAGGCGCCATGCTGGCACGCCCGGGCGGGGTTTGTCGCGCCCTTCCTGCGCCGGGGATTCGCTTCTATCAGCAGGGAATATGGAGGAACGCAGCATGCCCCGTCTCGACCTTCCGCCCGAGGACCAGATGACCGAGGCCCAGAAGGCGGCGGTGGCGGAGGTGGTCTCGGGCCTGCGCGGGCGCGTGCCGGCGCCGATGATCGCCTGGCTGCTCAACCCCGAACTCGCCACGCGCGGGCAGAAGCTGGGCGAGTTGCTGCGCTACCAGACCACGCTGGAGCCGCGCCTCTCCGAACTCGCCATCCTGGTCTGCGCGCGGCACTGGACCTCGCACCATGAGTGGACTGCGCATAAGCGGGAGGGGCTGAAGGCCGGCATGGACCCCGCGGTGGTGGCCGCCATCGCGGCGCGCATCCCGCCCAAGCTGCGCGATGCGCGCGAGCAGGCGGTCTATGACGTCTCCCGCACCCTGCTCGCCTCCGGGCGCGTGCCCGCGCCGCTCTACGCCCAGGGCGTGGCCGCGCTGGGTGAGCGCGGGATGGTCGAGCTGGTGGGGATCCTCGGCTATTACTGCCTGGTCGCGCTGACGCTGAACACCTTCGAGCTCGGCCTGCCCGGCAGCATCGCCCCCGAGTTGAACGACCCGGAGTTCCCGGCGTGACCCGGCGATTCATCGACAAGGTCGTCATCGTCACCGGCGCCGGTTCGGTCGGCCCCGGCTGGGGCAATGGGCGCGCCGCGGCGGTGGGCTTCGCGCGGGAGGGCGCGCAGGTGCTGGGCGTCGATCGCAACGCCGCCGCCATGGAGGAGACCGCCGCGCGCATCGCCGAGGATGGCGGGCGCTTCACCCCCATCGCCTGCGACGTGACCGACAGCGCCGCGCTGCGCGACATGGTCGCGGATGGCGTCGCGCGCTTCGGGCGGATCGATGTGCTGGTCAACAATGTCGGCGGCTCGGCCGCCGGCGGGCCGGTGGAGATGAGCGAGGAGGTCTGGGATTCGCAGGTCGATCTCAACCTCAAAAGCGTGTTCCTCGCCTGCAAGCATGTGCTGCCGGTGATGGAGGCCGGCGGGGGCGGGGCGATCGTGAACCTCGCCTCCACCTCGGGCATCCGCTTCACCGGGGCGGCGCAGATCGCCTATGCGGCCTGCAAGGCGGGGGTGATCCAGTTCTCGCGCGTGCTCGCCGTGCAATATGCGGCGCGCGGCATCAGGGTGAACACGGTGGTGCCGGGGCAGATGCACACGCCGATGGTCGAGGCGCGGCTGGCTGGCCAGCGCGCCGGCGGCGATGTGGAGGCGCTGCTGCGCCAGCGGCTTGCGCGCATTCCGATGGGCTTCGCGGGCGATGGGCGGGATACGGCGAATGCCGTGCTGTTTCTGGCCTCGGCCGAGGCGCGCTTCATCACCGGCACCGAGCTTGTGGTCGATGGCGGCATGTCGGTGCGCTGCGGGTAATCATCATGGCTGCACGAAGGTTTCACCTTCGTGCCCCTTAGGCGCCGGGCGGGCCGCATCCGCGGCCTTTGGCTTCGCGGCATAAGCCGCGGCGCCCATTCGGGCGCTCGCTCGCCTTCGGCGAGCGCAGGCCCTGATTGTTGGTAGAGGGCACTACTTCTGGTTGGCGTCGCGCTCGGCGAGGAAACGCGCGAAGGCGGCCAGGGCCTTCTCGCTCGCATGGTGTTCCAGCCCCTCGGCATCGGCCTCCGCCGTCTCGGGGTCGAGCCCCAGGGCGAGCAGGAAGCGCACCAGCAATTCATGCCGGGCGCGCGACGCCGCGGCCATGGCCCGGCCGGCTTCGGTCAGGAACAGGCCGCGATAGGGCTTGGTCTCCACCAGCCCGTCCCGCTGCAGGCGGGTCACGGTGGCGGCGACGGTGGCCTGCGCCACGCCCATGCGCCGCGCGATGTCCACGGCGCGGGCCTCGCCTTCCTCCTGCAGCAGGTCGGCGATGAGTTCGACATAGTCCTCGGCGATCGCCGTGCGGTCGGCCTCGCGCTGCTGCGCGAAGCGGGCCGCCTGGTCTTCGGGCGAGGGCAGGGGTCGGGGGGCGGCACGCGGCATGGGGGGAGCCTACCTGAAATCGCGGCTGCCGGGCAGTGCCGCCTTCGGTGCCCGGTTGCCCGGATCGGGCCGGCGCACCTCATCGGCCCGGCCGATGGCGCGCTCGGCCCAGGCGCTGTCCGCCGCACCCTCTTCCAGCAGCCCGTCCAGCAGGTCCGAGCGGTCCGTGAGGTGGCGGACGATCAGATGCGTGATCGGCACCTCGGCATGTTCCACCACGCGCTCCACCCGGCCTTCCGCCAGCAAGAGCCGCCCGCCGATCAGCGCCGCCCGGCAGCGCTGCGCGACATCCGGATAGACCACGAGGTTGCCCACGCCGTGCTCGTCCTCGACGGTCAGGAAGACCACGCCCTTGGCCGTGCCCGGCCGCTGGCGCATCAGCACCAGCCCGGCGAGGCGGAGCGTCCGGCCCTGTCGGACCTCCCGCAATGCGCGCGTATCGGCCTGGCCGAGGGCCGTGAGGCGCCCGCGCAGCAAGGCCAGGGGGTGCTGGCGCAGCGTCAGGCCCAGCGTGCGGTAATCCTCCACCACCTGCTCTCCCGCCGCGAGGGGCGCGAGGGCGGGCGGGGGCTCGGCCATCAGGGGCGGCTCATCGGCCAGCGGGTCCGGCACCTGGGCGAAGAGCGGCAGGTCGTGCGGCGCGCCCGCCATGCCGCGCGCCGCCCAGGCGGCCTCGCGCCGCTTCAGGCCGAGCGGCGCGAAGGCATCCGCCGCCGCCAGCGCATCCAGCGCGCGCCGCCCGGCCCCGGCGCGGCGCACCAGATCCTCCACCGAATCGAAGGGCGCGCCGTTGCGCGCCTCCCGCACGGCGAGGATGCGCGCGGCCTCCTCGGCCGGCAGCCCCGTGACCAGGCGCAGGCCGAGCCGCAAGGCCAAGCCGTTGGCGCTGGCGATCTCGGGCTCCAGCGTGCAGTCCCAGTCGCTGGCATTCACATTGACGGGGCGGATCGCGACCCCATGCTCGCGCGCATCGCGCACGATCTGCGCCGGCGCGTAGAAGCCCATGGGCTGGCTGTTGAGCAGCGCGCAGGCGAAGACGCCCGGGTAGTGGCATTTGATCCAGCTCGACGCATAGACCAGATGCGCGAAGCTGGCGGCGTGGCTCTCGGGGAAGCCGTAGCTGCCGAAGCCCTCGATCTGCTTGAAGACGCGCTCGGCGAAGTCGCGGTCATAGCCGCGCCGGACCATGCCCGAGACCAGCTTCTCCTGGTATTGCAGCACCTTGCCATGCGCCTTGAAGGTGGCCATGGCGCGGCGCAGCTGGTCGGCCTCATCGGGGGTGAAGCCGGCGGCGACGATGGCGATGCGCATCGCCTGTTCCTGGAAGAGCGGCACGCCGAGCGTCTTGCCGAGCACCTGGCGCAGTTCGTCCGGGGGGCCGAATTCGGGGGCGGGGGCGGGGTATTCCTCCCGCTCCTGGCCCGATTTCCGGCGCAGATAGGGGTGCACCATGTCGCCCGCGATGGGCCCCGGGCGCACGATCGCGACCTCGATCACCAGGTCGTAGAAGGTCGAGGGGCGCAGGCGCGGCAGCATGTTCATCTGCGCCCGGCTCTCCACCTGGAACACGCCCACGGAATCGGCGCGGCGCAGCATGGCGTAGGTCTCTGGGCATTCCTTGGGCAGGCTGGCGAGGTCGAGATCGCGCCGTGCATGGCCGCGCAGCAGATCGAAGCCGCGCCGCAGGCAGGAGAGCATGCCCAGCCCCAGCACATCGACCTTGAGGATGCCCAGCGCGTCGATGTCGTCCTTGTCCCATTCGAGGATGGTGCGCTCCTCCATCGCCGCGCGCGTCACCACGGCGAGTTCCACCAGCGGCCCGCGCGTGATGACGAAGCCGCCCACATGCGTCGCGCCATGGCGGGGGAAGTCGATGAGCTCCTGCGCGAGGTCGAGCGTGAGGCCCAGGCGCGGATCGGTGATGTCGAAGCCCTCCTGCGCGGCCAGTTCGGGCAGGTCGAGGATCCGCCCCGGCCCCCAGCTCGCCTTGGCGAGGCGCGCGGTGATGTCCGCGCTCAGCCCCATGGCGCGGCCCACCTCGCGGATCGCGCTGCGGGCGCGGTAGCGGATGACGGTGGCGCAGATCGCCGCCCGGTCGCGGCCATAACGCTGGTAGAGGTGCTGGATCACCTCCTCGCGCCGTTCATGCTCGAAATCGATGTCGATGTCGGGCGGTTCACCGCGGCTGGCGGAAATGAACCGCTCGAAGAGCAGGTCATGCTGCGCCGGATCGACGGCGGTGACACCCAGCACGTAGCACACGGCCGAATTCGCCGCCGAGCCGCGACCCTGGCAGAGGATGGGCTTCGGCTGCTCGCGCGCGAAGCGCACGATCTCATGCACCGTGAGGAAATAGGGCGCGTAGCCGAGCTGCTCGATCAATCGCAGCTCATGCGCCACGCGCGCGCGCACCGCTTCCGAGGCGCCGCCGGGCCAGCGGGTCTCGAGGGCGGCGGCGCAGCGCGCCTCCAGCGTCTGCTGCGCCGTGCGGCCCTCTTCCAGCAGTTCGTCGGGGTATTCGTAGCGCAGCTGATCCAGCGTGAAGCCTGAGGTGGCCTCCAGCACGCGGAGCGTGTTGGCGAGGGCCTCGGGGTGGCGGGCGAAGAGCCGCGCCATGACCTCGGGCGATTTCAGGTGGCGCTCGGCGTTGGGCTCGGCCGCCTCGCCCAGCGTCTCGACGGTGCAGCCGAGGCGGATGGCGCTGAGCACATCGGCCAGGGGCCGGCGCGCTTGGTGGTGGTAGCGCACATCGCCGAAGGCCAGCAGCGGCAGGCCGCTCGACGCCAGCAGGTCGAGCCGCGCCTGGTCGTCGCCGGCCATCGGGCAATCGGCGGCGAGCAGCAGCGGCAGGGCGAGCCGGCCCCGCAGCGCGCGCGCCGTGGCGCGCAGCCCCGTGGCGAAGTCGGCCTTGGGCCGGGGGGGCGGGAGGGCCGCCAGCACCCAGCCCTGCGCGGCCTGCTCCATGGCATTCCGGGTGATGGTGCAGGCGCCGGCCTCGGCCTGCATCCGCCCCTCGGAGAGCAGGCGCGTGAGCCGCCCATAGCTGGCGCGATCCGTGGGCCAGGCGAGCCATGCGCTGCCATCGGTGAGGCGCAGCCGGCAGCCGACGCGAAAGGGCAGGCCCGCCTGCTTCGCCGCCACATGCCCGCGCACCACGCCGGCAAGGCTGTTGACGTCGCAGATCCCAAGCCCGGCGAGGCCGAGTTTCCGGGCGCGCTCCACCAGCTCATGCGGGTGGGAGGCGCCGTCGAGGAAGGTGAAGTTGGAGAGCGCCGCCAACTCCGCATAGCCGGTCATCTTACGCGCCCGAAGGCAAAGCCTTCGTGCCCCTCAAACGCCGGGCGGGCCGCATCCGCGGCCCTTGGCTTCGCCGCACAAGCCGTGGCGGCCATTCGGCCGCTCGGCCCTGCGGGCCGCCAGTCCGACCTTCGGAAATGCTTTTCACGGCAGATGCCCATGCAGGTGCCAGGCCTGGCCGTCGCGGTAGATCCACAGCCGCGTGCCGCAGGGCAGCGCCACCTGGTGGTAGTCGCGCGCGGCCGGGAGCGGCGGGGGCTGCCACCATTCGGGCGCGATTCGGCGCGGCCCCTGGCTGGCGCGCAGGCGCTGCGCCGCCCCGCGCCAGCGCAGCAGCGCCGGCGGGCCATCCGGCACGGCGGCCACCACCTCGATCGGGCGAGGCCGGCGCAGCAGCAGCACCGGCGCGTCATGCGTCACCCAGCCGGGCGGGGCGGCCGGCACGGGGTCATGCGGGCCGAGGGGGGCCACCATCCGCTCGGGCCAATGGCTCGGCCGCGGCGCGGCGCGGCGCACGCGCACCCTTTGGCGCAGCCGGTCGAGCAGCTGCGCCAGGCCGGGCGCATCCTCCGCGGCCAGGCGCCCCATCACCGCGAGGCTCGCCTGCTGGCCGCTGGCCATGCTCTCGCTCACGCGGGCCTCCAGCGCCAGGCGTTCGAAGCCCAGGCCGGGTTCCAGCGCCTCCAGCCGGTCGCGGAAGAGCAGGCGCAGATGCGCGGGCGCGCGGCTCGGCTGGCCGGTGGCGATGGTGACTTCCTGCACCGCGCCATCGACGCGCCAGGCCCGCAGCGCGACCTCCCGCGCCCCGCGCCCGGCGGCGCGCAGCTTCGCGCAGAGGGCCTCGAGCAGCCGGTCCAGCACGGCATCGATGCCCGCGCGGGTGATCAGCGGTTCCAGCACGTCGCGGCTGACGCTGAGTTCGGCCGGGGGGGCGAGGGGGCGGAAGGGCGCGCGGCGCTGGCCTGTGAGGGCATCGAGCCGATCCAGCAGCGCCGGGCCGAAGCGCCGGGCGAGGGACCCGCGCGGCAGGGCCAGCAGGTCGCGCACCCGCCGCAGGCCGAGCCGCGCGAGGTCCTCGACCTGCGCGGGGTCCAGGCGCAGCGCCGGGCCGAGCGGCAGGGGGGCGAGGGCCTCGGTGCTCTCCTCCGCCGCGATCACGGGGGCATCGGCGCGGCAGCGGGCGAGGGCGGCGGCGGCGGCGGCGTGCCCGGCCACGGCGCCGCGCGCGGCGATCCCGGCGCGGGCCAATCGGGCCAGGGCTTCGGCGAGCAAGGCGGCCTCACTGCCCCAGGGATGCGCGCAGCCGGTGATATCTAGCAGCAGGCCATCGGGCGGGTCGGGCGCGGTCAGCGGGCTGTAGCGCTGCGCCCAGAGGGCGAGGGCCTGCAGCGCGCGGGCCTCGCCCGCCGGGTCGGCCGGGTGCAGCACCAGCTGGGGCAGGATGGCCTGCGCATCGGCCAGCGCCTGGCCGGGCCTGAGCCCCGAAGCGGCCGCGGCCGCATCGACGGCCACCAGCACCCGGCGCTGGCGCGGCGCGGCCCAGGTGGCGAGCGGGCCCTCGACAGGCCCGCCCCTTGGCCCTGCACGCCGGATCAGGTCGGTGCCCCATGCGGACAAATGCAGGGCGAGGAAGCGCGGGGTCATCCCACCTGTCCCAGCGCCGGGGCCTCCGTCTCCAGGTCGAGCCGTTCCTCGGCGGCGCGCCAGGTCACGGCCCAGGGACCGGCGGGCTTGCCAGCCTTGGCGCGCAGCAATTCCAGCCGCCAGGACGGGTCCGCGAAACTCGCCGCCCCCTGCAGCCCGGTGACGCGCCAGCGCGTGGCGGCGGCGCTGGGCTCGCCATGCTCCAGCGCCGGGCGCAGCAGCAGGCCAAGCCCGCCACCCGTCTCGGCCGCCAGTTGCAGCCGGCGCGTGGTGGTCAGGTCGAGCCGTGCGGCCTCGCCCAGCGCCAGCAGCGCGCCGCTCACGGCCGGGCAGCGCAGCGATTCCTCCATGGCCCAGAGCGCGTCCTCGGCCCGCGCCGCGCGCACCAGGATGAGGTTGGCGGGCGAGAGCCCGTGCCGCGCGAGGCCGGGCGGCCAAGGGGAGGCTGTTTCCTCCCCCGTCGCGATCCACAGCACGCTGCCGCCGCTGCGCCCGAGCAGCACGGCGCAGAACCCCGCCCCCGCGCCGGGCGAGGCCGCCTGGACCTCATGCAGCGCGCCCCGCGCCAGCCCGCCGCCGGGCAGGTCCAGCGCGTCGCAGATCGGGATGGCCGGCGCGGCGCCGGCGCGCGCCGCCCCTTCCAGCCGGGCCATCCGCGCGCGCAGCGCGGCCAGCATGGCGGTGCGGTCGAGCGCCGGTTCAGGGGGGGTAAAGGGCTCGTTCTGCATCCCCCGCAAGATAGGCGAGGTCAGAGAACATAACAAGAACTCTTATCGAAGTTCTTTATTTACAGAGGCTTGTGGCGCTACCTTCCCTCGGCCAGCGCATGCCGCGCCACCTGCTCATGCGTGCCGAACCACACACCCCCCTTCGCCTGGGCATGGCGGATCAGCTCCTCCAGGATCCAGATGCGGGAGCGGTAGCCGATGACGAAGGGGTGCATCACCAGCTGGAAGACGCTGCCCTCCGCCCAGGCCGCGTCGAATTCGCGGATGAAGATGCCAAGCACGTCCTCCGGCGTGGCGTAGGGGCGCGTCGCGGGGTTGCGGTTGAACAGGAAATACACCGCATCGTCGCGCAGCCACTCCACCGGCACCTCCACCACCCCGGTCGGCGCGCCGTCGAGCAGCAGCTCATAGGGTTCCTCATCGGCCATCAGCGAGCTGTCGTAGAGCAGGCCGAGTTCCCGCACGATCGCCACGGTGTTCGGGCTCGTGTCCCATTGCGCGGCGCGATGGCCCACCGGGTCGCGGCCCGAAAGCTTCGCCAGCGTGTCGCGCGCACGCAGCATCAACTCGCGCTCCGCCGCCTCGGGCAGGATCGAGGTGTTCTCATGGATCCAGCCATGGATGCCGATCTCATGCCCCTCGGCAGCGATGCGCGCGGGCTCCTCCGGGCCGATCAGCGCGGCGACGGCGGGGCAGAAGAAGGTGGCGGGCACGCCATGCCGCGCAAGCAGCGCGAGGATGCGCGGCACCCCCACACGGCGCCCGAACTCGCCCCAGGCGAGCCGCCCGATCGCCTGGTTGCCCGCGCCCATCTCGAAGGTCTCGTGGTCGCAATCGAAGGAGAGGGCGACGGCGCAGCGCGCGCCCCCCGGCCAGGCGCTCGGGCGCAGCCGCCGGCCCGCGCGCACGCGCCCCACCGCCTGGCGCCAGTGGGATTCGGGCCATTCCCACGGGGGAAGGGGGGTGTTCATGCGGGACTCCAGCGATGACGCATCGACATCCTGCCCCCGCTGCATCAACCGGGCGAGGGTGCTATGATGCCCATGTGAACGTCCTCGCCCCCCCGCGCGCCCGGCTGCAGATCGAGGTGGTTTTCGACCTGGTCTGTCCCTGGTGCTTCCTCGGCATCCGCCGGCTGCGGCGGACCCTGCGCGCGCGGCCGGACATCGCCGCCGACCTGCTCTGGCGGCCCTTCCTGCTGAACCCGGACATCGCCCCGGGCGGCGTGCCGCGGCAGGACTACATCCTGCGGAAATTCGGCGGCGAGGACCGGGCCCGGCGCCTGCACGCCACCATTGCCGAACTCGGCCGGGTGGAGGGCATCAATTTCGTCTTCGACCGCATCCGCCGCATCCCCGCCTCGCTCGACGCGCATCGCCTGGTGCGGCTGGCGGATCGGGTCGGGCTGGCGAGCGATGCGGTGGAGGCGCTCTTCCTCGCCTATTTCTGCGAGGGCCAGGATATCGGCGACCATGCCGTGCTGGCCGGCATCGCGGCCGGGTTGGGCATGGACCCCATGGCCACCCGCCGCGTCCTCGCCGGGCCGCAGGAGGTCGAGGCCGTGCACGCCGACAATCTCCGCGCCCATCGCCTGGGCATCAACGGCGTGCCCTGCTTCGTGGTGCAGGGCCGCCACGCCATCGCCGGCGCGCAGGAGCCCGAGGTGCTGGAACGCCTGCTCGACGTTGCCGTCGTTCAAGGCTGAGGGCTTCGCAGCGCGGCGCGCCGCGGGCATGTTGCGCCGCATCAACCGGAGTACCCGCCATGTCCCTGACCCGCCCCGCCCTGAAGATGACCGCCGAGGCCGCGCAGCGCCTGGTCGCCGCCGCCGCCGAGGCGGCTGCCGCCATGGGCCAGCCGCAATGCATCGCCGTGGTCGATGAGGGCTGCAACCTCATGGCCTTCCTGCGCATGGATGGCGGGCGCGTGCTCTCCGTCGACAGCGCGCGGCACAAGGCCGAGACGGCAGCCGCGACCGGCAAGCCCACCGGCAACAACGACGCCGAGCTCGGCTTCAAGCTGGCGCACGCCACCGGCGGGCGCGTGACCAACCTCAAGGGCGGCATGCCCATCATCGTCGACGGCCAGGTGATCGGCGGCATCGGCATCGGCTCGGGCACGGGTGAGCAGGACCGCGAGGTCGCCACCGCCGCCATCGCCGCCGTCTTCGGCAGCTGAGTTATCCCGCCGGGGGGTAGGTGAGGTGCAGGACATCGTCCAGCAGCGGCACCTCCAGCCCCTTCGGCTGCAACAGCACCGTCTCCACATGGTCCGCGTGGAGGCGGTGCAGCAGCGCCCCGCCATGGCGCAGACCCGGCAGGCCCGCCTGCATCGCGGGCGCGCAGACGAAGGAGAGCGGCGGCGCCCAGGCATAGGCCACGCGGCCGCGCGTGAAGGCGTGGTGCAGGTGCAGATGCCCTGAGGCCACCAGCCGAAGGCCGGGATGGTCGAGCAGCGGCGCCAAGGTGGCGCGCGCGGCCGGCGGGACGGACCAGTAGTCGAAGTTCGGGTCCTCAAGCGTCGTCACGAAGACCGGCTTGTGCAGGAACAGCGCGATGCGCCGCGTGCCCGCACCGGAAGCGGCCTCGATGATGAAGCGCGCCTGGGCCGCTTCCTCCGGGTGGCCGGTGCCCATCACCTCCGAATTCAGGCCGATGATCCGCCAGCCCGGCAGGTCGTGCAGCCCGCGACCGGCGCCGAAATGCGCCTGGAAGCGCGCGAGCCGTTCATCCGCGAAGGGCTGGGTCGGCATGGTGCGCGGATGGCTGCCGGTGTCGTGGTTGCCGGGCAGGGCCATCAGCGGGCCGGGAAAGCCGCGATGCAGTTCAGCCGCGAAGGCCATGTCCGCATCCCGGTCCGCGCCGTCGAGCGACATGTCGCCGCTCGCCACCGTCAGGTCCGGCGGCGCCGCCTCGGCCAGAGCGCGGATCAGCGCGAGGTTGCCCCGGAACAGCTCGTTGCGCGGCGAGAGATGCGCGTCGCTGAGTTGCAGGATGGTCGGCACGCCTCGCCTCCTTCGCGGTGGGCCAGGATAGAAGCGCGGGCGGTTGACCGGCCAGCGCCACGCTGCCTAGCATCCTTACACAGCGTAAGAATGAGGAGGAGGCAGGTGGAGCAGCTGCGCACACGGCGCCAGACCCGGGCCAGCGTGCTCGGCGCCCTGCTCGCCAGCGGCGGCCTGTTCCGCCCGCGCCTCGCCGAGGCCTGCCGCCTGACCGAAGCCAGCATCAGCCGCATCGTCGCCGAGCTGAAGCAGGAGGCGCTGGTCGAGGAGATCCGCCGCCCCGCGCCCTATCCGGGCGGCCCCGCGCAAATTGTCACCCTGCGCAAGGATCTCCGCCTGGCCGGGATCGAGATCGCGCAGGACCATCTGAACATCGCCATCGCCCCGCCCCGTGGCCCGGCGGAATACGCCGAACGCCTGCCCCTGCCGGCCTCGGCCCCCGCCGCGCGGGTGCAGGCGGTGTTGGGGCAGGGGGTCGCCGGCCTTGCCGCCTGGTGCGCCCGGCAAGGTGTCACGCCGCGCCAGATCGGCGTCGCCATCCCGGGCTTCCGGGGCATGGCGGGGCCGCGCAACCCCATCCTCGCCCTCGACCCCGCCTGGCTGGAGGGCCGGCTCGCGGCCGCCTTTCCGGAGGTGCCGGTGGAGACCGCCAGCAGCATCGTCGCCCGCGCCGCGCTGCACCTGCAGGCGGAGCGCGAGGCCGCCGACGCCGCGCCGCGGCTCTTCGTGCATCTGGGCCATGGCGTGGGCGGCGCCTGGCTGGAGCCGCAGCGCGCGGGCGACCCGATCCGCCCCATCGAGATCGGCCATGTCGTGCTCGACCCCAGCGGCCCCTTGTGCCGCTGCGGCCATCAGGGCTGCCTCGAGGCCAGCGCCTCCACCACCGCGCTCGCGCGGCTCTTCGCGGTGGAGGAGGCCGCACTGATCGCCGCGGGGCCGGACTGGCCGGGCTGCGTGCGCCTGACCCCGGCCCGTGCGCGCGCCCTGCGCCGCGTGCTGCGCGAGGTCGGGCTCGTCATCGGCAATGCGCTGAACCTGCTGCCCGGCGCGCAGGTGGTGCTGAGCGGCTGGCCCGCGAGCCTGCCGCCCGCGCTGCGCGACGCCGTGACCGAGGGGCTGGACGCCGCGCTGTTCGGCGGCGTCTCGCCCGGCACGCCGCCGGTGATCTTCGTGCCGCCGGTCCTGGGTGGCGGCGCCGCCGCCGCCATCGCCTTCGCCACCCACGCCCTGCTGCGCCGGGGCGGGTTGCCGCCGCTGGCCGGCGTGGCGGCCCGCCTTGCCGGATGACGCCACCGCCGAACCGCCACCCAAGGGAGAGAAACGACATGCCGAGACTGCACCGCGCCGGGCTGGCCCTGCTTGCGAGCCTGCTGGCGCTGCCCGCCGCCGCGCGCGACCTGGTGATGGGCCGCGTCGCCGAGCATGCGGCGATCGACCCGCATTTCAACAATGCGGGCAACGACGCCTCGACCATGCGCAACATCTACGACAGCCTGCTGAACTTCGACGTGAACCAGGCGATCGGCCCGGGCCTGGCGGAAAGCTGGCGCGTGGTGGATCCGCTGACCTGGGAGATCCGGCTGCGCCAGGGCGTGCGCTTCCATGACGGCTCGGCCTTCACCGCCGAGGATGTGGTGTTCTCGCTGACTCGCGCGAAGGACGTGCCGAACAGCCCGTCGAGCTGGGCGCGCAATGTGGGCGACATCGCGACGATGCAGGTGCTCGATCCGCACACCATCCGCGTGACCTCGCGCCTGCCCACGCCCCTGCTGCTGGAGCAGATCGGGCAGGTCTACATCGCCTCCCGCCGCGTGGCGGAAGGCGCGAGCACGGCGGATTTCAACGTCGGGCGCGCGGCCATCGGCACGGGGCCGATGCGCTTCGTCTCCTGGACGCCGGGCGACCAGATGCGCCTTGCGCGCTTCGACCAGCATTGGCGGGGCCCGTCCGAGTTCGAGCGCGTGACGGTGCGCTTCATCACCAACCCCGCCGCGCGGCTCTCCGCCCTGCTCTCGGGCGGGGTCGAGGTGATCGATGGCGTGCCGGCCGGCGACGTGGCGCGGCTGGAGCGCGAGCGCGGCATCCGCGTGACCTCCACCGTCACGCCGCGCATGGCCTATATGGCGCTGGATTCCGCGCGCGATGAGAGCCCCTTCGTGACCGACGCCGAAGGCCGGCCGATGGCGCGCAACCCGCTGCGCGACCCGCGCGTGCGCCAGGCGCTGTCGATGCTGATCAACCGCGAGGCGCTGGTGAACACGCTGCTCTCCGGCGCCGGCGTGCCCTCGGGCCAGATCGTGCCGGCGGGGCAGGGCGGGCACGACCCCAGCCTGACGCCCATGCCCTTCGACCCCGCGCGCGCCCGCGCGCTGCTGGCCGAAGCCGGCTGGCCCAACGGCTTCGGGCTGACCATCCACAGTTCGAACAACCGCTTCGCGCAGGATGCGGCGATGGCGCAGGCGATCGGGCAGATGTTCGCGCGCGGCGGCATCCGGGTGAACGGCGTCGCCACCATGCCGTTCAACGTCTATATCGGCCAGGCGACGGACCAGCGCTTCTCGGCCTTCCTGTTTGCCTACAACAGCGCCTCCCCGCATTCGGCGGATGGGCTGCGCGGCTTGCTGGCCACGCGCGACCTGCCGCGCGGCATGGGGGGCGTCAATCGCGGCCGCTATTCCAATCCGGCCTTCGACGCCGCACTCGGCAAGGCGCTCGAGGTCTTCGACGAGAATGAGCGCAACCGCCTGCTGGTCGAGGCCACGCGCATCGCCATGGCGGACCAGGGCATCATCCCGCTCATCTGGCAGAAGAGCTTCTGGGCCTCGCGCGGCGACGTGGTGCATGACGCCAACATGCTCGACGAGACCTCGGTGCGTTTCGCGCGGATAGCGCGATGAGCGTCAAACTGCACATGAGGATGCGCGACGGGGTGAGCCTCGTCGCGGATCTGCATCTGCCGGCGGGTGCGGGCCCCTTCCCGGTGCTGTTCGAGCGCACGCCCTATGGCCGCGCCGCGCCGCGCCGGGTGGAGGTGAGTGCCGCCGATCCCACGCCGATGGATGGCCCGCGCCTCGCCGCGCCCTTCACGGCGGCGGGCTATGCCGTGGTGCTGCAGGATTGCCGCGGGCGCGGCGAGTCCGAAGGCGTGTTCGAGAAATACCTGAACGAGGGCGCGGACGGCTTCGACAGCTGCGCCTGGATCCTCGCCCAGCCCTGGTGCGATGGGCGCATCGCCACGCATGGCATGTCCTATGGCGCGCATGCCGCGACCGCGCTGGGCTGCCTCGACCCGCCGGGGCTGGTCGCGCAGATCATGGATTCGGGCGGCTTCGACAATGGCTGGCGCAACGCCATCCGCCACAACGGCGCCTTCGAGATGAAGCAGGTGACCTGGGCCTTCAACGAGGCCCGGCGCTCCCCCGAGGCGGCGGCCGACCCGGTGCTGCGCGCGGCGCTCGAGGCCGAGGATCTCGCCGCCTGGCTCACGCGCCTGCCCTGGCGCGCCGGCCATTCGCCGCTGCGCCACCACCCGGTCTATGAGGCCGTGCTGCTCGAGCAATGGCAGCACGGCGCCTTCGATTCCTATTGGCAGCGCAACGGCATCTGGGCCGAGAGCGCGCGCGATGCGTATAGCCGGGCGGCCTGCCTGCATGTCTCCTCCTGGTTCGATCCCTATCCCAGCACCGTCATCGCGAACTACCGGGGCCTGAAGCGCGCCGGGCGCGGGGCGCAGCGGCTGATCCTGGGGCCCTGGACGCATGGGATGCGCAGCGGCCACGTGTTCGGCGATGTCGATTTCGGCCCCGAGGCGCCGATCGATTCCTGGGCCGGCGACTGGACGCGCCATCGCCTGCGCTTCCTCGACCACGCCGTGCGCGGCATCGCGGATGGCGAGCCCGCGGTGCGCGTCTTCGTCATGGGCGGGGGCAGCGGGCGGCGTACGGAAGCGGGTCATCTCGACCATGGCGGGCGCTGGATCAGCGCCACGGACTGGCCGCTGCCCGAGGCCGTGCCCGCCACGCTGCATCTGCATGCCGATGGCAGCCTTGCCGCCGCGCCGCCCCCCGCGGGCGCGGCCCCGCTGCGCTGGCAGGCGGATCCGGCGCGGCCGGTGCCGAGCATCGGGGGCAATTTCTCCTCCATGGAGCCCATCGCGCTGCCCGGCAGCCACGACCAGGTGGAGGCGCCGGGCTTCCATGGCTGCGCGGCCCCCTTCCTGCCGCTGGCCTCGCGCGCCGATGTGCTGGTCTTCCAGACCCCGAAGCTGGACGCGCCGCTGCAGGTGGTGGGGGAGGTCGCGGCCGAACTCTTCATCGCCACCGACGCGCCGGATACCGACATCACGCTCAAGCTGATCGACGTGCATCCGCCGAGTGCCGATTACCCGCGCGGCTATGCGATGCTGCTGGGCGATACCATCCTGCGGCTGCGCTACGCCGATGATCCCGCCGCGCCGCGCCTGGCCGTGCCCGGGGAGGTGCGGCGGCTGCGCCTCGCGCTGCCGATCGCCAATCTCTTCGCGCCCGGCCACCGGCTGCGGATCGACATCGCTTCCTCGAATTTTCCGAAATACGATGTGAACCCGAATACGGGCGAGGCGGAGGGACTCGCGCGCCTGACGCGCATCGCCACCAACACGCTGTTCCTGGACGCCGCGCGCCCGAGCCGACTGCTGATCGAAACGATATAAGAACAAGCCACGGAGGAAGTCCATGCGTCACCTGTTGCTGGCGGCCGCCCTCGGCGCCGTCGCACTGCCCGCGGCGGCCGAGGTGGTCCGCTTCGAGGTGCTGGAGAGCGTGCCCGCCTTCGAGGGCCGCAGCTTCGGCGCGGTCGGGCCCTATCTGCGCATCACCGCGCGCGCCACCATCGCTCTCGACCCCGCCGATCCGCGCAACGCCGTGATCGCCGACATCGAGCGCGCGCCGCGCAACGCGCAGGGCCGCGTGGAGGCGGTCTCGGATGTGGTGCTGCTGCGCCCGGCCGATCCGGCGCGCGGCAATGGCACGCTGCTGGTCGATGTGCCCAACCGCGGCACCAAGCTCGCCCCGCAGCTCTTCGACGATGTGGCGCAGCCTGGTGCCAACCGGGCCAGCGCGGCCGCCGATGCGGGCATCGGCTTCCTGCATGGGCGCGGCTACAGCATGGCCTGGATCGGCTGGCAGGCGAGCATCCCCTCCGCCCCGAACCAGCTTGCCCTCGCGGCGCCGGTGCTGACCGGCGTCACCGGGCCCGGGCGGGACGAATTCCTCTTCGACCATCAGCGCAACCCCGTCACCGCCACGCTCGCCTGGCCGATGGCCGAGGGCACGCCGCTCGCCGTCACGGTGCGCGGCCATTGGGCGGAGCCGCGCCAGACGCCGCCCGGCCTCTCGGTGCGCGCCACCGGGCCGCAGACGGTGGAGATCACGCGCCCGGCCAGCGGCTTCGACGCCGCCGCGCTCTACGAGGTCACCTACACGGCGCGCGATCCGATCGTGCTCGGCCTCGGCTTCGCGGCGATGCGCGACGTGACCGCCTTCCTGCGGCGCGAGGGGGGCGCGGCCAACCCGCTGGCCCATGCGGGGCGACCCATGGTCAGCCGCTCCATCGGCTTCGGCGTCTCGCAATCCGGGCGCTTCCTGCGCGACTTCCTCTGGCTCGGCTTCAACGAGGATCTGCGCGGGCGCGTGGTGTTCGACGGGCTGATCCCGCACATCGCAGGCGCGCGGCGGATGTCCACCAACTACCGCTTCGCCCAGCCCGGCCGCAATGCACGCCACGCGCAGGACCCCGCCTGGCAGGCCGATACCTTCCCCTTCACCTATGCGGTGACGGAGGATCCGCTGTCAGGCCGGCGCGACGGGCTGTTCCTGCGCTGCCGGCTGAACGGCACCTGCCCGCGCGTCATGCAGACCGACAGCGAGCATGAGTGGTGGGCCTCGCGCGGGTCGCTGCTGGTGACCGATGCGCAGGGCAACCACATCGACCTGCCGCCCGATGTGCGCGCCTACATGATCGCCGGCACGCCGCACTACGCCGCGCCGGGCGAGGTGATGCGCCGCGCGCCCACCATGGCGCTGCCGGTGAACCCGATGCATGCCGGCCCGCCGATGCGCGCCCTTCTGGTGGCGATGGAGGCCTGGCTGGCCGAGGGCGTGGAGCCGCCCGCGAGCCGCGTGCCGATGCTCGCCCATGGCACGCTGGCGGCGGCCGCGCAGGCCGTGCCGACCGGCATTCCGGGCCTGCCCTATGCGGGGATCTACACGGGGGCCGCGATCTCCGACCAGGCGGTGATGCCGCCACGCCTCATCGGCGAATACCCGGTCTTCGTGCCGCGCGCCGATGCCGATGGCATGTCGCTCGCCGGCATCAGGATGCTGCCCCTGGCCGTGCCGCGCGCGAGCTACACGGGGTGGAATCCGCGCGCCGAGGGCTATGGCGCGGGCACGCTTTTCCCGCTGCAGGGCGCGGTGGTGCCCTTCGCCGCGACGCGGGCCGAGCGCCTTGCGGCCGGTGATCCGCGCCCCTCGATCGAGGAGCGCTATGCGGACCCGGCGGCCTATGTCGCCGCCGTGCGCGCCGCCGCCGCGCGGATGGTGGCCGAGCGGCTGCTGCTGCCCGAGGATGCCGCGCGCGCGGTGGCCCTGGCCGAGGCCGGGCGGCTCGCCCAGCTCGGCCAGTGACGTTCAGCCCGTGACGATGGCCTGGGTTACTCGGCCCAGCGCTTCTCGAAGGCGTGCACGTCGGGGAAGCCCAGGATGTCGCAGAAGGCCTTGAAGTCGTACATCGCCACGCCGCTGCCCTCGGTGGTGCCGGTGGTGGCGAGCGCGCGGTAGCTGCCATCGAGGGCGGCGGCCACGGCGAGGAAGCCGGCCGCCGGCCAGATGGCGATCTGATAGCCAAGCTCCGCGAGGCGCGCGCGGGAGAGCAGCGGCGTCTTGCCGCCATTGACCATGTTGGCGAGCAGCGGCTGGTGGAAGTGCCGGCCGATGGTTTCCATCTCGGCCTCGCTTTCGGGGCTTTCCACGAACAGGACATCGGCCCCGGCCTTGGCGAAGGCCTCCGCACGGCGCAGCGCCTCATCCAGCCCGAGGGCGGTGCGCGCATCGGTGCGGGCGATGATCAGCGTGTCGGCCGAGCTGCGGCTGTCCACCGCCACCTCGATCCGCCGCACGGCCTCGGCCAGCGGCACCACGCGCCGGCCCGGCGTATGGCCGCATTTCTTGGGGAATTCCTGGTCCTCGATCTGGATCGCGACGACGCCGGCGGCCTCATAGCCGCGCACCGTGTGGCGGATGTTGAGCAGCCCGCCATAGCCGGTGTCGGCATCGGCGATCAGCGGCGCCTTGGCCATGGAGGCGATGCGTTGCGCCCGGTCCACCATCTCGGTGTAGCTGGCCAGCCCCGCATCGGGCAGCCCGAGATGGGAGGCGACCACGCCGAACCCGGTCATGTACTGGGCCTCGAAGGGGTACTGGTTCGCCATATGGGTCGAGATCATGTCGAAGACGCCCGGGGCGACCAGCGTGCGACCGCGGGCGAGAAGGGGGCGAAGGGAGGGGCGCGGCATGGTGTTTCCATTGCTTCTGGCGGGAGGGAGAGGGAGTGGCACCACCCGCCCGGCCCCGCAAGACACACCCCCCCATCCGGGCAGGCTTGCCCTTGTTGCAGGGGCGCATGGGCGGACTTGCGCGGCGGCGGGACAGCCGCCATGAATGCGCCGGACGCACATCGGCGTTGCGGCTGTAACATAACGGGGCAGGGGGATGTTCGGGGGTGAGTGATTCGATCCTCGAGACCGAGGGGCTGACCAAGGAGTTCCGGGGCTTCGCCGCGGTCTCGGACGTGACCCTGCGAGTGAAGCGCGGGACCATCCATGGGCTGATCGGCCCGAATGGCGCGGGCAAGACCACCTGCTTCAACCTGCTGACCAAGTTCCTGCCGCCGACCCGGGGTTCGATCCGCTATGACGGGCGCGACATCACCGCCCTGAAGCCCGCCGATGTGGCACGGCTCGGCCTCGTGCGTTCCTTCCAGATCTCGGCCGTGTTTCCGCATCTGAGCGTGCTGGAGAATGTGCGGCTCGCGCTGCAGCGCCAGCGCGGGGGCTCCTTCGATTTCTGGCGCTCGGAGACGCTGCTCAAGACCTATGATGCGCGGGCGATGGAACTGCTCGAGGATGTGGGGCTGACCGAATACGCGAAATATTCCGCGGGCGAACTGCCCTATGGCCGCAAGCGTGCGCTGGAGATCGCCACCACCCTCGCCCTAGACCCCGTGATGATGCTGCTGGATGAACCCACGGCGGGCATGACCCATGCCGATGTGGACCGGATCATCACGCTGATCCGCCGCGTGGCGAAGGGCCGCACCGTGCTGCTGGTGGAGCACAACCTGACCGTCGTCTCCGGCCTGTGCGATGCCATCACCGTGCTGGCGCGCGGGCGCGTGCTGGCCGAGGGCGACTACGCCGCCGTGTCGGGCAATGCGGAGGTGCAGGCCGCCTATCTTGGCACCGATCCCGGCATCTCGGGGGGGCACTGATCATGGCCGACGCTGCGATGCCAACCCACGCGCAAGGCGCGATGCTGGAGGTCCGCGACCTCGAGGCCTGGTATGGCGAAAGCCACGCGCTGCATGGTGTGTCCTTCGACATCCATCCGGGCGAGGTGGTGACGCTGCTCGGCCGCAACGGTGCGGGCAAGACCACCACGCTGCGCTCCATCATGGGCCTGGTGGGCCGCCGCACCGGGCATATCCGCTTCGAGGGCAAGGAGACGATCGGCCTGCGCCCCGATCTGATCGCGCGCACCGGCATCGCCTATTGCCCGGAGGAGCGCGGCATCTTCGCCTCCCTCGACGTGACCGAGAACCTGATGCTTCCCCCGGTGATCGCGCCGGGCGGCCTCACCATCGAAGAGATCTACACGCTCTTCCCGAATCTGAAGGAGCGTGCGCGCAGCCAGGGCACGAAGCTCTCGGGCGGCGAGCAGCAGATGCTGGCGATCGCGCGCATCCTGCGCACCGGCGCGCGGCTGCTGCTGCTCGATGAGCCGAGCGAGGGTCTGGCGCCGGTCATCGTGCAGCAGATCGGCGCCATGATCCGCAACATCAAGGCGCGCGGCTTCACGGTGCTGCTGGTGGAACAGAATTTCCGCTTCGCCCAGACGGTGGCGGACCGGCACTATGTGATGGAACACGGCCGTGTCGTGGATATGGTGGCGAATGCGGACCTCGCCTCCAGCCTCGACCGGCTGCACGACTACCTCAGCGTCTGACGGCGCCGGGGTTGTAGGATGCCTCCCTGCCGTCGGCCGGGGGGAGTTTTGGTTGAGCAACAAGGGGAAGGACGGGCCATGAGCCTCGATCGTCGCACACTCATCAAGGGCGCCGCCGGTGCGGGCCTTCTGCCGGCCCTCGGCGGGCTGCCGTTCCGCAGCGCGCGCGCGCAGGCGAACACCATCCGGATCGGCGTGCTGAACGACCAATCCGGCCTGTATCGCGACCTGTCGGGCCCCGGCTCGACGCAGGCGGTGCGCCTGGCCATCCAGGAAAGCGGCATCACCCAGCGCGGCGTGAATGTCGAGGTCGTGCAGGCCGACCACCAGAACCGCCCCGATGTCGGCTCGACCGTGGTGCGCCAGTGGATCGACCGCGACGGCATCGACGTGGTGGTGGACGTGCCGACCTCCTCCGTGGCGCTGGCCACGAACACCCTGGTGCGCGAGCGCAACAAGGTGTTCCTGAACTCGGGCGCGGCGACCTCGGACCTCACCGGTTCGGCCTGCTCGCCCAACACCATCCACTGGACCTACGACACCTGGATGCTGGCGCAGTCCACCGGCGGCGCGATGGTGCGCGCGGGCGGGCGTTCCTGGTTCTTCATCACGGCGGACTACGCCTTCGGCCACGCGCTGGAGCGTGACACGGCGGCCTTCGTGCGCGCCCAGGGCGGGGAGATCATGGGGTCGGTCCGCACGCCCTTCCCGGGCACGACCGACTTCTCCTCCTTCCTGCAGCAGGCGCAGCGTTCGCGCGCGCAGGTGATCGGCCTGGCCAATGCCGGCGGCGACACGATCAACTCGATCAAGCAGGCGGCGGAGTTCCGCATCACCCGCGGCGGCCGCGTGAAGCTGGCCGGGCTGCTGGTCTTCGTCACCGACGTGCATTCGCTCGGCCTCGAGGTGGCGCAGGGCCTGGTGCTCAGCGAGACCTTCTACTGGGACCTGAACGACAAGACCCGTGGCCTGACGCAGCGCCTGGGCCCGATGCCGGGCGGCGTGCGTCCCTCGATGGTGCAGGCCGGCTGCTATGCCTCGGTGCTGCACTACCTCAAGGCGGTGGGCGACATGGGCGTGGCCGCTGCCAAGGCCTCGGGCGCCGACGCGGTCGCGCGCATGAAGGCGATGCCGACCTCCGACGACGCCTTCGGCGAGGGCTCGATCCGCGCCGATGGCCGCAAGCTGCACCCCTGCTACCTGTTCGAGGTGAAGCAGCCCTCCGAAAGCCGCGGCGCCTGGGACTACTACAAGCTGCTCGGCACGACCGATGCGAACAACGCCTTCCGCCCGCTGGCGGATGGCGGCTGCACGCTGGCGCGTTCGTAAGGGACTGAAGACCGGCCGGGGGGGCAGGGCCTCCCCGGCCTTTCGTATCGAGGCGGGAGCGACGTGGAAGACCTTCTGTTCGAACTGCAGCTGGTGATGCCGCAGGTGATCCTGGGCGTCATCAATGGCGCCTTCTACGCGCTGCTCTCGCTGGGCCTCGCGGTGATCTTCGGCATGCTCAACGTGATCAACTTCGCGCATGGCGCGCAGTTCACGCTGGGCGCCTTTGTCGCCTGGATGATGCTCGCCTATCTGGGCGTCGGCTATTGGCCGGCGCTGCTGATCGCCCCCCTCATCGTGGGCGCGCTGGGCGTGGTGATGGAACGCACCATGATCGCGCGGCTCTACAAGCTCGACCATCTCTACGGCCTGCTGCTCACCTTCGGCTGCGCGCTGGTGATCGAGGGTCTGTTGCGCAACAGCTTCGGCTCCTCCGGCCAGCGCTATGCGCCGCCGCCGGAATTCGCGACCTTCGACCTCGAACTTGGCGATTTCTTCCTGCCCGGCTACCGCGTCTGGGTGCTGATCGCGGCGAGCCTGATGTGCCTCGCGACCTGGCTGATCATCGAGAAGACCAAGATCGGCAGCTATCTGCGCGCCGCGACGGAACGCCCGCAGCTGGTCCAGGCCTTCGGCATCAACGTGCCGCGGATGATGACGCTGACCTATGGCGCGGGCGTCGCACTCGCCGCCTTCGCGGGCGTGCTGGCTGCGCCGATCTATTCTGTTAGCCCAGCCATGGGCGCCAATTTCATCATCACCGTCTTCGCCGTGGTTGTCATCGGCGGCATGGGCTCGATCATGGGTTCGATCGTCACGGGCTTCATGCTGGGGCTCATCCAGGGCATCACCGAGGTGGTCTATCCGGAAGCCTCGCAGACGGTGGTTTTCGTCATCATGGCGGTGGTGTTGCTCACGCGCCCCGCCGGCCTGTTCGGGAGGGCCTGAGCCATGGCCGAGGCCACTTTCAGCGCCGGTTCCGCGCCGGCCACCGAGGAGCAGACGCTGTTCGGCTTTACCCGCCCGCAGGCTCTCGCGTTCCTGGCGATGGTCGCCTTCATCGTCATCAGCCCGATGATCCTCTACCCGGTCTTCCTGATGAAGGTGCTGTGCTTCGGGCTCTTCGCCTGCGCCTTCAACCTGCTGATCGGCTATGCGGGCCTGCTGAGCTTCGGCCACGCCGCCTATTTCGGCATGGGCGCCTATGTCACCGGCTACACCGCCAAGGCGTGGGGCCTTCCGCCGGAACTCGCCATTCCCCTGGGTGGCCTGATGGGCGCCGCGCTTGGCCTGCCCTTCGGGTGGCTCGCGATCCGTCGCGCCGGCATCTATTTCTCCATGATCACGCTGGCCATGGCGCAGATGGTCTATTTCTTCGCCCTCCAGGCGCCTTTCACCGGGGGTGAGGACGGCATCCAGTCCATCCCGCGCGGCACGCTGTTCGGCATCTTCGACCTCACGGCCGACCTCACCATGTATTGGCTGGTGGCGGGCATCTTCCTGGGCGGCTTCCTGCTGATCCACCGCATCGTGCATTCGCCCTTCGGCCAGGTGCTGAAGGCGATCCGCGAGAACGAGCCCCGCGCCATCTCGCTCGGCTACCGGGTGGAGAACTACAAGCTGCTGGCCTTCGTGCTCTCCTCGGGCCTGGCGGGCATCGCGGGCGGCACCAAGGCGCTGGTCTTCAACATCGCCACCCTCACCGACGTGCACTGGACCATGTCGGGCGAGGTCGTGCTGATGAGCCTCGTCGGCGGGCTTGGCACCATCTTCGGCCCCGTCATCGGTGCGGCCGTGATCATCACCATGCAGAACTACCTGGCCGAGTTCGGCGCCTGGGTGCTGGTGATCCAGGGCGTCATCTTCATCGCCTGCGTGCTCGCCTTCCGGCGCGGCGTGGTGGGCGAGATCGGCAACATCCTGAAGGTGAAGCTGTAGGTTAAGCTGTGGCGCGAGGCCGCTCGCCTCGCGTCACGCGCGCTAGAGCAATATGCGTTCAGATGAAATCATCTGAACGCATTTCCTGCTCTAGAACTTGATGCGCTCGAGGCCGGTGAAGGTGATGGTCTCGCCCCCGATGGTGATCGTGCCGCTGAACGTCACGGGGTTGCCGGCGGCGTCGAGCACGGCGTATTCGCGACCGCCGATGTGGGTCAGCGTGCCCTCGTTGATCGAATAGGTCACGGTATCGCTGGTCCACAGATTGTGCACCCACAGCGTGTCCGTGCCTTCGCCGCCATGGAAGGTGTCGTTGCCCGAGCCGCGCTCCCAGAAGAATGTATCCTGGCCGCCGCCCCCGAAGGCGAGGTCGCCCGCACGGTCATTGTAGCCGCCCGCGAGGAAGTCATCGCCGCCGACGCCCGATTGCTGCTCGGTGTCGCCGAACAGCGTGTCGGCGCCGTCGCCGCCGACCAGCGTGTCGTCACCCGGCGCGGTGTTCCACTGGTTGGGGTTGAAGGTCACGGTACTGCCTTGCGGACCTGAAAGGCCCGTATGCACGCCGTCGCCGATCAGCAAATCGTCCCCGCCCGCGCCATTGGCGTAGTCGTCACCCCGATTGGCGAAGAAAATGTCGTTCTGCTCGGTCAGGCTGAGCCTATCGTTCTCAAAGCCGCCCTGGAAGAACACCGCGACGGGAATGGAGGAGAGGCTTGTGACATTGGCCGGGTTGAAGATGGTGTAGGTCGTCGGCTCCGGCTTGCTGCCGGTCAGGAATTCCAGATCGGGGATCGCGTTGAGCGGGTTCATGGATGACCCGCCCGAGACATTGTCGAGGTCGGAGGTGGTGAGCGGCTGCACAGCTTTCTTGTGCGGTTCCTCGGTCATGATGCCCCCTGCCGGATGGTTGGCGCATCGTATCGAGAAGGCCTTCCCGGGGGAACATCGATCTTGCCTATCGCGGCCATCGGCGCCGGCGATCATGGCCCGTCTGTGGGCCTTTCGCCTTCCTTAACCCGAATGGCCGAGGCTTACCCCCAACCGTTGGGGATCCTCGCATGCGTATCCGTCATCTGCTCACGCTGATTCAGCTGGCCCTTGCGGCCACCATCGCCGCCGCCTGCCTGCTGGGGCTGACCACGGCGCGGCGCGAGGTCGCGGAACTCGGCGCCTTGCGCGCGCAGGCCGTGGCCCCGCTGGTCTCGCTGAAGGCGCTGTCGGATGGCTATGCCGTCTCGGTCGTCGATGTCGCGCACAAGGTGCGCAACGGCAATCTCGGCTGGGCCGAGGGGCTGGCGGCCTTCCAGGAGGCGCAGGCGGGCATCGCCCGGCATGTCGCCGCCCTGCAGGCCGCACCCCCCAACCCGTCACTCTGGGCCGAGGTACTGCGCCGCAAGCAGCCCGCCGATGCCACCGTCGCGGCGCTGGAGCAGGCGCTGCAGAGGCAGGACCGCGCGGCGCTCGATGCGGTGGTGCTCGGCCCGCTCTACCGGGACATCGACCCGCTGACCGAAACCATCGGCCAGATCGCCGATGCCGTGCTCGTCGCCACCGATGCGCGGCTCGGTAGCGCGGCCGAGGCGGCGGAGACGACGGCCATCGCACTGATCCTGCTCGCCGTGCTGGCGCTGTGCGTCATCGGGGCGGCGCTGTGGCTGGTGCGGGTGCGCGTCACCCAGCCGCTCCAGCGCCTGACCGCGCGCATGCAGGCGGTGGCGGATGGCGAGTTGGCGGCGCCGGTTGCCGATACCGCCCGGCGCGATGAGGTGGGCGACATGGCCCGCGCGCTGGATGTGCTCAAGCAACGCAGCGCCGAGGCGCAGGCCTTGCGCGCCGCACAGGAAACCCAACGCAGCGCCGCCGCGGAAGCGCAAAGCGCGGCGCTGCGCAGCATGGCCGACAAGGTGGAGCAGGAGGCCCGCGCCTCGGTCACAGGGATTGGCGGGCGCGTGACACAGTTGCGCGATGCCGCGACTGCGATGCGCGACCAGGCCGCCCGGGCCGCCGCCGAGAGCGGGGAGGTCCAGCGGGCCGCGCGCATCGTTCTCGAACGCGCTGAATCCAGCGCCGCAGCGACGGAGCAGGTCTCGGCCAGCGTGCGCAGCATCGTGGGCCAGGTTGATGCGGCGGCTTCTGCCACACGCCGTGCCGTGCAGGGGACGGAAGCCGGCACCGCCGCCATCTCCGGGCTGCAGGAAGCGGTGGGGCGGATCGGCGCCGTGGCGAAGCTGATCGGCGAGATCGCCGGGCAGACCAACCTGCTCGCGCTGAACGCCACCATCGAGGCCGCGCGGGCCGGCGAGGCCGGCAAGGGCTTCGCGGTGGTGGCGCAGGAGGTTAAGTCGCTCGCCAGCCAGACCGCCCGCAGCACGGAGGAGATCGGCAAGCACATCGCCGCCGTCGGCAGCGCGACAGAGGGCGCGGTTGCGGCTGTGCGCGGCACGCTGGGCACGATCGGGGAACTCGACGCGATCGCCCGCAGCATCGCCGACGCCATGGCGCAACAGAACGAGGCCACGGCCGAGATCGCCCGCAACGTGGCCGGCACGGCCAGCGCGGCGCGCGACATGGCTGAACGCCTGGACGGCGTCGTCGGCAGCAGTGAGCAGGTGGGCGCGCAGGCCGCCGGCGTCCAGGAAACCGCGGCGGGCATCGGCGGGGATGTGGACCGGCTGCGCCATGCGCTCGTGGAGGCCGTGCGCAACTCCACCGCCGATGTCGACCGGCGCGGCGCGCCTCGGCACGCCGTCGCCCTGGCGGCGACGTTGCTGGTCGGCGGGCGCAGCCTTGCGGTTGAAGTGGAGAATATCTCCGCTGGCGGCGCGGCGCTGCGCGGCGTGGCGGATCTGCCGGCTGGCACCTCCGTCAGCCTCGATATCCCGCGGTTGGGACGGCAGATCGGCGGGCGGGTGCAGGCAAGTGGCGACGGCCTGCTGCGCCTCAGCTTCGTGCAGCCCATGCTCGCCTCCGAGGTGACGGAGATCTTCTCCCGCGCGGCCTGAAGCGCCAGTTGTCTGCCCGTTTTATGGGCAGTGGTCGCACCGGGCGCGCAATAGCCGGCCGTGCGAGGCTTGCGCGACGCCAGAATCCTGTCAGTTACCGCGGCATGACGTGGTCGATCCTGGCACGTGATGCCGAGACGGGGGAAATGGGCGCCGCGGTGGCCAGCCGCTTCCTTGCGGCTGGCGCGCTCTGCCCGCGTGTGGAGGGGCGGGTTGGCGTGGCCTGCACCCAGGCGCTGGTCAATCCCTTCCTCGGCCCCGATGCGCTGGCACGGCTGCGCGTGGGCGAAGCGCCGGAGGCCGCACTCGCCGCGCTGATCGCGGCCGATCCGGGCGCCGCGGTGCGCCAGGTGCATGTGATGGGCGCCGATGGGCGCATCGCCCAGCATACGGGGGCCGAGTGCGTGGGCTGGTGCGGCGCCGTCAGCGGCGTGGATGTCTCGGTCGCGGGCAACATGCTGGCGGGCGAGCAGGTGGTGCAGGCCACGCGCGACGCCTTCCTCGCCGCCGCGGGCCTGCCGCTGGCGCTGCGGCTGCTGCACGCGATGGAGGCCGGCGAGGCAGCGGGTGGCGACAAGCGCGGCCGGCAATCGGCGGCGATCGTCGTGGGCTCGGCCGATCCCTATCCCGATCTCGACCTGCGCGTGGATGACCATGCCGATCCGCTGGCGGAGCTGCGCCGCCTGCACGGCGTCTGGCACGGCTATCTTCGGCATTTCCGCCGCTTCCTGCCGGGGCGTGACCACCCGGGCGTCTTCGACCGCGCGGTGATCCAGGCCGCCATCGCCCAGGCGCAGGAGCGTGACGCATGAGCGCGCCGGTCCTCGAACTCGCGGGTGTCAGCATCGAGTTCCCCACCGATCGCGGCCTGCTGCGCCCGGTCGATGGCGTCTCCTTCGCCGTCGAGGCCGGCAGGACCCTCGCCGTGGTGGGGGAGAGCGGCTGCGGGAAATCCGTGACCGCGCTGGCCATCATGGGTCTGCTTCCCCCCGGCGGGCAGGTGGGCGGGGGCATCCGGCTCGGGGGCACGGAACTGCTCGCCCTCTCGCCCGAGGCGCGGCGCGCCAAGCGCGGCGGCGAGATGGCGATGATCTTCCAGGAGCCGATGACGAGCCTGAACCCGGCCTTCACCGCCGGCGAACAGGTGGCCGAGGCGCTGCGCCTGCACCAGGGCCTCTCGCCCACCGCCGCCTTCGACCGCGCGGTGGAGATGCTGGCGCGCGTGCGCATCCCCGAAGCGGCGCGGCGCGCGAAGCAGTATCCGCACCAGCTTTCGGGCGGCATGCGCCAGCGCGTGATGATCGCCATGGCGCTCGCCTGCCGCCCGCGCCTGCTGATCGCGGATGAGCCCACCACCGCGCTCGACGTCACGGTGCAGGCGCAGATCCTCTCGCTGATCGACGAGCTGAAGCGCGAGACCGGCACGGCGGTGGTGCTGATCACGCATGACCTCGGCGTGGTCGCGGACCACGCCGATGAGGTTGTCGTGATGTATGCCGGGCGCGTGGCGGAGCGTGCGAAGGCGGCCGATCTCTTCGCCACTCCGCAGCACCCCTACACCATCGGCCTGCTCGGCGCGCGGCCGCGGCTGGAGGGGGGCGCGGCGCGGCTCGCCAGCATCGAGGGCACGGTGCCGGACCTGCTGAAGCCGCCGCCCGGCTGCCGCTTCGCGCCGCGCTGCCCCTTCGCCCTCGCGCGCTGTGCGGAGCAGCCGCCGCTGGCCGAGGTCACGCCCGGGCACCTTGCGGCCTGCTGGCGGGCGCCGCTCGACAGCCTGCTGGACTCCGCCGCATGAGCACGCCGATGCTCGAACTCCGCGACGTGGCGAAGGGCTTTCCGGTGCGCGACGCGCTGGGCCGCCGCCGCGGGGCCGTGCGCGCCGTGGATGGTGTCTCCCTGGTCGTGCCGCAGGGGCGCGTGCTGGCCATCGTCGGCGAATCCGGCTGCGGCAAATCCACCCTGGGCCGCCTGGCGCTACGGCTCATCGAGCCGGATTCAGGCAGCATCCTGTTCCAGGGCGAGGATCTTCGCGGCCTGTCCGCCCGTGCCCTGCGGGCGCGCCGGCGCGACATGCAGCTGATCTTCCAGGACCCCTTCGGCAGCCTCGACCCGCGCATGACGGTGGAGCAGGCAGTGGCGGAACCGCTGCGGCTGCACAACATCGTCCCGCGCGCGCGGGAGGGTGAGCGCGTGGCGGAACTGCTCGCCCGCGTCGGGCTGCGCCCGGAACTCGCGCGGCGCTGGCCGCATGAATTCTCCGGCGGCCAGCGCCAGCGCATCGCCATCGCCCGCGCGCTGGCCAGCGGGCCGAAGCTGATCGTGGGCGATGAGCCGGTCAGCGCGCTCGACGTCTCGGTGCAGGCGCAGGTGGTGAACCTGCTGCAGGATTTGATCCGCGAACTCGGCCTGACCTTCGTGCTGATCAGCCACGACCTCGGCGTGGTGCGCCACATCGCCGATGAGGTCGCGGTGATGTATCTGGGCCGCATCGTCGAGCAGGGACCGACCGCCGCGGTCTTCGCCGCGCCGCGCCACCCCTATACCCGCGCGCTGCTCGCCGCCGTGCCGGGGCAGGGAAGGGCAGGGGCGCCGCCGATCGAGGGCGACATCCCGAGCCCCATCAACCCGCCCTCCGGCTGTCGCTTCCGCACGCGCTGTCCCTTCGCGCAGCCGCTGTGCGCCGAGAGCCTGCCTCCGCTGGCCGGGGCGGCGCATCGCGTGGCCTGCCATCTGCAGGACAGCCTGCCGCCGGCACAGGCCGCGAGCGAACATCACGCGGGTGGCGAAAGGCTGCGCCGCCTGCAAGACTTCTTCAGTGACAGCAACAGAAAACCGGGAGTCCTCGCATGATCCGCAGAGCCGCCACCGCGGGCCTTGTCGCCCTCGCCGCCCTCGCCGTGACCCCGATCGCCCATGCGCAGGCACCGCTGCCGGCGCTGCGCATCGCGCTGCGCGAGGACCCCGACATCCTCGACCCCACGCTTGCGCGCACCTATGTCGGGCGCATCGTCTTCACCGCGCTCTGCGACAAGCTCTTCGACATCAATGAGCGGCTGGAGATCGTCCCGCAACTCGCCACCGCCCATCGGTGGGAGGATCCGCGCACGCTGCTGATCACCCTGCGGGAGGGCGTGAAGTTCCATGATGGCGACACGATGGACGCCGCCGCCGTGGTCTATTCGCTCAACCGCCACCTGAACCTGCAGGGCAGCTTCCGGCGCAGCGAGATCAACACGATGCAATCCGTCGAGGCCGTGGATGCCAAGACCGTGCGCATCCGCCTCTCCGCGCCCAACGCCGCCTTCCTCGCGCAGCTGACCGACCGCGCCGGCATGGTGCTGAGCCCGCGCGCCGCGGAGGCGGCGGGGCGCAATTTCGGCAACCGCCCCGTCTGCACCGGGCCCTTCCGCTTCGTCGAGCGCGTCGCGCAGGACCGCATCGTGCTCGAGCGCTTCCCGGACTACTGGGATGCCGGGCGCATCCACTTCTCGCGCGTCACCTACCTGCCGATCCCCGACAACAATGCGCGCCTCGCCAATGTGCAGTCCGGCGCGGTCGAGTTCGGCGAGCGCATGGAGCCCGACGACATCCGCGCCGTCTCCCGCAACCGCAACCTGCGCGCGGTGCCGGTGGAGGAACTGGGCTACCAGGGCATCACGATCAACATCAACAACGGCCCGCGCGCCAATACGCCGATGGGCCGCAATGCGCGGGTGCGCGAGGCTTTCGAGCTTTCGCTCGACCGCGCCGCGATCAACCAGGTGGTCTATGAGGGCATGTACACGCCCACGCGCCAGGCCGTGCCGCCGGCGAGCCCCTTCCATGTCCGCAACTTCCAGCCCGAGCCGCGCAACGTGGCCCGCGCCCAGCAATTGCTGCGCGAGGCGGGTGTGACCATGCCGCTGCAGGTCGAGCTGACCGTGCCCAACAACGCCGATCTGCGCCAGGCGGGCGAGGTGATCCAGGCCATGGCGCGCGAGGCCGGCTTCGATGTGCGGCTGCGCGCGATGGAGTTCGCTTCCTCCCTCCAGGCCGCCCAGCGCGGCGAGTTCGAGCTCTACCTCGTGGGCTGGTCGGGCCGCACCGATCCGGACGGCAACATCTATTCCTTCACCCATTCCACCGGCGGGCAGAATGACGGCCGCTACGCGAACCCGGAGGTGGATGCGCTGCTCGACCAGTCGCGCGCCGAGAACGACCCGGCGCGGCGCCTCGCGCTCTTCGCGCGCATCAACGAGATCTCGCTGCAGCAGGACCGCCACCGCATCTATGTGTGGCACCGCAAGAACATCATGATCCATGCGACGCGCCTGACCGGCTATCGCCCGATCGCGGACGGCATGATCCGCCTGCAGGATATGAGGCTCAACTGATGCCCTCAGACGCCGGGCGCCGCCGCCGGCGGCTTGGCTTCGCGCAGGCCGTGGTCGCGCCCGGCCGCGCTGCTCGGCTGTGCGCGGCGGCCATTCGGCCGCTCGGCGCGGCCGCGCCGCACCGGCAGGGAGGGTAAGGCGATGTGGGCATGGCTGCTGAAGCGCCTGGGGCAGGTGGTGCCCACGCTGCTGATCCTCTCCTTCCTCGTCTTCGGCCTGCAGCAATTGATGCCGGGCGACCCGGCGCTGATCCTGGCCGGTGAGGAACGCGGCGATCCGGTGGTGCTGGCGCAGATCCGCGCGGAGCTGCGCCTGGATCAGCCGCTCTGGGCGCAATACCTCTACTGGATCGGCAATGTGGTGCAGGGGGATTTCGGCTTCTCCTGGCGCATCCGCCTGCCGGTCTCGGACCTCATCCTCGAGAAGCTGCCGGTGACGGCGCAGCTGGCGCTGATGTCCTTCATCATCGCGGTCGTGATCGGCGTGCCGCTCGGCATCCTTTCGGCCGTCAAGCGCGACACGCCGCTGGACTGGCTGGCGAATGGCGTGGCGCTGTTCGGCATCTCCACGCCGAATTTCTGGCTCGGCATCATGATGATCCTGTTCTTCTCGGTGCAGCTCGGCTGGCTGCCGCCCTCGGGCTATGTCTCGCTATGGGAGAATCCGGTGCAGAGCCTGGCCACCACCATCATGCCGGCCTTCGTGCTCGGTACGGGGGTCGCCTCCGTGCTGATGCGCCATACGCGCGCGGCGATGCTGACCGCGCTCAGCCAGGATTACGTCCGCACGGCGCGCGCCAAGGGCCTCGCCGAGAAGGCCGTCATCTGGAAGCACGCGCTGCGCAACGCGCTGATCCCGGTGGTCACGCTCGGCACCATCGAGTTCGGCCGCCTGCTGGCAGGTGCGGTGCTCACCGAGCAGATCTTCACCATCCCCGGCTTCGGCAAGCTGGTGGTCGATGCCGTGTTCAACCGCGACTATCCGGTGGTGCAGGGCGTGGTGCTGGCCACCGCGCTGATCTTCGTGGCGCTCAGCCTGCTCGCGGATATCCTCTACATGCTCATCAACCCGCGGCTGCGCCAGTCATGAGCAGCACCGCCGCCGCGCCGCCCGTGGTGATGCAGGGCACGAGCCCGACGCGCCGCGCCATCGCCCGCTTCTTCCGCCACAAGCTGGCCGTGGCGGGGCTGGTGGTGGTGCTCGCCTTCGTGCTGGTCGCGATCTTCGCCCCCTGGATCGCGCCCTATGACCCGATCGCGACCAGCTGGTCGCGCATCCGCAAGCCGCCCTCGGAGCTGCACTGGTTCGGCACGGATGAGAACGGGCGCGATGTCTTCTCGCGCCTGGTCTGGGGGGCGCGGGCCTCGCTGATGGCGGGGGTCATCTCGGTGCTGGGCGCCGTCGCCATCGGCGTGCCGATCGGGCTGCTGGCGGGGCTCGCCGGCGGCTGGGTGGATGCGCTGATCTCGCGCATCGCGGATGCCATGCTCTCCGTGCCCTTCCTGATCCTGGCCATCGCGCTCGCGGCCTTCCTCGGCCCGGCGCTGGAGAATGCGATGCTGGCCATCGCCATCACCGCGAGCCCGGTCTTCGTGCGGCTTGCGCGCGGCATGGCGCTGGATGCGAAATCGACCGATTGGGTGGAGGCCGCGCGCAGCCTGGGCAACCCGCCCTGGCGCACCGCCATCGTGCATGTGCTGCCCAACATCATCCCGCCGCTGCTGGTGCAATCGACGCTCGCCATCGCGGAGGCGATCATCGCCGAGGCCTCGCTGAGCTTCCTCGGCCTGGGCATGCAGCCGCCGCAGCCGAGCTGGGGGAGCATGTTGAACAGCGCGCAGCGTTTCCTCGACACCGCCCCCTGGCTCGCCATCGCGCCTGGGGCGGCGATCTTCGTGGTCGTGCTTGCCTTCAACCTGATGGGCGACGGGCTGCGCGACGCGCTGGATCCCCGCGCCGACAGGCGCTGAAACGAAGCTGCGCCGACAGGCGGTGAAGATAAGCTACGCCGACAGGCGCTGACCCTATTCCGCCGTGATGTTGTTACGGCGGATCACCTCGCCCCATTTCACATTCTCGCTGCGCAGGAAGGCGCCGAACTCCTCGGGGCTGTTGCCGCCCGGGATCGCGCCCTGCGCGGTCAGCGCGCGGCGGATCTCCGGGTCCTGCAGCGCCCCGATCGCGGCGCGCCGCAGGATGCCGAGCGGGCCTTCGGGAATGCGCGAGGACGCCACCAGCCCATGCCAGTTGGAGGCATCGACGCTCGGCAGCCCGGCCTCCGTCATCGTCGGCACGTCGGGGATCCAGGAGAGGCGCTGTGGCGTGCCCACGGCCAGGGCGCGCATCGTCCCCGCCTGGATATGCGACAGCAGCACCGGCAGGTCCGCGAAGCCGAGCTGCACCTCATTGCGCAGGATCGCCGTCGCGAGCAGCCCGCCGCTGGTGTAGGAGACATGCACGATGTCGATGCCCGCGGCCGCGCGCAGCTGCTCGCCCGCCAGATGCGGCATGCTGCCCGGGCCGGTGGAGCCGAAATTCAGCGAGCCGGGCCGCGCCTTCGCTCCCGCGATCAGCTCCTGCAGCGTGCGGAAGGGCGATGCGGCCGGCACCACCACGGGCTCGGGCACCAGCACGCCGAGCGTGATGGGCGCGAGGTCACGCAGCGGGTCATAGGGCGTCCCGCGGCCCAGGCTCGGCGAGATGGCGAGCGCGCCGGCGCTGCCGATGGCGAAGGTGTAGCCATCCGGCGTGGCGCGCGCGGCGACATCCACGCCCGTCACGCCCCCGGCGCCGGCTCGGTTCTCGATCACCACGGGCTGGCCGAGCGTGGCCGACATGCGGGGCGCGATGGTGCGGGCCACGATGTCGCTCGGGCCACCGGCGCCGAAGGGGACGATGAAGCGCAGCGGGCGGGAGGGGTAGGCCTCCTGCGCCCCGGCGGGCAGGGCGGCGGGCAGGGCGGTGAGGGCCGAGAGCAGCATCCCGGCGGCAAGGCGACGCAGCATGATTTCCTCCAACCCGGCTTCTGCATGCCGGCGATGGCTGCAAGTATTCCCGACCAGGCCCTGGGGGGGAAGCGGCGGAGATGACGGGCTCGACGATCACGCGCATCGACTGCCATCTGCATCGCAGCGGGTTCTCGACAGGCTTTGGCACCACGGCTTCCGGCGCGCATGGCACCGGCGGCAATCTCCGCCTGCGCGAGATCGAGACGCTGCTCGTGCGCGTGGAGACGGCGGAGGGGCTGCAGGGATGGGGCGAGGGCTTCGGCTTCACGCTCTGCGGCACGACGCGCGCGGCGGTGGAGCAGTTGATCGCCCCTGCCTGCCTCGGCGCGGACTCCCGCGACATCGCGGGCCTGATGCGCGCTCTGCAGCGCCGCTTCCACAATTACGGGCGCAATGGGCCGGTCACCTTCGGGCTTTCGGCCATCGACATCGCGCTGTGGGACATCGCCGCCCGGCGCGCGGGCAAGCCGCTGCATGCGCTGCTCGGCGATGCGGCGCGGCCGCGCGTGGCGGCCTATGCCAGCCTGCTGCGCTACGGCGTGCCCGCCGATGTGGCGCGCGCCACGGCAGAGGCGGTCCGGCGTGGCTACCGCCAGATCAAGCTGCATGAGATCGACCTCGGCTGCATCGCCGCCGCGCGGGCCGCCGCGCCGCCCGAGGTGCCGATCATGCTCGACATCAACTGCGCCTTCGAGAGCGCCGCGGCCGCGCGCGATTTCTGCGCCGCCGTCGCGGGGATGAACATCCGCTGGGTCGAGGAGCCCACCTGGCCGCCGGAGGATTTCGCCGCCATGGCGGCGCTGCGCGGGCAGGGGGGCGTCGCGCTGGCCGCCGGCGAGAACCTCGCCGGCCCGGCCGATTTCGCGCGCCTGCTTGCCGCGGGCGCGGTCGATGTGGTGCAGCCCTCCATCACCAAGCATGGCGGCGTCTCCGCGCTGCTGGAGGTCGCGGCGCTCGCCCGGGCGGCGGGGGTGGCGATGGTGCCCCACGCGCCCTATTTCGGCCCCGGCCTGCTCGCCACGCTGCACCTGCTGGCCGCCATGCCCGAAGCCGAGCCGCTGGAGATCTACTTCGCGGACCTCGCCACGCCGCCCTTCGGCGCGGGTTTGCAGCCGGTGGCGGGCTTCCTCACCCTGCCAGAGGCCCCGGGCCTGGGGCTGGCGCCGGCGCCGTGACCCGGTGCGGCGCTGCCTTCCGTGACATCAAGATGACGGGAGCCGCCGGATTTCGCCGGCTTGCGCCGCGCTGCTCCGCAAAATGTGAAGAGCCCGGCAGTGCGATCCTTGCTTCCCCCACCCCCTGACGGTGATGTTACTTCCATCAACCCCCGCGGCGGCGGACGGGCAAGGAGAGGCGATCGTGACACTTCTGTTCGGCTTCGGCACGCGACGGGCGGATCGCTTCGTCGTCGATGAGAACAGCACGCGCTCGGTCGCCTTCTGGGGACATGAGGGCGACGACACGCTGGGCGGCGGCGCAGGCGTCGACTTCCTCTTCGGCAATGACGGGCGCGATCTGCTGATCGGCAATGGCGGCAACGACTACCTGCGCGGCGGCGATGGGCGCGACACGCTGCTGGGCGGTACGGGCCGCGACGACCTCGGCGGGGGCGATGGCGACGACCTGCTCGTGGGTGGGGCGGGCAACGACATGCTGCGCGGCGGCGACGGCACGGACATCGCCGAGTTCACCGGCCTGCGCGCGGATTACGAGATCATCGAGCTTGGCCGCGACGGCTTCCTGGTGCGCGGAATCTCCGGCGCCGGCCTCGCTGACGGCACCGACATCCTGCGCGACGTCGAGGTGCTGCGCTTCGCGGACGGCACCTATGTGCCCGGCGCGCCGCCACCGCCCGCCATCACCGGCTTCGCCGAGGATACCGGCATCCAGGGCGATGGCCTGACCGCGGACGCCACGCCGATGTTGATGGGCACCGCCGCCGCCAACGGCCTGGTCGCCATCTTCCGGGACGGCGACAGCCTTGGCGTGGTGCGCGCCGATGCCGAAGGGCGCTGGCAGTTCGAGGATACCGACTCCGACGGCCTCGCCGATGGCAGCTACAGCTACACCGCCCAGGCCGTCGGCCGGCACGGCCAGACGAGCGAGTTCACCGCGCCGCTGGTCATCACCATCGACCGCACGGCGCCCGAGGGCTCGACCCTGCGCCTTGCGGCATCTTCCGATTCCGGGGCGGTGGGCGATGCGCGCACCGGCTTCGCGTATGTGAACCTGGCCGGCACGGCGGAAGCCGGCGCCATCGTGGTGCTGGAGCAGACCGGCGAGACGGTTGTGGTCGGCGAAGATGGCCGCTTCGTCCTGACCGACATCGCGCTGACCGCCGGCAGCAACGCCTTCACCTACCGGGTCACCGACGCCGCCGGGAACAGCGCGGTCGAGAGCTTCGAGGTGTTCCGCGAGGAGACGACGCTCGCCGATCCGGTCATCAGCTGGAACCGCGCGACGCTGGAGGCGATCAAGACAGCCGGTTCGGTCACCGCCATCGCCACGCGCGTGCTGGGCATCGAGAGCACGGCGGTGCTCGACACGCTGGCGGCGATCGAGGGCACGCGCGGCCTGATGGTCTCGCTCGATGCGCCGGAGGGCATCTCCGCCACCGCCGCCATCGCCGCGGCCGCGCATCGCGTGCTGAGCACGATCTACGCGCCCCAGGCCGCGACCTTCGATGCCAAGCTGGCGGCGGAACTCGCGCTGGTGCCGGAGGGCGCGGCGCGGGATGAGGCCGTGGCCTTCGGCCGCGCCGTCGCCGATGCGGTGCTCGCGATCCGCGCGGGCGATGGTTTCGACACGGTGCTGCCGCCCTTCCTGGGCGGCACGGAACCCGGCGAGTGGCGCCCCACGCCCAACGCCTTCCTGCCCGGCCACCAGCCGCATTGGGGCAGCGTGAAGCCCTGGGCGCTGCAGAGCGGCGACCAGTTCCGCCCCGATGGCCCGCCCGCGCTCGACAGCGCGACCTACGCCGCGGATTTCGACGAGGTGAAGCGCCTGGGCGCCATCAATTCGACCGAGCGCACGGCGGAGCAGACCGAGATCGCGCTCTATTGGCGCGATCTTTCGGGCACCTACACGCCGGCCGGGCGCTGGGCGCAGATCGCCGAGGAAGTGCTGGTGGACAATGGCTATTCCACCGCCTCCTCCGCCTGGACGCTGGCCGTGCTGAACTTCGTGCAGGCGGACGGCGCCATCGCCGCCTGGGATGCGAAATACGTCTACAATTTCTGGCGCCCCGTCACCGCGATCCGCGAGGCCGACACGGATGGCAACCCGCTGACCGAGGCCGATCCCACCTGGGCGCCGCTGATCAACACGCCGAACCACCCGGACTACCTCTCGGGCCACGCCACCTGCAGCGCGGCCTCGGCCTATGCGCTGCAGATGCTGCTGGGCGACATCGCCTTCACCAATGCCTCGGTCGGCCTGCCCGGCGTGTTCCGCAGCTTCGACAACTTCATCGAGGCCGCGCTGGAGGCGGGCAAGAGCCGCATCTATGGCGGCATCCACTTCAACTCCGCGAATGTGGACGGCATCGAGACAGGGCGGCAGGTGGCCGAATACGGCGTGACGCGCCTGGTGGCGGAGTCCGACACCTTCGCCCCGGTGGTGCTGCTGGGCGCGATGGGCGGCGTGCTGGCCGAGGCGCCGGTGCTCGCCGGCCTCGCCTTCGACAACCGCGACGGGCTGGACAGCGTGCAGGCCAGCCTGAATGGCGGCGCGGTGCAGGAGATCGCGGTGGATGGCATGGGCCGCTTCGCGGTGGACCTCGACGCGCTGTTCGGCCCGCTCGCGGAGGGCGACTACATGCTGCGCCTGATGGCCGAGGATGCGGCCGGCAACGAGTCCGAAGCCGTGCTCTACAGCTTCACCCTCGAGGCGCCCGCGCCGCTGATCGGCTGAGCGGCGGGGTCAACGCAGCTTGATGTCGATGCGCACCACATCCCCGCGATAGGTGCCATCGGCGACCAGCACCAGCACGCCGCGATGGTCCACCGCCGCGCGCCGCACATGCGCGACCGGCGCGTTCAAGGGCACCTGCAGCGCGGCCGCTGTCTCGACATCGGCGGTGCCGATGGTCAGCGTCTGCCGCGCATCGGCGATGCGCATGCCGGGAATGCCGGCGACGAGCTTCAGCGCCGTCTTGGTCCGCAGATCCTCTGGCGTGACCTTCGGCCAGAGTCGCTCATCGAGATAGACGTCGGCGAGCAGGAAGGGCTGGCCGTCGCGCCAGTGGCGGCGGCGGATATGGCGGTAGCGCGCGGCGGGGTGGCCGATCTCGGCCCGCGGCACATCGGCGCCCTCCAGCCCCAGCACCTCGCCCAGCGTCTCGATCTCCGCCCCCTCGCGGGAGCGCAGCAGTCCCGACCAATCGGTCTCCACCTCGCACCAGAGCCGGTTGGCGCTGGGGAGGCCGCGCACGAAGGTGCCCTTGGCGCGGAAGCGCGCGATCAGCCCTTCCTGCTCCAGCTGGTCGAGCGCCTGGCGGATGGTGGCGCGCGCCACGCCGCATTCTGTGGCGAGGTCATCCACCGTCGGGATCTGCTCGCCCAGCTTCCACACGCCCTGCTCGATCCGCCGCCGGAACAGCGTCGCGAGCTGGATGTAGCGGGAGACGGCGCTGCGGCTGAGATCGACGACCGACATCGCGCCGCTTCAGCCGCCCGCCGCCGCGTCCAGGAAATCCCGGCCCGCGCGGAAGGCCTCGATGTCGTCGAGGATGCGCGCGATCAGCGCCGCGCGCGTCTCGCGAGTCAGGGAGGCCGAATGCGGCGCGAGCACGACATTCTCGAGCGCGAGGAATCGCGGATCGAGCCCCGGCTCGCGCGCGAAGACATCGAGCCCCGCGCCGGCGATGCTGCCCTCCTGCAGCGCCGTGATCAGCGCCTCTTCCTGCACCACCGCGCCACGGGCGATGTTCACGAGTACGCCGGAAGGACCGAGCGCGCGCAGCACATCAGCATCGACCATGCCATCGGTGCTGGCCCCGCCGGGCACGGCCAGGATCAGGACATCGCTGATGGCGGCGAGGCTTTGCAGATCGGCCTCGCGCCGCCAGGGCAGCTCGGGCTTGGCGCGCGGGCCGGTCCAGGCAACCGTCATGCCGAGCCCGGCGCAGCGCCGTGCGATGGCCTGGCCGATGCGCCCCATGCCGACGATGCCGGCGGTCTTGCGATGCAGGCTGATCCCCGGGCGCATGCGCTCCGGTCCCCAGCGCCCGGCGCGCACGAAGCGATCGGCCTCCGCCACTAGGCGCGCGGCGCCATACATCAGCCCGATGGCGGCGTCGGCCACGTCCTCGGTCATCACATCGGGCGTATAGGCCACCTTGATGCCCCGGCGCCCGGCGGCGGCGAGGTCGAGCTTCTCGAGCCCCGTGCCCTGGCTGGAGAGCAGGCGCAGATCCGGCAGCCGGGCGAATTGCGCCTCGGTCGCGCCGGCCATGGCGGTGGTCACGGCGATGCGGAAGCCGGGGCGCGGGCCTTCCGCCGGCTTGTCCTCGACCAGGTCGAAGCGCGCGGCGAGGGCAGCGCGCAGATCGGCCGGGATGGGGCAGAGCAGCAGGATCGCTTCCTTGCCGGTCACGTCAGCGCCCCTTGAAGACGGGGGCGCGCTTCTCGGCGAAGGCGCGCCAGGCTTCCTGCGTGTCCTCCGTCGCGGCCAGCGCCACGGTCTGCGACTGTTCGAAGCGATAGCCATCGGCGAGCGGCATGTATTCGGTCACCTGGAAGCTGCGCTTGGCCGCCTGCACGGCGAGCGGCACCTTCGCCGCGATCTCGCGCCCGATCTGCTGTGCCGTGGCAAGCAATTCGGCACGCGGCAGGCAGGCGGAGGCGACGTTCATGCGCAGCAATTCGGGGCCGGTCATGCGCCGCGCCGTGTAGATCATCAGCCGTGCATCGGATTGCCCGAAATGCCGCAGCACATGGCGCACCCCGCCGGCGAGGCCGACATCGACCTCGGTCATGGAGAGATAGGCATCCTCGGCCACCAGCAGGATGTCGCAGCTCAGCGCCAGGACGCAGCCCGCGCCGATGGCCGCCCCGTTCACCGCCGCGATCACCGGCTTGCCGCACTCCATCACGCAATCGAAGCTCGCGCGCGTCAGCCGGTTGTGGCGCGGATAGGCGCCGGCCTCGCCCGCGATGTTGGGCCGTTCCTTGAGGTCCGCCCCGGCGGAGAAGGCGCGGCCCGCGCCGGTCAGCACCACGGCGCGCACATCGGCGCGGTCGTGCAACTCGTCGAAGACGCGCACCAGTTCCTCCTTGAAGGCGCGGTTCTGCGCATTCACGGGCGGGCGGTTGAGCGTGACGGTCGCGACGAAATCCGCGACCTCCAGCGTCAGCGTTTCATAGGCGTGGCTCATTCGGCCCGGATCCCTGCGGCTTCGATCACCTGTTTCCAGCGCGCGCTCTCGGCCGCGATGGTGGCGGCCAGTTCCTCGGGCGTCGAGGGCGTGGCCTCCTCGCCCAGCGCCTCCATGCGGCGGCGATAGGCCGGGTCGTTGAGGATGCCCACGATCGCCTGGTTCAGCCGCGCGATCACCGGCGCGGGCGTGCCGGCGGTGGTCGCGATGTAGTTGAAGGGCGCGGCGTCGAAGCCGGGCAGCGTCTCGGCCAGCGCGGGCAATTCCGGCGCGAGGGCCGAACGCTGCGGCGTGGTCACGCCCAGCGCCCGCAGATTGCCCGCGCGTGAGGGCGGCAGCAGGATCGACATGGTGTCGAGCGCCATGCTCACCGTGCCGGCGAGCAGGTCCGTCATCGCCGGGCCGGTGCCGCGATAGGGCACGTGCAGGATGTCGATCTTCGCGAGGAACTTCAGCATCTCCCCCGCCAGATGCGAGGAGGACCCGATGCCGGAAGACGCGAAGCTGAGCTGCCCCGGCCGTGCCTTGGCGAGGGCGATCAACTCGGGCAGATCGCGCGCCGGCAGGCCGGGATGGATCGCCAGCAGGTTGGGCGCGCGCTTGTAGCCCGCGACGGGCGCGAAATCCCGCACCGGGTCATAGGGCAGGCTGCGCATCAGATGCGGGTTGATGATCTGCGGCCCCGGCGTGCCGTAGAGCAGCGTATGCCCATCCGGCGCGGCGCGCGCCACCACCTGCGCGCCGAGCGTGGCGCCGCCGCCGGGGCGGTTCTCCACCACCACGGGCTGGCCGAGGACGGCGCTCAGCGGCTCGGCCAATTGCCGTGCGCTGGCATCGGCCGAGCCACCCGCGGCGAAGGGGCAGATCATGCGCAGCGGCCGCGTGGGGAAGGATTGCGCGCGGGCAAGGCCAGGCAGCAGCAGCGGCGCGGCGAGAAGGCTTCGACGGAGCATGCTCATTCGATGGTGATCCCCTGAGCGGTGATGACGCCGCGCCAACGCTCGATCTCCTGGCTCACCATCGCGGCCAGTTCCGCCGGCGTGCCACCGACGGGTTCGGCGCCGAGGGTGGCGAAACGGGCGCGCACGGCCGGCTGCTGCAGCACGCGGTTCACCGCGGCGTTGAGCGTGGCGATGGCCTCCGGTGGCGTGCGCGCGGCAGCGAGCAGGTAGTTGAAGGAGGCATCGTGGAAGCCGGGCAGGGTGCGCGCGATGGGCGGCAATTCGGGCGCGGCCTCGGCCGGGTCCTGCGTGCTGACGGCGAGCGCCTTGAGCCTTCCCTCGCGCACCAGCGGCAGCAGCGCGGCGGCGGTGTCCAGCGTCATGTCCACGCGGCCCGCCATCACGTCCTGCACGCCCGGCGCGGTGCCGCGATAGGGCACGTGCACCATCTCGATCCCCGCCATCTGGGCGAGTAGTGCGCCCGCAAGATGCGCGGAGGAGCCGATGCCGGAACTCGCGAAGGTGATGCTGCCCGGCCGCGCGCGGGCGAGGGCGATGAAGCCCGCCACGTCATGCGCCGGGAAATCCGGCCGCACCACCAGCAACTTCGGCGCGCGCATCAGCGCGACGACGGGCGTGAAATCCGCCATCGCGTCATAAGGCATGGTGCGCATCATCAGCGGGTTGAGGATCTGCACGGGCGGCGGCGCGTAGAGCAGCGTGTGCCCATCTGCCGGCGCGCGCGCGACCTGCACCGCGGCGACGGTGTTGGTGCCGCCGGGCCGGTTCTCGATGATCACCGGCTGGCCGAGTTGCGCCGCCAGCGGATCGGCGATCAGCCGCGCGATCGTATCCGCCGTGCCGCCTGGGGCGAGCGGCACGACGATGCGCAGCGCGCGGTTGGGCATCCAGGCCGGTGCCTGGGCCCGGGCGGAAGAAGGGGCGCCCGCCGCCGGCAGCGCGGCGGTGAGGGTGAGGAGGGTGCGGCGCTGCATGGCGATCACTCCAGCCGGACGCCGGTGGCGCGTACCACCTCGCCCCAGGTCGCGTAGGTTTCGCGGATGAAGGCGGCGAACTCGGCCGGGCTGCTGCCGACGATCCGCCCGCCCTGGCTCAGCAATTGCTGGCGCGTCTGCTCATCCTCCAGCGCCGCCCGGGCCGCGGCGTGCAGCGTGGCGACGCGATCGGGCGGGATGCCGGCGGGGCCGAGCAGCCCGTACCAGGTCTCGCTGACCATGCCCGGCACGCCGGCCTCCACCGCGGTCGGCACATCGGCCAGCACGCCGAGCCGCTGGGCGGAGGTGACGGCCAGCGCCGGCAGCGCGCCGGCGCGCACCTGGCCGATCAGCGCGGGGGCGTCCGCCATCAGGATCTGGATGCGGCCCGCGAGCAAATCCGTCACCGCCGGCGCGGCACCGGCATAGGGGACATGGGTGATGTCGATGCCCGCGCGGATCTTCAGCAACTCGCCCGCCATGTGCAGGGAGGACCCGATGCCGGCCGAGCCGAAGGCAAGCTGCCCGGGCCGTGCCTTGGCCATCGCCACCAGCTCCGTCAGGCTTCGCACGCCGAGATTGGGGGCCACGGAGACGATCTGCGGCACGCCCAGCACCTGCATGATCGGCGTCAGGTCGCGCAGCGCGTCATAGGGCATGGTCGGGCGCAGATGCGGCAGGATGACGATGGCGCCGCTGCTCGCCATGACCAGCGTGTGGCCATCCGGGCGCGCCTTTGCCGTGGCGTCCACGCCGATCATGCCGCCCGCCCCGGCGCGCGGATCGACCACCACGGGCCGGCCCAACCGCTCCGACATGACGCGCGAGACGGTGCGCGCGATGATGTCCGCCGGCCCGCCGGCCGCGAAGGGCACGATCATGCGCACGGGTTGGTCGGGGAAGGTCTGTGCGCGTGCCGGGCCGATCAGGGCAGGCAGCGCGAGGCCGGCGAGGGCGGCCCTGCGTCCGATCATGTTCGTTTCCTCCATCGTTCTTGTCAGTCGTCGAAGTCGAAGAGGCGCGCCGGTGTCTCCACCAGGATCCGTCGCGCCAGCGCGGCGTCGCCGAGCCAGTCGAGCAGAAGGTCGAGCATCGCCCCGGCATCCGGTGCGGGGTCCATGCGCACATAGGGCCAGTCCGAACCCCAGAGCACGCGATCCGCATTGGCCGTGACCAGCGCCTCCTGCCAGGGGCGCATCGCCTGCCACTGCGGCAGGCGGCAGAGCGTGGCCTTCACCCAGAGCCGGCCTTCGCGGACGGGTCCGAGAATGGCGTCGCGCGCCGGATCATCCACACCCTGGGGCATCCCCGCATGGTCGAGCACGAGCGGCAGATCGAGCTTCAGCAGGCCCGGCAGCAATTCGGCGCATTGCGCCGCGCTGGCCCAGAGATGCGCCTGCCAGCCGAGCGCGCGCAGCCGCGGCGCGAGGGCGATCAGCGCCTCGGTGCCGATGCTGCCCGGGTAGCGCCCGCCCCCATTCGGCGCGCGCATCTCGACGAAACGCAGGCCGCGCACGCCGGCCGCGTGCCAGGCTTCCAGCGTGGCGTCGGTGACGGAGTCATCCGCGCTCATCACGCCGCGCAGCGTGCCGTTGCTGCGCGTGAGGGCATCCAGCAGGCAGGCGGCATCCCGCCCATAGGGCGCCGGCTGCACCAGCACGGCGCGCGCAACCCCCAGCGTGGCGCGCATCGCGGCATGGGTGGCGAGCTCCGCGCGCGGCAGCGCATAGGGCGCGGGGCCGTGCGGGAAGCGCGCATCGAAGACATGGGTGTGCGCGTCGCAGGCGCCCGCGGGCACGGCGTTTCGCGGGCGCGTGGCGGCCGGCGCTTCGCTCACGGCTTTCGCGCCGAGGGCGGCAGGGTGAAGAGCCCCGTCTCCGGCGCGGTGAGCGGCGGCGCCTCGCCGGCCGGCAGGGGAATGCCATGCGCGTTCAGCGTCATCGAGACCATGGTGTAGTAGCCGATGAGCGCCGTGAGTTCGACCACGCCGGTCACGCCGAAGCGGTCGCGTGCGGCGGTATAGGTGGCGTCGGGCACCTGGCCGTCCATCTGCAGCGCGCGCGCGAAATCATAGACCAGCGCCTCATCCGCATCGTCGAAGACCGGCGATGTGCCGGCTTCGAGGGCGGCGAGGATGGCGGGGGCGATGCCGCATTCGCGCGCCGTGCGGGCATGCACCCACCACTCTACCTGGCTGCTCCAGCGCCGCCCGGTGACGCAGATCGCAAGCTCCGACAGCCGCTTGGGGAGTGAGGTGTTGAAGCGCAGCGCCTCGCCCATCGCGGACCAGCGCGCGGCGAGTTCGGCATTGTGGATCGCGGCGCGCAGCGGGCCGATGACGGTGCCGCGCGGGCCGGAGACGACGCGGTCCCAGACGGCGCGCTGCGCCTCATCCAATTCGTCGCGGCCGGGCAGGGGAATGCGCGGTGCCATCAGACGATCCCCTTCGCAGCGAGATCCGCGACATCGAGGCCAAGCTCGGCCAGCACCTCCGCCGTGTGCTGGCCGAGTGTTGGCGGCGCGCGATCGTAGCGCAGCGGTGCGTCCTGCATGCGGATCGGGCTCACCACCTGCGGCACGCTACCGGCCAGCGGATGCGGCAGATGGCGCAGCATCTGCCGGTGCTGCACCTGCGGATCGGCAAAGACATCGGGCACGGTGTTGATCGGCCCGCAGGGCACGCCCGCCGCATCGAGCCGCGCGATCAACTCGGCGCGCGTGAAATCGGCGAAGCGCGCGGTGAGCAGCGGCGTGAGGTCGTGTTCATGCCGCACCCGGTCGGCGTTGCGGATGAAGCGCGGATTGGCGGCCCACTCCCGCCGCTCGATCGCCTCGCAGAGCTTCGCGAATTGCCCGTCATTGCCGACGGCGAGCACGATGTGGCCATCGCTGACGGGGAAGACATCCTGCGGCTGGATGTTGGGGTGGCGGTTGCCCGCGCGGTGGGGCACCTTTCCACCAACCAGCCAGTTCATCGCCTGGTTGGCGAGGAAGGCGGCCTGCACGTCGAGCATCGCCAGGTCGATGGTCTCGCCCTGGCCCGTCTCGGCGCGCTTCGCCACGGCGGCGATGATGGCGACGGCGGCGTACATCCCGGTCATGAGATCGACGATGGGCACGCCCACCTTCTGCGGCGTGCCGTCGCGCTCGCCGGTCAGGCTCATCAGCCCGCCCATGCCCTGGATCATGAAGTCATAGGCCGCCTGGTCGGCGCGCGGCCCGTCCTGGCCGAAACCCGTGACGGCGCAACAGATCAGCGAAGGCTTTGTCGCGCGCAGCGACGCCGCATCCAGGCCGTATTTCGCGAGCGCGCCGGCCTTGAAATTCTCCACCACCACGTCGCAGGTCATCGCGAGTTGGCGGATCACCGCCTGGCCTTCGGGCCTGGCGATGTCGATGGTGACGGAGCGCTTGCCGCGGTTCACGGCGAGGAAATAGCCGGCCTCGCGCGTCCTGCTGCCATCGGCCGCACTCAGGAAGGGCGGACCCCAGCCGCGCGTGTCGTCGCCCACGCCCGGGCGCTCGATCTTGATCACGTCGGCGCCGAGATCGGCCAGGATCTGTGTCGCCCAGGGGGCTGCCATGATGCGCCCGAGGTCGAGCACGCGCAGATGCGAAAGCGGGCCCGCCATGACTCAGGAATCCACGATGGCGGTGGCGCGCATCGAGGGGCGTTCGGCGAAACCCTTGTGCCAGGCGGCGAAGTCCGGGCAGCGCGCGCGCCAATCGATGTCGGGGAAGCGGAAATCGAGGTAGGATCCGACGATGCCGAGCGTGATCTGCGCGAGACCCAGCGGCGCCGATGCGATGGCGCCGATCTCCGCCTCGATCGCCGGCAGCACGGCGTCGGTCTTCAGCGCGAAGGCCTCGACCAGCGCGGGCAGGGGGGGCGACTTGTCGCGCTCGTTCCGCCAGAGGATCAGCAGGTCGAGGAAGCCGTTGGCGAGCGCATGGCGCCGCAGCTCCTGCCAGCGGGCCGGGCCGGCGGCGGGGATCAGCCGCCCGCCGGCGAGGCTGTCGAGATACTCGACGATCACCTGGCTGTCGTAGAGGATGGTGCCGTCCTCGAGCACCAGGGTGGGGATCTTGCCCAGCGGGTTGTCGGGGAAGAGCTCGCGCGCCGGCTTCGTCATGGCGACCACGGTGCGCACCGTCTGGATCCGGTCCGCAAGGCCGAGTTCATGCGCGGCGACCATCACCTTGCGCACGAAGGGCGAGCGCGGGGACCAGTGCAGCTTCATCATTGGCGCTTCCCCTTCTTTGGTCTAATAGGTCAGTCATATGACTTATAGTCGCGGCTTACAAGCGGGGGAAACGCAGCATCCATGCCCATCACCTATGCGGCTATGAAGCGGCTCTCCGCCGACCTCTACGATTGGTCGCTGCGCCGCGTGCCCGAGGACACGAAGGAGGGCCTCCGCCAGGCCCTGGCACGCGAGACGCAGGAGGGGGCGCGGCAGGTGCTGAAGATGATGCTCGGCTCCGCCAATCGCGCCGAGCAGGAGGATCGCTTCGTCTGCTCGGATGCCGGCGTGCCGGTCTATCACGTCACGCTCGGCACGGGCGCGAAGTTGGAGGGCGACATCAAGCAGGCCATCGCGGATGGCTTCGAGGAGCTGGTCGCCACCATCAAGCCGCCGCTGCTCAAGCATGTCACGAACCCGCTGACCAATGAGCGCGGCTACAAGGGCAAGGACATGCCCCTCATCACCTGGGATGTCGCGGGGGGTGCGGATTGGGTGGAGATCCTCTGCCAGCCCAAGGCGCTGGGCTCGGGCCGCTGGGCGGCGCTGGAGACCTTCTCCTTCCCATCGCTCGCGCAGATTGAGGAGTATGTGATGAAGGTGGTGATGCAGGCGGGCTCGCAGCATTGCCCGCCGGTGATCATCGGGGTGGGCATTGGCGGCAGCTTCGACGTGGCCGCGAAGATCGCGAGCAAGGCGACGATGCGCGCCATCGGCACGGTGAATGAGGAACCGGTGCTGGCGGCGATGGAGGAACGCCTGCTGCGCGCGGTGAACGCCACGGGCTTCGGCCCGATGGGCACGGGCGGCGACACCACCGCCCTTGCCGTGCATGTCGATTACGCCTCGGGCCATGGCTACACGCCGGTGGCGGTCTGCTTCAATTGCTGGATCAACCGCCGCACGCGCGCGCGGCTGCACAATGATGGCCGCGTGGAGCGCTTCGAATGAGAACCATCACGTTGCCGATGACGCCCGCCCAGGCGCGCACACTGCGCGCGGGGGAGATGGTGCTGCTGGAGGGCGAGATCGTCATCACCGCCGGCCTGCCAACGCATCAGCGCCTGCTCGCCTGCGCCGAGGAGGGGCGCGACCCGCCCATGGATATCGCCGGCGGTTCGCTGCTGCATCTGGGGTCCTACAGCCAGGACACGGCGGAGGGCGGGCTCGAGGTGCTCTACATGAACCCCACCACCAGCACGCGCTTCAACCCGATCATGCCGCGGCTGATCCGCCATTACGGGCTGACTTCGGTGGGCGGGAAGGGCGGGCTGGACGCCGCCTGCGTTAGTGCGATGCAGGAGGTGGGCTGCGTCTATTTCTCATTCCTGGGCGGCGGCGCACCGCTGCATTCCAGCGCGATCACCGCGGTGCGCGAGGTCGCCTGCCATGACCTCGTCGCGCATTACCGGCTGGTGCGTCTTGCCGTGTCGGGGCTTGGCCCGGTCACCGTGGGCATCGACGCCCATGGCAACTCGCTGTTCGGCGACCTGGCTGCGCAGGCGCAGGCGCGGATGCCCGCGATCCTGGCCCGGCTGGACCAGGATCGCGCGGGGTAGAGCACGATCCGTCCTTTCGGACGGATCTCGTGCTCTAGATGTATTTGAATCTAGAGCAAGAAATCCGATCTGAGGTCGCGGCAGCGCCGCGACCTCAGATCGGATATTGCTCTAGTCAGCCGCGCGCGGCCTGGATCGCCATCCAGACGCGCTCGGGTGTCGCCGGCATGTCGATATGCGTGACACCGACGGCGGCGAGCGCATCCGCCACCGCATTCATCACCGCCGGCAGCGAGCCCGCGCAGCCGGCCTCGCCGCAGCCCTTGGCGCCGAGCGGATTGGTCGTGCAGGGCACGGGGTGGCTGCCGGTGGTGAAGCTCGGCAGGTCGCCCGCGCGCGGCAGGGCGTAATCCATGTAGCTGCCCGACAGGAGCTGCCCGTCCTCGCTGTAGGCGACGCGCTCCAGCAGCGCCTGGCCCACGCCCTGCGCGATGCCGCCATGCGCCTGGCCGGCGACGAGCAGCGGGTTCACCTGCACGCCGAAATCATTCACCGCGAGGTAGCGGTCGATCCGCACGATGCCCGTCTCGGGGTCGATCTCGACCTCGCAGACATGGCAGCCATTGGGATAGGCCATCGGCGCCTGGTCGAAGACATGCGTGACGTCGAGGCTCTCCGGCACGCCCTCGGGCTTCACGGGCGTGGCCCGCAGCTTCGCGGCGAGTTCCATGATGCCGATGCCGCGATCCGTGCCGGCGACGAGGAAGCGCCCCTGCGCGCCCTCGCCATGCGGCTCGAACTCGATATCCACGCTGGCGGCTTCCAGCGCCCAGGCGGCGGCGGCGCGGCCCTTATCGATCACCTTCTCCGAGGCCTCGAGGATCGCGGCACCCGAGGCCATGATCGATTTCGACCCGCCGGTGCCGCCGCCCGCGATCAGCTCGTCGCTGTCCCCCTGCAGCAGCCGCACGGCGGCAAAGGGCACGCCGAGCGATTGGTGCAGCACCTGCGCGAAGGCCGACCAATGGCCCTGCCCGTAGTCGAGCGTGCCGGTGATGATGGTGACGGTGCCGTCCTTCTCGAAGCGGATGCCGCCCTGCTCCTTGGTCGGCGGCGCCGTGCATTCGAGGAAATTGCCGATGCCGCGCCCGCGCAGCAGCCCCTTCGCCTGGCTTGCCGCAAGCCGCGCCGCATAGCCCTCCGGGTCGCTCTCGGCGAGGGTGCGCTGCATCAGCGCGGTGAAGGCGCCGGTGTCATAGACGCTGCCGGAGGGTGCTGCGAAGGGGAATTGCTCGGGGCGGATGTGGTTCAGCGCGCGCATCGCCACCGGGTCGAGCCCCATTTCTTCCGCGGCCTGCTCGATCAGCCGCTCCATGAAGTAGTTGCCCTCGGGCCGCCCGGCGCCGCGATAGGCGGAGACGGGGGTGGTGTTGGTCACCAGGCATTTCGTGCGCACCTCGATCGCCGGCGTGGCGTAGTTCGACTGCACATTCTTGAAGAAGTTCGCCGTGCCCATCAGCGGCCCGACCGGGCTGAGCCAGGCGCCCATATTCGCGAAGCTGGTGAGCCGCACGGCGAGGAAGCGCCCCTCGGCATCCAGCGCCAGCTCGGCCGCCACCTCATGGTCGCGCCCATGCGCGTCCGAGAGGAAGGAGCCCGAGCGCTCATCCGTCCACTTCACCGGCCGGCCGAGCGCGCGCGCGGCGTGGATGAGGCAGAGATATTCAGGATAGACGGCTGCCTTCATGCCGAAGCTGCCGCCGACATTGCCGGTGAGGATCCGCACCTCGGAGGTCTTGAGGCCGAGCAGCCCCGCAAGCTGCGCGCGCATGCCGAAGACGCCCTGGCAGCCCACGCGCAGCACCACGCGGCCGTCCTCGATCGCGGCGATGGCGCTGCGCGGTTCCATCGCGGCGACGACGATGCGGTTGTTGCGGATGGACATCTTCGTCACATGCGCGGCGCGGGCGAAGCCCTCCGCCACCTTCGCCGTGTCGCCGGCGACGAAATCCAGCACGGTGTTGCCCGGGATGTCGTCATAGAGCAGGGGCGCGCCGGGGGCGGCGGCGGCGGAGGCCTCGGTCACCGCCTCCAGCCCCTCGATGTCGAGCTCCACCAGCTCGGCCGCGTCCTTGGCCTGGGCGCGCGTCTCGGCCACGACGAAGGCCACGGGGTCGCCGACATGGCGCACCTTGTCGGTGGCGAGCGGCTGGCGCTTCGTGGTGCGGATCGGCGTGCCATCGGCATTCTTCAGCGGCATCGCGCAGGTCATGTCGCCGAAGCCGGTGAGGTCGGCGCCGGTCCACACGCCGAGCACGCCGGGCAAGGCGCGCGCGGCGGCCGTGTCGATGCCGCGGATCACGCCATGGGCATAGGGGCTGCGCACCATCACGGCATAGAGCTGGCCGGGCAGGGCGATGTCATCGGTGTAGCGCCCGCGCCCGGTGAGCAGCGTGGGGTCCTCGGCACGCGGGACGGGCTGGCCGATGCCGAATTTCAGCCGCGTCGGATCGAAGGCGAAGTCGGGCGTGAGCGTATCGGGCATGGGAACTTCCTGCGGGAGAACTGCCTGCCTAAACTAGGTCAGGATTGCTGCCTGCCAACCGGGGTTGGCGCATCTTGCTGTCGCGCCCTGGCGATGGCCTGCCCGACTCACGGGCCCTCTGCCTCGCTTGGCAGCAAGGCGAGGCCGCGGTCCGGGGCGAAGCCGATCACGACCTCGCGGCCCTCGGCGAGGGGCGCGGCCACCTCCTCGCTGATGGCGAGCAGCGGGCCGAGCGGCGTTTCCAGCGCATATTCCATCTGGCTGCCGAGATAGGTCGCCACCTGCAGCCGCCCCGCGAGGCCCGGCCCGGAATCCGCGAAGCGCAGCGCCTGCGGCCGCGCGGCGAGGATCGCCTGCTGCCCCGCCACCAGCCCGGGCGAGGGCAGGGACATCTCGAGCGTGCCCACGCTGAAGCGCGCCAGGCCAACCTCCACCGCCTCGATCTGCACGGGGATGAGGTTCGCCTCGCCCATGAAATCGGCCACGAAGCGGCTTTGCGGCGCCTCATAGAGGGTGCGCGGCGGGCCCGCCTGGGCGATGCGGCCCTGGCGCATCACCACCACCTGGTCGGAGACGGCCAGCGCCTCCTGCTGGTCATGCGTCACATAGACCACGGTCAGGCCCAGCCGGCGCTGCAGCGCGCGGATCTCGTCGCGCACCTGCCGGCGCAGCCGCGCATCGAGGTTCGACAGCGGCTCATCGAAGAGCAGCACGCGGGGCTCCAGCACCAGCGCGCGCGCCACCGCCACGCGCTGCTGCTGCCCGCCCGACAGTTCGGAGGGCAGGCGCGCGGCCAGCGCGCCGAGGCCGAGCATCTCGAGCGTCGCCTTCGCCCGCGTTTCGGCGGCGACGCGACCCTCGCCTCCGGCACGCAACCCATAGGCGGCGTTGTCCAGCACGTTCATGTGCGGAAACAGCGCATAGGATTGGAAGACCAGCGAGACGTCGCGCTCAGCCGGGGAGAGCGCGGTCACGTCCCGCCCGCCGATCAGGATGCGCCCCTCGGTGATCGGCTCCAGCCCCGCGAGCATGCGCAGCAGCGTGGTCTTGCCGCAGCCCGAGGGGCCGAGCAGCGTGACCAGCGTGCCGGCGGGCACGGTGAAGGAGAGGCGATCCACCGCCGTGGTCGCGCCATAGCGCTTGGTCACGCCCTCGAAGACGACATCCGCCGCATCGGCCATCGAATGTTTCCTCAGCCTGAGCGACGGCCGAGGCGTCGCCTGCCGGTGAGCAGCGCGATCAGCCCGATGGCCGCCAGCATGATGACGATCAGCGCCGCGGAATAGGTGATGGCCAGCGCGTATTCGCCCGCCTCCACGCGCCCGACGATATAGGTGGTGGCAAGGTTGTGCCGCGCCGAGACCAGGAAGATCACCGCCGAGACCGAGGTCATGGCATGGACGAAGCCATAGACCAGCGCGGCCAGGATCGCCGGGCGCAGCAGCGGCAGCACGATGCGCGAGAGCGTGCGCCCCGCCCCCGCGCCGAGCACGCTGCTGGCTTCCTCCAGGCTGCGGTCGATCTGCGCGAGCGCCGCCTGGGCCGCGCGCATGCCCACCGGCATGTTGCGGAAGGCGAGGCAGATCACCAGGATCGCGGCCGTGCCCGTCAGTTCGAAGGGTGGGACGTTGAAGGCGACGATGTAGGAAACGCCCACCACCGTGCCCGGCACGGCGAAGGAGAGCAGGGCGGCGAATTCCAGCGCGCGCCGCCCCGGGAATTGCGTGCGCGTGATCAGCCAGGCGGCGATGATGCCGAGGATTGCCGTCGCCGGCGCGGCGATGGCGGCCACCTGCAGCGTGGTGAACAGGCTGTCCCAGGCCGCGCCGGTGAAGGCCGGCGCGGCGTCGCGCCACTCGACCTCGAAGGCGGTCAGCACATGGCGCCAGGTGAAGGTCATGTCGCCGCGGCCGATGTCGCGCACGAAGCCGCCCATCAGCACGATGCCGTAGACGATGGCGGTGAAGGCCATCCAGGGCAGCGCGACCAGCGCCGCGCCCCAGCGCACGCGCCGCGCGAGAGGCGCGGCGATACCCGCATCGCCCTTGCCCGTGACCGTGACGAAAGAGGCCGTGCCCACCCAGCGCCGCTGCAGCAGGAAGGCCGCGAGCGTGAGCGCCAGCAGGATCAGCCCCAGCGTCGCGGCGCGCGAGGGGTCATGCTGCGCGCCCACCACGGCGAAGAAGATGCTCACCGAGAGCACGTCGAAATTGCCGCCCAGCACCAGCGGATTGCCGAAATCGGACAGGCTCTCGACGAAGCCGAGCAGGAAGGCCGCGGCGATGCCCGGGCGGATCAGCGGCCAGGTGACGGTGCGGAACAGGTACCAGCGCGAGGCCCGCAGCGAGCGCGCGGCCTCTTCCAGCGTCGGGCTCACCGCCTCCAGCACGCCGACCAGCACCAGATAGGCGATCGGGATCTGCGACAGAAGCTGCGCGATCAGCAGGCCCGGCAGGCCGTAGATCCAGCGGCTGCGCGGGATGTCGAACCATTCGTCGAGCGCGGTGGTGACGATGCCCGTCCGCCCGAACAGCACGATGAGCGCCAGCGAAATCACGAAGGGTGGCGTGATCACCGGCAGGATCGCGAGGAAGGCGAGGCCCCGCCGCCAGCCCTTGCCCGCCCGCACCGCGAGCAGCGCGAAGGCGAGGCCCATGGCGGTGCCGAGCGCGCCGGCCAGCACGCCGAGCAGCAGCGTGTTCCACACCGTCCCGCAGCGCCCGCCATCGGTCAGGCAGCCCATCGCCCAGAGATCCTGCCCGCCGAGCCGGCCCAGGAAGCGCGGCAGGTCGAGCGCCCCCTGCGGGCCGAGCGGCGCCTGGGCGAACATCAAGGCGAGGGGGAAGAAGACGAAGAGCGTCAGGCTCGCACCGGTGAAGACCACCGCGCCGGCAAGGAACACGTCGCCGCGAAACGCCCCGCGCTCGGCGATGCCGCGCGACAGCAGCGAGAGCGCGAGGCCGAGCAGAAGCCAGCCCCCCCAGCCGAGCCCGCCCTGCCGCGCCGCGCCGAACAGGCCCGGAAGGGCATTGCCGTCATGGCGGATCAGCGCGCCCTGGGCCAGCAGCAGCGCCAGCGCGCCGAGCCCGGCGCCGAGCAGCAGCGCCGCGCGCGCGGGGGCCAGGCGCGGCAGCAATAGCGCGCCCACGCCCGGGACCAGCGCCAGCACCGGCAGTGCCAGCCACCATTGCCCGGCCAGCGCCAAGGCGCTCGCGGCGCTGCTGCCCTCGATATGCCAGGGCAGCAGGAATGCCGCGAGGATCCAGGCCAGCGCCGGCAGCAGGGCCGGTGGCAGGGTGGGGCGGGCGGACTCGATCGCTTGCACGAACCCCTAGTTCCGCGGCGCGGCCTTCACCTCCCGGTCCCAGCGGGCGAGCAGGCGGGTGCGCTCGGCGCTGCTGCCGTATTTCGCGAAATCATAGTCGATCAGGCGAATATCCTGCAGGCGCGGGGCCTGCGGCGGCACCGGGGCGTTGCGGTTGGAGGGCACCTGGAAGGCGTTCGCCTGCACCGCGATGGCCTGCGCCTCGGGGCTCAGCGCCCAGTCATACCAGCGCCGCGCGGCTTCCATGTTGCGCGCGCCGCGCACGATGGACATGGAGCCGATCTCATAGCCCGTGCCTTCGCAGGGGGGCACGACCACCACCGGCGCGCCGGTCACGGCCTGGGCCACCGCGTCATGCAGGAAGGTGATGCCGACCAGGCTCTCGCCCGTCGCCGCCGCGCGCGCCGGCGCGGCGCCCGAGCGCGTGTACTGGTTCACGTTGCGGTGCAGCGCCCGCAGATAGGTGAAGGCCGGGTCCTCGCCCATCATCTGCACCAGCGTGGCGAGCATGGTGTAGGAGGTGCCCGAGGAGTTCGGGTCCGCCACCTGGATCTCGTCGCGGAACTCCGGCTTGATCAGATCGGCCCAGCAGCGCGGGGCGGCGATGCGCCGGCGCTCCAGCTGCGGACGGTTGAAGGAGAAACCCAGCGCGCCGGCATAGATGCCGATGGTGCGGCCCTGCGACTGCTCCCATTGCCGGCGCGCCCAATCCTGCACCTCGGCCATGCGCGGGCTTTCATAGCGCTCGGTCAGGTTCTCCTCCGCCGCCTGGAGGTGCGGGTCGCCGGTGCCGCCCCACCAGACATCGCCACGCGGATTCGCCGCCTCGGCGCGCAGCTGGGCATAGGTCTCGCCCGAGGATTTGCGCGTCATCGCCACGCGGATGCCGGTGGCGCGCTCGAAGGCGGTGGCCATCGGGCGGCACCATTCCTCCTGCACCGAGCAGTAGAGGGTCAGGTTCTGCGGCTGCGCCGCGGCGGGCATAGCGAGGCCGCACAGCGCGGCCGCGGCGAGCAGGAGGCGGCGGGACATCGATGTTTCCTTCCGGACGTTTCTTGAAGCCTGTGCCCGGAGGCTAGCCCATCCACCATCATGGCGGGAAGATGGCAGGGGCGAAGGAGCCGCGCATGACATCCGAACGCAAGGCGAAAGGCGAACGCAAGGCGAAGGGCGAGGCGCTGCGGCGCGCGGTGCTGGGCGACGCCCATGTCGATGCCTCCCTCGCCCGGGCCGACGACTTCACCGCGGCGATCCAGGACTTCGTCACCGAGGTGGGCTGGGGCGAGGTCTGGTCGCGCGAGGGGCTGGACCGCAGGACGCGCAGCCTGGTGAACCTCGCCATGCTCACCGCGCTGAACCGCCCGCATGAGTTCAAGGTGCATCTGCGCGGCGCCGTGCGGAATGGCGCCACACTCACGGAAATCCGCGAGGTGCTGCTGCAGACCGCGATCTATTGCGGGGCGCCCGCCGCGCTCGACAGTTTCCGTCTGGCGCGCGAGGTGCTGGAGGAGATGCAGTTGCTCCCGCCCCGGCCCTGATCAGCCGACGCCGAGGATCTTCCAGATCCCGCTGGCCGAGAGCACCTCGCGCCCGCCCACCGAGAGCGTGCCGCGCACGAAGATCACCGAGCGCGTGCGCCGCACCACCTGCCCGCGCGCCTCGACGAAATCGCCGGGCCGGGCAGGGGCCAGGTAATGCACATCGAGCTGGATGGTCGCCACCTTCACGCCCCCCGCCGCAGCGCGCGAGACTCGGCCGAGCGTGTGGTCCATGAAGGTGGCGAGCGTGCCGCCATGCACCGCGCCATTGCCGTTGCTCTGCGCGGCATCGGTCTCAAAGCCGAAGGCGAAGCCCGCCTCCTCCTCCCGCCGCCACATCGCCAGCATGACCGGCGGCATGGCGCGGTCCTCGATCCGGGTCCAACCCTGGGCGGCGGGGTCGAAGGGGGGTGGTGCTGGCTCGGTCATGGGCGTCTCCGGGGGCTGTCTGCGGTAGCGCGGCGCGCTGCGCGCGCAAAGACCGGCCGCGCCGATTGACCGCACCGAAGGCGCGCGGTTGCATGGCGCCACTAGATCAGGAAGGGGAAACGCCATGCGCGCCTGGGCCGTGGTGGAAGCGGGCAAACCGCTCCAGGAACTTGAACTGCCCACACCGGTGCCGACCGGCAGGCAGGTGCTGCTGGAAGTCACCCATGCCGGCGTCTGCCACTCCGACCTGCACATCTGGGAGGGCGAATACGACCTCGGCAGCCGGGGCAAGATGCGGCTCTCGGATCGCGGCGTGGTGCTGCCGCTGGCCATGGGCCATGAGATCGTCGGCCGTGTGCTGTCCTGGGGGCCGGAGGCCGAAGGGCAGGGGCTGGCGAAGGGCCAGCAGAAGCTGGTCTTCCCCTGGGTCGGCTGCGGTCATTGCGCGCGCTGCCGGGCGGAGGAGGACAATATGTGCCTCCAGGGCCGTTCGTTGGGCGTCTTCCAGAATGGCGGCTACGCCACCCATGTCCTGGTGCCCGAGCCGCGGCACCTGGTCGAGATCGGCCAACTCGACCCCGCTTTGGCCGCGACCTATGCCTGCTCGGGCGTCACTGTCTTCTCGGCCGTGAACAAGGTGATGCCGCTCGAGCCCGATGAGCCGATCGTGCTGGTGGGGGCAGGGGGGCTGGGGCTGTCCGCCATCGCGGTGCTCAAGGCGATGGGGCACCGGCGCATCGTCTCGGTCGATGTCGCGGCCGAGAAGCTGGCCGCCGCCGCCGCCGCCGGGGCCTCGGATACGCTGCTCGCGACCGGCGACGATGTGACGCAGCGCCTGGTGGCGCTGTGCGGCGGGCCGGTGCCGGCGGTGATCGACCTCGTGAACGGCACCCAGACCGCGCGCTTCGCCTTCGATGCGCTGACCAAGGGCGGCAAGCTGGTGCAGGTCGGCCTGTTCGGCGGCGAGCTGACCGTGCCGCTGCCGCTGATGGCGATGCGCGCGCTGACGGTCCAAGGCAGCTATGTCGGCAATCCGAAGGAGCTGCGCGCGCTGGTGGCCCTGGCGCAGACCGGGAAGCTGCCCGCCATCCCCATCACGCGCGAGCCGCTGCCCAACGCCTCTTCTGCGCTGATGCGCCTGCGCGACGGCAAGGTGACGGGGCGCATCGTGCTGACGGCCGCCGCCGCGTGATGTAGGGAAGGGGGCGATGGACGCCCCCCCCTATACGCCGCCCTACCCGCCGCGGGCGGACCATACGCCGAGCCCGCTGGCGCTGATGCGGGCCGCGGCGCGCAACATCCTGGCGGTCTGGCCGGCCGCCGCCTTCAGCCGCGACTTCTCCCGCCGGCGCTATTTCCGCCGCCACATCGTGGTCTGCAACACGCCCGAACTCGTCGCCCGCGTCTTTGTCGAGGGGCATGAGGTCTTCCAGCGCAAGAGCCCGCAGCACCGCCACGCCCTCGCGCCGCTGCTCGGCGACGGGCTGTTCGTCTCGGACGGCGCGCTGTGGAAGGAGCGCCGGCGCGTCGTCGCCCCGGTCACCCACGCCACGCGCCTGCCCGAGCTGGCGCCGGCCATCACCGAAGCCGCGACCGAGATGGCGCGCGCCTGGGCCGCGCGCGATGCCGCGCAGCCGCTCGACGTGCTGGCGCAGATGGGCCACCTGACGGCCGAGATCATCTGCCGCACCATCTTCGGCCGCGCCCTGGGGGCGGAGGCGGCGCAGCGCGTGGTGGCGGCCTTCGCCGAGTACCAGGCGCGCATCGGCCAGACCGATCTGTGGTCGCTGATCGGCCTGCCGGACTGGGTGCCGCGCCCGGCGGGCTTCCGCGCGCGGGCTGCCGCCCGGCGCATCCATGCGGTGGTCGATGGGCTGATCGCCGACATCCTGAAAGGCGGGCGGGAGGAAGCCTCGCTGATCCGCGCCATGGCCGAGGCCCATGTGCCCGGCACCGGCGCGCCGATGGATGCGCGCGCCTTCCGCAACGAGGCCATCGTGCTGTTCATGGCCGGGCACGAGACCACGGCCAATACCCTCGCCTGGGCGCTGTTCATCCTGAGCCAGGATCCGCCCAGCGCGGCGCGGCTGCGCGCCGAACTGGCCGATGTGCTGGGCGGCCGGCCGGCCACGCTCGCGGATTTGCCCGCCTTGCCCTTCACCCGGGCCGTGATCGAGGAGACGCTGCGCCTCTACCCCCCCGTGCCGATCCTGACGCGTGAGGCGGCGGCGGATGTGGACGCGCTCGGCCGGCAGATCCGCAAGGGCGACATCGTGATCGTGGCGCCCTGGCTGCTGCACCGGAACCCGACCCTGTGGGACCAGCCGGACGCCTTCCTGCCGGACCGCTTCGCCCCCGGCGCGCCGCGGCCCTCGCGCCACGCCTATATCCCCTTCAGCGTCGGCCCGCGGGTCTGCACCGGCCAGCATCTGGGGCTGGCCGAGGCGATCGTCTGCCTCGCCACGCTGTTCCAGGGTTTCGACTTCGCCCTCGCGCCCGGCGCCGAGGTCATGCCGCTCGCGCGGCTGACGCTGCGCCCGGGGGAGAGCCTGCCGATGCTGGTGACGCCGCGATGAGCGACTTCCTCTACCCCGCCCCGCCCTGGCGCTGGTCCGAGCGCAAGGCGCTGCTGCGCCACTGGCTCCGGGACCCGCTCGAGGGTGGGTTCGACATGGGCATCCATGCCCTGCTGCGGCTGCTGCCGACTGACCGGGTCTCGGCCATCGGCGTGCGCCTGGGCCGGCGCGCCGGGGCGAAGCGGCCCGAGGCTTCCGCCCGCGCCGCGGCGCTGCTCCGCCAACTCCGCCCTGAGGCCGATGCGGCCGAGATCGCCCGGTTGGTCGATGCGCATTGGGCGCATGTCGGGCGCTGCTTCGCGGAATTCTCCGTGCTGCATCGCCTGTGGGATGAGGGCCGGATCGAGGTGCGTGGCTTCGAGCATGTCGAGGCCGCCAAGGCCGCCGACCGGCCCTTGGTGATCGCCGGCCTGCATGTCGGCTATTGGGAAGCGGTACATGTCGGGCTCGGCGCGCTCGATGTGCCGTTCCAGGCCATCTATCAGCGCCTGCCGAACCGTTTCCGCATGCGCGTCGCCGATGCGGCCCGCAATCGCAGCCGCCGGCAGGTGGCGCGACGTGCGGCGGGGGCAGTGGCGCCCACGCTGGGCGCCGTGTTCGAGGCGCATCGCGTGCTGCAGGCGCGGGAGGCGGCGCTGCTGTATTATGTCGATGAATACTGGGAGGGGCGCGTCCACGCGCCAGCCCTCGGGCGCAAGCTGCAGATGAAGGGCAACATCATGCGGGCTGTGCGCCTGGCCTCAGGCAGCGGGGCGGCGGTGATCCCCGCCTATGCCGAGCGCCTGGGCGAAGCGGCGCGCTACAGGCTCACCTTCTTGCCGGAGGTGCCGATGGGCCCGCCTAACCGGGGCCGGGCAGCCATCCTTGACGATATCGCCGCGCTCGATCAGGCGCTGGAGGGCGTGGTTCGCGCCCATCCCGAGCAATGGTTCATGCTGCACGCCTTCAGGCCGGAAAGCTGAAGGCGAACCCGGCCTCGCGGAAGGATCAGCGGCCGAAGGCCTCGGCGGAGAGGCGCAGATGCTGCGCGGCGTGCGGAGAGGCCGCGTCCGCCACTTCCTGGAAGCGGCCCGCCTGGGCGACCATCTCGCGGCCATTGGCCGGGCGGTTGTAGATGAAGCCGAAGGTCGGGTAGGTGCGGCCGAAGGTCGTGCTGTCGAAGCCCACCTGATGGCGCACGGCGGTCCAGTCATTGCGATCGGACACGTCGATCACGACCGCGCCGCGCAGCACCTGGCCGCGGCGCAGGCCCGGGCCACCCCAATTCGCATGGTCGAGCTCGATGGTGCGCGAGTTCACGACACGGCTGACCACGCCGACATGGCCGGAGCGCATGCCGCCCGAGCCGGGGAAGGCGAGGATGGCGCCGCGCTCGGGCACTTGCCCACGGGCATAACGGCCGGCGGCGTTGTGCCACCAGTGACCGCCATTGCCGCTGATGTCCATGCCGGTCGCCATGCGGGCGAAGGGCACGCAGGACAGGCCGAAGCTCTGTGCGACGGGCAGGATGGGCGTGCCGGTGGTGGAGGCGATGGCCGGGCGCGCGATCACGGGCATGGCCACCGGGACCACCGCCGCGGGACGGGGGGCCTGGGCGATCGCCGGAGCCGCGGACGGCGCCGGGGCCGCCGGGCGCGGGGCGGCGGCGCTGCGGACAGGCGGGGGCGCAGGGCGGGCGGCGGCAACGCGGGTGCCGCGCTGGGCATTGGCGCGCTCCTGCACGGCCGGGGTGCGCGCGGCGCTGCGGCTGGGGGCCTCATCGCGCTTGCCTGTGCGCGGGGCGGCGGCAGGGCGGGCGGCGGCCTGCGGGGCTGCGGGGGCGGGCGCTACAGCAACGGTGCGACCCTGCTTGACGGTGGAGCGCGGGGAAACCGCGGCCTCGACCTGGGATGCCACGGCGGACGTGCCGAGCAGGAAGCAGATCAACGCAAGCGTGCTTTTTGCCCGCATGAAATTCCCCTGTTTGCCTCGCCGCGATGATGACACTCACCAACGCTGCAAGGGCGGTAACCGGGGCTGGCGGGCTCGGGCAACCCGACTTCTGGTAACACGGCGAAATCTGCTGTGATTCGTCGAAGCGGCTTGTGGATGAATTCGAAGAAGCCGCTAATCTTCCTAGGATGAAACACGCTGAAACCAGATGACACAGTGTTGCGGCTTTGATGCAACACTTTTAACGGATCCGTGAGTCGGGGCCCGACGCCCTGACATGCCTGTCATGCTATCGTTGCATGAACAGACCATCCTGGGCGTCGGGCGAACCCTGCCGGATCAGCGGCAGGCGGTGATCATGATCTCCACGAGGTGCCGCGGGTCGGCCATGTTGGCCTCGACGCAGGCGCGCGCCGGCCGGCCGGCATCGCCCAGCCACTCGACCCACACCTTGTTCATGGCGTCGCGGTCGCGGATGTCCTTCAGCCAGATCTGCGCCTGCAGCAGGCGGGTCTTGTCGGTGCCGTTGGACTCCAGCGCCGCGTCGATCTTCGCGATCACCTGGCGGGTCTGGCCGACCACGTCCTGCGACAGGTCATCGGCCGTCATGCCGGCCAGATAGACGAAGGCGTGATACTCGACCGAGGAGGACAGGATGGCATTGCTGCCCTGGCGGGTGATCTTGGACATGGCTCGATGGCTCCCGTTGCGAGACGCGCGCTTCTAGAGCAGGCGCCGCGCGCGGGGAAGGCGAGCCAGCGGCGTTTCCCGGGGAAGTTTTAGCCTTCCTGCTCGCCGTGGTCCGTGGCGCCGGCGACGCCGCAGCCGCAGAAGGGGCAACGGGCGAGCGTGCTGAGTTGCGGTGCCAAAGCGGGCGGCAGGGGCCGGCCCTCGAAGAGCTGCTCGATCTCGGCGCGCAGCGCGTCATGCGCCTCGGGGGCGGGGCAGGCCGCGCCATACTCCGCCGCGATCTCGGCGCTTGGCGCCTCGAGCCGGAAGGCCTGGGCGGCCAGGGGGGCGAGGCCCGCCAGGGCGGGCAGGCCGGAAAGCAGGGTGCGGCGCGGGGTGTTCATGCCCTCATCCTACTATAGAGCGGCGCGGCTACGCCACGGCATAGGTGCTGCCGGAGGCGGCGGCGCCGATCATCGCCTCGAACACCGCAACGCCATGGATCGCCTCCTCGACCGGCAGGGGATAGGGCGCGCCGCCGGTCGCGGCGGTTGCAAAAGCTGCAAGTTCAGCGGCCTCTATGTCGATCTTCGCGTAGTTTCGCGTCCAGGCCTCACCTTCGCGCGGGGTCCAGGAAAGCCGTTCATGGCCCTGAAGTTCCAGTATTCCTTCCGTGCCGAACAGCGCGACGCGCCAATGCCGCGGCGCCAGCGCCAGGGTGGCGAAACCCACCGTCGCCCCGCTCTCGAGTTCGCCCAGCATCGCCGTGGTGTCGTCGATGGTGGTCGAGACCAGCGCCTTGCTCGCCACCGTCACGGCGCGGAATCGGCCGGCGAGGTTGATGATCATGTCGATCATGTGGATGCCCATGCCGCCCATGCCGCCCAGCGGGCTCTCGGCCCGGTCGGCGCGCCACATGCCGGGCGTGTAGCTGGCCGCGCCCGGGCCGCTGAAATGCCCCTCGACATGCAGCAGCCGGCCCAGCCGCCCGGCCGCCAGCATCGCCTTCATTTCCAGCACCGCCGGCAGGAAGCGCCGGTTATGGCCCAGCGCGAGCACCACGCCGGCCCTGGCACAGGCGGCGACGGCGGCCTCGGCCGAGGCCTTGGTCAGGGTGAAGGGCTTCTCGACGAAGACATGCCTGCCCGCGGCGGCGGCGGCGATCACCTGTTCGGCATGCTGGCCGTGCGGCGTGGCCAGCACCACGGCCTCCAGCCGCGGATCCGCCAGCAGCGCCGCGAAGCTGCCATGCAGGGTGATGCCCTGCGCGGCCGCCCAGTCGCGCGCCTTGTCGGGCGTGCCGGTGGCACCGGCGACGAAGCCGATACCGGCCCCCTGGCGGCCCTGCACGCTCTCCACCAGGGTGCGGCCCCAGCGGCCCATGCCCACGATTCCAGCCTTCAGCATCGTTCCATCCCTATCGATTGGCGCTGGAGGCCGCTTGCCCTTCCAGCGCCTGTTCCACGCGCCGCAGCCGCGTCAGCCCCCAGGCGAAGACGCCCAAGGCCGCCAGCACCGCCACCAGCGTCGGCGTGGTCAGCCCGAAGACCTGCCCCGCCCCCCCCAGCGCCAGCGCCCCCAGCGCCGGGCAGGCGCGGGTGATCAGCCCCCAGAGGCTCAGCATCCGGCCGCGATAGGCCGGGTCGGTCGAGTTCTGCAGCAGGGTCTGCACCGTCACGCCATGGGTGCTGGCGGTGGCGCCCATCAGCGCCGCGCAGAGCATGCCGAGCGCGAACCAATCGGTCGCGACGAAGCCCGCCGTCGCCAGCGCCTGGGCGCCGATGGCGTAGAAGGCCACCCGCGTCGTGCCCTCGATGCGCCCGCGCTGCGCCACCCACAGCCCGGCCAGCAGCGCGCCCACGCCGAAACAGGCGGTGAGGATGGCCAGGCTCTCCGCGCCGCGGCCAAAGACCCATTCGACGAAGGGCGGCAGGATCTCCTGCACCCCGCGCAGCAGCGTGGCCGCCAGCGCGGCGAAGAGCAGCAGGGGCCCGATGCCCGGATGCCGCGCCGCATAGCCGATGCCTGCCGTCACCTCGCCCCAGAGGCTGGCCGAGGCCGGGTGGCCCTGGCGCTCGGCCGCCGCGACGCGCAGCAGCAGCAGCGACAGGCCCGAGACGAGGTAGCCCAGCGCATTGGCGGTGATGGCGGGCACCACGCCCCACAGCGCGATCACCGGCCCCGCCAGCGCCGGGCCGACGAAGCGCGCGACCGCGAAGCAGAGCGAATTGGCCGCGACCGCCGCCGGCAGGTCCACGCGCGGCACGATGCCCGGCATCAGAGTCTGCCGCGCCGGCTGGGCGAAGCTGGCGGCGATGCCGCCGATCACCTCCAGCACCAGCAGGATCGCGATGGTCATGTGGCCCGAGGCCGTGATGCCCGCCACCGCCAGCGACTGCGCGGCGATGGCGATCTGCGTCCACATGGCGAGCTTCACCCGGTCCACCCGGTCCGCCACCGCCCCGGCGACGGGGCTGATGATGACCGCCGGCGCGAGGTCGCAGAAGGCGACCATGCCTACCCAGAAGGCGCTGCCCGTCAGCTCCCAGGCCAGCCAGGAGACGGCGATGCGCTGCATCCACAGGCCGGTCCAGGCAATGGCCGAGCCACCGAAGAAGATCCGGCTGTCCCGATGCGACAATGCGCGTCCGAGGGCACCGAAGGAGGCCACCCCGCGCCTCCCCTCCGGCGCCGGTCAGCGCAATCCCGGCGGGGGCAGGGCGCGGCCGGTAGGCGGTGCGGCGATGCTGGCGGGCACGGCCGGCGCGGTTGCGGCGGGCGCGTTGGTCGGGCTGGCGCGGGTCGCCCCGCGCAGGCACTCCTCGATCAGCCGGTCGCGCGACATCTGCTGGCCCATGCGCTGGGTCTCGACCCGGCTGAAGGGGGCCGAGCTGAAGGTCCCGCGGCTCGACTCCGTCTCATCCGTGCGCATCAGGTCGCCACGGTCGCGGAACTGCACCACCCGCGTCGCCTCGGCCCGGCAGGCCTCGAGCGCCACGTTGTCCTCGCTGCGGGGCATCGGCACGGGAGCCATGCGGGGCGAGAGATCCGGGGCGGAACAGGCAGCCGCCAGCAGCAGCAGCAGGGGGGCGAGACGGGCCGGGCGGGACATGGTGGAGGCCTTCGTAAGGGAGCAAGGGTCGGGCATGGCGGGTCAGACGACGCGCGGCGCGGGCAGACGGCGTGGCACAAGCCGCCGCAGCGCGGTTTCGTCGAAGCGCGCGGCGCTGTCCAGCGGCAGGGCGGCGGCGGCGCGCAGCAGCGCCGGGTGCAGCTCCACCCCCTCGGTCGTCAGTTCGAACAGCGCGCCGAGATCGGGGCTGCGGCCCAGGACCTCGACCAGGGCCAGCAGCCGCAGGCAGAGCGCCATCCCCGCGAGCGTGCCGAGATCGGCGCTGCGGTCCACCGCCTCGGACCAGCAGCAGGCGTCGCGGTCTGTGATGGCGAGGTTGAGCGGCCCCGACTCCGTCTGGAACAGGATCTGCCGCGGCGCGCCCCAGCGTCCGGCTGCGGCGGCGCGGCGCGCGGCCTCCCAGGCAGCCAGCAGCGCGTCGGGGGCGACGGCGGGCAGCGCCTCGGGCGGGCAGGGCACGAAGTGGAGGAAGCCCCCCTCGGCGGCCGGCGCGACGTGGATCGTGGCGTTGTGCATCGCCGTGACTGTGGCCGTTTTCCCGCGCCCCTGCTACCCGCTCCGCCCGCGAGAAGGAGCCCCGATGCAACTGCGCGCCCTGATCGAGCTGGAGCCCGCCGGCCGGATCGAGGAGATCCTGGCCGCGCTCGGCCCTGGGCCGCCCGAGGCGCTTTCGGCCGAAGCCGCGCTGCTCGCCGGCCGCTGCCTGCTGCGCCGGCCCGATCCGGCGGCGGCATTGCCCTATCTCCAGCGCGCCGCCCGGCCCGATGCGCCGCCCGCCACCGCCATCGAGGCGCACCGCGCCCTGGCGCGGCTGCGCCTGGGGCTGGGGCAGGAGGTCATCGCCATCGCCCATCTGCGCGCCCTGCTGGCGCTGCGCCCTGCCGAGCGTGACCCGCGCTTTCGCCTGGCGGAGGCGCTGCACCGCCTGGGCTGGCAGGCCGATGCGCTGCGCGAGATGGCGGCGCTGGGGCCGCAGGTCTCCGGGTGGTGGCGCCGGGTCGCGGAGAACGCGCGCAGCGCCCGGGCGGCGGCGCGCCGCCAGGCCCTGCGCCTGCTCGCCCGCCGCGAGGGTGGCCGGCGGGTGCCGCTCCCACGGGGGCAGCGCCTGGTCATGCTGGTGCGCTGGCTGCTGGCGGCGGGGCGGACCCGCGCGGCGGTGGGCCTCGCGACTCGCGGCGCCGCCGAGCCGGGCGCCGGGCCGCGCATCCGCCTTGCCGCAATGGAGATGCGCCTGCACCAGGAGGGCGCGCGCCCGGGCCTCGTGCCCAGCCTGCCCCCAGCCGGCGCGGATGACGAGGTGGTGGTCGAGGCCGCGCGCCTGGCGCTTCAGCTCGACGCGCCGCTGCAGACGCTGGAGGTGCTCTCGCGCCTCGCGCGGCTCGATGAGGCCGCCGCGGCGTTGCGGGCGCGCGCGTTGATCCGGCTCGGCCGGCATGGCGAGCTGGCGATGCGCGCGGCGGCGGCGCTGGGCGCGGTAGGCCCGGATGCCACGCCCGAATCCGCCCTGGCGGCGCGCCATGCGCTCACCGGCTGGGTCCTCACCGGCGCAGTTGTGCCGTTGCGCCAGGATCCGCCCGTGGCGGCCGCGGCGGTGGCGCCGATGCCGCTGTTGCAATTCTGGCACGACCCCGTGCCGCCCGCCGATGTCGCGGCGGTGATGGCGAGTTGGCCGCGCCACCATCCCTTTCTCCGGCCCGCCCGCTTCGACGCCCCCACCGCCCGGGCCTGGCTGGCGGCGGAGGCCGGAAGCCGCCTCGCCGAGCTGTTCGAGTCCTGCCGCCACCCGGCCATGCAGGCGGACCTGTTCCGGCTGGTGTTCCTGCACCGCCATGGCGGGCTTTACGTCGATGCAGATGAGCACTGCCTGCGGCCCAACGCGGCGCTGCTCGCCCAGGATGCCGGGCTCGGCCTCGCGGCGCCCTATCTCGATGAGCTGCCCTATTACCTCAACAACAACCTTCTGCTGGCCGCCGCCGGCAGCCCGGTGCTCGCGCGGGCCATCGCCCTGGTCAGCGACGGGTTGGCGCAGGCGGCCGGGGCGCGCCCCTCGATCTGGCACAGCACGGGGCCCGGGGCCTTGACCCGCGCCGTGGCGGCGCATCTCGCCTCGACGGACCAGGCCCCGGTGCGGCTGATCTGCCCGCGCTACCTGGAGCAGTTCAGCCGCACCATCGATGACCTCTCCTACAAGCGCGCCCCGGGCGGCGATTGGCGGCAGGCCTGACGGCTTCGCAGCCGGCGGTCTTTGTGGCGTGATGTCGGCATGACCGATCCCGCCCGCCTGACCGCCACCGAGGCCGCCGCCGCCATCGCCGCCGGCCGCCTTTCCGCCCCCGACCTCGCCGAGGCCTGCCTTGCGCGGGTGGCCGCGCGGGAGGGCGTGGTGCGCGCCTTCCAGCATCTCGACCCCGCGCAGTTCCACCGCGCCGCTGCCGCCGCCCGGCCGGGGCCGCTCGGCGGCATCCCGATCGCGGTGAAGGATGTGCTGGATACTGCCGACATGCCGACCAGCTACGGCTCGCCGATCTGGGCCGGGCATCGCCCGCGCGCCGATGCCTTCGCCGTGCAGGCGGCGCGCCTCGCCGGTGCGGTGGTCATGGGCAAGACCGTGACCACGGAATTCGCCAGCCGCTTCCCCGGCGCCACCACCAACCCGCACAACCCGGCCCATACGCCCGGCGGTTCGTCTTCCGGCTCGGCGGCTTCGGTGGCGGCGGGGATGGTGCCGCTCGCTTTCGGCACCCAGACCGCGGGCAGCATCATCCGCCCCGCCGCCTATTGCGGCGTGGTCGGCTTCAAGCCGAGCTTCGGCACGCTGCACCGCGCGGGCATGAAGGTCTGCTCGGAGAGCCTTGATACCATTGGCATCATGGCGCGCAGCCTCGCGGATTGCGCGCTCGCCATGGGGGCGATGTCGGGCCGCGACTACGGCAATCCGGACCAGGCGCGGCCCCGCCCGCCGCGGCTCGGCCTCACGCTCGGCCATGCGCCCGGCGAGGCGAAGCCCGAGACGGTGGCGCTGCTGGCCCGCACGGCCGAGGCGGCGCGCAAGGCCGGCGCCGAGGTGGTGGATTTCATCCTGCCCCAGCCGCTGCTGGATGCCGCGGGCCTGCATGTCTGGCTGATGAACATGGAGACCCGCCAGGCCCTGGCCTGGGAGATGGCCAATGCCCGCGCCCAGGTCTCGGCCGTGATGCGCGAACGCATGGACTGGGCCGCCGGCTTCCCGCCCGCGAAGCTCGATGAGGCGCGGCGCGCGGCGACCCTGGCGATGGGCACCTTCATGATGGCGAGCCAGGGCTTCGACGCGATCCTCACCCCCTCCGCCCCCGGCGAGGCGCCCGAGGGCATCCACGCCACCGGGGAGCCGACCTTCAACCTGCTCTGGACGCTGCTCTGGGGCCCCAACGTCACCATCCCGGCCGGCACCGGGCCGAAGGGTCTGCCGCTCGGCGTGCAGCTTGTCGGCCGCATCGGCGAGGATGCCGCGCTGCTCGGCACCGCCCGATGGCTGCAGGCCGCGATCGGGTGAGCCTGGATCCGGCGCTGTCCTGGGCGGCGGCGCTGGCGGAGGGGCAGGCGCGGGTGCAGCGCCCCGACCCGCTCGGCGCGCTGCCCTTCCTGACCAAGGCTGCCGCCCCGGAGGCGCCGCACAACGAGCAGGCGGACGCCCATGCGGCGCTGGGGCGCATCCGCACCGGCCTGGGCCAGGAAGCGCTGGCGGCGGCGCATTACCGCGCCATCCTCGCGCTGCGCCCGACCCAGCCGGAGGCGATGTTCCTGTTGGGCCGGGCGCTGCTGCGGCTGGACTGGCCGGACCTGGCGCTGCGCCATTTCGCGCGGCTGCCGCAGCCGATAGGGGGCTGGTGGCGCGCCATCGCGCGGCAGGCGTCGCGGCGCCTCGCCTGGGCGCGGGGGGAGGTGCGTGGCGCCATCGCCCGGCTGCGCCAGGCCGGGGATAACCCCGCGCCAGCCGCCGCCGCTCTGGCGCGCGCGCTGATCCGCGCCGGGCGGCTCGGCCCCGCCGCGCGGCTGCTGGAGCGGATGCCACCGACGCCGGAGGCGCGTTGGCTCGTCGCGCTGCTGCTCCTGCGCCGGCGCGAGGGCCTGGCCGATGCGCGGCTGCGCCGCGCCCTGAATCCCCCACCCGGTGCCGACTCGGCCCTGGCGCAGGAGGCCGCGCGGCATCTGCTCGCGATCGGCGAGACCGAGGCCGCGGCCGCCGCGCTGGCGTCGCATCCACCCCGGCGGGACGGGGCGGATCTGCGCGCGCGGGTGATGATCGCGCAGGGTCGCCTTGCCGAGCTGGCCGCGGAGGCCGAGGCAGCGCTGGCGCGCCGGCGCGACCTGACGGACCCCGCCCGGCGGCTGCTGACCTGCCAGGTGCTGGGCGGGCACCTGCCCGTGCTGCAGGGGCCGGGGCCGGCCGCCACCGTCGCCTCGCCGCTCACCCTGGTGCAGTTCTGGGACCGGCCCGAACCACCGGAGGAGGTGCGCGCGGTGATGGACAGCTGGGTGCGCCACCATCCCGGGCTCGCTCTGGCGCGCTTCGACGCCGCCAGCGCGCGCGCCTTCATCCTCGCCCGGCACGGCCAGAAGGCGGCCATGGCCTATGACACGCTGCACAACCCGGCCATGCAGGCCAACATGCTGCGCATCTGCTTCCTGGCCGCGGAGGGCGGGCTCTGGGTCGATGCCGATGAGCGCTGCCTCCGCCCGATGGATGAGGTGCTGGCGCGGCTGGGCCAGTACGGGCTGATCGCCCCCTTCTCCGACGAACTGCCCTATTACGTGCACAGCTACATGCTGGCCGCCCCACCCGGCAGCCCGGTGGTGGCCGCGCTGATGGAGGGGCAGATGCGCGCGGTGCGCGAGATGCTGCGCGGCGGACCCGGACTGCAGAACTGGGTGAGCAATGGCCCCGGCCTTGTCACCCGCGTCATGGTGCGGATGCCCGGGCAGGTCGCGCTGCTCGCAACCGCCTATTGGCGCAGCTTTGCCGGCGATGCCGACGACCTGCCCTACAAGCAGGATGCGGCCGCCGATTGGCGCACCCAGCCCTACGGTCCCTCAGTCCGGTAGCGACACTTCCAGCCCCACGCCCGGCTGGCCGAACCAGCAGACATGCTCGGCCACCATGTCGAGCGCGAGCCGCGCGCCGCGGGGCACCGCCAGGGTGAACCGGGTCTCGAGCGCGACGCCGGGGGGCAGGCGCTCGGTCACGCAAGCGTGGCGGCGGTGGTTGCGGTTGCGCACGCTGCCATCGGCATCGAGCAGGATGGCGCCCAGATTCACCGCCCCGCGCGCCGTGCCGGAGGGCCGCCAGGCGCGCGTGCCGGTGTTGTGCAGCACGAGGTCGAGCGTCACCTGATCACCCTGGCGCTGCGCGGCCACCACCTCGATCGTCACCGCCAGGCCCTGTGCCACCAGGCTGTCCGCGGGCGCCTCGCGCGCCGCATCGGCATGCAGCACGAACATGCGGAAGCCCTGCAGCACCGGCAAAGCGAGGTCGCGATAGGTGCTGGCCGCGGGCGGTTCCGGGGCCGGGCCGCCGCGCAGCTCATGCCGCCAGAGCGCGAGGAAGCGGTCGAGCGGCAGCATCTCCGGCCGCAGGCCGAACAGGCCGATCTCGATGCCGTGGAAGCCGGCCTGTGCTGCTGCCTCCCAGATCCGCTCGACATGCACGTCGTTCTCGATCACGCCATGCACCGCCATCTCGGCCTGGGAGGTGGCGGAGAGCGAGTGGTCCGGCCCCGGCTCCATGAAGATCGCCCGCCCGCCGGGGGCGAGCAGGCGGCGGAACTCGGCGATGGCCGGGCCAGGGTCGGCCAGGTGGTGCAGCGCCTCATGGCTCAGGATGCGGTCGAGGCTGCCATCGGGCAGGTCGATGCGCGTGCCATCCGTGCGCAGGTAGCGCAGCCGGCCGCCGAGGCCCGGATGGTGCTGCGCGTCATGCGCCGCCGCCGCGGCGAGCACGGTGGGGGAGACATCGGCCGCCACCACCTGGCAGCCGGCCTCGGCCAGCAGCCGGCCGAGCCAGGCCACGCCGCAGCCGAAATCGAGCACCCGCAGCCCCGGATAGAGGTCCGCGGCCTCGAACATCGCGCCCAGGCGCATCAGCGCCGGCCCGGCATGGGCGAGGGGGGCGAAGGGCTTGCGGAAGGACCAGTGGTTGGCGTCCACGCCGCGGAAATAGCGGTCCGCCCGCGCCGCATGTTCCTCCGCGCTGGCGCCGGCGATCAGCGCCGCGACGGCGATGGGGGGCGGGCCGCTCACCGCCGCAGGGTGCCGTCGGGCAGGCCCTTCAGGCTTTCCGTCGTGTCGAAGTCGCGCAGCACGGCATCGTCGGGCATCTCGACCTCGACACGCCGGTCGGCGTGCTTGGCGGCGAGGTGCCGTGCGCCGATGTCGCCGGTCAGGGCCAGCATCTCGGGCAGGAATTCGCGCGCCCAGAGCATCGGGTTGCCCTGCTTGCCGCGATAGGTGGGCTGGACGATGGCGCGGCCTTCCTCGGGGTCGAAGGCGGCGAGCAGGCGGTCGAACATCGGCGCGGTGACCAGCGGCATGTCGCCGAGGCAGACCATCACGCCCTCCGACTCCGGCGGCACCGCGGCGAGACCGGCCTTGAGCGAGGCGGAGAGCCCTTCGGCATATTCATCCGCATGGGCGTAGAGCACGGGCTTGCCGGCCAGGGCTTCCTCGATCCGCTCGCGCTCATGCCCGGTCACGACGATGACCGGCGAGGCCTGGGAAGCCAGGGCGTTGTCCACCACGCGGGCGATCATGGCCACGCCCTTGGCGTCGGGCACCAGCAGCTTGTTGAGCGGCGCCATGCGGCGGGACCGCCCGGCCGCCAGCACCAGGGCGGCCACCTGCCGGGCGCGGCGCGGGGCGGCGCCCACCGGCACGCTGCGCGGCGCCTCGGCACGGGGCAGGGGGCGGGTCTCGATCTCCTTCAGCAGGCCGCCCACGCCCATGCCCATGACATGCCGGGCCGTGACGCGCTCGCCGGCGAAGATCCGCTGCAGCACCCAGTCGAAGCCGTTGAGCTTGGGGCTGCGCGCGCAGCCGGGCAGCACCAGGGCCGGGATCTCGCCGATCCGGCCGAGGCAGATCAGGTTGCCGGGATCGACCGGCATGCCGAAATGCTCGATCACGCCGCCCGCGCGCACGATGGCGGCGGGGGCGATGTCGCGCCGGTCCACCACGGCGGAGGCGCCGGCGACGAGCAGCAACTCGGCCCCCGCGCGCTTGAGGCGCGTCAGGGCATCGGCGATCGGGCCTTCCTCATGCCGCGTGCGTTCCACCGGCAGTAGCGTGCCCATCAGGCCGCGGATGCGTGTCTCGGTCGCCTCGACGGCGCCCTCCATCACGCTTTCCTTGATGCCGGGCAATTCGCTCAGCACCAGGCCGACCTGGAGGGGGCGGAAGGGCTTCACCGCCAGGGCCGGGCGGGTCCGGGCCAGCGCCTCGACCACGCCGAGCACGCGGCCCGGCACGGCGAAGGGGATGATCTTGATGGTCGCCAGCATCTCGCGAGTCGCGACGACGCTGTAGGGCGGCAGGGTGGCGATGGTGATGCTCTCATCCACCGCGTTCAGCCGCTCGATCAGCGCGGCATCGACGGTGAACAGGCCGGCACTCTCCGCCAGCAGGTTGACCCGCCCCGTCGCGGCGCGCGAGCGGGCGAGGAGCGGGGCCATCAGCGCATTGGCGATGCGGTCCGCGGCCTCATCCTCCGGCACGTCGCCGGCCTCGAGCCGGGCGGCGATGACCTCCCGCCGCCCGGCTTCGCGCAGCGCGGCGAGGGCGGGCTCATCCAGCACCGTGCCCTTCTTCAGCACGCGGCCGGGCAGGCGCAGCGTATGCGCGAGGAAGGCGCCCAGGGCTTCGTCGAGCGGGGTGGGGCCGAAGATCATGTGGGCGGGTTCTTCGGGCCGCGCCGGGCCGCGACGATCTCGGCGATGATGGAGACCGCGATCTCGGGCGCGGTGACGGCGCCGATGTCGAGGCCGACGGGGGCGTGGATCCGGGACAATTCCTCCCCCGTGCAGCCGGCCTCGACGAGGCGCGCGAGCCGCTTGGCATGGGTGCGGCGGCTGCCGAGGCAGCCGATGTAGAAGGCGTCCGATCGCAGCGCCACTTCCAGCGCCGGGTCATCGAGCTTCGGGTCATGCGTCAGCGTGACCACGGCGGTGCGGGAATCCGGTGCCAGCGCCGCCATCGCCTCATCCGGCCAGTCGGTGGAGACGGCGATTCCCGTGCCGAGCCGTTCCTCGGTGGCGAAGGCGCGGCGGGGGTCGATGACGGTCACGGCATAGCCGAGCAGCCGGGCCATCGGCACCAGCGCCTGGGCGATATGCACCGCCCCCACCACGATCAGGCGCAGCGGCGGGTTCTCGGGCGCGATGAACCAGGTCTCGCCGGCGAGGGTGATGCTGCGGGCGGCATCCTGGGCCAGGGCGGCCTCGGCCTCGGCGGCCAGTCCGGCGGGCAGGGCGTCATCCGGGTGCAGCAGCTGCGCGCCGTCGGGCAGCCGCGTCAGCAGCGCCACGGGCCGCTTGGCGGCACGCGCCGCGGCCAGGCGGGCATAGGTCTCGCTCTTCACCCGAGGCGCTCCACGAACACCTTGAGCTTGCCGCCGCAGGCGAGGCCCACTTCCCAGGCGCGCTCATCCGAGATGCCGAAATCGAGCAGCTGCGGCGTGCCGGATTGCATGGTCTGGCGCGCCGCATCGGCCACCGCGCCCTCGATGCACCCGCCCGAGACGCTGCCCGCCATGCGGCCGGAGGCCGTGAGCACGAGGCGCGAGCCGGCCGGGCGGGGGGAGGAACCCCAGGTCTCGACCACCGTGGCGATGGCCACCTGCTCGCCCGCCGCCGCCCATTGCCCGGCCAGGGCCAGGATGTCTTCTGCGCTGCCGCTCATGCTGCCGGAAGGCTCCTTCGTTGCGCGCCACGCGGATCCGATAGGGCTGCCACCAGATCGCGCAGGCTGGCCAGATTGTGCACCGGGCGGAACTCGTCGACATGCGGCAGCATCGCCCGGATGCCCTGGGATTTGGGCTGGAAGCCGGCGTAACGCAACAGCGGGTTCAACCAGATCAGCCGGCGGCAGCTTTTTGCCAGCCGATCCGTGGCCTCAGCGAGGCCCTTTGCCCCTTCGCGGTCGAGCCCATCGGTGATCAGCAGCACCACCGCCCCCTGGCCGAGCACCCGGCGTGACCAGGCCCGGTTGAAGAGGTCGAGGCTCTCGCCGATGCGCGTGCCGCCGGACCAGTCGGGCACGGCATGGGCCACCATCTCGAAGGCGACCTCCGCATCGCGGCCGCGCAGCTGGCGGGTGACGTTGGTCAGCCGCGTGCCGAACAGGAAGGTGTGCACCCGGTCCCGGTCATTCGCGACCGCGTGCAGGAAATGCACCAGGATCTGGGCGTAGCGCGCCATGCTGCCGGAGATGTCGCAGAGTGCCACCAGCGGCGGCGGGCGCACCACGCGCCGGCGGCGGGCGATGTCCAGGATCTCCCCGCCCTGGCGCAGGCTGCCGCGCAGCGTGGCGCGCAGATCGGTCACGGGGCCGGAAGGGTCGGGGCGGAAGCGCCGGGTGGGCCGCGCATCCAGCGGCAGGACCAGCTTGCGGATCTCCTTCTTGGCGAGCGCGATCTCGGCCGCCGACATGGCCTCGAAATCCATGGTCTGGAGCCGTTCGCGCTCGCTGACCGTGAAGGTCATGTCGATCCGGTCTTCGGGCTTGTCCTCGGGGGCTTTCGGCGGGTTGGGCCGGTCGCCCTGCATCGCCTCGGCCATGCGCCGCGCGGCGGGGGCAGGTTTCGGCTGCTCCTTGAAGCCATCGAGCAGCGCCATGGCGGTGGCGTGCGCCGCCGCCTCCGGGTCGCGCCAGAACATGCCGAAGGCGTGGTCGAACAGGAAGAAGTGCTCGTGCCGGTGCACCAGCGTGGCGCGCAGCGCGGCATGGACCTGGCGGCGGTCGCCGATGTCGATGGCCTGCAGCGCGGCGGTGGCGAGCAGCGTCTCGCTCGGCCCCACCGGCACGCCGGCGCGGCGCAGCAGCCGGGCGAAGGCGAGGAGGTTCGGCGCAAGCGCGCCGCCAGCCCCGGGGCTCGAAGGCAGCGACAGCGCCGCCTTCGGGGGGATCATGCGTGGCCGGCCTTGGCGTCGGCGACCAGGCGCGCGGCCTCCGCGCCCTGGATCTTGGCGATGTCGTCCTGGTATTTCAGCAGCGCGCCGAGGGTGGCGTCCACCAGGGCGGGCTCAAGCTCCTTCGCGTCGAGCGCGGTCAGGGCCGCGGCCCAGTCGATGGTCTCCGCCACGCCGGGCGGCTTGAAGGTATCGGCGCCGCGCACCGCCTGCACGAAGGCCACCACCTGGGCCGAGAGCTTCTCGGGCACGCCGGGCGCGCGGACCTGCAGGATGGCGCGCTCGCGCGCCGCATCGGGGTAGTCCACCCAGTGATACAGGCAGCGCCGGCGGATGGCGTCATGCACCTCGCGCGTGCGGTTGGAGGTGATGATGACGACCGGCGGCGTGGCGGCGCGGATGGTGCCGAGTTCGGGGATGGTGAGCTGGAAATCGGCCAGCACTTCCAGCAGGAAGGCCTCGAAGGGTTCGTCGGCGCGGTCCAGCTCATCGATCAGCAGGATGGCCGGCGCACCTTCCAGCGCGTCGAGCAGCGGGCGGGCCTGGAGGAAGCGACGGTCATAGATGCCGCGTTCCAGCGCCGCGCGATCCGCGGTGTCGCCAGCCGCCTCGGCGAGGCGGATTTCCATCAGCTGCTTGGCGTGGTTCCACTCATAGGCGGCCGAAGCCAGGTCCATGCCGTCATAGCATTGCAGCCGCACCAGCCGGCGCGGCAGCTGGGCGGCGAGCACCTTGGCGATCTCGGTCTTGCCGGTGCCCGGCTCACCCTCGAGGAAGATCGGCCGGCCGAGGCGCAGCGCGAGATGGACGGTGGTGGCAAGCCGCCGGTCGGCGACATAGCCCCCCGCGGCCAGCAGGCGCTGGGTATCCTCGACCGAGGCGGGGCTCATGCGCGCTCAGCCCGTGGCGTACATCATGAGCAGCACGAAGGCGAAGGCGCCCAGGCCGAAGAGGACCTGCGGCGGGAAGCCCATGATCGGCTCGAACAGCCAGCGGCCAGCCTGCTGCCAGATGTCCGGGCCGGCGGGGCGGGCAGGGGCGGCGGCGGGGGCCTCGGCTGGGGCGGGGATGGCCGGGTTCAGCTGCGCGGCGAAGCGATCGAAGAACTGGTCGGACATGGACTTGGCCGTGCTGTCGATCAGCCTTGCGCCGAGCTGGGCCATCTTGCCGCCGACCTGCGCGTTCACGCTGTAGCGCAGGATGGTGTGGTCCGGCCCGTCCGCGGCGAGGGAGACATTGGCCGCGCCCTTGGCGAAGCCCATCGCCCCGCCCTGGCCCTCGCCCGAGATGGTGTAGGATTCCGGCGCCACCACGTTGCTCAGCGTGACCTTGCCGGCCAGCCTGGCGGACATCGGGCCGAGCTTCAGGGCAAGCTTCGCGGTGAACTGGTCATCGGCCACCCGCTCCACGGTCTCGCAGCCCGGGATCGCCTTCTGCAGGACGGCCGGATCGTTCAGCGCGGCCCAAACCTGGTCGCGCGTGGCGTTGATGCGGCGCTCGCCGGTCATTTCCATGAGGGGGCTTCTCCAGAATGTCGCGCGCTACTTAGAGGCGAAGCGCCGCTTCGGGAAGGCCCGCCCTGCGCGGCCCGCCCAGGTGACGCAGACGCCATGGCACGCTAAGGCAGGGCGAGGCAGGCAGGGGGCAGGCGAGAATGCGCTGGTTGGCGGGGCTCGGGATGGCGGCGGCGGCGATGCGGCCCGGCCTGGCGGAGGCCGCGGGCGGGGTGAGCGGGGCGGAGCTGTCGCTGGCCTGGTCGGTGCCCTTCATCGGCATCCTGCTCTCCATCGCGCTGCTGCCGCTGGTCGCGGCCTCGATCTGGCACCACCACTACGGCAAGATCGCGGCCCTCTGGGCGGGCGCGCTGCTGCTGCCCTTCGCGGCGGTCTTCGGCTTCGACGCCGCCTGGTATGAGCTGATGCACATCGTGGTGCTGGAATACATCCCCTTCATGGCGCTGCTGCTGGCCCTCTACACGGCCGGCGGGGGCGTGCTGCTGAAGGGCACGCTGGTCGGCACGCCCATGACGAACACCGCGCTGCTCGCCACCGGCACGGTGCTGGCGAGCCTGATGGGCACCACCGGGGCCGCCATGCTGCTGATCCGCCCGGTGCTGCGCGCCAATGCCTTCCGCAAGCAGAAGACCCACACCTTCGTCTTCTTCATCTTCCTCGTCGCCAATATCGGCGGCAGCCTGACGCCGGTGGGCGACCCGCCGCTCTATCTCGGCTTCCTGCGCGGCGTGTCCTTCTTCTGGCCGACCACGCACCTGTTCGGCGAGTTCCTGACCTGCGCGGTGATCCTGCTCGCGGTGTATTGGGTGCTGGATACGCTGGCCTGGAAGCGCGAGAAGCCGGTGCCCCCGGTGAGCGAGACGAAGGAGCCGCTCTCGATCGAGGGCTGGGCCAATGTCTGGCTGGTGGTCGCCATCGTCGCCGTCGTGATCGCGATGGGCTATGTGAAGCTCGGCGACATGAAGCTGCTGGGCCAGACCATCGCGATCGAGCGCGTGATCGGCTGTGCGCTGTTCTTCGGCATCGCCGGGCTCTCCGTGGCTCTGACCTCCAACGCGCTGCGCGAGGCCAATGGCTTCGCCTGGGGCGCGATCCTGGAAGTGGCGAAGCTCTTCGCCGCCATCTTCATCACAATGGCGCCGGTGTTGGCCATCCTGCGCGCCGGCAGCGCGGGCGCGGCCGCACCCCTGGTGGCGCTGATCTCGGACGCCAATGGCGCGCCGATCCCCTGGGTGTATTTCTGGATGTCGGGCGCGCTGTCGAGCTTCCTGGACAATGCGCCGACCTACATCGTGTTCTTCGAACTCGCGGGCGGCGACCCGGCCCATCTGATGACCCAGGGCGCGCTGACGCTCGCCGCGATCTCCTGCGGCGCGGTCTTCATGGGTGCCAACAGCTACATCGGCAACGCGCCGAACTTCATGGTGAAGGCCATCGTCGAGGAGAACGGCGTGCGCATGCCGAGCTTCTTCGGCTATGTCGGCTGGGCCATGGTCTTCCTCGTGCCGCTGTTTATCCTGGTGACCTTCCTCTTCTTCGTGTGAGGCCCCGATGCCCTATGTGATCGCCGATGACCTGCCGCATGAGCCTGCGGGCCTGCGTTTCCGCGCGCTGCTCGACCGGCCGCAGATCCTGCAGATGCCCGGCGCGCATCTGGGCATCGCTGCACTGCTCGCGAAGAAGCAGGGCTTTGAGGCGCTCTACATGTCGGGTGCCGCGATGAGCGCGACGATGGGCCTGCCGGATCTGGGCATGATCACGGTGGATGAGGTGGCCTTCTTCGTCCGCCAGGTGGCGCGCGCGGGGGGCCTGCCCATGCTGGTCGATGGCGACACCGGCTATGGCGAGGCGCTGAACGTGATGCACATGGTGCGCGTCTTCGAGGAAGCGGGCGCCGGTGCGGTGCATCTCGAAGACCAGCTCCTGCCCAAGAAGTGCGGGCACCTGAACGACAAGAAGTTGGCGGATGCGCGCGACATGGCGGCGAAGGTCGCGGCCGCGCGCAAGGCGCGGCGCCACCTCTACGTCATCGCCCGCACCGATGCGGTGGCGAGCGAGGGCATGGACGCCGCCATCGACCGCGCGAAGATGTATCTCGAGGCGGGCGCGGATGCGATCTTCCCCGAGGCGCTGACGACGCGCGAGATGTTCGCCGAATTCGCTCGCCGCATGCCGGGCGTGAAGCTGCTCGCGAACATGACCGAGTTCGGCCGCACGCCCTTCCTGACCGCGCAGGAATTCCAGGACCTCGGCTACGCCATGGTGATCTGGCCGGTGAGCCATCTGCGCGTCGCCAACAAGGCGATGGGCGAGCTTTACGCCGCCATCGCCAAGGATGGCGGCACGCAGAACATGCTCGGCCGCATGCAGACCCGCGCCGAGCTCTACGAGACCATCGGCTACCACGCCTATGAGTCGCTGGATTCCTCGCTGGTGAAGACCATCATTCCCCAGGGCATGCCCCAGGATAAGTGAGGAGAAGCATCATGTCCGACGCGAAGCCCGAACCCGTCATCGCCCAGCGCGCCCCCTTCGCCGTACCCGTCGAGGCCGGCAAGACCTATTGGTGGTGCAGCTGCGGCAAATCCGCGAAGCAGCCCTTCTGCGACGGCAGCCACAAGGGCAGCGGCATGACGCCGGTCTCCTGGACCGCCGACAAGGACCGCACCGCCTATTTCTGCGGCTGCAAGCACACTGCCGGCGCGCCGCTCTGCGACGGGAAGCACAAGGCGCTGTAAGGCGGTACCCGTCCGTTCGGACGGGGGGACTCCGCCGGAATCGCGGTTCTAGGGCGTGATTCCCTGTTCCCTGAGGAAAGCGCCGACCAGGGCAGCGAAGGCGGCCGGGCTGTCCTGCGTCAGGCGGTGATTGGCGCCGGCCAGCCTGGCGAAGCGCGCCTGCGGAATCTCCCTCCGTGCTCGCGCCATGGCATCCGCGCCGATCACGGTGCAGTTTTCGCCGTGGAAGAGCAGCGCCGGCTGGGTCACCCGCAGGCGCGGCCACAGATCCGCGCAGAGCGCCCGCTGCGTCTCGGTGATCGCCGTCCGGTCGTAGCGCCAGGCGAGCCGGCCATCCGCGCGGCGTTCCAGCGCAGTGTCGAGCCATTGCTCGGCCACCTCGACCGACCAGGCCTCCCGGAAGGGGGTCTCCGCCAGGGCTTCCGCGCGATCGGCGAAGCCCCGGTCATGCCGGGCCACCTGTTCGAGGAAGAGCTCGAACACATCCGCACGCAATGACACCGCGGCATCGCCCGCCGCGATCGCCACCACGCGGTCGGGCAGGCGTGTGGCCAGCATCAGGGACAGCGTGGCACCTGTTGCCTGCCCGATGACCGCGAAGCGCTGCCAGCCCAGCGCATCGACGAAGGCGACGAGGTCCTCGACATGCTCCTCCAGGCTGCCCTGCGTGCCCGGCGGCGCCGGCGTCTCGCCCAGGCCCCGGTAGTCCGGCACCGCCAGCGGGTTGGGTGGGTCGAGCAGCGCCAGCACGAAGTCGAAGATGCGCCGCGTCGTACGGTTCGCCGTGAGAAAGAGCAGCGGAAGCCCCGCGCCGCCACGCCAGGTGAAGGCCATCTGCACCCCGGTGGGCAAGGCGAGGCGCCGCATGGCGTAGCGCGCATCGAGCGGCGCGCGCAGCTGCAGGCCATCGAAGGCCTGGCCCGGGAGGAAGGTGGCGGTGGCGCTGCTTTGCATGGCGGATTTCCTTGGTGCGGGCTGATGGCCGCGCCTGCGCGCCCATCAGATCGCAGCGTCGCGCCCGCTTCAACCGTTTCCGGCTGCGGCCCTTCGCTTCGCCACCTGCGCCATCGCATCCAGCGCGTTCAGGAAGCGCGAGCGGTCGGCGTTGCCCATCGGCGCCGGCCCGCCGCCGATGCCGAGCTCGCGCAGGTGCTGGGAGACGGCACGGCCCGCCAGCGCCGAGCCGATGTTGTTCTCGGTCCAGGGATGGCCCTTGAAGTTGATCGCCTGCGCGCCCTTGGCCAGGCAGCGCGCGGCGAGCGGGATGTCGGCGGTGGTGCAGATATCCGTGGGCGTCGCGGCCTCGGCGATCCAGTCATCCGCCTTGTCGGCGCCATCGGTCACGATGACGATCTGCACGAAGGGCAGGCCCGGCGGGCGGATGGGGCGTGAGCCATTGCTGACCAGCACCACGCCGAAGCCGAGCCGGCCGGCGACGCGAAAAATCTCCTCGCGCACCGGGCAGGCATCGGCATCCACCAGGAAACGGGGTGTGATCACCGGACCGGCAACTCGACCGCGTAGCTGTCGAGTGCCGGCACGGCGCGGATCAGGCGGCGTTCCGCCAGGAAGCGCGCCATGCGCTCGTAGCGGTTGCGGTCCAGCGCGCCGGGGCTGAGCGAGAAGCGCGGCAGCGTGCTGGCCCAGGCGCGGCGGTTCAGCTCATTGTCCAGCTCACGCCGCGGGCCGGCGATGAACATGCGCCAGCTTTCCTCCGGATTGTTCACCAGGAAATGCGTCGCCGCCTCGGTCGCGTCGATGAAGCGGCGCAGGATCGGATCGCGCGCGCGGTCGCGATGCGCGATGTAGATCAGCTCGTCATAGGCCGGCAGGCCGTGCTGCTCGGGGAAGAAGGCGCGGCCGGGCCGGCCCTCGATGTCGAGCTGGTGCAGCTCGAAATTGCGGAAGCCGCCCAGGATCGCATCGACCTGGCCCGACATCAGCGCGGAGGAGAGCGCGAAGTTCACGTTGACGAGGCGGATGTCCGACAGGCGCAGGCCTACGCTTTCCAGCATCGCGCCCATCACCGCTTCCTCGAAGCCCGCGACGGAATAGCCCACGCGCCGGCCGCGCAGATCGGCAAGCGTGCGGATCGGCCCGTCGCGCAGCACCGTCAGCGTCGAGAGCGGGGTGGCGATCAGCGTGCCCACGCGCACCAGTGGCAGGCCCTGGTCCACGGAGAGATGCAGGTTCTTCTGGTAGAAGAGCCCGATATCCCCGCGCCTCGCCCCGATCAGCCGCGGCGGATCATTCGGATCCGCCGGGGCCACGATGCGCACATCGAGCCCCGCGCGGGCGAAATCCCCGCGCTCCTGCGCCACGTAGATCGGCGCATGGTCGGGGTTGATGAACCAGTCGAGCAGCAGCGTCAGCGGCTCGCGCGCCGCCTGGGCGCGCAGGATCGAGGGCGCGGCCAACAGCGGCAGGGCCGCCAGCAGGGAACGGCGCAACATCATCGTTTGGACTCCGGTGAGAAAAGACTGTCGGGCTGCCAGGGGATCGCGCGGCGCAAGGCCGCGTCCACGCTGAACCACAAGGCAAGGGCCATCAGCGCCAGCACGAAGAGCGCGGCGAACATCACATCGGTCTGGCTGCGCCCATTGGCGTGCAGCATGAGGTAGCCAAGGCCGGCACTCGCGCCCACCCACTCGCCCACGATCGCCCCGATCGGCGCCACCGCCGCCGCGACGCGCAGGCCCGAGGCCAGGGCGGGCAGGGCGGCCGGCACGCGCAGGCGCCACAGCGTGGCCCCCGTGCCCGCCCCCATGGTCTGCGCGAGGTCGAGCAGCCCCGGATCGGTGCGCCGCAGCCCGTCATAGAAGGCGGTCGCGACGGGGAAGAAGATGATGATGGTCGCCATTGCCACCTTCGAGCCCATGCCGAAGCCCAGCCACAGCGTCAGCAGCGGCGCGATGGCGAAGACCGGCACGGCCTGGCTCACCAGCAGCAGCGGCAGCAGCCAGCGCCGCCCGCCGCGCCAGGCCATCAGCGTGAGCGCCATGGAACAGCCCAGCAGCGTGCCGAGCGCGAGGCCGGCCAGCATCTCCGTGCCCGTGACCAGCGCATGGCCCGCGATGCTGTCGGCACGTGCCAGCAGCGCCTGGGCCACGCGGTCGGGCGCGGGCAGCAGGAAGGGCGGCACATCGGTCAGCCAGACGAAGCCCTGCCAGAGCAGGATCAGCCCGGCGGCGGCCAGCACACCGCGGATCACAGCGCGGCCTCCGCCAGATTCTCCAGCAGCGCGGCCAGGGCGGCGAGCAGCGCGGCATCCCCGGCCGGGCGCGGCGCGACGCCGGGCGGCACCGGGTGATCCTCCGGCCGCGCCGGGCGGCCGCGCAGCACGAGGATGCGGTCCGCGAGGCGCAGCGCCTCCAGCGGGTCATGCGTCACCAGCAGCAGGGTGCGCCCGGCCAGCAGCCGCGCGGCCAGGCCCTGCAGCCTGTGGCGAGTCGGCGCATCGACGGCGCTGAAGGGCTCATCCATCAGCACCACGGGCCGGTCTTCCATGAGGGTGCGGGCGAGGGCCACGCGCTGGCGCATGCCGCCGGAAAGCTGGGCGGGGGATTTCGCGGCATCGGCGGCGCTCAGCCCGACGTCATGCAGCAGGGCCCGCGCGCGGTCGAGATCCGGCCGCTGCCCGCGCAGATGCGCGCCGATCACCACATTGCCCAGCACGTCGCGCCAGGGGACCAGCAGGTCCTGCTGCGCCATATAGGCGATGCGCCCGGCCAGCGGGGCGGCATCCGCGGCCTGCACCGCGCCGGGATGCGCGAGCAACCCCGCGACCAGCCGCAGCAGCGTTGACTTTCCAGACCCCGAGGGCCCGAGCAGCACCGTGCAGGCGCCGCCCGCGACCTCGAGGGTAAGCGGCGCCAGCACCGGGTGGCCCCCCAGCGACAGGCCCTCAGGCAGGACGATACGGAATCCCGGCGCGGGAGCAGCAGGCACAGACACCGTTCCCTTCGCCGGCATGACCCGGATCAGGTTCGTGGGGTCGCGGTCGCCCGCCTCTCAGCCCCCGATGGGCTCCCCCCGATGACGCCGCGATGTATGGGGCGCCCGCCCCGGGCTGTCCAGAGGCGCTGGGCGCGCCAATATCGGCGGCATGCGACCCCTTCTCATCGGCTCGGAGATCTATCGCGGCTCGACCTATGGGCCGAAGCATCCGCTGGCCATCCCGCGCGTCTCCACCACGCTCGACCTGATCCGCGCCCTGGGCTGGGTGGGGGAGGGGCAGTACCGCGACAGCCCGCGCGCCACGCCGGAGGAACTCGCGCGCTTCCACACGCCCGCCTATATCGCGGCGCTGATGCAGGCCGAGGCGACGCAGCGTGTGGACCCCGTGCACCGCGAACGCCACCGCATCGGCGCCGATGGCAACCCTGTCTATCGCGAGGTTTTCTCCCGCCCCGCCACCTCGGCCGGCGGGGTGCTGCTGGCCGCCAGGCTGACGGCCGAGGGCGGCGTGGTGCATGTGCCTGGCGGGGGGACGCATCACGGCACGCCCGATCGCGCCAGCGGCTTCTGCTACGTCAACGATGCCGTGCTCGGCCTGATGGAATGGCTCGACCAGGGGCTGACCAACATCCTCTATGTGGACATCGACGCGCATCACGGCGATGGCGTGCAGGACGCCTTCCATGACGACATCCGCGTTTTCACGCTCTCGATGCATGAGGAAGGTCGCTGGCCGCATACCGGCAAGCTGGAGGACCGCGCCGGGGGGCATGCGCGCAACCTGCCCGTGCCGGCGGGGCTGAACGACACTGAGGCGCTGTTCCTGCTGGACCACGTCATCCTGCCCATCGCGCGCCTGCTGCGCCCGCAGGCCATCATGATCCAGGCCGGCGCCGATGCGCTGGAGGAAGACCCGCTCGCGCGCCTGTCGCTGTCGAACCTGTTCCATCGTCGCGCGGTAGCGGGGCTGATGCCGCTTGCGCCGCGGCTGATCCTGCTCGGGGGCGGTGGCTACAACCCCTGGTCCGTGGCGCGCTGCTGGGCGGGGCTCTGGGCAACGCTGAACGAGTTGCCCATTCCCGCCCGCCTGCCGCCTGCGGCCGAGGCCGTGCTGCGCGGGCTGAACTGGTCGCGCGCGGCCGGGCGAAACCCGCCGGAGCATTGGTTCACCACGCTCGCCGATGCGCCGCGGCCGGGGCCGCTGCGCGAGGTGGTGAGGCTCATCGCCCTCGCCACGCTGCGCGATCTGGCGGAAGGACCGCGCGCCGTGCCATCCTGGATGGCATGATGCTCCGCCGCCCCCTGCTCGCCGCCCTCGGCCTCCTGGCCGCCCCCGCAACCCTGCGCGCCCAGCCCGGCATCGACCGGCCGCAGCCCAAGCTGCCGATGGAGCGGATGGTGATCGTCACCCGCAACGGCACGCGGCACGACTTCATGGTGGAGATGGCGCTCACACCCGAGCAGCAGACGGTGGGGCTGATGTTCCGCCCGAGCGTGCCGGCGAATGAGGGCATGATCTTCGACTGGGGCACGCCCCGCGAGAGCAGCATGTGGATGCGCAACACCATCACCTCGCTGGACATGGTGTTCATCGCCGCCGATGGGCGCATCCACCGTATCGCCGAGCGCACCGTGCCCCTGAGCCTGACGCCGATCGACAGCCGCGGCCCCGTTCGTGCGACGCTCGAGTTGCAGGCCGGCATCACCGAGCGGCTCGACATCCGCGTGGGCGACCGCGTGCTGCACCGGATGTTCGGCTCCCAGCCTTAGCGGCGGCGCCCTGACACGGGCGCAATCAGCCCCGCAACAATCGAAACCGGGCTGAAGCGGGGCAGGGCTTCCGCGCCATCGCCGCGTTGCACGGCGTCACCAGGATGATCCTCACAGAACGGGTGGCAGCGCGCCGCCCGCCCGCAGGAGGATCCCATCATGGCCGCGCCCCGCAACGCCGCTGATCACGCCTACAATTCGCGCCTCTACTACATCGAGGGGCTCGACTACAGCGACGACACGCTCATGGACAGCATCATCTCTTTCTTCTCCGCCGATCTCGGCCTGTCGCGCCAGGGCGATTTCGGCGATGACGACATGTATAGCGGGGCCGAGGATGACAGGCTGACCGGCCTCGGCGGCAACGACACGCTCAGCGGCTACGACGGCGATGACCTGCTCATCGGCGATTTCGACCACGATTTCGATGCCGAGGGCGTGCTGCTGCCCGGCGGCGATGACCGTCTGGAGGGCGGCGCCGGCGACGACGCGCTCTATGGCGGCGCCGGCAACGATACGCTGCGCGGCGGCAGCGACGACGACACGCTGGTGGGCGGCCATGGCAATGACGATCTCGATGGCGAGTCGGGCACGGATCTGCTGGCTGGCGGCCACGGCAACGACACCTATCGCCTGCGCCAGGGCGACACGATCGAGGAATGGTCGAACGAGGGCACCGACACGGTCCTGCTGATGGACCGCACCAGCTACACGCTGGGCAGCAGCCTCGAGCACCTGGTGATGGTGCAGTCCGGCAACGGCAACCTGGTGGGCAACACGCTCGACAATCGCCTCACCGCCGGCACGGGCGCGGATACGCTGCGCGGGGGCGATGGCGATGACACGCTCGAGGGCGGACTCGGCGCCGACAGCATGATCGGCGGCAGCGGGGACGATACCTACGACGTCTGGGATGTGGGGGACCGCGTGGTGGAGGTCGCTGGCGGCGGCAATGACACGGTGCGTGTCAGCCTGGGCAGCTACACGCTGGGCGCGGAGGTCGAGAACCTGCTCTCCATCGGCGCCTATGGCATCACGGGCACGGGCAACGCGCTCGGCAACACGATGATCGGCAATGCCGTGGCCGACCAGTTGTACGGTCTTGGCGGGGCCGACGCCCTGATCGGCGAGGGCGGCAATGACAGCCTCTGGGCGGGTGCCGACAATGACTGGGTTTCGGGCGGCGCGGGCGTGGACTGGCTGTATGGCGAGGCCGGCCAGGACACGCTGCTGGGCGGGGCCGACATGGACTGGCTGTTCGGCGGCGATGGCCATGATGCGCTCGATGGCGGCGAGGCCGGCGACATCCTGCAGGGCGAGGCCGGGGATGACAGTGTCACGGGCGGGCTGGGCAACGACTCCCTCTTCGGGGGCAGCGGCCAGGACACGCTGCGGGGCGGCGAGGGCGCGGACCGGCTGCGCGGCGATCTCGGCGCGGATGCGCTGTTCGGCGATGCGGGGGCGGACCGCTTCATCTACGGCAGCGCGGCCGACAGCAACCTCTCCGGCCGTGACACCATCATGGGTTTCGAGCGCGGGGTGGATCTGATCGATCTCTCGCTGATCGACGCCAACGTCCATGAGGCCGGCAACCAGGCCTTCTACACACCCACGCCCAGCGACTTCTTCCGGTTCGGCGGGGAACTGACCTTCAAGTCGGTTCTCGGCGGTACTCTGGTCAGTGGCGATCTCGACGGGGATGGCGCGGCCGATCTGTCGATCCTGGTGAGTGGCGTCTGGGGGCTGAGCGCCGGCGACTTCATCCTCTAGCGTTGCGCCTGTCGACGCGGCGCGCGGCTCTGGCTAGAAAGGGGCCGCCGGGTGGGGCCTCCCGCCCGGGGTTCGGGGTGTGGCGCAGCCTGGTAGCGCGCCTGTTTTGGGTACAGGAGGTCGTCGGTTCGATTCCGGCCACCCCGACCAACCAACCTCTTTTGATCGCCTGTGCGTGCCGATGGCGTCGGCCGTCCAGACGGGCCTTGGTCCGATTGGCGGTTGAGGCTGACGCCAGGTGCGCGGCGCTCGGTCGCGTCGAAGAGCAGTCCCCTGGTAGCGATGTGCCGCCGCCTTCCAGGCAGATGGCACCGGCCGGGATCTGCAGGCAGCACCTTCAGCTCGCAGGCTTGGCGCGGCTACCGCGGACCGATGCTTGTCCTGAATTCATCCATGGGCGTCGGCCGGTGCGGGAGCGCCGTGGCGAAGGACGCCAGCGGCCGCGCGCGGATGACCGTCACCTCGGCACCCTCATCCGGGGCGAAGGGATCTTCTCCGGATCGCGACAGGTGCGGCCCCTGACCGAACATCGTGACGGACGAGGCGAGAGGTGCTTCCGCGGGCGCGCGGAAGGCGAGGCGCAGCGCCTCGCGCCGCTGGCGCTGGTCGGCATCGCGCACGAACAGCGCGGGCAGCGCCGCCGCGATCCGCGCCGCCAGCCGCGCCGGCTGCGCCCGTTCCTCGGCCGTGGCGATCACCTGTTGGCGCGCATAGAGCCGATAGGGAATGCGGCAGGGCTCCACCACCGCCGAGAGCAGCGGGCGGCGCAGCTGGTCCAGCCAATAGCTCCATTCCAGCCGCACTTCCTCCGACGCGGCCGCGGCGCCGGAGAGCAGCACCAGCATCGCGTCGCTCTCCTCCATCGCCGCCTCGATCTGCTCGCTCCAGTCGAGCCCGGCGACCAGGCCCTGGTCGAACCAAGCGCTGAGCCCTGCTTCGGTGAGTCCCGCCGCCAGTTGCGCGGCCAGGTCCGCCTGCTCCCGGGCATAGCTGATGAAGATCCGGCAGGGACCAGCCGGGGCGCCGAGGAAGGCCTGGCGCAGCGCCTGCGCGGCCTCAAGGCAGGTCGGGAAGCGTTCGGCGGGGTCGACACTCAGCATGCGCGCAATCACCGCCTGCGCGCCGCGCGGGGCGTCGGGGCGCAACTGGTGGCAGGGCGGGTAGGGGCGGTGCTTGAGCAGGTGCCGCCCCGTGGCGCGCGCCGCGCGATCCTGCGGTGGCGCATCCTGGCCGAAGGGCAGGCGCCCCGTGATCGCCTGATAGGCGGTGACGCCCAGGCTGAACTGGTCATAGGCGGGCCGAGCCTCCATGGGCACGGCCTCAGCCAGGAAGGCCTCGGGCGGGATGTAGGGGTCGGTGCCCAGGATGCCCTGCCAGTTCGCCGCAGCGTCGAAGGGCGCCGCAAGACCGAAATCGCACAGGCAGCCGCTGCCGGCGCCGCCAAGCAGGATGTTCTGCGGCTTCACGTCGCGATGTGCGATGCCCGAGGCGGCGCAATGGTCGAGCGCGCGCGCCACATCCTCGAGCGCGCCGAGAAGGGTGGCGATGTCGAGCCCGGGATCGGCCAGGGTGCGTGGCAGGAACGGCATGACGAAGCTGACCCCGTCGCTGACCTCGAAGAAATCGTAGATCGGCACGATGCCCGGATGGCTGAGTGTGGCGAGGCATTTCGCCTCATGCACAAGGGTGCTGCGGCGGCCGGCATAGTCGCTCTCGGCGCCGTCGCGGGCGCGTGCGACCTTCAGCGCGACCTGACGGCCGAGATGCCGATCATGCGCCGCCACAATGCGGCCATGCACCCCTTGCCAATGCTGGCCCGTGAGGCGGTATCGGCCCGCGGCGCCCTCTGTGCTCATCGCGCTCACCTGCCTGACGCGCTGCTGCGGCAACATCTTGCCATGCCGATGCGCGGGCGCAATGCGTTCGGATCAAGGAGCGGCCCTGCTCGATGCGGCAAGCGCCGCGAGCCACTGCGCGACATCGTCGCCTGCCAACAGATCCTCGCCGAGCAGCAGGCGCGACGGGGCCTCGCCCCTGGTGTCGAGCCACCAGACCGGCACGCCCTGCCTCCGCGCATGCTGCACCATGGCGCTGGTGCCGGCGCGCCGGCCGGTGACCTCGCCATCCCAGATCGCGATGACCAGATCCGCCCCCGACACGACGGCATGGCCCGCGGCCTCGTAGCCCGGGACCGGGTCGGGCGCGTGGCGATGGGGCAGCACGGTGACCCGCGCGCTGGCGGCGAGCAGGGCGCGGAATTCTTCGACGCATGCGGCTGGCGTCACGCCCGGCGTCACGGGCGCGTGGAAGTCGGCCTCGTATTCCAAGGCAGGGAAGGGCAGCAGCGCCTCCACTGCCCAGCCGGCAGCCAGCGCACGCTGCGCTGCGAGCCGATCCGCACCCTCCGCAAGGGGGGAGAGCAGCCAGCCGGGGCGCGCGAAGGCGGCGAACAGAGCGTCCAGCTGCGCGGCCAGCACAGGTCGAGCCTGCGACGGGATCAGGCGATTGCCGGTGACGCCCAGGCACTGCATGGCACGCTACACTGGCGCTGCCAGCGCAAGCAGGGTCCGCACCTGGTTGCGGTCCTTCTCCTGCTCATCGGCCGATAGCGCATCGAAGTCGCACAGGCTCGGATGCAGCAGGCGGGCATCGTCGCGCCGGGCTGCGTGGCGCCAGCCACGGTCGATGCGGTCGGCCATCCAGCGGCGATGCTCGATGCGCGCCATGAGCTCGAGCGTCGCATCATCCGGCACCTCTCCGCGCTTCAGCCCGGCGGCGGCGAGCAGGATCGGCAGATGCGCGGTTGAGGCGCGGTTCGCGTCGCGCAGCGTCTCGGGCAGGGCGTCCCAGGCCGCGAGGCTTGCCGATGAACCGGGCGGCAGCGTCCGCGCCGCGTCCTGGTAGGCGGCGTGCAGCGCGATCGCCATCGCCTCGCTTTCGCGATCGAGCACGCGGGCGATGCTCTCGGCGCGCAACAGGCCGCCGAAGGCGAACAGCTTCGCCAGCCGCGCCTCCCCGATCGCTGCATCCCCGAGGGCCGCAAGCAGATGATCTTCGCGCGATTGGCGCACGAGGATCGGCGTGTCCTCGGTGAGCCCCATCACGCAGCCCGGTCGGCGCAGCGCGAGGGCGGTGCCGAGGCCGGGGGCATCGGCCCGCAGCACCACGGCCAGTTGCGGGGGCACCTGCAAGGCACGCCATTCCGCCACGGCCTCGGCCACTGGCAGCAGCGCCGCGCCCGCCGGAAGCACGGCGAATTCCACGACGAGCTCCAGCTCCGGACGCTCCAGGCGCCAGGCGGCAAAGGCGTTCACCTCGGCGGGGGCGAGCACCAGCGTCAGCAGCGGACGCTGCCTCGGATGGTCCTGCGCGGCGATGACGAGTTGCATCAGCGATTGCTGCCAACGCCCGGTGAGGCCGAGCACCAGGATATGCGTGCGCGCATCAAGGTCCGCCTTGCGGAATACCGGCGCATGCCGCGCGAGTTCGAGCCGAAGCCCCTCGCGATCCGGGCAGAGCCGGTGGTAGCGCAGCCCGGCCGCGCGCGAGATGCCATCCAGCGCCGCCTCCAGCTCGCTTGCCAGGTCCTCGGCGTCCACCAGCACGGCCAGCGCGAGCGGTGGCAGGCCGGTCTTGCGCTTGCGGGCAGCGATGAGGGCGAGCATGGCGATGTTGAGGTTCGCCACGTCATCCTCGCCGGTGATGAACAGCGCGGCCGCGTTGGCGATACCGATGGCGGCGAGCGTGGCGGGCTCGCGCGGGTCGCCCTCAATGACGGTGAGGCCCAGCCCCTCCAGCGTCTCGCGCCGCCCGGGATCCATGGCCGGGCCGAGAATGACAACCTGCCGCTCCCCCGCCTCGGCCAGCTTGCGCAGCGCGCTCGCGGTCAGCTGCTCGGCACCGCAGACGATGATGTGGTGCTTCGCATTGGGCATCAGCGCCAGCCGCGCGGGCCGCGTCGCCGCGCCGATGACGATGTGCAGCGAGGCGGCGAGCGCCGAGATGGGCATCAACAGCCGCGCGACATGCAGCTGCCAAGGCATGGAGCCATCGAACTGCGTGGGGAATTGCAGCGTGATGAGCTGCAGCGTGCGGAACAGGGTGTTCGCATAGCCCGCGAGGCCGCTTGCGGGCGCGTGGATCGCCCAGCCCCAGAGGCCGAGCGCGAAGGCGATGGCGGCAAACAGCGCCTGCGCCAGCGCCGCATGGGGGCGCCAGCGCTGGGCGAAGCGCGCCAGGGGCCGGGTGAGGCGATGAAGGGGCGTCACGCGGCGGCCTGCGTCAGCGGCGGCAGGCGGGGTGCGGGTGCGGTCATTCCGGGGCCTGGGCGACGTCTGCGCAGGCAATAGCGGGGGCGGCGCGGCCTTGGCAATCGGCGATGCGACCGCGATGGCGCAGGCATCGCGCGCAACTAAGCGCTTGCGCCAATGATCCGCCGCGGCATCATTGGCGGGAACGGGGAGGTGCTGCGGATGTGCCGTTGTTCCACCACCATCGTAGGGCGAGGCGGCTGAGGGCATGGGGCCGCTGCCTTGCCCGCCGGCCATGCCGCGCCCGGCCTATCGCGTCGGCGTCTTCGGACCGGTCGGGGCAGCCGCCGGCCCCGCCGCCGCGCAGCTGGACCGCGCGCTGCGGCGCATCGCCGCGCCGCTGATCGCCGCGGGGCGCGAGAGGCCGCTGCTGCGCCTCGTCACCAGCCTCGAGCCCGGGCTGGGCGCGGAAGCCCTGCACGCCGCGCAGCGCCTGGCGAAGGACCCCGCCTATGCCGGGCTGATCGACCTGCAGCTCGACATAATCCTGCCGCATGACGCCGCGCTGGCGCCTCTCGCGCCGCTATTGGCGGCGGCCGAGGCCAGCGGCATCGCGCAGCACCCCTTCATCCTCGATGGCGACGCCACGACCACCGACCCCACCCAGCGCCAGCGGGCACGGCGCGAGGTCGCGCGCTGCATCATGCGCAACAGCGACCTGCTGGTGGTGCTCTGCGACGGCTTCACGGTGAGCGGCGGCTCGGCCGAGACCGAGCTGCTGCGCCACGCCGCGCGCTTCGGGCCGAACCTGCTCTGGCTGTGCAATGCCGGCGCGCCGCCGCGGCTGGTCGCCGACATGACGCAGCTGCTCAACGCGCATGAGCCGCGCCCGCTTGCCACGACGCCCGCGGAGAAGGCGCATCTCGCGCGCATCTTCCCCGCCGAGGGCCATGCGATCTGGCCGCGCCTCTCCGCCGAGGTGACGCGGGCGCTGACGCCGCCGGGGCCGCAGCATGCGCACCCGCATGGACTGATGGAGCGCGCCCTGGTCTGCCTCTGGCCCGGCCGGGCGCATCCCGACGCTTACGCGGATTTCCTGCGTGAGCAGGATCACACCGGCAAGGGCCTCTGGGCCGCCTATGGCCAGGCGACGACGCTCGCCGCGCGCCCGCCCGGCCCCTGGTCGCCGCTCTGCTGGCCGCGCCATATCTGGGTAGCCCTGGGGGTGATCGCGCTGCTCGCCCTTCTGGTCGGCAGGCCAAGGGACGGGGTGGAGGAGGTCCTGCCGCTGCTCTTCGCCCTTGGCGGCGTCTTCGCGCTGCTGGCCGTGCATGTGCGCAGGACCAGCCCGATCGCGGGCGGCTACGAGGCCTGGCGCCCGCCCGTCCGCGTGGCACTCGCCCTCGGTGCGTTGCTGCTCGCCTTGCCGGGCTTTGCCGAGGGGCGGCCGGACCCCGTGGGGCTCGCGCTCGGCGCCCTGCTTGGCCTCCTCGCCTGGCGGCAGGGGCCGCCACGCCCGCCCTTCCGCGTGGCGGACCCACCCGAACTGCCGGGCAAGGACGAGCCGTGGTTCGCGGCCTATCATGCGCCGGATCACCTCGCCATCGCCTATGCCAATCGCTACCGCTCCAGCTACGTCATCGTCATCGCGCTGATCGCCCTGGCGCTGATCGCCGCCATCCTCGGTCTGGCCTGGAAGGACGCGCCGGGGGCGAAGCTGCTGGTGACGATGCTGGAATTCGTGCTCCTGCTCGGCATCGCCGGCTTCGTCGCGGCCACGATCATCGGCCGCTGGCAGGAGCGCTGGGTCAGCTACCGTCTGCTCGCCGAGCTCTGCCGCAAGCAGGAGGCGCTGGCGCGGCTCGGCTGGAGCCTGCCGAGCTTCGAGGTCGCGACCGCCCTGCGCGACGGGCTGTCGCAGGGCGGCTGGGTGGGCTGGCACTTCAACGCGCTGCTGCGCGCCACGCCGCTGCCGCCCAGCGATTTCAGCCCTGCCGGCAAGCTGGCGCTGCGCGCGGCCGTGATCGGGCAGTCCGACGCGGCACGCGAGCGGGATCGCGGCCTGATCCAGGGCCAGATCGAGTATCACGCGCAGCGCAAGGGCCGCAGCGCGCGCATCGCGGCAAGCTGGGCCGCCTGGGGCGAGATCGGCTTCCTGCTGACCACGCTCTGCGTGTTCGCCAAGGTGGCGCTGAAGGGGACGCCGGAGGGTGCGGCGCTCGACCCCTGGCTCGGCCTGCTGGCGGCCGCGCTGCCGGCGGCCTCCGCGGCCTTCTTCGCGCTGCGTGCCTATTCCGAGGAAAAGCTGATGAGCGAGCAGGCACGCGCCATGCAGGCCGACCTGGAGGAGGCGAAGCTGACGCTGGAGGCGCTGCCGCTGCATCGCCCGCTGATGTCGCAGGAACTCGGCCTCGCGACCTTCGAGGTTGCGCAGCGCATGCTCGCCGATGTCGCGGGCTGGGCGCAGCTGGTGCGCGTGAAGGTGGTGGAAGCGGGATGAGCGGCACGATGCCCCGCCTGATCGTCGCCGGCGATGTGGTGCAGGACCATCACCTCTATGCCGGCACGCGCGCGCACCTCACCGACACGGCCGCGCGCGGGACGCTGGCGGTGGCCGAGCCGGGCGGCGCGGCGTTGCTGCATCGGCTTCTCACGCGGCTGCTGCAGGGGGCGGCGGAGGTCACCCTCGGCGCCGATGCCGCCGCGCCGACCCTCGCGCATGCGGTCTGGGCACCGCGCCCCTTGGCCGGCGGCAAGCCAGGCGCACAGGTCTGGCGCACCATCCAGCCGCTCGGCTTCGGTGGCGAGGACGCGGCAGCCCCGCGGGTGACGCCGCTGCCGACGCCCGATGTGCTGGTGCTCGCCGATGGCGGCTTCCGCTTCCGCCACGCCACCCATCGCGCCGCCTGGCACCTGCCCGAGGGCGCGGCAGCGCCGGGCTGGATCCTGCTCAAGACCGCCGCCCCGGCGGCGCAGGGCGAACTCTGGCAGCACCTGCTTGCGTACCATGCCCAGCGCCTCGTCGTGCTGCTCGACACCGAGGATCTGCGCGGTGAGGCGCTGGGCATTCCCCGCGGCCTGTCCTGGGAAAGCACGGTGCTCGGCCTGCGGGCGGCGCTGTGCGGCACCCATCGCGTCGCGGGGCTGCGCGCGGCCGCGCATCTGGTGGTGACCTGCGGGCTGGATGGCGCGCTCTGGCTCGATGGCAGCGCCGGCGCGCCGCGCGCCCTGCTGGTGCATGACGCCGGCGGGATCGAGGGCGAGTGGCTCACCCGGCAGGAAGGCGGCGGGCTCGGCTACCAGACCGTCTTCGCCGCCGCCCTCGCGCAGCGGCTGGCGGGCACCCCGGCCGGCGCGGCGCTGGATCTCGCCCCGGCGCTGGAGAACGGGTTGCGCGTGGCGCGGGACCTCGCCCGGCTCGGCCATGGTCCGGTGGAGGCGGCGAGCCCACCCAGCGGCTTTCCCGTCGCGCGCCTCGCCGCGCTGCTGGCGGAGGGGCGGGGCGATTTCGCGCGCAGCGCCATTCCCTGGCCGGCGCCGGGCCAGCCCGCGCCCGCCGAGGATCGCCACTGGACCTTCCCCGAGGCGGCCAACCCCGCGGCCGCCCAGCTCGGCCTGGCGCGCGACCTGCTGCGGCGCGGGCAGGCCGCGCTGCGCCGCCTGCCGCATGCCCGCTTCGGCGCGCTGCTGACCGCCGATCGCGCCGAGATCGAGACGCTGCGCCACCTGCGCGCAAGGCTGCGCGCCCACGCCGCTGATCCGCGCCCGCGAAGGCCGCTCAACATCGGTGTCTTCGGCCCGCCCGGCGCGGGCAAGTCCTTCGGCGTGAAGGAACTGGCGCGGGAGGTCTTTGGCGAGGGCGCCTGGCTCGAATTCAACCTCGCGCAGTTCGAGGGGCCTGCCGATCTGCACGGCGCCTTCCACCAGATCCGCGACCGCGTCCTGGCCGGGCGCACGCCGATCGCCTTCTGGGACGAGTTCGACAGCCAGTCGCTGCGCTGGCTGCAATACCTGCTGGCGCCGATGCAGGATGGCAGCTTCCTCGCCGGGCCGCTGACGCATGGCCTGGGCAAATGCGTCTTCGTCTTCGCCGGCGGCACCAAGCCGAGCTTCCAGGCCTTCGCCACGCAGAGCGATGCCGATTTCATCGCGCGCAAGGGCCCGGACTTCGTCAGCCGGCTCGACGCGCATCTGGACGTGGTCGGTCCCAATCCGCGGGACGGCGCGCCAGATCCGGGCATGGCCCTGCGCCGCGCACTGCTGCTGCGCGGCCTGCTGCGCCTCGGCCCCGACGAGAAACTGCCGGTCGAGGAAGGGCTGCTGCGCGCACTGCTGCAGGTGCCGCGCTACCGCCACGGCAGCCGCTCGATGGAGAAGCTGGTGCAGGCCCTGGCCCGCGAGCCCGGCCAGGGCCTGCGCCGATCCGACCTGCCGGCGCTGCCGCAACTCGCGATGCATGTCGATCCCGAGCACTTCCTCGCTTTGCTCGACGCCCCGGATCCGGCCGCCACGGCGCTGGGCTCGCCCGAGGCGCTGGAGCGCGTGGCGGCGGCGATCCACCACACCTGGCTGGACCTCACGCAGGCGAAGGGCGGCCCCCCCACGCCTGGCTTTGCCGCCGCCTATGCCGCGCTGCCTGAAGCCGCACGCGCGGACAACCGCGCGGCGGCCCGGCGCATGGGCGCGGTGCTGTCGCTGGCCGGGCTTTCACTGTGTCCCGCGCCGGGGCTGCCCGAGGCCATACTGGCCGAGGCGCTGGCGGCCTCGATCGAGGTGCTGGCCGAAGCCGAGCATGATGGCTGGATGGCGCAACGCGCCGCGCATGGCTGGCGGCTCGGACCGCGTGACGATGCCGCGCGACTGCACCCCGGGATGCGCCCCTACGCCGAGTTGCCGGAGGCCGAGAAGGAGAAGGACCGCAACGCGATCCGCCACTATCCGCGCTTCGCCGCCACGGCCGGGCTGGGGATCGGCTGGCTGACATGAGCGGCGCGGCGGGCATCCCCGAGATCCGGATCTTCATCTGCTCCTCGGGCGATGTGCAGCCCGAGCGCGACATCGCGCTGCAGGTGATCGCCCGGCTCGAGGCGGAGCTCGGCGGCCTCGCGCGGTTGATTGCCTATCGCTGGGAGGATCTGCGGGACCGTTTCGCCGCGGAGCCAACATGGCAGGCGAATATCGAACTGCCCGAGCGCTTCGACATCGTGCTGGCGATCCTCTTCTCGCGCATCGGCAAGCCACTGACCGAGGGCGAGTATCGCGGGTTGATGGCGCAGACCGCGCAGACAGCGGAAGAGGCGGCGCCCACCGGCACGCAATTCGAGATCGAGAACGCGCTGGCGGGCCACGCCGCGCGGGGCCGGCCGTTGCTCTGGACAGCGCGCAACGAAGCGATTCCGGGTCACGAGCGCCTCCCGACGCCGCAGCGCCGGGAGGCGCAAGGGCAGTACGACGCCCTCGGCGCCTATCTGGAGGATCTGGCGGCGCGCAACATCGTCATCCAGCGCTACGGCGAAGGCGCGTTGCGCGCCCAGCAATTGGCGAGTGGAGGGCTGGGGGCCTTCGCCGGACTGCTCGATACGTGGCTGCGGCAGGCGCTGGACGAAAGCTTCGGGCTGCGCCTCACCTGGTCGGGCGATGCCTATGTCGGCCTCAGGCCTTTCGCCCCCGATCAGGCGCCGATCTTCTTCGGCCGCCATGCCAGCACGGCGGAGGCGCTCGGCCTGCTTGAACGCGCCGGGGATGCAGGCCGGCCGCGGCTGATGCTGGTCACGGGCCCCTCCGGCGCCGGCAAGTCCTCTTTCGTCAGGGCAGGGCTGGTTGGCGCCCTCCCGGGCTTTCCCCTGATGCGCCGGGATGTATCCGGGGCCGGAGCACGGATCGCCCCCTGGGTGACGCTGGTGCTGCGCCCGGCCGAATTGCAGCCCAGCCCTGCGGTGACGCTGCTGCGGCGCCTCGATGGGGTGTTGCCGATGGCGCCAGGGGCGCTGGCCGATCTTGAGGCCGGCCTCGCCGCCACCACCTTCGACACGCCGGCGGCGCGGCTTCCCCATCCCCTGGCCGAGGCGCTACGCGGGCAGGTGCAGGCGACCCTGCTGCAGCACGGACCCCATGCGGGGCTCTTCGTGGTGCTCGACCAGCTCGAGGACCTGTTCGCCACGCCCGATCCGCCGGCCGCCCGCGCCCTGCTCGCGCTGCTGCGGGCCCTGGCCGAGGCGCCTGCCGGCAATCTGCGCGTCGTCGTGGCGTTGGCCGACCAATGGCGCAGTGAATTGTCCGCCGAGGGGCTGGAACCGCAGCTCGAAGGTGCCGAGCATTTCGCCCTGCCGCCGCTCCGCCCCGGCGAGTTGCGGGAGGTGATCGAGGCCCCCGCCCGTCGCGCGGGCCTGCGCTTCGGGTCTGCGCCGGATGGCAGGCCGCTTGATGAGGTGATCCGCGAGGATCTGCAGGACCTTTCCTTGGCCGCCCAGGCGCCGCTGCCGCTGCTCCAGGCCGCGCTGCGCCAGTTGGAACGGCAGCGTGAGGGAAGGGTGCTGACCCATGCCGCCTATCGCGCCATGGGTGGCCTGCGCGGCGCCATCGAGGCCCATGCCGCCGACGCGCTCGGCCCCTGGGAGCAGGGGGCACGGCGGGCCGTTCTGGAGAGGCTGCTGTTCCACCTGCTGCAGCGCGACCCGCAGCAGCGCGTCGTCAGCCGCCTCGCTCCGCTGGCCGAGCTGGAGGCCGATCCCGAAGTCTGGGCCTGCGCGCAGCACCTGATGGCGGAGCAGACGCGGCTGCTTCAGGGCAGCGGCGAGGCGCGCGCCGCGACGGTGCGGTTGCTGCATGACGTGCTGCTGGAGCAATCCGCCACCCTGCGGGACTTTTTGGCGCGTGAGCGCGAGAACATCCTGCTGCTGGAGCGTCAACGTGACGCCGCCGCCGCCTGGGCGCTCGCCCAGCGTCCTGGCCTGCTGAGCGGCGACCAGGAAGGCCTGGCGAAGCTTCCCGCCTTGATGGATCGTGCTGGTGTGCCGGCGGACGACGTGCTGCGGCGCTTCGTCGCCGCCTCGCTTCAGGCCATCGCCGCGGCCGAGCGTGCGCGACGCCGTCGTGCGCGCCTCGCCATTGCGGCCGCGGTGGTATTCGCTGTGCTGGGCGTGGCGGCGACGGGCTTCGGCCTGGTGGCGCTGGAACAGCGGCGCGAAGCAACGGCGCAGCGAAGCGCGGCGCAGGCGCAGGCGATCCGCTTGGCCTTCGCGGGCGATGATCCCTTCAGCGCGCTCCGCCTCCTGACCGTGGCGCAGGAAGAGGGCGCGATGGCGCCCGACAGCGACGAGGCAATGGCCTTGCGCTTCTGGGCGCCGCTGATGGTGCCACGCGCGGAAGCGCTGGCGGCCTTGCCGGAACGGGAGGCGTTCCATTGGCGGCGGCGTAGTTACCTGCGACAGGGCCAGGCGGGGGCCGTACTGTTGCCGAATGAAAGGGCGCACTTCGCGGCCTGGACCGAGGACCAGTCCCATGTCCTCCTGCATGACGAGCAGCGTCGGCTGAGGGTGATCCGTCGCGCGGGCATGGTGGAGCAGGCGTCTTTCGACCTGCCGGATGTCACGCTCACCGGCGCGCTGTTGCCGCGTGCACCGGCGGCCGGTTGGCTCCAGGGTGTCTGGCAGACGGGGTTCAGCGCAGGCTCGCAGCAGCAGGTCGCCTGGGCCTTGGACCTGGCGCGGCCGGCCGCTGGGTTGCTGCCGATGCCCATCCCCTACCTCCCGCCCTCGGAGGTCGCGCCGGCGGCCTGCACCGCGCCGCGGCTGGAGCTTGGCCTGGAGAGGCTGCGCCTCGCGCCCGGGGGTGACTGGGCCTTCGCGTTGCATGGCGGCGGTCATGGCCGGCGCGAGCTGAGCGTGCATTGGCTCGATGGAAGGCCGGGCCTGCGGCTCTGGCCGGTCGAGACCGCGCTGGCGGGACCGGATGGCACCCATCTGCTGGTGTTGAACGGCGAGGGCGTTGGCGTTGCCCCGCCGCGCCTTTTCCATGTGGCCGCCGGCGACCGGGAGGGCACGGCGCTTCCCGCCGCTGGCGCGACCGATGCCGTGTTCGCGCCGGATGGTGCTTGGCTTGCGCTCGCGGCCGGGCCGAGGCTGGTGCTGGCGCCGCTGCGCGGTGGGGCGCCTCGTATCCTGGCGGAGGATCTGCGGGCCGCGAGGCTGGCAGCCGATCCGCAGGGGCGCTGGATCGGCGTGCTGGACGGCGCCTGGCGGTTGCGCGTCTTCGACGTGCCGAGCGGGCGGCAGCTTGTTGATATTCCCGCCGCCTTGTCGCCGGAGGAGGCCTATCCCCTCGCGCATCAGGGTCCCGAGCCGGATGATCTTTCCGACCCCCGCGAATCCGCCCCCCTGTTGAGCCTGGACAGTGCTTCCGGGCTGATCCTGCTTCAGGCGCCGGCCAACGAGGCGCGTATCTGGCGGGTTCGGGACCGCCAGGCCGAGGAGGTCTTTCGGGCCGACGCCGAGGACAACCTCGTGCTTCGTCGCTTCGCGCTGCTTGACGGGGGCCTCCGCCAGGCTGTCTGGACCGAGGCGCGCGTGCGCCTTGCCGACGCGCTGGGCGGCACCGTGCTGCTCGAACTGCCGCAGGGGCCGGATACCACGATCATCGCCACGCCCGCGCTGGATGCGCTGATCTCCGTATCGCCAGCGACACCGGATCGGCTCGGCGTGATGGTGCATCGCCCTGGCACCATGGCGAGCATGGCCCGGTCGCTCCCCTGGCCGCAGGACCGTGCGGCAAGCTACTCGGTCCAGGAAGGGTGGCTTTTGCAGCATCTCGAGGACGCTGTCATGGCGATGCCCGTGGAGCCGCTCTTGCCGGCCCGTCGCCTTGCTCTGCCCCGAAGACAGCGGGCCGACGCCATGCATCTTCGACGCTTGCCGGAGGGCTTTGCGCTCGCTCTTCCGGCCTCGGGCATGCTGCTGCGCCAGGCCCAGGGCCGCACCGGCGGGACCGAGCGTCGCGACGTGCCGTTCACGGTGAACCGCCGCCTGGACCTTACCGTGTTTCCGCCGGCGATGCTGCCGGCGGAGCGGGTGCCCGACGTCCCGGACAGGCGGCCCTTCGCCGCAATGCAGGCCTGGGCCGATGCCTGTCTCAAAGCTGGCGATGCCAGCGCCCTGGCCTTTCCCGCGCTGCGGGCCGAAGCCGCCTTCTGGTCGGAGGAGGCGGCGCCTGAAACAGTCGAGCGATCCTTCCCCGAAGATAATGTGGCGGCCCAGGGGATCGTGACATCCGCCCTTGCCGAGCGGGGGCTGGTCCCGGCCCAGGTCGATCCGGGGTTGGATTTTCTGCTGGGCTCGGCAAGGGGCGTCGTGCAGCACGCCGTCGCGGGCGGCCAATTGCTGGAACTGGACTCCCTGAGTTATTTCGGCCGCGCCGGCGGCGTGGCCTTGCTCGGCCTGCCGGATCGCGGCACGCCCCGCCTCTACACTCAGAATTTCAGGACCGATTTGCGGGATTCGCTCTTCGCCATCGATCCATCGCGTCGCTGCGTCCTGATCGCGGACACCAACGCGCTTGGCGGAACGCCTTTCCGTGTGCTGCGCGTGCCCGAAATGGCGGTGGAAGAAGCGGCCGGTCCCTTCCCGGGCGGCGCGCTCCGCCTCTTCGACATGGTGGGCGATGACCTCGCCATCGCCAATTCGACCGGGCTGATCGCCTTCTACCGCCGTGCCGCGGGCGGCTGCGCCTATGTCCCCGCGGGCGCCCCTGTCTTCCTGCCCCTGGCCGGCGAAATCGACAGCCTTGGTTTGGATGAGGAGGCGCCACCCGCGGCCGGACGCCACCAGTTGCACGCCATCCGCCTCGCAGCGCCACGGCACCTACTGGCTGCCGGCAGCTTCGGGCTTCTGGCGCTGGGGCTCGACGATCGGCAGCTTGCCTGGCGCCTGCCGCCACTGGCCACGGGGCGTGCCAGCATCGCCCTCTCGCCGAATGGGCGCCTCCTGGCCGTGGCGCAGGGCGGCGTGGTGCGCCTGCATGCCGCCCGCAGCGGCCTGCCGCTCAGCCCGGCGATCGACATCAACGATCTGGGCGAACCGCCACCCGCGCTTCCCGCGCAGGAGGGCAAGGCGGAGTCGGCGAGCGAGCAGGCACGCCCCTGGTCCATCACGCGCGTCGACGTCGCCGATGACGGGACGCTGGAGGTAGAGCGCCATGATGGCGCGGTGCTGCGGCGCATCCTTCCCGCCGCGCCGCTTCCGCGCCCCGCCGATCTTCCCGGCCTGATCGCGATGGACTCCGCCGGGCGCGCCCTCACGACGCTCGAAGAATAGGCGCCTTCACCCCAGATCGAACGCGACCGGGAAATGCTCCGCCCTTACCTGCCTCGCCGCCGCGCGTTCGGCCATGGCGCGCAGTTCGGGCATCTGTGCCGGCGCGTCGATGGCGCGTAGCACGGCGAGGCGCGCGGGGTCGGCGCGCCAGGCGAGTTCGCTCTGCAACCATGCCGCATCGAGCGGCATGTCGAAGCGCTGGAAGCCCAGCAGCGGTCGCCCGCCCAGCACCTCGCCGCGCTGGTCGCCGATCTCGGCATTGATGGGCCAGGGGTCGCGCGGTTCCGAGAGCCATTGCAGCAGCATCAGGCTCGCATATTGCGTATCCGCGATCATGCCCTCCAGCGCCTTCACCGCCAGCCCCGCCGCGGGCAGGGCAGCCGTCTGCGCGGCATCGAGACGCCGGCGCGCGAGGCCCGTGCCGATCGACACCATCAGCAGCTTGTCCTCGCCCAGCGGCCAGCGCAGGCCATAGGCGCCCATGCTCGCCATCATCAGCAGCGGCAGCGCCGGCATGTTGTAGGGCGAGACACCACCATCGACGAAGAGCGCGGGTGGGGCCTTGGGTTCGATGGCAATCAGCTCGGGCGCGAAATAGAAGGGTGCGGCCGCACTCGCGCGCACCATGGTCGCGAGCGAATAGCCCCGATTGCCGTGCCAGGCGCCATCCGGTGAATCCTCCCAGAAGGGCGCGCGTGGATTGTTGGCGACGAACCAGGGGCTGCCGGTGTCCAGCCGCTTGGTCACCAGCGCGAGGCCGGTCAGCAGGTCGGCGCTGTCGAGCCGCCGTTCGCCGATCTCCTCGCGCAGCACGGCGGTGAGTGCGGCGTGGTCGAAGCGCGCGCGCAGGCCGGGCAGCGGCAGCCAGCGGCGGCGGAAGATGCGCGCGCCCATGGCGAGGTAGAGTTCCGTCATCTGCGCCACGCTCCGCCCCAAGGCGAGGCCCGCGGCGATGATCGCGCCGGTCGAGGTGCCGCCGATCAGGTCGAAGTAGTGCGCCAGCCGGAAGTTCGGGTCGTCACCGTGGCGGGCGCGGAGCAGCGCCTCGATCCGCGCGAGGAAGGCGAGCGAGATGATGCCGAGCGTGCCGCCGCCATCCAGGGCGAGGATGCGCTTCGGCCCGGGGCCGAAGAGGTGCCGGTCGCGGGCAGGGTTCTCAGCCACCGCGCAATTCCGTGGCCAAAGCCGCGATCCACTCCGCCGCGCGCCCGCGCGCCGCGAAGGTGGCGGCGAGGCGTTCCAGCGTCTCGGCCGTGGTGGTGCGCATCCAGGGCTCGGAGGGCAGCGCAAGGGCGTGGCCCAGCGCATCCTCGGCGCCGGCGCGATCCTGATCGAGCACCGCCAGTTCCAGCGCCGTCGCATGGTCCCAGTAATCCGCCTGGTCGCTGGCGAGGCGCCGGCGCACGGCATAGCGCACCACGGGCACGAGGGTGGCGATCTCGGGGTCCTCCGGGTTGCGCTCGACCATGAGCTGGATGGCGTTGATGCCGGGGTAGTGGTCGCGCCAATCGGCGTCGAAGCCTGCGCGATAGGTGGCGATGGCGCGGTCGAGCAGCGCGCGGGCGCGAAGGGTTTGCCCGGCCTCGCGCGCGGCGCGCCATTCATCCTTCAGCACGCGGCCGAGCAGGCCGTTGGTCTCCGGCTGCGGGCCGCGCGCCTTGATGAGGGCTTCCAGGATCGGCTTCGCCTTGGCGCCGCGTTTCAGGCGGTTCAACGCGAAGGCCTGCTGTTCGCGCACCAGCACCGTGCCGGAAAGGTGCCGCGGCATGGCGGCGACGAGATCGAGCATCTCCTGATGCGCCTCGGCATCGCGGAAGGAGAGCAGGAGGTCCACCAGCACGCCCGCCTCCACCGCATCGAGCGGGCCGAGATCGGCCTGCACGGCCAGCAGCGCGACGCGCCGATCCGGCGCGCGGCGCGCTTCGGCAAGCTGCTGCTTGCGGCCCTCGGCATAGATCACCTGGTCGCGGAAGATATCGGTCTTGGTGTGGTCAAGCTCGGGGAACCCCTGGAGCAGGTCGAACAGCGGGCTGTCCTGGCGCGTGCTGCGCGCGGCAATCAGCGCGGCGGTGATGGCGGCCTTGTCCTGTTCCAGCCGGGTGAGGTTGCCATTGCCATCGATGCCATAGGGCAGGGCGCGGCAGGGGCCGAGGTCGAAGGGCGGCGGCGTGGTTTCCGCGAAGACAAGCACCGTGGCCCCGGGCCGCGTGCCGTGCCGCACGCCGAGTTCATAGAAGACATTGGCGTTGGCGCCGGACAGATCGGCGAGGGCGAAGTCACAGAGTACGAGGCGTTCGAACATCTGCCGATGGATGATGCCGCCCGCGCGTTCCTCATCGGCGCGGATCGGCGTGAGGGATGCGGCGAGGATGGCGGGCTTGAGCAGGCGTTCGTTCACCGCATCGAAATCGACGATGGCATTGCCCAAGGGCTTGCGACCGAAGGGCATGAGGATGAAGCAGAGGGGGGTCATGGGCTGGCGGCCTCGATGCGGCGGAGGAGGTCTTCGACGGCAGTGAGGTCGGCAGCGGTTCGCGGCTGGTCGGGGAAGCGGGCGCGGCGATCACGCGCCAGCGCTAGAGCTGCTTCGGCATAGGGTCGTGCCTCGTTCGCCCCGCGCAGCAGCAAATGCGTGAGGCTGATTAGGTAACGCGACACCAGCAGATCGCGCTGCCAATCGCTGTTCCCTGGGTCGCGCTCGGCGAGGCGGATGCCGATCGCCATGCCCGAGCGGTACTCGAGCAAGGCGCCTGCAAGGTCACCTTGAGCCCGCAGCACATCGCCGATTTGGTTGTGGATGACGGAGAGGTCGCGCTGCCATTGGCTGTTGCCCGGATCACGCGCCGTGAGGCCGGTGGCGATCGCCAAGCCTGCGCGATAGTCCCGCATAGCGTTGACGAGATCACCCTGCGCCCGCAGCACATCGCCGATCCGGTTGTGGCTGACGGAGAGGTCGCGCTGCCATTCGCTGTTGTCTGGGTCGCGCTCGGTAAGGCGGGTGGCGATCGCCATGCCCGCACGAAACGCCCGCAAAGCGTCGGCGAGATCACCCTGCGCCCGCAGCGCATTGCCGATTCGTTCGAGGCTGATGGAGAGATCGCGCTGCCATTGACTGTTGCCCGGGTCGCGCTCCGTAAGGCTGGTGGAGATCGCCATGCCCGCACGAAACTCCTGCAAGGCGCCGGCGAGATCGCCCTGCTCCTGCAGCACATCGCCGATCTGGATGCGGCTTGACGAGAGGTCACGCTGCAATTGGCTGTTGCTCGGATCGCGCTCGGCGAGTCGGGTACGGATCGACATGCCCGCACGAAACTCAGGCAAGGCGCTGGCGAGATCGCCCTGCGCCAGCAGCACATAGCCGATCCGTTCGTGGCCGAAGGAGAGATCACGCTGCCACTGGCTATTGCCCGGATCGAGGTCGGCGAGGCGGGTGCGGATCGCCATGCCCGCGCGAAACGCCCGCAATGCGCCGGCGAGATCGCCCTGCGCCAGGAGCACATCGCCGATCCGGTCATGGGCGATGGAGAGGTTACGCTGCCATTCGCTGTTGCCCGGATCGCGAGCGGCGAGGCGGGTGCGGATCGCCATGCCCGCGCGGTAGTCCCTCAAGGCGCCGGCAAGATCACCCTGTGCCCGCCGCACATCGCCGATACGGTCGTGGCTGATGGAGAGGTCACGCTGCCATTCACTGTTGCCTGGGTCGTGCTCCGCAAGACGGGTGCCGATCGCAATACCTGCGCGAAACTCCCGTAAGGCGCCGGCGAGGTCGCCCTGAGACAGTAGCACATTGCCGATCTGGTTGTGGCTGACGGAGAGGTCGCGCTGCCATTCGCTGTTGCCCGGGTCGCGCGCGACGAGGCGGGTGCTGATCGCCAAGCTTAAGCGAAACTCCTGCAATGCGCCGGCGAGATCGCCCTGCGTCCGAAGCACATCGCCGATCCGCTCGTGGCTGACGGAGAGGTCGCGCTGCCATCGGCTGTTGCGCGGGTCGCGCTCGGTCAGTGTGGTGCGGATCGCCATGCCTGTACGAAACTCCCGCAAGGCGCCGGCGAGATCGCCCTGCGCCCGCAGCACATCGCCAATCACAATGTGGTTGACGGAGAGGTCGCGCTGCCATTGGCCATTGAGCGGGTCGCGCTCGGCGAGTCTCGTGAAGATGCGAAGCGCCTGCTCCGCCGCCTCTCGCTGGAGCGGCGTGTCACCAAGCGTGGCGAAGGTCGTGGCGAATTCGAGAAAGGCCGCGCCGCGCAGGCGTAGCGTTGCTGGGTCGTCCGGCGTTCGGGCGAGCAGCGCGTCCAGCGCACGACTTGCGCGGTCCAACAGGTCACGCACCAAGGCCGCGGGCATGCCCTCGCGGTTGCGCAGACCCTGGGCGAGGTCGAAGACAAGGCTATTGGCCGCGTCGCGCGCCGCGGCAAAGCCGGTTTCGGCGCGAGACTGTGCTTCCAGCGCCGCAGCAGCTTCACGCTCGGCGCGCGCCGTCGCCGCTTCCGCCTCTGCGCGCCGTTCTTCGGCCAGAGCAGCCGCGCGTTCGGCCACACGTTCCTGCCGCTCGGCTTCTGCGCGGGCGATCTCGGCACGGTCGCGTTCCTGCTTGGCTTCCTCGGCGAGCTTTGCTTCGCTCTCGGCGCGCGCGCGCTGCTCCGAAGCGAGGCGGGCGGACGCCGCTGCCTGATCCTGCGCCCGCGCCAGTTCCAGCCGCTGCTCTCGCACCCACCAGCCGCCGCCCAGCATCAGCACGATCGCCGCCGCCACCGCCACGCCCAACCGAAGCCGCCGCCGCTGTTGCGTTACCAACCGCGCCGCTGCCGCTGCCGCCGCAACTGAGGCCTCAATGTACGCCCGCGTCGCGCGCTCCAGCATCTCCGGGCGGCGCGCCAGCAGCGTCGCCGCTTCCTCCACCGCCAGCCCGGCTGGCAGCAACCGCTGATAGCGCTCCACTTCCGGCGTCTCCGCCCAAAGCGCCGTCGCGGCCTCCAACCGCGCGCGCAGCGCCAAATCGCTGCGATCCTTGTCGAGGTGCCCGGCGGCGCGGGGCCAGCGGGTCAGCAGCGCCTCATGCGCCACGCGCAACAACCCGCCTTCCTCCGCCACCAGCAGCCGCGTGGCCAGGAACGCCTCGGCCAAAGCGCGCAGCGGCGAACCCGCGGCCAGCGTCGCCATCGGCAGGCGGCGAGACAGGGCGCGGCCGCTTTGCAGGTCCACCGTGGCCAGCGCCCGCAGCAGCGCCGGCAGCGCTTCCTGCGCGGCTTGCGGCAGGGCGGCCAGCTCGGCCTCGGCACGGGCACCGATCGCGCCCTCCATTTCTCCCATGGCGCGATAGGCGTCCCAGCCCAGCACGCCGCCCGTGCCCTGGCTCCGCTCCCAGAGCTGTTGCAGGGCGAATTCCAGCAGCGGCAGGCTGTCGCCCTGGCCGGCGGCGGCCTGTTGCAGAGCGTCGTCCAGCGCGGCGCCCTCGGGCGTGACCTCGAAACCGAGCCCGGCTTCGCGCGCCGGCAGGCGGATGATCTGGCCGATCTCGGCGGGGTCGGGCGGCAGCAGCGTGTAGCGGCCACGCCCGGCGGCGAGGGCGGCCAGCGCCGGCAGCGTCTCGATCCGGTCCGACAGATCCGAACGAAAGGTCGCCACCACGAAGGCGCTGCCCGAGCGCGCGGCGGCCTCCAGCACCGCGACGAAGCGCGCGCGGGCGGCCTCCGTCAGGCCGTCGCGCGTGAACAGCGCCTCAAGCTGGTCCACCACCAGCAGCAGCTTCGCCTCGCCACGCTCGGTCAGCGCCGAGCCGCGATGCAGTTCCAGCATGGCCTGGCGCAGCACGAAGCCGATCTGCGCCGGGTTGGCCTGCAATTGCGCGCCAAGCTCAGCGGCATCGTAGCCGAGTGCGGCGAGTTCCGGCAGCGCCTCGGGCCGCAGCAGCGCGGCGGCCAGCGCCGCGACAGGATCGGCGGCGCTGTCATCGGCGCGCAGGATCACATGGCGCAGCAGCGCGACATTGCCGATCATCCCCGGCAGCCGCAGATCGCTGAGCAGCCCCGCCCGCACCAGCGAGGATTTGCCGCACCCACTTGCGCCGGCCACCAGCACGAAGGCGCAGCCCAGCGCGGCCTGGTGGGCGAGGGCCGCGCGCAGCTCGATCCGCGCGCGGGTGCGGCCGAAGAAGACCGGCTCGTGCTCGGCCTCGAAGACTTCGAGCCCGCGGAAGGGGCTGCCCTGGTGCCACTGGATCAGCCGCGGTGCCTGGTTCGCCCCTTGGCCGGCTTCCGGCCGCAGCCGGCGCAGCAGCAACGCGCGCAGATGCGCCTCGAGCTGGGACAGAAGTTCGCCCTCATCCGCCACGTCGCGCAGCGCCGCGGTGTAGCCGCCCTCGCCGTCGCGGAACCATTGCGCGATGAAGGCATCCAGCGCGTGCTTCGCCGCCCGGCGCGTATCGAGCTCCGGGTCATCGAGGCTGGTCGCGATGGGTGCGGTCTTGCGGTAGGCGAGCAGGTCCGGCCGGCGATGCGCACGCGCCGCGGCCAGCGCGTCCTCGAACTCCCATTCCGTGCCGGTCACGGGCTGGCGGCCGGAGAGGCGGCCGGTGAAGCGCTCGGGCAGGAAGACACCCAGGCGCGACCACACCATCATCACCACGATGTCGGTGGTGGAGGGCGGCGGGATGTTCTCGGGGTCCTGGAAATGCGCCGAGGCGACCAGCGGCTCCTGCTCCCACATCACCGCCTCGACCCGGAAATGATGGGCGAATTCGCGGTCGAGCCGGGCGATCAGGCGCAGCGCCGCCGCCCGCTCCGGCCGCAGATCGGAGGGGGAGGAGAGGAATATCCGGACCGTGGGGACGGCCATGCGCGCCACCTTCCGCCTGAGGACGCAACGAGCGTAGCATCACGCTTTCGCGACGCAACGCGCGCCTTGGTCTGAAGGGGGGCGGCCTGGTGAAGCTTCTGTTGCTGCTTCTGGTCCTCGCCGGCTGCGCCGGGCTCGACCGCTACGAGACGCGGGTGGAGGCGATGAACCGCTCCCTCGATCGCGCGCGCAACGACATGCTACTGCTCAACGCGCTGCGCGCCGGGCAGAGCCACCCGATGACCTTCATCGCCATCACCAACATCTCGGGCGAGCAGGGGGTGGGGGCCGCGCTCGGCCTGCCCAGCGTGACACTCGGGCCGAACATGGTGCTGACGCAGCTCGGCCTGGGCGGCAATGATGTGGCGGCACGGGCGAGCGGTTCCATCGCCGGCGTGCCGCTGGAGACGCGCGAATTCTACCAGGGGCTGTTGCAGCCGATCTCGCTGCAGGCCGCGCAATTCCTGCTGCACCAGGGCTACCCGCGGGAGGTGCTGTTCCTCACCCTGATCGAGGCCATCCGCCTGCGCGGCCGCACGCAGGAGAGCATCCTGTGGAACGATCCCTCCGAGCCCGGCTATGCGCGCTTCGAGGGCTATGTGCGCTGGGCGGTGGAGACCGGCCTGGCGCTGGAGACCCTGCAGGATGGCCGTGTACGCGCGTGCTTCGATCGCGGGCGGGCGCGTGGTTCGCTCGCAGGCCTCGGGCCGATCTGCGGGGCGGGCGGAGCAGATGGCTTGCGGGGGCTGGTGGACCGGGAACTCGGGCCTGTCGCGGTGGAGGTGACGCTGCGCTCGACGCAGGGCGTGTTCCGCTATCTCGGGCGGCTGGCCGATGCGGCGCTGGGGGATCGCGTGCGGCTGGGCGCCGCGCGGCGCGGCGGGCTGAGCCTGGGTAGCGACACGCGGCTGATGCCGCTGGTGCGCTCGCCGCCCGAAGGTGGCTGCGTTGCCGCGGCGCGCTTCCAGGAGGAGAGCCATTGCATGCCGGCGCGCGGGGCGGAGCAGGGGGCGTTGATGCTGCAGTTGCTCGCGCAGCTCGTCGGCCTGAATGTTTCGGTGCGTGACCTGCCAGCCGTGCCAACGGTGCGACTGACGAACTGAGCAGGGCGAGGGGAGGCATGGCAAAGTACACCGCCTTCATCAGCTACAGCCACCGCGACCGCGCCTTCGCCGAATGGCTGCACCGGCGGTTGGAAGCCTATCGCGTGCCGGCGAAACTGGTCGGCTCGCCGGGGCGGGACGGGCCCGTGCCGGCGCGGCTCTACCCGGTCTTTCGCGACCGCGAGGAACTGCCGACCTCGGACGACCTCGGCACGCAGATCCTGGGCGCGCTGGAACGCTCCGCCACGCTGATCGTCATCTGCTCGCCCGATGCGCGGGAGTCGCGCTGGGTGAACGAGGAGATCAGCAGCTACCGCCGCCTGGGCCGGGGCGGGCGGATACTCGCCATTGTCGCGCGCGGCGAGCCCAACGCGGCCACACGCCCGGGCGCGGACCCGGCCGCGGAATGCTTCCCACCTGCGCTTGTGCATATTCCCGCCACGGCGGATGCGCCCGCGCAGCGGCTGGAGCCGATCGCCGCCGATGCGCGACCCGAGGGTGATGGGCGCGAGCACGCGCTGCTGAAGATAATCGCCGGCATACTGGGCATCGGATTCGAGGCGCTGCGCCAGCGCGAACTCGAAGCCTCCCGCCGCCGCACGCGCATCGCGCAGGGCATCGCTGCCGCGATGGTGGTGCTGGCGGTCGCGGCGACGGGTGCGGGGTGGCTCGCCTGGCAGTCTCGCAACGCAGCGGAGGCGCGGCGCATCGAGGCCAACACCCAGCGCGAACTGGCCGAGACGCGCCGGGCGGAGGCGGAGGCCGCACGGGAGGAAGCCCTGCGCCAGGAATCCTCCGTGCTGGCACAGCTTGCCCTCAATCGCACCGAGGCCGGCGATGCGATGGGGGGCATGCTCATTGCCCTTGAGGCTCTGCCCGGTGCGACGGCCCGTCCCTGGAGCGAGGCCGCAGAGCTGGCTCTGCTGGAGAGCTGGATAGGCGCGCCGGAGGTTGCGGCCTGGGGCCTTGGGCAAGGTCCGGTGCTCAGCATGGCGCTTGATCCAAGGGGGCGCTGGCTTGCCGCTGGCGGCGTTGGGGGGCAGGCGCTGCTGTGGGATCTGACGGCGCCCGCGCGACCGCCGCGCGTGCTCGAAGGACATCGCCACGATGTCTCGCATCTGCGATTCAGTGCGGATGGCCGGCGTCTGGTATCCGGCGGTGGAGACGAACATCTGCGGGTCTGGGCGATCGGAGAGACCACGCTGGCGGCCATGGATCTGCCCGTCCATGGCCGATGGCTCGAGGATCTGGTCGTGGCACCCGATGGGCGCTCCCTGCTGGCTGCGGGCCGCCTCGGCCCGCTGACCCTCTGGCGGGAGCAGGATGGCAAGTGGCTGGCTGAGACGCTGCCCTTCGACAGCAACGGGTTCGCCCGGAAATTGGAGATCTCCCCCGATGGTCGACGCGTCGCCTGGCTCGGTCCCGGGCGGCTCTGGGTGGTGGAATTGTCGGGGCGGGGCGCGCCGGGGCTCCTGTTGAACAGGGATCAGGATCTGGTCGCCTCGGGTCTGGCTTTCTCCGCCGATGGCGCGGCCCTTGTCGTGGTCGGGCTAGGGGGGGCCGAACTTTGGCGCATCGACGAACGTGCCCCGGCCCCGCAACGATTGGCATCGGAGGACCTTCGGCTGGAAGCCGTCACCATTGGCGGCCAGGACGGAACGATCGTGGCCGCGGGCTGGGATGGCGCGCTGCATCTCTGGTCCGCTGAGGGGGCCAAGCTTGCTCGGCTCTCCGGCCATCAGGGCCCGGTCAGGGGCGTTGCTTTCGTGCGGGATCGCGACCTCGTCCTGAGCATGGGTCAGGACGGTACCGTGCGGCTCTGGTCCATGGCAGGCGTCGACTCACAGCTTCTTCGCACCTTTGCCGGGCATGTGGGCGGCGTCGTGGATGCCGGATTCCATGCCGACCCGCCGCGCGTCGCCACAGCCGGCCGCGATGGTGCCCTGCGGCTGTTCGACCCGCTTTTCACCCGTGCGGCACGGCTGCCGCCGGTTGCGGGCCCTGACAGCAGTCGCGTGGCCCTCGACCCGACCGGCACCCGGCTCGTGGCGGTGTCCTTGGGGCGGCGGCCAACGCTGACGGTGGGCGACCCTGCGGGCGTCACGCCGGCGGTCAGCATCACCCTCTCCGACAGGCTCGCCGGCACGCCGGTTGCCGATGCGGGCGCGCGGCACGTCGCCGCGATAGGGCTCGGCGCCAGTGCCCGGGGCGTGCTCCTTTGGGCGCGCGACGCGCAGGATGGCTACAGGCCGATCCCGCTGGCGGATCGTGACCGGGCGGGACCTGGACAACTGGCGATCGATCCGGCCGGCCGCTGGCTGGCCCATGCCTCCGACGGCACTGGCAGAGTACTGCTATGGGACATCTCCCGGCCCGGGGATCCTCCATTGGAACTGCCGCATGCGCGGGGACGTATCGATGCGCTTGCCCTGTCGCCGGGTGGCCGCCACCTCGCGGCGGGGACGGCGGCGGGGCCGATCCTGCTGTGGGATCTGGCACCGGATGTGCCACCGCTACGGCTGCTTGAAGGCCAGCATGATTCTGTGCGCGCGCTGGCGTTCGATGCGGCCGGCCAGCGCCTTGCCAGTGGCGGAGTGGATCGCACCGTGCTGGTTTGGCCCGTCGAGCCAGGATTGCCCCTCATTCTGCCCGACCAGGGCGATACAATTCGCGACCTGGCCTTCAACGAGAAGGGCGACAGGCTGCTGGTTGTCACCAATGCCGCGACCAGACTCTGGTCGCTCGGCGGCGAACGCTCGATGACGGCACAATTGCGAGGACTTCGCGGGGCGGCGAGGGTGCGTTTCGTCGCCGGCGCGGAGGACAGATTTCGGCTCCTGGGTGCGCGGGGTACCGTCTCAGAGGTCACCGTGCCACGTGGGGCAGCCCTTGTCGCTGAGGCTCGAGCGGCATTGACCCGCTGCCTGACCGCTCCCCAGCGGCAGCTTCTCGGGCTTTCGCCCACGGACCGCTCAAACAGGGTACCCCCATTCTGTGGCGAGTGAGGCGCTCATTGGCGGATGTGGCGGATGCCATGCGGTGGCTCGCACCGCGATGTCGCCCGGCAGCGTCGGTGAGGCGAAGGTGTTGGTATCCGGGTGGTATCCTGCACGCGGAATTCGCGGCTTGATGCTCACCAGACCATTGGTCGGATTGGATTGAGATCCGAGTTCGGTGTCGCAACGCCTGTTCCGGGCAAAAGAAGTCCTCGGTTCGATTCCGGGCACCCCGACCATGCCGTCCCGGCCTGGGACCCTCGGCCCAGCCCCCTTTGCACCCCCATCCGCGCCCGCGCGACACGAAGCGCCGCCCCGCTTGCTGGGCGCCGGGTGGGGCGCGGTTTCGCTTGCGGCGGGCGGCGCGGGCGCCTAGGCTCCGCTGACCACATGGTGGTCGCATTGCCCATATGATGGCGAAGCATGGAAAAGCGCCGATCCGCCCGGGCCGCTAGGCCGGCCCCACCCGCCCCGGTCGCGCCGGCGGTCGATGGCGCCGCCCAGGGCACCCAGGCCCTGGTCCGGGCCCTGCGTCTGCTCGACATCGTCGCGGCCCAGGCGCCGCTGCGCACCGCCGCCGTGGCCGAGCAGGCCGGGCTGCCGCGCGGCACCGTGCACCGCATGCTCGGCGCCCTGGCCGAGGCCGGGCTGCTCCGCCAGGACGATCCCGAAGGCGGCTGGCGGCTTGGGCTCAAGGTTTTCGAGATGGCGCATCGCGTCTGGGATTCGCTCGATCTGCGCGGCGCGGCGGAAGCCGATCTGGTGCGCCTCGCCCGCCTGAGCGGGGAGACCGCGCGCCTCGCCGTGCTCGAGGGCGAGGGCTGCGTCTATGTCGACCAGCGCGAGGCCGCCCAGCCGGGCCTGCGCCTGGGCAACGGCATCGGGGCCCGCGCCGCGCTGCATGCCTCGGCCTGCGGCAAGGTGATCCTGGCGCATCTGCCCCCGCCCGCCCGCCGCCGGCGCGTGCAATCCCTCGCGCTGACACCCCTGACCGCCGCCACCATCACCGACCCGGCCGCCTTCCAGCGCGACCTCGATCTGGTGAAGGCGCGCGGCTACGCCGTCTCGCTCGAAGAGAGCACCGAGGGTGTCGCGGCGGTCGCCGCGCCCATCCTCGACCATCTGGGCGAGCCGATCGCCGCCGTCTGCGTGCTCGGCCCGCGCTTTCGCCTGCCGCCCGATCGCCTGCACGCGCTGGGGCGCGAGGTGATCGAGGCCGCGCGGCGCATCTCCGGCAATGCGGGGCATGTCGAAATGTCGATCGCCACCACCCGGCCCGCCGCGCCGCCCAGCCCGGGCCTGCGCTGCGCCATCGAGGCGCGGCCCTTCCTGGGCGAGGGCCCGGTCTGGCTGGCGGGGCGGCAGCGCCTGCTCTGGGTGGATATCCTCGCCCCCGCCGTGCATCTGAGCGACCCGGCCACCGGCGAGGACCGTGCTTTGGCCCTGGGCGAGTTGGTCGGCGCCGTGGTGCCGCGCGCGCGGGGGGGCTTCGTGGCGGCGATGGGCAATGCCTTCCGCAGCCTCGACCTCGAGACCGGCGTCACCGGCACGCTCTGTGTCGCCGAGCCCGACAAGCCCGGCAACCGCTTCAACGACGCGAAATGCGACCGGGCAGGGCGGCTCTTCGCCGGCAGCATGGCGATCGATGCCGGGCCTGGGCAGGGCACGCTCTGGCGCCTCGACCCCGACCTGCGGCTGAGCGCGATCGAGACCGGCGTGCACATCTCGAACGGCCTGGGCTGGAGCCCGGATGACCGCGTCTTCTACTTCACGGATACCGGCACGCGGACCATCCACGCCTATGACTACGACATCGCCACGGGCGAGGTGCGGGGCCGCCGGCCCTTCGTGACCTTCGCGGGACCGGGCAAGCCCGATGGCCTGGCGGTGGATGCGCAGGGCTTCGTCTGGGTCGCGCTTTGGGATGGCTGGGGTGTGGCGCGCTACGCGCCCGATGGGCGGCTCGACCGCTTCGTCGGCCTGCCCGTGCCGCGGCCCTCCTCCGTCGCATTCGGCGGGGAGGGGCTGCGCACGCTGTTCATCACCTCCGCCCGGGTGCGGCTTTCCGCCACGCAATTGGCCGAGGCGCCGCTCTCCGGCTCCGTCTTCGCCTTCGAGCCGGGGGTGGCCGGCACGCCGGTCGGTGCCTTCGGCGGGTAAGCTTCGCAAACGAAACGACAGGGAGGATGGACATGACTCAGGGGATCATCGGGCGCCGGGCGCTGCTTGGCGGTGCGGCCGCGCTGGCCGCCGCGCCGCGCGCACGTGCCCAGGCTTCGGGCAGCCTCACCTATGTCGGCTGGAGCCATGACGAGGCCGCCTCGCGCGCCGTGCTGACCGATGCCTTCGACCGCTTCCGCGCGGCCAATGCCGGGCTGCGGCTCGATGTGGTCGGCTTCCCCTGGGGGCAGATGCAGCAGAATCTCGTGCTGCGCCAGCGCTCCAACCAGCCGCAGGATGTGGTGCAGCTGGCCGAGCGCTGGCTGCCGCAATTCGCCCGCGTGCTGCAGCCCGCCGACATGGCCCAGGTGATGGGCGAGGAGGTCGCGCGTGCGATCGATCCGGGGCTGCTGCGCATCGGCCAGGTCGGCGGGCGGCAGCTCGGCCTGCCCTGGACGGCGGCCTCGATCGGCATGGTGGCGAACCGCAAGGTGCTCGGCGATGCCGGCGTCACGGAGATGCCGCGCACGGTGGATGCCTTCGCCGATGCGCTGCGCCGCATCAAGCGCGCCAATGCCGAGATCGTGCCCTATGCTTTCGCGACCAAGAACAACCTGACCATGTCGCCCGACTTCCAGGTCTGGCTCTGGACCTTCGGCGGGCGGCTGTTCGATGCCGAGGACAAGGTGGCGGTGGAGAGCGATGCGGCGCGCCGGGCGCTCACCTTCCTGGTGGATCTGGCCCGCGAAGGCCTGATCGCGCGCGATGTGGACCGCCCCGATTCACGGCGCCTCTTCGGCCAGCACCGCACCGCCTTCTACCACGACGCCCCGCTCGCCCGCGGCTTCGCGCGCGACAATTCCGGCCAGGGCGCGGCTTTCGACCAGCATGTCGCCGCCGCGGCCACGCCGGTGCTCAACGCCGGCGATCCCACGCGCTCACTGATGTGGGGGCATCTGCTGGTGATGCCGAATGCGCGCAATGCGCGGATCGGCGCCGATGCGCCGGGCGCGCGGCTGATCCGCCACCTGGCGCTCGATGACGAGACGCAGCTGCGCTATTTCCGCGCCGTCGGGCTGTTCCCGGTGACGCGCTCGGCCCTGGCCACGCTGGCGGGCGATGCCTATGTCACCGAATGGGCGCGCAACGCCGGCACGGCGGAGATGGACGAGCCCTCCACCTGGCCCAACGCCGCCGACATCACCAACATCGTGGGCGAGGAGGTGCAGGCCGCGCTGCTGCAGACCAAGCCGCCCGCCCAGGCGATCGGCGACATGGCGGCCCGGCTGCGCCGCGCCACCGCGAACCAGCGGCGGACCTGACCGGTGCAGGGCGTCATCGCCCGGGCGGGCCCGCGCAAGGGGGGGCTGAAGCGGGCGCAGGCGCGCTTCGGACTGCTGCTTGCCCTGCCGGCGATGGCGGTCTTCGCGGCGGTGATCCTCTATCCCTTCCTCGATTCCCTCCGCCGCGCCTTCTACGAGGACACGCTGATGACGCCCGAGCCGGTGTTCACCGGCCTGGGCAATTTCCGCGCGCTGGCCGAGGACGGCACCATCCTGGGCACCTGGGTCGTCACGCTGGTCTTCGTGGTGCTGACCACCGCGGCGACCTTCGCCCTCGGCCTCGCCTGGGCGATCGTGCTGAATGAGCGTTTCCGCGGCCGCACGCTGGTGCGCGCGCTCTCCCTGCTGCCTTGGGTGCTGCCCTCCACCGTCGTCGCCTTCCTCTGGGCGTGGCTGCTCAACGGGCAGTACGGGCTGCTGAACGCGGTGCTGCTCAGCCTCGGCCTGCTCGACGAGCCGGTGGCCTGGCTGGCGACGCAGCACGGCGCGATGGCGGGCGTCGTCGCGGCCAAGACCTGGCTGTCCATCCCGCTCTTTGCCGCCTTCCTGCTCGCCGGGCTTCAATCCCTGCCGGGCGAGCAGGTGGAGGCCGCGCGGATCGACGGGGCCGGGAACTGGCATGTCTTCCGCCACGTCGCCTGGCCGCATCTGCGCCCCACCATCGCGGTGCTGCTGGTGCTGGGCGCGCTGGGCAATCTGCAGCAATTCGACGTCATCTACGCCATGACCGGGGGCGGGCCCGTGCGCGCCACCACGGTGATGTCGGTGGAGGTGCAGCGCCAGGCCTTCCAGGCATGGAATCTCGGCCTCGCCGCGGCGGTGGGGGTGGTGTGGTTCCTCACCATCGTCGGCCCGGCCTTCCTGCGCCTGCGCTCCGTGATGCGGGAGGCCTGAGGCGATGCTCGACCTCTCGGGCCGCGGCGCGCGGCTCGTCTTCGCGCTGGGCTTCATCGCGCTCGCGGCGTTCCTCGGCTTCCCGGTCTTCTGGATGGTCGTCACCGCCTTCAAGCCGACGGCGGAGATCTTCCTGCGCTTCCCCACGCTGCTGCCCGCCGCGCCGACGCTGGAGAATTTCCGCGGCGTGCTCGGCCAGGGCGACCTGCCCGTATGGCTCGGCAATTCGCTGCTGACCGCCGGCGGGGCGGCGCTGCTGACCACGGCGCTGGCCACGCTCGCCGCGCATTCCTTCGCGCGCTTCCGCTATCGCGGCCGCAAGCCGATGATGGCCTTGATGATCTCGGCGCAGATGTTTCCCTTCGCCGTGCTGCTGATCTCGATCTACCCGCTGCTGCAGGCGGTGGGGCTGCTGGATACGCGGCTGGGGCTGACGCTGGCCTACATCGTCTTCGCGCTGCCCACGGGCACCTACATGCTGTTCTCCTACTTCGTGCGCCTGCCGGAGGAGTTGATCGAGGCCGCGCGCATCGATGGCGCGTCGGAGATGCGCATCCTGCTGCGCGTGGTGCTGCCCGTCTCCATCCCCGGCCTCGTGACGGTGGCGCTCTACGCCTTCATGTGGGCGTGGAACGACCTGCTCTATGCGATGACGCTGGTGACCTCGCCGCAGCTGCGCACGGTGGGGCCGGGGCTGCTGATGTCGCAGCTGGGCGAGATGCGCCAGGATTGGGGGGCGGCGATGGCGGCCTCGCTGGTCGCCTCCGCCCCGGTCGTGCTCGCCTTCGCGCTGGTGCAACGCTGGTTCGTGCAGGGGCTGACGGCAGGGGCGGTGAAGGGATGAGCCTCACGGGCAAGGTCTGCATCGTCACCGGCGCGGCCGCGGGCATCGGGCGGGCCATCGCGCGGCGCTTCGCCGCCGCGGGGGCGAGCCTCGTGCTGGCGGATCGCGACGCGGCGGGGCTCGCCGCGCTCGATATCGCGGCCGAGAAGGTGGTGGTGGATGTGGCGGACCCGGACGCCCCCGCGCGCCTGCTCGCCCCGGCCCTCGCGCAAGGCGGGCCGGATGTGCTGGTGAACAATGCGGGCGTCACCACTGTGCGCCCGCTGCTCGAGACCTCCGACGAGGAGTGGGACCGCGCCATCGCCATCTGCCTGCGCAGCGCCTTTCGCCTGTCGCGGGAGGCGGTGCGCGCGATGCGCCCGCGCGGGGGCGGGGCCATCGTGAACATGGCCTCGATCCACGCCGCGATGGGCCACCCTTGCGTCGCCGCCTATGCCGCCGCCAAGGGCGGCATCGTGGCCATGACCCGCCAGATGGCGGTGGAATGCGGGCCCTTCGGCATCCGCGTGAACGCCCTCTCGCCCGGGCTGATCGTCACCGAGGCTTTCGCCGCCACGCTCGACGCCGAGGATGTGCGCCTGACCGCGGAGGCCTATCCGCTGGGCCGGCTCGGCCGGCCCGAGGAGGTGGCCGAGGCCGCCCTGTTCCTCGCCTCGGACGCCGCGGGCTTCATCACCGGCGTGGATCTGCCCGTCGATGGCGGCCTCGGCGCGCAGATGGCCGCCGCCGTGGTCAGCCCGCGCATCCGCGCCTGGACCAGCCGCCCCCCCTTGAGGTTCGCATGACCGTCGATCCGCTCCGCATCGTGGCCATCCGGCACTGGATGCTCCGCATGCCCTTCCACGCCGACATGGAATGGGCCTCGGGCCGGCGCAGCGGCGCGACGCGGCTGGTCGTGCGGCTCGAGACCGCGGACGGCACGATCGGCTGGGGCGAGACGATCTGCCTGCTCGATGCCATCCCCGCCGTGCTGGAGCGCGTGGTGCTGCCCATCGCGCTGACCAAGCGCGTGGACCAGGCGGAGGCGCTGCACCGCCATGTGCTCGGCGCGGGCTACTACCACCACAAGCGCGCCGCGGTGATGGCGATCTGCGCGGTCGAGATGGCGATGTGGGACGCCTTCGGCCGCGCCTGCGGCCAGCCGCTGCATCGCCTCTGGGGCGGGCTGTGGCGCGAGCGGGCGGAGATGGCGGCCTATATCCTCGCCGCCGACCCCGCCGCCGCGGCAGAGGCGGCACGCGCCTACCTCGCGCGCGGGCATCGTTCGTTCAAGGTGAAGATCGGCATGGCGGAATCAACCGACATCTCGCTGGTGCGCGCGGTGCGCGAGGTGATCGGGCCCGACCTGCCGCTGCGCGCCGACGTCAACGGCGCCTGGACGCCGGGCACCGCGAAGCGGATGCTCGAGAAGCTGCGCCCCTTCGACCTGCAATACATCGAGCAGCCGCTGGAACTGGACGACCTGATCGGCCATGCGGGCCTGCGCCGCGCCCAGCCCGTGCCCATCGCGCTCGACGAAAGCGCCTATACGCTCGCGGATGTCGCCAACATCCTGCGCGCCGAGGCGGCGGATGTGATCCTGCTCGACCCGCATGAGGCTGGCGGGCTCTGGCAGGTCGTCAAGCAGGCGGCGATGTGCGAGGGCGCGGGCATTCCGGTGACGCTGCATTCGGGCGGCGAACTCGGCCTGTCGCAGGCCGCCTATCTGCACCTCGCCGCCGCGATCCCGAACATGACCATCGCGCTCGACACCGAATACGCGCATCTGGCCGGCGACATCGTGCGTGAGCGCTTCACGCTGGAGGAGGGCTGCTTCGCCGTCCCCACCGGCCCCGGCCTGGGCGTGACGGTGGAGCCCGCGCTGGTCGAGCGCCACGCCGTCTCGCGCATCGAGGGTGCCTATCTGGATGACCGCCGGCCGGGCTGGTTCCCGGTCAAGCCCGCCTACTGAACCACCAAGGGGAGCGACGCCATGACCACCCATACGACCCGCCGCGCGCTGCTGGCCGCAGCGCTCGCCACGCCGGCGACGATGATCCCTGGCCAAGGCCGGGCACAAGGCCAGGGCCAAGGGCAGTCCTGGGCGCCGGCGCGCCCGGTGCGCATCATCGTACCCTATACCGCCGGGGGGGCTTCCGACATCACCGCGCGGCTGATCGCCGAGCGCCTGCGCGGGCCGCTCGGCCAGGCGGGGGTGGTGGAGAACCGGGCCGGGGCCTCGGGCATCATCGGCACCGAGGCCGTGGCCAAGGCGCCGGCGGATGGCACGACGATCGGCCTGGTGGCGTCCTCGCATGTGGTGAACAAGGCGCTCTTCCCGAGCCTGCCCTTCGACCCGATCGGCGATTTCGCGCCGATCACCCTGACCGCGCATGTGCAACTGGTGCTGGTGGTGCCGGCCACGCATCCGGCGCGCAGCGTCCCCGAATTGATGGCCTGGGCGCGTGCCCAGGGCGGGCGCGCCGCCTTCGCCTCCTCCGGCAATGGCTCCAACCCGCACATCTTCGCCGCCGACCTGCTGAAGCGCGCCGGGGTGGAGATGGAGCACGTGCCCTATCGCGGCTCCACCGCCGCGCATGCGGATCTGCTGGCCGGCCGCACGCAGATGATGTTCGACGCCTATGCCGCCGTGCTGCCGCATGTGCAGGCCGGCAGCCTGCGGCTGCTGGCGCTGGCCGGGCCCACGCGCTCGCGCCTGTTGCCCGATCTGGCGACGGTGGCGGAGCAGGGTTTCCCCGGCTATGGCGCGACTTCCTGGGGCTGCCTGCTCGCCCCGGCCGGCACCGCGCCCGCTGCCATCGCCGCGCTGAACGCGGCGGCGCGGGACATCCTGACGAGCGCGGAGGTGCGCGACCGCCTGGCGCTGCTGGGCGCCGAGCCCGCCCCGGGCACGCCGGCGGAGCTGCTCGCCTTCATGCAGCAGGAACAGGCGCGCTACATCGCGCTGACGCAGCAATTGGGGATCAAGGCGGAGGGCTGACCGCGCGCCGCCGGTGCGTCACGCGGCCGCGCCGAGATCCGGCCGGGGCGGGGCGGAGGATCGGCGGATCACCAGCTCGATCGGCAGTTCCGTCACTGGCACGGCGGGGCGGCCCGCCAGCCGGTCGAGCACCCGCTGCGCCGCCGCGGCGCCGATGCGCGCGGTCGGGATGTGCACCGTGGTCAGCGCCGGGGCGAGATGCGCGGCCATCTCCAGATTGTCGATGCCGACCACCGAGAGATCGCCCGGCACCGCGAGGCCGCGCGACTGCGCCTCGATCAGGCAGCCCACCGCGAGCTGGTCGATGCCGCAGACGATGGCGGTCGGCGGCTCGGCCAGGGCGAGCAGCCCGGAGCAGCCGCTGCGCCCGCCCGCCAGGGTGAAGTCCTGCTCGCTGACCCGCCACTCCGGCAGATCGAGCCCCCGCGCCGCCAGGGCTTCCCGCACCCCGGCGAGGCGGGCGCGCTGGCGGTCGTTGAAGCGCGTCACGCCGCAGACTACGCCGAGCCGGCGATGACCGAGGCCGAGCAGATGCTCGGCGGCCAGCCGCCCGGCGGCGTGGTTGTCCACCACCACGGATTCGAAGCGCGGATCGGCGCACCAGGTCAGCACCACGGGCACGCCCGCGCCTTCGAGCAGCGCCCAGGATTCGGCCGGGCGCTGCGCGCCCACGAGCATCAGCCCATCCACCCCGCGCGCGAGCAGGCCACGGATGACGGCGGTCTCGGTATCCGGATGCTGGTCGGAGGAGGCGACGAGCAGATGCCGCCCGGCCTCGGCCAGGGTGGACTGCATGGCCTGCAGGCAGCGCGAGAAGATGGCGTTGTCGAGCGTGGGCACCACCGCCGCCACGCCGGCATCGCCCGCGGCGCGCGCATTGCTGCCCGGCCAGGCGCCGCCCAGGCCCGCGACGGCGGCGCGCACCTTCGCCCGTGTCTCGGGGCTGACGATGGCGGGCTGGGAGAGGGTGCGCGATGCCGTGGCCAGGGACACGCCCGCGGCTGCGGCGATATCGGCCAGCCGGGGGCGGGTGCGTCGCGTCATCGTCGGACTATGCCGGCTTCTGAAAGAATTTTCAACGCCATCCTGGGTCGGCCGCGGTGGAATTGCGTTTGACTTGACCAGATCAGCGTGAAAGCGTGCTGAAAATATTTCTTGGGGGGCGCGTTGCAGGGCAGGGGGCGCAGGTCAGGTGGCGGCTTTGGCGTCTCGCGCCGCGTGGCGGTGGGGGTGGCCACCGTGCTCGGCGCCCTGGCGCTGTGGTGGCTCTCCACCAGCGGGCTGCGCCTGTTGAACCCGCTGCGCCTGCCCAGCCCGCAGGAAGTCTGGGCCGCCTTCAGCCAGATCAGCGCCGGGCAGGGCTATGGCGGCGCCACCCTGGCGCAGCACGCGCTGCACTCCCTGGCCCTCGTCGCCAAGGGCTTCGGCGTGGCCGTGCTCACCGGCATCCCGCTCGGCCTGCTGATGGGCTGGAGCCGCCGGGCCGAGGCGCTGATCAACCCCATCTTCCTGCTGCTGCGCCCGATTCCGGCGCTGGCCTGGATCCCGCTCGCCATCGTCTGGTTCGGCCTGGGCGATACGGGCAAGGTCTTCGTGATCTGGCTGACCGCCTTCGTGCCCTCGGTCATCAACGCCTTCACCGGCGTGCGCGGCGTGGACACGGTGCTGATCGCCGCCGCGCGCACCCAGGGTGCCTCCACCGCGCAGGTGCTGCGCCATGTCGTGATCCCGGGCGCGATGCCGATGATCTTCACGGGCCTGCGCCTGTCGCTGCAGGCCAGCTGGACCACGCTGGTCGCGGCGGAGCTGGTCGGCGCCTTCTTCGGCCTGGGCCGCGTGCTGAACCTGGCGGGGCAGGACATCTTCCCCGGCATGATCCTGGTGGGCATGGCGGCGGTGGCGGTCTGCGGTGCGGCGACCACCTGGCTGCTCGGCTTGGTCGAGCGCCGTGTCGTCAACTGGCGCCCGGCGGTCTGAGGAGGCAGCGCATGGCCAAGCGTGGCAACCGCAACTTCCTCGGCCCTGCCGGCACCGTGCTCGGCCTCGGCGAGTTCTGGGCGCTGACCATCGCGGGCTTCGCGCTGTTCTTCGCGGTCTGGGCCGGCGTGGCGGCCTCGGGCTGGCTGCCGGCCAATCTGCTGCCCTCGCCGCTTGTGGTGTGGGAGACGCTGGTGCGGCTCTGGCACAGCCCCTTCGCCGGGCATGTCTATGCCGAGCACCTGAGCGCGAGCATCGGCCGCTTTCTGATGGGCTGGGCCATCGCGGTCGCCATCGGCATGCCGCTTGGCCTGCTGATGGGCTGGTACCGGCTGCTGGATGAGATCGTGACACCCCTGTTCGATGCCATCCGCTTCGTCGCGCCCCTGGCCTGGGTGCCGCTGGCGGCCCTGTGGTTCGGCACGGGCATCGGCGGGCCGCTGCTGATCATCTTCGTCGGCTCTTTCGCGCCCTGCGTCATCAGCGCCTATCGCGGCGCGAGGCTGGTGGAGGCGCGCTTCGTGGAGGCGGCGCAGACGCTGGGCGCCTCCTCGCGCCAGGTGATGGCGCATGTGCTGATCCCGGGCGCGCTGCCTTCGATCATCGCGGGGCTGCGGGTCTCGGCGGGGCTGGGCTGGCAGTCGCTGGTGGGCTCGGAACTGATCGTGGTGGGGGCGGGGCTCGGCTACCTGATGGTGCAGGGGCAGGGGAATCTCAGCACCAATGTGGTGATCGCGGGGATGATCGGCATCGGCGTGGTGGGCTTCGCCATCGATGTGGCGCTGCGCGCGGTTGAATCGGCGTTCAAGCGCAGGTGGGGACAGGCATGAGCGGGGCTTCTGTGGCGCAAGGGCAGCGGTCCGCCGCACTCCAGGCGGGCCGAGGCCGCGAACGCGGCCCGCGGCTCGTGCCGCGAAGCCAAGGCCGCGGATGCGGCCGCCCGGCGTCTGAGGGTTCATGGACATGAGCGAGATTGTCTTCGAGGGCGTCACGCGCCGCTTTCCGCTGCCGAAGGGCGGCGAATTCCTCGCCATCGACCGCATCGATTTGCGCATCGAGGAACGCGAATTCGTCGCCATCGTCGGCCCCTCGGGCTGCGGCAAGACCACGCTGATGCGCATGGCCGCGGGGCTCGACTTCCCCACCGACGGCGTGGTGCGCGTTGGCGGCAAGGAGGTGCGCGGCCCGGGGCCCGAGCGCGCCGTGGTGTTCCAGCAATTCGCGCTGCTGCCCTGGAAGACGGTGCGCCAGAACATCGGCTTCGGCCTGATGTGCAAGGGCACGCCCAAGGCCGAGGCCGATGCCGCCATCGCCCGGTATGTCGAGCTGATGGGCCTGGCCGGGCATGAGGACAGCTTCCCGCACCAGCTTTCGGGCGGCATGCAGCAGCGCGTGGCGATCGCGCGCGCCTATGTGATGAACCCCGCCGCGCTGCTGATGGACGAACCCTTCGGCGCGCTGGATGCGCAGACGCGCATCGTCATGCAGGAAGAGCTGGTGCGCCTCGCGCGGCGCAACCCGCGCACGGTCATCTTCATCACCCATGCGGTGGATGAGGCCATCTACCTCGCGGATCGTGTGGTCGTGATGGGCCGCAAGCCCGGCCACATCATCGAGACCATCGACATCCGCCCGCTGCGCGCCGAAGGCGCGTGGGAGGCCATGCCGATCGAGGAGGTCATGGACACGCCCGCCTTCACCCATATGCGCAGCCGCATCTGGAAACTGCTGAAGGCGCGCGAGCAGGAGAAGCCGGCCGGCTGAGGCGCCGGACCGGACGACGCAACCAGAAGACAGACAGGAGAGAGAAACATGTTCCGCAGGACCCTTCTCGCCGCGAGCCTCGCCGCCGCTGCCCTCGCCACGCCGCAGCATGCGGGCGCACAGCAACTCACGCGGCTCAACATCTCGATGCAGCCCGCGCTCTATTCGATGCTGCCGCTGCACCTCGCGACCGAGCAGGGCTGGTGGCGGCAGATGGGCATCGAGCCCAGCTTCTCCTCCTTCCCGGCCGGCCCGCCGCAGATCGCGGCCGCGGCCGCGGGCACCTGGGATGTCGGCATCACGGGCTCGGCGCCGGGCGTGCTGGGTGCGGCGCGCTTCAACATCCGCACCATCGCGATCTCGAACGATGAGAGTGCGACCAATGTGCTGATGGCCCGGCGCAGCGAGGTGGAGGCGATCCGCGCCAACCCCGCCAGCCTGCGCGGCCAGCGCGTGCTCGCCACCGTGAACACCACGGTGGACTACGTGCTGCAGAACTGCCTGCGGCGGTGGAACCTGCAGCGCAGCGACCTGCAGGTGGTGAATTTGAACCAGGCGCAGATCCTCTCCGCCTTCTCGACCGGCGAAGGGCGCATCGCCGGGCTCTGGGCGCCCAACATCTACACGGCCGAGGAACGCATGAACGCCGTGCCGCTGTGCAGCGGCAAGGATGTGGACGCCATCGTGCCCGGCAACATCATCGTGCGCGACGAATTCCTCACCCGGAACCCGGACATGGTGGCGCGCTACCTCGCCGTCTTCCTGCGCGGCATCGCCTTCATGAAGGCGAACCGGGCCGAGACGGTGCAGGCGATGAACCGCTTCTACCAGGCCGGCGGCGTGACGGTGAGCGAGGCGGCGCTGAACGCGGAGATCGACCGCCGCCCGATCTTCGGGCTCGAGGAACAGCTCGCCCTCATGTCGCGCGCCAGCGGGCCCTCTCAGGCGGATCGCTGGTATGAGGGGCTGAGCGCTTTCCTCGCGCAGGTCGGCACGGTGCAGAACCCGCCCGCGCCGTCCTCCTATCTGACGGATGAGGTGCTGCGCCGCATCGCCGCCAACCCGCAGCTGCGCGCCTTCGCGCTCGGCCAGTAAGGGAAGGGAGAGGGGCGGGGCCGGTCGCGCCCCGCCCGCACCGCCATGCCGCTCGACCTCGTCATCCGCAACGCCCTGATGCTGGACGGCACCGGCGCGCCCGCGCGGCGCGCCGATCTCGGCCTCGCGGGGGATCGGATCGTCGCGGTCGAGCTTGGCGGGATCGCCGCCGGGGACACGCCCGCGCTCGATGCCGCGGGGCTGGTGCTCGCGCCCGGCTTCATCGACATCCACACCCATTCGGACGCGACGCTGCTGGCCGATGGCGCGGCGGAGAGCCAGCTGCTGCAGGGTGTGACCACCGAAATCGTCGGCAATTGCGGCCATTCCTGCGCGCCCGCGACGCGGCCTGCGCGCGTGGCGGAACGGATCTTCGGGCGCAGCCAGGATTTCGCCATCGCCTGGCGCAGCTTCGGCGAGTACCTCGACCGCGTCGAGGCGGCGCGCCCGGCGGTGAATGTCGCCGCCCTGGTCGGCCATGGCACGCTGCGGCTCTGCACCATGGAAGACCCCGACCGCGCCGCGACGGAGGAGGAGATCCGCGGCCTGCGGCGCCTAGCGCGGCAGGCGCTCGAGGAAGGCGCGATCGGCCTGTCCACCGGCCTCGAATACGCGCCCGGCAGCGCCGCCACGCCGCGTGAGATCGTCGAACTGTGCCGCGAGGCCGCAGCGCTCGGCGCCATCCACACCACCCATGTCCGCAACCGCGACGCCTATTGGGAGATCGGGCTGGGCGAGGCGCTGGCCGCGGCGCGGCAGAGCGGCGTGCGCACGCAGGTGTCGCATATCAGCCCGAAATACGGCGCGCCGCCGGGCACCGCGGCGGCGATGCTGCAGATGATCGGCTGGTCGCGCGCCGCCGGCGCCGATGTCGCCTTCGATGTGATTCCGCATAACTGGGGCCCCACCACCATGTCCGCCGCGCTGCCCGCCTGGGCGCAGGAAGGCGGTGTGGCGCGCATCCTCGAACGCCTGCGCGACCCCGAGGCGCGTGCGCGCATCAAGGCGAATCCTGAACCCATGTGGCGCCTGGTCGCGGACCGGCGGTGGGAGGACATCGTGCTGTTCCACGCCCCGGCCAATGCCGATCTCAACGGGCTCAGCTTCTCCGAGATCGGGCGCATCCGGGGCGTGGATCCGCATGACGCGGTGCTCGACCTGCTGGCGGAGGAAGGCGAGGGGCTCTTCGCCGCCACCTGGCTGGCGCGGCAATTCAGCGATGCGGACCAGGATCTGCTGCTCGCCCAGCCGGAATGCGGCGTGATCTCGGACACCGTCACGCTCTCCCGCGGGGGCGCGCTGGCGGGGATGCGCTGGTCGCCCTCCACCTGGGGCTGGACGGCGCGCTTCCTCGATCATTTCGCGCGCGGCCGGCAGTTGATGTCGCTGGCGGAGGGCGTGCGGCGCCTCACCTCGCTCGCCGCCGCGCGCATGGGTCTGGCCGGGCGCGGCGTGATCGCGCCGGGCGCGCAGGCCGATCTCGTGCTGTTCGATGCGGCGGCGCTCGCCGATCGCAGCACCCTCGCCAGCCCCGAGGCGCCGCCAGCCGGCGTCGCGCATGTCTTCGTCAACGGCGCCCATGCGGTGCGGGACGGGCGCCTGACCGGCGCCCGGGCCGGCCGCGTGCTGCGCCGCGCCTGATCAGACCCAACGGGCCTCGCCCGCAAAGGAATTCCGCCATGGCCATCGAGTATCTCAAGCGCGCCAGCCGCACCGCCGAGGACACCACCGCCGAGGCCCGCCCGGTGGTCGAGGCGATGCTGGCCGAGATCGCCGCGCGCGGCGAGGCCGCGGTGCGCGCCTATGCCGGCAAGCTCGACAATTGGCAGGGCGAGATCCTGGTCAGCGCGGAGGAGGCCGATCGCCGCGCCGCCGAGGTGCCCGCCGGACTTCGCCAGGATATCGACTACGCCGTGGACCGCGTGCGCCGCTTCGCCGAGGCGCAGCGCGCGAGCGTGCAGGATTTCGCCGTCGAGCTCTCGCCCGGCGTCATCGCGGGGCAGACGCTGGTGCCGATGGGTGTCGCGGGTTGCTACGTGCCGGCGGGGCGCTACGCGCATATCGCCTCGGCCTATATGGGCGTGGCCACGGCGAAGGCGGCGGGGGTGGAGACGGTGATCGCCTGCTCCGGCCCGCGCGGGGCGTCGGGCATCCACCCGGCCGTGCTCTACGCACTGCGCCGCGCCGGCGCCGATGCGATCCTGACGCTGGGTGGCGTGCAGGCCATCGCCGCGCTGGCGCACGGCCTCTTCACCGGCAGGCCCGCCGACATCGTCGTCGGGCCGGGCAACAAATTCGTGGCCGAGGCGAAGCGCCAGATCTACGGCAAGGTCGGCATCGATGTCTTCGCCGGCCCCTCGGAGGTCGCGGTCATCGCCGACGCCACCGCGGATGCCGAGATCGTGGCGGTGGATCTCGTCGCGCAGATGGAGCACGGGCATGAGAGTCCCGGCTGGCTGATCACGACCGACCGCGCCCTGGCGGAGGCGGTGATGCGGCGCGTGCCCGAACTCGTGGACGCCCTGCCGCCCACGGCGCGCGACGCCGCCGGCGCCGCCTGGCGGGATTTCGGCGAGGTCGTGCTCTGCACGACGCGCGAGGAAGCGGCCGAGGTCTCCGACCGCTATTGCTGCGAGCATCTGCAGGTGCAGGCGGCGGATCTCGACTGGTGGCGCGGGCGGCTGCGCAACTACGGCTCGCTCTTCCTGGGCGAGGAGACCACCGTCGCCTATGGCGACAAGGCGAGCGGGCCGAACCACATCCTGCCGACCAAGGCGGCGGGGCGCTATTCGGCCGGGCTTTCCGTGCACAAATTCCTCAAGCCGCTCTCCTGGCAGCGCATGACGCGCGAGGGATCGCGCGACGTGGCGCTGGCCACCGCGCGCATCAGCCGGGCGGAAGGGATGGAGGCGCATGCGCGCTCCGCCGACATCCGCCTCGCGCGCTACTTCCCCGGCAGCAATTTCGACCTTGGTGAATCGGTGAAGAATTGATGGCCGAGCGACTCACCCGCGATCTCAGCCTCCCGCCCGCGATTCCCGAAGCCGGCATCGCGGCGGCCGAGGCCGTGCTGCGCAGCGGCTGGACGCATCGCTATGGCGAGACGCTGGGCGATGCGTCGGAGGCCGCGCTGCTCGAAGCCGAATTCGCGGCCCATCTGGGCGTGCGCTACTGCGTCGCGGTGAATTCCTGCGGCAGTGCGATGTATCTCGCGCTGCTGTGCACCGGCGTACGGCCCGGCGACCGCGTGCTGATGAACGCCTTCACCCTCGCCCCCGTGCCCGGCGCCATCGCCCATGCCGGGGCGGCGCATGTGCTGGTGGAGATCACGCCCGACCTGGTCATCGATCTCGACGATCTGGCGCGCAAGGCGCGCGAGAGCGGCGCGCGGCACCTGCTGCTCTCCCACATGCGCGGGCATATCGTGGACATGAACCGCCTGATGGCGCTCTGCGAGGAACTCGGCGTCACCGTCATCGAGGATTGCGCCCACACCATGGGCGCGCGCTGGGCCGGAAGGCCGAGCGGGAGCTTCGGCAAGGTCGGCTGCTTCAGCCTGCAGGCCTACAAGCACGTCAATGCGGGGGAGGGCGGGCTGATCGCCACCGACGACGCCGATGTGGCGGCGCGCGCCATCCTCTATTCCGGCAGCTACATGCTCTACCGCCAGCACCGCGCGCGGCCCGAGCAGGCGGTCTTCGATCGCTGGAAGGATGTGACGCCGAACTATTCGCTGCGCATGTCCAATGTCGTCGCTGCCCTGGCCCGGCCGCAGATCGCGCTGCTGGAATCCCGCGCGCAGCTCTGGAACGATCGCTATGGGCGGCTCGCCGCGCTGCTCGGCGCCATCCCCGGCCTGCGCCTGCCGCGGCGCCCGCAGGAGGAGGCTTTCGTGCAGAGCTCGATCCAGTTCGCGCTGGGCGGGCTGGAGGAGGCCGCCTTCGCGCGCTTCCTCGAAGGCTGCAAGGCGCGCGGCGTCTTCCTGAAATGGTTCGGCGCGCGGGAGGCGCAGGGCTACACCTCCGTCTCCGGCCAATGGCGCTACCTCGCCGACCCGCACACGCCCCCGGTCACGGAAGCGGTGCTGGAGCGGCTGTGCGACATGCGCATTCCGCTCACCCTCACCGAGGCCGAATGCGCCACCATCGCGCGCATCGTGGCGGAGGAACTGGCCGTGGTGCGCGGCGCATGAGCCGGCTTGCGGGCCTCTTCGCGCTGGAGGGGCGCGTGGCGCTCGTCACCGGCGGCAATTCGGGCCTCGGCCTCGCCATCGCGCGCGCGCTGGGGCTGGCGGGGGCGCGGCTCGTGCTCTGCGCGCGCCGCGTGGCGGAGCTGGAAGGCGCGGCGGCAGGGCTGCGCGCGGAAGGGCTGGAGGCTGCGATCCTGCCTGCCGACCTCGCCGCCCCTGAGGCAGCAGAGCAGGTGGGCGCGGGCCTCGCGGCGCTCGGCCTCTCGCCCGACATCGTGGTGAATGCGGCCGGGGTGAATCTGCGCCAGCCCTTCAACCAGGTCACGGCCGCGGCCTTCGACCTGCACATGGCGCTGCATCTGCGCGCCCCCTTCCTGCTGGTGCAGAAGCTCGCCCCCGCCATGGCGGCGCGCGGCTGGGGGCGGGTGCTGAACATCGCCTCCCTGCAGTCCTACCGCGCCTTTCCCGACAGCGCGCCCTATGGCGCGGGCAAGGGCGGCATCGCGCAGTTGACGCGTGCGATGGCGGAGGCCTGGTCGGGCCAGGGTGTGACCTGCAACGCCATCGCGCCGGGCTTCTTCCCCACGCCGCTGACCGCGCCCGTCTTCGCCGACACCGCGCGCGCGGGCCGCCTCGCCGCGCAGACCTGCATCGGGCGCAACGGGCGGCTTGAGGATCTGCATGGCGCGGCGGTGTTCCTCTGCTCGGACGCCAGCGCCTATGTCACGGGCCAGGTGCTGGCCGTCGATGGAGGGTTCCTCGCGACATGAAGGCGCTGGTTCAGACGGCTCCCAACACGCTGGTGTATCGCGACGAACCAGACCCCGCGCCGATGCCGGGCGAGGCGCTTATCCGCGTCGAGGCGGTAGGCATCTGCGGGTCGGACATGCACGCCATCCACGGCCATGATTCGCGCCGGCCCACGCCGATCATCCTCGGCCATGAGGCCGCCGGGCGCGTGCTGAGCGGCCCGATGGCCGGGCAGCGCGTGGCGGTGAACCCGCTGGTCGTCCCGCTCGATTGCCCCTTCGCGCAGGAGGGGCGGGCGCATATTTCGCCGCAGCGGCAGATCCTCTCCATGCCGCCGCGCCCGGGCGCCTTCGCGGAACTGGCACGCGCGCCGGAAGAGAACCTCGTGCCGATCCCCGAGGACATGCCGGCGACCCATGCGGCGCTGGCCGAGCCCATCGCGGTATCCTACCACGCCGTGCATCACGGCGCGCGGCTGCTCGGCCGGCCACTGCCCGCCGCGCGCTGCCTGGTGCTGGGCGGGGGCGCCATCGGCCTCGCCGCCGCGCTGGTGCTGGGGCAGGCCGGCGCAGGCGAGGTCTGGCTGATCGAACCCAACGCCGCGCGGCGCGCCACGGCGCTGCGTGCCGGCATCGCCCTGGCGCGCGCGCCGGCGGAGGCCCCGGCCGAGGGTTCCTGCGACCTGATCATCGACGCGGTGGGCGCGGCGGCGACGCGGGCGAGTGCCTGCGCGCTCGCCCGTCCCGGCGGCGTCATCGTCCATGCCGGGCTGCTGCCGGGCGCCGAGGGGCTCGATGTGCGGCGGCTCACGCTGCAGGAGATCACCTTCACCGGCACCTATTGCTACACGCCGCAGGAGTTCCGCACTGTCGTCGGCCTGCTGGTCGCCGGGCGCTTCGGCACACTCGGCTGGCTCGAGACGCGCCCACTTGCCGAGGGGGCGGCGGCCGTCGCGGCCATCGATGCCGGGGCAGTAGCCGCCGCGAAGATTGTGCTGATACCCTGACCCCGCCGGAGGGTGGGGAAGCAGAGCCGATGATGCGTGTGGCCGTGGCCGGCCTTGAGTACGAAGGCAACAGCCTCTCGCTGCGCGTGGAGCGCCGGGCCGATTTCGCGCGCATGGGCATCTTCGCCGGCGCGGCGGTGATTCAGGCGGCCGCGGGCAAGAAGCTCGCCCTCGCCGGGGCCATCCAGACGCTGCAGGCGGGGGGCGCCGAATTGCGCCCCGTCTATTGGACCAAGGGGGGCGCGGGCGGGCATGTCGAGGATGCCTTCTTCGCTGAAGCCAGGGCCGCGATCGTCGAGGGCATCGCCGCCGCCGGCCCGCTCGAGGGGCTCTACCTCGCACTGCATGGCGCCATGATCTGCGCCGAGGAGAAGGACCCGGAGGGCGCGCTGCTCGCCGCGATCCGCGCGCGCATGGGCCCGGATCTTCGCATCGCCGTCAGCCTCGATCTGCATGCCCATGTCACGCCGCGCATGGCGGCGGCGGCGGACATCATCGTGGGCTACGAGACCTATCCGCATGTCGATGCGCACCGCACCGGCGCCTGCGCGGCCGCGCTGCTGCTCCGCGCCCTGCGGGGCGAGATCCGCCCGGTCACACGCCTGCGCAAGGCCAATGCGATCTTCCCGGTGCTCGGCGGCGCCACGGATCCGGACGCGCCCATGGGCGAGGTGGCGGCGCAGGCGCGCGCGATCGAGGCCGAGGGGCGCGCGCTCTCGGTCAGCTACTTCCCCGTTCAGCCCTGGCTCGACATGGCCGATGTCGGCATCACCGGCCTCGCCGTGACGGATGCCGACCCGGCGGCGGCGGAGGCGGTGGCGCAGGAGATCCTGGAGGCGATGTGGGCGCGGCGGCACGCCCTCGAATTGCCCGCGATGACCCCGGTCGAGGCCGTGCGCGCGGCGCTCCAGCGGCCCGGCCGCGTGCTGCTGGTGGATGCGCCGGATGCGATCGGCGGCGGCGCCTCGGGCGATTCCCCCGCGCTGCTCGCGGCCCTGCTGGCCGAGGCGCCGGAGGTGGAATCGGCCCTTGCGCTGGTGGACCCCGCCGCCGTTGCCCAGGCCATGGCGCTGGGCGAGGGGGGCGAGGGGGCCTTCGCCCTCGGCGCCTGGCAGGACCGGCGCTGGTTCACCCCCGTGGCCATGCGCGCGCGGATCGAGCGGCTCTGCGCGGGCGAGTTCGTCTATCGTGGCGGGCCGACGGGGGGTTCCACCGGGCGGCTCGGCCCTTCCGCCGTGCTGCGCGCGGGCGGGCTGCGCGTGCTGGTGACGAGCCACGCGGTCTATGAGCACCTCGATGAGCACTACGCCGCCTGCGGCATCGACATCGCCGGCTGTCGCCTGGTGTCCTTCAAGAACCTGATGAATTTCCGCAAGCTGCTCGGCCCGGGCACGAGCTGGATCGCCCTGCACGGGCCAGGCGGCACGCCGCTGCGGCTGCAGGACGTGGCCTGGACGCGCCGCCGCCGCCCCTTCTGGCCCGCCGACGACACGCCCGCGCCACCGCCCATCCCCGCGCCCTGAACGCCCGGCGCCAAGACCACAAGCAGGAGAACGCCCATGCTGCCTCGCCGATCGCTTCTCGCCGCCGGCGCCGCCACGCTTGCCGCCCCCGCCGCGGGGCAGAGCCGCGCGCGCGTGCTGCGCTACGTGCCCAGCAGCAACCTCACCATCCTCGATCCGATCTTCACCCCGGCCTCGGTTTCCATCACGCATGGCTATTGCGTGTTCGACACGCTCTACGGCGTGGACGCGCAGTTCCGCCCGCAGCCGCAAATGGCCGCCGGGCACAGCGTCTCCGCCGACGGGCTGGTGTGGGAGATCACGCTGCGCGAGGGCCTGCGCTTCCATGATGGCGAGCCGGTGCTGGCGCGCGACTGCGCGGCCAGCCTCGAGCGCTGGTCGAAGCGCGACAGCTTCGGCCAGGCTTTGGGCGGCTTCACCGAGAGCTTCGGCCACAAGGATGACCGCACCATCGTCATCCGCCTCAAGCGCCCCTTCGGCCGGCTGCTGGAGGCGATCGGCAAGCCGCATTCCTCACCCGCAATGATGATGCCCGAGCGCCTCGCCCGGACGAACCCGATGGCGCAGGTGACGGAGATGGTGGGCTCCGGCCCCTTCCGCTTCGTGCGGGGCGAATATGTCTCGGGCGCGCGCATGGTCTATGAGCGTTTCGCGGACTACGTGCCGCGCCAGGAGGCGCCGGCCTGGACCTCGGGCGGGAAGGTCGTGCATTTCGACCGGCTGGAGTGGCAGGTGATCCCCGATGCGGCGACGGCGGCCGCGGCGATCCAGGCGGGCGAGGTCGATTTCATCGCGAACCTGCTGCCGGAACTCGCGGCGCGCGTCACCGCCAACCAGCGCGTGCGGCTGTTCCGCAACGATCCGCTCGGCGTGCTGGCGGTGCTGCGCTTCAACCATCTGATCCCGCCCTTCGACAACCTCGCTTTGCGCCAGGCGCTGCTGCGCGCCATCGACCAGACGCCCTTCATCCAGGCCATCACGGCCCGGCCGCAGGATGGCGAGGTCTGCCGCGCGCTCTTCCCCTGCGGCCTGCCCGGCGTGGTGGAGGCGCCGGCCGATGCGGTGGGCTCGCTCGATGTCGAGGCCGCCAAGCGGGCGATTGTGGCGGCGGGCTATCGGGGTGAGCGCGTGGTGATCCTCAACCCCACCGACATCGCCTCGATCAACGCGCATGGCGTGCTGCTGGCGGATCTGCTGCGCCGGCTGGGCATGAATGTGGACATGCAGAACCTCGACTGGGGCACGGTGGTGCAGCGGCGCATCTCGAAGGCGCCGGTCGAGCGCGGCGGGTGGAACATCGCCTGCACCAACTGGCCCGCCATCTCCATCGACAACCCGGCCACGAATGCGACGACGCGCGGGCAGGGGGACAGCGGCTGGTGGGGCTGGTTCAAGGATGAGCGCACGGAGGAGTTGGTGGAATCCTGGCTCACCGCCGCGACCCCGGCCGAGGCCGAGGCCAGCTTCCTCGCCGCGCAGCGCCGGGCGATGGAGATGGTGCCCACCATCCCGCTCGGGCGCACCTTCTACGATGGTGCGCTGCGCGCCGACCTCACCGGCGCGCTGCCGGCCTCGGTGAACCTGTTCTGGAACCTGCGGCGGAGCTGAAGCGGGCGCGGCCCGTCCTGGCATTGTGCCCGGCATCCCGTCACGCCGCTTTGCACAGGCGCGACATGTCATCGCTCTTGGCATGCGGGCCGATCCGCCCGATGCTCCGCACTGCCGGATCAGGCACAAGAGGAAGGGGACGCACATGTCACGAGGACTCAAGGCGGCCGCGCTGGCCGCCGGCCTGCTGTTCGCCGGGTTGCCGGCCAAGGCGCAGGTGGTGCCGGACAATTTCGTCGGCGGTCGGGTCGCCGACCTCACGGCGCTCTGCGCCGCGGGACCGTCGGACCCGAATGTCGTCGCGGCGGTGAATTTCTGCCACGGCTTCCTGATGTCCACCGGCCAGTTCCACAGCGCGCTGACGCGCTCTGGCGGCATCGTGAAGCCCTTCTTCTGCCTGCCGAGCCCGCTGCCCACCATCAGCGACATCACGGCGAGCTTCGTCACCTGGTCGCGCGCCAACCCGCAATACGCCAATGACCCGGCGGTCGAGGGCGTCGTGCGCTTCGCCACCGCCACCGCCCCCTGTCCGCGCCCCGCCGCCCGCGGCCGGCGCGCTTCGTGATTCGAAGGAGACTTCCCATGCGCAAGATGCTCTTCCTGCCGATCGTCGCGGCGCTGGCCCTGCCGGGCTGCGCCGACATGAGCGATACGGGCCGTGCCACGGCGACCGGTGCGGGCCTGGGTGCGCTCGGCGGTGCGGCCATCGGCTCCCTGTCCGGCAATGCCGGCTGGGGCGCGCTGGCCGGCGCCGGCGTGGGTGCCGCCGGCGGCTACCTCGTCGGCCGTTCGCGCGAGAATCGCTGAGCCTAATCAGGGCAGCCGGTGCGGCAGGATCGCACCGGCTGGCCCGCCCTTGAGCCAGTCCCGCACCGCGGCGCCGAAGGCCGCATAGGGCAGGCCCACCGAGTGGAGCCAGGGTGCCACCCAGGCATTCAGCGGCCCGCCATCGAAGCCCCAGATCACCGGCATCGGGCCGCCGGCCTCCACCAGCACGCGGTGCACCGCATAGGCCAGCAGGTCCGAGGTGCACATGATGCCCTGCGGCCGGCGCTTGCCGTGCAGCAGCGCCTGCGCTGCCGTCGCACCGATGGCGAAATGGTCGAGTCCCGGCGCACTCAGCACATCGGCCGACGCCAGTTGCGCGCCCGCCGCCGCGCGGAAGCCCGCCACGCGCTCGGCCGTGGCGGAGGAGAAGAGCGGGCCATGCACCACGGCCAGCCGCTTCGCGCCCGTGGCGAGCAGGCGCTGCGCGACATCCCGGCCGGCCTTGTGGTCATCGATGCCGATGAAGGGCGCGGCCGGGTCGCCCGGGCAGCGCCGCGCGACGAACATCACCGGCTCGCCCCCTGCGCGCAGCGCCACCAGGCCGGGGCTGGCGACGGCGCCGAGCAGCACCAGCGCGCGGGGGCTCAGGGCGCGCATCTCGGCGATGGCGCGATCCTGCCCCTCGGCCGCATCGCGCGTATCGCACAGCACGAGGCCGAGGCCATCCTGCCGCAGCGCCTCCTCGATCGAGGCGCCGATGGCGGCCATGGTGGGGTTGGCGAGGTTGGGGGCCAGCACGGCAACCAGGCGTGAACTGCCGGTGCGCAGGTCGCGCGCGGCGGCGAAGGGGCGGTAGGCGAGCTGCTGCGCCGCCTTCTGCACGCGCGCCACGGTCTCGGCCGTGGCCTTGCCGGTGACGCCGTTCAGCACGCGCGATGCGGTGGCGACGGAAACGCCGGCGCTCTCGGCGACATCGCGCAGCGTCGCCGGGCGGGCAGGGGGGGATTCGATCATTCTGGACATGACAGGCCTCTCCGCGCTACGCTTCGAGGGTAAACGATTACCCGCGCCGCGCAAGACGGCCGATCCCAGGGAGGTTTTCATGTCCAGCACCGCCATCACCCGCCGTGTGCTCGGCCTCGGCGCCGCCGCCATCGGCCTTGGCACCCCCGCCATCCTGAGCGCGCAGGCGCAGACGCTCACCATCTGGCACGACCTCGGCGACAATGGCGTGAACTGGTTCGAGCGCATGGGCGCCGAATTCGCGCGCCAGCGCCCAGGGGTGACGGTGCGCAGCCAGTCCTTCCCGACCGAGCAATGGTTCGGCCGCGTGATCGGCGCCATCAACACCAACTCCGCGCCCGACCTGATCTTCAACAACTACGAGCGCGTCATCCGCATCCAGTCGCAGACGAACCGCGTGATGGACATGCGCGCGGTGCTGGAGGGCGTGCAGGATCGCGGCTTCCTCTCGGCCGAGGATCTGCGCGTCGGCACCTTCCGCGACCGCATGATCATCATCCCGATGCAGCGCGTGCAGATGGCGCTCGGCACCCGCAAATCCTGGCTGGACAAGGTGGGGGAGCGCGTGCCCGTGACCTGGGACGACGCGAAGCGCGTGGCGCAGAAATTCCGCGAGGCCGACCCCGACGGCAATGGCCGCGCCGACACCTTCGGCTTCGCGCTGCAGGCCGCGCGGCCGCGCGACCTGATCCACATGCTCGACCTCTTCACCTTCGGCGCGGGGCTGAGCCACACGCTGATCGACCCGGCCGGCAACATCACCATCGACCAGCCCGAGCACGCGCAGGTGCTGGCCGAGTTCCTGCGCACCTACTCCACCTATCGCTTCGTGCCACCGGACACGATCAACCACTCCTTCACCGAGATGTACCAGGTGATCGAGGGCGGTCGCGGCGGCATGTTCCGCGTCGGCGACTGGAATGTGCGCCGCTGGGACATGGCGAACACGCTGAACGGCGACTTCGTCTCCCACCCCTGGCCGAAATTCTTCGCGAACCGCGACCCGGCGGTGGTGATCGGCGGCATGCGAGGCGTGGGCATCCCCGAGAACGCGCCGAACCGCGACCTCTCCATCGCCTTCGCGCGCTTCATGCTGGAGAAGGCGCCGCAGCAGGCGAGCCTCGAGATCATGGGGGCGGCCGTGCGCAAGGATCTCGACGTCGCCGCGCTGTCCGAGCGGCAGCAATGGTTCGCCCGCGCCAACCACAAGCTGGTGGCCTATGACTTCCCCGAGGCGACGCACACCTTCTATCCGGAGCTGGAGGCGCAGTTCCATCGCCGGCTGCTGGCCGCCATCGGCAGCCCGCCGCGCGACATGGAGGTGTTCATCCGCGACCTCGCGCGCGACATGCGCGATACGGCGCAGCGGCTGTCGCGCGGGTGATTGAAGTGGCAGGCGGCGTGCGACTTTCGCGCGCCGAGCGCCCGAATGGGCGCCGCCACTTGTGTGGCGAAGCCAAGGGCGGCGGATGCCGCCCGCCCGGCGTCTGAGGGGCATTGTCGTGCTTACGACAATGCACGCCAGGATGCGGGCGGAGGGGGTTTTCTACCTTCTCGTCCTGCCCTTCGCGGCGCTGACGATCCTGTTCGGGCTCTGGCCGATCATCCTCTCGGTGCAGGTCTCCTTCACCGCGAGTGCGACGGCACTGAGCCCGAACCCGACCTGGGTCGGCTTCGCCAATTACGCGACGATCCTGCAGGATGAGCAGTTCCTCGCGGCGCTGTGGCGCACCCTGGCCTATACGGCGATGGCGGTGGTGCTGAACCTTGCCTTCGCGCTCGCTGCGGCGCTGTTGCTGGACGGCACGCTGCTCAGGCGCGGCAACATGCTGTTCCGGCTGATCCTGTTCCTGCCGGTCGTGACCCCCGATGTCGCGGGCTATGTCGTCTGGCGCTGGCTGTTCGACCATTCCTTCGGCGCGGTGAATGCCGCGCTCGACCTGCTCGGCCTGCCGCCCTTCGGCGGGCTCACCACGGTGCAGACGGCGACGATCGCGATCCTGATCGCCGAGCTGTGGCACCATGCCGGCTTCTACATGATCATCTTCCTGGCGAACCTCGCCATCCGCGACCCGGCGCTGGAGGAAGCGGCGAAGGTGGATGGGGCAGGGGCCTGGGCGCGCTTCCGCCACGTCATCCTGCCGCAGCTGCGCCCGGCGCTCATCATCAACCTCGTCTATGCGACGATCCAGTTCCTCAAGACCTTCACGGTCGTGGTGGTGATGACCAAGGGCGGGCCGGCGGAGAGCACCACCTTCGTCTCCTACCTCGCCTACCAGTATTTCGATCAGGCCCGCTATGGCGAGGCGACGGCGATGGCGAGCGTGCTCTTCGCCATCGTCATCGCGCTGTCGCTGCTGGCCTACAGGATTGGCGAAAGGGGCCGCGCATGAAGCGCAGAGGGGCGTCGCTTCTGGCCTATGCCGTGGCCATCCCGGTGGCGGTGGCCTTCGTCTTTCCCTATCTGTGGATGGCCTCGGGCGCCTTCCGCCGCACGCGCGACGTGCTGGCGGATCCGCTGCGCCTCTGGCCGGAGCAGCTCGATTTCGGCTTCATGGCCGATATCGGGCGCATCGGCGGCGTCGATCTCGGCGTGTATTTCTGGAACTCGGTGCTGTTCACGCTGGGCGCGACGCTGGTGGGCACGGTGGCGGCCGCACTCGGCGCCTATGCGCTGGTGCGCCGGCCGCATCTGCCGGGCTTCGCGCTGATCCGGTCCGGCTTCATGCTGACGGTGATGTATCCCTACATGCTGCTCGTCATCCCGGTCTACATGGTGATGCACAGCCTCGGCCTGCTGGGGTCCGTCGCGGGAATCGTGCTGTTCCTCTCGCTCGGGCCGCTGCAGTTCTTCCTCTTCGAGCAGTTCTTCCGCGCCATCCCGAAGGAAGTGATCGAGGCCGCGACGATCGATGGCGCCAGCGAGGTGCAGGTGCTGTTCCGCATCGTGCTGCCCATGGCCATGCCGGTGACGGCGACGGTGGCGCTGATCGCCTTCCTGCTGAACTGGGCGCAGTGGTTCCCCGTGCTGGTGATCTCCCGCGGGCCGGAGACCTACACGCTGCCCGTCGCCCTGCTCGCCCTGAACACGGAGCTGGGGGCGAGCTTCCAGGGCATCATGGCGCTGGCCGTCATCACCACGCTGCCGCCGGCGCTGGTGTTTCTCATTGCGCAGAAGCGCGTCATGCAGGGCATGGCGCAGGGGGCCGTGAAGGGATGAGTGAAGCACTTGCCGCACGCATCGAGGCGGCGCGGTTGCGGACCTTGGGTTGGCTCGATTCGATGCAGGCGCCCGGCCTGCCACGCGGCGTGGCACGCATCAGCGCCGCGCATGACGCATCCGCCTGGCCCGGCGTGCTGCTGCCCGGCACCTACAACGCGGTGATGTGCCGCGCTCTGCTCGGCGGCCTGGCGAAGATCGAGCGCGGCCCACTGATCGCCTGGCTGGAATCGCATCGCCTGCCCGATGGCCGCTTCCGCATCCCCGGCATGGCCGAGGCAGATGTCTTCAAGAAGCCCGATCCGGCCGAGACCTGGGGCTATATCGACTTCCACGTCACCAACTACAGCCTCGGCGCGGTCGAGGTGCTGGACCCGGCGCGCCCCGCGCGGCTGGATTTCGCGCGGCGCTTCCTGGAGCCGCGCGAACTGCTCGCCTGGCTTGCGCTGCGCGACCTGCGCGACCCCTGGCAGGAGGGCAACAACATCGTCAACCTCGGCAGCTTCCTGCTCGCGCTGCGGGCCGAGGCACCGGCCGAGGTGGACCGCGCCATGGCGCTGCTCTTCGACTGGCATGACCGGCTGCAGGAGCCGGCCACCGGCTTCTGGGGTGTGAACCAGGCGGGTGATGCGCGCGCCCTGCTGCACGCCTTCGCCGGCTCGATGCACAATTTCCACCTCTGGTACGCCACCGGCCGGCCGCTGCCGCATCTCGACCGCGCGATGGATTATGTGCTGACCCTGCCACCCGGGATCGACAGCGCCTGCATCGATGTCGATGCGGTGGACCTGCTGGTGCATGGCGTGGCGCTGACCGGCCATCGCGCCCGGGAGGCGCGCGCCTGGATGGAGGCCCTGCTGCCGCGGCTGCTCGACTGGCAGGAGGCGGATGGCGGCTTCTGCGACGTGCGGGAGGGGGTGCGGCGCCAGGATGGCTGGGTGCGCGGCTATGCCGAGCCGCAGGGGCTTTCGAACACCTTCGCCACCTTCTTCCGCTGGATCGCGATCGCCATGATCGCCGACCATCTCTGGCCCGGGCGCTGGCCCTGGCGGTTCCGCGGCATGGTCGGCATCGGCTACCGGATGCCCTTCGCCCATCACCGCGAGGCCACTGCCCAGCAGCCCGAAGGCATGCGCCGGATTCCCGCCTGATGCGCGAGGAGGATCCCTTCGCGCATCTGCACGATGAGCAATACGACGCCGCCCTGCAGGCGCGCCGGGCCAGCGCCGCCACGCTGGTGAACGCGCATGGCAGGCCCGTGCAGTCGCTGGATGGCACCTGGCGCCTGACCCTCGACCCCTTCGAGGAAGGCCTGCGCCAGCGCTGGTATGCGAATGACGATGCGCCGCCCGAGGCCTGGGCCGTCCCGCGCGATTGGCAGTATGATGCCGGCGAGCCCGCGCCCGTGCCCGGCTGCTGGAACCTGCTGCGGCCCGAATTGCTGCATTACGAAGCCGCCGTCTGGTATGTGCGCGATTTCGACGCCACCGCCCCCGCGCCCGATGAATCGGTGCTGCTGCTCTTCGGCGCGGCCGCCCAGCGCGCCGAGGTGTTCCTGAACGGTCGGCATCTCGGCGGGCATCTCGGCGGCTCCACGCCCTTCACGCTGGATGCCACGGCCGCGCTGCGCGGGGGCCGCAACCGCCTGATGGTGATGGTCGAGAATGCGCGCCGGCCCGAGCGCGTGCCGATGCATCATTTCGACTGGTTCAACTATGGCGGGCTGCATCGCTCGGTGTCCCTGCTGCGCGTGCCGCGCGTGCATGTGCGCCGCTTCAGCGCGCATCTCGGCGCCGATGGCGCGCATGTGGTGCTGCGGGTCTGGCTCTCCGCCCCCGTCCCGGCGCGCGCCACCTTCGACCTGCTCGGCGCCGCCGTGCCGGTCGCGATCCGCGAGGGCCATGGCGAGGCGATCCTGACCACCACGCCACGCCTGTGGTCGCCCGCCGATCCCTATCTGCATGAGGTGACGCTGCGCTGCGGGGCCGAGACGCTGCAGGAGCGCATCGGCTTCCGCACCATCGCCACCGAGGGCACGCGCATCCTGCTGAACGGCGAGGACATCTTCCTCGGCGGCGTATGCGTGCATGAGGATGACCTCGTCCTCGGCCGCTGCACCGATGAGGCCGACATCGCCCGGCGGATCGCGCATCTGCGCGAGCTCGGCGGCAATTTCCTGCGCCTCGCGCATTACCCGCATGATGAGCGCGTGGCCCGCGCCTGCGATGCGGCCGGGGTGCTGATCTGGGCGGAGATCCCGGTCTATTGGGCGATCGACTTCGCCAACCCCGCCACCTATGCCGATGCGCGCAACCAGCTCGAGGAACTCATCGCGCGCGACGCCAACCGCGCCAGCATCATCCTCTGGGGCGTGGGCAATGAGAATGCGGATACCGAGGCGCGGCTCGCCTTCATGGCCGGGCTCGCCCAGGCGGCGCGATCCGCCGATCCCTCGCGCCTCGTCACCGCGGCCTGCCTGATCAACCGCGCCACCTTCCAGATCGAGGACCGCCTGGCCGCGCATCTCGATGTCATCGGGCTCAACGAGTACTTCGGCTGGTATGAGCAGGGCTTCCAGGGGCTGGGCCGGCTGCTCTCCAACTCGCGCCCCGATCGGCCGGTGATCATCAGCGAGACCGGCGCCGATGCGCTGGCCGGCTACCACGACCCCGCGGCGCCGCTGTTCAGCGAGGAACGGCAGGTGGCCTTCTATGAGGGGCAATGCGCCGCGCTGGCCCGGGCACCCTATGTGCGGGGGCTCGCCGCCTGGCTGCTCTATGATTTCCGCTCGCTCCGCCGCCAGACCCGCCTGCAGGGCGGCTTCAACCGCAAGGGGCTGGTGGCCGAGGACAAGCAGACCCGCAAGGCCGCCTTCGCGGCGCTGGCCGAGGGCCTGCGGCGCCTGCGTGGAGAGGGGTAGGCTGGCGCCACGCCCCGCCGGCGGTGTAGGTTCCGCGGCGTTGTCGCTTCGAGGACTCATCGCCGCATGTCGCGCGTGAACCAGACCGCCCGCATCTACCGCCAGCCGAAATCCGCCATGCAATCCGGCCGCGCCGGCACCGAGACCTGGCTGCTGGAATTCGTCGCCCGTGACGCCAAGCGCATCGACCCGCTGACCGGCTGGCCCGGCTCGGGCGAGACGCAATCCCAGGTGCGGCTGCGCTTCCCGACGCGCGAGGCCGCCATCGCCCATGCCGAGGCCAATGGCTACGCCTATGAGGTCGAGGTGCCGCCGGTGGTGCGGGCCGACATCAAGCCCAAGGCCTATGCGGATAACTTCAAGTTCGGCCGGACCGACAACTGGTCGCACTGAGCCCTGCTTGCACCCGTAGCTCAGCTGGATAGAGCATCGGATTTCTACTCCGTAGGTCGGGGGTTCGAATCCCTCCGGGTGCGCCAGCTACGGGGCGGCCGTGTAGATCGCCCGGCTGCCGAAACGTCGTGTCGCGTTGGCGCGGGCCGGGTCGAAGGCTGCGCCCACCCCGTCCGAGACGATGTAGTGGCTGATGCCCTCGGCTCGCATCCGGCCGCGCAGCGTCGCCAGATCCCCCGCGGCGTTGAGTTCGGCCAGCACCCCCATCCGCCGCGCCGCCTCCGGGGCGATACTGCCGCCGGTCGCGCGCATGAAGGCGGGTGCGGCGACATAGGCAGGCACGGCGGCCAGGCCCGCGAGGATGATCGCATCATCGATCAGGCGTGAATCGGGCGGCTGGTTCGCCGTGACGAAGCGCCCCGCCCGATCGCCCCGCAGCGTGGGCGCCAGTGCCAGGAGTTCGAGTGGCACACGCAGGCCATGGAACTCGGCGCCCCAACTCATGCGCGGGCGCTTCGCTTCGCCGATGGTAAGGGTGAGCGCCACCAACCCCAGCGCCGAGACGCCCGCCGCCAGCCGTGCCGCGGGCAGCCTGGCCTGCCAGCCCGCCGCCAGCCGCCAGCCGAAGTGCACCGACCAGATCGCAAATACCATCACGAGCAGGGGACCGGCCCGGTGGCGGTATTCCGAGACGTCGCCATTGCGCGCCACCGGGGCGAGAAGGATAGCAATCGCCGCCACGAGCAGCAGCAGCATCGGCAGGGCATCGATCGCCCGCCACTGCCCGCGCCGCCAGGCCAGAAGGCCGAGGACCAGCCATAGCGGCAGCCAAGGCCCGAGCGTGCCGAGCAAGGCGAGGCCCAGGCCGAAGGGCGCCGCGCCCCAGGCGCCGAGTTTCCCGACCAGCGCCGGGTAGAGCCCCTCGATGCGCGTCGGCCCGTGATGGCGGTGCAGGCCATCGAGGTAGCCGAGGATGAAGCCTGCCGGATTCGACCGCAGCGCGGGCCAGGAGAGCGCAACCAGCACGCCGACCATCGCCAGCACCGCGAGCGTGACGCCGGCGGCGCGCCAAGCCGGCGACGGCCGCGACCAGGCGGCGATCACGCCCAGCGCCAGGCTCGGCGCCAGCCAGATGAATACATTGGCGCGCACCATGATGCAGCCGAGCGCCAGCAGCGCTGCGAGAACCAGCAGGGCGAAACGGGGCGCCGCGGCCCAGCGGACCACCAGCGCCACAGCCGCCGCGCCGATGCCCAGCGCATAGGGGGTGCCGGGCGCGGTTTCGAGCAGCCAGGCGAAGCCAAGGAAGCCATTGCCCAGCGTCCACCCTTCCGGCGTTGGCACCAGGGCCAGCGCGGCCAGTCCCAGCGCCGCCACAACCGGCCCCCCCAGGGCCAGGCCGAGCGAAAGAACGCCCGCCGCCATCACGAGCACCCCGAGCGGGATCCAGACCAGCGCCGCGGCCTCCAGCGCCTCCATCCCGGCGAGCGGCAGCATCAGCGCGGCCGGCATCAGGCTGGCATGGTGATAGAGCGGGCGCGGCCAGTCGGCCATCAGCATCATGCCGCGCCCCGTCGCCTCCGGCGCGCCGAACTGCGCGAGGTTGCCGGCATGCACCAGCAGGTCGAGCCAGAAATCGAGGTGCCCCGTCTCGCGGAAGGCCGTGATGCGCGGCGGGATGTCGCTGCACCAGGCGAGGGTGAAGCCCAGCGCCAGCACCCCCAGCCAGAGCGTGTCGCGCGACACGGCGCCGCGCGGCCACAGCCCTGCGACGGCCAACGGCACCAGCAGCACCAGGACAAGCGGATGCGCCCCGGGCAGGATCAGGTCGCCCAGCATCAGCGCGTGACTGAGCGCGACGAAGCCGAGCACGAAGCCCAGGAAGGGATCGCCACGAATCCCGAACAACCGCGCCAGCGTGATGCCGCTGCCGAGCAACAAGAGCAGCATCAGCACCAGCACCAGCACGGTGGCGGCGATCATGGCCAGGAAGCCCGTCGCCCGAAGCCGCCCTCGCGGGGTACGTGCCACCAATCCAGCAGCCCGCGATGGCGCTGCGGCGCCGGGTGCAGGGCAAGCTCGGCATCGACCCCGGATGGCACGGAAAGGCGGCAGACCCGCTCGCACGCCCATCGCGCCGTTGCGGTGAGGGCGCCATCGACCGGGAGGGGATGACGGGCCAGGATCTCCGTACTCGTCCCCCGACGCAGCAATACGATCGGTTGGCCGCGGGCGCGCAGCCCATAGGCGGCGAATACCTCACCCTCCACCGGCCCAGCCTCGCCTTCCAGTACCGTGATGCGCTTGCCATGCCACAGCCGCGCGCGCTCCGACCAGTAATTCGTCATGCCGAATCCGAGGCCGCCCGGAATCGAACTAGCGCCCGAGGGCAGCCACAGGCTTGGGGCACGCAGGACAGTGCCGTCCGGCAGGGCTTCGGCCAGGAGCGCGAAGGCCAGCCAGCGCTGCTGGTTCGCCGCCTGAACGTCGCGCATGACCAGGTTGTACGCCAATGTGAGGGTGCAGAGCGCAGCAAGTAGCGCTGCGAGCGGCACCTGCACCAGCCAGCGTGGCCAGCGTAGCGCCAGCAGCGCTATGGCGGCGAAGAGCGTGGTGAGAAAGCCAGCCTGCGCATGGGCTGTGGCCAGCGCACCCTGAACGTAGCCAAGTCGCAGAATGCGCTGGTATTCTGCCGAGAGCGCAACGACGCTGACCGGGATCAGCATCAGGGCGATACCGACGCCGAGCAGCAGCCAAAGCCCGGCGCGGCGCGGGGCGAGGTTGCGTAGAATGAACAGGAAACCGGCCGTCCAGATCAGCGCGACGACCGCGAAGCCGTATGGCATGGCAGCCATGATTCGCCCGAACAGTGGCGCATCCAGCCGACGCGGCCAGGCTGGCATGCCAGGCACGGCTGCAAGGTGCAGGTCGAGGCCAAGCAGCAGGGCCGTCGGCAGCACACCCTTGCCCAGGAGCGTGCCGAGCGCTCCAGCCCAGGCCGATGGATCCAGCGCCACTGTCATCCGGGCCTCATCGGCGACTGCCGATGTCAACTGCCTGAAGGCAAGCATGGCAAACACGAGAAGGCCCCATAGCAGGACGAAGGGCATCGCCGCCCGGAGACGCTCGCGCCAGCCGCTCCGGTGCAGCAGAACCAGCGTGAAGACTGCCAGCGGGTAGAGAATGAAGTTGTATTCGGGCCAGACCATGCCGATCGCCGTGGCCATCAGAGCGAGGGCTAGCCAGACGCGGCCGCCATGCTCGAGATGACGCTGCAGCGCCAGCAGGGCGATCGACAGCAACATGAGCGAATTCAGCCCATGCAGCGGATAGGCCAGCGGTGGCATGAAATACCAATGCAGCGCGAAGCCGCCGGTCAGCAGCATCGCCCAGCCCGACGCCGCCACGCCGCCGGCGAGCCGCGTCAACAGCAAGCCAAAGCCGCCGAGGATGATGCCCAACTGCGCCAACAGGGCGAGATCACCCAAGAGCGGGACATTCATCACGCGCAGAGTCACGATGGCAGCGGGTACGTTCAACAAATGCGCCATCCGGCGCCCGAACCCGGACACCCAGAGCGTTGCTTCCCACATTCCGATATCGGGGTTGTGAGCAAGCAGATCGAAGAAGTGATCATCGTGATTGGTCTGCCGCAGCCCGAACACCAACCATGCGGCGGCCGACGCGGCGAGCAGCGCGAGGCCGAAGGCAATGCGGGTGGCTTGGCTCATTGCGGGGGCGGTGGTACCGGTGGTGCCGCGATATTGATGCGCTCGCGCTCCACCACCATCGGGCCGCGGCGCACCTGGGCGTGGATCGCGGTGATGTATTCGCCGAGCATGCCGATGAACATCAGTTGCACGCCCGAGAAGAAGAACAGCGCGACGATGATCGTCTGCGTGCCGGCCGGCGCCATGCCGTGCAGGAACAGCGAGAGCAGCAGCGTGACCACGGCATAGAGCATCGCGAAGCCTGCGATGGCGAAGCCCGCGAAGCTCGCGAAACGCATCGGCGCATCGGTGAAGGAGAAGATGCCGTTCATCGCCTGGTCGATGAGCCGCAGCGCATTGTTCTTGGAGATGCCGCGCTTGCGGGCCTTCCAGGTGTAGGGAACGATCAGCCGCTTGAAGCCGGCCGCGGCGATGATGCCGCGGATATAGGGATACTGGTCGCGATGGCTGACCACGACCTCCCACACCTTGCGGTCGATGAGCTGGAACTCGCCGACATTTTCGGGGATGTCGATGTCGGAGAGCGTGTTCACCAGCTTGTAGAAGATGCGCCGGCAACTGCGCAGCGCCAGCGTCTCCTCCCGGTTCGCGCGCGCGCCGGCCACGACCTCGATGCCCGATTCCCAATGGCGGACCATTTCGGGGATCATCTCGGGTGGGTCCTGCAGGTCGACCGGCAGGAAGACCAGGATCGCATCGCCCGTCGCATAGCGCAGCGCGTTGAAGTTGGAGCGGAAGGGGCCGAAGTTCCGCGCGTTGAGGATGACCTTCACCTCGGGATCGGCGGCGGCGATGCGCCGCAGGATCGCCACCGTCCCGTCCTCGGAACAATTATCCGAGAAGATGTGCTCGCGCTCATGATGCGCGAGCGGCCCGCCGGGCGCGAAGAGCGCCACCACCGCCTCATGGCAGGCCTCGACGTTGTCTTCCTCGTTGTAGCAGGGCGAGATGATGGAGATGCGCGCCACGGCTCAGGCCCGCGCGGTGATGAAGTGGGATTGCGCGAGCCAGCTGGTCACCGCCGTGGCCTCCAGCGCGGGCTCGACCGCGAGGGTCGGCTTCACCAGCGCCTCGGGCAGGCCGGGCAGCAGGAAATCCCGCGTGGCGACCTGCACCTCGCGCCAGCCGGCGGCGGGAAGTGCCGCGCGCAACTCGCCCGGGGTGAAGGCCATCTCGTCCGGCTCGAGCTTGGCGAAGCGGCGGCCCAGCTTCGTGCCGAAGATGAAGGCGCAATAGGGGTTGAGGAAGTTGGGCTCGATGAAGGCGAGACCGCCGCCCGGATTCGTCAGCCGGTGCAGCGCGCCCAGCACCTCGGGCAGGCGCAGCACCAGATGGTGCAGGATGCCGTTGCCGCAGACCATGTCGAACTGCCCGAAGGCCAGTGGCGTGTCGCCGAGCAGGTCGAACAGCTCATAGCGCAGATTGGGCGCCTGGTGGCGCGCACGGGCCTCGGCAATGAAGCCAGGGCTGATGTCCACCGCGACGATCTCGGCCGCGGTGTGGGCGGCAAGATAGGCGGCCGTCTCACCCGTGCCCGAGCCGATCTCCAGCACGCGCTTCGCGCCGAGCCGTTCGACCTGCGCCACGAACCAGTCGGCGCGCCGGCGCATGCGCAGCGGCGTCGAGCCGAGGGGGGCGAAGACCTGGTTGAAGCCGCGCTCATCGGTCAGCGCTATGCGGGACATGGCCGTCAGCCCTTTCGCGCGATGATCGCGTAGCCCAGCGGGTCGGCCTTCGACCCCCAGCCGAACCACAACGACAGATGGGCGATGCACAAAGCCAGCAAGGCCGGCGGCGCCGCGAGCAGCAGTAGCGGCAGCCGCCAGGGCCGGCGCGGGTTCGCCAGGCGCGCGCAGACCACGATCAGCTTGTTGGCGATCACCGCGAGGTCGTCGCCGCGCTCCGTGATCGTCACCTCGGTGAAGCCATCGAGCATCCGCGCGAGGCGGAAGGGCGTGAAGCGGTGATAGTCATGCGGCGCGTGATGCACCCGCGCGGCGAAGGGCACGGTCGCAACCAAGGTGCCGCCGGGGCGGAGCACGCGGTGCATCTCGGCGATCAGCGCCACCGGGTCCTCGGCATGCTCCAGCACCTCGGTGCACAGGACATGGTCCTGGCTGGCATCGGGGAAGGGGATGTGCCGCCCGTCGAAATCGACGATGTCGGGGTGCCGGCGCATGCCGAAATCATCCGCCGCCGGCACGTCGAGCCCGGTATAGCGCACGCCGGACGGCAGCAGGCCGCGGAAGGGCATCTCGCCGCAGCCGACATCGAGCACGCTGCCCTGCATCCGCGCCAGCACGGGGGTGAGGAAGCGCGTGCAGGTCAGCAATTGCAGGTCCGCCACCATGCGCAGCGCAAAGGCGGCACGCCCCAGCGCGCCCGCATCGCGCCGGATGGGAATCGGCTTGAATTCCTCGGTGACTGGGGTGGTGGTCATGGCGCCGTCATGTCGCAACCGGGCCCGCCTGTCCACGGAAGACGAAGCCGCGCAGGCCGAGATAGCCGCAGGCCGCCAGCACCGGCACCAGCACCGCCTGGGCGAGCAACGGCCCCAGGCCAAGGCTCTCCAGCACGCGCAGCAGCACGAAGTTCAGCGTGCCGAGCGCAACATAGAACAGCAGGAAGCGCGGCAGCAGCCGGCGCGAGGTGCTGCCGAAGACCAGCCCGCCATAGCTGAAGAAGTTGAACAGGAAGGCGAGCAGCGTCGCCCCGCCCACCGCCAGCCAGAGCGGCGATCCAAGCAGCACGAAGGCGGCATAGGCGGCGTAGCCGAAGGCCGTGTTGAGCCCGCCCACCAGCAGGAAGCGCAGCACGCGCCACAGCTCGGCCCTCATGCGCCGCGTGCCCGGTACCAGTCGATCGTGCCGACCAGACCGTCCTCGATCGGGATGCGCGGCGCCCAGCCGGTGGCCTCGCGAAGCCGGGTGATGTCGGCCTGCATGTGCATCACCTGGTCAGGACGGAAGGGGATCTCGCCGAAGACCAGCTCCATCCCCGGGGCGGCGAGGTCGCGGATGCGTTCGATCACGTCGCGCACGCGCACGGCCCGGCCCGAGCCGAGGTTGAACACGCCCTCCGCCGCGGGCGTGGTGGCGACGGCCAGGATGCCGCGCGCCACGTCATCCACATGCAGCCAATCCCAGCTTTGCGTGCCGAGCGTGGTGCGCGGGCGGCGCCCGGCCAGCATCTCGGTGATCAGCATCGGGATCAGCCAGCCCTCATTGTCCTCGGGGCCGTAGGTGGAGAACAGGCGCAGCCAGGCGTGGCGCATGCCGGCCTGGGCGGCGAGCTGGCGCGTGAGGAACAGCGCCGCCACCTTGGCTGCGCCGTAGAGCGTGGTGGGGGTGGGCAGCGTGCTCTCGAGCATGTCGGAACCCGCGCCGTATTCGCCCTGGCTGCCGACCCCCACGAAGCTGCCCACGCCGGCGGCGGCAGCCGCCTCGACCAGCGCGCAGGCGGCCTCGACATTGTCGGTGATCTGGCGGCGATCGAAGCGCGCGGCATTCGCCACCCCGGCCCAGGCCAGGTGCAGCACCGCTTCCGGCCGGTGCTCGGCCAGTGCGGCCGCCATCCCGGCCGTGTCGCGCAGATCGAGGTCGAGCCGCGTGAACCGCCCGGCGAAGGGCAAAAGGCGCGGTGCGGCGGAACCCGGACGCAGCGGCGCAATCACCTCATGCCCCGCTTCCAGCGCGAGACGCAGCGTGGCCGCGCCGACGAAGCCCGACGCGCCGGTGAGGAAGAGCTTCACAGCAGGCGCGCCGCCGCATCCTCGATCGGCTCCAGCCGGTCGAGCAACCAGGCCTGGCTGCCGATCTGGCCGCGCAGCGCCTCCGTCACACCCCATTTCGCGAAGCGGGGCGCGCACCCGGCGCCGAGCAGCACATCGGCCACGCGCGAGCCGAAGCCGCCCGCCACGCTGTGTTCCTCGATCGTCAGGATGGCGCGATGCGCCCCCGCCGCCGCCAGCACCGCTTGCTCATCCAGCGGGCGAAAGCCCGGGAAGCTCAGCACGCTGGCGGAGATGCCGCGCGCCGCCAGCGTATCGGCCGCCTTCAGCGCGCGCCCGAGGATCGGCCCGGTGGCGAGCAGTGCGATGTCGCCGCCCGAACGCAGCGTGATCGCCCGCTCGAGACGCACCTCCGTGCCCGGCGCATGCAGCACGGGTTCGCCCGCGCGGCCCAGGCGCAAATAGGCGGGGCGGCGGCGGTCGAGCAGCTGCGGCAGCAGCGCCATGGCCTCATGCGGGTCGGCGGGGCAGGCGACGGCCATGTTCGGCAGCATCGCCATGATGCCCAGCTCCTCGACGCCATGATGCGTGTAGCCCTGCGCGCCATAGGCCAGCCCGCCGCCGACTGAAATGACCGTGACGGGCAGGTCATGATAGCAGACATCGTTGCGCAGCTGCTCGAGGCAACGCAGCGTCGGGAAATTGGCGATGGAGTAGAGCACCACGCGCCGGCCCGAGAGCGCGAGCCCGGCCGCGATGCCCACCATCGCCTGCTCGCAGACGCCGACATTGGCGTATTGCGCGGGCAGCGCCTCGGCGAAGCGCTCCAGCACGGAATAGCCGAGATCGGCGGTCAGCAGCATCACATCGGGGTTGGCGCGGGCGTAGTCGGTCAGCGCGTCGATCGTCTCGGTCCTCATGCGCCGAGCTCCGCCAGCGCGGCCTCGAGCTGCGCCGCATCGGGGTTGCGGTAGTGCCAGAGCAGCTTGCCCTCCATGAAGGACACGCCCTTGCCCTTCACGGTGTGCGCGACAATCGCGGTCGGTCGGCCGGGCAGGGGGGGCGGGCCGCTCATCGCAGCGAGCAGCGCGGCGTGGTCATGGCCATCAAGCTCGATCACGCCCCAGTTGAAGGCGCGGAACTTGTCCGCGAGCGGGTGCAGCTCGCTCACCTCCGCGACGCTGCCGAAGCTCTGGATCTTGTTGTAGTCCACCAGGGCGACGAGGTTCTCCAGCCGGAAATGCTGGGCGAACTGCACCGCCTCCCAGTTCGAGCCCTCATCCAGCTCGCCATCGCTGAGGATGCAGAAGCTGCGCCAGGATTCGCCCGCGCGCTGGGCCGCGAGCGCCATGCCGGCGGCGACCGGCAGGCCATGGCCGAGCGAGCCGGTGGAAAGCTCCACCCCGGGCACCGTCATCGTCACATGCCCGGCGAGCCGCCCGCCATCGGCGGAATAGGTCGCGAGCTCCTCGATGGGCAGGAAGCCGCGTTCGGCCAGGGCGGCATAGACGATGGCGGCCGCGTGTCCCTTGCTGACCACGAGCCGGTCACGCCCCGGCCAGTCGGGGCGCGCGGGATCGACGCGCAGCACCGCGCCATAGAGCACCGCGAGCATATCCGCCATGGAGAGGCAGGAGCCGATATGCGAGGCCCGGGCGCGGTTGGTCATGCGCAGCGCGTGGGCGCGCAGCCGCCGCGCCAGGGCAGGGGTGTCGATGCTGTTCATGCCGCGAACTCCGCGATCTGAGCGCGTGTCAGCGCCACCAGATCGGCGCCCCGCGACCAGGCGCCGTACCAGTCGGCGGTCATTGCCACGGTCCGCGCGAAATCGAGCCGCGGCACCCAGCCGAGCCGCGCGCGCGCCTTGCTGCAATCGAGTGTCAGCAGCTTCGCCTCATGCGGCGCGGCGGCATCGGGTGCGAGCTCGATACGCCCGCGACCCAGGGCGGCGACCATCGCCTCGGCCACCGCCAGGACGGGGCGGTTCTCACTGGCCTCGGGGCCGATGTTCCAGGCCTCGTCGAAGCCTTCCGCGCCCAGCAGCCGCTCGGCCAGCAGCAGATAGGCGTGCAGCGGCTCCAGCACATGCTGCCAGGGGCGCACGGCGGCCGGGTTGCGCAGCCGCACCGACCCCGCCGGGCCAAGGCAGCCGCGCACGATGTCGGGCACCAGACGGTCCGCCGACCAGTCGCCGCCGCCGATCACATTGCCCGCGCGCAGCGTGGCGATGCGGGCGGGATGCTTGCCGGGGCCATAGAAGCTGCGCCGCATGGAGATGGCGGCGAGTTCGGTGCACCCCTTGCTGGCGCTGTAGGGATCATGCCCGCCCAGCGCGTCGATCTCCCGGTAGCCCCATTCCCACTCGCGATTCTCATAGGCCTTGTCGGAAGTGACGACGAGGATCGCGCGCGTGGCCTCACTTGCCCGCAAGGCATCCAGCAGGGTCACGGTGCCCAGCACATTGGTCGCGAAGGTCTCGACCGGTGCGGCGTAGGAGGGGCGGACCAGGGCCTGCGCGGCCATGTGGATCACGACCTCCGGCCGGGCCTGCGCGATGAGAGAATCGAGCGCCGCGCGGTCGTTGATGTCCGCCTGCACGAAGCGCCCGCGCGACGGCAGGCCAAGAATGTCGTGCAGGCTTGGCGTGGTGGCCGGCGCCAGGGCGAGGCCCGAGACCTCCGCCCCCATCTCCGCCAGCCAGAAGGCGAGCCAGGCGCCCTTGAAGCCGGTATGGCCGGTCAGCAGCACCCGCCGCCCGGCCCAGTCCGCTCGCCTCACCACGACTTCCACGGCGCCTTGCCCGACGCCCAGAGCTGTTCGAGGTAGGTGCGGTCGCGCAGCGTATCCATCGGCTGGAAGAAGCCCTCATGGCGGAAGGCGTGCAACTCGCCGTCCTGGGCGAGGCCCTGGAGCGGCTCCTGCTCCCATACCGTGGTGTCGCCATGCAGGTAGCGTGCGACCTTCGGCGAGAGCACGAAGAAGCCGCCATTGATGAAGCCGCCCTCGCCCTGCGGCTTCTCGCGGAAGCTGGTGACGCGCTCGCCCTCCATCTCGAGGATGCCGAAGCGGCGCGGCGGATAGACCGCGGTAACGGTGGCGAGCCGCCCATGCGCGCGGTGGAAGCGGATCGAGGCGCCGATGTCGAGGTCCGAGACTCCGTCGCCATAGGTGAGGCAGAAGGCGTCGCCCCGCACGCGGTCGATGACGCGGGCGAGGCGCCCGCCGGTCATGGTGGCCTCCCCCGTGTCGATCAGGGTGACCCGCCAATCCTCGGCCTCGTTGCGATGGGTGGTCATGGAATGCGCCGCCAGGTCGAAGGTCACGTCCGACATGTGCAGCGTGTAGTTGGCGAAGAATTCTTTGATCAGGTGGCCCTTGTAGCCGAGGCAGACGATGAAGTCGCGCATGCCATGGGCGGCGTACATCTTCATGATGTGCCACAGCACCGGCCGGCCGCCGATCTCGACCAGCGGCTTGGGCTTCACCATGGTTTCTTCGCTCAGCCGGGTGCCGAGCCCCCCGGCCAGGATGATGACCTGCATGAAAGATAGCGCCCCGCCACAAACGGCGCTTGCTCTACCCTGGGCTAGCCCTGGCGACAATCGGGACGGACGAATGGTGGCCTACAGGAAGGGCTCGATATCCACCTGCAGGGCGCCGGCCCGACCGTATTGGTCGAAGTTATTGCCATCCCAGATCTGGTCGATCTCGTTGCCGAGGCCGCGGCCCGGATTGGCCCCGCCAACGACATAGCTGGTGTGGGATCGTCCGGTGAAGCCGGTCTGGCCGTCGAAATACTCCAGCAGCCAGATCGAACCCAGCGGCGCGGCAAGGTCGACGCCGTGAAAACGTTCCTCGTCGATCCGGTAATGGCCATGGGCGCCGGTAATCGTGTCGCCGGCCGCATGGGCGGCGACGTCTTCATAGAGCCAGCCAGTGTAGCGGTCGCCGGAAGTGGCGTGGAAGGTGAAGACGAAGATCGCGTAGCCCTCGACATCCGCCTGTACCACGCCGCCGCGGCCATACAGGTCGAAATTGTCGCCATCCCAGACCTGGTCGATCTCATTCCCGAGCCCACGACCGGGATTCACCTGCCCGAGGACATAGGTGGTGTGCGACCGCCCGGTGAGACCCGAGACGGCATCATGGTACTCCAGCAGCCAAATGGAGCCCAGCGGCGCCACCTGTTCCACGCCGTGGAAACGTTCCTCCTCGATCTCGTAATAGCCGCGTGCCCCGGCGATTGTGTCGCCCGCGTCATAGAGTGCGAGATTTTCATAGAGCCAGCCCGTGTAGCGATCGCCCGAGGTGGCGTGGAAGGTGAAGACGAAGATCGTGTAGCCCTCGACCGTCGCCTGCAGCGTGCCGCCACGGCCATACTGGTCGAAATTGTCGCCGTCCCAGACCCGGTCGATCTCGTTGCCCAGGCCCCGGCCTGGATTGGCGCCACCGGTCACATAGGTAGTGTGAGAGCGCCCGGTGAGGTTCGAATCGGCATCGTAGTAGTCCAGCAGCCACATCGAGCCGAGCGGTGCCACCTGTTCCACGCCGTGGAAGCGCTCCTCATCGATGCGGTAATAGCCCTGCGCGCCGGCAATTGTGTCCCCCTCGGCATAGCGGGCGAGGTCTTCATAGAGCCAGCCCGTGTAGCGATCGCCTGTATTGGCGTGGAAGGTAAAGACAAAGATCGCATAACCCTCGACATCGGCCTGCAGGGCACCACCGCGGCCATAGCTGTCGAAGCGGTCGCCATCCCACACGCTGTCGATCTCATTGCCGAGGCCGCGACCGGGATTGACCCGCCCAAGCACGTAGGTCGTGTGGGAATACCCGGTGAGGTCGGATCCGGCGTCAAAATAGTCGAGCAGCCAGATCGAACCGAGCGGTGCTGCGAGATCGACGCCATGGAAGCGCTCTTCATCGATCCGGTAGTAGCCATGGGCCGAGAGGATGGTGTCGCCCGCCTGGTAGCGCGAAAGGTCCTCGTACAGCCATCCGGTGTAGCGGTCCCCCGCGTCGGCGTGGAAGGTGAAGACGAAGATGGCGTAGCCCTCGACATCCGCCTGCAGGGCACCGCCACGGCCGAAGGCCTCAAGGCGCCGGCCGTCCCAGACCTGATCGACCTCATTGCCCAGGCCGAGATTGGGGTTGTTCCGGCCCAGGACATAAGTGTTGTAGGAATAGCCGGTCAGGCCGGATGCCGCATCCAAGTAGGTGTCCAGCCGAACGGAGCCATCAGGCACGACCTCGGCGAATCCGTGGATGGTCTCCTCGTCGAAGCGATAATAGCCCTGTGCCCCGGCCAGCGTATCGCCCACGTCGAAGAGCGTGGAACGGGTGAAGTACCAACCCGTATAGCGATCGCCCGACTGCGCGACAAAGGTGAAGCGGAACAGACTGAATTGCTCGATATCCGCCTGCAACGCCCCGCCGCGGCCGATCTCGTCGAAGCGGTCGCCGTCCCAGACGCGGTCCACCTCATTGCCTAGACCGAGATTCACGTTCGGCCGCGCCGCCACATGCGTCTGCTCCGGCAGCATGGTCAGCCCGCTCAGCGCATCGTAGTACAAGTCGATCCAGAGTGAGCCGTGCGCCCAGGGTCGCGGGGGGGCAAGCTGGGTCTCGCTGTCGATCCGGTAGTAGCCGCCGCTACCGGCGATGGTATCGCCCTCGGCATAGGCCACGCCCGCGTCCACCAGGCGGCCGACATAGCGGTCCCCCGAATGGGCATGGAAGGTGAACTGGTAGAGCGACGTCGTGGAATCCGCCTGCCAGGCCCCGCCCTGGCCGACCGGGCGCCAGGCCACGCCGTCCCAGGCGCGGTCGAGTTCGCTGCCGAGCCCCGCCGTGCCGGCCGGCTGGGTGCCGCCGCTCTCGAGCGTCAGATCCCGATTTGAATCGGCATCGAAGTAGCGGGTGACATGCACCAGCCCCGTCGCGGCGGTGCTGCCGACCTGCGCCGTTTCCCCGGTGATGCGATACAGGCCGTGCGCGGTGCGGAACGTATCGCCCGGCGCGTAACGGTCGCTGTCGGCCAGCAGCGTGCCTTCCATCACGTCGCCGCCATCGGCGGTGAAGACCCAGGTGAAGAAGCTGTCCGGCAGGCCCGCGCCATCCGCCTGCGCCGCCCCGCCACGGCCGAATTCCACCCATTCCGCGCCGTTCCAGGCCGCGTCGATCTCGGACCCCAACCCGGCCGCACCAACCGCCGTCCCCGCGCCGTTGCGCGTGACCAGGAAGGCGGCCGTCGCCGCATCCCGGTACCAGGCGACGGCGATGGCGCCTTCCTGCAGGCCGGCGCCGGCAAGGTCCGTACCGCGTTCCTCCTCCGCCACGATGCGGTAGATGCCGTTGGGCGTGGCGAGGGTGGAGCCGACCACATAGGTCTGGCTGTCCTCGACCAGCCATCCGCCCCATTGGTCGCCGGAAAAAGCCTCGAACACCCAGGTGTAGATGCTGTCCGGCAATGTGGCGGACGACATGGCGCCCGACTGGCCGGAACTCCCTGACATGGTGCTGCGTGGCTCCTGCCTGTTGCCCACACACCCTGCCCGCTCGCGGTGAAATCGCGGTTAATCGGCCCGCCGATGGCGGCGCCCCCGACGCTGTGGTAAGCGCGCGGCGCCCGGGACAGGCAGGGCGTGGATGAGCGGGATGCATGAGGTGAGGCGCATGGCGGCAGGACAGCACGGGTTCGGGGCGTGAGAGCCTTGCTCGGACTCGACCTGCTTGGCCGCGCCTACGTCACGCATCGGGCGCTGGTGGCAAGGCTGGCGGCGCGGGAGGTCTCGCAGCGCTTCAAGGGAAGCATGCTGGGGCTGGGCTGGGCGGTGCTGACACCGCTGTTGACGGCCGCGGTCTTCACCTTCGTGTTCAGCAGCGTCTTCCAGATGCGCTGGACCGGGCGTTCGGGCAGCCCCTACGACTTCGCGCTGATGCTGCTGGTCGGCATGCTGGTGCACGCCCTGTTCGCGGAGGCGATCAGCCGCGCCCCCACGCTGATCCTGCACAATGCCAGCTACGTCACAAAGGTGGTCTTCCCGCTGGAGATCCTGCCGCTGGTCGTGGTTCTGGCTTCGCTCGTGAATGCGGGGATCACGGCGGTGATCGTGCTGGCGGGCAACCTCGCCATCAACGGCGTGCTGCACTGGACCGCCTTGTTCTTCCCCTTGGTCATCGCGCCCTACCTGATCTTCGTGACCGCTCTCGTGATGTTCCTGGCCGCCTGCGGCGTCTTCCTGCGCGACCTGTCGCAGATCGTGGCTCTGCTGGTCACGGTCTCCCTGTTCCTCACGCCGGTGTTCTACCCGCTCGATGCCGTGCCGCCGAATTTCCAGATGCTGATGCGGCTCAACCCGCTCACCTCGGTGGTCGAGACCTCGCGCAGCGTCCTGCTGCTCGGCGTGCCGCCGAATTTCGGCAGCCTCGCGCTCTATGGCGCCTGCGCGCTGCTCAGCCTCGCGCTTGCCTTCTGGGTGTTCCGCCGCCTGCGGGGGGGCTTTGCCGATGTCCTCTGAGGCACTGGACGAAGAACCCGCGATCCGCGCGGCCGGGCTCAGCAAGGCCTATCTGATCTACGCCAAGCCCTCGGACCGGCTGCGCCAGGCGGTGATGCCGCGCCTGGCCCGGCCGCTGGCGCCGCTGCGCCGCCTGCTGGGGCTGCGCGAGCCGGTCTACTTCACCGAGTTCCACGCGCTGCACGGCGTCTCCTTCGAGGTGCGGCGTGGCGAGACGGTGGGCATCATCGGGCGCAACGGCTCGGGCAAGTCGACGCTGCTGCAGCTGGTCTGTGGCACGCTCACGCCCTCCGCCGGCACGGTCGCGGTGCAGGGCCGCGTCGGCGCGCTGCTCGAACTCGGCTCGGGCTTCAACCCGGAATACACGGGGCGGGAGAACGTGTTCCTCAACGCCTCCGTGCTCGGCCTGAGCCAGGCCCAGATCGAGGCGCGGCTGCCCGGGATCCTGGCCTTCGCCGATATCGGCGAGCATATCGACCAGCCGGTGAAGACCTATTCCTCCGGCATGGCGATGCGCCTCGCCTTCGCGGTCATCGCGCATGTCGATGCAGATGTCCTCATCATCGATGAGGCTTTGGCGGTGGGCGACGCCTATTTCCAGCAGAAGTGCTTCCGCTGGCTGCGCGACTTCCAGAAGCGCGGCACGGTGCTGTTCTGCGGTCATGACATCGGCGCCATCATGTCGCTGTGCGACCGCGCCATCTGGCTCGATCAGGGCGTGGTGCGCATGCAGGGCGCCGCGAAGACGGTGGCGGAGGCCTACAGCGCCTATGTCGCGGCGGAGAGCATGGGCCTCGGCGCGGAGAAGGTGCAACTCGCCGCGCCGGAGGGCCCTCAGGACGCCGCGGCACCCGGCGAGACCATCGTGGAATTGCGCCCCGACACCTCCGGGCTGAGCTATGGATCGGGCCAGGCCGAGATCGTCGAGGTGCGCTTCACCACGCCTGCCGGGGTGCCGCTCACGGTGCTGCCGGGGGGCGAGGAGGTTGTGCTGCATCTGGGGGCGCGCGCCCAGGCGGCGCTGCAGGGCGTCATCCTCGGCTTCGAGATGAAGGACCGCCTTGGTCAGGTGGTCCTCGCGGAGAACACTTTCCTGCGCTACCTGCGGAAGCCCGTCGATGTCGCGGCCGGGCAACTGGTGCGCGCGCGCTTCCGCTTCACGCTGCCCGACCTGATGAGCGGCGAGTACCTGGTCAGTGCCGCCATCGCCACCGGCACGCAGGAAAACCACGTCCAGCATCATTTCCGCCACGACGCTATCGCCGTGCGGGTGCATGCGCCGGGCAATCCCGGCTATGCGCTGATCGCCCTGCCGCTCGCCGAGGTCAGCCTCCAGGCGGGGTAGCAGGGCGCCAGGGCGGCAGGCGCCGGGGCGGATCGGCAAGTTGCCGCCAGGTCGCGCCCAGCGCGTAGAGCGGGCTGTAGCAGGGGTCGGCCGCCAGCGCCGGGCCCCAGCGGGCACGCATCAGCGCCTGTTCGGCCGCGAAGCGCGCCGCGTGTTCGGGCGTGCGGTCATCGCCGCGTGTCGCACTCTCCTTGTGCAGCAGCACGGCATGCGGCGTGACCAGGTTGTGCAGCCCCGCGGCGCGCAGCTTCAGGCAGAGATCCACATCATTGTAGGCGACGCGCAGCCCCTGCGCGTCAAAGCCGCCGACGGCGAGGAAATCCGCCCGCCGCACTGCGAGGGCCGCGGCGGTCACAGCCGAGACGCGGCGCACCAGGCGCAGCAGGTCCTGCGGGCCGTCCGCATCGCCGCGCAGATGCTGAAGGTCGTAGCCCGCCACGCCACCGAGGCCGAGCACGATGCCGGCATGTTGCACCCGCCCGTTCGGGAACAGCAGTTTCGCACCTACCGCGCCGATCCCGGGCCTCAGCGCATGGGCGACCATCTCGCGCAGCCAGTCGCCGTGCAGCACCTCGGTGTCGTTGTTCAGGAACACCAGCACCTCGCCCTGCGCGGCGCGGGCGGCGGTGTTGTTGATGGCGGCGAAGTTGAAGGGGCCGGGGCAGGGCAGCACGCGCAGCCTTCCGTCACGCCCCCAGGCCTCGAACTGGCGCAGCAGGGCAGGGTCGGTACTGTCGTTGTCGCAGACCAGCACCTCCAGGGCCGGGTAGTCGGTGCGGGTGAGCAGACCCTCGATGCAGGCCTGCATCAGCGCGGTGGCGTCGCGGGTGGGGACGATAACGCTGACCAGCGGCCAGGCGTCGGGCGCCGGAAACGGCAGGCGGGCAGGGGGCGCACCGGGGGGCTCACGCCAGGGCGGGTTCGGTTCAGCGGCGCGATGCAGCAGGATCGCCGGGACGTGGCGGATCGCACCAGACCCCTGCTCGGCCAGCGCGGCGGCGGCGGCGGCCTGCATCAACGCATGGCCTGCCAGACCGTTGAGGCGATGGCGCGCGAGCAGCCCAGCATCATAGGCGACTGCATGGCCGAAGGCCGGCTGCTGGCGCAGCAGGTCGGGGTCGAAGTCTGGCTTGATCCAGGGCCCGTAACCCGGCGAATCCTCATCGGCATAGACAATCAGCGGCCGCGGGCTGGCGCGCGCGGCCAGGGCGAACTCCGCCAGCGCATGCCGTACAAGCCGATCCCCTGGCGCGAGCCGGAGGACGAAGCCTTCACCGCCTTCGGCCTCGGTCCAGGGCGCGCCGATCTGGGCCTTCAGGCTCTCGCGTGCGGGACTTGGCCCTGGCGGCAGGATCACCCGGATCGGGGGTACGGTACCGAGAAGGGACCTGATCGCCGAATCCTCGGCCGGGCCGCCGGCCTGCCAACGGGCAAACCATCGCGCATAGGCCGGGCCCTCGATCCGGCGCAGCAGCGGCTGGATGTGGGGCAGGGCGAGGCGTAACGCCCGGCGCAACCCGGGCAGGCTTCGCAGCAGGCGGCGCAAGGGGTGTGCGGGCGGGGTCGGCGGAGCCTCGGCCATCGCCATCCCGTATCGCCCACCTGCCTCGACCGCAATGGGCCTGCCTGCTATCGCGCCCGGATGCGATATGCCTTGAGCGATATCGATCCGGCGGGGTCAGACCTCGGCCGCGTGGCACATGGCCTCGCGGCCCGCTCGCCGCTGCGCTTCGCCCGCCGGCTGGTCGAGGTCGGTGCCGAGATCCTCTGGTCCGAATTGCTGGATCGCCTCGCGCCCCTGCAGGGTGGGGTGCTTGAGGTCGCGCCGGGCGGGGTGGCGCGACAGGGTGACGCGCTGGGTCTTTATCTGCACTGGTCCGGCACGGGGCGCGTCTCGCCCATGGTGCTGCGGCAATTGGCCCTGTGGCGCTCGGCCGGCTTCGACATGGTCTTCGTCACCAACGCCACGCCTCCGGCCGCGGATTGGCAGGCGGTGGCGGGGGAGACCGTGCTGCGGCTGCGCCGGCGCAATGTCGGGCGGGATTTCGGCGCCTGGCGCGATGCGGCCGCCGTGGCGCTGCGCGACCAGCCAAGCCCGGCGGAGCTGCTGCTGGTCAATGACAGCGTGCTCGGCCCCTTCCTGCCGCTGGATCCGCTGGTCGCCGCCTGGCGCGCGGGCGGCGCGGGGCTGTTCGGCCTCACCGAGAGCTGGGGCGGCGGGCCGCACCTGCAATCCTACGCGCTGCTCGCGCGCGGGGCCGGCGCCGTTTCCGGGTTGCTCGCGCATCTCGCGCGCCAGCGCGACAGCCGAAGCAAATGGCGCACCGTGCAGGCGGGCGAGATCGGGCTCACGCGCCGGATGCTGGCCGAGGGCCATCGTGGCGCTGCGCTGTTCGGCTATGCGCCGATCTGCGCGGGACTCACCGCGGCCCAGCGCGCAGCCCTCGGCCCGCGCCACGCCACCCCGGAATCGCTGCTGCGCTACCCGCTGAACCCGACGCATCATTTGTGGCGGGTGCTGGTGGAGCAGCACGGTTTCCCCTACCTCAAGACGGAACTGATCCGCCGCAACCCCGGCCGCTTGCCCGGCGTGGCCGCGTGGCGGGAGGTGGTGCCACGGGACATGCACGGACTTCTCGAGGAACACCTGGCGACACTATGAGGAAAATCCTCCATGGCTTCTGACCCCCCCTATCACCGTGGCCCGCTGGTGCGCGCGCGCGCGCCGCTGCGCCTCGGGCTCGCCGGCGGGGGCACGGATGTCTCGCCGTATGCCGATCTGCATGGCGGGGCGGTGATGAACGCCACCATCGACCGCTACATCTACGCCTCCGTCGCCCTGCTCGAGCAGGAGGTGGTGGAGGTCGAGAGCCACGACCTCGACCGCCGCGCGCGGCTGCCGGCGCAATGGCCGCTGCCCATCGACGGCACGCTCGACCTGCACAAGGCCATCTACAACCGGGTGATCCGCGACTTCCGCGGCGGCAGGCCGCTGGGCTTGCGCATCTCCACCTATTCCGAGGCGCCGGCGGGATCGGGCCTCGGTTCCTCTTCCACCCTTGTCGTCGCCGTGCTGCAGGCACTGACCGAACTGCTCGCCCTGCCGCTCGGCGAGTATGACATCGCGCACCTCGCCTATGTGATCGAGCGCGAGGACCTGGGTCTCGCGGGTGGGCGGCAGGACCAGTACGCGGCCACCTTCGGCGGCTTCAACTTCATGGAGTTCCGCGACCGCGACACGGTCATCGTCAACCCGCTGCGCATCCGGCGCGAGGTCATCACCGAGCTCGAATCCCAGACGATCCTGTGCTTCACCGGCGTCAGCCGGCAAAGTGCGACAATCATCGCCGAGCAGTCGCGCAATGTTCAGCAGGGCGCTGTGAAGTCGATCGATGCGATGCACGCGCTCAAGGCGTCGGCCAACGCCATGAAGGAGGCGCTGCTCAAGGGCGACCTGCCCGCCGTGGCGCAGACGATGCACGCCGGCTGGACCAGCAAGCGCGACATGGCCTCGGGCATCAGCAACTCTCTTATCGAGGAGGCACTGGAGGCGGCCGTCGCGGCCGGGGCCACGGCGGGCAAGGTATCCGGCGCGGGCGGGGGCGGCTTCATCATGTTCCTCGCCCCCCTGGAGCGTCGCCGCGCCGTCATGGCGGCGCTCGGCGCGCGCAGCTTCCGCGCCGAGACGGTGCGCTACACTTCGGAAGGAGCCACGGCATGGCGGACATGAAGACGGTCCAGGCTGCAATCGGCGTCACGGCGCGGCTGCTGGAGACGATGGCGGCCGATGCCGCGCTGTGCGAGGCCACCGCGCGCGTCGCGGCACTGAGCGTGGAGGCGCTCCGCGCGGGCGGAAAGATCCTGCTCTGCGGCAATGGCGGCAGTGCGGCCGATGCGCAGCACTGGGCGGGGGAACTTGTCTCGCGCTTCTACTATGACCGCCCCGGCCTGCCCGCCATCGCGCTGACCACCGACACCTCGATCCTGACCGCCATCGGCAATGACTACGGCTATGAGCGCGTCTTCGCCCGCCAGGTGGAGGCGCTGGGCCGCAAGGGCGACGTGCTCTACGGCATTTCCACCTCCGGCAACTCCCCGAATGTGGTCGCCGCGCTCGAGGCGGCGCGCGCGCAGGGTCTCGTCACCATCGGCTTCACCGGTGAGGGCGGCGGCAAGATGGCAGGCCTGTGCGACATCTGCATCCGCATCCCCTCCGGCAGCACGCCCCGCATCCAGGAGGGCCATGAGGTGCTGGGCCATGCCATCTGCGGCATGATCGAGGCCGCGATGTTCCCCCGCACGCCTGCATGATGCCCACCGAGGCCCCCAGGGAAGCCATCATCCTCGCCGGCGGCTTCGGCACGCGGCTGCGCGCCGTGGTCAGCGACGTGCCCAAGCCGCTTGCGCCCGTGGCGGGGCGGCCCTTCCTGCACTGGCTGCTCGAGGGGCTGGCGCGGCAGGGCATTTCCCGAATCATCCTCGCCACCGGCTACATGGGTGACGTGGTGCAGGAGATGCTCGGTGACCGTTTCGCCGGCATGGCGCTGTCCTATGCCCGGGAGGAGACGCCGCTGGGCACCGGGGGCGCGCTCTATGCCGCGCTGGGCCATGCCGCAGGCGAGCGCGTCTTCGTGCTGAACGGCGACACCTGGCTCGGCGCGCCCCTCGCGCCGCTCGCCGCCGAGGCGCCCGAGGCGGACCTCGTGCTCGCCGTGCGCCCGGTGACCGACCGTGCGCGCTATGGCAGCGTGGTGGTGGAGGGCAACCGGGTGCTCGGGCTGGCCGAAAAGGGGCCTTCGGGCCCGGGCCTCGTGAATGCTGGCGTCTATGTGGTGCGCCGCGATCTGCCGGCCCGCCGGCCCATCGCCGGCGCCTTCAGCCTGGAGGAGCAGGTGCTGGCGCGCCCCGGCACGCTCGACCTGCGGGCCCATGCCACCGAGGCCAGTTTCCTTGATATCGGCACGCCCGAGGATTTCGCCCGCGCCCAGAAGCTGATCCCCGCCTGGGCCTCCGCCGGGGACGGTGCCTGATGCTGCGGCCTGCGCTGTTTCTCGACCGTGACGGCGTGATCAACCACGACACGGGCTACACGCATCGCATCGAGGATTTCGTCTTCCGCGACGGCATCTTCGATCTCTGCCGCACGGCGCAGGCGCGGGGCTTCGCGCTGGTGATTGTCACCAACCAGGCCGGCATCGGCCGCGGCTACTATTCGGAGGCGCAGTTCCAGGCCCTCACTGCCTGGATGCTGGATCGGTTCGCCGAGCAGGGGATCAGCTTTGCGTCTGTCGAACATTGCCCCGACCACCCCACGCACGGCCTGGGCGCCTATCGCCGTGACACGCCGCGCCGCAAGCCGGGTCCTGGGATGATCCTGGACGCCGCCGCCGCGCATGCGCTTCACCTCCCGCGCTCGGTGATGATCGGAGACCGGGCGAGTGACATGGCGGCGGCTGCGTCAGCCGGGGTTGGTCTGCGCATCCTGCTGAGTTCCGCGCCGGAGGAAGTCGCCGCCGCGCCGCCGGGCACGCATATCCTGCCCGATGGGGCGCTGGACGCCGCGCAACTCTTGCTGCCGTAGCGTGACACCGCCAGCCTGCGGGCCATCCTGTCTTTCGACGATCTGACGACGAAGAGCGAGGCACCATGGCCGACGAGCAAACCAGTGCAACGCGTCGGATGGACCGCGAAATCTCCATTTTCGAAGGCCAGGCAGCGCTGCACCAGCACGATGCGGCCTTCCACTTCCGCAATGAGCATTTCGTCGGCCCGGCCATCGCTTCAGCATTCGGGCTGCATGACGTCGCTGGTGTCTATGCCGACAGCATCGCCCGCGCCATCGCGCGTTCGGGCCTGGGGCACGCGCTCAGCCTGGGCTGCGGCGATGGCAGCCAGGAGATCGCGGTGCTGCGGCGCGCCGATGCGCTGGGCCTGCCGCCCTTTCGCCTCATCGGTGTCGATGTCGCACCCGGCGTCGTGGCGCGTGCCAATGCCGCCGCGGCTTCGGCCGGCCTCTCGGACCGCCTCACGGCCGTCGTCGCCGACGCGAATGGCGGATTACCCGGCGAAGGGCCTGTCGCGGCCATCATGGTTCATCATGCGCTGCATCATTTCGTGGCCCTCGAATCGTTGTTGGACGGGGTAGCGGCACGCCTGCACCCGGAGGGTGCTTTCGTCACTTTCGACATGATCGGCCGCAACGGCCATATGCGCTGGCCGGAGGTGCGGCCCCTGGTGCGGCGCCTATGGGCGATGCTGCCGCGCGACAAGCGGCGTGACCACCATTTTCAACGTGACATGCCCTTCTTTCAGGATTGGGACTGCGCGATCGAAGGTTTCGAGGGCGTGCGCGCGCAGGACATCCTGGGCGTCATCGCAACGCGCTTCCGAGCCGGGCGCTTCGTCGCATGGGGGGGCTTGTCGGAGGTGTTCGTCAACCCGCGCACGGCGGCGAACTTCGACATCGATGCGCCAGCAGACATCGCTTTCCTGACCGCGGTGATGCGGCTGGAGAAGGACCTGCTGGATTCGCGCCGAACAACGCCAACCGAGATGGTGGCCGAGTTCCGCTCACTGCAGACCACCGAGACGCTGCACCCGGCGGCGGAAGTGGCCTTCCGGCGTGCGCTGCGCCAGCCCGGCGAGGTTTTCGAAAGCCTGGCGGACGTGCCCTTCGAGTCCCCCTATCCGGCCCAGCCCGGACCCGACCTGCCGGTGCTGGCGCCCGGGATCGTCCATGCGGTGCGGGCCGGCAGCCCGGCGACGCAGGCATTGCAGGACGGGTTCGAGCCACCCGAGCCCGAGGGCGTATGGGCCATTCTCGATGAGCAGGCGCTCGCTTTCCGCACCACGACGCCGACTGCAGCGGTGTGTCTGCACGTGTGGAACGCCCTGCCGGCCGAGCGCGACCAGGTGGTCACGGCCGCCGCTGAGGGCTGCGCGCCGGCGGATAGCGGGCGGCTCGGGCGCAGCGACAGCCGCATCCTGGTTCTGTCGGGGGCGCCGCGAACGCTGTGGGAGGTCAGGATCAGCACGGCAGCCTATCGCCTGCCCGACCTGGATGAGGGGGAGGACAAGCGTCCGCTGGCCTACCGTCTTCTCGCGATCGAGGCCAAGTCCAGCGCGCCGCTGTTCAACCTGGATAGGCTGCGTCGATTGCTACCATGGAACCGCACCAAGGACCGCCTGCGGGCACTGCTGCGCCGGCTGCGCTGAGGGCTACCCTCCCAGCGCCAGATAGGCCAGCCGCTTCGCCTCGCGGCGCATATGGGTGATGGCGCTCAGGATCAGCCCCACCGCCACCGCGAGGAAGCCCGCCAGCATCAGGCTCGCGGCCAGCACGGCGGTGGGAAGCTTCGGCACCAGCCCGGTCTCGAGGAAGGTCCAGACCACCGGCAGGCCAAGGCCAAGCGAGGCCAGCACAAGCACTGCCGCGACGGCGGCAAAGAATTCCAGCGGTCTCTCGCGCTGCACCAGGATGCCGATCAGCCGCAGGATGATGAAGCCGTCTCGATAGGTGGCGAGCTTGCTGGTCGAGCCCTCCGGCCGCTCGCCATAGGGGGCGTCGATCTCCGCCACGGGCAGGCGGAGTTCGAGCACATGAACCATCAGTTCGGTCTCGATCTCGAAGCCGCTGCTCATGGCCGGGAAGCTCTTCACGAAGCGGCGCGAGAAGATCTTGTAGCCCGAGAGCATGTCGCGCGTGCGGCTGCCGAAGATGGCGCCGACCAGCCCGGTCAGCACCCGGTTGCCGAGGCGATGGCCGGGCCGGTAGGCCTTCTCGCCCGCCTGCACGCGGGCCACGTTCACCATGTCGTAGCCGCCTTCGATGGCGGTGCGTACCAGGCGCGGCGCGGCGGTGGCGTCATAGGTCGCGTCGCCATCGACCATGATGTACCAGTCGGCCTCGATGTCGGCGAACATGCGGCGCACGACATTGCCCTTGCCGGGCATGGCCTCGAAATGCACCTGCGCGCCGGCGGCCCGGGCGGCCTCCGCTGTGCCATCGGTGGAGGCATTGTCGAAGACATGGATCGCGGCCTCGGGCAAAGCGGCGCGGAAGCCCGCGACGACGGCGGCGATGGTCAGGGCCTCGTTGTGGCAGGGCACCAGGACCGCGATGCGCGGCGGGGTGGCGGACATGGAGCATTCCTTGCGGCGAGGTCGCGGCCTTGGGCGCGGCGGTAGTCGAGCCGCACTGCTGCCGCAAGCCCTGACATTCGGGCAAGGGGATTGCACCCTCCCCCCGGCGTGCAACAGTGGCGTTGGGAGTGCCACCAGAATGTTCCGTAATCCGAAAAAATGCAGCCCTGGGGTGGCCACACCCTGTGCGGTGTCAGGGCTGTTGCTGCTGGCGGGGCCGGTGGCCGCGCAGAGTTGCGTGCAGACCGCCGTGGGCGTGTGCACCATCAGTACGGGCAGCTACACGCAGCCGCTGCAATTCCTGCAGCCGGGCCCGGCCAACGTCACCTTCACCAACAACGGCAGCTTCCAGGTGATCACGCCCGCGAACGCACCGGTGCTGGGCGTGCTGTCGGGTCGCGGCCAAGGCTTTGACGGCGCCGATTCGACGCATGGCAATGCCGGCGATGGCGGCGCCGCCGGCACGCTCACCTTCGCCAACAATGGCACCATCGACCACCGCTTCACCCCGACGGCCGATGCCGTGATGATGTCGGTGCGCGGCGCCTCGCAGGGGGGCAGGGGCGGGAACTTCACCGCCAGCGCCAATGCCGATGCCGGCAATGCCGGGGCAGGCGGGGCGGCGACGGCCGAGAACCATGCGGCCATCGCCATCACCGGCACGGGCGGCGCAAGGTTCCATTCCGGGGCGGGCCTGCTGTTGGAAAGCCTGGGCGGGGCGGGCGGCAGCGTGAGCCCCTCCGGCAGCGACCGCGACAACAACAATCCCACCTATGGCAACCATACGGGCCGGCCCGGTGCGGCGGGCGGCTCTGCCTGGCTGCAGAACTACGCGCCGGTCAGCGTCGATCTCGGCAATGCCTCTCTCACCGCCGGATATTGGGGAATCGGTGTGCGCTCCCTCGGCGGTGCGGGCGGCAATGGGGCCAGGGGCCAGGCCGGCGGCGGCGCCACCGGGGGCACCTACCTCACCAATTGGTCGAGCGTGAGCCTCAATGTGGTCTTCGGCGGCAATGCGGCCGGCGGCGGCCCGACGAGCCTCTCCGGCGCCTATGCCGTGCATGCCCGCGCGGTGGGGGGGGATGGCAGCAACAGCGCCAGCAGCGAACACGATGGCGGCGCGGGCGGGGCGGCGGGCCCGACGGAACTCACCGTCGGCGTGCCCAACAACCCGCGCGCGGTCGCCATCACGCTGACCACCGCGGTCGGTTCCGGGGCCATCGCCCCGCTCTCGGCCGCCATTGGCGCCCTGGCGCAGGGGGGCGCCGGCGGGGCGAGCTATGATTCCTCAACGGGCGGTGCAGGCGGCGCGGCGGGGCGTGCCTGGGCCACGCTGCTCGACGGCGTGGCGGTGCGGGCCTCGGGCGATTCCACGCTCGGGGTGCAGGCGCTGTCCCAGGGGGGCGCGGGCGGCATCACCGGGCTGCAGCAGAACAACGCCACGGGCGGCGCGGGCGGTGGGGCCACGCAGCTCAGCCTCGCGGACCCGGCTGCACGAATCCTGGTGACCAATGCCAATGTCGTGACCACGGGCGGCGCCTCGGCGGCGCTTGTGGCGTCCTCCCTGGGCGGGGCGGGCGGCATCGGGCGGGACTATGATCGCGGCTTGGACCCCGAGGCGCACGGGGGCTTTGGCGGGGCCGGCGGCGCCGGTGGCGCGGTGGTGGTGAGCGTCGCGGGCGGCAGCGTCAGCACGCTCGGCGCCACCTCGGCCGCCATCCTCGCCCTGTCGCAGGGCGGCGGCGGCGGGCGGGGTGGCGATGCCACGGGCACGGGCGGTTCCTCGGGCTCGGGTGGCGGCGGGGGGCAGGCGGGGCCGGTGCAGGTGACGCTGGGCGCGGGCACGCGCCTTGCCACCAGCGGCGCCACCGATTCCGGCGGCACCAGCCCCGGTTACGGCATCTCCGCCGCCTCCATCGGCGGCGCTGGCGCCCTGGGTGGTGCGCTGCGCACCAGCTTTAGCGGGCGGCGCGGCGATGGCGGCTATGCCGGCCATGCGGGCGATGTCAGCGTGACCACGGCCGCCGGCAGTGCCGTCAGCACGGCGGGCGAGGGTGCCATCGCGCTGCTGGCGCGCAGCATCGGCGGGGCAGGTGGATCAGCCAACAGCACCGACACGGCAGGCTTCTTTTCGGATGGCGGCAGCGGCGGGTCGGGGGGCAATGGCGGCAATGTCAGTGTGAGCAACGCCGCCACGCTGACCACCCAGGGCAACCAGGCGCATGGCATCGCTGCCCTTTCGGCCTCGGGCATCAGCGGCAATGGCGGTGGCGGCTCGGGGGTGATCTACTCGCCGGGCGGCAATGCCGGCAACAGCGGCCTGGCCGGCGCGGTCAGCGTGGTGAACAGCGGCACGATCGCGACGGCGGGCAGCGCGGCCTTCGGCATCCAGGCGCAATCCATCGGCGGGGGCTCCGGCAGTGGGGGGCGGTCCTCCGGCGGCTTCGTGAGCATCGGCGGCTCGGCCTCGGCCGCCGGGGCGGGCGGGCAGGTGAGCGTCAGCAACAGCGGCGGCATGGCCACCGCGGGCCTCGGCGCGCTGGGCATCCTGGCGCAATCCATCGGCGGCGGCGGCGGCAGCGCAGGTGACGCCAGCGGCATCTTCGGCGCCCTTGGCGGCACCGGGGGCGCGGGGGGCGCGGGCGGCAGCGCGGCACTGACGCTGACGGGGGCCACCATCGCCACCATCGGGCGCCTGGCGCAGGGCGCGCTGGTGCAGTCGATCGGCGGCGGCGGCGGGCATGGCGGCGATACGGAGGCGAATGGCGCGCAGATCAGCCTCGCCATCGGCGGGCGTGCCGGGGATGGCGGCGCGGGCGGCCCGGTGGTCGTGAATGCCACGGGCGGGCGCATCCGGACCGCCGGCTCCAATGCCGGGGGGATCCTGGCGCAATCGGTGGGTGGCGGCGGCGGGGCGGGGGGAGCCGCCTATTCGGACGCAGCCGGCGCGCTCTTCACCATGGGCAGCGCGATTGGCGGCGTCGGCGGCAAGGGCGGCTCGGGCGGAGGGGTGAGCCTGAACCTGTCAGGGCTGAGCATCTCGACCGGCGAGGCCACGCGGCCAGGGGTCGTCGCGAACCCGGTCGATGCGCATGGTGTGCACGCGCAATCCATCGGTGGCGGTGGCGGCATCGGCGGGGCGGCCTCGGCGGAGGCGCTCACCATCGCCGGGCCTGGCCTGGGCGGCATCTCGCTGGCGTTTTCGCTCGGTGGGGCGAGCGAGGATCCAGGGCATGGCGGCCTGATCGACGCGACGTTCGGCGGCGGTACGACGGTGTTGACCCAGGGCCAGGGTGGGCACGGCGTCCTGCTGCAATCCGTCGGCGGCGGCGGCGGAGCGGGCGGCGATTCCTCGGCCATGGCCAGCAGCCACGCCGCTGGTGGCGGCAACGCGCCAAGCGTCGCGGGGGTCTACGGCGTCGCGCTGGGCGGCACCGCCGGTGGCGGCGGGCGCGGCGGGAACATCACGGCCCTCATCGGCCGCAGCGACATCACCACCCTCGGTGACTATGCCTACGGGTTCCTGGCCCAGAGCATCGGCGGAGGTGGCGGCAATGCCGGCATCGGTTCCTCCGCCACCGAAGCCAAGGGCGCAGCGCTGGAACTGCAGTTGAACATCGGCCTGGGCGGCCGGGGCGGGGCGGGCGGGGCCGGGGGGGACATCTCCCTGCTGTTCGCGTCGGAGGCGAGCATCGTCACCTTCGGCGCCAGCGCGCATGCCCTCGTGGCGCAGAGCATCGGTGGCGGCGGCGGCGTGGGGGCCGGCAGCACCGTCTCCCTGAACGGCAGCACGGACATCCATGGCGTGCCCATCGAGCCGGGGGGCAGCGTGAGCGTCGCACTTGGCGCGACAGGTGGCAGCGGCGGCGCGGGCGGCAGCATCTCGAGCACGGTGGTGGGGCCGATCCAGAGCTGGGGCAGCGATTCCCCGGCCGTGGTGCTGCAGAGCATCGGTGGCGGGGGCGGCATTGGCGGCTCGGCGGGAAATGAGGCCTCGGCCGACAATCCGCTCACGCTCTCGCAGCTCGGCGTCGATGTGATCCGCACCGTGGCGGAGCGCCATCTGCCGGTCACGCTCTCCCTCTCCCTGGCGCTGGGCGGGCGCGGTGGCGTGGCGGGCGATGGCGGCACGGTGTCGCATGTGCAGTCGGGCGTCATCGTCACGCGCGGCGACTGGTCACATGGCATACTGGCGCAGAGCATCGGTGGCGGCGGTGGGCTCGGCGGTGTCGCCGTCTCCGAAGCCAGCGAGTTCGGTGCCTCGGCCCAGCTCGCGCTGGGCGGGTCGGGCGGTGCGGGCGGGCATGGCGGCGCGGTCAGCGTGCTCTTCGAGGCCGGCGCGCGCATCGCCACGGGCAGCGCCAATTCCGGCTACGCGGCCTTCGGCGTGCTGGCGCAGAGCATCGGCGGCGGCGGCGGCGCGGCGGCCGATGGCTCCACGCAATCGATCCTGAACCTCACCCTCGGCGCGCAGGGCGCGCGCAACGGCGGGGGCGGCAGCAATGGCGGGACGGTCACCCTTTCGGGGCCGGTCAGGATCACGACCAGCGGCGATGTCGGGGTGGCGGTGGCGTTGCAATCCATTGGCGGTGGCGGCGGGTTGGGTGGCGGCGGCACGACGGTGTCGGCCGGCTTTGGCCGCTTCACCGCCCAGACTCTCCTGCAGGTCGGCGGGCGGGACGGTGCCGCGGGTGCGGGCGGCACCGTGGCGATCAACCAGGCCAGCCTGGCCCTGCGCACGACGGGCGCGCATGGCTTCGGCATCCTGGCCCAAAGCATCGGCGGCGGCGGCGGCTTCGGCTTCGCGCCTGACCTGGTCACCGGCGCCGTCAACGCGGTGGGCGGGCAGGTCGGCGGCAATCCCCAGCTCGGCGATGGCGGCAACGTGTCGCTGAACCTCGTCGGCGGGGGCATCGAGACCTCGGGCTTCGGCGCGCATGGCATCGTGGCGCAGAGCGTCGGCGGCGGCGGCGGGATCGCCGGGCTGCCAACGTCCGCGAATGGCACGCTGGTCGTGAGCCTTGGCGACACCATTTTCGCCTCCGCGCCGTCGGGCTCGGGCGGCGATGTCAGGATCACCTCGAGCACGCCCATCGTCACGCGCGGCGATTTCGCCCATGGCATCGTGGCGCAAAGCATTGGTGGCGGCGGCGGGATTTTCGTGCAGGGGGCGCAGGTCTTCGCGGGCACGACCAACAACGGCTTCGGGACGCCCCAGGGGGTGAGCGGTGAGATCCGGGTCACCCAATCCGCGCCGATCCTCGTCTCTGGCGCCAATTCGATCGGCATCTTCGCGCAGGGGCGTGCACCGCAGCGCGGCGGTGGCGGGCAGGGGGCGGTGATCGTCGTCGCCGATGCGCCGATCCAGGGCGGTGGCGGGCCGAATGGCGTGGGCATCTGGGCGGATTCCAACGATACGATCAACGAGGTGCAGGTCACCGCGCGCGGCAGCGTCTCCGCCCTGTCGGGCCAGGCGATCCTGATGCCGGCGCGCGGCACCAACAACGTCGTCAACAACTACGGCACGATCACGGGTCGCATCGATATCGGCAACGGCCTGCTCAACAACGTCGGCACGCTCAATGCCGGGGCTTCGCTGGTGGCGGGGCAGACGCGCAATGAAGGGCTGTTCGTCATCGGCCAGCATGCGCGCCACGCCACCACGCAGATCAGCGGCAATTTCACGCAGACCGCCACCGGGCGAATGGTCTTCGACGCCGATTTCGCGGCGCGGCAGGCCGACCGGCTGAGGGTGTCGGGCGCGGCCGACCTCGCCGGCAGCGTGCGCCCGGCCATTTCCTCGGTCCTGCCGGGGGTGGAGATTCCCTTCCTGGAGGTCACCGGGCCGATCAGCGGCGAGTTGCGCGGCGAGCGCAGCGCACTGTTCGACTATACGGTGAGCCGCAAGGACAGCACCTACGCCGTCTCGGCCAGCGCGAACCTCACGCCCACGGGCTTCGAACTCGGGCGCAATGCGGGGGCGGTAGCCAGCTACCTCCAGGCCGCCTGGGACCTGGGCGGTGGGCCTTTCGGGGCGCTCTTCGCCACGCTCGGCAACATCGCCGATGCCGGCGGGCCGGCCGCGCATGACGCGGCACTGGCGCAGCTTGTGCCCGGCGCGGGCCTCGCCCCGGCCGCCCGCACCGCTGCCGGCGCGCGCAGCTTCGTCAATGCCGCGATGAGCTGCCCCTTCTTCGAGGGCACCACGAACATGCTGCGCGAGGGCGAGTGCGTCTGGGCGACGCTCACCGGGCGCACCACCACACAGGGGCGCAGCGAGGGCCTTTCCAGCTTCCAGCTTGACGCCACGACCTGGCAGATGGGCGGGCAGCGCGCGCTGGGGGGCGGGTGGTTCCTGGGCGGGTCACTCGCCTATGAGGAGGCGCGGCTGTCTTCCGGCGATGGGCTCAGCCGCGGGCAGAGCGAGGCCGGCTATGGCGCGCTGACGGCCAAGTACCAGACGGGCGCCTGGTTGTTCTCCGGTGCGCTGTTCGGCGGCGTGGGTCAGTTCGACAGCCAACGCTACGTCACCCTGCCGGGCTTCCAGGCGGTGGCGCGGGGCAGCCCCTCCCTCGCCAATGCCGGCGGGCTGCTGCGCGCGGCCTATACGCTGGGGCAGCAGGATCTTTATCTGCGTCCCATGCTCAGCCTCGGCGCGGTGCATGCGCGCAGCGGCTCCTATCGGGAGAGCGGGGCAGGGCTGCTGAACCTCGACATGGCGGAGGCCTCCAGCACCGTTGCGGCGCTGACTCCCGCCCTTGAGATCGGCGGGCGGGTGGCGCTGGAGCATGGAATGGTGGCGCGGCTCTTCGCCAATCTCGGTGTCAGTTTCCTCAGCGATGGCGGCTGGCGGCAGGAGGGGCGGCTGGTCGCCGCCCCGGCCGGGACAGGCAGCTTCACCAACACCGTGCACACCGACCGCGCCGTGGGGCGCTTCGCCACCGGCGTGCAACTCTTCGCCAGCGAGCGGGTCGAATTCCGCCTGCAATACGATGCCGAGGTCAGCGACCATGTCACGGGCCATGGCGGTTCGCTGAGCTTCGCACTGCGCTTCTGACGCTGCGTGCCCGCCGCGCTTCACACAGCACCATCGTCAAACACCGGATCCGGGTTAGTCGATTTTCGCCTGTGAATTCGATTGATTGAATGCGTGAGAGCGATCCCTGGCGCGCGATCGTGCTCCAGCCCTGGCCCGGCCTGTTCCCAAAATGCGAAGCTTTGCGCGAAGCAGCCTTCCGCGGCGAAGCCCAGTCCACCGGGCTGAGGCGCATACGGCGTGGCGGACGGGGTGGGATTCGAACCCACGGTGGAGTTGCCCCCACGGCGGTTTTCAAGACCGCTGCCTTAAACCACTCGGCCACCCGTCCAAGCCCGGTGGTTTTGTGCCGCCGCCGCGCCGGGAGCAAGAGGCAGCAGGGCGCGCGGCTCTGGCACGGCGGTTGCTAATACCCATTCGTCATGCGACGGGCGCCGCCCGTGCTGGCAGCTTAGCCTTCCTCAACCTTGCCTTAAGGCCGGTCCGCAAGGACCGGCCTTCTTTTTTTGTGCCAAGCGCCGGCCTCCTGGCGTGCCGCGCGCCCCATCGATGCGAATGCGCCTAAAATTCGATCAGGGGCGATTCCCAAAATGCGAAGCGTTCCGCGAAGCGGCCTGCCAAACATGTTAACCTGGCACGAGCACCGAAACCGCCGCCTGCGCCGCGATGCCTTCGCCGCGTCCCGGAAAACCCAGGCGTTCCGTCGTTGTCGCCTTCACCGAGACGCGCTCCACCGGCACGCCCAGCAGGCTCGCCAGGCGCTCACGCATGGCCGTGGCGTGCGGCGTGATCTTCGGGCGCTCGCAGATCAGCGTCACATCGGCGTTCGCCAGCACACCGCCGCGCGCGGCGATGCGCTGAGCCGCGTGCACCAGGAAACGCGCGCTGTCGGCATCCTTGTACTGGTTGTCGGAGGGCGGGAACCACCGGCCGATATCGCCCTCCGCCAGCGCGCCATAGATCGCGTCGCACAGAGCGTGGATGCCGACATCGGCATCCGAATGGCCGTCCAGCCCGAGCGGCGAGGGCAAGGTGACGCCGCACAGCACCATGGGCCGGCCTTCGACCAGCCGATGCACATCGAACCCCGTGCCGATGCGGGGGATCATCCGGGCGAGCATGGCGGCCTCCACCCTGGCGAGGTCCTCGGGCCAGGTGATCTTCACGTTGGACTCCCCGCCCGGCACGAGGGCCACGGCCAGCCCGGCCTGTTCGAGGAGCTGGGCGTCGTCCGTTGCCTCGCCAGTTGCGGCGCGATGCGCGGCGAGCAGGGGCACGAAGCGGAAGCCCTGGGGCGTCTGGGCGCGGAACAGCCCGGCGCGGGGCACGGTCTCCAGGATCGCGCCGTCCCCGCCGCGCTTGAGCGTGTCGCTCACGGGCTGGGCGGGGATGGCGCCGGGATGGGTGGCGAGTGCTGCCCGCAGCGCCGCCACCGTGCCGGGCGGGACGATGGGGCGCGCCCCGTCATGCACCAGCACGAGGTCGGGCGGGTCCGCGGCCAGCGCCTCGAGTCCCGCGCGCACGCTCGCCTGGCGCGTCGCGCCGCCGGTCACGGGCGGCAGGCAGGGCAGGCCTTCCAGCAGCGCCGCGATCTCTTCCATCGCCTCGGCGGCGCAGACCGGCAGCAGCGCGTCCACGCCGCCCTCGCGCAGCAGCGCCTCCGCCGCATGGCGCAGCACGGGACGACCGAGCAAAGGGAGATATTGCTTGGGCCGGGCGGCGCCGAACCGGCTGCCGCTGCCAGCCGCCATCAGAAGCGCCACGCATCGCATGCCCATCAGGCTATCGGCTCGCAGGGCCGTCGCACAGCCCCGTGGAGCAACCCCTTGTCGTGCCGGAAAAAAAGGCAATTCTGGCTCCCGCTGCGGGGGGCGACATTGCCCACGGGGCAAAGTGCCGCTACCTTGCCCAAATCATGAGCATGAACCCCGAAGGCACCGCGGCGCTGCCGAAGCTCCACCCCATCACGCTCGATTCCCGCACGCGGATCGAAGTGCCGGTGATTCTCGCGCCCATGTCCGGCGTGACGGACCTGCCCTTCCGCCGCCTCGCCAAGGCCGAGGGCACGGGCCTCGTCGTCAGCGAGATGATCGCCTCCAACGCCATGGTGCGGGAGAACCGCACGACCCTGAAGATGGTGGAGGTCGATGGCTTCGGCGGGCCGTCCTCCGTCCAGCTCGCGGGCTGCGACCCGGCAGTGATGGCGGAGGCCGCGAAGCTGGTGGTGGATCGCGGCGCGGCGATCGTCGACATCAATTTCGGCTGCCCGGTGAAGAAGGTGGCGCTCGGACAGAGCGCGGGCAGCGCGCTGATGCGCGATGAGATCGGCGCCGCGCGCATCCTCGAGGCCGTGGTCAAGGCCGTGCCCGTCCCGGTCACGCTCAAGATGCGCATGGGCTGGGACCACCAGTCGCTGAACGCGCCGCGCCTGGCGAAGATCGCGCAGGAATGCGGGATCCGCCTCGTGACCGTGCATGGCCGCACGCGGCAGATGTTCTACACCGGCACCGCCGACTGGGCCTTCGTCGCCACGGTGAAGCAGGCGGTCTCGCTGCCGGTCATCGTGAACGGCGATATCCTCACGCCGCTGCACGCCGCCGAGGCGCTGCGCCAATCGGGGGCGGATGGCGTGATGATCGGCCGCGGCTGCTATGGCCGGCCCTGGCTGCCGAAGCAGGTGGCCGACTACCTCGCCACCGGCACGCTGCCCGAGGACCCACCTCTGGCCGAGCAGCTGCGCATCCTGCTGACGCATTACCACGCCATGCTCGACCATCATGGGCGCGACCCCGGCATGCGCCTCGCGCGCAAGCATATCTCCTGGTATTCCAAGGGCCTGCCGGGCAGCGCGGAGTTCCGCGCCGAGGTCAACCGCACCGATACGGTGGAGGCGGTGCTCGACCTCATCGCCCGCTTCTACGAGCCGCTGATCGCGCGTGGCGTGCGGTCAGGCCCCGCCACGGGTGACCGCGACGATGCGGAGCTGCTCGCCGCATGAGAGGCGGCGGCCTCACCCGCGCGGTGCGCGTCTTGCGCCCGGCCCTGCCCCCGGGCGAGGCCGTGGCGCGCCCGGCCCCGGCGATGGATGCCATGGCGGTGCTGGGCGCGCTGCCGGTCGCGACCGTCGTGCTGGATGGCGAGGACGGCTTCCACTTCGCCAACCCCGCCGCCGAGTTGTTCTTCCAGCTCTCCGCCGCGTCGCTTGCCCAGATGTCGCTGCGCGACCTGCTGCCGATCGACAACCGGCTGTTCGGCGTGCTGGCGCAGGTGCGCGCGCATGATGCGCCGGTCTCGGACCATGACCTCACCCTGCAGAGTCCCCGTCTCAATCGGCTCGGCGTCGCCGCCCAGGGGGCGCCCTTTCCGGAATTGCCCGGCGGCGTGGTGCTGACGCTGCAGGATGGTTCGACCGCGCAGATGCTCGACCGGCAGCTGAATTTCCGCGGCGCGGCGCGCGGCGCCTCGGCCATGGCGGAGATGCTCGCTCATGAGGTGAAGAACCCGCTCTCGGGCATCCGTGGCGCGGCGCAGCTGCTGGAGCAGGGGGCGAGCGAAGGCGACCGTGAGCTCTGCCTGCTCATCCAGGACGAGGCGGATCGCATCCGCAACCTGGTCGAGCGCATGGACATGTTCTCCGAACGCCCGATCGAGCGCGCGGCGGTGAACATCCATGAGGTGCTTGACCATGTGCGGCGCATCGCGCTCTCGGGCTTCGCCGCGCATCTCAAGATCCACCAGGACTACGATCCCTCCCTGCCGCCGGTCTGGGGCAATCGCGACCAGCTGGTGCAGATCCTGCTCAACCTCGTGAAGAACGCGGCCGAGGCGGTGGATGGGCGGGAGGGCGAGATCCACCTCGTCACCGCCTATCACCATGGCGTGCGGATCGCCGTGCCCGGCTCGCGCGAGCGGATGCACCTGCCGCTGCAGGTCTCCGTGCGCGACAACGGGCCGGGGATCGCCGAGGAAATCCGCGTCAATCTCTTCGAACCTTTCGTCACCACCAAGCGGGGCGGGCAGGGGCTCGGCCTCGCGCTGGTGGCCAAGCTTGTCGCCGACCAGGGCGCGCTGATCGAATGCGACAGCCGCCCGGGCCGGACCGCCTTCCGCCTGTCCCTGCCGGTGCCACCCGCGCGCCGACGTGAGCCTGGAGCCGCCCCGCATGAGTGAAGCCACAGCCCAGGCCCAGCGCACCATCCTCGTCGCCGATGACGACCGCGCGATCCGCACCGTGCTGAGCCAGGCGCTCGGCCGTTCGGGCTACCATGTGCGCGCCACATCCTCCGCCGCCACGCTCTGGCGCTGGGTGGAGGATGGGGAAGGCGATCTGGTGATCACCGACGTGGTCATGCCCGATGAGAACGGCCTCGACCTGGTGCCGCGCATCCGCCGTGTGCGCCCCGAACTGCGCGTGGTGGTGATGAGCGCGCAGTCCACCTTCTCCACCGCGCTGAAGGCGACCCAGCGCGGCGCCTTCGAATACCTGCCCAAGCCCTTCGACCTGAAGGAGCTTCTGGCCGTGGTCGGGCGCGCCCTGGCGGCCCCGCATGTGACCGAGGCGAATGAGGGCGACGAGCCGGAGGAACGCCTGCCGCTGGTCGGCCGCTCCGCCGCGATGCAGGAGATCTACCGCACGGTCGCACGGCTCACGACCACCGACCTCACCGTGATGATCACGGGCGAGAGCGGTACGGGCAAGGAGCTGGTGGCGCGCGCGCTGCACGATTACGGCCGGCGCCGCAGCGGGCCGTTCGTCGCCATCAACATGGCGGCGATCCCGCGCGAGCTGATCGAGAGCGAGCTGTTCGGCCATGAGCGCGGCGCCTTCACCGGCGCGCTCAACCGCGGCGTGGGCCGCTTCGAGCAGGCCGCCGGCGGCACGCTGTTCCTGGACGAGATCGGCGACATGCCGGCCGAGGCGCAGACGCGCCTGCTGCGCGTGCTGCAGGAGGGCGAGTTCACCACCGTGGGCGGGCGCCAGCCGATCAAGGCGAATGTCCGCATCGTCGCCGCCACGCATCGCGACCTGCGCCAATCCATCCGCAGCGGCATGTTCCGCGAGGATCTGTTCTACCGCCTCAACGTCGTGCCCATCCGCCTGCCGCCGCTGCGCGAGCGGCTGGAGGACATCCCGCTGCTCGCACGTCACTTCCTGGAACGCGCGCGCGCCGCCGGGCTGCCGCTGAAGCAGCTCGACCCGAGTGCGATGGACCGGCTGAAGCAGCATGCCTGGCCGGGCAATGCGCGCGAGCTGGAAAACCTGATGCGCCGCCTCGCCGCGCTCTATCCGCAGGAGAGCATCGGCGCCGACGCCGTGGCCGCCGAGCTGGCCGAGGCCGCGCTGCCCGCCGAGGAAGGCCCCCGCGCGCCCGAGACGCTGGAGCAGTCGGTGGAACGCCACCTCGCCGGCTTCATGTCCGCCCATCGCGACGGCATGCCGATCCGCGACCTCTATGACCGCGTGCTGGCCGAGGTGGAGCGCCCGCTGCTCAAGCTCGCGCTGAGTGCGACGCGCGGCAACCAGATCAAGGCCGCGGCGATGCTCGGGCTGAACCGCAACACGCTGCGCAAGAAGCTGCGCGAGCTTGACCTTCCGGTGGTGCGCGGCCTGCCATGAGGCGCAGCTGAGCATGGCCGCGCCGGGCGCGGCGCGCCTGCGCTGGCGCGACATCCTGTTCGGCCGGGCGACGACGCTCGGCCTGGCCATCACGGCCGTGCTGCTCGGCATCGTTACCTTCGTGCTGCTGGCCGGCGGCAGCCCCTTCGGACCGACACGTCCGGGCCAGATCGTGGGCATGGTCCTGGCCAATGCGGGCGTGCTGCTGCTGCTCACGGCCTCGCTCGTCCTGCGGCTGGTGCGGGTCTGGGCGGAGCGGCGGCGCGGCAGCGCGGGCTCGAAGCTGCATGTGCGCCTCGTGCTGATGTTCGGCGGCGTGGCCGTGGTGCCCTCGCTGATCGTCGCGGCCTTCGCGGCCATCTTCTTCAACCTGGGCATCCAGGCCTGGTTCTCCGATCGCGTGCGCAACACGCTCGAGGCCTCGCTGGTGGCGTCCCGCGCCTGGCTCGACCAGCATCGCGACGAGATCCGGGTGGATGCGCTGGCCATGGCGGCGGATCTCAACCGCGCCGCGCAGCTCTTCCTGCCCGGCAACCAGCCGGCCTTCGAGAGGCTGCTCGCCACCCAGGCCTCGATCCGCGGCCTGACCGAGGCGGTGGTGTTCGAGCCCACGCTCGGGCGCGTGCTGGCGCAGGCGGGCTTCCTTGCCGGCGGCGTGATCGAGGCCCCGCCCGCCTGGGCGCTGGAGCAGGTGCGCCAGGGCGAGGTCGCGGTGGTGCCGGCCGAGAGCGATGCCCGCGTGCGCGCCATCGCCAATCTCGACTACCCCGCGGGGATGCTGCTGCTGATCGGCCGGCCCCTTGATGGCTCGGTGCTGGAGCACATGCGCACCACCGAGCTTGCCTTCCAGGAATATGACCAGCTCGACCGCAACCGCGGCTCCCTGCAGATCACCTTCGCGTTGATCTTCGCCTTCGCGGCGCTGCTGGTGCTGCTCGCCGCCGTGCTGGTGGGCCTCGTCATCGCGAACCAGATGGCCCGCCCGATCTCGCGCCTCATCACCGCCGCCGAGCGCGTGCGGGCGGGCGACCTCTCGACCCGCGTCGAGGAAGGCACGCAGGATGACGAGCTCGCCACCCTCTCGCGGGCCTTCAACCGCATGACCAACCAGCTCTCCGCCCAGCGGGGCGAGCTGATGGAGGCCTATCGCCAGATCGACGAACGCCGGCGCTTCACCGAGACCGTGCTCTCGGGCGTTTCCGCCGGCGTGGTGGGCCTGGACGCCGATGGGCGGATCAACCTGCCCAATCGCAGCGCGAGCCAGCTTCTGGGCCTCGACCTCGATGCCGCGATCGGGCTTTCCCTGGCCAAGGTGGTGCCGGAGTTCGCCGCCCTGATCGCCGAGATGCGCGAGCAGCCCGAACGTGCCCGCACCGCCGAGATCCCGCTGGGGGCGGCCAGCCAGCACCGCACGCTGATCGCGCGCATCGGCGCCGAGACCCAGGGCGGGCGTGTGACCGGCTATGTGCTGACCTTCGACGACATCACCGAGCTGCAATCCGCCCAGCGCAAGGCCGCCTGGGCCGATGTGGCGCGGCGCATCGCGCATGAGATCAAGAATCCCCTCACGCCCATCATGCTCTCGGCCGAGCGGCTGAAGCGCAAATACCTCAAGGAGGTCTCGACCGACCCCGAGACCTTCCGCAGCCTGACCGACACCATCGTCCGCCAGGTCGGCGACATCGGCCGCATGGTGGATGAGTTCTCCGCCTTCGCCCGCATGCCCCAGCCGGTGCTGCGGCCCGAGGATCTCGGCCAGGTGGTGCGGGAGGCGCTGGTGCTGCAACAGGCGGCGCACCCGGAGATCCTCTACGTCACGGAGATCCCGCAGCCCGCCCCGCGGCTGAACCTCGACCGCCGGCTCATCGGCCAGGCGCTGACCAACCTGCTGCAGAACGCCGCCGACGCCGTGGCCGCCGTGCCCCGCGCCGAGGGCGAGCAGGGCCGCATCGGCATCCGCATCGAACCGGTGGGGGAGGGCACCGCCGTGATCGTCGAGGATGACGGGCTCGGCCTGCCGGCAGGGGAGGAACGCGCGCGGCTCACCGAGCCCTATGTCACGCACAAGCCCAAGGGCACGGGCCTGGGTCTCGCGATCGTGAAGAAGATCATGGAGGACCATGGCGGCCGGCTGGCGCTGGAGGACCGGCCCGAAGGCCGTGGGGCGCGCGCGATGCTGGTGTTGCCGCCGATGGAGTCGGAAGGCCATGGTGCATCCATGGGTGCGATAGCCATGTCCGAGGGAGGGTCGATCCGCCATGGCGCATGAGATCCTGATCGTCGATGACGAGCCCGATATCCGCGCGCTGATCGAGGGCATCCTCTCCGACGAGGGCTATGAGACGCGCCAGGCGGCCAATTCGGACCAGGCCATCGCGGCCTTCCGGGCGCGGCGGCCTTCCCTGGTCATCCTCGACATCTGGCTGCAGAACTCCCGCCTGGATGGGCTTGGGATCCTCGCCGCGCTGCATGGCGAGGAGCCGCGCGTGCCCTGCGTGATGATCTCCGGCCACGGCAACATCGAGACCGCCGTCCAGGCCATCCAGAACGGCGCCTACGACTTCATCGAGAAGCCCTTCAAGTCGGACCGGCTGCTGCTGGTCATCGCCCGCGCCCTGGAAGCCGCCCGGCTGCAGCGCGAGAACATGGAACTGCGCCTGCGCGCGGGGGGCGAGGCCGAATTGGTCGGCACCTCCGCGCCGCTGTCCCAGCTGCGCCAGGCGATCGAGCGCGTGGCGCCGACCGGCTCGCGCGTCCTGATCAGCGGCCCGGCCGGGGCGGGCAAGGAGGTGGCGGCGCGGATGCTCCATCTGCGCAGCCGTCGGGCCGATGGGCCCTTCGTCGCGCTGAACTGCGCCACCCTCGCCCCGGGCCGCTTCGAGGAGGAGCTGTTCGGCGTCGAGGCCGGGCCCGACCCCGTTTCCCAGCCCCGCCGCGCCGGCGTGCTGGAACGCGCGCATGGCGGCACGCTGCTGCTGGACGAGGTGGCGGACATGCCACTCGAGACCCAGGGCAAGATCGTGCGCGCGCTGCAGGAACAAGGGTTCGTGCGCATGGGCGGCGCGCAGCGCGTCAATGTCGATGTGCGCGTCATCGCCACCACCAGCCGCGACCTCCAGGCCGAGATCGCCGCCGGGCGCTTCCGGGAGGACCTCTACTACCGCCTCGCCGTCGTGCCGCTGCGCGTGCCGCCCTTGCGCGAACGGCGCGAGGACATCCCGACACTCGCGCGCTATTTCATGGCACGATCCGGGGCGACCTCCGGCATGGCGCCGCGCGAATTGAGCGAGGATTCCCTTGCCGCCATGCAGGCCTATGAATGGCCGGGGAATGTGCGGGAGTTGCGCAACCTCATCGACTGGCTGCTGATCATGGCGCCGGGCGAGGCGCGTGAGCCGATCCGGCCCGAAATGCTGCCCCCCCAGGTGGGCTCCGCCGCGCCGGCGGTGCTCAAGCTTGACCGATCCAGCGAGATCATGACGCTGCCGCTGCGCGAGGCGCGCGAATTGTTCGAGCGCCAGTATCTGGAAGCCCAGTTGCTGCGCTTCGGCGGCAACATCAGCCGCACCGCCGCCTTCGTGGGGATGGAGCGCAGCGCGCTGCACCGCAAGCTGAAGTTCCTCGGCGTGCACGCGGATGACCGCAGCCCGCCCACCCCAGGGTCCACACCAGGGCCCGCCGCTGGTGTGGTCCCCGGCATCGCCCCTGGTGGCGCCCCTGGGCCGAGCCAATAGGCCGTGGCATCCTTGCCCCCTTGCCGTGTCAGGCGTTGAGAGAAAGCCGAAGATGTCCAAGATCGCCTATGTGAATGGCCGCTACCTGCCGCAGCCCGACGCAGCCGTGAACATCGAGGATCGCGGCTACCAGTTCGGCGACGGCATCTACGAAGTCGTGCACCTCTATGACGGGCGCTATGTGGATGAGGATCTCCACCTCGCGCGGCTCGAACGCTCGCTGCGGGAGATCGCGCTGCCCATGCCGATGTCGCGCGCCGCACTGTCGATGGTGCTGCGCGAGGTCGCGCGCCGCAACCGCGTGACGGAGGGCCTGCTCTACATGCAGGTGACGCGCGGCGTCGCACGGCGCGACCACGCCTTCCCCTCGAAGCCCGTGCCGCCGGCGCTGGTGGTCACGGTGAAGCGCATCGCCCCCTATCCGACCGACATCGACAAATGGGCGGCCTCCTGCATCACGCTGCCGGACCTCCGCTGGGCGCGGCGCGACATCAAGTCGGTGAACCTGCTGCCCAATTGCCTCGCCCGCCAGGCGGCGCGCGAGAAGGGCGCGATCGAGGCGATCCTGTATGACGAGGCCACGGGCATGGTCACGGAAGGGGCGGCCACCACCTTCTGGATTGTCGATGAGCAGGGGGCGATCCGCACCCGCTTCCTCGATCACGTCATCCTGCCCGGCTGCACCCGCGGCGCGCTGATGGCCGAGCTCAAGCTGGCCGGCATCCCCTATGACGAGCGCGCCTTCTCCCTGGATGACGTGAAGCGCGCACGGGAGGCCTTCATCACCTCCGCCACCTCCTTCGTGAAGCCGATCACGAAGATCGACGGGGCGCCGGTGGGCGATGGCAAGGTCGGGCCCGTGGTGCGCCGGCTGTTCGAGATTTTCGCGCGCCATGTGAAGGGCGACCTGAGGAACGCGGCGTGAGCCCCGGCAGCCTGGTCCGCGCCTTCTACGCCGAGATCTGGGAAGCCGGGCGGCTTGACCGGATTGCCGCCCTCATGTCGCCGGCGTTGATTTTCCGCGGCTCCCTGGGCGTGGATCTGCACGGGCGCGATGCCTTCGCGGGCTATGTCCGGCAGGTTCGCGGCGCTCTCGCCGGCTACCGCTGCGAGATCATCAACATCGTCGAGGCTGAGACGAAGGCCGCGGCCCGGATGCGCTTTTCCGGCCTGCATGTCGGTGGCCCGCTGCTTGGCATTGCGCCCACCGGCCGCGAGGTGGCCTGGGATGGCGCTGCCTTCTTCGACTGCGCCGGCGGCATGATCAATGAGCTCTGGGTGCTGGGCGATGTCGATGGGTTGCGCGCCCAGCTCGGCGCATGACCGAGGCCGGCCCCGTCTGCCTTCTCTGGGACTGGGACAACACCCTCGTTGATGGCTGGGCGGCGATCCAGCAAGGGCTGAACGCCACCTTCCGCGCCTTCGCCATGCCCGAATGGGATCGCGCGCAGGTGCTGGGCAATGTCCGCCGCTCGCTGCGCGACAGTTTCCCCGACCTGTTCGGCGGGCAGTGGGAGAAGGCGCGGGACATCTTCTACACCGAGGTGCGCGCCTGCCATCTCGATGTGTTGAACCCGATGCCCGGCGCGGCCGAAGCCATCGCCGCCGCGGCGCGGCTCGGCCCGCAGGGCGTGGTCTCCAACAAGCAGGGGCCGCTGTTGCGGGCGGAGGCCGTGCATCTGGGCTGGGCGGGGCGGTTCGGCACGCTGGTGGGGGCGGGCGACGCCAAGGCCGACAAGCCCGATGCGGCGCCGCTGCTGATGGCGCTCGGCGCGCTTGGCGTCCCGCCAAGTCAGCGGGTCTGGTATGTCGGGGACACCGCGCTCGACATGCTGGCGGCGCGGGCGGCGGGCTGCAAGGCCGTGCTTGTCGGCGGCGCAGCGCATGATGGCGGGCTTGAGCATGCGCGCCCCGATCTCGCCTTCGAGGATGCGGCGGCGCTGGCTGCTGCATTGCAACGTCTTGCCAGGAACCCCTCCTAGGGAGGAAGCTGTTCCACCGATCGCACGGCCAAGCCGTGCATCCCGCAAGGCCTGAGTGCCACCAACAAGAAGGAACCACCCTCCGTGGCCGCCGAGAAGTCGCAGAATGTGCAGGACGTGTTTCTCAACCACGTCCGAAAATCCAAGACCCCCGTCACGGTGTTCCTGGTGAACGGCGTGAAGCTGCAGGGCATCATCACCTGGTTCGACAATTTCTCGGTGCTGCTGCGCCGGGATGGCCATACGCAGCTGGTCTACAAGCACGCGATCAGCACGGTGATGCCGGGCGGGCCGATCATGCTGTTCGACCCCACCACCGCAGGCACCGCCACCACCGCGAGTGGCGAGGCGGCTTCCCCCCGCGAAGGTCGCCTCACCCTGGGGCGCGAGGTGAACCCTGTCGGGTCCGTTGACTGAGACGCCACGCGCGACGCAAGGCGGCCCGCCCGCCGGGCGCGAGACCAAGGCCGGGCCGACCAAGGCCGCGGTGATCCTGCCGCATGAGCGCTTCGGCCGGCCCGAACCGCTGCGTGGCGAGCCCTCGGCGCATCGCGCGGCGGAAGCGAAGCTGGCCGAGGCGGTGGGGCTCACCGCCTCCATCGGCCTGACCATCGTGCACACCGCGATCTTCCCGCTGCGCGCCACCCGCCCCTCGACCCTGCTGGGCGAAGGGCAGGTGCAGATGGTGCAGGAGGCGATCGAGAAGCAGGGTGTGACGGTGGTGGTGGTGGATGCCGCGCTCTCCCCCGTTCAGCAGCGCAACCTCGAGCGCGCCTGGGGGGCCAAGGTCATCGACCGCACGGGCCTGATCCTCGAGATCTTCGGCGAACGTGCGGCGACGCGCGAGGGCACGCTGCAGGTCGAGCTTGCGCATCTCTCCTACCAGCGCACGCGGCTCGTGCGGTCCTGGACGCATCTCGAGCGCCAGCGCGGCGGCTTCGGCTTCCTCGGCGGCCCGGGCGAATCCCAGATCGAGATCGACCGCCGCCTGATCGATGAGCGCATCATCCGCCTGAAGAAGGAGCTGGAGACGGTGCGCCGCACGCGCGGCCTGCACCGCCATGCGCGCGCGCGCGTGCCGCATCCGGTGGTGGCGCTGGTTGGCTACACCAATGCCGGCAAATCCACGCTCTTCAACGCGCTGACCGGGGCAGGGGTGCTGGCGCAGGACCAGCTCTTCGCCACCCTCGACCCCACGATGCGCGCCATCAAGCTGCCCTCGGGGCGCACCGTCATCCTCTCCGACACGGTGGGCTTCATCTCCGACCTGCCGACGCAACTGGTCGAGGCCTTCCGCGCGACGCTCGAGGAAGTGGCGGCGGCGGATGTCATCCTGCATGTCCGCGATGCCTCCCACCCCGATACGGGGGCGCAGCGCGCCGATGTGCTCGGCGTGCTGGCCGACCTCGCCGAGGGGCCGAACGCGCCGCTCGATGAGGGCTGGCCGGCGCGGGTGCTGGAGGTGCTGAACAAGGCCGATCTGCTCGGCGGCGTCGATGCCGTGCCGCCGATGGAAGGCACCATCGCCGTCTCGGCCCTGACCGGGGACGGGCTCGACACGCTGCGCCACGCTTTGGATGCGCGGCTCTCGGCGGGGATGGAGACGGCCGACTACGCCCTGCCGCCGCAGGATGGGGCGCGTCTCGCCTGGCTCTACGAGCATGGCGAGGTGCTGGCCCGCAGCGATGCGGAGGACGCCATCCGCCTCACCGTCCGCCTCACCCCGGCGAATCGCGCGCGCTTCGAACAGGGATAGGGCCTGTGGACAGTTGGGGCCGGGATGCAGCCGGCGAGGGATTTTTCGGGCTGGGAAGGCGGACAGCGGAGCCGATGGCACTCCATCGGCGAGCATGGCCAACGCACCCAGCGCGAAAAAGCGCCGTCGGATGCGCCCGCAACCTCACTGTCCACAGGCCCTGGTGATGCGCTTCGACACCAAGGCCTCGCGGGCCGTGGCGGCGCTGCTGCGGGCCGCGAGCCGGGCGGAGATCCTGCCCCGCTTCCGCCGCCTCGCCCCCGAGGCGGTGCGCGCCAAATCCGGCCCGCTCGACCTGGTGACCGAGGCCGATGAGGCCGCCGAGCGCGTCATCGCCGCCGGGCTGCGCGCGCTGTTTCCCGGCTGCGTCGTGGTCGGCGAGGAAGGCACGGCCGCCGATGCCGCGCTGCTGGCGAAGCTGCACGATGCGGACCTCGCCTTCGTGGTCGATCCGGTGGACGGCACGGCGAATTTCGCGGCCGGCGTGCCGCTCTTCGGCTGCATGGCGGCCGCCTATGTGAAGGGCGAGGTGGTGGGTGGCTGGATCCACGACCCGCTCGGCGACGATACGGTGATGGCGCTGCGGGGTGAGGGCGCCTGGGTCGAGGATGGGGCAGGGGTCCGGCTGGGGGATCTGCGGGTCGCGGCGCCCGTGCCGCTCTCGCGCATGGTGGGCGCCGTCTCCTGGGGCTTCCTGCCGGAGCCCTTGAAGTCGCGCGTCGTCTCCCGCCTGCCGCGCCTGGCGGGCACGTTGAACTTCCGCTGCGCCGCGCATGAATATCGCCTGACGGCGAGCGGGCACGCGCATCTGCAGCTCTACAACAAGCTGATGCCCTGGGACCACGCGCCGGGCTGGCTGCTGCACCGCGAGGCCGGGGGCTATGCCGCGCGCTTCGATGGCAGCGCCTATGAGGCCGCGCACCATCTTTCCGGCGGGCTGCTCTGCGCGCCCGATCGCGCCTGCTGGGAGGAAGCCCGCGCGGCGCTGCTCGACCCGTGAGCGACGCGGATGAGGAGGAGGATGAAGGCCCGCCCGGCCTGCCCCCCGGCACGCCCTTCTACATGACCCCTGCCGGCCACGCCGCGCTGCGCGAGGAGCTTCGCAAGCTCTGGGAAGACGAACGACCCAAGGTGGTCGAGGTGGTGAGCTGGGCGGCAGGGCTTGGCGACCGTTCCGAGAATGCCGACTACCAGTACGGCAAGCGCCGCCTGCGCCAGATCGACAGCCGCGTGCGCTTCCTGCGCAAGCGGCTGGAGCGGGTGCAGGTGGTGGACCCGTCAGCGCAGACGAAGCGCGACCAGGTGTTCTTCGGCGCCACCGTCACCTACGCCCGTCTCTCCGACGATGTGGAGGTGACCATCACCATCGTCGGCGTGGATGAGGCCGACAGCACCGCCGGGCGGATCTCCTGGGTCGCCCCCGTGGCGCGCGCACTGCTCGGCGCCCGGGTGGGCGACACGCGCAAGCTGCGCACCCCGGCCGGGCCGGAGGAGATCGAGGTGGTCTCCATCGCCTATCCGGGCTGAAATGCGCCGATGAGCCTCCCGCCCGACCTCGCCGGCACGCTGCTCAGCCTCGGCCTCGCCTTCCTGCTCGGCGCGCTGATCGGGGCGGAGCGGCAATACCGCGAGCGCAACGCCAATCTGCGCACCCATGTGCTGGTGGCCATCGGCTCCGCGCAATTCGTCGATCTGGGCATGCTGCTGACATCGGGCGATGGGGCGATGCGCGTGGTGGCGAATGTCGTCACCGGCGTGGGCTTCCTCGGCGCGGGGCTGATCCTGAAGGAGGGCACGCATATCCGCGGGCTGAACACCGCGGCGACGGTGTGGTGCTCGGCCGCGGTGGGGGCCTGCGCGGGGGCGGATCTGCCGGCGCAGGCCGTGGCGCTGACCGTGGCCGTGCTGCTGGCGAACACCGCGCTGCGCCCGCTGGTGAACGCCATCAACCGCATCCCGCTGCGCGAGCAGGAGAGCGAGGCGCATTACGAGGTCACCGTCACCATCGCCCCCGAACAGGTGCCCGCGGCGCGCGAGGCGATGAAGGCGGCGCTGGAATCCGCGCAATACCCGATCGCCCATCTCGAGGCGCATGTGCAGGGCGTGGGGGCGACGATGGTGGTGGCGGATCTCATCGCCACCTCGGTCAGCGCGGCGGAACTCGACCGCGTCGTGGCGATGCTGCGGCGCCTGCCCGGGGCGACGGACGCGGCCTGGACGCGCAGCGGCAGCCATTGATGACCCACATCACCTAAGGTGATGCCCGCCGGGCGCGGCGCGGCCTATCCTGGGGCCAACCCCCGGAGCCCCGCCATGACCGACCCCAACGACCCGCTGCCCCCTGGCCTCGAGACCGTGCTGCTGCCGCGCGCCCATGACATCGGCGGCTTCGAGGTGCGCCGCGCCCTGCCGGCGCGCGAGCGTCAGATGGTCGGCCCCTTCATCTTCTTCGACCAGATGGGCCCGGGCGAGTTCCTGACCGGCAAGGGCGTGGATGTGCGCCCACACCCGCATATCGGGCTGTCCACCGTCACCTACCTGTTCGAGGGCGAGATCCTGCACCGCGACAGCCTCGGCACCGAACTGCCCATCGCGCCGGGCGACGTGAACTGGATGACGGCGGGCAGGGGGATCGTGCATTCCGAGCGCACGGCAGCCGCGCGCCGGGCCGCGCCGCACCGGCTCTCGGGCATCCAGTCCTGGGTCGCCCTGCCCAAGGCGCAGGAGGAGATCGCGCCCGATTTCGCGCATCACGGCGCGGCCAGCCTGCCGCTGGTGGAAGATGGCGGGCTGAAGCTGCGGCTGATCGCGGGTGAGGGGTGGGGGCTGCGCGCCCCGGTCGCCACGCCCTCGGCGCTGTTCTACGCGGACGCCATCCTGGCCCCCGGTGCGGCCGTGCCGATGCCCGACCAGCATGAGGAACGCGCCGCCTATGTCTTCTCGGGCAGCGTCGAGGTCGCCGGCGTGACCTTCGAGGCCGGGCGGATGCTGGTCTTCCGCGCGGGTGACGCGATGTCGCTCAGCGCCGGGCCGCAGGGCGCGCGGCTGCTGCTGCTGGGCGGGGCGGTGATGGACGGGCCGCGCTACATCTTCTGGAACTTCGTCAGCTCCTCGCGCGAGCGGATCGAGCAGGCCAAGGCGGATTGGGCGCGCGACCGCTTCGGCACGCCCGTGCCCGGCGAGACGGAATGGATCCCTCTGCCGGAGAAGCGGGTGGTCCAGGCCGGGCAGTAATGCCCGCACCCTGTAGTAGCGCTACATCACTCGGCCATCTGGCCCGGCGCGGCGGTGAACAACCGCCGCCAGGCCGCCGAACCCAGCACCCGCGCGAGCTGGCGAAGCGCGAAATAGGGTAACAATATCAGCCACATGAGCAGCAGCGAGGCACCGATTTCGCCCAGGCGGCCGAGCAGATGCTCGGTCAGGACGTTACGCAGATTCTCGTGGTGGATCAGGCCGATCACCACTTCCTCCACCACGGTGAAGCCGGCCAGCAGCAGCAGGAAGGCCGTGGCATTGCCCAGCACCGCGACCGGCAGCGAATGGCGCGCGAGCCGCCGCTCCAGCCCCGCGGCCTGGCCGAGCATCATGAACTTCGCCAAGACCAGCGCCTTCAGCACCGCCGTGCCATAGGGCACCGCGCCGAAGCGGTGCTCGCCCAGCAGCGCCGCCTTGTAGAGCAGCACCGCTCCCAGGGCGACGTAGAGATAGGCGGAGAGCGTGGCGTATTCCCGCAGTTCATGGCCCAGCCGCTGCTTGACGCCGGGCTTTTCGCTGTGGTCCATCCGGCTGTCTCCGCGGGCTCAGGGTTTCTCGGCCCGCTTCGCAGCCTGCCAGAGCGTTTCCATTTCGACCAGCGTCGCATCCGCCGGCGCGCGGCCTTGCGCAGCCAGGGCGGCTTCGACGGCGCCGAAGCGGCGTTCGAACTTGGCATTGGCGGCGGCGAGGCAGGCCTCCGGGTCCAGGTCGAGCTTGCGCGCCAGGTTCACCACCACGAAAAGCAGGTCGCCCAGCTCATCCGCCTGGCGCGCCTTGTCGAGGCCGGGCAGTTCGGCGCGCAGCTCGGCCGCTTCCTCCTCCAGCTTGTCGAGCACGGCGCCGGGCTCGGGCCAGTCGAAGCCCACGCGCGCGGCCCGGCGGGAGAGCTTCAGCGCGCGGGTCAGGGCGGGCAGGGCGAGCGGCACGCCCGCCAGCACGCCGGTCTCGGCACGGCTGGCGCGCTCGGCGGCCTTCTGGATCTCCCAGGCGCTGGTCTGGGCCTCGGCGGTGCGGGTCTCGGCATCGCCGAAGACATGGGGGTGGCGGCGGATCATCTTGGCGCTGATCGCCTCGGCGATCTCGGCGAAGCCGAAATGCCCGGCCTCGGCCGCCATCTGCGCGTGGTAGACGACCTGGAAGAGCAGGTCGCCGAGTTCATCCATCAGCTGCGGGAAATCCGGCCCGCGGGCGATCGCGTCCGCGACCTCATAGGCTTCCTCGATCGTGTAGGGCGCGATGGTCGCGAAATCCTGCACGCGGTCCCAGGGGCAGCCATCGGGCGCGCGCAGCCGCGCCATGATGGCGAGCAGCCGGGTGAGCGCGGCGGCGGGATCGGGCGTGGCGTCGGACATCGGCGGCTCCGGGCGGGGAGGGTTTCTCTGGCGCCCGGCGCGGCGCTCGGCAAGCGGGCGCGCGGGTTTATCCCCAGACATAAATGCCGCATAAGGAATATTATGGAAAATATTTGGACTGGGGATAAGCCGGTGGATGGCGCGCCGCAGGTTGCGCGGGATCGGTCACGCGGACCGATCCCGCTACTGGACCCCAAGACCGGCTGGCCCCGCCGACCGGCGGCTCAGATCAGGAAGATGTCGTCCGCACCGGGCAGGTTTCCGCCCTGGAACAGGCCGACGAATTCCCGCGCCGCCCCGCCCAGGCCATCCGCATCGAAGAACAGCCGCCCCTGGCTGGTCAGGATGAACTGCCATTCGCCGTGCGCCGCGGTGGCGCCCCCATCGGTCATCAGCAAACGCGGCGCACCCAGCGCCGTCGTCATCGACGCCAGCGCCCCTTCGGTCAGCCCGCCGAAGGCGCTGCCAAGCAGCAGCACCCGGTCCTGCCCGGCCTCGAAATCCCGCACGATGTCACCCGCGGCGCCGCGCCCATCGAGGATGAAGCTGTCCGCGCCCGCGCCGCCGGCGAGCCTGTCCCGCCCGGCGCCGCCCTGCAGCGTGTCCGCGCCGGCATCGCCTTCGAGGATGTCGCGCCCGCCCAGGCCTTCCAGTCGATTGTCGGCAGCGTTGCCGATCAACCAGTTGTTGGCCGCATTGCCCGTGCCCGACAGCGCTTCCGCACCGCGCAGGAAGAGCATCTCCACCTCGTCGGGCAACGTCATCGTGACGACGGCGTAGACCTTGTCGCGGCCTTCGCCGGGCGCCTCGCGGATGGTCACGCCCGCCTCCTGCACGCGGAACAGATCATGACCGGCGCCGCCCAACAGCGTGTCACCGGCGCCGCCATTCAGGATGTCCTGCCCCGCCAGGCCCCGCAGCAGATTGGCCGCCCCATCGCCGATCAGCAGGTCGCCGGCAGACCCGCCCTCGGCATTCTCGAAGCCACTGATGCTGTCGCCATCCACCTGCACCACAAGGCGCAGATCGATGCTCACCGGCCCGCTGGCGCCGGCGTAGGAGAGGGTGTCGATGCCCGCCCCGCCGCTCAGCAGGTCGGCCCCGGCACCGCCTTCGATCCGGTTGTCGCCGGAATTGCCCGAGAGCGTGTCCGCCCCCGCACCGCCGATCAGCCCACCAATGCCCAGGATCGTATCGCCCGCAGCCTCGCCGCCTGTGGCAAGGCCGGTGGCGAGATCGACATGCACGCCCACCGTATCGGAGCGGTAGCTGGCCATGTCCACGCCCGCCCCGCCCTCAAGCCGGTCGGCACCCAACCCGCCGCGCAGCGTGTCATCCCCGGCGCCGCCCTGCAGCGTATCCGCGCCGGCACCGCCCAGGAGGTGGTTCGCGCCGTCATCGCCTTCCAGCAGGTCATCGCCGCTGCCGCCGATCAGGGCCTCGAAGCCCGAGAGACGATCGCCAGTCGAGAAGCCGCCCGACGGTCCGCTGCCCAGGCCGGTCGCCAGCGAGGCGACGACGCCCAGCGTATCGGCCGCGTAGCTCAGCGTATCCGCCCCCGCGCCGCCCAGCAGCGTATCCCCGCCCAGGCTGCCGAGCACCAGATCGTTGCCGCCCGCGCCATCCAGGCTGTCCGCGCCGCCTGTGCCCGCCAGCGTATCCGCCCCGTCGGTGCCCAGGCGCGCGATGCCGGCGCGGGCTTCGAAGATTGCGGCCGCCAACAGGCCATTGCTGAACGAATAGGTTTCGAAGCCACGCACCGTATCGGTGCCCAAGCTGCCGACCAGCTGGAAGGCGCCATCCTCCAGCAGGAAGATCGCTACGGCGTCGCTGCTCGTGCCCGCGAAGACGGTGTCGTTGCCCGCCCCGCCATCGAGCGAATCATCGCCAAACCCGCCATCGATGCTGTCATCGCCGGCTGCGCCCCAAAGCGAATTCGCCCCGGAACTGCCGTCCAACGTCTCCGCCGCATCCGATCCGCGCGCCTGCTCGAAGCCGATCGCGATATCGCCCGGGCTGCCTGGCCGATCGTGGCGGGCGGCGCCGAGACTCACCCTGCCACCGCTGAACTCCAGCAGATCGATGCCTTCGCCGCCCCGGATGACGTCGCCAAGGCCGGAGGCTTCGACGGTGTCGTCCCCCATGCCGCCTTCCAGCGTGCTGCCGCCTGCCGTGCCATGCAGGAAGTCCTGGCCAGCGCCGCCGCGCACGAGAAGGTTCGAGCCGCCGAGGATGAAGCGCTCATCCGCCTCGGTGCCGACCACGGTGTTCGCGCCGCCGCCGCCCGAGACCCGCTCCAGGCCGACCAGCGTGGCGCCCCCAGGCCCGCTGCCCGCGGCGAGGTCGATCAACCCGCCACTCAGATCCCCGAGCAGGAGCGTGTCCTGCCCCGCGCCACCATCGAGGATGCCCGCGCCGGCCGCGAAGCTCAGGACATCGTCGCCCGCCCCGCCTTCCAGCGTGTCCCCCGCGACGCCCTCCAGCCAGTCATCGCCGGCCTCGCCCTGCAGCAGATTGCCGCCCTGGGTGGAGGGCTCGATGATGCCATCGACGCGCAACTGGTCATTGCCCGCGCCGCCGCGCAGCGTGTCGCCGCCACCCCCCTGGCCCGGCGCGCCGAAGACGCCGCCACGGAGTTCGTCATTGCCGGCTCCCCCCTCGACCAGGTCGGGCCCCGCACCACCCCAGAGGAAGTCGTCGCCATCCTCGCCCTGCAGGGTGTCGGCCCCATCCAGGCCGAACAGGGTGTCGCGCGCCGCATCGCCGCGGATCGAATCATTGCCCGCCCCGCCGATGAGGGAATCCGCGTCGGGCGTGCCGATCAGCGTCTGGCCCGTCAGCGCCAGCATCTCGGCCAGGCTCAGCGTCACATCGGTGAAGGCGAAGAACTCGACACCGCGGATCGTATCCGCCCCCTCGGCCGAGACCACGATCAGTCCGCCATCGCCGGTCAGGCTCACCTCGATGGTGGTGCTGGCCAGGGCGAAGCCGGCGGTATCCGTGCCCTCCCCGCCATCGAGGCTGTCATCGCCACCCTCGCCTTCCAGCGTGTCGTCGCCCGCACGGCCTTCGAGCAGGTCGCCGGCATCGACGATGCCAAGGGCCTCCTCCACCGCATCCGCGCCGGAAGACCAGCCCCGCAGCAGATTGGCCCCGGCATCACCGCGCAGCGTATCGGCGCCAGCCGCACCGGTGACATCCTCCCACCCGGCCATGACGCCGTTGGCGAATGCAGGCCGGTCCGGCACCGAGGCGGTGCCGAGCGCGAGATCGACCGCCACGCCCAACCATTGATCGTTCGCGTCCCGGCCGTAGAAGTTGCTGAAATAGAGGCGGTCGCGCCCCTCCCCGCCCTCGACCAGGGCGGCGAAGGGCGAGATGGCCACATCGTCGCCCGCCCCGCCCTGCAGCGTCGCCGCGCCACCAGCGCTGTCAGCGTTCAAGCCGCCGATCAGCGTATCGGCCCCCGCCTCCCCCTGGATCAGGGCGCCGCCGAAGCCCTGGATCACATCGTCGCCGTCAGCACCGCGCAGCACCCGGGCGCCGTTGACGGCGATCGTATCGGCGCCAGCCCCGCCCAGCACGGTCTCCACGCCGTCGACATCCAGGGCAGGGATCTCGGAGTCATCGAAGGCGCCCGGGCCCAGCACGGCCAGGCCCGCGCTCTCCCCCGAGAGGTCGAGCAGGTCGTTGCCTTCGCCGCCCTCCACCAGATCGCCGTGCTCGCCGCCCGCGATGGTGTCATCGCCCGCCCCGGCCCCGATGGTGTCGGCGCCCAGCCCGCCCCTGATCAGGTCGTTGCCGTCGCCGCCGTCGAGGGAATCATCCCCTTCCCGGCCGAACAGCGTATCGGCCTCGCCGCTGCCGAACAGGCGGTCATCACCCTCCCCGCCGTCGAGGAGGCTGGCGGCCTCGGTGCCCTGGAGCGTGTCGTTGCCAGCCTCGCCTTCAAGCGAGTCGCGGCCCGTGCCGGCGATCAGCGCGTCATCGCCCTCGCCGCCTTTCAGGCTGTCATCGCCCTCGCCGCCCGACAACTCGTCATCACCGCCTTGACCATAGAGAGTGTCATTGCCGTCGCCGCCGAACAGTTCGTCGCGGTCGTCGCCGCCATAGAGGAGGTCGCGATCCGCGCCGCCAACGAGCGTGTCCCGCCCGGCTGCGCCATAAAGGTCGTCTGCCCCATCGTCACCGACCAGCGAGTCATTGCCCTCGAAACCCTGGAGGTAGTCAGCGCCGGCACCACCGGCGAGCGTATTGTCGCCTTCATCGCCGCCGAGAACGTCGTCCCCTTGGCCGCCTGCCAGCGCCTCGATGCCATAGAGCTTGTCGCCATCGGCCTGCCCCCATTGGGGAAAGAGCGGGTTCTGCAGGAGCACAGTCACGCCGGCGGTATCCGTGGCGTAGCTGACCGTGTCTGCGCCCTCGCCGCCGATCAGCGTGTCGCCCCCAAACCCGCCCAGCAGCAGGTCATCGCCCGCACCGCCATCGAGGCTGTCATTGCTGGCGCCACCGTCGAGCGTATCGGCGCCGGCCTCGCCGAAAAGCTCCACGGTCTGAAGGGCATTGCCCAGCAGCCAGTCATCTCCTTCGCCGCCGGCCAGGACCTGGCGGGCGGGAGTGCCAGGCCCGCCAATGAATCGATCGGCGGAGATCGTGTCATCGCCGCTGCCGCCCTGCACCTGCTCGACCGCGACAGCCGTCACCCCGCCCGACACCGCGACGATAAAGCTGCTCGAGAGATAGACAGCAAGATCAGCAGTCTCACCCGAGAGATCCAGCAGGTCGAAGCCCGTGCCGCCGCGGAAAACCTCGCCAGGTGCGCCGCCCAGGACCGTATCGTCGCCCTCGCCGCCGTCGAGGGAATCGACGCCCGCACCGCCGATCAGCAGATCATCGCCCAGACCGCCCTCGAGCGTATCGACCCCGCCCTGCCCCACCAGCGTATCAGCGCCGTCCTGCCCTTGCAGAAGATCGGCACCCGCGGCGGCGACCAGGCGGTTGTCGGCCGCATCGCCGCGTAGGGTGACGGCACCGGGGTACGAGGAAGACACTGCGATGACGGCTTCGACCCCCACCAGGGTCGATGAGCCGGCGGAGCTTTGGACCAAGCCGCTCTCCAGATCGACCACCGCGCCGGCGCTGAGGGAATACCTGGCCGTATCGTAGCCCGCGCCGCCATCGAGATTGTCGCCGACATCGAGCGTCAGCAGATCGTCCCCGCCCTCGCCCAGAACCGTGTCCGCGCCGCCATTGCCCGAGAGTGTGTCAGCACCTTCGCCGCCGGCCAAAAGCTCGGCCCGGAGAAACGAACCGGAATCGGAGGCGCCGAGCAGAAGGTCATTTCCCGCCCCGCCCTGCAGGGCCTCGATGCCGGCCACACTCACGGCGAAGCCGGATGCCATCTGCGTGAGGGCGTAATCGCTCGCTGCGAGGTGCAGGACGACATTTTCGGTGACGGCCGAGAAATCGAGCGTGTCGAAGCCTGCCCCACCCTGGATCGTCGCGTTCAGCACGCCCGAGGCCCGGGAGGGCAATACGAACAGGTCATTTCCGGCGCCGCCATCCAGCGAATCAGCCCCTGCGAGCCCCGCGATGGTGTCGTTCCCTCCCAGGCCATCGATGGTGTCGGCCTCGGGCGTGCCGGTCAGGCTGTCATCGCCATCGCCGGCCGGATTGGTCGCGAGCATCTGCGCCGCGGCCACCACGCCATCCGCGAAGTCGAAGAATTCGGTGGCCAGAACCGTATCCGTGCCCTCGGGGCTGCCGGGGCGAAGATCGGTGATCAGGAAAGCGTTGGGGCTAGGAAAGCCGACCGCGACCTCGGCAAGATAATCGGCGCGATTGCCGCTGAAGCGCGCGGTATCCGTCCCCACCCCGCCGAGCACCCGGTCGGCTGCGGCGCCCCCGATGAGCGTGTCATTGCCAGAGCCGCCCTCGAGGCTGTCCTCGCCGCCACGCCCCGAGATCAGGTCATTGCCGCTGGCTCCCACCAAGGTGTTGGCGCCGGCATCGCCCGCCAGGGTGACGCTGATCTGCTGCATGGCGAGAGAAGGGCTGATCAGCTCGACTCCCGTGACGCTTCCCAGTGCCTCGGCCTGGCTGGCGAGCGTGCCAGCCTCCAGGTCGATCACCAGGCCATTGGCCGCGATGTAGAGCAGAGTATCGGTCCCGGCACCGCCATCCACCGCGGCGGCGCCAACCGGCGCAAGGCTGTCATCGCCGGCGCCGCCCTCGAGGGTGTCGGCCCCCCCAGAGCCTCCGACGAGGTAGTCATTGCCATCGCCGCCGGCGAGCCAGATGCTCTTGGTCGTGCCGACATGAACGTACAGAAGGTCATTGCCGCTGCCGCCGAACAAGGCTTCGAAGCCGTCATGGGTCAGGGAGTTGGCGCCGAAGCTGGCGAACACGTTCCCCTCGGCGATGGTAAGGTTGAAGCCCAGGTCGAAGGACCTGAAGTCGAGCACGTCGAAGCCGCTGCCCCCGAACAGCGTCGCGGCCCCGGCCAGGGCGGTGACGACGACCCGGTCATCCCCCGCGCCGCCCTGGATCGAATCAGAGCCTCCGAGCCCCACGATGGTGTCGTTGCCGCCCAGGCCATCGATGATGTCCGCACCGAGCGTGCCCGTCAGGCTGTCTGCGCCTTCGGTCGGCGTGAGAGAGATCGACATGGCGGCATTCCTCAAGCAGGCGTGAAGTCCTGCCGCTTTTGTGACCACTTCCTGCAAAGCCTGCTTGACCATTTTTGGGATGGTTGCGCCGCCGGTCACACCTGCTAGCCTGCAGATCAGGAGAGAACGCCCCCCGATGACGCTCCCAGGCCCCGCCCCCGGCTCGGCCGATCCGAACGACGCCGTGATGATCGGCCAGATCTTGCGTCACCCGGCCTTTCCCCAGGCGATGCGCCATATCGGCCGGCGCTTCCTGGCCCTGCATGAGAACTACATTGTCAGCAAGCTCATCGCCGATGAAGGGCGCTACCTGGTCTGCCAGTTCGCCATCTCGCTCCATGCCGATCATCGGCCGGAAGATCCGGGTTCGGGCCTGACGCTGTCGCGCCTGATGAAGCAGTGCCTTGCCTTCCAGGTGATGTCGCGCGGACGGATCGAGGCGATGGTGGCGGTGCTGCGCCGCACCGGGCGGCTGGTGGATGCGCCCCCAGGGCCGGACCGGCGCATCCGCCGCCTTCTGCCTGGCCCGCCGCTGGAAAACGAGTTCCGCGAGCGCGTGCGCTTCCACCTGCAGGCGCTCGACCTCGTCATGCCCGGCCGGCCCTATCTGCGCCGGCTGGAGTCCGATCCGGACTACTACTGGGCGCTGGAGCGCGAACGCGGCGCCTATGTGGCCGAGCAGCCCAGCCTGCGCATCCGCCTGCCCGCACTCGCCGCCGTCTCCGACATCGAGGGCGGCTACCTGGTCCTGACGGCCCTGATCGATGCGCTGCCCGACCCGATCGGCCCGGGCGACATCGCCTTCCCGCATCTGGAGATGGCCGAGCGGTTGCGCCTGCCGCGCACCCAATTGCGGCGCGTGCTGGAGGGGCTGGAGGCGGCAGGGCTGGTGCAGCCCCTGGCCGCGGCCGGGCGCGCGATGCGGGTGCTGCCGCTGGCGGTCGAGACCATGGCGATCTGGCATGCCATCCGCCTTCTGCGCTTCGACCGCAATGGCGCGCGCGCGGCCGCGGCGCGCGATGGCTTCCCGTTCCCGCCGATGTCCCATGGCTAGGCTGCGCCGGCGTAGCCTGCTGAGCCTTGCTGCCTTGCCGGCCCCGGCCCTGGCACAAGGATATCCGAGCCGCCCGATCCGCCTCATCGTGCCCTTCCCCGCCGGCGGTGCGGTCGATACCTGGGGGCGGCTGGTGGCCGAGGGGCTTGCCCAACGGCTCGGCCAGCCCTGTGTGGTGGAGAACCGCGCCGGCGCGGCGGGAATGCTGGGGGCCGAGGCGGTCGCCCGCGCCACCCCGGACGGCCATACGCTGCTCTTCACCATCGATGCGCTGATCCAGGCGCCGATCATCCTCCGCCGCGCGCCCTATGATCCGGTGCGCGACTTCCTGCCGATCGGCCGTCTCGGCAGCACGCCCGTCACGCTCACGGTGGGCGATGGCGTGCCCGCCCCGGTGCGGGATTTCCCCGATTTCCTGGCCTGGGCGCGGGGGCGCACCGTGCTGATGGGCAATTGGGGCATGGGCGGGACGGGGCATGTGGTCAGCCTGATGCTGGCTGCCGAGGCCAGGCTGGACGTGACGCATATCGGCTTCCGCGGCGAGCCGCCGATGATCAACGACCTGCTCGGCGGGCGCTTCCATGGCGGCTTCGTCACCACACTGACCTTCGGCGAACTGATCCGTGCAGGGCGGGTGCGCCCGCTGGTCACCGCCGGGCCTGACCGCGTGCCGAGCCTGGCGGCGCAGGTGCCGACGCTGGCTGAGCACGGCTATCTGCGGGACTTCAACTACCGCGGCTTCTCGGGCCTTTTCGCCCCCGCCGGCCTGCCGGCCCCTGTGGCCGCGCTGCTGGCCGAGGCCTTCCGGGCCTTCGCCACCGCCGAGGCCACGCGGCGCGTGCTGCGCGGGATCGACACCGTGCTGGGCTATGAAGACCCCGCGACCTTTGCCGCCAGCCTTACCCTTGCCCAGCGCGGCTGGGCGGAACTGGCCGAGCGCTTCGCTCTCCACCAGGACAGCTGAGGCTCTGCCCGGCCGCTGATCGGCTCTCATGTTGATTCTAGAGCACGAGCTGCGTTCATCAGAACGCAGCGTGCTCTAGCCAGGGCAGCGGAAGGGCAGGAAGCTGCTCGCGGCACCGGCATTCATCGCGGCAATGGTCATGGCATCGGCCAGGGCCGTCTCGGCCGCGCTGGCCGGGCAGATCGGCGCACGGGAGCGGCAGCCGGAATCGAGGAAGGCCTGGTGCGCGGCCAGGAAGCCGGGGGAGATCGCGCCGAGGTCGAAATGCCGCTGCGCCGCGGCCCAATCGGCGGCATAGCGCGGGCAGCGCGGCGAAGGCTGCGCCACCGCCCCGCTGGCCGCCAGCAGCCCCACCAGCAGCGCGATGCGCTTCACGCCTCCGGCACCTCCAGCACCATGCCGTCATGGCCGGGCTCGATGCCCGCCGGCAGGTTGGCGCGTAGCCAGGCCCAGTCGAGGTCGGTGCTCATATGCGTCAGCACGCAGCGCCGCGGGCGCAGCCGCGCCACCCATTCCTGCACCCGCGCCACATTGGCGTGCACCGGGTGATAGGCGCGCTGCAGGCAGCCCACCACCCAGGTATCGAGCCCTTCCAGCGCCTCCAGGCTCTCCTCCGGCAGGGTGACCACATCGGTGGAATAGGCGAAGCGGCCGATCCGGAAGCCAAGCGTCTCCATCACTCTGTGGTCCTGGCGGAAGACGCGCACCGGCATGCCGGCCATGGCCACAGTCTCGCCCGGCGCCACCGCACGCGGTGTCAGCGCCGGGCGGAAGAAGGTGGGGGGCGTGGGGGGGCGGAAGGCATAGTCGAAGCGAGTCTTGAGCTCGGAAAGCGTCTGGTAGGTGCCGAAGGCGTCCACCGAGCCGCCGCGCAGCCGGTTCACGATGCGCAACTCATCGAGGCCCATGATGTGGTCGGCATGGGAATGGCTGAACACCACGGCCTCCAGCGCGGCAAGGCCGGTGGCGAGCAACTGGCTCCGCAGATCCGGTCCGGCATCGATCAGCAGACGGCGGCCGGCGCTGCTCTCGACCACGGCGGAGGTCCGGCTGCGCCGGTTGCGCGGCTCGGCGGGGTCGCACTGCCCCCAATCGCCATGCCCATCCGGCCCGCCCAGCAGCGGCACACCCCCCGAGCTGCCGACCCCGAGCAGCGTGACCCGCAGCACCGCTCAGCCTGCCGCGCGCGGAAACAGCCGGCGGAAATTGCCGGTGGTCAGCGCCGCCAGCTCGGCGAGGGGCAGCCCCCTCACCTCCGCCAGCCTTGCCGCGGTGAAGGCGGTGTAGGCGGGCTCGCAGCGCTTGCCGCGATGCGGCACGGGGGCGAGGTAGGGGCTGTCGGTCTCCACCAGCAGCCGATCGGCCGGGGCCTCGGCGGCGATGGCGCGGATCAGGTCCGACTTCGGGAAGGTCAGCATGCCCGAGAAGCTGAGATAGCCGCCCAGCGCCACCGCGCGGCGCGCCAGCTCCGCCCCGGAGGAGAAGCAGTGCAGCAGGAAGGGGAAGGCCCCCTTCGCGTGCTCGTCTTCCAGGATCGCGGCGATGTCCGCATCGGCGTCCCGGGCATGGACCACCAGCGGCAGGCCGGAGGCCCGCGCAGCGGCGATATGGGCGCGGAACCCCGCCTGCTGCTGCGGCCTTGGCGCCTTGTCGTAGAAATAGTCGAGCCCGCTTTCGCCCAGGCCGATGATGCGCGGATGGTCGGCCTCGCGCAGCAATTCCTCGACGCTGGGGATGTCCCGCTCGCCGGCATTGTGCGGGTGGATGCCGACCGTGCCCCAGACGCCCTCGTGGCGGGTGGCGATGTCGCGCACCGTGGCCGCCTGGGCGCCGAGGCGCGTGCCGATGGTGACCATCTCGCTCACCCCGGCGGCCTTGGCGCGGGCCACGGCGGCCGCCTGGTCCTCCCCCTCGAAATGGTCGAGGTGGCAATGGGAATCGATGATCACGCCTCGATTTTCCGGAACAGCGGCCCGGGCGGCGGCAGCGCCAGCCCCCCCGGCAAGGGGGTGGCCAGGTCGGCGAGGCCGCGCGCCGCCTGCGGCACGCCGAGCTGGTCGAGCAGCTGCGCCATGGTGGTGGGCATGAAGGGTTGCAGCACCGTCGCCTGGGCCCGGAGCGCGTCATGCAAATGGCGCAGCACATGCGCCATTCGCACCGGGTCGGTCTTCTTCAGCGCCCAGGGCGCCTCGAGGGTGATGTAGCCATTGGCCTCACGCACCGCGGCCATGATGGCCTCCAGCGCCAGATGGAACTCCTGGCGATCGAGGTGCTGGCCGACGGTGGTGACCAGGGCCTCGGTCTGGGCCGTGAGCGTCGCGTCGCCCGGCGCGCGCGGCGCCGGGGCGGGCAGAAGCCCCTCGCAATTGCGCTGGATGAGGGAGAGCGTGCGGTTGGCGAGATTGCCCAGCGCATTCGCCAGCTCGCCATTCAGCCGGTTCACCAGGGCGGCGCGGGAGAAGTCGCCATCCTGGCCGAAGGGCACCTCGCGCAGCAGGAAATAGCGCACCGGGTCGAGCCCGAACTCTTCGACAAGAGCCACAGGATCAATGACATTGCCGAGGGACTTCGAGATCTTCTGCCCCTCATTGGTCCACCAGCCATGCGCGAAGACGCGCTTCGGGGCCGGCAGGCCGGCGGCCATCAGGAAGGCCGGCCAGTAGATGGTGTGGAAGCGCAGGATATCCTTGCCGACGAAGTGGATATCGGCCGGCCAGAAGCGCCATTTTCCTTCAATGTCATCGGGATAACCGGCGGCCGTGATGTAGTTTGTCAGCGCATCCAGCCAGACATACATCACATGCGCCTCATCCCCCGGTACCTTCACGCCCCAGCGGAAGGAGGTGCGGGAGATGGAGAGATCCGACAGGCCGGACTTAATGAAAGCAATGACTTCGTTGCGGCGGCTCGCAGGCAGGATGAAATCGGGATTGGCCTCGTAATAGGCCAGCAGACGCTCCGCCCAGGCGGAGAGGCGGAAGAAATAGGAGGGCTCGCGCACCCACTCCACCGGCGCGCCGGAGGGGGCGTATTTCACGCCCTCCCGCTCCGTCAGTTCGTCCGGGCCATAGAAGGCCTCGTCGCGCACCGCGTACCAGCCCTCGTAATGCCCGAGATAGATCTCGCCGCGCGACTCCAACTCCTTCCACAGCGCCTGGCAGGCGGCCTTGTGGCGGGCTTCGGTGGTGCGGATGAAGGCGTCGTTGGAGAAGCCCATCGTCACCGCAAGGTCGCGGAAATGCTGGGACACCTGGTCGGTGAAGGCCTGCGGGTCCATGCCCGCATCAGCCGCCGCCTTCTCCACCTTCTGGCCGTGTTCGTCCGTGCCGGTGAGGAAGAAGACCTCCCTGCCCTCCAGCCGCCGCCAGCGCGCCAGCACATCGGCGGCGAGCGAGGTGTAGGCGTGCCCGATATGCGGGCGGTCATTCACGTAATAGATGGGCGTCGTGATGTAATACGTTGACTTCACGGTATTCTTGATCCGATCGCTGAAGCGGGGCGCTAGCGCCTCGGGGCCGCGAGCCAGCCCAGCACGGTGAGCACCGCCTGCTTGCGGTCGAGGCTCAGCGCGTCGGTTTCGGCTGCCAACTTGCCGATTGTGTCCCACAGGGTGGACCACTCGGCAAGCGGCCGCGCCGCCAGCCAGGCGGGGGCGGCGCCGCCCCGCGCGGCCTGCCGCACGGCGGCCGAGATCGCCCGGCGCAGCAGCGCGAGGAAGGTGGCGAAGGCGGAGCCGTCGCGCTTGGCCGCCACCTGCTCGGCCAAGGCGTGCCACTCGCCGCGCGCGGGCAGCGCCAGGGCCTGTTCGACCAGCGCCTGCATCGCCAGCCCCTCGCCTTCCGCCAGCGCCAGCGCGCCGCCCGCCGAGCCCTCGGCGATGCGGGCCAGCGTGGCGCGCGCCGCCGGGTCCAGCCCCGGCAGCAGCCCCGCCAGCAGCGCCTCCAGCACGGGCAGTTCCAGCGGGGAAAGGTCCAGCCGCCGCACGCGGCTGAGGATGGTCGGCAGCAGCCGGTCCGGCGCGGGGGTGGTCAGCACCAGCACGGCGCGCGGTGGCGGTTCCTCCAGCGTCTTGAGCAGGGCATTGGCGGCTTCGGGGCGCAGCGCCTCGGCGCCATCCACCAGCAGGAAGCGCCAGCCGCCCTCGGCCGGGGTCATGGCGAGGAAGCGGATGGCGGCGCGCACCTCCTCCACCCGGATCACGCGCTTCACCCCGCCCTCGCCCGTGTTGGGGCGCAGCGCGCGCAGATCGGCATGGGCGCCGGCGGCGATGCGGCGGAAGGTGGTGTGGTCGGGCGGCACATGCAAAGCGGGCTCGCCGGGCGGGATCGCGCCCTCCGCCCCCCCGGCGAGCAGCCAGCGGCCTAAGCGGTAGCCCAGCGTCGCCTTGCCGATCCCCGGCGGGCCGGCCAGCAGCCAGGCATGGGGCAGCCGGCCGGACAGGGCCGCACGCTCCAGCAGCGCCGCCTGCGCCACGTGGCCGACAAGGCGCGCCGTGCCGCGCACGCCCTGGTCGGGGTCCTCCTCGAACTCCTGGACCTTGATCGCCCTTGGCGCCCGGCTCATGGGCGGAGCCGCGCCTCGGTCGCCGCCAGCACGCCGGCGAAGACCGCCTCGGGCGCGGCGGTGGCGTCGATCACTGCGCAGCGATCGGGCTCGGCCGCGGCGATGGTCAGGAAGCCGGTGCGCACGCGGCCATGGAAATCGAGGCCCAGCCGCTCGAACCGGTCCGCCGCCACGCCGCGCCCGGCGGCGCGCGCCATGCCGGTCTCGGGCGGCAGGTCGAGGATCAGGGTCAGGTCGGGCTTCAGCCCCTCCAGCGCCATCCCCGCCAGCGCGCCATACACCTCGCCCGGCACGCCCTGGGCATGCACCTGGTAGGCACGGGTGGAATCCGCGAAGCGGTCGCAGATCACCCAGATCCCCGCGGCGAGCGCGGGGCGGATGGTGGCCACCACATGCTCGCGCCGGGCGGCGAACATCATCATCGCCTCCGCCACCGCATCGAGCCCCCAGCCGCCGAGCACCACGCTGCGGATCGCCTCCGCCCCCGGCGCGCCGCCGGGCTCGCGCGTCAGCAGCACGGGGTGGCCGAGGTCGCAGAGCCAAGCGGCGAGGCGCCGCGCCTGGGTGGATTTCCCCGCGCCCTCACCCCCTTCGAAGGTGATGAAGCGGCCTTCTGGCCTCACGAGCCGAACCAGCGCCCGATCACCGCCGGAATCCGGGGCAGCAGGCCGAGCCGGTCCACATCGGCGCCGGCGATGAGCGGCACGTTCATCTCCGGCACGCCCTGGCCGCTGACGAGCAGCGTGCCGATGGCTTGCCCCTTGCTGACCGGCGCGGGCACCGGCGCGTCGAAGCGCACGCGCGCCTGGATGTTGCGCCGCCACTGGCGCGGCAGCGTCACCACCAGGTCCCGCCCGGCGACCAGCGGCACGGTCGGGCGCTCACCGAGATAGACGGGCACTTCCTCCACCGTGTCGGCGGCGCGGAAGAGCACGACGTTGTCGAACTCGCGGAAGCCCCATTCCAGCAGCCGCTCGCTCTCCTCCGCCCGGGCGCGCATGGAGGCAAGGCCGTTCACCACCAGGATCAGCCGCCGCCCGCCGCGCAGCGCGCTGGCCGTCAGGCCATAGCCCGCTTCCTCGGTGTGCCCGGTCTTGAGCCCATCGGCGCCGGCGACCCGTGCGAGGGCCGGGTTGCGGTTCTCCTGGCTGATCTCGTTCCAGCGGAAGCTGCGCTCGCTGTAGAAGCGGTAGTATTCGGGGTGGTCGAGGATGATCCGCCGCGCCAGGGTGGCGAGGTCGCGCGCCGTCATGCGCTGCTCGGGATCGGGCCAGCCGGTCGCGTTGCGGAAGGTGGAGCTGCGCAGGCCGATCCGCCGCCCCGTCTCATTCATCAGCTCGGCGAACTGGGTCTCGCTGCCCGAGATGCCCTCCGCCAGCACGATGCAGGCGTCGTTGCCCGATTGCACGATCACGCCGCGGGTCAGGTTCTCCACCGAGACCTGGCTGCCGAGTTGGACGAACATCTTCGACCCGCCCATCCGCCAGGCGCGCTCGCTGACCGGCAGCAGCTGGTCCATGCGCAGCCGGCCCGCCTTCAGCATGTCGAAGACGACGTACATCGTCATCAGCTTCGACATGGAAGAGGGCGGCATGCGCTCATCCGGGTTCTTCTCGAGCAGAACGGCGCCGGTGTCGAAATCCACCAGCAGCGCCTGGCGCGCCTGGGTGTCCACCGGGCCGAGCGGGCTCATCGCCGGGGTGGAGGGCGGCGGCGCGGGCGGGCGCGCGGGGCGCTGCGGCTGCTGGGCCGGGCGGTTCTGCGCCCAGGCTTCGGTACCGCCCATGGCGGTGGCGATGCCGGCGGCGGCACCCATCAAATCCCGGCGGCGCATGGCGCTGTCTGCCCTCGATCCCGGACTCGCGGTCAATCCACGAGGATCCGCGCCTCCGATACGCCGAGGCGCAGGGTTTCCTCAAGCGCCCTGTCGGCGGCGGCCACGGAAGGCAGCGGGCCGATGCGCACGCGGAAGCTCGGCGCGCCGGCGCCCCGGCCCACCCCGCCCACCTGCTCCACCCGCGCGCCCAGCCCGGCAAGGCGCGCCGCCTGGCGCTGGGCGAGGTCGCGCCGGCCGAAGGTCGCGGCCTCGACATGGAGCTGCCCCGGCTGGGCAGCGACGCGCGTCAGCGTCTCCGGCAGGCGGGCCGGCGGACCGGCGGGGCTGGCGCCGGTGGGCGCGGCGGCGGCGAGTTGCTGGCCCGGCAGGGGCCGGGCCTCGCGCACCCGCGCGGCCTGCACGGCGCCGGGCGGGGGGGCTAGGTCCTCGCGCTGCACCCCGGCGACCGGAGCGGCGGCGATGGCGAGGCGCGGCGCCTCGGGCTGGGGCAGTCCCTCGGCCAGGGCGCGGCTCGGCCCAGCTTGGACCGAGAGTCGGATCTGCGCCGCGCCGCCCGGCGGAATGCCGAGCAGCGTGGCGGCGCGGCGGGAGAGTTCCAGCACGCGCCCCGGCCGCACCGGCCCGCGGTCATTCACCCGCACATCGAGCTGCAGCCCGTTCTCCAGATTGGTCACCTGCACGATTGCGGGCAGCTGCAGGGTGCGGTGCGCGGCCATCAGCAAGCCAGGGTCATGTGTCTCGCCATTCGCCGTGCGGCGCCCGGCGCGGGTATCGGCGGCAACACTCGCCAGCCCCGTCTGGACCAGTTGAAAATCCTCGCGCGGGTAGGACCAGACGCCACCGAGCTGATAGCCCTCCCCCACTACATAGCGGGCGGGGGTGGCGGGCGGCGGGCGGGCGCAGCCGGCCAGCAGCAGCAGGGCAAGCCCCCCGCAGACCCAGGCGGCGGCGGGCTTCACGCCACGCGGTCCGACAGCAGGCCGACCGCCAGCGCGTAGAAGTTCGAGGGGTTGTAGCGGCGGATCACGTTGAAGTTCGGATAGACCGCGAAGGCCTGGCCCGAGGCCCCGCCCGGCAGCAGGATCGCCGCCTCGAGGTCGAGCGCCGGCAGGGAGGTGCCATCCGGCCGGCGCACGCCCAGCCGCACCCATTCGCGCAGCGGCTTGGTGTTCTCGCGCCGCGCCTCCTCGGGGTTGAAGCCGGGCGGCAGCACGACCTCCCGCCCCCAGAGCTCTTCCTCCCGCCAGCCGGAGCGGGCGAGGTAGTTGGCGATGGAGCCCAGCGCATCGGCCCGGCTGTCCCAGATGTTGCGCCGCCCATCGCCATCCATGTCCACGGCCAGGCGCTCAAAATTGCTCGGCATGAATTGCGGATGGCCCATGGCGCCGGCCCAGCTGCCGCGCATCCGGTCGGGGCTCACATGCCCGCCATCCAGGATCTTCAGCGCGGCCAGCAATTCAGCCCGGAAATAGGCGGAGCGCCTTCCATCCCAGGCCAGGGTGGCAAGGCTCTCGATCACGTTGAAATTGCCGGTGAAGCCGCCGTAGTTGGTCTCCAGCCCCCAGATCGCCACCACCACGCGGGGCGAGACGCGGAAGCGCGCCTGCACGGCTTCCAGCGTCGGGCGGTTCTCGATGAAGGCGCGCCGTCCGGCATCGATGCGCGCGGTGGACAGCCGCGCATCACGATATTGTTCCCATGTCTGGGTGAATTCCGGCTGCCGGCGGTCGAGTTCCAGCACCCGGTCATTGGGGCGGATGCCGGTCAGCGCCCGGCTGAGCGTGGCCTGGGAGACGCCCTGGCGGCGCGCCTCGCTGCGCACACCCTCCAGGAAGGCCTCGAAGCTCTGGGTCGCCGCCAGGGCGGCCGAACCCGGCAGCGCCGCAGCGCCGAGGGCCGAGAAAACGAGTCGCCTGGAGCACACCATGCGCCTTCCCTGCCACAGGCGACGCGCCTCCTGCAACGCGTGGCTGCAGGCCGGGGGTGGCGGCCGGGCTGCGGCGGCGCGATACTTCCCCCATGCCCCGGCGTTACCTCGACCAGAGGCTGAAACTCTCCCTGCTGCGGCTGGCCGACGCGCTGGACACGCATGGCAGCCTGCTCAAGGCGGGCATGGCGCTCGGCCTCGGCCAGCCGGCCCTGTCGCGCAGCCTGCGCGAGATGGAGGAGATCGTCGGCGCGCCGCTCTTCGAACGCCATGCCCGCGGGCTGCGCCCGACCGAGGCGGGCGTGGTGGTCATCCGCCTCGCGCGCCGGCTGCTCGGCGAATTGCGTCGCGCGGAAGAGGCGCTGGATGCGGTGGGCGCGGCCGATGGCGGGGCGGTGGCGATCGGCGTGCTGCCGGTGGCGGCGGTGGGCGTGCTGCCCGGCGCGCTGATCCGGCTGCGCGCCAGCCATCCGCGGCTGCGCGTGCGCCTGCAACAAGGCCGCACCGAGGAATTGCTGCCGCTGCTGGCGGCGCGGGAACTCGATCTCGTGGTGGGCCGCCTCTACGCCCCGGCGGTGCCCGATGGCTTCACGCGCGCGGCGATGTGGGAGGAGCCGATCTCGGTGCTCGCCCGCGCCGGGCATCCCCTGCTGGCGGTCGACGGGCCGGTCACGGCGGCGATGCTGGCGCGCTACGAACTCGTGCTGCCGACGGTCAGCCAGCGCGTGGGGCAGGAGATCGACCAGCTGCTGACGCTGCTCGGCCTCACCGCCGATGTGGCGCTGCGCTCCTCCTCCTACGGCTTCATCCGCGAGACGCTGCTGGCGAGCGACGGGCTTTCCATCATGCCGCGCTCGATGATGGTGGGCGACCTGCTGCGCGGGGCGCTGAAGGTGGTGCCCCTGCCGGTGCCCGCGCCGCCGCGTCCGGCCGGCATCATCCGCCCGGCCGAGCCGCCCCCCTCCCCGGCTGTCGCGGCCTTCATCGCCTCCTTGCAGGACCATGTGGCGGAGATCAGCGCGCATGGCCTCGGAGATATGACAAAAGCTGATACCTCTCGCCGAAGAAGCGATAGGACGCGCGGCCGGCAGCGCGCCTAACCTCCGCTCGCCCGCCGCCTTGCGGGTGAGGAGGACGACCAGGAATGGAAGCGCCGGAGCCCGTGATGGACGTGGCCCATCTCGGCCATGTCGAGTTGCTGACCCCCAAGCCCGATGAGTCGCTGCGCTTCTTCACCGAGGTGATGGGCATGACCGAGGCCGGGCGCCAGGTCGACAGCGTCTATCTGCGCGGCTGGGACGATTACGAGCGCTATTCCCTGCAACTCACCGCCGCGAAGACCTCCGGCATGGGCCATGCCGCGCTGCGCACGCGCAGCCGCCAGGCGCTCGAGCGCCGCCTCGCGGCGCTGCGCGCCGATGGCGTCGAGGTGACGCCGCAGGAGAACAGTTTCGGCCATGGTACCGGCTGGCGCTTCCGCGACCCCGATGGCCACCCCTTCGAGCTCTACTGGGAGACCGAATGGTATGAGGCGCCGCCCGATCGCCGCCCGGCGCTGAAGAACCAGCCCGAACGCTACCCGGCGCGCGGGGTGAATGTCCGCCGGCTCGACCACTTCAACTGCCTCGCCGTCGATGTGCGTGGCTGCCGCGAATTCTTCCAGCGCAATCTCGGCCTGCGCTGCACCGAGCGGATCGAGCTCGACAGCGGCGTCGAGGCCGGGATGTGGCTGACGGCGACCAACAAATCCTACGACTTCGCCTTCACGAAGGAGGCACATGGCGTGCCGGGCCGCTTCCACCACGTCACCTTCGCCCTCGACTCGCGCGAGGCCGTGCTGCAGGCCGCCGACACCTTCCTGGAAGCGGGCGTCTTCATCGAGACGGGGCCGCACAAGCACGCCGTGCAGCAGACTTTCTTCCTCTACGTCTATGAGCCCGGCGGCAACCGCGTGGAGGTGGCCCATGCGGGCGCGCGGCTGGTGCTCGCGCCCGACTGGAAGACCATCACCTGGACCGAGACGGAGCGGAAGAAGGGCCAGGCCTGGGGCCTCAAGACCATCGAGAGCTTCCACACCCACGGCACGCCCCCGCTGCCCGGCGACGACTGAACCGATCCATCCCTGAGGGAGAATGACAATGCTGACCCGCCGACAGGCCGGGCTGGGCGCGCTCGCGCTTGGCCTTGCGCGCCCAGCCCTCGCGCAGGAAGACCTGCCGACCCGACCCATCAACGTGATCGTCCCCTGGCCGCCCGGCGGGCCGACCGACACCTTCGCCCGCGTGCTTTCGCAGCGCATGTCGGCCGATACGGGGCGCAGCTTCGTGGTGGACAATCGCGGCGGCGCGGCCGGGACCATCGGCATGCTCGCCGCCTCCCGCGCCCGGCCGGATGGCACGACCATCGTCATCACGCCCAACAGCAGCTTCGCCATCGCCCCGCATATCTACCCGGTGCAATACAACCAGGAGCGCGACTTCGTCGGCATCTCGCTGCTGGCCTCCTCGCCGCTCTTCATCATGGTGCCGGCGCGCGCGCCCTATCGCACGCTGGCGGAATACATCGCCGCCGCGAAGCAGCCGAACCACCGCATGACCTATGCGAACAGCGGCGTGGGGGCGACCTCGCACCTCGCAGTCGAGCTGTTCATGCAGGAGGCCGGGATCACCATCGAGGAGATCGGCTATCGCGGCGGCGGGCCGGCGCTGCAGGCGGTGCTGGCGGGCGAGACGGGGATGCTGGTGCTGCCCACCGCCGCCGCCATGCCGCTGATCGCCTCGGGCGACCTGCGCGCCCTGGCGGCCACGACGCGCGAGCGCAGCCGTTACGCGCCCGACGTGCCGACCTTCCAGGAACTCGGCTTCGCGGGCTTCGAGGTGGTGGAGCAGATCGGCATGCTCGCCCCCGCCGGCACGCCCGAGCCGATCCTGCGCCGGCTCAACGCCGTGGCGGCCGCGGCGCTGCGCGCGCCCGACATGCAGCCGCGCTGGCAGGCCATGGGCGTCACGGTCGAGGCCCAGCCGATCGAGGCCTGGCCCGCCTTCTTCCGCCGTGAATCCGACAAGTGGCGCGACGTCGTGCGCGCCCGCAACATCAAGGTGCAATGATGCTGGACAAGCTCCGACAGAAGCTGGACTCGATCGGCGAGCCGCTGGGCTATGCCGGGCTGCGCGCGCTTTGCGGCATCTGGCTGATCGCGCATGGCTGGCCGAAATGGCAGATGGGGGTGGCGACCTTCGCCACGAACAGCCTTGCGCGGCGCGGCTTCGAACCGGCCCTGCCACTGGCCTGGATGGTGGTGGGGATCGAGCTGGTGCTCGGGCTGCTGATCACGCTCGGGCTGCTGACGCGCCTCTCTGCCTTCATCGCGGCTGGGCACCTCGCCTTCATCACCTTCTTCGTGGTCTGGCCGAACGGTTTCCCCTGGACGCGGCCGGGTGGCGGCGGCTGGGAATATCCGGCGATGTGGGCCGCGCTGCTGCTGTTCATCGCCATCCGCGGCGGCGGGCAGTATTCGCTCGACCGGCTGATGCCGCGGCGATAGGCGCAGGCGGCAGGCGGCATTGCGCCGCCTGCCGGCCCGTTCCTTCAGCCGCGCCGCGCGGCCTCGGCCATTTCCTCGGCGCGGGCCTGGAGGCGCGCGAAGAGCGCGGGCGCGCCGGGATCGGTGAGGCGCCCGCCCTGCTTCACGATCCGGCCATCGACCAGCACCGTCTCGATATCGCCCGCGCTTGCCTGCAGCAGCACCGCGCCGGCCGCGTCACTCAGCGGCGTGGTGAGCGGCGCATCGGCGCGCACCAGCAGCAAATCCGCGCGCTTGCCCGGCGTCAGGCTGCCCGTCACGGCATCGAGCCCCAGCCCGCGCGCGCCGCCGATGGTGGCGAATTCCAGCATCTGCCGCGCCGTGACCGGCGGCGTGGCGGCCACGGTGCGCGTGGCGGCGATGGCGGCCACGTTCAGCCGGTGCAGCTCCGCCGCCATGGCCACGCGCAGCTGCGGCAGCAGCCCGCCGCCGACCATGGAGGGGATGTCGGTGCCGACCGAGACCTTCATCCCCGCCGCCGCCGCCGCGAACAGGCTCGGATGGCCATGGCCCATGCGCAGCTCGACCTCGGGCGTCGAGCACAGCATCGCACCCTTGTCGGCGGCGAGCTTGTATTCATCGGCCTCGTGGTGGTTCGCGTGGACGATCTGCAGCCGCTCATTCAGCAGCCCCGCGGCGTCGAGCTGCGCCAGCAGCCTCGCCTTCCGGTTCGGGTAGATCGCCGCTCCGGTATGGATGGCGATGGGGATGCCGAGCGTGGCGAGCCGGCGCATATCGACCAGCGCAGGCTCGAGCGGCGTGAAGTCAGGCCCCTGCAGGCAGGTCCAGAGCCGGATCATGCCCGAGGTGCCGAGCCGCCCGTGCAGCGCGCGGGCGTGGTCGATCATGCGCGCATGGAGCGCCGGGGCATCGGCCCCCTGCGGGATGGGCGGGGCGGTATAGGCCAGGATGGCGCGGATGCCCGCCGCCGAAAGCCCCTCGACCGCCGCATCGGCATGGTCGGGCGACATGGTCTCCCGCGACCAGTCCATCACCGTGGTGACGCCGGCGAAGATCTGCTCCAGCGCCCCGGCCTGGTCGGCGAGCTTCACATCTGCCGGCGTCATGCGGTTGGAGTGGCGCAGCACGATGGTCTGGAAATAGCCGCCGAAGGAATGCTCGGTGGACAGGCCGCGCTGCATGGTCTGCGCGAGGTGGATATGGCCGTTGACCATGCCCGGCATGGCGATGCGCCCGGCACCGTCCACCGCCAGCGCGCCGGCGGGGGCGTCGATGGAGGGGGCGATGGCGCGGATGGTGCCCTGCTGCACCAGGATGTCGCCGAGCGGCAGCTCGCCGATCTGCGCGTCCATGGACAGGATATGCGCGCCGCGGATGATGATCGGCCGCGCCGGATCCTGCACCGCCGGCGTCTGCGCGGCGGCCGGCAGGCTGGCGAGGGCGGTGCCCCCAACGGCGCCCCCAACGGCGGCGGCGAAGAGCGTGCGGCGGGCGAGGCCGGTTTCCTCGGTCTGGCTGGTCATGGCGGTGTTCCGTTTCATCCCTGGCGCGCCCGGATCGGGCGCCGCCCCGCGCGATGTGACCGCAACCGATTGCAGGGTCAAGCGGCGGGAGGCCCCCTCCCGCTGCGCGCCCCGCTTCGCTACACGGATCGGAGGAAACCGTCCCGGGAGCGGAGCCGCATGGCCGCCATCACCACCCCCCTCGCCGCCTTCGTCGCCGGCATCAGCCATGACCGCCTGCCGGAGCCGGTGCGGATCCGCACGCGCTTCCTGCTGCTGGATCTGGTGGGCAACATGCTGCGCGGGCGCCACGCGGCGGAGAGCACGGCGCCGCTGCTCGCCGCCGCCCGCGCGCTGGGCCTGGGCGCGGGGGCCTCGGCCGTGTTCGGCGACAGTGCGCGCTTCACCCCCGCCGGCGCGGCGCTGGTGAACGGCGCGCTCGCCCATTCGCTGGATTTCGACGACACCCATGCGGCCTCGAGCCTGCATCCCGGCGCGCCGGTGATCCCCGCCGCCCTGGCCGCCGCCGAGATGTGCGGCGCGAAGGGCGCGGATGTGCTGGCCGCCATCGTCGCGGGCTATGAGGTGACGAACCGGCTCGGCCTCGCTTTGCCGGCCGGGGCGCATTACGCGCGCGGCTTCCACCCCACCGCCACCTGCGGCGCCTTCGGCGCGGCCGCCGCCGCCGCGCGGGTCTTCGGCATGGACGCCAAGGGGGTGGAGGATGCGCTCGGCATCGCGCTCTCCCAATCCGCGGGCAGCCTGCAATTCCTCTCGAACGGCGCCTGGACCAAGCGCTTCCAGGTCGGCTGGGCGGCGATGGCGGGGCTCTCCGCTGCCTGCCTCGCCCGCGAGGGCTTCAAGGGCGCTGCCGAGCCGATCGAGGGCAAGGCCGGCTTCCTGCGCGCCTATGCGCCGGAGCCCAACCCCGCCCGCGTGCTGCAGGACCTCGGCACCGAGTGGGAGCTGATGGCGACGGCGGTGAAGCCCTATCCCTCCTGCCGCTATGGCCATGCCTCGGTCGATGCGGCGCTGGCGCTGCGTGCGGAACTCGGCCTCAAGCCCGAGGAGATCGAGGCCGTGACGATGGGCCTGCCGCGCTCGGGCATGATCCTGATCGGCGACGACATCGAGCGCCGCCGCCGCCCGCAGAACATCGTGGACGGGCAGTTCAGCGGCCCCTTCGTGGTCGCCTGCGCGCTCGCCCGCGGCGCCTTCGGCTGGGACAGCTACAATGACCTCGCGGCGCCGGACCTGGTGCGGCTGATGGGCCTGACCGACTGCGTCTTCGACCCGGAGATCGAGGCCGAATTCCCCGCCAACATGTCCGGCAAGCTGACGCTGCGCGCGCGCGGGCAGGTCTTCACCCGCAAGGTCGTGGTGCCGAAGGGCGAGCCCTCCAACTTCCTCACCGAGGCCGAGCTGATGGCCAAGTATCACGGCCTGGCGGATGCCGTGCTGGGGGCGGAACGCGCCGCGCGCCTCGCCGAGGCGGTGCTGACGCTGCACCAGGCGCCCGGCGTGGCGGGGCTGCTGCGGCTGGGCTCGCCCGCCATGGCGGCGCGCCTCGCCGGCGAGTGATTGGATTGGTCACCATTCCGTGATTGTCTGCGGCGCATCACAGGGAAGCGCCGCCAATGCCCAGCGACCAGCATGACAGTTTCACCGAGACCACCCGCCAGGGCTGGCTTTCGCGCCTCGGCGGCGCGCTCGGGGGGATGCTCTTCGGGCTCGCGCTGATCCCGATCGGCTGTGTGCTGCTGTTCTGGAACGAGGGCCGCGCCGTGCAGACCGCGCGCTCCCTCGCCGAGGGCGCGGGGCTGGTCACCAGTATCGCCGCCGAGCGGATCGACCCGGCCAATGCCGGGCGGCTGGTGCATGTCAGCGGGCCGCTGCGCGTCGCGACGCTGCCACGCGACCCGGATTTCACCCTCGCCATCCCCGCCGGCACGCTGCGCCTGCAGCGCAGGGTCGAGATGTATCAATGGCAGGAGAAGCAGGAGAGCGAGACGCGCAACCGCCTCGGCGGGGGGACGGAGACGGTGACCACCTACACCTATTCCCGCGCCTGGGTGGAGGGGCGGGTGGACAGTTCGCGTTTCCGCCAGCCCGAGGGGCGCGCCAACCCCATGCCGCGCCATGAGAGCCGGGACTGGGCCGCGGAGGGGGTGACGCTGGGCGCCTTCCGCCTGACGCCGGCGCAACTCGCGGATATTCCGGCGAGCGAATCCCTCCCCGCCCCGCGCGGAGGCGGCAACACCTTGTATCTCGGCGCGGATCCCGAGACCCCGCGCGTGGGCGATCTGCGGATCACCTGGACCGTGGCGCGGCCCGAGGCGGTCTCGGTGATCGCGGCCCAGCAGGGCCAGGGCTTCGCCCCCTTCGCCACGCGGGCGGGGGACCGGCTGTTCATGCTGGTGCCGGAAGCCCAGCCCGCGAGTGCCATGTTCCAGGCGGCGGAGGAGGGCAATGTGGTGCTCACCTGGATCCTGCGCCTGGTCGGCACGCTCGCCATCCTGTTCGGCTGGAGCCTGCTGTTCAACCCGATGAAGGTGCTGGCTGATGTCGTGCCGCTGTTCGGCAGCATCGTGGGCGCCGGCACGGGGCTGGTCGCCTTCCTGCTGACGCTGGTGATCGCGCCGGCGGTGATCGGCGTGGCCTGGCTGTTCTACCGCCCGCTGATCGGCCTCGCCGCGCTGTGCCTGACAGGCCTTGGCATCTTCGGCCTGACCCGGCTGCGCCGCCGCAAGCCCGCGGCGGCCTGAGGCGGGCCGCGTTCCGCCGAACGCGGCCCAGGGCATCCTTCCCCCTTAGATGAGGAAGATGTCGCCCGCGGACGGCAGCAGCCCGTTCTGGAACAGCGCGACGAATTCGCGCGCCGCCCCGCCCCGGCCATCGACATCGAAGAAGAGGCGCCCGTCGCTGGCCAGGATGAACTGCCACTCGCCCGCCTCGGCCGTGGTGCCGGTGTCGGAGACCAGCAGGCGCGGCGCGCCGAGCGCGGTGGTCTGACCGGCCAGGGCGCCCGGCGCCAGGCCGCCGAAGGCGCTGCCGAGCAGCAGCACCTCGTCCACCCCCGCCTCGAAGTCGCGCACGATGTCACCATCCGGACCGCGGCCGGCGAAGACGAAGCTGTCCGCCCCCGCGCCGCCGATCATCTGGTCGCGCAGGGCGCCGCCAACCAGCGTATCCGCGCCCTCCCCGCCATGCAGGATGTCGCGCCCGCCCAGGCCCTCGAGCCGGTTGTCGCCGGCATTGCCGATGAGCCAGTTGTTGCCGCCATTGCCGGTGGCGTCCAGGGCCTCGGTACCGCGCAGGAACAGCACCTCGACCTGCGCCGGCAGGGTCAGGGTGATGATGCTGTAGATGGTGTCGCGCCCCGCCCCTGCGGCCTCGACGATGTTCACCCCGGCGGCCTGCACGCGATAGAGGTCGTGGCCGTCGCCGCCCACCAGCGTATCGCCCGCCGCGCCGTTCAGCGTGTCATGCCCGCCGAGCCCGCTCAGCACATTGGCCGCGGCGTTGCCGATCAGCAGGTTGCCCTGGGCGTTGCCGGTGCCGGCGCTGGCGCCGTCGAGCAGCACGAGGTCCTCGATCTGCGCCGCCAGCGTGTGGTCGCGCGCGGCGATCACGCGGTCCCGCCCGCCGCCGGGGCTTTCCACGAAGATGTCCGCCTCGAGGCCGAGGATGTAGACGTCATCCCCCAGCCCGCCGATCAGCGTGTCGATGCCGAGGCCGCCATCCAGCGTATCCGCCCCGGCCCCGCCATCCAGCATGTTCGCGGCGTCGTCGCCGGTCAGCAGGTCATCCTGGGCGCCGCCCTGCGCGGCCTCGAAACCGGCGACCGTGTCGCCATCCGCCTGCACCGTGAGGCGCAGGTCGATGACCACGGCGTTCAGCGCACCGGCATAGGAGAGCTGGTCGAAACCCGCCCCGCCGTCGAGCCGGTCGGCCCCCGCCCCGCCTTCGATGCGGTTGCCGCCGGCATCGCCGGTCAGCGTGTCCGCACCCGCGCCGCCGATCAGGATCTCGATGCCCACCAGCGTATCGCCACTCGCCGCGCCGCCCGAGGCGATGCCGGCGCCGAGATCGATGTGCAGATCCGCGGTCTCATCCCTGTAATCGGCCGCATCGGTCCCCGCCCCGCCATTGAGGCTGTCACCACCCGCGCCGCCGATCAGCGTGTCGTCGCCGGCCGCGCCATCGATGATGTCATCGCCGCCGAGGCCATCGATCAGGTCATCGCCCGAGGTGCCGGTCAGCGTGTCCGGGCCCTCGGTCGAGGGCGCGAGCAGCACGGCCTCGCCTTCCTGCTCGATGTCGGCGAAGACGAAGCGCTCCACCCCGCGCACCGTATCCGCGCCATCGGGCGCGCCCCCGCGCAGGTCGCGCAGGGTGTAGCCGCCGGTGATCGCGCTGATCAGGTAGTCGCTGCGGTTGCCGGTGTAGACCGCAACATCCGCGCCGACAGCGCCCTCAAGCACGTCATTGCCGGCACCGCCGATGAGGGTATCCGCGCCCGCATCGCCGATGAGGGTATCGGCGCCCGCCCCGCCATCGAGCGCATTGGCCGTCTCGTCGAAGCCGCCGCTCTGGCGCATGGCCCAGAGCTCGTCATCGCCCTCGCCGCCCTCCAGCGTGTCGGCGCCCATCTCGCCTTCGAGGACATCATCCTCGGTGCCGCCGAGCAGGCTGTCCGCGCCGACGCCGCCGCGCAGCGTATCCGCCCCCGCGCCGCCATCGAGCGTATCGGCGCCGTTGTTGCCGATCAGGCTGTCATCGCCGGCCTCCCCGCGCAGCAGGTTGGCATCCGTCTCGGTGCCGCCGACCAGGATCACCGCGGCGAGCGTGTCATCGCCCGCGCCACCTTCGAGCGTATCGGCGCCGACCGTGCCCTGGAGCAGATCGTCGCCCTCCCCGCCCCGCAGCAGGTCGTCGCCGACACCGCCTTCGAGCGTATCCGCGCCGTCGTCGCCGTTGAGCGTGTCCGCCCCGCCATTGCCGAGCAGGCTGTCCGCGCCGGTGCCACCTTCGAGGAGGTTGGCATCCCCCTCATTGCCACCGGCGATCAGGATGTCGTCGCCCGCGCCGCCGCGCAGCGTGTCGGCGCCATCCGCCCCTTCCAGCCGGTCATCGCCGTCCTCGCCTTCCAGCAGGTCGTCGCCCGCGCTGGCGGCCAGCGTATCCGCGCCCTCGCCACCGCGCAGGGTGTTCGCCTCGACATCGCCGGCCAGGTGATCCGCGCCGGAACCGCCCTGCACCGACCGGAAGCCGGTGATGGTGTCGCCTTCGGCATCGCCGCCACCCACCTCACGCGTGCTGAGGTTCACGACGACGCCGATGGTGTCGCCCGCATAGCTGAGGATGACGGTGCCCGCCGCGCTGTGCAGGCTGTCCGCTCCCGCACCGCCTTCGACCACGGAATCGCCGCCGAGCGCCTCGATCGTGTCGTCGCCGGCACCGCCGAACATCCGGTCGCTGCCGAGGCCGCCGAGGAGCGAATCCGCGCCGTCCAGCCCCTCCAGCGTGTCGTCGCCGTCCAGGCCCGAGAGGGTGTCGTCGCCGATCCCGCCGGTGAGGCTGTCCGCCTCCGCCGTGCCGACCAGGTTCAGGTACCGCACCGTCGCATCCGCGAAGGCCAGGGCCTCCACGCCCAGCAGCGTATCCGCGCCATCGGGGCTTCCCAGGCGCAGGTCGGTGACGATCACGCCGCCATCGATCCGCACCCGCGCATAATCGGCGAAGTTGCCGGAAAAGCGCGCCAGATCCTCGCCCTCCCCGCCCTCGATCCAGTCATTGCCCGCGCCACCGACCAGCGTGTCGGCGCCCGTCCCGCCATCCAGGCTGTCCGCGCCGGCGCTGGCCGAGATGCTGTCGTCGCCCTCGCCGCCGCTCAGCGTGTCGTCGCCAAGCTCCTGCACCTCGACCGCGTCGATGCCGAGCGTGTCATTGCCCGCCCCACCCTCGAGCAGGTCGTGGCCATTGAGGCCGAGCAGCAGGTCGTCGCCGCCCTCGCCATAAAGGCTGTCGGCATCGGAGGGGCCGCCGAAGGCGAGGCTGTAGAGGTAGTCATTGCCTTCGCCGCCGCGCAGCAGGTCATCGCCCGCGCCGCCATCGAGCGTATCGGCGCCACCCAGGCCTTCCAGCGTGTCGTCGCCACCCTGGCCGGCGATCCGCTCGGCCAGCGCCTCGGACCCGCGCAGCGAATCCGCACGGTCCGAGCCGGTCAGCCCGTCGAAGGCACCGACGAGCGTATCGCCCTCGGCATCCCCGCCGGCGGTCACCCCGGTTTCGAGATCGACCTGCACCGCCTCGGCGCTGAAGGCGTAGTTGGCCACGGTGCCGGCCGAGCTGGCGATCAGCAGGTCGCCCCCCGCGCCGCCGAAGAGGTTGGCGCCATCGGCCCCGCCCTCCAGCGTGTCGCTGCCGGCATCGCCATGCATCTGGTCGAAGCCCGCACCGCCGAGCAGATGGTCGTCATCGGCGCCGCCGAAGAGGGCATCGCTGTCCGCCCCACCCTCGAGCGTGTCATCGCCGGCAATGCCGCGCAGCTGGTCCAGCCCGCCCTGGCCCTGCAGGTGGTTGGCGCCGGCATCGCCGGTGAGGTTGTCGCCCCCCGAACCGCCGATGATCGCCTCGAAACCCGTGATCGTATCACCCGCGGCCGCGCCGCCGGTCGTGCCATCCAGCCCGACGGTGACGGCAAGGGTCTCTTCGCCATAGTCGAGCGTATCCGTGCCCGCACCGCCCACCAGGCTGTCGGCGCCCGCGCCACCGGCGATCAGGTCATTGCCGTCACCGCCGACCAGGGTGTCGTCGGCGGCGAGGCCGCGAATGGTGTCATTGCCGCCGAGGCCATCCAGCACATCCGGGTCGGGCGTGCCGGTCAGGCTGTCCGCCCCGGAGGTCGGCGTGGTCGGCGGCAGGAAGAGCGCCGCCTCATTCTGCGTGATGTCGGCGAAGGCGAAGATCTCGATACCCGAGAGCGTATCCCCGCCATCGGGGCTGCCATCGCGCAGATCCTCGACCAGGTAGCCGCCGGGGATGGTGGTGATGGCGTAGTCCGCCCGGTTGCCGCTGAAGCGGGCGACATCCTCGCCCTCCCCGCCCTCGAGGGAATCCGCGCCGCCACTGCCGGTAAGCGTATCCGCGCCCCCCAGGCCGAAGAGGGAATCATCGCCATAGGCGCCGGTCAGGCTGTCGGCATCCGCCGTGCCGTCGAGGCGCCTTCCCAGCATGTCCGCCAGCGCGAAGGTCCCGTCATCGAAGGCGATCTGCTCGATATCGACGAGCCCATCCCGGCCCTCGGGCGTGCCCCCACGAAGGTCGGCGACGTAGACGGCCCCATCGGCGGTGGTGAAGGAGAAGTCGCGGCGGTTGCCGGCGAAGACCGCAGTGTCGGTGCCGTCACCGCCGTAGAGGATGTCGTTCCCGGCGCCGCCGATCAGCGTGTCGTTATCCGCCCGCCCGTCCAGGTAGTCATCACCGGCGCGGCCCTCCAGCAGGTCGGCGCCGAGGTGGGTGATGAAAGAGTTGTCTGCCTCGTTGCCGCGCAGCGTATCCGCCCCGGACCCACCCGAGACGTCCTCGAAGCCGATCAGCGTGTCGCCCTCGGCATCGCCGCCCGAGCTCGTGCCAGCGGCCAGATCCACCAGCAGGTCGCCGATGCTGGTCAGGTAGTAGGCGAGGTCGCGACCGGCGCCGCCATCGGCGAGGGTCGGATCGGCACCCATGATGACCAGGTCGTCGCCCGCGCCCCCCTGCACCGTATCGGTGCCGAAATTCGCGTTGATGGTGTCATCGCCGGCATCGCCGTTGATCTCGTCGTCGCCGTGCCCACCGATGAGGATGTCGTTGCCATCGCCGCCGGAGAGCGTGTCGTCGCCCGCATTGCCGCGCAGATGGTTGGCGGCATCCGAGCCGATGAGGTGGTCGTCGCCGAAGCTGCTGCTCACATCCTCGATGCCGACCAGCGTGTCGCCTTCCGCCTCGCCGCCCGAACCGAGTCCGGTGGTGAGGTTCACCACATTGCCGGGGCCGGATTCGCTGTAGTCCGCGAGGTCGCGCGCGCCCTCACCGCCATCGAGACGGTCGGCGCCGAGGCCGCTGATCAGCACATCGTCGCCCGGCCCACCCGCGAGGGTGTTGGCCCCCGCATCGCCGGTAAGGCTGTCATTGCCGCTGCCGCCGATGATCGCCTCGAAGCTGCCATCGATCGTATCGCCCTGGGCCAGGCCGCCGAATTGCAGCGCCTCGACCAGGTCGACGTTCACCCCCACCGTATCGGCGCCGTAGTCGAGCGTATCGTTGCCCGCCCCGCCCGAAAGGCTGTCGCCGCCCGCGCCGCCGGCGATCAGGTCATCGCCGCCCGCGCCCACCAGCGTGTCGGACTCCGCGAGGCCGAGGATGGTGTCGGCGCCCGCCTCGCCCAGCAGGCTGTCGGCATCGGGCGTGCCGGTGAGCAGCAGGCCCACCTCGGCCATCGCCACCAGGCCATCGGCGAAGAGGAGGTGTTCGATGCCCGCAAGCGTGTCGGCGCCGTCGGGGCTGCCGACGCGCAGATCGGCGATCACATAGGCGCGCCCGCCGTCCAAATCCAACGCCGAGACACTGTAATCGGCCCGGTTGCCGCTGTAGCGGGCGACATCCTCGCCCACCGGCGGCCCGCCGAATCCGGTCAGGTCGACCAGCACATCGTTGCCCGCACCGCCTTCCAGCGTATCGGCGCCGGTCGAGGCAATCAGCGTGTCGCTGCCCGCCTCACCGATCAGCAGATTGTCGCCCTGAGCCCCACCGAGCTCATTGTCGGCGGCATCGCCGCGCACCGTGTCGTTGCCCGCGCCGGCGTACAGGATCTCGATGCCGATCAGCGTATCGCCCTCGGCCTCGCCACCCGTGCCGCGGCCGGTGGTGAGGTCGATGTGCATGTCCGCCGTGGCCACGAGGTAGGAGAGCTCGTCGATGCCCGCGCCGCCATCGAGCAGGTCGGCCCCGGCCGCGGCGACGATCTGATCATCGCCTTCGCCCCCGCGCACCGTATCGTCGCCTTCGCCGTCCTCGAGCAGGTCGCCGCCGTCGCCGCCCTCGATCACATCGTCGCCGTCGTCGCCCGAGAGCGAGTCCTCGCCCGTGCCGCCGATGAGCGAATCGTCGCCGCCCTCGCCATCGAACACCACGCCGCTGTTGCCGGCGGTGAGGGTATCGCCCTGCTCGCTGCCATAGACGACGAAGATTCCGCTGAGCGTGTCGCCCTCCGCGTCGCCGCCCGTGCCGCGGCCGGTGGCGAGGTTCACCTGCACGCCCAGCGTCGATCCCTGGTAGTCGGCATGGCTCCGCCCACCGCCCTCGAGCCGGTCCGCACCCGCACCACCAGCGATCGTGTTGTTGCCCTCCCCGCCGATGATCACGTCATCGCCCGCATTGCCCTCAATCAGGTCGTCGCCATCGCCGCCCTCGAGCGTGTTGGCGCCGTCATTGCCGCGCAGCCGGTCGTCGTCACTGCCGCCGATCACCGCTTCGAAGCTGCCATCGATGGTGTCGCCGAAGGCGGGCCCGCTGGACTGCACGCCGCCGGCAAGGTTCAAATCCACCCGGTCAACGGCTTCGCTGTAGTCGAGCGTGTCGCTGCCCTCGCCGCCGAGCATGCTGTCGCCGCCGTCGCCGCCCGCGATCAGGTCATCGCCCGCGCCGCCGACCAGCGTGTCGGAGTCCGCAAGGCCGCGGATGGTGTCGCCGCCAGTCCCGCCCACCAGGCTGTCGGCGTCGGGCGTGCCGGTCAGCAGCAGGCCCAGCGTGTCGATCGCCGCCACCCCGTCGGCGAAGGCGATCTGCCCGATGCCGATGAGCGTATCCGCCCCGTCGGGGCTGCCCTCGCGCAGATCCCTGACCACATAGGCGCCGGGCACGGACGTGATGCTGTAGTCGGCCCGATTGCCGGAATAGCACGCCACGTCGTTGATGACCGGCGGCGTCAGGAAGGCGCCGGTATTGCCCAGCAGGTCGTCGCCCGCCCCGCCTTCGAGCGTATCGGCGCCCGCTTCGGAGAACAGCGTATCCGCGCCTGCTCCCCCGATCAGCAGATTCGCACCGAGACCGCCACCGATGTAGTTGTCGGCGTCATCGCCACGCAGCGTGTCGTCGCCCGCGCCGCCGCCCAGGACCTCGATGCCGATGAGCGTGTCGCCCTCCGCATCGCCCCCGAAGCCGCGGCCGAGCGCCAGGTCCACCTCGATGGCCGCCACCGCGTCGAAATAGAGAAGCTGGTCGCGGCCCGCGCCGCCGTCGAAGAAGTCGGCACCCGCGCCCGTGCCGGCGACCAGGATGTCGTCATCCGCCCCGCCCAGCAGCGTGTCGGCGCCGGCGCCGGCGACCATGTAGTCCCCGCGCGCGCCGCCCTCGATCAGGTCGTCGCCATCGCCGCCCTCGAACGTATCCTCGCCCGCCCCGCCGATCAGCGAATCCGCCCCGCCTTCGCCCAGCGCCTCGATCCCGGCATTGGCCGCGATCACGGTGTCGGACTGGGCGCTGCCGAGGATGCTGTCGATGCCCGAGAGCGTGTCGCCCTCCGCATCGCCGCCCGATCCCAGGCCCGTGTTGAAATCCACCCGCACGCCGAGCGCGGAGCCCGCATAGCTCGCGAGATCGCGCCCCGACCCCTCCAGCCGGTCGGCGCCCGCGCCCCCGACGAGGGTGTTGTTGCCGGAGCGGCCGATCAGCACGTCGTCGCCCGCACCGCCATCGATGTGGTCGCCGCCGGCGAAGCCATCGATCGTGTTGGCGCCGTCATTGCCGCGCAGCTGGTCGCCGGCCGCGCTGCCGATCAGCGCCTCGAAGCTGCCATCGATGATGTCGTTCTCGCCGAGCCCCGTGCCCTGCACGCCGCCCGCAAGATCGATGATCACGGGGAAGGCGCCACCGGAATAGTCGAGCGTATCGCTGCCCTCGCCGCCGGTCATGCTGTCGGCGCCCGCACCGCCCGAGACGAGGTCATCGCCCGCGCCGCCATCGATCGTATCCGCCGCGGCGAGGCCACGGATGGTGTCGCCGCCATCGAGCCCCGTCAGGCTGTCGGCGTCGGGCGTGCCGGTCAGCAGCAGGCCAACCTCGCTGAAGGCGACGACGCCATCGGCGAACGCGATCGAGCCGATGCCGGCGACCGTATCCACGCCATCGGGGCTGCCCTCGCGCAGGTCCGTGATGACGTAGGCGCGCAGGAAGGATTCTGTCGAGCCGGCGCCGACGATGGTGGTGATGCCATAATCGGCGCGATTGCCGCTGAAGCGAACCACAGCCGAGACAGCCTCCACACCGGCGTTCTCGACATAGACCAGGTCATTGCCGCCGCCGCCTTCGAGCGTGTCGGCCAAACCGCCGCTGACCAGGATGTCCGCGCCGCCGCCGCCGATCAGCAGATTGTCGCCAAGGCTGCCGAACAACATGTTGTCGGCGCCATCGCCGCGCAGCGTATCGCTGCCCAGGCCACCGGACAGCACTTCGATGCCGATCAGCGTATCGCCCTCGGCCTCTCCGCCGAAGCCACGCCCGGCTTCGAGATCGACCTCGATAGCCTCGGTGCTGTCGGCGTATCCGGCCACGTCAAGACCTTCGCCACCATCGATCAGGTCGGCGCCGGCACCGCCAACAAGCTGGTCCGAGCCTTCGCCGCCGCGCAGCGTGTCCGCGCCGGCATCGCCCGTGAGGACGTCAAATCCCGCGCCGGCTTCGACCAGGTCATTGCCCGCGCCGCCGCTCAGCGATGTCTGCTCCCCGCTGGTGGTGAGCACGTCATCGCCATCGCCGCCCAGCACCGTGGCGTTATCGGCACCGCCGGTCAGCGTATCGGCATGCGCGCTGCCCAGTACCCACTCGATGCCGATGAGCGTGTCGCCCTCGGCATCGCCGCCCGTGCCGAGTCCGGTACCGAGGTCCACCTGCACGGCGGTCGCCGATTCGCTGTAGTCGGCGGTGTCCGTGTTCCCCCCGCCATCGAGCCGGTCGGCGCCCGCACCGCCCTCCAGGAGGTCGTCGTTGTCACCACCAAGGAGCACGTCATCGCCCGCGCCACCGCGCAGCGTATCCGCCCCGAAGCCGCCATCGAGCGTCTCATTGCCCGCGCCGCCGACCAGGCTGTCCGCACTGACGCTGCCGAACACGGCTTCGAAGCTGGTGTCGATGATGTCGGCGGGCTCGAAGCCGCCCGACATGATGCCGAGGCCGAGATCGAGATGGACGGAATTGCCGGTGTTGGAATAGTCGAGCGTGTCATTGCCGGCACCGCCGACGAGGCTGTCGGCGCCGATGCCGCCCTCGATCAGGTCGTTGCCGACGCCACCGGCCAGGGTGTCATCGCCATCGCCGCCGCGCAGCGTGTCGTCGCCGGCCAGGCCTTCCAGCAAGTCGGGATTCGCCGTGCCGACCAGGCTGTCATTGCCATCGCGCGAGGTGGAGAGCGCGGCGGCGCGGCTCATCACATCGCCGGCGAAGCTCAGGAACTCGATGCCATCGAGCGCGTCGCCACCGTCATTCGCCCCGCTGCGCTGGTCGATCACGAAGGTCAGGCCGGCGATGAACTGCACATTGTAGTCGCTGCGCGCGCCGCTGAAGAGCGCGAGGTCGATCCCGTCGCCGCCCAACAGCCCGTCATCCCCGGCCCCGCTGCGCAGCGTGTCGGCGCCCGCGCCGCCGGACATCTCATGGCCGGCGTCACCGGCGATCAGCAGATCGTCGCCCGCCCCCCCGATGACGTGGCGGAAGTCGTTGGCGAGGACATCGCCCTCGGCATCGCCGCCCGCGGCGGTGTCGGCACCCAGATCGACCACGACGCCCGCCGTGTCGGACTCGTAGGAGAGCGTGTTGTCGCCCGCCCCGCCCGAAAGGCTGTCCGCCCCTGCGCCGCCCTCGATGAGATCGTTCTGCGTCCCGCCCAGGAGCGTGTCATTGCCTGCGAGGCCGCGGATCGTGTCGTCGCCGGCCAGGCCGTCGAGCATGTCGGCGTCGGGCGTGCCGGTCAGGCTGTCGGCGCCGCTGGTCGGCGTGGTCGGGGGGGCGAAAAGGCCCTCGGCCGTCTGGGTGACATCGGCGAAGGCGAAGCTCTCCACGCCCAGCACGCTATCCGTGCCATCGGGGCTCAATGCGCGCAGATCCACGATCCGGAAACCGCCCGCGATGACGCTGATGGCGTAATCCACCCGGTCGCCGCTGAAGACGACCTCATCGGTTCCCTCACCGCCGTCGATCGAGTCATCGCCGGCCCCGCCCTCCAGCGTATCGGCGCTGCCTTGGCCCAGAAGCGTGTCACTCCCGCCACCGCCGGAGAGTTCGTTCGCGACGGCGGAGCCGATCAGGCTGTCATCCAGGGCACTGCCGAACGCGCCCTCGATGCCGCTCACCGTGTCATTTTCCGCATGTCCGCCGCGGACCGTCTGCGCCGTGAGATCGACGGTCACCGCGCCGGAGGAGGTGCCGTAATCCAGGATGTCACCCGTGCCCACCCCACCCTGCAGAAGGTCGGTGCCGACGCCGCCGATCAGGGTGTCGTCACCGCCCTCCCCCGCGAGGAGGTCGTTGTTCGAGTGGCCATCCAGCAGGTCGTTGCCTTCGCCACCGTAGATGAAGTTGGTCACGGAACTGCCCGTGAGCGTGTCGTTGCCGAAGCCGCCGTCCATATCCTCGAAGCCGCCGGCCAGGATATCGCCCTCCGCATCACCGCCGGAGGTCGCGCCGGTCGCGAGGTTGACCGAGACGCCAACCGTATCCGAATCGTAGGACAGCGTATCGATACCCGAGCCACCGGCCATGCTGTCCGCGCCGGGCCCGCCCACGATGCTGTCAGACCCCCCAAGGCCGTCGATCGTGTCATCGCCGCCGAGGCCGCGAATAACGTCTGCCAAAGCGGTGCCGGGGATGCTGTTCGAACCGCTATCACCGGTGATGTTGGCCATGGCTGCGCTCCCTGGTGTCCACGGGGCCGCCACAAGGCCTGCCCGCAACGGAATTTCCCCGGCGGGTCGGATAGGGCGTCCAAATTTTAAATCAGTGGTAATCCATACCTATTCCTTGGGCAAATGCCATGCGGAATCTGCGGCCAAAATCGGGAGGGTCAGCCCCCATGGCCCTTCCGGGCGGCTGCCCCTATCCTTCCCAAGGCCGGCGACACCGCGCGCCGGGCCAGGGAGGTCGCCAGGCGGCATGACGGCGCAGGATGCAACCGCGGACTCGGCGGCGCGTGCCGCTGCCATCGCCCGGATTCGCACCCATCCGGCCTTCCCCGACGCCTTTCGCCATATCGGCGCGCGCTTCCTGGCGCTGCAGGGCGACTACATGGCCAACAAGACCGTGGCCGATGAGGGCCGCACCCTGGTGAGCCAGTTCGCGCTCTCGCTCCATGCCGGATGGCGGCCGGAGGACCCGGCCTCGGGACTGACCCTCGCCAACCTGTTGCGGGCTTGTCTCAATTTTGGCGTCATGTCTCACGGTCGCGTGGAGGCCACGGTGGCGCTGCTGCGCCGGAGCGGGCGGCTGATGGACGCCCCGCCGGGGCCGGATCGGCGCTTCCGCCGCCTGGTGCCCGGCCCGCTGCTGGAAGCCGAGTATCGCGCCCGCGTGCGCCTGCATCTGGAGGCGCTGGAGATGGTCCAGCCTGGCCGCCCCTATCTGCGCCTGCTGGAGCGAGACCCTGAGTACTACTGGGCGATCGAGCGCGAGCGCGGCGCGCATCTTGCGGGGCAGCCGGCGATGCGGGTGCACCTGCCGGCCTTGGCGGATGTGACGGATATCGAGGGCGGCTACCTCACCCTGGTGGCGCTGATCCACGCGCTGCCGGATGGCTACACGCCCGGCGAGGTCGCCTTCCCCCATGCCGAATCCGCCGCGCGGCTCGACCTGCCGCGCACCCAATTGCGGCGCGCGCTGGAGGTGATCGAGGGGGCGGGGCTGATCGCCCAGCACGGCCAGGGCGGGCGGCGCATCGAGGTCCTGCCCGCCGCGGTGGAGGCGCTGGCCGCCTGGCATGCGCTGCGGCTCTGGCGTTTCGACCGCAACGCGGCGCGCGCGGCGGCCGTGCGGGCCCAGCTGCTACTTACCGAGGGCTGAGCCCGACCCCGAGCTCGCTCATGGGCGTCGTTGGCGACCCTACCTCGCAACGCACGCCGCCCCGCTTCTCGGTTTCGCAGATTCTCAAAAATCAAATCACGATCGCTTGAGTTACGCGTGGGAAACAGCTATCCGCCACGTTAAGTGGTCGGGCAGGCCAAGCGGCACGCCGCGGTGAACAAAAAATTTTTAATGTAACGACTGGAGAATCATGATGTCCGACTACGCCTTCAACCATGTAATGGTCTACTATCCCAGCGGCGGCCTCTTCAGCTGGGGGCCATTCGACGGCACTCTTACAAATCTGGATGCATCAGATTCTACCTGGTCACAGTTCCAGAGCGTCATTGTCAATGGAAATTTCGGTACACTGACGAACATCGCGGGTTCCGTGACCTTTCCGGAGGGACAATTTCCAGCCACCTATGGCGATTTTGATGTCGATACGGGCCAACAATACATCAATATATATGCCACCGTGCCCGATCCTGCCACCTACACCCCGCCGTCTGTCATGCCCACGATGAATACCGCCCCCTTCACGGTCTGCTACCTCGAAGGCAGCTTGATCGCGACGCCCGAGGGCGAGCGCGCCATCGAAACGCTCACCATCGGCGACCTGATCCTCACCGCCGACGGCCGCACCGTGCCGGTGAAGTGGATCGGCCGCCAGCAGATCCGCAACAACATCTTCGCTTCCCCAAAGATGGAACCGGTCTGCATCTCGGCCGGGGCGCTCGGCAATGGCCTGCCGCACAGCGACCTCTACGTCACCGCCGCGCATGGCATGATCTGGCACGGCATGGTGGTGAATGCGGGTGCGATGGTGAACGGCACCACGATCCGCTTCGTGCCTCTCGCGCAGATGCCGCCCGTCTTCACCTGGTATCACATCGAAACGGAAGGCCATGAGGAGATCCTCGCCCATGGTGCGCCCGCCGAAACCTTCGTGGACTATGTCGGCCGCAGCGCCTTCGACAACCACCAGGAATACCTCGACCTCTACGGCGCCGAGCGCATCATTCCCGAAATGAAGCGCCCGCGCATCTCGACCCAGCGCATGCTGCCCGCGGCGCTGCGCGCGCAGCTCGGCCTGCCGGCCCATGACGCCGGGATCGTGGCCGAGGCCAACGCCCTGTTGCAGCGCCTCAAGGCGGCCTGAGGCGACCAACCTGATTCTCCTGCTGCCAGCGCCTCCCGACGATATGGAGGCGCTGGCCGTTTGGCATTCGCTTCGACTGTGGCGCTTCGACCGCAACGCGGCGCGCGCGGCGGCGTCCGCGCCGCGCGGTGCTGGTCACCTGCCGGCGATGTGAAATTCGAAGAGCATGCAATTGGGCCGGCAGACAGATCGTGCCTGCGCGTGGGCAAGAATTGCTTCGCTTGACGGGGGGGCCTGGGAAGCCGGCGCCGCGGCGTGACAGGCCCGACCCAGACCGGCGTCCTCGACCCGCAACGGGTTTCGGGCATGTCCCGCCGGATGCGAAACTAATGGAGTGCGTTAATCAGAAGTCAGTAGAGCGCGCCTGTATTCCGCGCTAGTTTCTGCTTCTGCTTTGTCCAGGGATTCCGGTGATGGCGACGGTTTTCAGTTTCGGCTCCTCCGCAAGCTCCGACACGACCGGTTACGCCGAGGACAACAACAGTGGCTTCATTCGAGCCCGCGTCGATGACGGCACCGTTTCCGTCGGCGATCGAGTGACCGTGTTCGGCTTCTCGCCCGACACGATAAACGGATCGTACATCTTTTCCGGTGGCGAAGCCTACTACCTCGGCACGGCGACGCTCATCGGCCAGACGGCCTACATCTTCGGGACACAAGCGGTGCCAACCGACAACACCGCGCTGCTGGCTCTCTTCGACAGCGCCACGCTTCCGGACGGTGCTGGCCTGGAGTTGCGGACCATTTTGAGTTATCCTGAAACGATGTCATTCGGCAGCGACCCGGCCTGTTTCGCCGCCGGCACCCTGATCTCCACCCCGGACGGCGCCACCACGGTCGAGGCGCTGCGCATCGGTGATCTGGTGTTCACCGCCGATGGCCGCGCCGTACCGGTCAAGTGGATCGGCCGCAAGAGCATCCGCAAGGCCTTCGCCAGCCCGCGCGACCGCGCCGTGCGCGTCGCCCAAGGCGCGCTTGGCGGCGGGTTGCCGCATGCCGACCTGGTCCTCACGGCCGATCATGCGCTGATCCTTGGCGACCTCGCGGTGAACGCAGGTGCGCTCGTGAACGGCACCACCATCCGCTTCGTCCCGGCTGCAGAGATCCCTGAGCGCTACACCTGGTATCACGTCGAGACCGAAGCGCATGAGGAAATCCTCGCCAACGGGGCCCCGGCTGAAACCTTCGTGGATTATGTCCGCCGCAGCCTTTTCGACAACCACCAGGAATACCTGGACCTCTACGGCGCCGAACGCATCATTCCCGAAATGAAGCGCCCGCGCATCTCGACCCAGCGCATGCTGCCTGCGGCGCTGCGCACGCAGCTCGGCCTGCCGGCCTATGACGCCGAGATCGTGGCGGAGGCCACTGCCGTGCTGCAACGCCTCAGGGCTGCCTGAGCACGACCCAGGCGCCGTGAGGCACGAGCCCGCCCGGCACCGCATGCCGTTCTCCCGCTTCCCTGAGCGCAGCCGCAAAGGTCCAGTCACAAGAACTTGATTTGCGATTGTCGATCCGATACCCAAGCGGCATCGAGGCGTGTTTGCTCCAAGCCATGCGGCCTTGAACAAGAAACGATGCAGGGACAAGCTGGAGGCTGTTGATGGCGACCTATGATTACAACTACATGGCAACCTATAATCATAAGGGGGACTTTTTCTCGGTCGCTGACTTTCGTGACGGTGGTGCATTCTCGGGCACCGTTTCTAACCTTACAGCCCCGAGCGGGACTTCCTTCCAGTTCGGAGATACGCTTAGCGCCCCACCGGCGACTGGAACCTTCATCGGCACCTTCACCCAAGCAGGTGTCGAACACGTTGTGATGCGGTATGAAGTCAATTTCCTCTACCCAGGGGAGACCTACAACGTTGTCTTCGTGAATGTACCAGATCCGCACACCCACCTTCCTCCCGCTATTCTGCCGGACGTGCTGAACACGGCCCCCTTCCTCGTCTGCTACCTCGAAGGCAGCTTGATCGCGACGCCCGAGGGCGAGCGCGCCATCGAAACGCTCACCATCGGCGACCTCATCCTCACCGCCGACGGCCGCACCGTGCCGGTGAAGTGGATCGGCCGCCAGCAGATCCGCAACAACATCTTCGCTTCCCCAAAGATGGAACCGGTCTGCATCTCGGCCGGGGCGCTCGGCAATGGCCTGCCGCACAGCGACCTCTACGTCACCGCCGCGCATGGCATGATCTGGCACGGCATGGTGGTGAATGCGGGTGCGATGGTGAACGGCACCACGATCCGCTTCGTGCCTCTCGCGCAGATGCCGCCCGTCTTCACCTGGTATCACATCGAAACGGAAGGCCATGAGGAGATCCTCGCCCATGGTGCGCCCGCCGAAACCTTCGTGGACTATGTCGGCCGCAGCGCCTTCGACAACCACCAGGAATACCTCGACCTCTACGGCGCCGAGCGCATCATTCCCGAAATGAAGCGCCCGCGCATCTCGACCCAGCGCATGCTGCCCGCGGCGCTGCGCGCGCAGCTCGGCCTGCCGGCCCATGACGCCGGGATCGTGGCCGAGGCCAACGCCCTGTTGCAGCGCCTCAAGGCGGCCTGAGGCGACCAACCTGATTCTCCTGCTGCCAGCGCCTCCCGACGATATGGAGGCGCTGGCCGTTTGGCATTCGCTTCGACTGTGGCGCTTCGACCGCAACGCGGCGCGCGCGGCGGCGTCCGCGCCGCGCGGTGCTGGTCACCTGCCGGCGATGTGAAATTCGAAGAGCATGCAATTGGGCCGGCAGACAGATCGTGCCTGCGCGTGGGCAAGAATTGCTTCGCTTGACGGGGGGGCCTGGGAAGCCGGCGCCGCGGCGTGACAGGCCCGACCCAGACCGGCGTCCTCGACCCGCAACGGGTTTCGGGCATGTCCCGCCGGATGCGAAACTAATGGAGTGCGTTAATCAGAAGTCAGTAGAGCGCGCCTGTATTCCGCGCTAGTTTCTGCTTCTGCTTTGTCCAGGGATTCCGGTGATGGCGACGGTTTTCAGTTTCGGCTCCTCCGCAAGCTCCGACACGACCGGTTACGCCGAGGACAACAACAGTGGCTTCATTCGAGCCCGCGTCGATGACGGCACCGTTTCCGTCGGCGATCGAGTGACCGTGTTCGGCTTCTCGCCCGACACGATAAACGGATCGTACATCTTTTCCGGTGGCGAAGCCTACTACCTCGGCACGGCGACGCTCATCGGCCAGACGGCCTACATCTTCGGGACACAAGCGGTGCCAACCGACAACACCGCGCTGCTGGCTCTCTTCGACAGCGCCACGCTTCCGGACGGTGCTGGCCTGGAGTTGCGGACCATTTTGAGTTATCCTGAAACGATGTCATTCGGCAGCGACCCGGCCTGTTTCGCCGCCGGCACCCTGATCTCCACCCCGGACGGCGCCACCACGGTCGAGGCGCTGCGCATCGGTGATCTGGTGTTCACCGCCGATGGCCGCGCCGTACCGGTCAAGTGGATCGGCCGCAAGAGCATCCGCAAGGCCTTCGCCAGCCCGCGCGACCGCGCCGTGCGCGTCGCCCAAGGCGCGCTTGGCGGCGGGTTGCCGCATGCCGACCTGGTCCTCACGGCCGATCATGCGCTGATCCTTGGCGACCTCGCGGTGAACGCAGGTGCGCTCGTGAACGGCACCACCATCCGCTTCGTCCCGGCTGCAGAGATCCCTGAGCGCTACACCTGGTATCACGTCGAGACCGAAGCGCATGAGGAAATCCTCGCCAACGGGGCCCCGGCTGAAACCTTCGTGGATTATGTCCGCCGCAGCCTTTTCGACAACCACCAGGAATACCTGGACCTCTACGGCGCCGAACGCATCATTCCCGAAATGAAGCGCCCGCGCATCTCGACCCAGCGCATGCTGCCCGCGGCGCTGCGCACGCAGCTCGGCCTGCCGGCCTATGACGCCGAGATCGTGGCCGAGGCCAACGCCCTGCTGCAGCGCCTCAGGGCTGCCTGAGGCGGCCAGCCGACCGTGTCCGTACTGCCGGGAGCCGCGGTAGCAGGAACGTCCTGCCCCTCGCCAAACGTTATCCTGGCGGATGCGGTTGATCTGTTGCGGGCAGGGCGCAAGGCCGAGGCGCTGGACGCGCTGGCGCCCATGTTGGCGCCTGTTTGGTGCGGAGCACCGGCCGATCGCCGCCTGCTGCGCGAGGCTGCTGTTCTGCTCCGTCGGCACGGGCTTGCCGCACAGGCTCTTGCTCTCCTGGCCCCCCTGCATCGCGATCACCCGAAGGATGCAGGGGCCGCGCTGGAACTGGGTCATACCCTCGCTGCGCTTGAAGACAGCGCCGGAGCGCTCGTTGCCTACGCCGCGGCCATCGCGGCCAAGCCGAGCTATCGCGAAGCCCACACCGCGCTGATCAAGACCCTGTGGAGCGCCGGGCAGCAGGCCGAAGCGCTTGAGGCTTGCGACACCGCGCGCAGGCTCTGCCCCGCCGAGCGCAGCCTGGCGGTTCGGCAGGCCGGCTACCTCCTGGAACTTGGTCGCCCGGGTGAGGCCGTGGCCCTGCTCGCGCCGCTCCAGGAGGCCGCGCCGGAGGATCGCGACGTCAGCGTCGAACTCGCAAGGGCCCTGCGCCTCGCGGGGCAGGAGGCGGCAGGCGACGCCCTGCTCGACCGGCTTCTCGCGGCGGCACCTGACGATGCCGAGGCTTGGCTTGCGCGGATCGAGGTGTTGATGGAGCACGGCGACGCCGCTGCCCTGCGGCAGGCGGCATGCGAGCTTCATGCACGATTGAACCGAACCGGCGACGGCCGGCTGGCCGCCGGGCTTGCCAGCCTCCTGCCCCGCCTTGACATCACCGGGTGGCGTCCGGAAGCGGCATCATGGGTCGAGGCCTGCGCGGCGCAGGCCACGCATCTGAAGTCGTCGAGTCTCTGGAAACTCTATGACCTCGCCGAGCTGCTCGGTCGGCGCGAAACCTGCGACCGGTTGCTGACGGCAATTCTCGACAAGCCTGTGCTGAGTCTCGCGCTCGCCAAGCAGATCCTGCGCTGGTCCCTGGCGCTCCCGTCGGATCAAGGGCTGCATTTCGCACCCCTTCTGCGGCGTCGCCTCGCCAGCGCCGTCCTGCCGGTCTTCGACCTTGAATACGCGGCCCTCACCGAGGGACCGGCCTGCGCCCTGCGCGGACGCCAACGCGGCAAGCCGCGAACGCCCCAGGAGATCGTCGAGATCGGCCATCTGCTGCTGCAACTGGGGCAGCGCGACCTCGCGCTTCGCTATCTCGGCTTCGCGCGCCGCTTCTGGCCGGCGGAGCCCCTGCTCAGGCGCCGTCACATGGACTGGCTGGCCGCGGCCGGACGCAGCGAGGCCGCCCGACTTGAGGCGGAGCGCTACCTCGCCAACCCCGACACCGGCGTCGTCGAGGATCGTGTTGCCGCCATCAACGCCCTGATTTCCATCGGCGAGGCCGCCAGGGCGCTCGCGTTCATCGAAGCGTCGCAGGATCACAGGTTACGGAAATTGATGGCGGGGCGGCACCAGAATCTGTTGGTGCGCTTCGGCCGGGCGGATCAGGCACGCGCCCTTCTGGCGACAGCAGCCACCTTCGGCAACGCCCGGCGCAGCATGCATTTCCGATCCTCGCTGCACGGCTTGCTCATGACCGACCTGGAAGTGGCCCAGACCGAGTCCCGCCTTGGCGACAAGGCCGATGATGTTTCCGCCGACGCGATGCGTTTCGTCGGCCCGAGCATCCAGACGATCGACCAGTTCCTGGCAAGGCGGGCATCTCCCTCCCTGGCGGATTCCCCCGCGGCGCGGCCGATCCCGCGGGTCGTGCTGCAGTACTGGAGCCTGGGCGAGCCCCCGGCGTCGCTCCAGGCGATCATGCAGAGCTGGCGCGCCGTGCCGGATGCGGCCTACGTGATGTTCAACCGCCGGACGGCCGCAGAGTTCCTGCGCGCGGAGTTCGGGGCCGAATGGGCCGCCGCCCTGCTGATGACCCGCCACGCCGCCGAGGAGAGCGACTTTTTTCGGCTCTGCTTCCTCGCGGCGAAGGGCGGCATCTACGCCGACAGCGACGATCGCCTGATCAGCCCGCTGGACGCCCTGCTCGCCAGGCATCGCGGGCTCGTGGTGTTCCAGGAACCCATGGGCGCGATTGCCAACAACCTGATCCTGGCGGCGCCCGCACATCCGGTCCTTGCCTATGCCGCGGTAGAGGCGCGCCAGGCGATCATGAGGCGGGACAATGAGAGCATCTGGGCCAAGACCGGGCCGGGCCTTCTGACACGCGCGGTGGCGCGTGCCTGCCGCGAAGCCAGCCCCGGCCAGGGCGCGCAGGGCGTGACCATACTCCCCTTCCACGAGGCGGCACGCCACGTCCAGTGCCACATACCGCTGCCCTACAAGCAGACCGCGCGCTATTGGAATGCCGCGACCAAGGGCAGCCATCTTACCAGGCTGGCCCCACCCTCGATGCCGGGGCAGGCGGCGGCGGCCCCTGCCTGACCTGAGCAGCTCCGATCCCTTAATGCCGATTGCGCGGCGCGGCGCCGCTCAGCCCAATCGCTCCAGCACCGAGCAGTAATTCGCCACCGCCGCGCCACCCATGTTGAAGACGCCGGCGCGATCGGCCTTGGGCAGTTGCATCTCACCCGCGCTGCCGGTGAGTTGCATGGCCGTCAGCACATGCATGGACACACCCGTGGCGCCGATCGGGTGGCCCTTCGACTTCAACCCGCCCGAGGGATTCACTGGCAGGCGGCCATCCTTCGCGGTCCAGCCTTCCAACGCGGCGCGGGCGCCCTGCCCTTCCGGCGTCAGGCCCATCGCCTCGTATTCGATCAGCTCGGCGACCGTGAAGCAGTCATGCGTCTCGACGAAGTCGAGGTCCTTGAGCGCGAGGCCCGATTCCGCCAGCGCCCGGCCCCAGGCGGCGCGCGCGCCCTCGAAGCGGATGATGTCGCGCGCGGCGATGGGCATCACGTCGGTGGCCTGTACCGCGGCGCGGAAGCGCACCGCCCGCCCGCCATTCGCTGCCATGCTGCGCGCCGTCTCCTCATCGGTCAGGATCAGCGCCGCCGCGCCATCCGAGACCAGCGAGCAGTCAGTGCGCTTGAGCGGCCGGGCGACATAGGGGTTCTTCTCGCTCTCGGTGCGGCAGAAGGCGAAGCCGAGATCCTTGCGCATCTGCGCATAGGGGTTGTGCACGCCGTTGCGGTGGTTCTTGGCGGCGATGGCGGCCAGCGCGTCGGACTGGTCGCCATGGCGCTGGAAATAGGCCTCGGCGATGCGGCCGAAGACGCCGGCGAAGCCGGCCGGGATCTCGCCCTCATCCTTGCGGTAGGAGGCGCTGAGCAGGATATCGCCGATCTGCGGGCCGGGGGTCGATGTCATCTTCTCCGCACCGACCACCAGGGCGAAGCGGCCGCGTTTGGCGGCGAGGAAATCCAGCGCGCCATGGATCGCGGCGGTGCCGGTGGCGCAGGCATTCTCGTAGCGCGTGGTCGGCTTGAAGCGCAGTTCGGGCACGGTCTGCAGCAGCAGGGAGGAAAAGAAATCCTGCTTCGTGAAGCCGCCATTGAAGACGCCGACGAAGGCGGCATCGACCTCGCCGGCCTCGATCCCGGCATCGGCGATGGCCGCGCGCGCGACGCGGCCGAACAGTGTCTCGATATCCGGCGCGTCATCGAGCTTGCCGAAGGGCGTATGCGCCCAGCCCACGATGCAGGCGTTCATGGTCGATCCTCCCTCAGGGCGCCCAGGATGGCGGGCGGCGGGCCTTGAAGCTGGCGATGCCCTCGGCCGCCTCGGCGCTGGCCGCGCGGCGGGCGAAGCTCTGCGCGCCCGCGGCCGCATACTCGGCCGTGGCGACGGGGCCGAGGGCGGCGAGCAGCGCCTTGGTCTCGGCCAGGGCGCCGGGCGCGCCCTGCAGGATGTCGGCGATGGTGGCGGCCAGCGCGGCCTCGAGCGCCGCGGCATCGGCCAGGGTCTGGTGCACCAGGCCGACGCGCGCGGCCTCAGTCGCGTCCATCACCTGGCCCTGCAGCACGAGCCGCGTGGCCTCGCTGCGGCCCATGCGGCGCACCAGCCAGGGCAGGATCTGCGCGGGGACCAGCCCGCGGCGCACCTCGGGCGCGCAGAAGCGCGCATCGGCGGAAGCGAGCGCGATGTCGGCGCAGGTGACGAAGCCGAGCCCGCCGGCGAAGGCCGAGCCCTGCACCGCGGCGATCACCACCTGCGGCAACTGGCTGATGGCCGTGAAGCGCGCCCCGGTGCGCGCGTTGCGCGCCTGCTGGTTGCGCAGCTTCTCCTCGGGCGTCTCCACCGCGCCCACTTCCGTGAGGTCGAGCCCGGCGCAGAAATGCCCGCCCGCGCCGGTGAGCACCAGCACGCGCGCGCTGCTGTCCTGGGCAAGGTCCGCGATCAGCGCATCCAGCGCATCGACGAGCGCCTGGTTCATGGCGTTGCGCCGCGCCGGGCGGTTCAGCGTGGCGCGCACCACCGGTCCCTCGCGGGTGATGAGGACGGGCGGTTCTTCGCGCATGCGGCGTTCCCTCTGGCTAGAGCAATATGCGTTCAGTTGGGTTGCGGCGCTGCCGCGACGCTGAACGCATTTCTTGCGCTAGACTAGACGACTCTAGCAGGCTGCGTTCGTGAGAACGCCGCCTGCTGGCGAAGGCTTGGCCCGCGACGGGGCCGCTGTCAAACGCCCTCGCGCTGCGCCGCCTTCAGGGTCGCGACCTCGGCCCGCAGCGCGAAGAGCTCGGCGCGGAGCTGGGCGAATTGCTCAGCGACCGGGTCCTCGCCCGGATGGGTCAGGCCGTAGCCGATGGAGGGATCGCCGCAGGGCTGGCCGGCCGGTGGGCGGGCGGGGATGCCCACCACGGTGCAGCCCGCGCCGACCTCCGCCACCACCACCGCATTCGCCCCCACACGCGCACCACGGCCCACACGGATCGGCCCGAGCACCTGTGCGCCGGCACCAATCGTGACGTTGGATTCGATGGTCGGGTGCCGCTTGCCCGGCTGGCCCGAGAGCCCGCCCAGCGTGACGCCGTGATAGATCAGCACGTCGTCGCCGATCTCCGCCGTCTCGCCGATCACCACGCCCATGCCGTGGTCGATGAACAGCCGCCGGCCGATGCGCGCGCCGGGATGGATCTCGATCCCCGTCAGCCAGCGCGCGAGATGCGAGGAACAGCGCGCGAGCGTGCCGAGCCCCGCGCGCCACAGCGCATGGGAAAGCCGGTGCCACAGCACGGCATGCAGCCCGGCATAGCAGAAGATCGCCTCCGCCCAGCTTGGCCGCGCCGGGTCGCGCGCGCGGATGGTGCGGGCGAGTTCCAGGATCTCCATGGCGCTCAATCCAGCCAGGGCGGCGTGGGCAGGCCGCGCTCGCGCAGGAAGGCCGTGTTGAACAGCTTCGACTGGTAGCGCGCCGCGCCGTCGCACAGGATCGTCACCACCGTATGGCCGGGGCCGAGGTCGCGCGCCACGGCAATGGCGGCGGCCACGTTGAGCCCCGCACTGCCGCCCACCGAGATGCCTTCGTGCATCTGCAGGTCGAAGACCTGCTCGAGCGCCAGCGCATCGGGGATGCGCACCGCATCGTCGATGAAGCCGCGCGCGGCGGCGAGGTTGCCCGGCGCGCGGGCGGCCTGGCCGATGCCCTCGGTGATGGAATTGCCCTCGCCCTTCACCTCGCCGGTCTTGATCCAGCTGTGGAGCCCGCTGCCGAGCGGATCGGCGAGCACGATGCGCAGGCCGGGCTTGCGCGCCTTGAGCGCGCGGGCGACGCCCGCCAGGGTGCCGCCCGTGCCGCAGGCGCAGGTGAAGGCATCGATCGCGCCCCCCGTCTGCGCCCAGATCTCGGGCCCGGTCGTGGCTTCATGCGCGGCCGCATTGGCCTGATTGTCGAACTGGTTGGCCCAGACCGCGCCCATCTCCTCCGCGAGGCGGCGCGAGACATGCACGTAGTTGCCCGGATCGGCGAATGGCTTGGCCGGCACCAGGCGCAGATCGGCGCCGATCATGCGCAGGTAGTCGATCTTCTCGCGGCTCTGCGTCTCGGGCATCACGATCACGCTGCGCCAGCCCCTCGCATTGGCGGCCAGGGCGATGCCGATGCCGGTATTGCCCGCCGTGCCCTCGACGATGGTGCCGGGCTGGCCGGGCGTGAGCAGCCCGCGCGCCACCGCATCCTGGAGAATGCCCAGCGCCGCGCGGTCCTTCACGCTGCCGCCGGGATTCATGAACTCCGCCTTGCCCAGGATCTCGCAACCCGTGGCCTCGGAGGCGCGCCGGAGGCGGATCAGCGGCGTGTGGCCGACCGCGCCCCAGAAGCCCTCGGCGATGCGCGGCGGGGCATCGGGCTGCGGCGTCAGCGCCTGGCGAAGGGGAAGCGACATGCGGAGGCTCCTGCTTTGTCCTCCATAAAGGCATCTCGGCCACGCGCGCCAAGCGGCCGACGCGCGCGGTTCACGCCGGTGCGCGCATCATGCATGCTCGCTTCGCATGGCAACGACACATCCCTTCCATGCGCAGCGCAAAGCGGAGAGCAACATGACTGCCGAAGCCGGGGCCGGGAAAAAGATCTTCATCGAACAAAATGTTGTCTGGCTCTACACCGACGACCTCGAGCGACTGGCCGCCTTCTATCGCGACGTGCTCGAATTGCCGCAGGTGCTGGACCAGGGCGTGTGCCGGGTGTTCCAGGTGAGCCCCACGGGCTTCCTTGGCGTCTGCAACAAGGCAGGCCGCCCGCGCGGGACCAAGGGGATGATGTTCACCTTCCTGGTCGAAGACGTCGAGGCCGCCTACGAACACTTCAAGGCGCGCGGCGTCGAGTTCGACGGCCCGCCGAACATGCTCGGCGGGCGCACCGTCTATTCGGCCTTCTTCAAGGATCCCGAGGGCTACTGGCTGGAGATCCAGGAGTTCAACGAGCCGCGCTGGCCCTATCCGCCAGGGCGCGGCCCGCGGCGCGGCTGAGCCTCAGCCCTTCGCCGCCTTGGCGGCCGCGCGCGCCTCCCGCGCGCGGCGGCGCTCGGCCAGGGCCGCGGCGCGCTGTTCCCGCGCGGCCCGGGCGGCCTCGCGCTGCGCCCGGCGGGCTTCGACTTCCGCCTTGCGCTGGGCAATGGCGGCGTTCCGCGCGGCGAGGGCCTCGGCACGCTGCGCGGCCAGTGCCCTCCGGGCAGCCACGGCTTCGGCGCGGGCGGCCTTGTCGGGCGCAGCGGCCGAAGGGCCGGCGGGCGCGGTCTTGGCCGGCGCGGGCAGCTTCGGCGTCACGGCCTTCGGGGTCTCGACCTTGGGCGCAGGGGTCGCCCGGGCGGGACGCGCGGCCGCCGCGGCCTGCTGGCGGGCGGCCCGCGCTTCAGCGCGCTTGGCTGCGACGATGGCAGCGCGATCACCGGATTTGTCGGCGCTCATGCAGGTCTCCTGGATCGGGGGGGCGGCCAGCCGCGACCGGGGCCTCCATGGCGGCAAAATCCATGATTCCCCGACAGTTGTCGAGGGGCCGGGCCAGTGCTGTGCTGGCTGCCGGACCGGTCCGGAGCCCCGCATGCGCCTCACACCCAGCCTCGCCGAGCGCCTGGCCGGCATTGCCCTTGGCCATGTGACGCAGGAGTGGCCGACCAAGCTCGACCACCTGCTGACCGGCCCTGACGATCTGCGCCGCCCGCGCGATCTGCACCCTGTCTTCTTCGGCAGCTTCGACTGGCATTCCTCGGTGCACACGCATTGGCTGCTGGCGCGGCTGCTGCCGCATCTGCCCGATCGGGCGGCCGCCATCCGCGCGCGCTTCGACGCCGCCTTCACCCCGGAAGCGGTGGCCGGGGAGCGCGCCTACCTTGCCCGCCCCGGGACCGGCGGCTTCGAGCGCCCCTATGGCTGGGCCTGGCTGCTGGCCCTGCAGACCGCCTTGGAGGCGCTGGATGAACCGCGCTGGGCCGCCGCCCTGGCACCGCTGGCAGGCGATTTCGCGGCGCGCTTCCATGTCTGGCTGCCGCGCGCCACCTATCCGCTGCGACCGGGCATGCACAGCAACAGCGCCTTCGCCCTGACGCTCGCTGCGGATTGGGCGGCGCGCCACGACAAGGGCCTTCTCGATCTCTTCGCCGGGACCGCGCGGCGCTGGCATGCCGCGGACACAGATGCCCAGGCCTGGGAGCCATCGGGGGAGGATTTCCTGTCCCCCACGCTCTGCACAGCGGTCTGCCTCGCGCGGCTGTTGCCGCATGACGAGTTCCTGCCCTGGCTCTCGGCCTATCTGCCGCGCCTGGAGGCGCGCCTGCCCGCCAGCCTCTTCACCCCGGCGGAGGTGGCGGACCGCACCGATGGGCGGATCGTGCACCTGGATGGGCTGAACCTCTCGCGCGCCTGGTGCTGGCGCCAACTGGCCAGCAGGCTGCCGGTGGGGGACCCGCGTTCGCCCCTGCTCGCCGCGACGGCCGAGGCACATATCGCCGCCGCACTGCCGCATCTGGACGACCACTACATGGGCGGCCACTGGCTCGCGAGCTTCGCCCTGCTGGCGCTGGAAGGTCCATAAGGGCCGGCGTTGTGCAGGGGGGGCGTTTCCGTTAGGGACACCCCCGGTTGTGCGGGACAAGGCATCGGGATGACTTCAGCGAGCGATCGGGGCGCGGCCGGCATGACGGAAAGCGGACCGCGCCCGGACGGCCCCTTCCCCGTGCCGCGCGCCGAGGTGCCTCTGGCCTTCACCGGTGAGCGAATGACCACCGAGATGGAAGGCCAGGTCGCCTTCGAACACTTCCATCGCTACTGCCTGGCACGCGACTATTGCGCGGGGCTCGACGTGCTGGATGTGGCCTCGGGCGAAGGTTATGGCGCGGCTCTGCTGGCCGGTGTGGCGCGCTCGGTGGTGGGGGTGGAGATCGACCCGGCCACAGTGGCGCATGCCGCCCGCGCCTATCGCACCGAGAACCTCCGCTTCGCCGCCGGCGATGCCACGGCCCTGCCCCTTGGCAATTCCTGCGTGGATGTCGTGGTCAGTTTCGAGACGCTGGAGCATCTGCACGACCAGGAGGCCTTTCTGCGCGAGGTGCGGCGCGTGCTGCGGCCGGGCGGGATGCTGCTGGTCTCCACCCCGGATCGGCTCGTGTATTCGGCGCCAGGCCAGCCCATCAACCCGCATCACGTGCTGGAACTGACGCCGGCGGAATTCGCCACTTTGCTCGGCCGCTATTTCGTCCATCACCGCATCCTCGCCCAACGTTGCATCGTCGGCTCGGTGATGGCCCCGCTCGAGGGCGCGACCGAGGGCTGGCGCAGCTATGACCGGCGTGTCGAGCAGGTGATCGAGGCCGGGCCCGGCCTGACCCAGGCGCCCTACCTCATCGCCATGGCCAGCGCCGCGCCTTTGCCCGCCATCACGGGCAGCGTCTATGCGCAGCAGATCTCGATCGATGATCTCTTCAATGCCAGCGCGAAGCTGGCGCGGTTGCGCCAGCGCCATGGCGAGGTGATGGCGGAACTGGCCGAATCCCGTCGGCTCGCCGCCGATCTTGGTGCCCACATCGAGAAGATCCGCACCAGCACGCTCTGGCGACTTACCGGTCCCTTCCGTGTAATTGGCCGGCGCTTCCCTGCCCTGGCCTGGGCTGGCGAGCGCCTCGTGCGCGTCCTCTACTGGACCGTGACGCTGCAACTGCCGGCCCGGCTGCGCGAACGCAGCGCCTTTAGGCGCATGATGGCGCGCCTCGATGCCGAGACGCGGGATCTGCGCGGTACGCTGAAGCTGCCCCCGCCGCTCGCCACCCTGCCCGAGCCCGGCGCGATCATGCTGCCGACGACAGCGCAGGCGCCGCGCGTCTCCGTCATCATTCCGAGCTACGGCCAGGTGGAGCATGTGCTGCGCTGCCTCGCCTCTCTGGCCGCCGCCCCACCGGCGGCGTCCTTCGAGGTGCTGCTGGTCGATGACGCCTCGGGCGATCCGCGCGTGCCAGGCCTGGCTGCGGTGCAGGGCCTGCGCCTGATCCTGCGCGAACAGAACCTTGGCTTCCTGCGCTCCTGTAATGCGGCCGCGACCGAGGCGCGCGGCGAGTTCCTGTTCTTCCTGAATGACGATACCGAGGTGATGCCCGGCGCCATCGATGCGCTGCTCGCACTCCTCGAATCACGCCCCGATGCCGGCATGGTCGGCGCGCGCCTGCTCTACCCTGATGGCGTGCAGCAGGAGGCCGGCGGCATCATCTGGCGCGACGGGACCGGCTGGAATTACGGCCGCCGCGACGACCCGCGCAAACCCGAATACAACTACGTGCGAGAGGCCGACTACATCTCGGGCGCCGCCATCATGCTGCCCCGCACGCGCTGGGAGGAGATGGGCGGCTTCGACGAGCACTACCTGCCCGCCTATTGCGAGGACAGCGACCTTGCTTTCCGCCTGCGCGCCGCGGGGTGGAAGGTACTCTACCAGCCCCGGGCGATGATCATCCACCATGAGGGCGCCTCGCACGGCACCGACACGAAGGCGGGCATCAAGGCGCATCAGGTGACCAACGGGCGCAAGCTGCTCGAGCGCTGGCGCGCAACGCTGGAGCGTGACGGGCTGCCGCCCGGCCAGCGTGTGCTGCGCGCGCGTGACCGCGCGATGGGCCGCAAGGTGACGCTCGTCATCGACAACAACATCCCCGAGCCAGATCGCGATGCAGGTTCGCGCACCATGCTCGCCTTCATGGAGGCTCTGCTCGCCACCGGGCGGGTGGTGAAGTTCCTGCCGGCGAACCTCTATCCGACGCCGGGCTACCTGGAGGCGCTTCAGGCCCGGGGGATCGAGGTGCTCTACCAGCCCTGGGTCAAGGATGCGGAGACCTGGCTCGCCGCCAACGGTGCCGAGCTGGATGAGGTGCTGGTCGCGCGTCCTGGCGTGGCGGCGGACCTGATCGGCGCGCTGCGCCGGCACAGCCTCGCCCCCATCGTCTTCTACGGTCATGACCTGCATTTCGCGCGGATGCAGCTTGAGCATGCGACCCTGGGTGGCGTGGTCAGCCAGGATGCGATCGAGCAGATGCAGGCGCTCGAACGCCGGGTCTGGCGCATGTCCGACGTGGTGCTCTATCCCTCCGCCGAGGAGACCGCCCAGGTCCGCGCACTGGAGCCAAGCGTGCGGGCAGAGGCCATTGCCGCCTATGCCCTGCCCCCGCCCAGCGTGCCCGTGGCACCGCCCTCCGGCGAGCCCCGCGTGATCTTCGTGGGCGGCTACCGCCACCTGCCCAATGTCGATGCCGCGCTCTGGCTGGCGCGGGAGATCCTGCCGCTGCTGCGACGCGACCGGCCGGGCACGCGGCTCGTGCTCGCCGGCTCCAACCCGCCGCCCGAAGTCCTGGCACTGGCCGGCGACGCAGTGGAGGTGACAGGCTTCCTTTCCGATGAAGAACTCGCGCGCCTCTATGCCGGGGCGCGCGTGGCAGTGTGTGCATTGCGGGTCGGAGCGGGCGTGAAGCTGAAGGTGGTGGAGGCCATGCACGCCGGCGTGCCGGTGGTGACGACCTCGGTGGGCGCGCAGGGCCTGCCGGGCCTGGAGCAGGTCTGCGACATCGCCGATACGGCCGAAGCCCTGGCCGAGGCCACGTTGCACCTGCTGCGCGATGACGCGACCTGGATGGCGCGCGCTCGGGCGCAGACCGGCTATGTCGCGGCGCATTTCTCGGTCGCGGCGATGCAGCACGCGTTGAACGACGTCTTCGCCCGCGCCCGCGGCGGTCTGTGATGCCCCGCGGCCCCAAGCTCACCGAATGTCGACTGCTCGCAAGGAGAGCGCCATGAACATCACGCAGAAACTCAAGCGCCTCCTGGTTTCATCAGGACGCGAGGCGAAGCAGACGGCAGCGACACCGACGCATGTCCCGGCAATTGCCCCGCGCCTGGATTTCGCCGATGAGACGCTCGACCTGACTGGCAAGGCCATCTCCCGTGAGCTGCGCCGCCTTCTGGCGGTGCCGGCGCGGCTCGATTGCTCGAATGAGGCCGCGCAGGTCGCGTTCTGGACCGCGTATCCGCGGCATCGCTTCGTAAAGACCCTGGGATGGCAGGCGCGGCTGCTCGACATCGGCGCAGGCAGCGGCGGGCTTGCCATCTGGCGTGAATGGCAGCCCCCGCGGCGTCTGGATATCGAGATGTATGGCGTGGATCTGCAGCGCGGCGACCACGCCCATCTCTACAAGGACTGGCAGGTGGCGAACCTGGATGAAGGCTTGCCGACGTTCGGCGGCACCAAATTCGATGGGTTCATGGCCTCCCACCTTATCGAGCATGTGGCAGACCCTGCTCGCCTCATCGCCGCCATCGCCGCCGCGGCGAACCCGGGGGCGCGGCTGTATTTCGAGTGGCCCAACCCCATGACCAAGACGCTGCCGCGCGCAGCCGATCTGGCGGCGGAGTGCCAGTACACCATTCAGACCTTCAACTTCTTCGACGACAACACGCATCTCGAAACTCCCTCTCGCGACGAGGTCTCCGCACTGCTGACGCAACACGGCTTCCATGTGCAGGAGAGCGCCGAGACATGGCTCGGCCAGTTGGCGGAGGAGATGATTGCTCGGGGCCGCGACAGCGATGACCTGACCTGCCGCCAGATGGGGCTGTGGTCGTCCATCGGCTGGTCGAACTACATCGTCGCGCAATACCGCTGAGAAGCGCCGGCCTTCAGGCCAGCGCTTCCGGCTCGCCCGGCCCCGTTTCCCAGCCCAGCCCGACCATCGCCACCACGCGCCGTCCGCCGCGCTCGCTGCGGCAGACGATGGCGTTGCGTTCCTCCATCCACGCCAGCAGGCGGCGCGCGCGGCCAGGGGAATGCGTGCCATAGGCGCGCGCGATCGCCGCGTCCGACGGACAGGGCAGGCGTTCCAGGGCGTGGCGCGCCAGCAGCAGATAGACCCCCTGCGCGTCCTCGGGCAGCGCCTCGGCGCGGGCCACGGCGGCCGCCCAATCCTCACCCTCCGCCGCCTCGGCCGAGATGCCGGCGCGCGCGGTCGCCAGCATCCGGCGGAAGACGCCGATGGAAGGCGGGTCGGGCACCTCATGGATGCGCAGCCGCACCAGGAAATCCTGGTAGAGCAGGCTCGCCGGGCGGAGCGCCGAGTCCGGATCCTCCACCACCTGGCGCAGCAGCAGGTCGAGCTTGCGCTCGCGCTCGGCCAGGGCCTCCGCGCTCGGCGGCGCGGCCGGGGCTTCGTCGGGCGCGGCCGGGCGATACTGGGCAAGCTGGGCCAGGATGTCCGGGGCGGGCGGGCGCGGCGCTCGGCGGGGCGGCGGCGCGGGCGCGGCCTCGGGCGTGGCGAGCACCAATTCGCGCGCCGTCTCCACCTCGGCGGCGCTCGGCGGGGGCACCAGCAAGGGGCCAGCGCTGCGCGTCGCGGTCTCCACCGCGCCGATGCGGATGGGCAGCGGCCGGCGCGACAGGGCCGGGCCGAGGGCCACGAAATGCCCGCGCGCGAGGTCGCGGAACATCTCCGCCTGGCGGCGCTCCATGCCAAGCAGGTCGGCCGCGCGCGCCATGTCGATGTCGAGGAAGGTGCGGCCCATCATGAAGTTCGAGGCCTCGGCCGCCACGTTCTTCGCCAGCTTGGCCAGGCGCTGGGTCGCGATGACGCCGGCAAGGCCGCGCTTGCGCCCGCGGCACATCAGGTTGGTCATGGCGTTGAGCGCGGCGCGGCGCGCTTCGTCCGAGGCCTCGCCCGCCATGGCGGGGGCGAAGAGCTGGGCCTCGTCCACCACCACCATCACCGGGCTCCAGGCCTCGCGGTCGGCGTCGAAGAGGCCGGCGAGGAAGGCCGCGGCACAGCGCAGCTGCGCCTCAAGCTCCACGGAATCGAGGTTCAGCACCACCGAGACGCGGTGGCGCCGCACCCGGTCGGCGATGCGCGCGAGCATCGCCTCGGTGTGCTCGGCCACGTCGATCACGAGATGGCCGTGGCGCTCGGCCAGGGTGACGAAATCGCCCTCGGGGTCGATCACCACCTGCTGCACCCAGGGCGCCGATTGTTCCAGCAGCCGGCGCAGCAGATGCGACTTGCCCGAGCCCGAATTGCCCTGCACCAGCAGGCGGGTGGAGAGCAGTTCCTCGAGGTCGAGGCAGGCCGGCTCGCCGCCCGGCGCGCGGCCCATCTCGATCGCGATCGTCATGCGCTGAAGCTGATCCCCGAATCAAAGCCGCACCGCGCGCCGGGTGCGGGGCGCGCTCACTACCCCGCCCCGCCGCGCGGCGCCAGCTTCCCTCAATCGGGTCGGATGTTGTTCTCCCGCACCACGCGGCCCCAGGTGGCGATCTGGGCCGAGAGGAAGCTCGCGAAGGCGGCCTCGCCCTGCGGGTCGAGATCGATGCCCAAGGCCCGCACGCGGGCATTGGTCTCCGGCACGGCCAGGGCCTGGCGCAGCGCGGCCTCCATGCGCGTCTTCACCGCGGCGGGCAGGTTGGCGGGGCCGAGGAAGCCCCAGAAGGCGCGCGCATCGATCCCCGGCACGCCGACCTCCGCCAGCGTCGGCACATCCGGCACGGAGGGCGAGCGCGTGGCCCCGGTCTGGGCGAGCGGCACCAGCGCCCCGCTGTCGATATGCGCCCCGATGGCCGGGCGGGTCGCGATGGGCATGTCCACCTCGCCGGCCACGGCCGCGACCGCCAGCGGCCCACCGCCCCGATAGGGCACATGCACCAGCTGCAGCCCGGCCGCCTTGCTCAGCAGGGCCATGGTGAGATGCGCGAGCGAGCCATTGCCGATCGTGCCGTAGGTGAGCGTATCGGGCCGCGCCTTGGCCGCCGCCGCCATCGCCGCGAAATCCGCCCAGGGGCGGGTCCGGTGCTTCGTCAGCATCATCGGCGCCGTGCCGAAGAGCAGCAGCGGCGTGAGGTCGCGCTCCGTGTCGAAGCCCATATTGGCGATCAGCGCCGGATTCACCGCATGGGTGTCGAAGACCAGCACCCAGGTATTGCCATCCGCCGGGGCACGCGCGACGGCCGCCGTCCCGAGCGCGCCCGAGGCCCCGGCCCGGTTCTCCACGATCACCGGCACGCCCAGGATCTGGGTGAGTTGCGGCTGCAGCAGACGCGCCAGCGCATCGGTGGAGCCGCCCGGCGGGAAGGGGGCCACGATGCGGATGGCCCCGCCCGGCCAGGCGGGCTGCGCCAGGGCGGGTGCGGCGAGCAGGCCGGCGCTGGCTCCCAACAGGCTACGGCGGTTCAGCATTGTTGTTTCTCCCTTGGTACTGGCAGTCACGTCCTGGTCGGAGAGGCCTTGGCCTGGCTCAGCGCGCGGCGCACATCGGCCTCGAGCTTCGCGAGTTCCTCGGTGGCCCGCGCCCGCTGGCCGCGTGCCTCATCTGCGATGCGAAGGCTGTCCTCGATGGTGGCGACCAGCGCGGCATTTGCCTTCTGCACGGCGTCCAGGTCGAAGACCCCGCGTTCCAGCTCGGCGCGGGCCTCGGCATTGCCGCGGCGCAGCGTCTCGGCATTGGCGGTGAGCAGCTTGTTGGTGAGGTCGGTGGCCTCCTTCACCGCCGCGCCGGCCTCGCGCATCCGATGGATGGCGAGTGCCTGCGCCAGCTGCTGGCGCCACAGCGGCACGGTGTTGGCCAGCACCGAGTGGATCTTGCTCGCCAGCGCCTTGTCGTTCTCCTGGATCAGGCGGATCGAGGGCAGTGCCTGCATCGCCACCTGCCGCGTCAGGCGCAGATCGTGCACACGCCGCTCCAGCTCGTCGCGCGCGCCGCGCAGGTCGCGCAGCCGCTGCGGGCCGAGGTCGTCGCCCGGATTGTCGCGCAGCGCCGCCTCCAGCGCCGGGATCGCCTCGGCATCGGTGCGCGCCAGCACGCTCTCCCCGGCGGCGATGTGCTCGCCGAGCGCGTGGAACCAGTCGAGCGTGGCCTGGTAGAGCCGTTCCAGCCGCTCGACATCCTCGAGCAGGCGGGTGCGGTGCGTGTCGAGCCGGTCGCCGATCGCCTCGATCTGGTCCTTCACCGTCTCATACTTCTGGATGATGCCGGTGACCTCGGCCCCCGCCTTGGTGAACAGCCGCGCGAAGAGGCCGGGCTTCTCGTCCAGCTTGGTCACGTCGAAGCCGCGCAGGGTGGAGAGCAGCGAGGAAAGCGTGCGCCCCGCCTCCCCCGTCTCCTGGTTGCGCGCGCCTTCCAGCATCGCGTCGGCGGCGGCCTGGGCCTGGGTCTGGGTCTGCTGGCCGAAGCGCAGGATCGAGCCCGGATCCTTGAGGTCGATCTGCCGGGCAAGTTCGGCGATCACCGCGGGTTCCGGAACGGTCGGTTGGGTCGTGCTCATGCATAGCCTTCCTGGCGCAGGCGGTCGGCCAGCACCTTCACCTGGATGTCGAGGGCGGCACTCTCCTCGGCGCGGAGCCGGGCGATCAGCCCCTCCGCCGCGCCCTGGAGGTCCCGCAGCAGCGGGTCGAGCCCCGCGGGCGGCTCGGCGCCGGCCTGGAGGCGATCGGCGATGCGCTCCAGCCCGTCGAGGTGCACGGTCAGGAAGCGCCGGGCCAGCGGCAGGCGCTCGGGCCGGGCGGCCAGGTCCTCCAGCACCGCGGCCATGCTGCCGAGCACGGGGGCAAGGCGCGCATCGTCCAGCGCCCGCAGCCGCGCGAGCCGCGCCTCGGCCTCGGCCAGCGGGCCGGGCGGGGACGGCGGGGCAGGCTCGGCGGGGGGGGCGACCTCCTGCACCGCGCCGTCATAGAGCAGGCGCGTGCCGAACCACGCCCCGAAGGCGAGCATGACGGCGATCAGGGGCGGCAGCTTGGCGCCGAGCCCGGCGACGAGGCCGGTGGCCACCGCCATCAGGATCGCCGCGCGCGCCGTATCGCCGATCCGCCCGCGCCGGAGCTTGCGCACGGCCAGCAGGGGCAGGCCGATGCCGAGCGCGGCCGCCGCCACGCCGCGGCTGTCGCCCTGCACCACCTCCACGATCAGGTCGAGGCCGAGCGGCCAGGCGAAGAGCGGCAGCAGCAGGCCGCGCGTGCCGGCACGGAAGCGACTGAATCGCTCCTCCACCACCTGGCGCAGCGGCTCGACATGCCGCCGGCGCAGATCCTCGGGGCGGCTCATCACCGGAACAGCGCGATCGCCGCGGCCAGCCAGAAGGTCAGGCCGAGCACCCAGACACCGGCAAGCCGGCGGAAAGCCAGGGGCAGGGAGGGCAGCAGCGTGCGGTCGATCTTGGCCATGATGGGTAACACATCGCCCCTCGCCCCCCCCGCATCAAGGCCGGCGGGGGCGCCCGGCCGGGGGGGCGCGCGATATTCCAATCGAAGGCTGCATCGCTCGCGCATTTGTGGCATAAAGGGCTTTGACCCTTCGATGAACTCCGGGAAGCGGTAAGGCCGAGTCGATGCATCCCCGTCCCCCCGCGCCGCAGGGCGCACCCCTGGCGGGTGCCCGCCGTGGCACCCAGGCGGGTCCGCGCGCGCCCTCCGCCATCGCGCGGCGCAGCGTGCTGGGCGCGGCCGCCCTGCCCTTCCTCGACGGCGGCGCCCGCGGCCAGGAGGCTGGCGCGCTGCAATTCGGCGTCATGCCCAATGTCAGCGCCCGCGTCCTGCTGGCGCAGTACCAGCCCTTCCGCACCTTCCTCGAACGCGAATTGTCCCGGCCGGTGGAGATCGTCACCGCGCCCAGCCTGCAGGCCTTCCATGAACGCACCATGGCCGGCGCTTTCGGCCTGGTGGTGACCGCAGCAAATCTCGGCCGCGTGGCGCAGATCGATGGCGGGCTGAGGCCAGTGGCGATCTACGAGCCGCGCATCCCGGGCCTTCTGGTCTGCCATCGCGGCCGCCCCGTGAACGACATCGCGATGCTGCGCGGGCGCGCCGTGGCGATGACCAACCCGCAATCCCTCGTCGCGCTGACCTTCACCCATTGGCTGCGCGCCCAGGGGCTCGAGATCGGGCGCGACGTGACCGCCGTGCATGCGCGCAACGAGGACAGCCTGGCGCAGCTGCTCACCGGGCCGGACACGCCGCTTGCGGTGATGAGCCGGGGTGAGTTCAACGCCATCCGCGCCGATGTGCGCGACGCGCTGGTGGTCTGGCAGGAATTCACCCGCGTGCCCGGCTTCCTGGTGCTGCTGGGCAACCATATCGGTGAGGCGGAGTCTCGCCGGATCGGCAATTGCCTCGCCATCATGCCGCGGACCGAGGAAGGCCAGCGCTTCTTCGCCGGCACCGGCTTCCAGACCATCCGCCGCGTCACGCCCGAGGACCTGGCGGAGCTCGACCCCGTGGTGGCGGAGACACGGCGCCTCCTGTCCAACGCCTGAAGGACGGGAACCCGACCATCGCATGTTGGGTCGCCTCTCCTTCCGTCTGAAGCTGTTCGGCCTGGCCGCCGCCGCCATGGTGACCCTGGCCCTGGCCCTGACCCTGGTGCAGGACCGGATGCTGCTGCAGGCGCTGGACGCGCAGCTCGAATCCCGCGCCGAGGCAACCAAGCCCATCCTGCAGGCAGCACTCACCGCCCCGCTCGCCGAGCGCGACTTCGCCACCATCCGCGCCGTCTTCGTCGAGGCGGTGGCGGATGAGGCCTTCACCCACATGGTGCTGCTCGACATGCGCGGCCAGGCGGTGGCGGCCGAGGGGTGGCGCATCGGCGGCGACCCGCTGCCCGACCCGCACAGCGGCATCCTGCGCATGTCCGATGGCAGCTATCGGCAGCTCTACAGCGTGCCCATCGAGATCGCCGGCCAGCCGCTGGGCACGCTGCTCTTCGGCCTGTCGCGCACGCCGATCGACGCGGCGCATGAGGCGCTGCTGCTGCGCGGCATGGCGGCGGCGCTGCTCTGCCTCGCGCTGCTGGTGCCGGCGGTGGAGATGGGCTCGCGCTGGCTGTTCCGCCCGCTGCGCCGGCTGGAGCAGGCGGCGGGGGCCATTCGCGCCGGGCATTACGACGCCCGCCTCACCCCGCGCGGCACCGATGACGTGGCGCGGCTGACCGCCACCTTCCTCGACATGGCCGAGGCGATGCGCGCGCGCCTGCTGGCGCTCGAGGCCAGCGAGGCCGCACAGCGGCGCCTGCTGGCCGAGGCGCAGGCGCGCGAGGTGCAGCTGCGCGACGCCAAGGACCAGGCCGAGGTCGCCACCCGCGCGAAGAGCGAGTTCCTGGCCAATATCAGCCACGAGGTCCGCACGCCGCTGAACGGCATCCTGGGCATGGCGCAGGTTCTCTCCGACTCCCGACTCTCCCCCACGGACCGGGAGGCCGTGCAGGTGATCCTGGAGAGCGGGCGGCTGCTGCTGGCCGTGATCAGCGACATCCTGGACATCTCGCGGCTGGAATCGGGCCGCATCGACATCGAGCCCCTGCCCGTCCCGACCCGCCGGATGATCGAGGAGCCGCTGGCGCCGCTGGCCGCTGCGGCGCTGCGCAAGGGGGTCGGCTGGCGGCTCGAACTGGCCCCGGACCTGCCGCCGGTGGTGGTCGCGGACCGCACGCGCGTGGCGCAGACGCTGCTGAACCTGGCCGGCAACGCGCTGAAATTCACCGCGCGCGGCGAGGTGACGGTGCGGGCCGAGTGGCTGCCCGACAGGCCTGGCGCCGGGCACGGCGTCTTGCGCGTGCAGGTGCGCGACACCGGCATCGGCATCGCCGAAGACGCCCGCCCGCGCGTCTTCGAGCGCTTCGGCCAGGCCGAGAGCTCCACGACGCGCCGCTTCGGCGGCAGCGGGCTGGGGCTGGCGATCAGCCGCCAGCTGGTGGAGCTGATGGGCGGGCGCATCGGCTTCGACAGCAAGGTGGGCCAGGGCAGCACCTTCTGGTTCGAGATCCCGCTGGAGGTGGCGAGCGTGGCGGCGCCGGAGGCCGCGCTGCCGCCCGTGCCCTCCCTGCGGGTGCTGGTGGTGGATGACCTGCCGGCCGCGCGCTCCGCCGCCGTGGCGCTGCTGCGCCAGCTGGGCCATGCGGCGGAGACCGCGCCCGATGGCGTGGCGGCGGTGGCCGCGCTCAGCCAGGAACCCTTCGACCTCGTGCTGCTCGACATGGAGCTGCACGACCCCGACAGCTTCGAGACCGTCCGTCGCATCCGCGCCCTGGGCGAGGCCGGGCGGATTCCGATCCTCGCCTGTTCGCCAGCTTTGCAGGGCGAGCGCGCGCGCTACCTCGCCGCCGGCTTCGCCGCCCATGTCGGCAAGCCGGTGCGGCTGCTCGATCTGCATGGCGCGATCCTCGACGCCGCGGTGGCGCCGCGCGTCTTCTGAGCCAGACGCCTCACGCGCCGGGGGCGAAGCCCGCGATCTCCGGATCATCCAGGCGCCGCCGGCCGAGCACGAGGTCGGCCACCAGCCGCGCCACATGCGGCCCCGCGGTGAAGCCCATCCAGGGGAAGAAGCAGATGAAGGCGCCCGGCGCCATCTGACCCAGGATCGGCCGCCAATCCTGCGTGCCGTTGACGATCGCCGCCCAGGACCGCACCACGCGCAGCCTTGCGATGCCCGGCACGGCGCCAAGGGCGAGGCGCAGATTGCCGAAGAGCGACTCCTCGCTCACCACCGGTAGTCCCGTGACGGGATGCGTGCGCGCCGGCCAGCCGCCGCCGATCAGCACGCTGCCCGCGGCGCTCTGCTTCAGGGAAAGCCGGTCCGCGGCCGAATAGACCAGGTGCGGCATGAAGGGGGCGGCGCGCTCGGTCACCGTCACCTGGATCGGGTGCGCCTCGATCGGCAGGTCAAGGCCAAGCAGGCCGGCGATGCGCCCCGCTTCGGCGCCGGCGCAGTTCAGCACGCGGCGCGCCTGCAACCCGCCATCGCTGGTGGCGAGCCGCCAGCCCGCGCCGTCGGCCGTCAGCCCCGTCACCTCGGTGCGGCGGCGGATCTCCACGCCCTGGGCCTGGGCGGCGGCGGCCAGCGCGAAGGTGGCATTCAGGGGATTGGCCTTGCCCTCGATGGCGCAGAAGGCGCCGCCCACCACATCGGGGGCGAGATAGGGGGCGAGGTCGAGCAGCTCGGCGCGGCCGAGCAACACCGTCTCCAGCCCCTGCGCGCGTTCGATCGCGCTCTTGCGGCCCAGCATCGCCATCTCGGCCGCGCTGCGCGCCATCACCAGCCCGCCGCGATTGGCGATCTCGAGCAGGTCTGTGCCGAGTTCCGCCGGCAATTCGCGCCAGCGCGCGATGCCCGCCATCATCAGCCGCAGCGTCGGCGCGAAGCGGATCGCCCAGGCCTCGCCCTGGTTCAGGAAGGGCTCGACCGGAATCTGCGCGTGGATCGAGCCGGAATTGTTGCCCGAGGCGGCGGCGTTGATCTCGCCACGCTCGAACACCACCACCCGCGCCCCGCCATCCCGCGCGAGGTGATAGGCGGCGGCCATGCCGATCAGCCCGCCGCCGATCACGGCGATATCGACCTCACGCGCCACGCTGCCCCCCGGATGGTGAATTGCACGTAACATCGGCTATACGGGACGGCGCAGGGGGTGCGAAGCGCCCCGGAGGAGAGGATGCGTCCCGCCATGACGAAACAGTTCCGCGGCTGCCACACCGTCACCGTCACCCCCTTCACCGAGGATGGCAGCGCCATCGACGTGCCGGCGCTGAAGAAGTTCCTCGACTGGCAGCATGTCAGCGGCGTGCCGGGCGTGATCGTGCTCGGCACCACGGGCGAGTTCCTCACCGTCTCCGACGCCGAGCGCGAGCAGCTGGTGGGTGAGACGGTGGCCCATTGCGCCGGGAAGATGAGCGTGATGGTGGGCGCGACCAACGCCCATACGCCGACCGCCGTGCGCTACGCGAAGATGGCGGAGAAGCTCGGCGCGGACGGGCTGATGATCGCGCCGCCCTACTACTACACGCCCACGGAGGACGAGATCTTCGGCTACTACGCCGCGATCTGCGAGGCGGTCTCCCTGCCCATCATGCTCTACAACAACCCCTTCACCACGCATGTGGACATGAAGCCGAAGCTGGTCGCGCGGCTGACGAAGAATCTGCCCAACATCCGCTACATCAAGGAAGCGAGCATGGATGTCGGGCGCGTCTTCGACATCGTCGAGGCGACCGAGGGCGTGATGAACGTCTTCGCCGGTGAGCGCGTGGTGGAGAGCTTCAAGCTCGGCGCGGTTGGCTATGTGGACCCCTATGGCAATTACGCGCCGCGCGCCTCGACCGCGCTGTGGCCGCTGCTGCAGGCCGGCCGGGTGCGCGAGGCCATCGCCATCCAGCATGTGCTGGAGGAGATGACGGCGATCATCCAGGAAGGCCACCCGCTCTACGGCCACCAGTGCTACTCGAAGGCGCTGGCCGCGGCGGCGGGCTATCCGGTGGGCGATGTGCGCCCGCCGATCACGACCTTCCGCTCGCTGGGCGAGGAAGGCCAGCGCCAGGTCGCGCGCCTGGTGCCGCTGCTGCAGAAGCTGGACCGGCTCATGGACCAGTTCAACGCCAGCAAGGCGGCCTGAACCGCCGCTCAACGGACGTAGGACGCGCCGTTGATGTCGAGGGTCGCGCCGGAGAGATGCCGGACGCGGCCCTCGCACAGGAAGGCGACGGTGCGCGCGATGTCGCTGGGCGGCACCCATTCGCCCATGGCGAGGGTGGCGCTGACCTTCGCCTCGCCGCCCTGGGTTGCCGCGAAATCCTCCGACATGCGCGTGCGCACCACGCCGGGGGCGACGATGAAGCTCAGGATGCCCTCGGCCGCGTAGCCGCGCGCGATGGTCTGCGCGGCGGCCTTCACCGCTGCCTTGCTCGCCGCATAGGCGACCATCGCCGGGTTGGTCACGCCGCGCTGCGCCGCCCAGGAGGAGATGGTGACCAGCACGCCGCGCGGGCCCTCACCCGCCGGGCGCGACTGGAAGTGCCGCACCGCGTGGCGCATCAGCCGCGTGGGCGAGAGCACGTTGACGCGCCATTGCAGGTCCCAGGCCTCGTCCCATTCCGCGACGGACTCGGCGATGCCGCCGCCGGCGACCATGATGGCGGCGTTGAGCACCACCGCATCCACATGCCCGCGCCAGGCCAGGGCCTCGGCCCAGAGGCGGTCCATCTGGACCGGATCGGCGGCATCGGCCTGCAGCAACAGGTGGCGCTCTTTCGCCACGTCGGCGAGGGCCTGCGCGGCGCCGGCGCGGTCATTGTTGTAGTGGGCGATGACCAGCGCGCCCTCGGCGGCGAGTTCGGCGGCGCAGGCCGCGCCGATGCCCTTGGACGCCCCCGTGAGCAGCACCACGCGCCCCTCGAGCCGCCCCTTTTCCGTTCGCATGGCGATCACCTCGATCTACTGGCGAACATCTTGCCGCCTTGTCAGGGCGCTGCCTAGGATCAGCCCGGCGCGAAGGGGGGTGTGATCCGCATGCGGCCTTCGCGCCATCTTCGCGCGCAACATCGGCGCGTGACCCCAGGGTCGCATCGCGAGGCGCTGTGGCTGCGGCTCGCGGTGGGTCTGGCCGGCTGCGTGCCGGTGGCCGCGGGGGCGGGCGGGGCGATCTTCGGCTTACCTGTCGATGCGGCGATGGACAGCCACTACCGATACCTCTCCGGGCTGCTGCTCGGCATCGGGATCGCCTTCTGGGCCAGCATCCCGCGGATCGAGCAGCACGGCACGCGCTTTCGCGTGCTCACCTTCGTCGTCGTGGTGGGCGGCTTGATGCGGCTGCTGGGCATCGGCCTTGGCGGCTGGCCGGGCTGGCCGATGGCCGCGACGCTGTTGATGGAACTGGTGGTCACGCCGCTGCTCTGCGCCTGGCAGGCGCGCGTGGCGCGGCTGACACAATAGAAATCGGGCGCGAAACAGCGGCGCAAGGGCCGCGCGGCATCCTGCGGACATCGCAACGCAGGAGATGCCGCCATGACCGACGACCAGATCGCCCTGATCGAGACCAGCTTCCGTGCCGTCGCCCCGATCGCGGAGCCCGCGGCGGCGTTGTTCTATGCGCGCCTCTTCGAGCTCGACCCCGCGCTGCGTCCGCTCTTCGCCCAGACCGACCTGCCCGCGCAGGGCCGCAAGCTGATGGCGGCGATCGGCTTCGTGGTGGCCCATCTCCGCCGGCCCGAGGCAATGCTGCCGGCCGTGCGCGCGCTGGGCGCGCGGCATGGTGCCTATGGCGTGCAGCCCGCCCACTACGTCACGGTCGGCGCGGCGCTGCTGGACACGCTGGCGCAGGGATTGGGTGAGACCTTCACCCCGGCGATGCGCGAGGCCTGGGCAGCGGCCTATGGCGTCCTCGCCACGGCGATGATCGAGGCGGCGGAGCCCGAGCTTCGCGCGGCCGCCTGACCGGCACCTACCGCTTCCAGCGCCCCGGAAAGGGGATCGGCTTCGTCGGCGCGCCCTTGCCCGGCGGCGGCACGATGGGCCGGCCGAAGACGTTCTTCTTCGCCGGCGCGGCGGCGGGCTTCGGCGCGGGGGCGGGTGGCTTGGGCGGTGGCGCGCTGGCCTTGGGCACGCGCCCCTGCACCACCTCGGCCAGCGCCGTCAGCAGCCCGCGCGCGGCCTTGATGCGCGCCTCATAGGGCATCTCCTGCGCCAGGGCGAGCTTGTGGTCGGGGCGGAGCTTCACCGCGCCCCCCTGCCCAGCCACCCACTCGATCAGGCCGCCCGGATTGGCGAAGCGGTTGGCCCTGAAGCCCAGCACGATGCCCTTCGGCCCGACATCGAGCTTCTCCACCCCCACCTGGCGGCACAGCGCCTTCAGCCAGACCACCTGCAGCAGCGTCTCGGCCTCCGCCGGCAGCGGGCCGAAGCGATCGGCGAGTTCGGCGGCCATCGCCTCGATCTCCGCCTCGCTCGTCAGCGCGCCGATGCGCCGGTAGAGCCCGAGGCGCACCGGCAGGTCGCGCACATAGGCCTCGGGCAGCATCACCGGCAGGCCGAGATTGATCTGCGGCGTCCAGTCGCGCGCCTCCGCCTCCTCGCGCCCGCTGCCCTGCTTGAGGTCCGCCACCGCGTCCTCGAGCATCTGCTGGTAGAGCTCGATGCCGACCTCGCGGATATGGCCCGACTGCTCGTCGCCCAGCAGATTGCCCGCGCCGCGGATGTCGAGGTCATGCGAGGCGAGGGTGAAGCCGGCGCCGAGATTGTCCAGCGTCTGCATCACCTCGAGCCGCTTCCCCGCCGCCGCGCTCAGCCGGTGGCTCTGCGGCCAGGTGAGGTAGGCATAGCCGCGCTGCTTGCCGCGGCCCACCCGCCCGCGCAGCTGGTAGAGCTGGCCGAGGCCGAACATGTCCGCGCGATGGATGATCAGCGTGTTCACCGCCGGCATGTCGAGCCCGCTCTCGACGATGTTGGTGGAGAGCAGGATGTCGTATTTCTGGTCGCCGAACTCGGTCATCACGCGCTCGAGCTCGGTGGGGGCGAGGCGGCCATGCGCCTCCACCACCCGTGCCTCGGGCACGATCTCGGCCAGGCGTTCGCGCAGCTTCGGCATGTCCTCGAGCCGCGGGCAGACGCAGAAGACCTGCCCGCCGCGGAAGCGCTCGCGCTGAATCGCCTCACGCAATACCACGCCATCCCAGGGCATGATGAAGGTGCGCACGGCGAGGCGATCGACCGGGGGTGTCGCGATCACGCTCATCTCGCGCACGCCGGTCAGGGCGAGCTGCAGCGTGCGCGGAATCGGCGTGGCCGTCAGCGTCAGCACATGCACGTCCGACTTGAACTGCTTGAGCCGTTCCTTGTGGGCGACGCCGAAATGCTGCTCCTCATCGACGATCACCATGCCGAGCTCGGCGAATTCGATGCCCTTGGCGAGCAGCGCATGGGTGCCGACGACGATGTTGATCGTCCCGTCCTTCACGCCGTCGCGCACCGCCTGCGCCTCCTTGGCGGTGACCATGCGGCTGAGCTGCGCGACCCGGATCGGCAGCCCCTCGAAGCGGGCGGAGAAGGTGCGGAAATGCTGGCGCGAGAGCAGCGTGGTGGGCACCACCACCGCCACCTGGCTGCCCGACATCGCGACGCAGAAGGCGGCGCGCAGCGCCACCTCGGTCTTGCCGAAGCCGACATCGCCGCAGATCAGGCGATCCATCGGGCGCCCGGCGGCGAGATCCTCCAGCACATCGGCGATGGCGCGGGACTGGTCCTCGGTCTCGGCGAAGGGGAAGCGGGCGCAGAACTCGTCCCAGGCGCCTTCGGGCGGAATGGCCGCCGGCGCATCCCGCATCCGCCGCTCGGCCGCGACCTTGATGAGCGCCGCCGCCATGTCCTGGATGCGCGACTTGGCCTTGGCCTTGCGCGCCTGCCAGGAGGAGCCGCCGAGCTTGTCGAGCGCCACGCCCGCGGATTCGGAACCGAAGCGCGAGAGCACCTCGATGTTCTCGACCGGCACGAAGAGCTTGTCGCCGCCCTCATAGATCAGGCGCAGGCATTCATGCGGCGCGTGGCCGACCTCGATGGTCGCGAGGCCGTCATAGCGCCCGATGCCGTGGTCCTGGTGCACGACCAGGTCGCCCTCGGCGATCTCGGTGGCGTCGGCGATGAACTGGTCGGCGCGCTTGCGCCGGCGTGGCGGGCGGGCGATGCGCTCGCCCAGCAGATCCTGCTCGCCCACCAGCGCGATGTCGGGCGCCACGAAGCCGCGCTCGACGCCGAGGATGGCCAGCGCCACCACGCCCTTCGGCAGGGCCTGGAGGGCGGCGAGATCATCGACCGGCTCGCACGCCACCCCGTTCTCGCGCAGCAGGTTCGCCAGCCGCTCGCGCGAGCCGCGCGTCCAGGCGGCGAGCACCGGGCGCTGGCCGCGCCTGCCCAGCGCGGTCGCGTGCTCGCCGAAGGCCACGAAGACGTTGCGCCCCTCGGCGCGCACATCGTTGAACAGCCGGCCGAGCCGCCCGCCCGCATCGATGCCCTCGGCGCCGGCGAGCGCATCGAAGGGCGAGAAGCGGAAGACGCGCGCGCCCTCCAGCATCGCATCCCAGTCGGAGTGGTCGAGATAGAGGCTGCCCGGCGGCGCGGGGCGATAGGGCACCTCGCCATCGCGCGTGGGCAGGCGGCGCGCCTCGTAATGGTCCACCACCATCTCGAGCCGCGCTTCCAGCGCGTCCTCCGCCTGGTGGTCGAGCGAGACGGAAGCGCCCTCGCCCAGATGGTCGAGCAGGGTTTCCATGCTCTCGTGGAACAGCCCGGCCCAATGCTCCATGCCCGGATGCTTGCGCCCCGCGGAGATCGAGACGTAGAGCGGGTCCTCCCCCGCCGCCGCGCCGAACAGCTCGCGATAGGCGGTGCGGAAACGGCTGATCGAGGGCGCGTCGAGGAACATCTCCCCGGCCGGGCGCAGGGTCAGCGCCTCCACCCGCGCGCCGCTGCGCTGGGTGCTCGGGTCGAAGCGGCGGAAATCCTCGATCTCGTCGCCGAAGAGGTCGAGCCGCACGGGCTCGTTCTCACCGGCCGGGAACAGGTCCACGATGCCGCCGCGGATCGCGTACTCGCCATGCTCCATCACCGTGCCGGTGCGGTGATAGCCATTGGCCTCGAGGAACTCCGCCAGCGCCTTCGGGTCCACGCGCCCGCCGCGCTTCAGCGCGATGACCGCACCCGTGAAGGCGGCGCGCGGCGGCAGCTTCTGCACGAGCGCGTTGACCGTGGTCAGCAGGATGCGCGGCTGGTTCGTCCGTTCCGCGAGGCGCGTGAGCGTGGCGATGCGCTCGGAGACGATCTCGGGATTGGGCGAGACGCGGTCATAGGGCAGACAGTCCCAGGCCGGGAAGCGCAGCACCTCGACATGCGGGGCGAAGAAGGCCAGCGCCTCACCCATCCGGGCCATGCGGGCGTCGTCGCGGCAGACATGCAGGATGGGCGCGGTGCTCTCGGCCCGGCGGCGGGCGAGGAGCAGCGCGTCGAACCCCTCCGGCGCACCATGGACCGTGAGGATCGCCATCAGCGGCGCAGTTCCGGCGGCAGCCCCGCGCCCGAGCCGGCGCATTCCACCGCCATGCGGGTGAGCATGGGGGTGGCGACCTCCGCCGGGATGGGCCGCCGCCCGCTCAGCCAATCGGCGAGGTCCACATCGTCCAGCTCCAGCACATGCTCGATCTCGTCGAGCTCGGTCTCGGTGAAGGTGGCGATGTGGCGGGCGACGAAGGCGCCGACCATCAGATCGGTCTCCTTGGTGCCGCGGTGCCAGGCGCGGAACTGCAGCCGGCGGCGCCGCGGGGAGAGCTCGGGTGTCGGGTCTTGTGCCACTGGGGTGTCTGTCATGATCTCGGCTGGCATATAGAGGCGCATGGGAATCCTGTCAGCCCGAGACGCTTGCGAACCCCTCCTCGCGCCCCTGGAGAGCCTGCCGGGGGTGGGGCCGACGCTCGCGAAGCTGCTGACCGAGGCGGGGGGCGGGCCGCGCGTGCTCGACCTGCTGCTGCACTTGCCCGAGCGCGTGGTGATCCGCCGCCGTGTCGCCCGCCCCGCGGAAGCGCCGCTTGATGCCGATTGCATCCTGGAGGTGGAGATCCGCGCCCTGCGCGCCGCGCGCTCGCACCGCACGGGCCGACCCTATGTGGAGGTGCAGGCGGTGAGCGGGGGGGAGAAGCTCACGCTGCGCTTCATCAATGGCCGCCTGCCCTGGATCGAGAAGCTGCTGCCACGCGACAGCTTCCGCCTGGTCGCCGGGCGCGTGCTGGCGGAGGGCAGCCAGGGCTGGGCCATGCTCAACCCGCTCTGCGCCGCGCGGGAGGAGGACCTGCCGCTGGTCGAGCCGGTCTGGCCGCTGGTGCGCGACCTCACCCAGAAAAGGCTGCGGGGCGCGATGGAGGCCGCACTCGCCGTGCTGCCGCCGCTGCCCGAATGGGCTGACGCCCCTTTGCTGGCGCGGGAGGGCTGGCCCGGCTTCGGCGCCGCCATCCGGGCCCTGCAGCGCCCGGGCGGCCCCCTGCCCCAGGCGCCGCGCCGGCGGCTGGCCTATGACGAATTGCTGGCCGCGCAGCTTGCCGTGGCGCTGGTGCGCCGCCGCCAGCGCGGCCGGCCGGGGCGGGCGCTGCGCGGCACGGGCGAGCTGCAGGCGAAGGCGCTGGCCGCCTTCGGCCATGCCCCCACCCCCGGCCAGGCCCAGGCCCTGGCCGAGATCGGCGCCGACATGGCCGCCCCGCGCCGGATGCTGCGCCTGGTGCAGGGCGATGTCGGCAGCGGCAAGACGCTGGTGGCGATCCTGGCGATGCTCCGCGCCGTGGAATCGGGCGCGCAGGCGGCGCTCATGGCGCCCACGGAATTGCTCGCGCGCCAGCATCTGCGCACCCTCGCGAAGCTCTGCGTGCCGGCGGGGGTGCATGTCGAACTGCTGACCGGCAGCGTGAAGGGGGCGGAGCGCAAGCGCGTGCTGCGCGGGCTGCTCGATGGCAGCGTGCAGATCGTGGTCGGCACCCATGCGCTGTTCCAGGAAAGTGTCGCCTTCCGCGACCTCGGCCTGTCGGTGGTGGATGAGCAGCACCGCTTCGGCGTCGGCCAGCGGCTGATGCTCGCCGCCAAGGGGCGGGATGCGGACATGCTGGTGATGACCGCAACGCCCATCCCGCGCACGCTGCTGCTGACGCAGTGGGGAGAGATGGCGGTCTCGCGCCTCGAGGGCAAACCCGCCGGCCGCCAGCCCATCGCAACGCGCATCGTCAGCCAGGAGCGCCTGCCGGAGGTGGTGGACCGGCTCGGCGAGGCGATGGGCCGTGGCGAGCGCGCCTATTGGGTGGTGCGCGCCATCCAGGGGGGGGAAAGGGACGATTCCGTCGCCGCCGAGGACCGCTTTGCCGAGCTTTCCGCGCGCTTCCCCGGCCAGGTCGGCATGGCGCATGGGCTGCAGGAGCTGGCGGTGCGGGAGGCCGCTTTGGGCGATTTCGCCGCCGGGCGCACGCAATTGCTGGTGGCGACGACGGTGGTCGAGGTCGGCGTCGATGTGCCGGAGGCCACCATCATGCTGATCGAACAGGCCGAGCGCTTCGGCCTCGCGGCCCTGCACCAGCTGCGCGGGCGGGTCGGGCGCGGCGCGAAGCCCTCATCCTGCCTGCTGGTCCACTCCATCGGCCTGGGCGAGGCCGAGAAGCGCCGCCTGCTCGTGTTGCGCGACACCGAGGATGGCTTCCGCATCGCCGAGGAGGATCTGCTGACTCGCGGCGGCGGGGACGCGCTGGGTGCCCGCCAGGCCGGCATGCCCGGCGCGCGGCTGCTCGACCCGCGGGAGGAGCCGGAGGAGTATGGCCGCCTGATCAGCATCGCCCATCGCGACGCGCAGAAGCTGCTGCATGATGAGCCCGCGCTGGATGGGCCGCGCGGCGGGGCGGCCTTGGCGTTGCTGGCGCTGTTCGGGCATGACCCGACCATGGCGGCGCTGGATGCGGGGTAGGTTGAGCGCGGAAAAGCGCCACTGAAGCCCTCTCCCCCCTCCGGGGGGAGAGGGTTGGGTGAGGGGGCTTTGTTCAGCAGATTGCCGACCCAGTCATATCCAGACGAAAGCATTTTCAACCAGTTAGAAATGGACCTGTCGTGCATCCCCCCTCACCCAACCCTCTCCCCCCGGCGGGGGGAGAGGGCTCTGCGGAGGTTCCGCGTGGCTCTCCGGGGGTTGCATCCGCCCCCTGCCCTCCTTAATCGCTGCGCCGGGTAATTCGGGGAAACCGCCTTGACCGCGCTGATCGAGATCGAGCGCCTGACCAAGCGCTTCGGCGCCTTCACGGCCGTGGATGACGTGACCTTCTCCGTCGCCAAGGGGGAGGTCGTGGGCTTCCTGGGGCCGAACGGCGCCGGCAAATCCACCACCATGCGCATGCTGGCGGGCTTCATGACGCCCACCGCCGGCACCGCGCGCATCTGCGGCGAGGATGTGGTGGACAAGCCCGTCGCGGCGCGCCGCCACCTCGGCTTCCTGCCCGAGGGCGCGCCCACCTATCCGGAAATGAGCGTCACCGGCTTCCTGGAATTCTGCGCCCGGGCGCGGGGCTTTCGCGGCAGTGAGCTCGCGGATCGCGTGGCGCAGGCGATGCAACTCACGCAGCTCGAAGGCGTGCGGCTGCAGCCGGTGGAGACGCTCTCCAAGGGCTTCAAGCGCCGTGTGGGCCTCGCCGCCGCGCTGTCGCACGACCCGCCCGTGCTGGTGCTGGACGAGCCCACGGATGGCCTCGACCCGAACCAGAAGCATGAGGTGCGGAACCTGATCCGCGCCATGGCGCCGCACAAGGCCATCGTGATCTCGACCCATATCCTCGAGGAAGTCGGCGCGGTGTGCACGCGCGCCGTGGTCATCGCGCGCGGCCGCGTGGTGGCCGATTCAACCCCGGCGGAACTCGCGGCGCGCGGGCCTTCGATGGATGCGGTCTTCCGCGCGCTCACCCTGCCGCAAGAGGAGGCCGCGTGATGGGCGGCGTCGTCACCGTCTTCCGGCGCGAATTGGCGAGCTACTTCGCCACCCCCGTCGCCACCGTCTTCATCGTGATCTTCCTGGTGCTGTCGGGCGCGCTGACCTTCACGCTGGGCAATTTCTTCGCCCGCGGCCAGGCGGATCTCGGGCCCTTCTTCACCTTCGTGCCCTGGCTGTTCCTGTTCCTGGTGCCCGCGCTCACCATGCGGCTCTGGGCCGAAGAACGGCGCCTGGGCACCATCGAATTGCTGCTGACGCTGCCGATCGCGCAATGGCAGGCCGTGGTGGGGAAGTACCTCGCCGCCTGGGCCTTCTGCACCATCGCCCTGGCGCTGACCTTCCCGCTGGTGATCACGGTGAATGTGCTGGGCAACCCCGACAATGGCGTGATCCTCTCGGGCTATCTCGGCTGCATCATGGTGGCGGGCGCCTTCCTCGCGGTGGGCGCGGCGATCTCGGCCATGACGAAGAACCAGGTCATCGCCTTCGTCCTCGCCGTCGCGGCCTGCTTCTTCCTCACCGCCGCGGGCAGCCCGGTGGTGACGGAGTTCCTCTCCCAGCGCATCCCGCAGATGGCGGAAGTGGCGCGCGCCATCAGCATCACCGATCGCCTCGCGGGCTTCTCGCGCGGCGTGATCGGGGCGCGGGACCTGATCTTCTTCGCCTCCTTCATCGGCTTCTTCCTCTTCGCCAACACGGTCGCCGTCGATCAGCGGAAGGCGGATTGAGCGCATGAGCACCACCACTGCCACCCCGCGCGGCAAGCGCGGCCTCTCCGCCGCGCTGGCGCTGTTCCTTGCGGGCCTGCTCGCCATCGGCGTCAACATGCTGGCGGACAGGCTGCTGCCGCGCGCGAGCATCGACCTCACCCAGAACCGGCTCTACACGCTCTCGGACGGCACGCGGCAGGTGCTGCAGGGGCTGTCGGACCCGATCACGCTGCGCGTCTACTATTCGCGCCGCCTGGGTGCGACGATCCCGGTCTATGGCGCCTATGCCGAGCGCGTCATCGCCATGCTGCGCGAATACGCCTCCGTCAGCCGCGGCAAGGTGCGGCTCGAGATCTTCGACCCCGAGCCCTTCAGCGAGACCGAGGACCGCGCCATGGCGCTCGGCTTGCAGGGCGTGCCGGTGGATCAATCGGGCGAGCAGGTCTATTTCGGCCTCGCCGGCATCAACCTGCTGGATGACGAGCGCACCATCCCCTTCTTCCAGCCGGATCGCGAGCGCTTCCTCGAATACGACCTCACCCGCATGATCTGGGAGCTGAGCAACCCGCGCCGTCCGGTGCTGGGCGTGCTGTCCTCCCTGCCGCTGAACGGCGATCCGCGCGCGATGATGATGCGCCAGCCCGGTGCGGGGCAGCCCTTCGTCATCCTCAACCAGCTGCGGCAATTCTACACGGTGCGCGACGTGGCGCTCGACGCGCAGGTGATCGAGCCGGACGTGCAGGTGCTGCTGGTGGCGCATGCGCAGAACCTGCCGGAGACGACGCTCTACGCCATCGACCAGTTCGTCATGCGCGGCGGGCGGCTGATCGCACTCACCGATCCGCATAGCGAGAGCCAGGCCTCCCGCCCCGGCCCGACCGGGCGCCCGCCGAGCGACACGGGCTCCAGCCTGCATCGCCTGCTCAATGCCTGGGGCATCGAGGCGCCGTCGGACAAGGTGGTGCTGGACCAGCGCGGGGCGTGGCGCGTGCGCGCCGATCCGCGCGACCGGGTGCAGGCGGTGGACTACCTCGCCTGGTTCAACGTGCCCGCCGCCGGGCTGAACCGCAGCGAGATCGCCACCGCCGAACTCGCGCAGGTCACGGTCGCCTCCGCCGGCGAGGTGCGGCGGCGCGAGGGGGCGAGCATCGAATTCGTGCCGCTGGTCAGCAGCAGCGAGCGCGCCATGCTGGTCGATGCCACCGCCGTGCAGCGCGAGCCGAGCCCGGCGCGGCTGCTCGCGGAGTTCCGGCCCGATGGCCAGTCCCGCGTCATCGTCGCGCGCGTGCGCGGGGAGCTGACCTCCGCCTTCACCGGCCCGCCCGAGAGTGCGGATCGCCCGGCGGATTTCCCCGCCCATCGCGCCCGCACGGAAGACCCGGCGAACCTCGTTGTGGGCAATGATGCCGACCTGCTCGAGGATCGCTTCTGGGTGCGCGTGCAGGATTTCTTCGGCCAGCAGGTCACGACGCCGCTCAGCGACAATGGCAGCTTCCTGATCAACCTCGCCGACAGCATGGCCGGCGGCGAGGCGCTGATCTCGCTGCGCTCGCGCGGGGAATCGCTGCGGCCCTTCGAACTGGTCGAGAACATCCGCCGCGACGCGGAAGCCCAGTTCCGCCAGACCGAGCGCGGCCTGACCGAGCGGTTGGAAGCGACCGAACGCCGGCTGCGCGAACTGCGCCAGGGCCCACAAGGCGGGGCCGCGCAGACCATCATCACGCCCGAGCAGCGCGCCGAGATCGACCGCGCGCGCGAGGAAATCCGCCGCACGCGCGGCGAGCTGCGCCAGGTGCAGCTCGAACTGCGCCGCGACATCGAGGGGCTGGAGACCTTCCTCCGGATCCTCAACATCGCTCTCGTCCCTGCCCTGCTCACGATCTTCGCCATCGTGCTGGGCGTGATGCGGGCCCGCAGGCGCGCGGAGGCGCGCGCATGAACCGGCGCAACCTCCTGCTGCTCGGCACGGCCGCGGGTGCCTTCATCGCGGCGGCGATCCTGCTGACGCCCGATCGCGCCGAGCCGCCGCCGCCCTCCAGCGTGCCGCTCGCCTTCCCGAACCTCGCCGCGCGGCTGGCTGCGGCGGGCTCCATCGAGGTGCGGCGGCATGACGGCACGCTGCTGATCAAGCGCGAGGGGCCCGATCGCTGGGTGCTGCCCGCGAAATCCGACTACCCCGTGCGGCCCGAGCGCGTGCGCGAGTTGCTCGTGGGCCTCACGGAGCTGCGCTTCACCGAGCCGCGCACGGCCAATCCCGAGATGCTGGAACGCCTCGGCGTCGATGACCCGACGCGGCCGGGCTCCACCGCCTCGCTGCTGCGGGTGCTGGATGCGCAGGGCCAGCCCATCGTGGAACTCGTGCTCGGCCGCCGCCGCGTGCGGATGCAGGGCAATGTGCCCGAGAGCATCTATGTGCGCCGCCCGAATGAGAGCCAGACCTGGCTCGCCGAGGGCCGCCTGCCGCTCGATGGCGACCCCAATCTCTGGATCGACCGGGACCTGACGAACATCGCGCGCGAGCGCGTGCGCAGCCTGCGCGTGACGCGCGAGGGCGAGCCGCCGCTGATCCTGCGACGCGGCCCGGACGGCGATGCGCCGCTGCGCGTGGTCGAGCCCGCCGAGACGCCGGAACTGGATGAGGTCAGCCTCGACGAGGTCGCGCGTGCCTTCGAATTCCTCACCTTCCTCGACGTGAAGCCGGCCGCGGAGATCCCCGGCGCGCGGATCGGCGAGGGTCGTTTCGAATTGACCGACAACCTCGCCCTCACCCTCACCTTGCACAAGGAGGGCGACAATCTCTGGGCGCTGATCGCCGCCGCCGGCGATGAGGAAGCGGCACGGCTGAATGCGCGCTTCCGCGGCTGGGCCTATCAGGTCGGGCAGTGGAAGGAGAAGGCCTTCGCGCCGCGCCTCGCGGATCTCGTGAAGCCGCCGCCCGAGTCCCCCGCCGAAGCCCCCGCCGAGGCCCCCGCGCCGCAATGAGCGAGGCGCCGAGCCCGCGCGAATACCCCACGCGCCCCTGGGTCGGTATCGGCGTGGTGGCGCTGCGCGGCGAGGAGGTGCTGCTGATCCGTCGCGGGCGCCCGCCGCGGGCAGGTTCCTGGTCGTTGCCCGGCGGCGGCCAGCGCCTGGGCGAAGGGGCCGAGGCCTGCGCGCGGCGCGAATTGCGCGAGGAGACCGGCATCGAAGTCGGCGCGCTGCGCCTGCTCGCGGTGATCGACGCCATCACGCCCGGCGAGGCGGATCGCGGCCCGCGCTTCCACTACACGATCATCGACTACGCCGCGCGCTGGCAATCGGGCGAGCCCCGCCCGGGCGGCGACGTGACCGAGGCGATCTGGGCCGATACGCGCGACCTCGCGCCCTATGCGCTGACGCCCGAGGCGCTGCGCGTCATCGACGAGGCGCGCGAAATGCTGCGGTAGCTACGCGCCCTCGCCCCAGGCCGCACGCTTGCGGTAGAGCGTCGAGGGGCTGATGCCCAGATGGGCGGCGGCCTTCGGGATATTGCCGTCGCAGAGCAGCACCGCGCGCTCGATCGCCTCGCGCTCGATCTCGGCCAGCGGTCGGATCTGGCGCGTGCGGTCCTCCTTCGGCGCGCTTGGCGGCGGGGGCGCGTTCTCGGGATGCACGAGGGGGAGCATCGCGGCGGTGATCCACTCGCCGCCATGCAGCACCACCGCCGTGCGCACGGCATTCTCCAGTTCGCGCACATTGCCCGGCCAGCGATGGGCGAGAAGCGCGGCCTTCGCATCCTCGGCGAAGCCGCGGAAGGGCTTGCCTTCCTCGGTCGCGGCGCGGGCGAGCATGGCTTCCGCGATCGCCACCACATCCTCCCCGCGCTCGCGCAGCGGCGGCAGGGCCACGGGCACGACATGCAGGCGGTAGTAGAGATCCTCGCGGAAGCGGCCCTCGCGCACCTCGCGCAGCGGGTTGCGGTTGGTGGCGCAGACGAAGCGCACATCGGTGCGGCGCAGCTGCGTGGAGCCCACGGGCTGGAAACTGCCGGACTGGATGAAGCGCAGCAGCTTGCCCTGCAGCGAGAGATCCATCTCGCACAGCTCGTCGAGGAAGAGCGTGCCGCCATCCGCCGCCTGCGCCGCGCCGATGCGGTCCGCGACCGCCCCGGTGAAGGCGCCGCGCACATGGCCGAAGACCTCGCTCTCGATCAGCTCCTTCGGGATCGCCGCGCAGTTGATGGCGATGAAGGGGCCGTCGCGCCGCGGCGAGAGCTTGTGCACCGCCTCCGCCGCCAATTCCTTGCCCGTGCCGCTCTCGCCCGTGATGAAGACCGTGGCGCGGGAGGACGCGGCGGTCTCCAGGATGCGATAGACCGCCTGCATCGCCGGCGCGGCGCCGATGAAGCCCGCGAATTGCGTGCGCGGCTGCGCCTGCGCGAGGTTGCGCACCTCGCGCCGCAGGGCCGCGCGCTCGAGCGCGTTGCGCAGCGTCACCGCCAGACGCTCGGCCGCAAAGGGCTTGACCAGGAAGTCGATCGCGCCGGCGCGCATGGCCTCGACCGCCGTGGCGACGGAGCCATGCGCGGTCATCACCACCACGGGCAGATCCGCATCCTCGCGCCGCAGCGCGCGCAGCACGGAAAGCCCATCGGCATCGGGCAGGCGCAGATCGAGCAGCACGCCATCCGGGCGGTTGGCGGCCGCGGATTTCAGCGCCGCCTCGGCCGAGCCGGCGTGCTCGGTCGCATAGCCGGCGGCGCGCAGATACTCGCCATAGACCGCGGCGAGCGAGGCCGTGTCCTCGACCAGCAGCACCCGCTCGGGCCGCGGCTCAGCCATGGGCCGGGCTCAGGCCCAGAGCCGCTCGCCCTGGAGGTTGGTGTAGAGGCCGGCGACGAATTCGCCATAGCCGTTGAAGATCTGCGTCGGCACGCGTTCATTGCTGCCGATCAGGCGCTCGGTCGCCTGGCTCCAGCGCGGATGCGCGACGGCGGGATTCACATTGGCCCAGAAGCCGTATTCGCTGCCCTGCAGCGTCTCCCAGAAGGATTTCGGGCGCTGGTCGGTGAGCGTGATGCGGCTGAGCGACTTGCCCGACTTGAATCCGTATTTCCACGGCAGCATCACGCGGAAGGGCCCGCCATTCTGCGGCGGCAGGGGCTTGCCGAAGAGGCCCACCGGCATGAAGGCCAGCTCATTGGCCGCTTCCTCGATCGTGCAGCCCTCGATATGCGGCCAGGGATACCAGGATTGCCGCAACCCGGTCATCACCGCGGGCAGTTGCGCTGTCTCGAAGCGCAGATACTTCGCCGAGCCGAGCGGCTTCACGATCTCCAGCAGCTTCGAGAGTTCGAAGCCGGTCCAGGGCACGGTCATCGCCCAGGCCTCGACGCAGCGCAGGCGATAGACGCGCTCCTCCAGCCCGATGCGGCGGATGAGGTCATCGACGCCGAACTCGCCGGGGCTCTCCACCATGCCGTCGATCCGGATGGTCCAGGGCCGCACCGGCATGCGCAGCGCCGTCGGCCAGACATCCTTGCTGCTGCCGAATTCGTAGAAATTGTTGAAGGTCACCGCCTCACGCTCGGGCGAGAGGGCGCGGCCGGCGACGTAGCGCGGGTTGCGCATGGCGGCGGGCAGGTCGGGCGTGTCGGTGGGCAGGCGCGCCCAGGGGTCGGCCTCGCTGCGGCGGAAGAACTGCGCCTTGGCGACGGTCGGCGCCAGCATGGTCCCTGCCCCGGCCGCGGCCATCAGCGCGCGCCGGTTGAGCACCAGCGGCTCGGGCGTCACCCGGCTCTCAGGGATCTCCCAGCCACGCCTGCGCTTGATCCACATGGTCCCACTCCTCCGGCCGTGCCGATGACTATAAAGCATCGGGTGGAGACTTCGCGCGTCAAGGCCGCGCGGTTACGTCGAAAGGCCGCGGCAGCACGGCGGCGGCGGGCAGGCCCGGCGTGGTCTCCACGCGGAAGCTGCGGTAGCGCTCGGCCAGGATGCCCCGGCGGCTGCGCTCGAGCGGTGTGGCGAGGTCGGCGGCCCCCGGCCAATCGGGCACGGAATCGCGCCGCGCACTCTGCACCAGCAGGCCGGTGGCCCCGGGCGCGGGGCGCGGCAGGTCGAAGAGCGCCCAGCGCGAATGCAGCGCGATCACCGGCACGCCGGCGGGCAGGCGAAGCGCCAACTGGGCGGCGAGGCCGTATTCCTCCGCCGCGACGAAGCTGGCCCCCTGGCGCAGGCGCTCGGCCTCCACCAGGGCTGCGAATTCCGCCCAGCCCCCCATGCGCGCCAAGGTGGGGTCCTGCGCCCGGCGCAGCGGCAGCGGCGCGAAGGCGGCCTGGAGGTAGATCAGCACGCCCAGCCCGACCCCGAGCCCCGCCGCCCAGCCGCGCCAGCGCGGCGCGAAGGCCGCCGCCGCGATGCAGGCCGCGGGCCAGAGGGGGGCGGGCCAATTCGCCTGGACCCGGCTGCCCGTCGCCTGCCACAGGAACAGCATCGCCCCCGGCAGCACCAGCGCCACCAGCAGCGCCGCCCCCGCATCGCCGCGCCGCAGCCAGGCGAGGCCGGCGAGGGCGAGCCCCGCCACCGCCATGCCGAAGACCAGCGGCGTGGCGAGGCCGATCTGCCCGCCGATCAACTCGCCGAGATAGCGCAGGGTGAAGCCGGCCTCATCGACACCGGCGCGCCCGCCCTGCTTGGCGAAGCTCGCCCATCCCTGCGCCGCGTTCCAGAGCACGACCGGCGCGAAGACCGCCAGGGCCAGCGCGCCGCCGGCATAGAGCCGCCAATCGCGCCACCAGCGCCAGGCGCTCCGGCTGCCGAGCAGCCAAGCCACCACCCCCGCGCCCAGCAGCACGGCCGTGTATTTCGAGACCAGCGCGAGGCCCGCCAGCACGCCGAAGACCAGCCACCAGCGACCGTCCTGCGTCGCGTGCAGCCGCGCCAGCGCCCAGAGCGCCGCGACCCAGAAGACCAGCAGCGGCAGATCCGGCGTGGCGAGCAGCCCACCCACCGCGACCAGCAGCGTCGCGTTGAAGAGCGCCGCCGCCCAGAGCCCCGGCCGGCGATCGGGGAAGAGGTCATCCGCCGCTCGCGCCAGGAGCAGGCTTGCGGCCGCGATGGAGAGCGGCCCGATCAGCCGGATGCCGAAGGGCCCCTCGCCCGCCAGCAAGGTGCCGGCGCGGATGAAGAGGGCGACCATCGGCGGGTGGTCGAGATAGCCGGCCTGCAGCGTGCGCGACCAGACCCAGTAATAGGCCTCGTCCGGGGAAAGCGGCACGAGCGCGGCAAAGACCAGCCGCAGCGCCGTCAGCGCCGCGAGGGCCACCGCCCAGATCAAGCCCTGTGAGGTCACCGGGCGCGCCAGACCAGGGTGGAGGAGACGGCGTAGTTCCACACCACGGTGATCAGGGCCCCCGCTGCGCCGGCCAGCCCCCAGGCGAGGATGCCATCGCGCACCAGCAGCCCCGCGATGCCCACATTCGCTGCCGCGCCAACGCCGCAGACCAGGTAGAACAGCACCAGCCCCCGCCAGAGCCGCGGCCCGCGCAGCCGCGCATCGCGGTAGGTGATGCGGTTGTTGAGCCAGAAATTCGCGGTCATGGCGACCGCCGTCGCGCCCCATTGCGCGGGCCCGAAGCCCGCCCCCACGCCCTGCACCAGCGCCGCGAGCACGGCCATGTGCACCAGCACGCCGAAGGCGCCCACGGCGGCGAAGGCGACGAAGCGCAGCGGCACCAGCCCGCCCGTCGCCTTGTCGAGCAGCAGTCCCGCGAATTCCAGCAGCACCGTGGCGTCGAGCTTGCTCTCGCCCGCCTGGCGGCTGCGGAAGCTGTAGGGGATCTCCGCCACGCTCAGCCGCCGCCCGGCGCTGAGCAGGATGTCGAGCAGGATCTTGAAGCCCCGCGCGGCGAGCTTCGGCGCGACCTCCTCGACCAGGTCGCGCCGGAGCAGGAAGAAGCCGCTCATCGGGTCGGCGACGCGGGTGGGCAGCAGCGCCTGGGCCAGGCGCGTGCCGGCGTCGCTCAGGGCGCCGCGCGCCGCCGAGAAGCCGCCCGCAGCCGCCCCACCCGCCACATGGCGGCTGCCGATGGCGATGTCCGCCCCGCCCTGCACGGCGGCGAGCATGGCGGGCAGGATGGCCTCGTCATGCTGCAGGTCGCCATCCATGACCGCGACGAAGGGGGTGGAGACACTCAGCAGTCCCTCGACGCAGGCCGAGGCAAGCCCGCGCCGGCCGACGCGGCGGATGCAGCGGATGCGCGGATCGACCGCCGCGATGGCCCGCGCCGCTTCGGTCGTGCCATCGGGGCTGTCGTCATCGACGAAGACCGCTTCCCAGGCGATGCCCGCGAGCGCGGTGTCGAGCCGCGCAACGAGCGGCTCGACATTCGCCGCCTCCCGGAAGACCGGAATGATGACGGCAAGCTGCGGGGGACGAGAGGCGAGGGTCACGCGCCCGGTCTAGAGCAATATCCGACCAGAGGGAATCATCTGGTCGGATCTGCTGCGCGGCAGGCTGTTGAAGCTACATCGCGAAGTCTGATCGCAATGCCTCAATGCGACCAGGCTGCGCTGTGCAGCGGCCGGCCCAAAGACAGGACCGGCGCGCGCCGAGGTCCGCGCGGCGCCGCGGGTGCGGCGCCGCGGGCGGGGCGATCAGAGAACGAAGTCTGCGGCCGTCAGGCTGTGCAGCCCATTCAGCGCGAACTCCATATCCGCGATCCCGTCGCCATCCACGCCAGCGATGACAAAGGTGTTGCCCCCGCTGGTGTAGAAGAACACCTGCCCCGCACCCGCCGCCGTGCGGCTTGCCGCAACGCCGCCGAAGGTGAAGGCCTGGTCGCCATCCACGCCCGTATTCGCGTCGATGAGCGACAGGTCCAGCAACTCACCCGCCTGCCACTGGCTGACAACGTCACGCGTCGTGGCGCTCGCGGTGCTGTCACTCGCCTTCGTCCAGACATAGCGGTCAAGGCCGTCGCCGCCGGCCAGCGTATCGCGCCCGCCGCCACCGATCAGCACGTCGCTCCCGGCGCCACCCTGCAGGACGTCGTTACCCTCACCGCCCTCCAGCACATCCTCGCCGCCACCACCGTTCAGCGAGTCGGCGCCCAGGCCACCGGTCAGGGTATCCGCCCCATCCAGGCCGCTCACCGTGTCGTTGCCTTCGAAGCCGGTCAGCGTCTCCGAGGCGCTGGTGCCCAGAACCAGGCCACCCACGCCGATGAAGCTGCTCAGCGTCAGCGCGTGAACGCCGGTCAGCTCAATCTGGAAATCGCGCACCGCATCCCCGTCGACGCCCGCGATGATGTAGGTGGTGCCACCGAAGACGTAGGTCCACACATCGCCCGCATTCGCCGTGCTGAAGCTGGAGGTCGTGCCACGGAAGGTGAAGCTCTGCACGCCAGCCAGGACAATGTTGGCGTCGAAGCCGGACAGGTCGATGCGATCGCCCACCCCCCAGTCGGCCACCACGTCGCGACCCGCCGTGCTTGCCGCCGACTCCGCCGCCGACGTCCAGACGAAACGATCCGCGCCTGCACCGCCACTCAGCGTGTCCTTGCCGAGACCCCCGAAGAGAACGTCATCCGAAGCGCCGCCACTGAGGCTGTCGGCGCCGTCGCCGCCCGACAGGCTGTCGGCATCGTCGCCGCCATCCAGCGTGTCGTTGCCAATGCCGCCCGAAAGCGTGTCGTTGCCACTGTTGCCGATCAGGCGGTCATTGCCATTCTCGCCGGAGAGGATGTTGGCCACGGCATTGCCGGTGAAGACGTCCGACCCGTTGCCGCCGATCAGCGCCTCGATGCCCGACAGGACATCGCCCGTCGCATGACCGCCCGCGGCCGTGCCGGTCGCGAGGTTCACGTTCACCGCCGAGGACCCGGCATAGGAAGCCGTGTCGAAGCCGTCGCCGCCGATCAGGGTGTCGGCGCCAGCCCCACCGATGAGCGTATCGTTGCCGACCGCGCCATCGAGGAGATCAGCGAGCGAACTGCCGACCAGGCTGTCCGCGAAGCCGGAGCCGATGACGCCCTCGACATCGAAGAAGACATCGCCTTCAGCGTCGCCACCGGCCGCCGAAGCCGCCGCAAGCGAGATCTGCACGGCAGCGCCCGAGCCCGCATAGCTGAGCACGTCGAAGCCATCGCCGCCGCTGATCTCATCCGCGCCCGCGCCGCCGAGCAGCGTGTCGTTGCCCTCCGCACCGTCGAGGATGTCGTCATTGCCGCCGCCCACGAGCAGGTTGGCCGCCGCGCTGCCGAAGATGAAGTCCACCCCGGCACCGCCCAACACGTTCTCGATCGAGATCAGCATGTCATCGCCCTCGCCCGAGGCCGTGCCGGCCGCGAGATCGACGGTGATGCCGCCCGCGACATGGCGGTAGTCGGCCGTGTCGTTCTCCGCGCCGCCGTTGAGCGTGTCATTGCCGCCCATGCCCGCCAGCGTGTCCGCACCGTCGCTGCCGCCGAGGCTGTCCGCCCCCGCACCACCCGTGAGCGCCCCGCCAAGCAGGCCGATGCCCAGGGTGTAGGACGCCGAGACCGCGCTGACATTGCCCGCGTCATCGGTGGCGCGGGCGGTGATGGCGCCCCCGGCCGAAATCGCGGCATTCTCCAGCGCCCATTCGCCATCATCATCGGCGGTCGCCGTGCCGATCGAGACCGCGCCGATGAAGACCTCGACCTCGGCATTCGCCTCCGCCGTGCCGACCACGGTCAGCGTGTTGCCCACGCCAGCCCCGGCTGCCGTCAGCACCGGCGCCGCCGGCGCCGTGGTGTCGATGGTCACCGCGAGGCCGGCCGAGGTGGCGCTGACATTGCCCGCCGTGTCGGTCGCCACCGCCGTGAAGCTGTAGCTGCCGTCGGAAAGGGCCGCGGAGGTGAAGCTCCAGGCACCGAGGCTGTCGGCGGTCACCGTGCCGACGGAGGTGCCATTGCGGAAGATCTCCACGCTGGCGCCCTTCTCGGCCGTGCCGCTCAGGCTCGGCGTCGTGTCGGTGGTGATGTTGTCGCTGTCATTGGCGCTGTCAGAGGCCGCATCGAGATCGATCGTCGGCGTGGCGGTCGCGACATCCACGGCCACGGTCAGCACCGCGGAGGTCGCGCTGTTGCCCGCCGCGTCGGTCGCGGTGACGCTCAGGTCATGCGCGCCGGCAGCCAGGCTGGGGCTGGTGAAGCTCCAGTTCCCCGTACCGTCCGCCGTGACGCTGCCGAGCGAGGTCGCACCGTCGAAGATCTCGACCGTGCTGTTGGCCTCGGCCGTGCCGGAGAGCGAAGGCGTGGCATCCGAGGTCAGGTTGTCCGTGTCGGACACCCCGCTGTCGGACGCCGCGACGAGGTCGATGGTCGGCGTCGCCATGGTCCGGTCCACGGTCACGGTCAGAACCGAGGAACCGGTCTCATTGCCCGCCAGATCGGTGGAGACGACCGTCAGCGCGTAATCGCCATCCGGCAGCGTGCCGGCATCGAAGACGCGGGTGAAGGTCCAGTCGCTGCCGACGAGATCGGCGAAGCCGAGCGAGGTCGTGCCCGAGAACACCTCCACCTTGCTGCCGGCCTCCGCCGTGCCGGCAAGGCGCAGCGTGGTGTCTTTGGTGATGTTGTCGGTCGCGGAGGCGCCACTGTCGGATGCCGCGAGCAGGTCGATCGTGGGCGCATCCGGTGCGGTCGTGTCGACGAACACCAGGATCGAGTCGGAGTTGTTCCCGTTCCCCGCCGCATCCTTGGAGGTGACGAAGATGTCGTAGGTGCCATCGTCGAGCGGGTCCGTGGTGAAGGTCCAGGTCCCGCTGATACCGACCGTGAAGGTGGTCAGCGTGTCTCCGGACAGGTCGTCCTTGATCACCACCACGCTGCCGGCCTCGGCCGTGCCGGACAGCGCGAGGGTGTTGTCGCCGGTCACGTAGTCATCGTCGAAGGCGCCGGTATCGGACGCCGGATCGAGGTCGATGTCCGGCACATCCATGACGGTGTCGTAGAGGAACGCCGTGCCGGCGCTGTCGGTCACGCCCAGGCCGTCCTTCTGCTCGGCCGTGACGCTGACCTCGCCATCCGGCAGCACGCTGGGCAGGCTGGCCGACCAGTTGCCGGCGGCATCCGCCGTGACGGTGGTGGTGAGGCTGGTCGCCCCCACGGTCCAGGTCACCTTCACATCGGTCAACGGACGCCCCGTGCCGCTCACCGTGGCGTCGCTGGTGGCGTCCGCCGCATCGTCCTCACCGGTATCCGTGGTCAGCGCGATGGTGACGTTCGGCGTCGGGATGGCCGCCAGGTCCACCGGCGTGGTGCCGACGAAGGCCGTCTCCACGCCGCTGAGCTGGTCGGTGCCATCCGGGCCGGTGGCGGTCACGCTGCCGTCGAAGTTCTTGAGCAGGGTGGTGCCAGCCGCGAAGGTCGCCGCGTCATTGCCCGCACCGCCGACGAGGTTGTCATTGCCCGCGCCACCGTTGAGGACGTCGTCGCCGCCGCCGCCATTGAGCGTGTCGTTGCCGTTGCGGCCGAACAGTTCGTCGATGCCATCATTGCCGGTCAGGGCGTCATCCTGCGTGCCGCCCAGGACGCGCAGGCCGGGCTCCGTCGACACCAGCGTGGTCGCCGAGTTGGTACCGGTGGCGAAGGTGAAGGCCGTCGTCACGTTCTGCAGGTTGAAGTCGGACTGCACGTTCTGGAAGACGTTGCCCGAGATGCCGGTGATGGCCGTACCACCCGGCGTGGCGATCGAGAAGCCGCTGCCGCTGTTGACGATGGTGTTGCCCGTGACGGTGGTCACCGGGGCGGCGTCGAAGCCATCCAGGTTGGCCGCCGTGCGCGCATTGACGATGGTGTTGTCGGTGATCGTCAGGCTTGCCGAGCTGCCATCCGACCAGATGGCACGGTTGAAATTGGCACCGCCAAACCGCGCCGCCGGATCCACCACCACGCCGCCGAAGAAGTTGTCGTCGATCGTGATGTTGCCGCCGGCCGCCGTGGTCAGCTGGATGGCGCGGCCGCTGCCGGCCGCCCCCTGCGCCGCCTCGGTGTAGAAGCGATTGTCCTCGATGGTGACATCCGCCGCCCCGGTGACGTTGAGCATCACGCCCAGCGTATCCGCGGCCCCGGTGTAGCGGAACTCGACACCGCCGATCGTCACGGCGCCGCTCGCGGCCGAGATCGTCACCGCGCCCGTGATCACCGCCTCATCGTCGCGGCTCTCCGTCCCGGCGACCCCGGCATTGGGCCCGAGCAGGGTGATCGCCTTGTCGATGGTGACAGCATCGCCATAGGTGCCGGCAGCGAGGATGACGGTATCGCCCGCGTTCGCCGCGTCGATCGCCGCCTGGATGGTGGCGAAGCCGCCCGCACCGACCAGCAGGATGCGCCCACCGGCATGGCTGATGACCTCGACATTGGCGAGGGTGTCGCTGTCGTCGCCATTCTCCACGGTCCAGCCACCGCCGCTGGCGGAGACCGATGCCGCCGCGATGGTCGTGTCGAACAGCGCCACGTCCACGCCCGTGCCGCCGTCCATGGCGTCGTCACCGCCGCCACCGAAGAGCGTGTCTGCGCCGTCGAAGCCGCGGAAAACCGCATCCTCGGCGCCACCGGTCAGGAGGTTGGCACTGTTGTTGCCGGCATAGCCGAAGGCGCTGACGGTCGCGCCCGTGAAGTCATTGCCCGACAGGGTCGGCGTGATGGCGCCCGGATTGGCATCGTTGGCGCCCCGATAGACCACGCCGAAGGGGCTGTCGGTCACGGTGTTGTCCGTGATCGAAAGGCTCGTGAAGCCCTGCGGGTTCGCCACCGAGATCGCGCCGCGATCGAGGGCGCCGGACTGCACCGTGCCGTCGAAGGTGTTGCCGTCGATGGTCACGTCACCCATCGCGCCGGCAACCTGGATGCCGTGCGAGTTGGTGTTCATCACGACGTTGCCGCTGAAGTCGAAGGTCGCGATGCCGTTCGCGTTCACGGCCGCGCCGCCGCTGCCGGTCCCATCGAAGAGGTTGCCCTCGATCGTCACGGCGCCATTGCCGGCGCCGTTGATCTGGAAGCCGTTGCTGGTGGCGCTGCTGATGAAGTTGCCGGTAACCGACACCGTGCCCAGGCCGTTGGCGTTGCCGATGAACTGGTTCACGCCACCGACGACAACGTTGTTCGCGAACACCACGTCCTGCACCAGGCTGCCGCTGTTGGTGTTGATCGCGTTGGTGTTGACGAAGCGGAAGCCGTTGATCTCGACGCTGATGCCTTCCTGGACGGTGAAGCCGCCCGTCATCACCGTCTCGCCATCCGCGTCACGGGCCTCCCCGGTCAGGCCCAGGGTGGTGTAGCCGGCGACGCCATGCTTGGCGCCAAGGATGGTGAGGCTCTTGGAAACCGTCGCGCCGCCAAAGCTGCCGGACGCGACGACGATGGTGTCGCCCGCCGTGGCCGCGTCGATCGCCGCCTGGATGGTGGCGAAGCCGCCCGCACCGACCAGCAGGAACTTGCCCGCGCCAGCGCCATCCACGACCTCGATGTTCTTGAGCGTGTCGGTGCCCTCGTCGTCGGAAGTGACAACCCAGCCGCCATCCACGATCGAGATCTCGGTCGCGTCGATCGCCTCGGCATAGCCCGCCGTATCGATGCCGGCACCGCCGTCCAGCGCGTCATTGCCACCCGCACCGGTGAGGACGTTCGCGCCGCTGTTGCCGAGGATGGTGTTGGCACCTGCATTGCCCGTGCCGTCGATATCGGCGCTGCCGGTCAAATGCAGCTGCTCGACGCTGTCGGGCGCGGTGAAGCTCACGCTCGACTGGACCGTGTCGGCACCCGTGTCGCCGGGGATCTCGAGAATGGTCTCGCCACCATCCACGATGTAGAGGTCGCCGCCATTGCCGCCCTGCAGCGTGTCGTTGCCGCCGCCGCCCTGGAGCGTATCGGCGCCTTCGCCGCCGACGGCCGTGTCGTTCCCGGCGCCACCGATGAAGAGGTCATTGCCGGCACCGCCGATGAACAGGGCGGAGCCGCTGCCCTCCAGCTGCGCCACGTCATTGCCCTCGGCGCCCAGCAGCGTGGCCTGACCCGTGATGTTCAGCAGGCCATTGCCGGGGCCGGACGCGCCGCTGGGCACGAAGGTCTCCGCCCGGCCGATCTGCACCACACCGGCGTTGATGGTGTTGCCGGCGACGCCCAGCCCCTCGAACACGACGGGGCCATTCGGGTGGCCGCCATGCAGGTCACGCACGAACACCGCGTTGACGGCGGCTGTGATGGTGTTGCCGAACACGCCGACATCCATCACGACACCCGGCGCAACCGGCGGCACGCTGCCGCCATTCAGCACCACGCCGCTGACGACGTTGCTGATCGTGTTGCCGGTGATCGCGACATCGGTCATGCCGCGCTGGCTGAGCCCGACGATGCCCGTGCTGCTGCCCTGCAGCGTGTTGCCGGAGACCGTCACCGATTCCAGGGCGCGGTCGCTCATCGAGAGTTGGATCGCCCAGGGCGTGGCGGTGCTGGCCGCCGTCGCATCCGTCGGCGCGACCAGGCCCATGTTGATCGTGTTGCCGCCGATCTGCGCGTTGAGCACACCGTCGAGGTTGATGCCGCGGCGGCCGGTCGAGGTCTCGACGTCGTGGTTGATGACGTTGCCCGACACCAGCAGGCCGTCGATGTTGAACAGCACCATCGCGGTGCGGGCATTGCCGTTGATGGCCTCGATCAGGTTGCCCGTGATCACCCAGTCATCGCTGCCGATGCCGCCGCCGAAGCCCAGGCCGAAGCGGATCGGGCTGTCGGTGGTGCCGCTGATCAGGTTGTTGACGATGGTGAGGTTGTCATGCGCCGACCCGCCGGAGACGCCGCGGATCGCATCCGCCGCGCCGCCGATCTTGAAGCCGTTGATGGTCACGCCATCGGCCGCCACGATGAAGCTGCCGGCCAGTTCGCTCTCGGCGGCGCGGCTCCCATACCCGGCCGTGCCCGCATTGGCGCCGATCAGCGTCACCTGCTTGTCGAGCGTCACCGTCTCCGTATAGGTCCCGGCCGCGACCTGGATGGTATCGCCCGCGGACGCGGCATTCACCGCTGCCTGGATCGTGGCGTAGCCGCCATTGCCCACCAGCAGGATGCGCCCACCGGCATGGGAGATGACCTCGACGCTCGCGAGCGTATCGGTCGCCCCGCCGGCCTGAACCTGCCAGCCCCCGCCCACTGCGGAGATATCGGCGGTGGTGAGCGTCTCACTGTATTGCGCGGTGTCGGTGTCGCCGCCGCCGACCAGCGAATCCGCGCCGGCGCCGCCGATCAGCACGTCATTGCCCGCGCCGCCGATCAGCGTGTCCGCCCCGGTGGCCTCCGGCGAGCGATCGTCGCCCGTCAGCGTGTCGTCGCCCGCGCCGCCATCGAGGTAGTCGGCGCCATGGCCGGCCACCAGCACGTCGTTGCCGTTGTTGCCCAGCAGCACGTCGTTGAAATCGGAGCCGGTCAGGCTGTCATCCGTGGCATTGCCCTGGAGCACGCCGATGGCCTGGGGCGCCGCGTTGGTGGCGCTGGAGAAGAAGTCCGCGATGCTCACGGCGCCGCCGATCTTGTCGATGTTCAGCACGCCCCAGGGCGCGGTGACATCGGCGATGTTGCCGCTGGCGGCGAAGCTCGCGAAATCGGCGAAGTAGTAGAAGGCGATGGCGTCGGTGAGGAAGGCGCCCTCGATGCTGTTGTCCTCGAAGACGATGGCGCCGCCCTCGCTCAGCGTGCCGGTCCGCGGCGAGCCGGTGACGGCGATGCCCTTGCGCGCCGCCTCGCCGCTGCTGACGGAGAAGGTGCTGCCGGTGACGGTCAGGTCACCGTTGAACCCGAACAGATTCATCAGCCCGCGGCCGTTGTTGCCGGTGTTGGTGATGCCGCTGTCGCTCAGATGGCTGTCGACGATGCTGATGCCCGACAGCAGATCCGTGGTGATGCTGGGCGTGCTGCTGTTGCCCGGGCGGGTGTAGAGCAGCGCGTTCTCGAGCGCCCCGCTGATCGAGACCCGCGCCAGCGACAGGGTAGCGCCGGCACCGGCCAGCGCATTGTGCAGGATGCCGTAGCTCTCGCCGGCAGCGTTGATCGTCAGATCCTGGAAGGCCAGCGCGCCGTTCTGCGTGCCGGTGACGCTGACCTGGCCGCTCAGCACCACGCCCGCCCGGCTCTGGCCGGCGAAGGTGAGGTCGCCGCGCGTGACGGCGACATCCTCGCCATAGCTGCCATCGGCGATCAGCACGGTCACCGGCCCGGCAATGGCATCGGCCGCCGTCACGGCCGCGCCGATCGTCGTCAGGTCGCTCGCAACGCTGTCCTTGTCCACGACGAGCATGGTGCGGTCGGCGAAGTTCACGCGCTCGACATTGCTGAGCGTGGTGGTCTCGCCCGCGCGCGTCAGCGTCAGCTTCCCGTCGACGAAGCCGATCGTGTAGCTGGCGAAGCTGTCGAACATCACCACCGTGTCGGCCGTGCCGTCGCCGGCATCGATGACGTCATCGCCGCTGTCGCCGCCGCCGGAGGTGTCGTTGCCGCGGCCGTCGATGGTGTCGTTGCCCGCGCCGGTGGTGATGACATTGGCGCCGGAGGTGCCCATCACCACGTCATTGCCGTTGCCGGTCGTAACGTTCTCGATGCTCGTAAGGACGTCCGAACCGAAGGCGCCGCTGGCGGTCCCGTTGTGGAGATCGACAGTCACGGCGCCATTGCCATAGACGGCCGTATCGGTGCCCTCGCCGCCATCGAGCGTGTCGTCGCCCGCACCGCCGGTGAGCACGTCATTGCCCGCATCGCCGCTCAGCAGGTCGTTGCCGCCGCTGCCGCCCAGGCCGTCATTGCCCGAACCGCCCGAGAGCGTGTCGTTGGCGACATTCGCGCCGCCATTGAAGATGATGAAGCCCGAGCCGCCATTGGTGGTGCTGGTGTTGCCCGCCGTGGCGAGGTCATCCGCATCCACCGTCACTGCCGCGCCGCTGCCGGCCTGGGCGTTGAGGAAGGTGCCGTTGCCGCCGAGATTGGCGGCCGGGCCGGTATAGGCGTTGTTGGTGAAGACGCTGCCCGGGTTGTTGATCGCGGGATCAGCGATGGTCGCGAAGGTGCCGTAGCCGGAGATGGTGTTACCCGCGACCTCGGTCGCCGCGCCGAGCGCGAGCAGCGAGAGGGCCGAGGTGCCGCCACCCTGGAAGGTGTTGCCGGTGATGCTGATGTCAGCCGTGCCGGTGCCCGTGGCGAGCACGCCGTTGCGCCAGCCATTGCTCTGCGTGGAGGTGAAGGGGCCGGGCGCGGCCTGGTCGAAGAGGCTGTCGGCGATGGTCACGCCGGCTGCATTGTCCACCACGATCGCGTGGTGCCAGGTGCTGCTGCCCGGCGCCCCGGTGCGGAAGAACACGCTGTTCTCCACCGTCACGCCCGCGCCGGCGATGCGCAGCGCCGAGGTTTCGGCACCCTGATTGCCCGTCACATCGAAGCGCAGGCCGGTGATGGTCACGCCGGTGCCGTTCACCACCGAGCCATAGGCATTGACGATGCTGCCGCCCACGCCATGCGCGGCGCCGCCCAGCGCGTGGTTGACGCCTGCGATGGTGATGTTGTCGAGCCCGGCGGGCACGGTGAAGGCACCCCAGGTGCCCGCGCCGACAACGATGGTGTCGCCATCCTGCGCCGCGTCGATCGCGGCCTGGATGGAGGCGAAGCCGCCATTGCCGACCAGCAGGTAGCGTGCGCCGCCCTCGCTGCCGTCGGTGACGATCTCGATGCCGTTGAGCTGGTCCACCCCCTCTTCGGTCGTGGTGATGATCCAGTTGTCGCCGGCATCCACGATCGAGCCGAGCGTCAGCACATCCGAATAGGCCGCGGAATCAATTCCGCCCTGGCCAAGCAGGGTGTCCGCGCCGATGCCACCGCTCAGCGCGTCGTTATCTTCGCCGCCATCCAGAAGATCATTGCCCGTGCCGCCATCCAGGATGTCGGCGCCTTCCTCACCTTGAATGACATCATTGCCACCATTCCCGAAGACGATATCGGCCCCGGCGCCAGCCTGGATGGGGGCGGCCTCGGTGCCATTCGCGGCGTTGGAGAGAGAGCGGAAATCGTCGTTCTCGGTGAAGGGAGAAGTCGTCATCGGGGCGGCCTCCTGAGTTCATGAGTCCTGACGAAAGCACCCGCCTTCATGGCGTGCTTTCGTTACGACCTAGACTCCTAGAACGCCGCTCACGGTAATTTTTGTCAATGAATGCGATCACCGCACAAAGGTAAGAAAGTTTATTTACTTGGTCGTTACGTGACTGGATAAACAATCTTGTTCTTCCCGCAACGGTTGCACTTCCGCGACATATGCTTCCCGGAATTACCTCGTTGCCACTTTCGGCGGGGCGAGCACCTCGCGGCCGAGGCAATGCTCCCCTCTCGGCGGATGCCGGAATCCCCAGGCAGGTCGGCCATCACCACGCAGCTTCGTGGATGCACGCGGGCGGCCTCGCCCGAACCTTGCGGTGCAGGGCAAGTCACGCCTTCTCTTCACGGTTGTGTTTTCTTCGGACCACTCGCCCGGTATCGAGCACCGCCCGACCATGGGGCCGATCCCGGCCAGCGCAGCGCCACACGGCCCGCGCGGCCACCCCGAACACCACTAGATCACTGTTTTATCGTGATTCTGGCCTGACGCCCCGGCATCATGCATCGACACAGGAGCTTCACATCACGAATTCGTGAGGTCGCCCTCGCAGCGCCTTCAGACGGGTGAGCCGGTCCCGCCACTGCCCGCATAGCGGGACTCCAGCGCCCGCCAATTCGCATTGTCGAACAGCGTCCAGAGCTCCCCATGGCTCAGCATGCGCGACGCCATGGCGTTGGAGGACCCCGTCTCCTTCAGCGAAGCGAGCATCTCCAGCCCCGCCTTCGCGAAGAGGCGCGTCAGCGCGTTGGGATAGATGGCCAGGCGATACCCCAGCGCCTGCAGCCGCGCGGCCGGCAGGATCGGCGTGCGCCCGCCCTCCACCATGTTCGCCAGCAGCGGCACGCCGGGGAAAGCCTGGCCGACCGTCTCCAGCTCCGCCTCGCTCTGCGGGCTCTCGACGAAGATCACATCCGCCCCTTCGGCCCGATAGGCACGGGCGCGGGCGATGGCGGCGTCGAGCCCCTCTCCCGCGCGGGAATCCGTGCGCGCGATCACCACGAAGTCGGGATCGCGCCGGGCCTCCACCGCCGCGCGGATGCGCGCGCACATCTCGGCCACCGGCACGATGCGGCGCCCGGGCTCATGGCCGCACTTCTTCGGCCATTCCTGGTCCTCGATCTGGATCGCGGAAACGCCCGCGCGCTCGAACTCGCGCACCGTGCGGATCACGTTGAGCGGCCCGCCATAGCCGGTATCGCCATCCGCGATCACGGGGATCGAGACCACGTCGCAGATCCGCCGCACGCGATCAAGGATCTCCCCGAAGGAGAGCGCGCCGACATCGGGCGCACCCAGCGCGCTCATCGAGACGCCCGAGCCGGTGATGTAGAGCGCACCGAAGCCCGCAGCCTCGACCAGCCGGGCGCTGACGCCATCGAAGGCGCCCGGCGCGAGGAACAGGTCCGGACCCGCGAGCAGTTCGCGCAGGCGGCGATTGCGGCCGGGCGCATCGGCGAGGCCCACGGGGAAGTGCGGGCCAGGAATGGCGGTGTCGGGCATGTCTTGGACTCCTCCGGCGAATGCTGCCGCACCACGCCCCAGCCGCCCGGTTTGCGCAAGGCCAGACCGGCCGGGAATGCGGGGCTCGGCCCATGGCCGCGACACCGCCGATCGTGGCAGAACGACGCCATGCCGCTTTCCCCTCTCCCGTGACGCCGGACCTGCGCCCCTGGCTGCACGGCCTGGCCGCGGCGCTGCTCGCGACCACGACCGCCCAGGCCCTGGCCACGCTCGCCGTCTTCGCGCTGCCCACCCTGGCGCCGCTGGTCGCCGATGACCTCGGCGTGGCGCCCCATCTGGTGGGCTACCAGGTGGCGCTGATCTATGTCGCGGCGGCCAGCACCTCGCTGCGCGCGGGCCAGATCCTGGCGCGCTTCGGCGCGGCGCGCAGCACGCAGATGGCCCTTGCCGCGGCGGCCATCGGCGCGGGGGCCATTGCCTGGGGCGGGCTGGCGGGCGCGGCCGCCGGTTCGCTGCTGCTCGGCATCGGCTATGGGCTGACCAACCCCGCGGCGTCGCAGGTGCTGAACCAGCTGGCGCCGGCGCATCGGCGCAACATGGTGTTCTCGATCAAGCAGACCGGCGTGCCCCTGGGCGGGGCGGCGGCGGGGCTGCTGCTGCCGGGGTTGTCGCTGCTGCTGGGCTGGCGCGGGGCTCTTAGCGTGGTGGCGCTGCTGGCGGGGCTGGCGGCGCTGGCCGTGGGACTGTTCCGCCCAGCCTGGGATGGCCCCTGGGATGGCCGTAAGGAGGGCGCCCTTCCGCCCGCGCGCCAGGGCCCGCGCGGCTTCGCGCTGCTGCGCAGCCAGCCGGGCCTGGTGCCGCTCGCGGCCATGGGGGCCTGCTTCTCGGCCATGCAGCTCTCGCTCGGCGCCTATGCCGTGACGATGCTGGTCGAGGAATTCCACTGGAGCGCCGTGGCCGCCGGTGGCGCGGCCGCCGCTTCGCTGATCGCGGGGGCCGTCGGGCGCCTGATCTGGGCGGCGGTGGCGGACCGGATCGGCGCGGGGCTGCCGGTGCTGGCGGTGATCGGCCTGTGCACAGCGGCCGCCGCCTCGGTGATGCCCTTCGCGCTGGGCTGGCCGGCGGCGATGGTGCTGGTCCTGCTCTGCGGCTTCGGCGCCTGCACCGCGGGCTGGACGGGGCTTTCCATGGCCGAGGGCGCGCGCCTCGCCCCGCCGGGCGCCGCCGGGGCGGCGACGGGGGCGATCCTGGCCGTCACCTTCACCGGCGTGGTGGTCGGGCCCTCGATCTTCGCGCTGACGGTGAGCCTGGTGGGCTCCTATGCCGGCGCCTTCGGCGTGCTGGCGGCGGTACCGGCGCTGGGCGCGGCCATCGCCTGGCGCACGCATCGCCGGCTCGGTTCACCCCGCGGCTGAGGCCCGGCCCCGCAACAGCGCCGCTGCATGCCCCGTGGCGATCGCCGCGCGCTCGGCCTCGCTGATCCGCGCCGTTCGCAGCGCCTCGGTCGCCATGCTGGTGGTGAAGATCGGGTAGTCGGTGCCGAGGAAGAGCCGCCCGGCGCCGAGCATCGCCACCGCCATCTCCAGCGATCTTGGGCCGAGCGAGGCGCTGTCGAAGAACAGGTTGCCGATCAGCGTCGAGGGCAGCGGCGCCTCCGGCGCGCGGATCGCGCTCACATGGTCCAGCCGCTCGAGCAGGAAGGGAAAGGCGCCGCCAAAATTCACCACCTGGAAGCTCGCCGCCGGCCAGGTGCCGGACGGATCGGCATGGATCAGCGTGGTGGTGGCGTGGCTCAGCCCATTGTGCAGGTCGATGGTCGAGGCACGATGCATGCCCAGATCATCGTAGCGGCGCGGCGCGAGGTCCTCGTCATGGCGCTGCCCGGGATGCACCATCACATGCGCGCCGAGCCGGCTCGCCGCCGCCAGCACCGGGTGCAGCCGCGCGAGCGTGGCGAGGCTGATGAAGTAGTTGCTCGGGATGATGACGCCCCGCAGGCCGAGCCCGCCAACGGCGCGCTCCAGCTCCGCCACGGAGAGATCGACATCGGCCAGCGGCAGGCCGGCGAGCGCGCTGAAGCGGTCGGGATGCGCGGCGCAGACGGCGGCCAGTTCATCATTCACGTCGCGCACCAGGGGCAGCGCCTCCTCTGCCGGCAGCACATCCGGCCCCAGCGCGCCGGGGAAGGTCAGCAGCTGGTGGGTGATCCCCTGCCCCGCCATCCAGCCCAGCCGCTCCGCGAGGTCGGTGAAGCCGCCGCGCAGCTCGAAGCGGCTGGTCGGCGTGACCATGAAGCGCGCACCGCCCGCCTGCTCGACCCGTGGCACGGCCGCACGCGCCGCCATGCGGCGGAACAGGGCTTCCCCGTAGTAGTGCGAATGCATGTCGATCACGCGGGTACTCCTGCGGCCGGCGGAAAGGCTTCAAGGTAGCGCGGCTGGGTGCGAAAGCGCAGCCGGCGCCGTTCACCCCGGTTGCGCCCAGCCGGCCGCGCGCATCTGCGCGACCAGCGCGGCCTCCGAGACATCGAGCAGCGCGTGGTCGCGCTTGCGCAGCACGCCATCCACGATCACGTCGCGCACGCTGCGCGGTGAGGCGCTGTAGAGCACATTCGCGGCCAGATCATGCGCCGGCGCCATCTCCAGCCGGTCGAGGTCGAGCACGATCAGATCGGCGCGCTTGCCGGGCTCAACGCTGCCAATCAGGTGATCGAGGCCGAGCACGCGCGCGCCCTCGATGGTCATCATGCGGAGCATGCTGCGCACCGGCAGGGCGGTGGGATCACCTGCGTTCATCTTGCCGACCAGCGCAGCGAGCCGCGCCTCCCAGAACATGTCCATGCTGTTGTCGGAGGCCGTCCAATCCGTGCCGAGGCCGACCGGCACGCGCCCGGCGAAGCGATGCAGCGACAGCGTGCGGGCCTCGATCTTGAGGTTGCTCGCCGGGCAATGCGCGATCGCGGTGCCATCCGCGCACCAGCCCTCGATCTCGGATTCATCCAAATAGAGGGCGTGGGCGGCGACCACATCGGACCCGGTGAGGCCCGCGGCGCGCAGGCAGGCGAGCGCGCCGTCATGGCCGCGCGCGCGCACCGCCGCGACCTCGGGCGCGCTCTGCGCCACATGCAGGAAGACCCGCGCCCCCACCGCCCGCGCCCGCCGCGCGCACTCGGCCAGCAGCGCGTCCGAGCAACTGTCGAGGGCATGCGGCGCGATGCCCGCCGTGACACGCGACGCGGCAGGATTGGTGCCGTAGCGCGACAGCAGCGCCTCGGTCTCCGCCCAGGCGGCCTGGGCGCGCGCCTCGGTGAGCGTGCTGCCGACCACGGCGCGCAGCCCACTCTCTTCGATCACCGGCGCCAGGCGGTCCATGCCCGCGAGGCGATCGGCGATGCAGGTCACGCCATTGGCCAGGAACTCCGCGCAGGCGGCGCGCAGCGAGAGCGCGTAGTCGGCCGGCCCGAACCGTGCCTCGCCCGGCACCTTATAGGCGCCGGCCCAGAATTCGCGCGGCAGATCCTCCGCCAGGCCGCGGAACAGCGCCGTCGCGGCATGGGTGTGCACGTTCACCAGGCCCGGCATGACCAGGCCGCGGCGGCAATCCAGCGCCGTGTCGCCCGGCCGCAGCAGGTCCGGGCCGATGGCGGCAATGGCGTTGCCCTCGATGCGGATATCCACCGCGTGCAGCAGCCGATCCGCCGCATCCACGGTCAGCACCGTGGCGGCTTGCAGCACCAGGGCCATGGGCGGCCTCCCACCTGTCCGCCCGCAGCCGAGCAACGCCGCCGCGCCCGGTCAAGCCGACGCACAGGGCGTGCCGAGCGTACGCAAATTAAGGACAGCAAGGCCATAAGTTTGCACTTCTGCGAACGCTCCCCCCGTGCTTCGATACACGGATTGGCGATCCGCCGGGGGGCGGACGCGGCTGCAGCAGCGGGACAGGAGCACACCCATGGCAATCGCACGCAGGACCTTCCTCAAGGCAACGGCGGCCGCGCCGGCCGGCGCGATGCTCGGCGTCGAGGCCAGCGCGCAGGGGCGCGCGGTGGTGAACCTCCAGCTCGGCTGGCTGCTCTCGGGCAACCAGATCGGCGAGGTCTGCGCCAAGCAGCAGGGCTTCTACGAACAGGAAGGCTTGGAGCTGCGCTTCCAGGCGGGCGGGCCGAACATCGATGGCGTCGCCGTGGTGGCCTCGGGCCGCTTCGAGGTCGGGCAGGTCTCCTCCTCGCCGTCGCTGATGCTGGCAAGCTCGCAGGATCTGCCGATCCGCTGCTTCGCCGCCGGCGCGCAGGAGCACCCCTTCAGCTACATCTCCCGCGCCGGGCGCCCGGTGCGTGAGCCGCGCGACCTGATCGGCAAGAAGATCGGCACGCAATCCACCGCCGTCATCCTGCTGCGCGCGCTGCTCGCCAAGCACAACATCGCGGAAAGCCAGGTGACGATCATCCCGATCGGCTCGGACATGTCGCCGCTGATGACCGGGCAGGTGGATGTCATCACCGGCTGGCTGACCAACACCACGGCGCTGCGCGTGATCCCGGACCCCGTCGTGATGCGGCTGTGGGATACGGGCGTGCGGCTCTACGCCCTGCCCTATTACGCGACGGTCCAGACCATCGAGCGCCGCGCCGATGTGTTGGCGCGCTTCCTGCGCGCGACGGGCCGCGGCTGGGCCTTCGCCCATGCCAATACCGACCAGGCGGTGGACATGCTGGTGCGCGAATTCCCCAACCTCAACCGCGCCGATGAGCGTGCGGCCGCCGATGTGATGCTGAAATACGCCTTCAGCAGCAAGACCGCCGCCGAGGGCTGGGGCACGATGGATCCCGCCGTCTGGCGCGAGCAGATCGACCTCTACGCGCAGCTTGGCCAATTCGCCCGCCGCACGCCGCGGCTCGAAGAGGTGATGACCATGGACATCCTGCGCATGACCAACGGGCAGCGCCCGCTGATCGGCTGACGCGGATGTCGGGCGCGGCTGCGGTGGCGTGCCGCAACGTCACCGTGCGCTTCGTGACGGACCGGCGCACCGTGACGGCGCTGCAGGACGTCTCCTTCGAGGTGGAGGCGGGCGGTTTCCTCACGCTGCTCGGCCCTTCGGGCTGCGGCAAATCGACGCTGCTGCGCGTGGTGGCTGATCTGGTGCCGCCCTCCTCCGGCACGGCGACGGTGCTCGGCACCTCGCCGGCCGAGGCGCGCGCGGCCCGGGCCCTGGGCTTCGTTTTCCAGGACGCGGCGCTGCTGCCCTGGCGCAGCGCGATCCAGAATGTCGAGCTGCCGCTCGAGGTCGGCGGGCGGCGCGCCCTGCCACCCGGCGCGCCGACGCCGCGCGAGTTGATGAAGCTCGTCGGCCTCGAGGGCTGGGAGAACAGCTTCCCGCATGAATTGTCCGGTGGCATGCGCCAGCGCGTTTCCATCGCGCGCGCGCTGCTCGGCGGGCCGCGGCTGCTGCTGATGGATGAGCCCTTCGGCGCGCTGGACGAGATCACGCGCGACCGGCTGAATGAGGAACTGCGCCGCATCTGGATCGAGACCGGCACGACGATCCTGTTCGTGACGCACTCGGTCTATGAGGCCGTCTATCTGGGCGAGCAGGTGCTGGTGCTGGCCGCCCATCCGGGCCGTGTCGCCGCGCGGGTCAATGTCGACCTGCCGCGGGAACGGGAGCTGATCATCCGCGAGACGCCGGCCTTCACCGCCATCGTTGCCGGACTCCGCGACGTGATGGGTCGCGCGGGTCCGCGCACCGCGCAGGGACACCGCGCCGCATGAGCACGACCACGCTTGAGGCGCCCCTCGATCCCGGCCTGCAGGCGGCCGAGGCGGCCTATCACCAGAAGATGCGGCGCCTGGCCTGGCGGCGGCGGCTGCTGCCGGTTGCGGGCATCGCGACCTTCCTCGGCCTCTGGGCCTTCATCGTCTGGTTCTTCGAGGTGCCGCGCTTCGTCGCCCCCTCGCCGCAACTTGTCGCCGCCACACTCGTGGAGAAGCATGAGACGCTGCTGCGCAACCTGATGCCGACCGCGATGCAGGCCATCGCCGGCTTCATCCTCGGCAATCTCGCGGCCATCGTCATCGCCACCGTCTTCGTGCACCGCAAGACGGCGGAGGAGGCTTTCTTCCCCGTGGTGGTGCTGATCAACACCATCCCCGTCGTCGCCAAGGCACCGATCCTGGTGCTGCTGATGGGCAACGGCATGGAACCCAAGATCGCCATCGCGGCCCTGATCTGCTTCTTCCCCACGCTGGTGAACATGGTGCGCGGGCTGGAATCGGTGAACCCGCAGGCGATGGAGCTGATGCGCGTGCTCTCCGCCAGCGAGCGCGAGATCTTCTTCAAGCTGCGGCTGCGCAACTCCCTGCCCTATCTGTTCTCGGCGCTGAAGATCGCGGCGAGCACGGCGGTGATCGGCTCCATCGTCGGCGAGTGGATCGGCTCCACCACCGGCATCGGCGCGCTGATCATCCAGTCCATGTACAATTTCGACAGCCCGATGCTCTACGCGACGGTGATCGTCGGCTCCGCCTTCTCGGTCGCGTTCTTCGCGCTGATCGTGGCCGCCGAGCGCTTCTTCGTCCGCTGGCAGCCGGCCAACCCCGTCTGAGGACACGCCCATGCAGAAAGATCGGATCAGCGAAGGCCCGGGCGAGGCGAAAATCGTTGCGCGCTCGGACGTTGTCGTCGTCGGCGGCGGCCCGGCCGGCTTCGCCGCCGCCGTCGCCGCGCGGCGTGAGGGCGCCTCCGTCACGCTCATCGAGCGCTACCCCTATCTCGGCGGGCTCGCCGCCGGCGGCATGGTGCTGGTGCTGGACGACATGCACAATGGCGACCAGGTCACCACCACCGGCCTGTGCATGGAGATGATCGAGCGCATGGCGCGCGTCGATGCCTGCGTCTATCCGCCCGTGGCCGAGCGGTTGGGGACGGAGGCGATGCACCGCAAATGGGCAAGCTGGGGCCTCTTCGATTTCCGCGCCCAATCGAAGCCGCAGCCCATCGTCATGGCGGCGGCCTTCGACCCGGATGGCTGGAAGCGCATCTCCAACGAGATGATCGCCGAAGCCGGCGTCGATGTGCGGCTCAACTCCTGGTTCTCCCGCGCCGTGATGGAGGACAACCGCATCACCGGCGTGATCTGCGAGACCAAGGCCGGGCGCCAGGCCATCATGGGCCAGGTGGTGGTGGATGCGACCGGCGACCTCGACGTCGCGGTCGCCGCCGGCAGCCCCTTCGTGCATGGCTCCTACATGCTGACCACGGTGTTCCGCCTGGGCGGCGTGGACACCGAGGCCGCCGAGCGCTTCCGCTGGGAAGACCCCGCGCGCTTCGCCGTGCTCGACAAGCAGGCGAAGAAGATCATCGGCGGCTCCTGGGATCGCTGGTGGCTCAAGACACCCCTGCCCGGCGTGGTGTGGTGCAACTGTCCGCACATGACGGGGCTCGACGGCATCTCGGTGGAGGATTCCACCCGCGCCGATTTCGAGGGCCGCAAGCGCATCTACGCGATGGTCGATTTCATCCGTGCCAACATGCCCGGCTTCGCCGGCGCCTACGTGATCGACGTGGCCCCCCAGCTCGGCGTGCGGCAGACGCGGCTGCTGGTGGGCGACTATGTCGTCACCAAGGACGATGTGATGAACCGCGTGCATTTCGCCGATACGGTGGCGCGCGGGCGCGACTACTACACCCCCTATCGCGCGATGCTGCCGAAGGGGCTCGAGGGCATGGTCGTCGCCGGGCGCCACTATTCCGCGACCGAATCGGCCCAGAAGAACTCGCGGGAGATCCCGCCCTGCATGGCGATGGGCCAGTCCGCCGGCATCGCCGCGGCCATCGCGGCGCATCGCGGCATCGGGCTGCGCGAGGTGCCGGTGGCCGAGATCTGCACGCGCGTGCGCGCCCAGGGCGGCGATCCGGGCGACATCCCCTCGCCCAACGCCACCATCCTGGAGAAGGCGGCATGAGCACGCCCCTCCCGCTCGCGGGCATTCGCGTCATCGACTTCACCCAGGTGATGATGGGCCCCGTGGCCACACAGATGCTGGCCGATTACGGCGCCGACGTGATCAAGATCGAGCGCCCCGCCGGCGACCTCTCCCGCACCGCCTTCCCCAATGATCCGGCCGGGCTGCTGGGGCCGGTCTTCTGCTCGCTCAACCGGAACAAGCGCTCCGTCGTGCTCGACCTGCGCAAGGCTGAGGAGCGCCAGGTGGTGCTCGACCTCGTGCGCGGCGCCGATGTGGTGGTGAACAATTTCCGCGCCGGCGTGATGGAGCGCCTGGGCTTCGGCTGGGAGGACCTGACGAAGCTCAACCCGCGCATCATCTACGCCGTCGGCACGGGCTACGGGCTTGAGGGCCCCTACGCGCACAAGGGCGGGCAGGATGTGCTGGCCCAGGCGATGAGCGGCGTCATGCATCGCCGCTCCAATGACGACCAGCCCCTCGCCGTGCATGCCACGACCTTTGCGGACTACTCGGCCGGGATGCATCTGGTGCAGGGCGTGCTGCTGGCGCTGCTGCAGCGCGCGCAGACCGGGCGCGGGCAGCGCGTGGCGGTCTCGCTGCTCGATTCCATGCTCGCCGCGCAGACCCAGGAAGGCACCGCCCATCTGATGCGCGGGCGCGAGGTGAATTGGGGCGCGATGCCGCTCTCGGGCGTCTTCGAGACCACCGATGGCGCGCTGGTGATGGTCGGCGCCTTCAAGGCGGATCCGCTGGGCGACATCTCCACCGCGCTCGAGATCGAGCATCTCGGCCGCGATCCGCGCTTCGCCACCTTCGCCGACCAGGTCGCGAACAAGCCCGCGCTGCAGGCCATCTTCAAGGCGCGCTTCCGCAGCAACACCACCGCCTATTGGCTGGCGCGGCTGGAGGCGCAGGATCTGCTCTGCGCGCCGGTCCGCACCCTGGCCGAGGCGCTGGCCGATGAGCAGGCAACGATCAACGGCATGATCCTGGAGGCCGCCGGCGAGGTGGAGACGGTGCGCGTCATCGGCTCGCCCATCAACATGAGCGACGCGCCGGTTGCGATCCGCATCCCGCCCCCTTCGCTCGGCCGGCACACGGCGGAGGTGAAGGCGGAACTCGCGAAGGGCATGGCCGCCGAATGAGCGTTCTCTTCGAGGTCAAGGACCACGTCGCGCGAATCACCATCGACCGCCCCGCGGCGATGAATGCGGTGGACCGCGCGACCGAGGCCGAGTTGCAGCGCATCTGGACCGCCATCGAGGCCGACCGTGGGGTGCGCGCCGTGGTGCTGACCGGCGCCGGCACGCGCGCCTTCTGCGCCGGCGCCGATGTGAAGGATGGCGATGGCGTCACGGGACTTGAGTACTGGGCGGCGCCCCGCCCGGGCGGCTTCGGCGGCATCGCGCTGCGCACCACGCTCGACGTGCCGGTGATCGCGCGCGTCAACGGCCATGCGCTGGGCGGCGGCTTCGAGATGGTGCTGGGCTGCGACCTGATCGTCGCCGCCGAGAATGCGAGCTTCGGCCTGCCGGAACCGCGCCTTGGCCGCCTGCCGCTCGATGGCGGCATGGCGCTGCTGCAGCGCCAGATCCCCTTCCGCCACGCCATGGGCATCATGCTCACCGGCCGGCGCATCACCGCCGCCGAGGCGCTGCGCCTCGACCTGGTGAATGAGGTCGTGCCGCAGGCAGAACTGGACTCGGCGGTCGAGCGCTGGCTCGAGGGCATCCTGGCCTGCGCGCCGCTCTCGGTGCGCGCCATCAAGCAGGCCGTGCGCCGTACCGCGCATCTGACCGCGCAGGAGGCCCAGGCCGCGCGCCTGCCCGCGCTGATCGAAGCCCTGCACGCGAAGGACCAGGACGAAGGCGTGCGCGCCTTCGTCGAGAAGCGGAAGCCGGTCTGGCGCGGGGAATAGCCCTGGGATGCACGCCGCCGCGCTGACCTATTTCCGCCAGACCGCGCGGCTGGGGTCCATCCGCCGCGCCGCCGCGCATCTCAACGTGGCGGCGAGCGCGCTGAACCGGCAGATCCTGAACCTCGAAGCCGCGCTGGGCACGCCGCTCTTCGACCGGCTGCCGGGCGGCATGCGGCTGACGGCGGCGGGCGAGTTGCTGCTGCGCCATGTCGCCGCGACGCTCAATGATTTCGACGCGGTGCGCGCGCAGATCGATGACTTGCGCGCCGCGCGCTCGGGCCATGTCGGCATCGTCGCCATCGACAGCCTGCTGGTGGATTTCCTGCCCCGCGCGCTCGATCGTTTCCGGGCCGATTTCCCCGCCGTGACCTATGCGCTGGATGCGGTCCCGCCGGCCGCGGTGCCGCAGATGGTGGCGGATGGCGAGGCCGATATCGGCTTCACCTTCGTCGCGCGCAGCAGCCGCGCGGTGCATTTCGCGGCCGAGTTTCCCGCCCCCATCGGCGTGGTGATGCCGGCGGATCATCCGCTCGCGGCGCGCAGCAGCATCCGTTTCCAGGATACGGTCGCCTATCCCTTCCTGGCGCAATCCGGGCCGCTGCCGCGCTCGGCCGACATCGACCCCGATTTCGCCCGCTTCCGCGCCGGGCTGAAGCCGCGGCTGGTGTCCAACTCGATCCAGGCGCTGAAACTCGCGATCCGGCTGAACATGGGCATCGCCTTCTTCACGCGGCTGGGTTTCCTCGACGAGATCGAGCGCGGCGAAGTGGCCTGGCGGCCCTTCGAGAGTGCCGCGATCAACGCGCTCTGCGTCGGCCTGGTCATCGCCGAGGCGCGTGCCCCCACGGCCCCGGCGCGGCAATTGACGCGCTTCCTGATGAGCGAACTGACGCGCCTCAACAGCGCGTAAGAGGATCTCAGGCGAAGACCCGCGACCAATCCTCACGCATCGAGATCACCTGCCAGCCGCGCGCCGGCGCCTCATCCAGCGCGCGGGCGAGCCGGCCGACATGGCTCTCCCGGTCATAGGCGAATTCGCGCGCCGCATCGTCATGGCGCAGGATCATCCCCAGGCGGCGCCCCTGCCCTTCGGTCGCGTAACGCAGCATGTGCCAATCGCCGTCGGAATTGCCGAAGGCGGCGATCGGGCGGCGGCCGATATGCTTCGCGATGCCGACCGGCTTGCCCGGCCCGTCATCCACAAAATCCACGCGCGGCTGACGCGTCAGCACGATCCGCCCCTCGGCCTCGCCGGGCTCCAGCGCGAAGGTCGAGCCGATCACCTGGTGCGGCGGGATGCCGTAGCTGGCCTCTGCATAGGCGCGGATGAACTCGACCCCGCCGCCGGAGACGATGAAGGTGATGAAGCCCCGCGCGCGCAGCAGGGCCAGCACCTCCAGCATCGGCTGGTAGACAAGCGCGGTGTAGGGCCGGCCCCAGCGCTGGTCGCGCGCCGTCGCGAGCCAGGCGGCGGCAAGCTGCTGGAAGGCCTCGGGCGTGGTGCCGGCCTGCGCCGCGCCGACCAGGCGCAGCAGCCCCGCCGTGCCGCCGGCGGCCGCACCATGCAGGTCGCCCTCGAGCGCCGCGCGGAACAGCGCATCCTCGCGCCAGGCGGGGTTGGCGGGGGCCAGCGCGCGCAGCCGGTCGAGCACGAAGAGGAGTTGCGTGTAGGCCGGCTGTTCGACCCAGAGCGTGCCGTCATTGTCGAAGACCGCGATGCGCGCGGCCGGTGGCACGAAATCGGGGCTGCCTTCGGCCGTGACCGCCGCCACGAAGTCGAGCAGCGCACGCTTGCGTGGTCCCTCGCGCCAGGAGGGCAGCGGATCGGCCGCCTGGGCACGCGCCTGCGACGCGGCAAGCCCGGCGAGGCCGAGCGCACCGAGCGTACGACGGGGCAGGTCCGGGTGGGTCACGTGAGACTCTCCTTTTTGCGCGCGCGTTCCGCCGCCTCGATGAGCTCGACCAGGCCGAGCCCCCAGGAGGAGATGGTGCGCAGGAAGGGCAGCACCGGCACGTCCAGCAGCGTGACCTTCTCGGGTGCGAAGACGTAGATGGCGCCCGCCATCGGTGCCGGCGCGCCGGGGACGAAGACCACAAGGCGCCCATCGTCGAACTCATCCATGACGAGGGCCGGGCAAAGCCCTTCCTCGATGGCCGCCAGCGCGGGGCGCACGGCGCGGCCGCCGCTGCCGCTCCAGGGGCCGTCGGAGGCGAAGGCCTTGGCGAGGCGATAGCCCGGCAGCCGGTCCAGCAGCGCGCCCTCGATCAGCGCGCGCATCCGGTGGCCGAGGCGCGAGCGGATGGCAAGGCCGACCACAAGGCAGATCAGCAGCAGCCCGACCACGGCGACGATCGCCGGGTGCACGACATGCCCGGCGAGCGGATCCGCCGCGTGCTCGATCCGGCCGAGCAATCCCAGCACGAGCAGCACGACCGCGCCGATCGGCAGCACCACCAGCGCGCCTTCGAGCAGCATGCGTCGCAGGGCCATGAGGCCGCCGCCATCATCGCGTGTGGTCCTGTCACGCCGCTGCATCGCGCTGTCCTCTTGCGCCTGTCGCGGGTCCGGCGGGCGCGGATGGTCGCGCGCCCGCCGACTCCTGGCCCGCCGCGGAGGAGGCTGCGGCGGGTTGCCTGACCTCAGCGCGCGGCCGCGCCCTGGCGCAGCCGCGCCATCGCATCGCCCAGGCTGAAGCTGCCAGGTGCCTGCCGCGGCGGGAAGTCGCGGAAGGTGGCGAGGAAACGGCCGACATATTGCTGGGCTGGAACGAAGGCGAAGGCGCGCTCCACCCGCCAGCGGCCATAGTCGAAGCTCTCATCCGCGCGCTCGAAGGGATCGGAGCGCAGGTTGAACAGCATCGGCAGGCGCAGCGGCGTGAAGCTGCGTTCCCAGACACGCAGGCCCGTATTCTCCTGGATCATGAAGTGGATCTTCCAGTTGTCGTAGCGCAGCGCGGCGAGGTCGCCGTCATCGGTGAAATAGAACATCTCGTGCCGCGCGCCGGGCCCCGTGCCGGTCAGCAGCGGCAACTGGTTGTAGCCGTCGAGATGCACCTTGTAGCTGCGCGCCCCGACGCGATGCCCCTCCAGCAGCTTCTGCTTGATCTGCGCGTCGCCCGCCGCGGCCAGCAGCGTCGGCAGCCAGTCCTGGTGGGAGAAGATGTCGTTGAGCACGCGGCCCGCCGGGATCCGCCCGGGCCAGCGGATCGCCATCGGCACGCGGAAGCCGCCCTCCCAGGCGGTCGCCTTCTCGCCGCGGAAGGGCGTGTTGCCGCCATCGGGCCAGGACATGATTTCGGCACCATTGTCGGTGCTGTAGATCACGATCGTATCCTGGGTGATGCCGAGGTCGTCGAGCTTCTTCAGCAGCTGCCCGACATGCCCGTCATGCTCGACCATGCCATCGGCATAGACGCCCAGGCCGGTGACGCCGCGGCTCTCGGGCTTGAGGCGCGTCCAGATATGCATGCGTGTGGCGTTGAACCAGGTGAAGAAGGGCCGGTTGGCGCTGTGCGCGCGGTCGATGAAGTTGAGCGCGGCGCCGAGGAACTCCTCGTCCACCGTCTCCATCCGCTTCATGGTCAGTGGGCCGGTATTCTCGATGCGCTGCGTGCCATCGGGGTTCGCCCAGGTCTTCAGCACGCCGCGCGGCGCGTATTGGCGGCGGAACTCCGGGTCGCGCGGATAGTCGGCGTTCTCCGGCTCGTCCTCGGCGTTGAGGTGGTAGAGGCTGCCGAAGAACTCGTCGAAGCCGTGCATGGTCGGCAGGTGCTCGTCGCGGTCGCCGAGGTGGTTCTTGCCGAACTGGCCGGTGGCGTAGCCCATCGCCTTGAGCAGGACGGCGATGGTCGGGTCCTCGGGCCGCATGCCCTCGGCGGCGCCGGGCAGGCCGACCTTGGAAAGGCCGGTGCGGATCGGGCTCTGGCCGGTGATGAAGGCCGAGCGTCCGGCGGTGCAGGAATTCTCCGCATAGGCGTCGGTGAACATGGCGCCCTCACGCGCGATGCGGTCGATGTTGGGCGTGCGGTAGCCCATCATCCCCATGTTGTAGGCGGAGATGTTGGACCAGCCGACATCGTCGCCGAAGATCACCAGGATGTTCGGTCGCCGTGCCGGGCCGCCCGGCGCCGCCGCGGGCTGGGCCGGGCGCGGCTGGGCCTGCGCCAGGGCGGTGCGGCCATGCGCGGCCGCGGCAACGCCCGCGGCGCTGCCCAGCAGCATGCCCCGGCGCGAGGTGCGATGATCGCTCATTGGTTCGTCTCCCCTCCTGGCCCGTTCAGGGCACGATGATCTGGCTGAGGACATGGATGACGCCGTTCGACGCCTCGATGTCCTGGCGGATGAGGCGTGCGGAGCGCAGGCCCGCGGTGGCGGCACCGGCGCTCATCGCGCGCCCGCCGGAGGATTCGACGCTCACGCGCTCGGCATTGGTCGCGTCCACCGTCAGCGTCGTGCCGGCCCGTGTCGTGAAGTCGCGCTTCTGGCCGCCGAGCGAGGCGATGGTCTGGCGCCCATCCACCACCAGATTGCCCATGACCGAGCGCAGGCGCAGCATCTCGGCCGGGTCGAGCAGCGACTGGCGCAGGAAGACCGGCAGGTCCGCCCAGCCCGAATTGGTGAAGGCGAAGACCGTGAAGGGCCCTGCGCCGACCAGGGATTGCTGCAGGCCGCTGCGCGAGGCCGCCTCCACGAAGCGCTCGAAGGAACTGTCGGAGGCCAGGACCTCCATGATGCTGCGCTGCGGCTGGCTCTGCACATCGGGTGTGCCGCCGCCGCAGGCCGTGAGCAGCGCCAGCGACGGCAACGCCAGAAATGCGCGGCGGCCTGTCAGGGTCTCGATCATCGGGCGTCTTCCTTCCTGGTTTCCGGTTTGTCGCGAAGCACGCAGCGGAAGCCGATATGGCTCATGCCGCTGTCGATCATCTGCGCGTGGCGCGCAGCAGGGCGGTAGCGCCGGCAATAGGAGGGCGCGCAGAGAAAGCTGCCGCCTTTCACCACCTTGCGCGGGATGCGGATGCGCGGCTGCGCGGGGTCATAGCTGCCCTCCATCGCCGGTCCGCGCGGATCCGAGGGCGCGCAGCAGGGCTTGGCCGGGTCCGCTTCATGTCGGGCGGACCACCAATCCTTCGTCCATTGCCAGACATTGCCGGCCATGTCGTGCAGGCCATAGCCGTTGGGTGGGTAGCTGGCGACCGGCGCGGTGCGCTCGAAGCCATCGGCGGCGAAGTTCCGCCAGGGAAACGGGCCCTGCCAGGTATTCGCCATGTGCACGCCGCCCGGCGTGAGGTCGTCGCCCCAGGCGAATTCCGCGGCCTCCAGCCCGCCACGCGCCGCGAATTCCCACTCTGCCTCGGTGGGCAGATCCTTGCCCGCCCAGTGCGCATAGGCCAGCGCATCCTCATAGGCGACGTGAACGACGGGGTGGTCCTCGCGGCCGGCGAGGTCGCTGCCAGGCCCTTCGGGGTGGCGCCACTGCGCGCCCTTGGTCCAGCGCCACCAATGGGCCACCTGGCGCGTATCCACCGGCCCGTCCGTCATGCGGAACACCAGGGCGCCGGGCGCCAGCATGTCGGGCCTCGCCCCCGGGTAGTCCGCCGGATCGAGCGGGCGTTCCGCCACGGTGCGATAGCCGGTCGCGTGGACGAAGCGCGCGAATTCGGTGTTGGTGACCGTGCTGCAATCCATCCAGAAGGCGCTGACCGCCACGTGGTGCGCAGGCTTTTCCTCGGCGTAGTGGTGGTCCGAACCCATCAGGAAGCGGCCACCGGGGATGCGCAGCATGCCGGCCGGTCCGGCATGAGTCGCGACGGCAGCGTCGGCGGCATCCCTCGTCCCACGCATGCTTCGCGCTCCTCTCCCCAAGAAGAGGTTGCCAAAGCACGGGCGCTGCGCGCCAATGCCCAAACGGCAATCTCGACTTGCCCGTGGGAACATATGATCGAGGTGCGCGACCTACGTCTCGTCCTGGAGATCCAGCGCCAGGGCAGCCTGGTGAGGGCGGCACGCGTGCTCGGCATGGGCCAGCCCGCGTTGACACGCAGCCTCGCGGCGCTGGAGGCCAGGCTGCGCGGCGCGTTGTTCGAGCGGAATCGCCAGGGCGTGATCACCACCAATCTCGGTCGCGCCCTCATGGCAGAGGCGGAAGACATCCTGGGCCGGCTGGAGCGCGTGGAACGCAGCATGGCGGAGGTGCGCGGCGGTCAGGTGCGCGATCTCTCGGTGATGGCAGGTAGCTTCGTGCTGGAATCGATTGGCATGACGGCGGCCATGCGGATGCTTTCGCTCTACCCGCGGGTGCGCCTGAGGCTGCAGGGCGGCAATTGGGCAGATGTTCCGCACGCCCTGCATGCCCGCAAGGCGACGGTCGGCCTGCTCGACCTGCGCGGCGTCGAACCCGACCCGGGCCTGGAGGTCGAGCCCCTGCGCCGCCAGCCGGGCATCTTCGTGGTCCGCCCTGGACATCCGCTGACGCAACTGCCGAGCATCAGCCTGTCGGACATCATGTCCTACCCATTTGCGTTCATCTCGCGCGCACCGCAGTCGGTGCAGGGCCCGATGGCGGCGGCGCGCGAGGCGGCGGCAGTTGCGGGCAAGCCGCATGCGGCCTTCCCGGCGATCCTGCACGATAGCCCAACGGTGGCGATGTCCGCGCTGCGACATGGCGATGCCGTTGCCGCCTCCACCCTGGCGATCGCCCTGCCCGCGATGAGGATGGGCACCGTGGAGGCACTGCGTTGGCGCGCACCCTGGGTATCGCTGCATCCGGGCATCATCAGGCTGCGAGCAAGACCGCTCGCGGAGGCCGAGCAGGCCTTTCTCGATTTGCTGCGCGATGCCGACGCCGAGGCTGAACGCGAATCGCTGGCGTGGTGCGCCGCGAACGGACTATCCGCCGATTGCGGGTGAAGCACGGCGGCAAGGGCATGGCCTGCGCGCTGTGCGCAGACCTGATTGATCGCGTCAGGAAGCGCGGTCACCCTTCCTCGGGGCGGATGCCCCCGGGTAAGATGCTGGCGGCCAGCAAGTGGTGAGCCCGGTGGGATTCGAACCCACGACCCCATGATTAAAAGTCACGTGCTCTACCGGCTGAGCTACGGGCTCGGTCGGCGCTTTTAGGCGTCGGCGGCGGGCGTGCTGTCAACCCCGTCAGCGGCATCGCTGCCTTGCGTGGCGGCGCTTGCGAGGCGCATGGACTTCACGCGGTCGGGCTCGCGCACCATCCCGTTCATGCCCGCGCCGCGCTTGATGCCGTCCACCAACTCCATGCCGGCGGTCACGCGACCCCAGATGGTGTACTGGCCGTCGAGGCTCGAGGCCGGGGCGAACATGATGAAGAACTGGCTGTTCGCGCTGTTCGGGTTCTGGGTGCGGGCCATGCCGCAGGTGCCGCGCACGAAGCGCGCCTTGCCGGGCGGGCTGAACTCGGCGGGCAGATCCGGCAGGTCGCTGCCGCCCGTGCCGGTGCCGGTCGGGTCGCCGCCCTGGGCCATGAAGCCCTCGATCACACGATGGAAGGGCGTGTTGTCGTAGAAGCCGGCGCTGGCCAGGGTCTTGATGCGCTCGACATGCAGCGGCGCGAGCTCGGGCAGGAGCTCGATGGTCACGACGCCGCTCGCGAGTTCCAGCAGCAGCGTGTTCTCTTGGGTGCTCATTTCGATGTCCTTCGGGAAATGGTCAGCGCACGTCGGCGGCGACGCGGAGCGTGCGGATTCGGTCGGGCGGCGGCGGCACCATGCCGGAGGGGCCGGCGCCGCGCTTGATGCGGTCCACCGCCTCCATGCCCGCGATCACACGGCCCCAGATGGTGTATTGCGTGTCGAGGCTCGGCGCGGGCGCGAACATGATGAAGAACTGGCTGTTCGCGCTGTTCGGGTTCTGGGTACGCGCCATGCCGCAGGTGCCGCGCACGAAGCGCGCGCGGCTCGCGGGAACGAATTCCGCCGGCAGGTCGGGCAGCGGCGAGCCGCCCGTGCCGGTGCCCGTCGGGTCGCCGCCCTGGGCCATGAAGCCCTCGATCACGCGGTGGAAGGGCGTGTTGTCGTAGAAGTTGCGCCGCGCGAGTTCCTTGATGCGCGCGACATGGCGGGGTGCCAGGTCGGGCAGCATCTGGATGGTCACGCGGCCATCCTTCAGCTCCATGAACAGGGTGTTCTCGGGGTCGCTCGCGCCCTGCGCGGCGGCGCCCTGCGCCAGGAAGGGGGTGGCGAGGCCGGCGGCGATCAGGCCCCGGCGACGGAGGGAGAGGTCTGTCACGCGGTGGTGTCCTTGCGGCTCTGCACGCGGGCGAGCGTGCGCTCGAGGGTCAAAGGCGGCACGAAGCTGGAAATGTCGCCGCCCAGGATCGCGATCTCCTTCACGAAGCGCGAGGAGATGAACTGGTTGGTCTCGCTCGCCATCAGGAACACCGTCTCGATCTCGGGCTCCAGGCGATGGTTCATGCCGGCCATCTGGAACTCATAGTCGAAATCGGAGACGGCGCGCAGCCCGCGCACGATCATGCGCGCGCCGATCTGCCGGGCGAAGGCGACCAGCAGCCCGTCGAAGGGTGTCACCAGGATCTCGCAGCCCGTGCGCGCCGCGATGGCATCGGTCTCCGCCCGCACCAGCTCGGCGCGCTCTTCCAGCGGGAAGAGCGGGCCCTTGCCGGCATTCATGGCGACCCCGATGACGAGGCGATCCACCAGCCGCGCGCCGCGGGCGATGACGTCCAGATGACCGTTCGTGACGGGATCGAAGGTGCCGGGGTAGAGCCCGACCCGCAGTTCAGGCATCCGTCGCGGCCTCCTCGGCGCTGTCATCCTCCATGACCGGGAAGCAGGAGGTGACGCGTTCATCCTCGCCCAGGCGCAGCAGGGTCACGCCCATGGCGTTGCGCCCGGTGATGCGCACCTGGTCGGCCGGCAGGCGGATCAGCCGTCCGCCATCGGTCACCAGCATCACGCCATCGCCGGCGCGCACGGCGAAGGTGGCCACCACCTCGCGCCCCGTGCGCGGGGTGAGGTTGATGTTGGTGATGCCCTGGCCGCCGCGACCGGTGACGCGATACTCATAGGCGGAGCTGCGCTTGCCGAAGCCCCGATCGGTGACGCAGAGCAGGATTTCCTCCAGCGCCTCCATCTCCGCCACACGCTCGGGCGAGAGGGTCACGGCCTCGCCGCTGTCCTCGGCCTCTTCCGGCGAGGGCGCGGTCTCGGCGGGTTCCTCGCCGGCGGCGCGGCGCTTCTGCGCGGCGAGGCGGAGATAGGCCTCGCGCTCGGCCGGCGTGGCCTTGGCGTGGCCGAGCACGGCGAGCGAGATCACCGCGTCATCGCCCAGCAGCTTGATGCCGCGCACGCCCGAGGAATCGCGGCCCGCGAAGACGCGCAGCTGCTCGGCCTCGGCCTGGAAGCGGATGCAGCGGCCCTTGCGCGTGGCGAGCATCACGTCGTCGCCCTCGCGGCAGGTGGCCACGCCGATCAGCGTGTCGCCCTCATCCAGCTTCATGGCGATGAGGCCGACCGCGCGCATGTTGCGGAAGTCCGAGAGCTTGTTGCGCCGGACATTGCCCTGCGCCGTGGCGAAGACGAGGTGCAGGTTCTCCCACAGCGCCTCATCCTGCGGCAGCGGCAGCACGGCGGTGACCTGCTCATCCTGCTGCAGCTGCAGCACCTGGCGGAGCGAGCGGCCCTTGCCCTGGGTGCCGCCCTCCGGCAGCTGCCAGACCTTCTCGCGGAAGGCCATGCCGCGGGAGGTGAAGAAGAGCACCCATTGATGCGTGTGCGCGACGAAGCTGCGCACCACGATGTCGTCCTCGCGCGTCGCCGCACCCGAGCGCCCGCGCCCGCCGCGATTCTGGCTGCGGAAGATGTCGAGCCCGGTGCGCTTCACATAGCCGTCGCGCGTGAGCGTCACCACCATCGTGCCCGGCTCGATCAGGCTCTCATCATCCTGGTCGGCGACGCCATCGACGATCTCCGTCATGCGCGGCACGGCGAGCTTCTCGCGCACCGCGGCCAGTTCCTGCGCCATCAGCTCCATGCGTCGCGGGCGGGAGGAGAGGATCTCGAGCAGCTCGGCGATGGTGGCGGCGACCTCGTTCAGCTCGGCCACGATCTTCTCGCGCTCGAGGCCCGTCAGGCGCTGCAGGCGCAGCTCCAGGATGCCCTTCGCCTGCTCTTCCGTCAGGCGCACCGTGCCCTCGGGCGAGAGGGTGTTGCGGTGGTCATCGACCAGGGCGAGCAGCGGGCCGACATCGGCGGCCGGCCAGTCGCGCGCCATCAGCGCCACGCGCGCGGCGGCGGCATCGGGGGCGGCGCGGATCAGCGCGATGACATCGTCGATATTGGCCACCGCGATGACCAGGCCGATCAGCTGGTGGCCGCGGTCGCGCGCCTTGTTCAGGCGGAAGCGGCTGCGGCGGAGGATGACCTCCTCGCGGAACTTGATGAAGGCGAGCAGTGCGTCGCGCAGCCCCATCTGGCGCGGCCGGCCCTCATCCAGCGCCACGAAGTTCACGCCGAAGGAAGTCTGGAGCTGCGTGAAGCGGTAGAGCTGGTTCAGCACGACCTCGGGCGTCGCGTCCTTCTTCAGCTCGACGACGATGCGCAAGCCATCGCGGTCGCTCTCGTCGCGCAGGTCGGAGATACCCTCGATCGCCTTGGCGCGGACCAGCTCGGCGATCTTCTCGATCAGCGTGGATTTGTTGACCTGGTAGGGGATCTCGGTGACGACGATCATCGAGCGCCCGCCGCGCATCTCCTCGATGGTCGCGCGCGCGCGCAGCGGGATGGAGCCGCGCCCGGTCTCGAAGGCGGAACGGATGCCCGAACGGCCGAGAATGAGCCCGCCCGTGGGGAAATCCGGCCCCGGGACGATCTTCATGATCTCCTCGAGGCTGAGCGCCGGCTCCGCGATCAGCGCCAGCGTGGCATCGATGATCTCGCCCGGATTATGGGTGGGGATGTTGGTCGCCATGCCCACCGCGATGCCGCCCGCCCCGTTCACCAGCAGGTTCGGGAAGGCGGCCGGGAGGACCTTCGGCTCCTCCGCGCTCTCATCATAATTGGGCTGGAAATCGACCGTGTCCTCGTCGATCCCTTCCAGCAGCGCGGTGGCGGCGCGGGCGAGGCGGACCTCCGTGTAGCGCATCGCCGCGGGCGGATCGCCATCCATCGAGCCGAAATTGCCCTGCCCGTCGATCAGCGGCACACGCATGGAGAAGGGCTGCGCCATGCGCACCAGCGCATCGTAGATCGAGGCGTCGCCATGCGGGTGATACTTGCCCATCACGTCGCCCACGACGCGCGCCGATTTCCGGTGCGGCTTGTCGGAGGCGTAGCCGGCCTCATGCATCGCATAGAGGATGCGCCGGTGCACCGGCTTCAGCCCGTCCCGCGCATCCGGCAGGGCGCGCGCGACGATCACCGACATGGCGTAGTCGAGATAGGAGCGGCGCATCTCCGTCTCGAGGCCGATCGGCGCGGTGTCGGCCCCGAAGCGGGGCTCGTCGGGGGGCGAGCCTGGGGGTGAAGGCGGCGTGTCGCTCAACGCGGAATCCTCATGAGGGGCCGGGCAAAGCGGGGGCCGGCGCGGTATGGATTAGGCAATTTGGCGCCCTGGCGAAAGGGTGCCGGGCGCGGATGCGGCGAAACTTCGCCCCTGCCCTGCTCCGGCCCGAGGGGCTACCGGCAGCGAACGGGGATGTGCGACACCGGGGCGACCCGGCGGGAGAAATCGCACCATGAGCCTGCCCTATATCGACCAATTGCTGACGCATCTCGCGCGCGGGACGCCCGCGCTGGAACACAGCTTCGGCCGCCACATCCATTGGGGCTATTGGCCCGACCCCGCTGCCGCCCAACCGGACTCGCCCGAGGATTACGGCCGGGCGGCGGAGCGGCTCAGCCAGGAATTGCTGGCGATGGCCGACATCCGCCCCGGGATGCGGGTGCTGGACGCCGGCTGCGGCTTCGGCGGCACGCTGGCCAGCCTGCGCGCGCAGGGGGCGGGACTCGACCTGGTCGGCCTCAACATCGATGCCCGGCAGTTGCGGCGCGCGGCCGCCCTGGCGCAGGAGGGGGTGGGCGCGCCGCCTACCTTCGTCGCCGCCGATGCCTGCACCCTGCCCTTCGCCGATGCCAGCTTCGACCGGGTGCTGGCGGTGGAGTGCATCTTCCACTTCCCCTCCCGCAGCGCCTTCCTCGCCGAGGTGCGGCGCGTGCTGCGGCCGGGGGGGTTCTGGTGCTGTCGGATTTCGTGCCGGCGGAGGCCTGCGTTCCGGTGCTGCTTCTGGGCATGCGCCTGGGCCTGCGGCGCGTGCCGCTGTTCGGCGCCTGCGATGTCTCCTGCTCCGCCGCCGGCTACCGCCGCCTGGCCGCGGCTGCCGGGCTGACAGAGACGACCCGCCGGGACATCACCCGCCACATCCTGCCGACCTACGCCTTTCTCGGGCGGATGATGCGACAGGCGGAGGTGGCAGGACGCCTCCGGATCGTCGGCGGGGCGAGCCTCGGGGCGCTCGATCTCGCCGGGCGCACGGGGATGCTGAGCTACAGCCTGCTCCGCTTCGACCGCGGCTGAGGGCCGGTCAGGCGGCGGCGGGCCGGGCGGCGGGATCACCAAGGCCGAAGCCGGGATTCTCGGCCTTCCATGCCTCGAGCAGCGCCCGGTCGTCATGGTCCCAGGGGTGGAAGTTGCGGCGATAGAAGTCGAAATACCGGCGCGGCCCGAGCCCGGTCAGCAGGATCGAGAGGCTCGGGCCCTTCGTGGCGGCGGGTGCCGTCCCCTGCCCGCGGCGGCGCAGGCGCCCCCACCAGGCCCGTAGCCGGACCACGGCGAAGGCCACCAGGATGCCCGTGCCGTTGAACAGGGTGATGACCAGCATGGCGAAACAGAGATGCAGCCAGGCCAGCACACCAGTGCCGAAGATGTGCCGGTAGACGTCGAAGCAGACGGCCTTGTGTTCGAGTTCCTCGGCCGCATGCCACATCCACAGGGCGCGGAACTCCGGATCCGTGCCCTCGCGGTCCAGCCAGCGGCAGGCGAGCAGGCGCTCGGCCACCATGGCGGTGAAGTGCTCCAGCACACAGGTCATGGCGAGGCGCGTGGAGGGCAGCGAGAGGCGCGAGGCGATCCACACGAAGATCCGCGTCGCCGTCTCCAGCTCGGTGCCGAGCACATTGGCTTCCCGCAGCACGGCGTTGGACCGGCCGTGCTCCTTGGAATGCATGGCTTCCTGGTAGATGAAGCGCTCGGCCTATTCTTCAGGACGGGATCCGTGATCCGGTCGCGATAATGCGCGACCGAGCGGGCGAAGAAGGCCTCGCCCGGCGGGAAGACGAGGGAGATGGCGTTGAGGGCATCCTCCGCCGCACGGGGCACGCGGCTCTAGTGCCGGGCGCGCCGGGCGTCGTAATACAGCCGCACGCGCCGGCGGATGATCTCGATGGCGCTGCTGCGCGTCCGGGCGTGGCTTTCACTCATGCCGCGGGACGTGGGGGCGTGCGACGGACCTGACAACGGGCCCGGCCGCGCGAAAACCACGCCACCGGGCCCAGCCGGTCAGAAGGGAATGTCATCGTCGAGGTCGCTGCCGCCGCGCGGCGGGCCGCCGCGGCTCGGTGCCGAGCTGCGTCCCCCGCCGCCGCTGTTGTCCCAGCCGCCGCCCCCGCTGCGCGCCGGCGCGGCGGATCGCCCGCCACCGCCATAGCCGCCCGAATCGCCGCCCATCTCGTCGCCACCGCCCCCGCCGCCGCGCCCGCCGAGCAGCGCGATCTCGCCGCGGTACTGGCGCAGTACGATCTCGGTCGAGTAGCGCTCCTGCCCATCCTTCTCGTATTTGCGGGTCTCGAGCTGGCCCTCGATGTAAACCTCGCTGCCCTTCTTGAGGTATTTCTCGGCGATCTCGCCCAGCTTCTCATTGAAGATGGCGACCGAGTGCCACTCGGTCCGCTCCTGCATGTTGCCCTCGCGGTCCTTGTAGCGCTCCGAGGTGGCGAGGCGCAGATTCACCACGCGGCCGCCATTCTGGAAGTTCCGCACCTCCGGGTCGCGGCCGAGCCGGCCCACCAGGATCACCTTGTTCACACCGGCCATCGCGCCGCATCTCCCCACAGGACGCCCGGTTCTACCCGGCGCGGGGGGGGTGGCGAAACCCCTTCCCTGCCCAAGTATATGGTGGCAGAACCATAGAACACAATGCGAACGTCGCGCGCATCCCGCCAGGGGGCCGCGCCCAATGATCGGTGGCAGGCATGAGCGGCATGATCCGCATCCGCGGCGCGCGGGAGCACAACCTCAAGAATGTCGACATCGACATCCCGCGGGACACGCTGACGGTCGTCACCGGCCTGTCGGGCTCGGGCAAATCCTCCCTCGCCTTCGACACCATCTACGCCGAGGGCCAGCGCCGCTACGTCGAATCGCTCAGCGCCTATGCGCGGCAGTTCCTGCAGCTCATGCAGAAGCCCGATGTGGACAGCATCGAGGGCCTCTCCCCCGCCATCTCGATCGAGCAGAAGACCACCAGCCACAACCCGCGCTCCACCGTTGGCACCGTCACCGAGATCCATGACTACATGCGCCTGCTCTGGGCGCGCGTCGGCGTGCCTTATTCCCCCGCCACCGGCCTGCCGATCGAGGCGCAGACGGTGAGCCAGATGGTGGACCGCATCCTGGCCATGCCGGAGGGCACGCGGCTGCTGCTGCTCGCCCCGGTGGCCAAGGGCAAGAAGGGCGAGTTCAAGAAGGAGCTGCAGGAGTTCCAGCGCCGCGGCTTCGAGCGCGTGAAGGTCAACGGCACCCTCTACCCGATCGCCGAGACGCCTGCCTTCAACAAGAAGCTGAAATACGACATCGAGGTGGTGGTGGACCGCATCGTGGTGCGCGGCGACATCGCCGCGCGCCTCGCGGACAGCCTGGAAACCGCCCTCGCCCTCGCCGATGGCGTCGCCTATGCCGAGCACGCGGATAGCGGCGAGAGGACGGTGTTCAGCCAGAAATTCGCCTGCCCCGTCTCGGGCTTCTCGATCGAGGAGATCGAGCCGCGGCTGTTCAGCTTCAACTCGCCGCAGGGCGCCTGCCCGACCTGCGACGGGCTCGGCACGCAGAGCTTCTTCGACCCGCAGCTTGTGGTGCCCGACGATTCGAAGAGCCTGAAGGATGGCGCGGTGCAGCCCTGGGCCGGCGCGTCCTCGCCCTATTACGACCAGACGCTCGAAAGCCTCGCCCGGCACTACAAGGTGGCGATGACCACGCCCTGGGCGGAGCTGCCCCGATCCTTCCGCGATGCCGTGATGACCGGCACGGGCGAGGATATCGTGACGCTCAAATACAAGGACGGCCTGCGCGCCTATGAGGTGAAGAAGGCCTTCGAGGGCGTGATCCCCAATCTCGAGCGCCGCTACCGCGAGACCGACAACCCCTGGGTGCGCGAGGACCTCTCCCGCTACCAGGCGGACCGCGCCTGCCCGGCCTGCAACGGGCATCGCCTGAAGCCGCAATCGCTCTCGGTGAAGGTGGCGTCCTGCCATATCGGCGAGGTCAACAACCTCTCCATCCGCAAGGCGCGGGACTGGTTCGCGGGCGTGATGCCCACGCTCACCCCGCAGCGCGCCGAGATCGCGCGCCGCATCCTGCGCGAGATCGAGGAGCGGCTGCAGTTCCTGGTCGATGTCGGGCTCGACTACCTCTCGCTCGGCCGCGCCTCGGCCACGCTCTCGGGCGGCGAATCGCAGCGCATCCGCCTCGCCTCCCAGATCGGCAGCGGGCTGACCGGCGTGCTCTATGTGCTGGACGAGCCCAGCATCGGCCTGCACCAGCGCGACAATGAGCGCCTGCTGAAGACGCTGCGGCGCCTGCGCGACATCGGCAACACCGTGCTGGTGGTCGAGCATGACGAGGACGCGATCCGCAGCGCCGACCATCTGATCGACATCGGCCCCGCCGCCGGCAAGGGCGGCGGGCGCATCATCGCCCAGGGCACGCCGGCCGAGGTCGAGGCCCATCCCGAGAGCGTGACCGGCCAGTACCTCTCCGGCGCGCGGCGCATCCCGATGCCGGCGCAGCGACGCCCGGCGGACCCGAAGCGCATGCTTCGCCTGGTCGGCGCGCGGGGCAACAACCTCAAGGATGTGACCGCCGAGATTCCGCTCGGCACCTTCTGCTGCATCACCGGCGTCTCTGGCGGCGGCAAGTCCACGCTGATCATCGAGACGCTGTTCAAGGCCGCCTCGCGCCGGTTGATGGGCAGCGGCGAGGTGCCCGCGCCGCATGAGCGGATCGAGGGGCTCGAGCATCTCGACAAGATCATCGACATCGACCAGTCGCCGATCGGCCGCACGCCGCGTTCCAACCCCGCCACCTATACCGGCCTGTTCGGCCCGATCCGCGACTGGTTCGCGGAGATGCCGGAAGCCCGTGCGCGCGGCTACGCCCCGGGGCGCTTCAGCTTCAACGTCAAGGGCGGGCGCTGCGAGGCCTGCCAGGGCGATGGCGTGCTGAAGATCGAGATGCACTTCCTGCCCGACGTCTACGTCACCTGCGACACCTGCAAGGGCAAGCGCTACAACCGCGAGACGCTGGAGGTGAAGTTCCGCGGCAAGTCGATCGCCGACGTGCTCGACATGACGGTGGATGAGGGGGTGGAATTCTTCGCCGCCGTGCCCGCGATCCGCGAGAAGCTTGTCGTGCTGCGCGATGTGGGGCTGGGCTACATCCATCTCGGCCAGCAGGCGACGACGCTCTCGGGCGGCGAGGCGCAGCGCATCAAGCTCTCGAAGGAGTTATCCCGCCGCGCCACGGGCCGCACGCTCTACATCCTCGATGAGCCAACGACAGGGCTGCATTTCGAGGATGTGCGCAAGCTGCTGGAGGTGTTGCAGGCGCTGGTCGCCACGGGCAACACTGTGGTGGTGATCGAGCACAACCTCGAAGTCATCAAGACCGCCGACTGGATCCTCGACCTCGGCCCCGAGGGCGGGGAAGGCGGCGGGCGGATCGTCGCCGCCGGCACGCCCGAAGAGGTGGCCGCCACACAAGGCAGCCATACCGGGCGCTTCCTCGCCCCGATCCTAGCGCGGGAAGGTGCGGTGGCGCCGGCGGTGGTGGCGAAGAAGCGGCGGAAGGCGGGATGAGACGATGCGGGCCTATGCGCTGATCCCGGCCCGGTCAGGCTCAAAGGGCCTGCCGGACAAGAACATCCTGCCCATCGCGGGCCACCCGCTGCTGGCCTATTCCGTCGCCTTCGGCCGCACCATCCCGGTCGAGCGCGTCATCCTCTCCACCGACAGCCCCCGCTATGCCGAGATCGGCCGCGCCTATGGCGCCGAGTGCCCGCTGCTGCGCGGCGCGCAGGCGGCCTCCGACACGGCGATGGAGGAGGACATCCTCGCCGATCTCGATGCGCGGCTGCCTGCGCTCGGCATCCCGCTGCCCGACATCTGGGTCTGGCTGAAGCCCACCTGCCCCTTCCGCGATCCGGCCGCCGTGGCTGAGGGAATCGCCGCGCTGCGCGACCGGCCTGAACTCGATTCGGTGCGCATCGTCACCGAGGCCGATGCGCGGCTGCACCGCATCAATGCCGAGGGCTATCTGGAACCCGCGCCGCCGAACTGGGATCCGAAGCGCTCGAAGATGCGGCGCTCGGAATTCGAGAAGGTCTACCAGCCCTTCAACCTCGAGATCTTCCGCCATGAGGGCTGGCGCGCGCGCGGGTCGCTGTTCATGGGAAGGCGCATCCACCCCATCGTGCTGCCGCGCATCACCGGCCTCGATGTCGATGACCGCGACGGCTTCGACCTGATCCGCACGCTGATCGAGGCCGAGCCGCGCCCGGAGCTTGTCGGCCGGCACATCCTGCTGCCGCCCGTCCCGGCGCGGCCCGATCCCGGCAAGGCGGCCTTCGAGGCCCGCGCCAAGGCCTTCCGCGCCACGGATGACGCCGGCAAGGTCGCCGAGCTTGTGGCGATGCTTTACGAATCGGACGCGCAGCACAGCAACCAGCGTGTGCTGGACCTGGCGCGCAACTGGCTCGGCCCTCTGCGCGCCGCCTGCGAGGTGGTGCTGACCCAGGCGCCGACCCATCGCGTCGCGCTGCGCAGCCTCGCCTGGTGCGCCTATCGCGAGCGCGATTTCGCCCTCGCCCGGCGCATGCTGGCGCGGCTGCTGGCCCTCTGGCCGGATCAGGGCCTGGACAGCCATCGGGAGCTGATGCGCCTCGCCTGGCTCGACCCCACGGCGGATGAGGCCGCGCAATCCGCCGCCTGGGAGGTGGCGATGGCCGAGGCCGACCCGCTCGCCCAGCGCAGCTACACGGCGCAGGACCGCTTCGCGAACGGCAAGATCGCCGACACCATCGCGCTCGACGCCATGCTGGACCGACTGCTGGCCGAGGCGCTGGCCGAGATCGCCGTGGCGGGCGGGCCTGCCGCCGAGACGGTCGAGCGGCTGCGCCGGGCGGAATCGGTCGCCATCGTCGGCAATGGGCCGAGCCTCAAGGGCAGCGGCGCGGCGGCGCGGATCGAGGCGCATGAGCTGGTGCTGCGCATCAACTACCCGGTGCTGCAGGGCTTCGCGGCCGATGTCGGCACGCGCACGGACATGATGCTGTTCGACGGCGCGCACCGGCTGCACCTGGACAAGCGGCTGGCGCGCGACCCCTCCTATCCGGGCCTGCCGGCACTCGGCACGCCCACGGGGATCCTGCCGGGCCCGGTGAAGCCGGGTGAGCCGCCGGAGGTGCCGATCTCGCTGATCCGGCTGATCTCCGCCCTCTCCTACGGCCGCGGCACCACGGGCTTCCGCGCCATCATGCTGGTGGCGATGATCCTGCGGCGGAAGGCGACGCTGTTCGGCTTCGATTTCTTCCAGCCCGGCCAGCAGGGCCATTACTACGACGCGGCGAGTGCCGCCCTGCAGCACGAACTCGCCTATGAGGAATGGTTCGTCACGCGCTTCCTGCCGACGATCCGCCCGGATATCAGACGCTTCCAGCCGGGGGCGGCGGGCGGGTGATGAACTGGCGCAGCGCCTTCAGATCCGGCTGCGTCAGCGCCTCGAAAGCCAGCGCGAGCGTCTCTGGCGGGCGGGCCCGCAGCACCTGCCAGGCCTGCAGCACGCTCGCCGGATCGACGCCCGGCGTGATGCCCGCCCGGCGCAGGCAGAGCGCCACTTCGCGCCCGATGCGCAACAGGCGCTGGTCGGGCGTGTGCACTTCGTTGCGAACCAGTTGCTTGATGAAGCTGGAGCCCTGGTAGCCGATCAGGGACGCCTCCTCCAGCTGCACGGCGGCCAGCAGCGCCCCGTCGTTCTGGAGCACGCGCTGCAGCAGCAATTGGTCATTGTCCACATCGTCCCACTCCGGCGCCGCACGCAGCGCGGACTCCGGAATGGCATCGAAGCCCGCGATCCAGCGCCGGGCGGTCTCGCGCGTCGCCGGATGGGCGAAGTTCCACAGGAAGACGCCGGCATTCACATCCCAGGCGGCCTGCCCCGAGCCCGGCGGATGGATCATGCCCTGTTGCCCCCGCGCACCGAGATAGGCGGCGAAGTCGAAGCCGAGATCGGCGACGAAGGCATCGGCATCGAGGTAGATGGCCCAGCCGCGAAACCCCTCGGCCAGGCGGTCGCGCAGGAAACCGATGCGGTTGAAGGTGGCATGCCAGGGATGGTAGCCACGGCGGATGCCGACGAAGGCCTCAAGCCGCACCCCATGCCGCAGGCAGAAGGCGCGATTGGCCGGCAGCGTGGCCGAGAGAATCGGGAAATACCGATCCGCATCGGCGGTCTGGTAGAGTACGGCATCGATCATGCGCGCACTCTCCCAGAAGTGTGGCCGCCGGTCACGCCCGCGCCCTGAGCCCGGCCCAGGCCAGCGCGATCTTGTCCGCGACCGGGCGCGGGCTCGGCACGGGACGGCCGGCGGCGAGGCGGTGCAGGTCGCGCCGCGCGAGCCGGAAGCCCAGGCCTAGGGGCAGCGCCGCCCGCGGCAAGGCTGCCTCGGCCGCCAGGGCCTGTGCACCTTCTTCGGCCAGGGCTGCGCAGAGCGGCGCGGCGCGGGCAGGGTCCGCGATCACCGCCTCGGCCGAAAGCCCGGCCTCCGCCAGCGCGTCCTGGGGCAGCAGGCAGCGGCCCTGCGCGGCATGGGCAGGCAGGTTGCGCAGCACGCCCGCCAGCCCCTGGAAGGCGCCCTGGCGCTGCACGGCGGGCCAGGCCTCCTCGGGCACGCGCAGCACGCCCGCCATCGCCAGGGCGAGCCCGCCCGCGCCGGCGCGCAGATAGGCGCCGAAGCTCTGCCGCGTGGGGATGCCCGCTTCCTCTGCCTCGATCTCCCGCGCATCGATCAGGCCCAGCAGGTCACGCGGGGCCAGCGCGCCCGAGGCGATCGCGGCGTGCAGCGGCCCGGCCACCTCATGCCGCCGGGCGGGTTTGCCGGCGGCCGCTTCCTCGATCGCATCGCGCCACCATTGCAGGCGGATCAGCGCGGCGATGGGGTTGCTCGTCACCTCCCGCGCGCGGGCGAGTTCGTGGTTGAGCGCGATCAGCGCGAACAGCGCCGGGCGCGCCGTGGCCGGGGCGAAGAGCGCGCAGAGGAACCGGTCCGGATCATGCCGGCGCACGAAATCGGTGAGGTCGTTCGACTCCATCGCCGCCAGATGCCGGGGCGAAGGCCGCTGTGCAAGCGATGTTGACGATGTCCCTGCCGCCACCTAGGTCACGCACGGCCGATCTGCGCCCCGCTTTCGTGCCCCCTGGGAGAGACCCTCATGCCCTTCACCCTGCCTTCCCTGCCCTACGCCACCAGCGCGCTCGCCGCGCAGGGCATGTGCCAGGAGACGCTCGAGCTCCATCACGGCAAGCACCACAACGCCTATGTCACGGCGCTCAACGGCATGATCGAGGCCAAGGGCCTGGCCGGGAAGTCGCTGGAGACCATCGTGGCCGAGGCCGGCAAGGCCGGCGCCGATGGCCTGCCCGTGCTGAACCAGGCCGGCCAGCACTGGAACCACGCGCTGTTCTGGCAGGTGATGTCGCCCTCCGGCGGCGGCGACAAGCTGCCGGCCGCGCTCGCTGCCAAGATCGACAGCGACCTCGGCGGCCTCGCCGCCTTCAAGGAGGCCTTCAAGCAGGCCGGCGTCACGCAGTTCGGCTCTGGCTGGGCCTGGCTGATCGTGAAGGCGGACGGCAAGCTCGCCGTCACCAAGACGCCCAACGGCGCGAACCCGATCTCGACCGGCGAAGGCACGCCGATCCTGGGCTGCGACGTGTGGGAGCACGCCTACTACCTCGACTTCCGCAATGTGCGCCCGAACTACCTGCAGAACTTCCTCGACAAGCTCGTGGACTGGAGCGTGGTCGAGGCCCTGATGCTCAAGGGCGGCCTGACCACCGGCCAGAGCGCCTGAGCCCCTGGAGCAATATGCGTTCAGATGGCATCATCTGAACGCATTTCTTGCTCTGGATTCAACGATTTCCAGAGCACGAACTGCGTTCATCAGAACGCAGCGTGCTCAAAAGGCGGGAGGGCGCGTGCCCTCCCGCTACTCCGCCTTCACTTGCGCCACGCGGACCACCTCGGCCCAGCGCTGCACATCCTCGGCCAGGAAGGGCACGAAAGCCGCGCCCTCCCGCACATTGGGCGCCATGCCGAGCCGCGTGGCCTCCGCCATCACCGGCGCCCGCCGCCCGGCCTCGGCGGCCAAGGCCCGCAGCCGCGCCAGGGCCGGCGCGGGCGTGCCGCTCGGCGCGAAGAGCGCGAGCCAGGCATCCGCCTCCACCCCCGCCACCCCGGCCTCGGCCAGCGTCGGCAATTCCGGCAGGTGCGGCGCGCGATTGGGCGAGGCCACGGCCAGCGCCCGCAGCCGCCCGGCCTGCACCTGCGACAGCACGGTGGGCGTGGTGGCGAAGGAGGCATCGACATGCCCGCCCAGCAGATCCTGCAGCAGCGGCGCCGAACCGCGATAGGCGACATGCGCCATGTCGAGCCCGGTGCGCAGGCGGAACAGCTCCAGCGCGAGATGCGAGGCCGAGCCCTGCCCGGTCGAGCCGCAGTTCAGCCGCCCCGGCTGGGCACGCAGCAGGGCCAGGAATTCCGGCACGCTGCGCGCCGGCACCTCGTTGCGGACGACGAGGATGTGCTGCAGGTCGGCCAGCCCCGCGACCGGCGCGAAGTCGCGGATCGGGTCATAGCCGCCACCCTGCGGCAGCAGCGAGAAATTCGTCGCATGGGTCTGGTTGTTGCCGAAGACGAGCAGCGTGCCATCCGCCACCCCCTGCGCCACGCGCCGCGTGCCGATCGCACCCGCGCCGCCGGAGACGTTCTCGACCACCACGGGCTGGCCGAGGTCGCGCGCCATCTCCTGGCCGAGCAGCCTGGCCATGAGGTCGGTCGGACCCCCGGCCGGATAGGGCACCACGATGGTCACGGGGCGCGGCGGGACCCAGGCCGCCCCCTGCGCCGCGGCAAGCTGCGGGGCGGCGAGCATGGCGGCGGCGCTGGCCAGGATTCGACGGCGGGTCTGCATGGTGCGGTTCCTCCCTTTCGTCGAAGCCTGCGTCACGCGCCGCCGCGCGGCAAGCGTGGTTCAGCCCTTGGCGGCGTCGGCCGGCTTGGCGTCGTTGGCGGGCTCGGGCGGCTTGATGACGCTGCCGATCGTGGCCCGCACCACCATCACGCGCGTACCGGGCGCGATCTCGACCTCCACCTCGTCGCTGTCGTCGCGCACCTTGGTGACGGTGGCGATGATGCCGCCGGCGGTGATCACGCGGTCATTGCGCTTGAGCTGGCCGAGCATCGCGCGATGCTCCTTCAGCTTCTTCTGCTGCGGACGGATGAGCAGGAAATAAAACACCGCGAAGATGAGAATAAGCGGCAGAAGCTGCATGATGACAGCGCCGGTGCCGCCGGCGGCGTCCTGCGCATAGGCGGGGGAGATCCACATGAGGGTGTTCCAGCTTCCGTTGAAAAGGGCCAGCGAGCGGGCGTGGGTTGCGGGGTGAAGGCGCGCAACCTAGCTTCCGCCCCCTTTCCGTCAATAGAGACTTCGGACCCACACCCGTGAACGATCCCCACGCGCTGCTGCCCGCCCTGACCCGCATCGCCGCGGCGTTGGAGCGCCTGGCCCCCCCGCCCCCGCCCGCGCCGGACCTCGCCGTGGCGGATGCCTATGTCTGGCATCCCACGCCCATTCCGCGCCTCGCCCCCGTGGCGCGCGTGGCGGCGGTGGATCTTGTGCTGCTGCAGGGTGTGGCGCGGCAGAAGGCGATCATCCTCGAGAACACGCTGCGCTTCGCGCGCGGCCTGCCAGCCAACAACGCCATGCTCTGGGGCGCGCGCGGCATGGGCAAATCCTCCCTCGTCAAGGCCGCGCACGCCGCCGCCAATGCCGAGGTGCCGGGCGCACTCGCCCTGATCGAGATCCAGCGCGAGGACATCCGCTCCCTGCCCGAGCTGCTCAACATCCTGCGCGCCCAGCCGCGCCGCTGCCTGGTGTTCTGCGACGACCTCTCCTTCGAGCGCGAGGACGCCGACTACAAGGCGCTGAAATCCGTGCTGGATGGCGGCATCGAGGGCCGGCCCGCCAATGTGCTGTTCTACGCGACCTCCAACCGCCGCCACCTGATGTCGCGCGAGATGATCGAGAATGAGAGCCGTGGCGCGATCCATGGGCAGGAGGCGGTGGAGGAGAAGGTTTCCCTCAGCGATCGATTCGGCTTGTGGATCGGCTTCCACAATTGCGACCAGGACACCTTCTTCGCGATGATCGACGGCTACGCGGCCGCCTTCGACCTGCCGATCACGACGGAGGATCTGCACCGCGCGGCGGTGGAATGGAGTGTCACGCGCGGCGCGCGCTCGGGCCGCGTCGCCTGGCAGTTCGTGATGGAGATGGCCGGGCGGCTCGGCGTGAAGGTGGAGGCCTGAGGGGCCTCAGGCCGCCGGGCTGAGCCGCTCCAGCCCGCCCATCCAGGGGCGCAGCACGGCCGGGATGGTGATGGACCCATCCGCCTCCTGGAAGGTCTCCATCACCGCGATCAGCGCGCGGCCGACGGCCACGCCGCTGCCGTTCAGCGTGTGCAGGAACTCGGTGCCCTTGCCCCCCCCTTGGCCCCCAGCCGGGCGGAAGCGCGCATCCATGCGCCGCGCCTGGAAGTCACGGCAATTGGAGCAGGAGGAGATCTCGCGCCAGGCCTGCTGGCCGGGCAGCCAGACCTCGAGGTCATAGGTCTTGGCCGCGCCGAAGCCGGTATCGCCGGCGCAGAGCAGCACGCGCCGCCAGGTCAGGCCAAGTTCGGTCAGCACGCGCTCGGCGCAGCGCGTCATGCGTTCATGCTCGGCGGCGGACTCCGCCGGGGTGGTGATGGAGACCAGCTCGACCTTCTGGAACTGGTGCTGGCGCAACATGCCGCGCGTGTCGCGCCCGGCCGAGCCGGCCTCGCTGCGGAAGCAGGGGCTGAGCGCGGTCAGGCGCAGCGGCAGGGCGGCCTCGGCCAGGATCTCCTCGCGCACGAAATTGGTCAGCGGCACCTCGGCGGTCGGGATCAGGTAGCGGCCATCGGTGGTCTTGAAGAGATCTTCCTCGAATTTCGGCAACTGCCCGGTGCCGTACACGGTCGGCTGGTTGACCAGCAGCGGCACGGCGCATTCGGTGTAGCCGTGTTCCTCCGTGTGCAGGTTCAGCATCCATTGGCCGAGCGCACGTTCGAGCCGCGCGAGGGGCCCGCGCAGGATGGTGAAGCGGCTGCCGGCGAGCTTGCCGGCGGTCGTGAAATCCATGCCGAGGGTTTCGCCCAGCTCGAAATGCTGGCGCGGCGTGAAGGGCAGGTCGCGCGGCGTGCCATGCACGTGCTGCACCACATTGGCGCTCTCATCGGCGCCCTCGGGCACATCGGCGTCGAGGATGTTGGGCAGGGTGGCGAGCAGCGCGTCGCGCGCCGCCTCATGTGCTTCCGGCGTTGCCGCCGCGGCGGCGTCCATCGCCGCCTTCACGGCCGCCTTCAGCCGCTCGGCCTCCTGCGTGTTGCCCGCCTTCATGGCAGCGCCGATCTGGCGGGAGAGCTCGTTACGCGTGGTCTGCGCATCCTGCGTCACGCGCACGGCGGCGATTCGCTGGTCGTCCAGGCGCAGGGCCTCGTTCGCCACGGAGGCGACGCCGCGCCGCGCGAGTGCCGCGTCGAAGGAAGCCGGATCGGCGCGAACGAGCCTGATGTCGTGCATGGGCGGGATACCTGCGGCGTTTGCGGAGACCCCGGCCAGCCGGGGTCGTCAGTGGAAAGGCGCCCGGAGGCGGCCCCTATGCCTTCGCCCTGCGCTGCATCCAGGCGGCGCCGAGGATGGAGATCTCGTAGAGCAGGATCAGCGGCACGGCGAGGCCGATCTGGCTGATGATGTCGGGCGGCGTGATGATCGCCGCGACCACGAACATGCCCACGATCGCGTAGCGCCTTCCCTTGCGCAGGCCCTCCACGCTCACGATGCCCACCTTGGCCATCAGCATCAGCGCCACCGGCAACTGGAAGGCGATGCCGAAGGCCAGGATCATGTGCATGACGAGCGAGAGATACTCGCTGACCTTGGCCTCAAGCTGGATCGAGACCGTATCCGCCCCGCCCGGCGTCTCGAAGCTGATGAAGAAGCTCCAGGCCATGGGGAAGATGAAGTAATAGGCCAGCGCCGCGCCGGCGATGAACAGGAAGGGCGAGGCGATCAGGAAGGGCATGATCGCGTTCTTCTCGCTCCGGTAGAGGCCGGGCGCGATGAACAGCCACAGCTGCGTGGCCCACATCGGGAAGGAGAAGAAGGTGGCGCCGAAGAAGGCGACCTTCAGGTAGGTGAAGAAGGCCTCGTAGAGCGCGGTGAAGATCATCCGCCGCTCGCCCATGCCCTGCTTCTGCAGGATGTCGGCCAGCGGCGCCGCGAGGAAGCCGTAGATCTGCGTCGAGAAATAGTAGCAGAGGGCGAAGGCGATGATGAAGGCGCCGATCGACCAGAGAAGCCGCGTGCGCAGCTCCATCAGGTGCTCGATCAGCGGCATCGGCTTGTCGTCGATCTGGTCTTCCGGGTCGCGCGGCACGGGCTGGGTCGCTCTCAGGCGGCGGGGGGGGAGGAACCGGCGACCGGCGCCGGGCCGGGCACAGGGGCGGAATAGGGCGCGGGCGTGGCCGGCGGCACGAAGGCGGGCGCGGCGGCCGGCGGGGGCGGCGGCGGCGGATCCGCGCGCACGATGGGCGGCAGCGTGCCCGGCGGCACGAAGGCGGGCGCGGCCGGGGGCGGCGGGGTGACGGTGGCGCCCGAGGTGGAGGAGGTGCTGAAGGCGTCCTTCAGCGGGTTGCCGATCGGGTCCTCGGTGAAGGTCTTGCGAAGATCGCCATCCTTGTCGATCTCCTTCTCCACCACGCTCTTGAAGTCGAAGTTGCGGATCTCGTTGATCTGGTTGCGCACGTCGTCGAGCTTGGCCTCGCGCACCACCTCATCGACCTGGCCCTGGAACTCGCCGGCCATGCGCCGCAGCTTCTGGATGCCCTTGGCAACACCGCGCACGGCCTCAGGCAGGTCCTTGGGGCCGATGACGACCACAGCGACCACGGCAATCAGCGCCAGTTCCGACCAGTCGAGACCGAGCATGGATCCTCATCCCCGGCGCGAGGCATGTTCGGCGCGCGGGCCAAACCCGTTAGCAGGATCGCCGGCCCCCGCCAATCCGGAGCGCTGTATCTAGGGAGCCTCGGGCGGGAATGCGAAGGCCCGTTCGGGGTCGATCGCGATCGGCACGCGCTCCCCCCGGCTGAGCCAGGTGCCGGGCGGCAGCCGGGCATGGAGGTGCAACAGCCCCCCCTGCCCGTCCGGCACGGCCAGATGCACCAGCGTGGTCGCGCCCAGCAGCCGGCAGGCCTCAACCTCCGCCATCGGCGCTCCGGCCTCCCCGGCCTCGGGGATGCGCAGCCCCTCGGGGCGGAGCAGAACCTCGACCGGCGCGCCCTCCTCGCCCGCGAGGCCGGCGATGGCCAGGGTGCCGATCACCGTCTCGGCCCGGCCGCTCCGAATCCGCGCCGGCAGGCGGTTCACCTCGCCCAGGAAGGTGGCGACGAAGCGGCTGGCGGGGGCGAGGTAAAGCTCCGCCGGCGTGCCCAGCTGCTCGATCAGCCCGGCATTCATCAGGGCGATGCGGTCGGCCATGAACATGGCTTCCTCCGCATCATGGGTGACGATGAGGGTGGCGATGCCCGCCTCCTGCAGCACATGCAGCGTATCGTCTCGCACCTGTTCGCGCAGCCGGGCGTCGAGGCTGGCGAAGGCCTCGTCCAGCAGCAGCACGGCCGGGCGCGGTGCGAGGGCGCGGGCGAGGGCCACGCGCTGCTGCTGCCCGCCCGAGAGCATGTGCGGCCAGGCGGCGGCGAAGGCCTCGAGCCCGACGCGCGCCAGCGCATCCATGATGCGCCACTTCCGCTGCCCGCGCGGGACGAAGCGCAGCCCGAAGGCCACGTTGTCCTCCACCGTCAGATGCGGGAACAGCGCATAATCCTGGAAGACGAAGCCCACGCCGCGGCTCTCGGGCGGCGTCTCGCGCCCCGGCTCGGCGATCACCTGCCCGCCCAGGGTGATCCGCCCGGCCTGGAGGGGTTCGAGCCCGGCGGCGAGTCGCAGCAGCGTGGTCTTGCCGCAGCCCGAGGGGCCGAGCAGGCACAGGATCTCCCCCGGCCCCACGGCAAGGTCGAGCCCGCGCAGCACCTCGCCCCGCTCCGGGTAGCTGTGGCGGATGCCCTGGAAATGGATGCTCATTCGCCGCTGCCGGGCTCCGCCGGCGGGCGCATGGCCGAGAGCAAGGGCGCGGCGGCGTCGCCGCTCACCAGCTCCTCGCGCCGCGGCAGGTCGCGCAGGGAGGTCAGGCCGAAGAGTTCGAGAAAGCGCGGCGTGGTGCCCCACAGCGTCGGCCGGCCGGGGGCCTCCTTGTGGCCGCGCGGGGCGATCAGCCCGGCATCGAGCAGAGCTTCCAGCGTGGTCTGGGCGAGGCTCGCGCCGCGCACCTCCTCGATCTCGGCGCGGGTCACGGGCTGGTGCCAGGCGATGACGGCCAGGGCTTCCATCGCCGCGCGCGGCAGGCGCTTGGGCACCTCGACCACGCGGGTCAGCCGGGGCGTGAGGTCGGGCGCGGTGCGTAGCGCGAAGCCGCCGGCGACCTCATGCACCTCCACCCCGCGCCCGGCGAGGCGCTCGGCGAGTGCGGCCAGCACGGCCTCCGCCGCCTGCCCCTCGGCCAGCACGGCCTGGAGGCGATGCAGCGGCACCGGCCGGTCGGAGGCGAAGAGCAGCGCCTCCGCCAGGCGCAGCGATTCCTCCGTCACGGGCGCCGGCGGGGCTTCCTCAGGCGGCTCGGACATCCGCCGCTTCCCCGTTCGCCTCGGCGCGCTTGAGCAGGATGGGGCCGAAGGCGCGGTCCTGGCGCAATTCCAGCGCCCCGCCGCGCGCCATCTCCAGCCCCGCGATCAGCGTCGAGGCCAGGGCGACGCGCTTCTCCACCGTATCCAGCCCCGACTCCTCGGGCAGGAAGCGCTGCAGCACGGCCCAGGAGGGCAATTCGCCCATCACGGCGCTGAGGCGCGCGATCGCCTCCTGCACCGTCCAGAGCTTGCGGGGCTTGGGCCGATAGGGTCGCAGCGCGATGGCGCGGCGGCGGGCCGTGGCATAGGCCTGGCACAGCGCGGCGAGATCGGCGCGGATGCCCGAGCGGTCCTCGACGGTGAGGGATTCCGGGGCGCCGCGGGCGAAGAAATCGCGGCCCAATTGCCGGCGCGCGGAAAGCCAGGCGGCACCCGCCCGCGCCTGTTCCAGCGCGGCGAGGCGGTCCGTCAGCCGCGCGGCGGCCATCTCGGCATCGTCCTCCTGCGCTGCGGCCTCCTCGGCGGGCAGCAGCAGGCGGGATTTCAACCAGGCGAGCCAGGCCGCCATGACCAGCCAATCCGCCTGGATCTCGAGCCGCAGCCCGCGCGCCTGCTCGATCACGGCCAGGTACTGGTCGACCAGCGCGACGATGGAGATGCCCGCGATATCCAGCTTCTGCGACCGCGCGAGATCAAGCAGCAGGTCGAGCGGCCCCTCATAGCCATCGAGGCGGAGATGCAGCATCGGTTCCGTCACCTCATCCTCCATGCCCGGTGATGGTGAAGATCGCCCGCACCACGGGGAGGACGACCTCCCGCAGCAGCGCGCCCATCGGGTCGAGTCCCGGCACCAGATGCGGCAGCAGGAAGATCAGCCCGATGACGATCAGTAGGCCGAAACGCTCGGTCCGCGCCACCGCCCGGGCCAGGGGCGCCGGCAGCACCCCCACCAGGATCCGCCCGCCATCCAGCGGCGGGATGGGCAAGAGATTGAAACAGGCCAGAATCACATTGTAGAGGATGCTCAGCGCGATGAAGCGGAACAGCCATTGCGTGAGCTCGATGGGCAGCGACTCGGCCCCCGCCGTCACCAGATGCGCGACCAGCCCGAATCCGAGGGCGAGGGCGAAGTTGATCGCGGGCCCCGCCGCCGCCACCAGCACCATGCCCCAGCGCGGGTTGCGCAGCCGCCAGATATCGACCGGCACCGGCTTGGCCCAGCCGAACATCGCCTCGACCCGGCCGATGGTGAGCAACTGACTTGCCGCCAGCATGGCGGGCAGCAGCAGCGTGCCCACCGGGTCCACATGGCGGATCGGGTTCAGCGAGACCCGGCCGAGCCGCGCCGCCGTGTCATCCCCGAGTGCGCGCGCCGCATAGCCATGCGCGGCCTCATGCAGGGTGATCGCCAGGATCGCGGCCAGGGCGATGGCCGCGATCTCGATCCACCATTCGGTGTTCACGCGGCGAGCACACGGTCGCGCTGGGCGGTGAGCGCCGCTGCACCGAGCGGCAGGCGCTGCGCATCCCGCGCGGCGCGGGCCGCTTCCAGCCGGCGCAGCGCGGCCTCATTCAGCACAGGGCAGTCGGCAAGGATCGCCGCCGTCTCGGCCAGCACGCCGGTGCAATGCAGCACCACGTCGCACCCCGCATCGAGTGCCGCGCCGGCGAGGTCGTTGGAAAGCCCCGCCATCGCCCCCATCGCCAGATCGTCGGAAACCAGCACGCCATCGAAGCCGATCTCGCCGCGGATCACGCGGTCGATCACCGTGGGGGAGAGCGTGGCCGGCCGCTGCGCATCCCAGGCGGCGTAGAGGATATGCGCCGTCATCGCCCAGGCGCCCAGCCCGGCCAGGTCCCGGAAGGGCGCGATGTCGAGGGCGAGGTCCTCCAGGCTGGCCTCGACCCGCGGCAGGCCCTCATGGCTGTCCACCAGGGCGCGGCCATGGCCGGGGATATGCTTGATGACCGGGATGCAGCCCGCCGATTGCAGCCCGCGCACCCAGGCCGCGCCGAGCCGCGCGACCTCGGCCGGATCGGCCGAGAAGGCGCGGTCGCCGATCACCTGATGCGCGCCGGGCAGGCGCAGATCGAGCAGCGGCGCGCAGACCACGTCGAAGCCGGCTTCGGCGCAGGTCAGGCCGATCAGCGCCGCATTCGCCTCCGCCGCGGCCTCCGGCCTTCCCTCGAACACCGCGGGCGGCGGATGGGCGGGCCAGTGCGGTGGGCGCAGCCGGGCGACGCGCCCGCCCTCCTGGTCCACCAGGATCGGCGCGTCCTCGCCGAGTTCCTCGCGCAGCGCAGCATTGAGCGCGACAAGCTGGGCCGGGCTCTCGACATTGCGGCGGAACAGGATGGCGCCGAGCGGCCGCATCCGGCGCAGGGTCGCGGCTTCCTCGGCCGTGAGCGTGGTGCCGGCGATGCCGATGATCGCGGCGCGGCGGCCTTCCATCAGGCGCGCACCAGCACGCAGGCGCCGCCCCTGGCGCGCAGCTGCTCACAGAACTCGCGCGCCGCATCCTGGTCCGCGAAGCCGCCCGTGCGCAGGCGGAAGAGCGGCCCCTGCCCTTCACGCTCAAGCCGCGAGATCTGCGGGCTGCGGCCTTGGAGCAATTCTGGCGCGCGGCGCTGCAGGCGCTCCCACTCGGCGCGGGCCGCTTCCTCGGTGGTCAGGGCGCCGAGTTGCACCTGCACGCGCCCGGTCGCGGGCCGGGCCGGCGGGGCGGCGGCCGGCGCGGCGGCCGTGGGGGTCGGCGCCGTGCGCGGCGTCGCTGTGGCCGCGGCCGGCGGCGCGGCGGCGGGTGCCGGGGTGGGCGGCGCGACGGCGGCGGGCGGCGGGGTCACCGCGGCGCGCAGGCCGTTGACGTTGGGCGCCTCGGCCTCCGGCACCACGGCGCCGGGGCGGCCCGCCTGGGCGAGGCTCTGGTTGCGCTGGCCGGGGCGTTCCAGCACCAGCTCATTCTGGTTGGGCACGCGCAGCCCGCCCGGATCGCCCGGGCGCACCTTGAAGGGCCGCGGATCGGCCTCGACCACCGGCACGGTGCGGATGGAGAGCGTCTGCCATCCCCACCAGATCGCCCCGCCCGCCAGCAACACGGTCAACAACCCGCCCGCCGCCGCCAGCAGACGCCAGGGCGCGTTGCTCTCGCGCCGAAGCGGCCGCCAGGAGGGCACCATCGCGTCGCTCATCGCATCTCCTCGACCGGATCAACCCCCATCACCGCGAGGCCCGAGCGGATGACGGTGGCCGTGGCCGCCACGAGCGCAAGGCGCGCGCGCGTGGCCTCCGGCTCTTCCGCCCGGATGAATCGCAGGGTCGCGTCATCGCGGCCCCGGTTCCACAATACATGAAAATCGCTGGCCAAGTCTTGGAGAAAGAACGCGATCCGATGCGGCTCCCGCGCCGCAGCAGCGGACTCGACCGTGCGCGGCCAAGCCGCCATGCGCCGGATCAGGGCCAACTCGGCCGGGTCGGTGAGGCTCGTGAGCGGCGCGGCGGCCAGATCGCCATGGTCGCCGGCCTGCCTCAGCACCGATTTGCAGCGGGCGTGGGCGTACTGGACGTAGAAGACCGGGTTGTCGCGCGACTGCTCGATCACCTTGTCGAGGTCGAAATCCATCTGCGCGTCGGCCTTGCGCGTCAGCATGGTGAAGCGCACCGCGTCCTTGCCGACCTCGTCGATCAGGTCGCGCAGGGTGACGTAGGTGCCCGCGCGCTTGCTCATCTTCACCGGCTCGCCGTTCTTCATGACGTGCACGATCTGCGTCAGCACGACATCGAGCGAGACGCTGCGGTCGGAAAGGGCCGCGACCGCCGCCGTCATGCGCTTCACATAACCGCCATGATCCGCGCCCCAGACCTGCACCAGGGCGGGAAAGCCTCGATCGATCTTGGCGAGATGGTTCGCCACGTCATTGGCGAAATAGGTGCCGCTGCCATCGGATTTGCGCAGCGGCCGGTCCACGTCGTCGCCGAACTGCGTGGCCCGGAAGAGCGTCTGCGGCCGCGGCTCCCAATCCTCGGGCGTCTTGCCCTTGGGGGGTTCGAGCACGCCGACATAGATCAGGTCCTTGGCCGCGAGGCGCGCTTCCGCCTTCTCGAGCCAGCCATCCTCCACCACCTGGCGCTCGCTGATGAAGATGTCGTGCTGCACGCCAAGTGCCGCGAGATCCTCGCGGATCGCCGCCATCATCGCGGCCACGGTGAAGTCGCGCACCGTGTCGAGCCAATGCGACGCACCCGCCGGCATCGCGCCGGGCTCCGCCAGGCTCGCGCCATATTGCAAGGCCAGGGCCTCGCCGACCGGGACGAGGTATTCGCCGCGATACTGCAGCCCGCCGGGGATGGATTGCGCGTAGTCTTCCTCGCTCATCGGCGTGCCGAGCGCCTGGAGGTAGCGCCAATAGGCGGCATAGGCGAGGGCGAGCACCTGCGCGCCGGCATCGTTCACATAGTATTCGCGCGTCACCGCGAAGCCCGCCTTGCGCAGCAGCAGCGCGAGCGCATCGCCCACCACCGCGCCGCGGCAATGGCCCACATGCATCGGCCCGGTCGGGTTGGCGGAGACATATTCGACATTCACCGCCCCGCCCGCCCGCGCCGGCCCATCGCCATAGGATTCGCCCAGCGTCAGCACCAGCGGCACCAGCGCGCGGAAAAAATCCTCGCGCAGCTTGAGGTTCACGAAGCCCGGCCCGGCGGGCGCCGCGCTCTCGACCATCGGCAGCGCGCCGAGCTTTTCGCAGAGCATCGCCGCGAGCTTGGGCGGCGGCAGCTTCGCGGCCTTCGCCACCACCATCGCCGCGTTGCTCGCCATGTCGCCATGCGCGGCCTCGCGCGTCGGCTCCACCACCACGCGGGCGAAGGCCTCGGCGGGCAGATCGGGCAGCAGCGCGGCGAGGGCCTCCACCACATGGGCGCGCATGATGGCGAAGAGATCGGCGGCGGGGGTCATCGGGCGACGTTCCAGGAAAGGACAGAAGAGAAGAGGGATTCAGCCGGGGATGGTCGGGTCGGTCAGGCGCTTGTGTTCCTCGAGCGCGTAGCGATCCGTCATGCCGGCCAGGTAGTCGCACACCGCCTGCGCCGTCACCGCGGCGCCGGGCTCGCCCGCCTTGGCCTGCCACCAGGGCGGCAGCAGGCGGGGCTCGCCATGCAGCAGGCTGAACAGGACCTGCAGGCTGCGCTTGCATTTCTGCGTCGTGCGGTTGACGCGCCAATGGCGATACATGCGCTGGAAGAGGAAGGCGCGGAGTTCGTTGTTCGCCTCCATCATGCCCTCCGAGAAGGCGACCACCGGGCGGTCATGCGCGCGGATATCGGCGACACTCGCGGGCTTGAGGGCAGCGAGCCGCCGGCGCGTCTCGGCCACCACATCGTTCACCATGGCGTTGATCACGCGCCGCACCACCTCGGCCGTCGCGCGGTCCTTCGGCAGGGTCGGGTGCTGGCGCTTCGCTTCCTCATGCGCCTCCCGCACCAGGGGGATCGTTGCGGCTTCGTCGAGCGTGAAGAGCCCGGCCTTCACGCCGTCATCGAGGTCATGATTGTTGTAGGCGATGTCGTCGGCCAGCGCCGCCACCTGCGCCTCGGCGCTGGCATGGCTGGCCAGATCGAGCGGGTGCAGCCGGTCGTATTCCACGATGTAGGGCGTGGGCCGGCGCAGCGGGCCATTGTGCTTGGCCAGGCCCTCCAGCGTCTCCCAGGTCAGGTTGAGCCCGTTGAAGCCGGCATAGCGCGTCTCCAGCAGCGTCACCGCCTTGAGGCTCTGCGCATTGTGGTCGAAGCCGCCATAGGGCTTCATCGCCGCATCCAGCGCATCCTCACCCCCATGCCCGAAGGGCGGGTGGCCGAGGTCATGGGCCAGGGCCAGCGCCTCCGCCAGATCTTCCTCCAGCGCCAGTTCGCGGGCGATGGAGCGGGCGATCTGCGCCACTTCCAGGCTGTGGGTCAGGCGCGTGCGGAAATGGTCGCCCTCATGATAGACGAAGACCTGGGTCTTGTACTGCAGCCGGCGGAAGGCGGTGGCGTGGATGATGCGGTCGCGGTCGCGCTGATAGGGCGAACGCGCCCCCCCGCCGGGCTCGGCATGCAGCCGGCCACGCGAATCGGCGGCGCGCACGGCCCAGGGGGCCAGCCCATCGGGAAGCCGGTTCGGATCCATGGCAGGGCCGTAGCACCGGGGCCTGCCGCGCCGCAATGCCGGGCAGGCCGGCGTGGAAATCGTCGTCACCCTGCCCTATCTTCAGGGCCAAGGAGTACAAGCTGCCATGGATACCAACCTCTCGCCCGGCTTCCGCGTCACCCCCCGCGCCGCCGCCCAGGTGGCCGAGATCGCGCAGCGTGAGGGCAGGCCCGGCGCGGGGCTGCGCCTTGCCGTCGATGCCGGCGGCTGCTCGGGCTTCCAGTACCGATTCGCGCTGGAGGACGCCCCGGCCGAGGACGACATGGTGGTGGCGGAGGGGGCGGGGCGCGTCTTCGTGGATCCTGTCAGCCTCGAACTCCTCGCCGGCGCCGAGCTGGATTGGGCGGAGGCACTTATCGGCGCGCATTTCGCCGTGAAGAACCCCCAGGCGGTCAGCGCCTGCGGCTGCGGGACCTCCTTCAGCGTCGGGTAGTCAGGACGGCGCCGGCCGGGCAGTGTGGCGGGCATGATCCGTCTCGCCACCTTCAACGTGAATTCCGTGCGCAAGCGCGCGCCCCATCTGCTGCGCTTCCTGGCGCAGGCGCAGCCCGACCTGCTGTTCCTGCAGGAGTTGAAGTGCAAGACGGAGGAATTCCCCGCGCTCGAACTCTCTGCCTCGGGCTACCGGATGCACGCCATCGGCCAGCAGGGCGGGCGCAACGGCGTGGCGGTGTTGGCGCGCATCCCCTTCACCCTGGTGGCCGAGCGGCTGCCCGGCGATGAGGCTGACACCCAGGCGCGCTACATCGAAGTCCAGGCGGCCGGGATGAACGTGGCGGGCATCTACCTGCCCAACGGCAATTCCGGCGGCGAGGATGGCTACGCCTACAAGCTCGCCTGGATGGAGCGCCTGCGCCGGCTGGCCACCGAGCGGCTGGACAGCTTCACCCCCTTTGCCGTGCTGGGCGACTTCAACGTCGCCCCCACCGATCTCGACCTCGCCCCCGGCACGCTGGCGCCGACCGACGCCCTGGTTCGCCCCGAGACCCGCGCCGCCTGGCGGGCGCTGGAGCATCTGGGGCTGACCGACGCGCTGCGGGCGCTGCATCCGGGTGAGCGGCTCTACACCTATTGGGATTACGGCTCGGCCTTCGAGCGCAATGCGGGGCTGCGCATCGACCATGCGCTGCTCAGCCCCGACCTGGCCGAGCGCCTACGCGGCGCAAGGGTGGATGTGGCCCCCCGGGCCGAGGAAAGCCCCTCGGACCACACCCCGGTGATTTTCGAGATCGCCTAGGACCTGTCGACACTTGGGCTGCGGGCGCATCCGCCGGTGCTTTTCCGTGCTGGGCGCGTTGGCCATGCTCGCCGATGGATAGCCATCGGCTCCGCTGTCCGCCTTCCCAGCCCGAAAAATCCCTCGCCGGCTGCATCCCGGCCCCAACTGTCCACAGGCCCTAGAGCAATATGCGTTCAGACGGGTCCATCTGAACGCATATCTCGCTAACGCCAGTAGTGGCGGCCGTGGCCTGACCCATGGCCCTGGGAATAGCCGCGCCCGACGCCATGGCCCCAATAGGCGCGCGGCGGCGGGTAATAGGGGCGGTAGACCGGCCGCGGCGCGTAGAAGCGAGGGGGCGGGTAGTAGGGGCGCGGGGCGGCATAGCCGTAGCCACCGCCGTAATACCCACCATGCACCGGCGTCACACCCCCGGCCACGACGCAGCCGGGCGCCAAGGCCAGCGAAGCGAGGACAAGAAGCGCGCGAAGGCGACGCATCACGGGTCTCCCTGCGGCGAAGGAAAAGGCCCGCCGCGTGGGGAGAGATTTCACCCGCCCGCAAGGGATTTTGCGGGCGGGATCAAGGTGGTTTGAAGGCGGGGTTACTGGTCCGCGTAGACGTGGCTCTCGCCCGCCGCACCCGGATGCGTCACCGCGCCCAGCGCCGCGGGGCCCACGGTCTGCGCATACTTCCACAGCGCGCCGGAGGTGTATTGCGTCGCCCGCGGCGTCCAGGCGGCGCGGCGCTTCGCCATCTCGGCCTCATCGACCAACACGTCGATGCTGCCCTTCTCGGCATCGATGACGATCTTGTCGCCGTTCTTCAGCAGGGCGATGGGCCCGCCCACCGCGGCTTCCGGCCCGACATGGCCGATGCAGAAGCCGCGCGTCGCGCCGCTGAAGCGCCCATCGGTGATCAGCGCCACCTTGTCGCCCATGCCCTGGCCGTAGATGGCGCTGGTCGTGCTCAGCATCTCGCGCATGCCGGGCCCACCCTTCGGGCCCTCGTAGCGGATGATGATCACATCGCCCGGCTTGTAGGCGCGCTGGTCCACGGCGGCGAAGGCATCTTCCTCGCAATCGAAGCACAGCGCCGTGCCCTCAAAGCGCAGGTTCTTCATGCCGGCGATCTTCACGATCGCGCCCTCGGGCGCCAGCGTGCCCTTCAGCGACACCACGCCACCGATCGGCGAGACCGGGTCGGAGGTCGGGCGCACCACATCCTGATCCTTCGGCACGATGACGTTGCGATGGTTCTCGGCCAGCGACTTGCCGGTGACGGTCATCGCATCGCCGCGCAGATAGCCGCCATCGAGCAGCGCACGGATGATGGTCGGCACGCCGCCGACATTGAACACATCCAGCGCCACATACTTGCCGCCCGGCTTGAGGTCCGCGATGTGCGGCGTGGCGCGCATGATCTCGGCCACGTCATGGATGTCGAACTTGATGCCGGCCTCATGCGCGATGGCGGGCAGGTGCAGCGCGGCGTTGGTCGAACCGCCCGTCGCGCCGACGATGGCGGCCGCGTTGAACAGCGCATCCTTGGTCACGATGTCGCGCGGGCGGAGATTGCGGCGGATCAGCTCCACCACCGCCTTGCCGGATTCCACCGCCCAATGGTCGCGCCGCTGGTCGGGCGCGGGCGCGCCGGCGGAACCGGGCAGCGCGAGGCCGATGACCTCGCTGATGCAGGCCATGGTGTTGGCGGTGAACTGGCCGCCGCAGGCCCCCGCGCCGGGGCAGGCGGCGCGCTCGAGCTCGTCCAGCTCCTCATCGCTCATGTTGCCGGCGGCGTGCTGGCCCACGGCCTCGAAGACGTCGAGCACGGTCACGTCGCGGCCGCGATGCCGGCCCGGCATGATCGAGCCGCCATACATGAACACGCTCGGCACGTTCAGGCGCACCATCGCCATCATCAGGCCCGGCAGCGTCTTGTCGCAGCCGCCCAGGCCAACCAGCGCGTCATAGCAATGCCCGCGCATGGTGAGCTCGACGCTGTCGGCGATCACATCGCGCGAGGCGAGCGAGGACTTCATCGACTGGTGGCCCATCGCGATGCCGTCGGTCACGGTGATGGTGGTGAATTCGCGCGGCGTCGCGCCGGCTTCCTTCACGCCGACCTTCACGCTCTGCGCTTGGCGGGAGAGCGCGATGTTGCAGGGCGCGGCCTCGTTCCAGCAGGTGGCGACGCCAACGAAGGGCTGCTCGATCTCCTCCTTCGTCAGGCCCATCGCGTAGTAGTAGCTGCGATGCGGCGCGCGCTCCGGCCCCACCGTCGTGTGGCGGCTCGGCAGCTTCGACTTGTCCCATTTGGTCATCTGACGGTTCCTTCGATTCTTTGCAGTCAGCCGGCGAGGAGCAGGAAGCCCACGCCGAGAGTGAGGCCCACCACGGCGCCCGCGGCCTGCGCCTGCGCGCGGGTCAGCCGGCGGCCGAGGATGTCGCGCTTGGGCAGGACATCCGCAGCGAAGATCACCGGTGCGGAGAACAGCACGATGGCAAGCAGCAGCTTGATGGTGGCGGCGTCGAACATGCTAGTCGGCGAGCCGAGCGAGGGCGGCGTCGAGGCGGAGCATCTCGGCCTCGAAATTGGCCAGGCGCTCGCGGTTCTCCTCGATGATCTCCTCCGGCGCGCGCGCCACGAAATCGGCATTGCCGAGCTTCGCCAGCACCTTCTTCGCCTCGGCCTCGGCCTTGGCGCGTTCTTTCGCGAGCCGCGCGCGCTCCACGGCGAAGTCGATGACATCGGCGAGCGGGAGCATCACCGTCGCCTCGCCTACCACCACCTGGGCGACACCCTTGGGCGCCGGCCCTTCCAGCGCGGTGATGTCTGTTGCGCGAGCGAAACGTCGGATCGGCTCGATCCAGCGCGCCGCACGCGCCAGCGTGGCGGACGACGCCCCCTGCAGCAGCAGCGGCGCCGTGACTGAGGGCGGCACATTCATCTCCGAGCGCACGGCGCGAATGTCGGAAATCAGCTTCACCACCCAGTCGAGTTCCTCGCGCGCCGCCTCGGCCTCGGGCACCGGCACGGCGCCGGGCCAGCTTTCGCGGATCAGCGTGCACTCGCCGCCATAGCCGAAGCGGTGCCACAGCTCCTCCGTGATGTAGGGCATGGAGGGGTGCAGCAGCTTGAGGATGGTGCCGAAGACATGCTGCGCCGCGCCCTTCAGCTCGACCTTGGCAGCCTCATCCTCGCCATAGAAGACGGGCTTGGCGAATTCGAGGAACCAGTCGCAATAGCTGCCCCAGACGAAGCGATAGGCGGCCCCGCCATATTCGTCGAAGCGATAGGCCTCGAGCGCCGCGCTGCATTCCGCCACCGCGCGATTCGCGCCATCGAGGATCCAGCGCGACAGCGCGGAGCTGGCCTTCGCCGGATCATAGGCCGGGTCCGCGGCCACGCCATTCATCTCCAGGAAGCGCGCCGCATTCCACAGCTTCGTGCCGAAGGACCGGAAATCCTCGACGCGCTTGCGCCCGAGCTTCACGTCGCGCCCGGGGCCGGTCAGCGAGGCGATGGTGAAGCGCAGCGCATCCGCGCCATAGGCGTCGATGAGTTCCAGGGGGTCCATGACGTTGCCCTTGGACTTCGACATCTTCTGGCCCTTCTCGTCGCGCACGAGGCCGTGGATGTAGACCTGCTTGAAGGGCACCTCACCCATGAAGTGGATGCCCATCATCATCATGCGGGCGACCCAGAAGAAGATGATGTCGAAGCCCGTCACCAGCACGTCGCCGGGGTAGTACTTGGCGAGTTCGGGCGTCTTTTCCGGCCAGCCCAGCGTGCTGAAGGGCCAGAGCGCGCTGCTGAACCAGGTGTCGAGCACGTCGGGGTCGCGCACCAGTTCCACATCGCGCCCGAACTTGGCCCGCGCGGCTTCGCGCGCCTCTTCCTCGGTGCGGGCGACGAAGACCTCGCCATTCGGCGCATACCATGCCGGGATCTGATGCCCCCACCAGAGCTGGCGCGAGACGCACCAGGGCTGGATGTCGCGCATCCAGCTGTAGAAGGTGTTCTCCCATTGCCGCGGCACGAAGACCGTCTGCCCCGTCTCCACCGCCTTGATGGCGGGCTGGGCCAGGGTATGCGCATCCACATACCACTGCATCGTCAAGCGTGGCTCGATGGGTACGCCGGAGCGGTCGCCATGCGGCACTTGGTGCGTGTGAGGCACTATTTTTTCGATTAGGTCGAGTTCAGATAGCCGCGCAACAATAAGTTTTCGCGCTTCAAATCGATCTCGTCCGTCGAGGTCTGTCAGGAAATCGTGCTCGCTGCTTATGAGCAGCTTCTCGATCGGTATGGCCTCCCTAATCCTGATGCGTGCCTCGGCATCGAGAACTGAAATCATCTCTAGGCCATGCCGCTTGCCGACCTCGAAATCGTTGAAGTCATGCGCGGGGGTGATCTTCACCGCGCCCGTGCCCTTCTCGGGGTCGGAATAGGTATCCGCCACCACCGGGATGCGTCGGCCCGTCAGCGGCAGGATCACATGCTTGCCGACCAGATCCGCGAAGCGCGCATCCTCGGGATGCACGGCCACCGCCGTGTCGCCCAGCATCGTCTCGGGCCGGGTCGTCGCCACCATCAGGAAGCGGCCGGGCTGGCCCTCCACCGGGTAGCGCAGATACCAGAGGCTGCCCTTCACCTCCCGCGCCTCGACCTCGAGGTCCGAGATCGCGGTCTGGAACACCGGGTCCCAGTTCACGAGGCGACGGTCGCGGTAGAGCAGCCCCTGCGCGTGCAGCGTGACAAAGACCTCCCGCACCGCGCGGGAGAGCCCCTCATCCATCGTGAAGCGCTCACGCGGCCAATCGAGGCTCGCCCCCAGGCGGCGCAGCTGGCGCGTGATGGTGCCGCCCGATTGCCCCTTCCACTCCCAGACATGCTTGAGGAAGGCCTCGCGCCCCATCGTGCGACGGTCCAGCCCCTGGCTGGCGAGCAGGCGCTCCACCACCATCTGGGTCGCGATGCCGGCATGGTCCGTGCCCGGCTGCCAGAGCGCGTCGCGGCCCTGCATGCGGCGCCAGCGCGTCAGCATGTCCTGCACGCTCATCGTCAGCGCATGGCCGATATGCAGGCTGCCCGTGACGTTGGGCGGCGGGATCATGATGGTGAAGGGCCTGGCGGGCGAGGCGGGATCGCAGGCGAAGGCGCCGGATTTCTCCCATCCCTCATAGAGGCGGGCTTCCACGGCGGCAGGGTCGAAGGATTTGTCGAGCATGCCTCATCCCTTCCCCGCCCGGCGCCCGGCCGTCAAGGGTTAGGCGCCAACCTCAGGGCAGCGCGCGGCCCACCACGCGCTCGATCTCCGCGCGCACCAGGCGTTCCACCAGCGGCGGCAGATGCTGGTCCAGCCAGGATTTCAGCAGCGGGCGCAATTCCTCCCGCACCACATCCTCGATCGAGGGACCGCCGCGATGCACCGGCGCGCTGCGTTCGGCGGCGACCGTACGCAGCAACTGGCCGAGTGCGGCGGTGGTGGCGGCCGCGACGGCCGGGGCGACGAGGCCATCGAAGCTGGCGGGGGCTTCCGGCGGCGGCGCGGGGGCCGGCACGGGTGGGGGCGTTTCGGCGAGCGCGACCACCGGCGCCGGCGCCGCGGCCTCGGGCGGGGTGACCAGCATCTCCTCGGTCAGCACCAGCGGTGCCTCGGCCGGCGGCGCGGCGGGGGCGGCCGTAGCCGGAGCGGGTGTTGCGGCCGGGCTGGCGCCGGGCGCCCCCTCATCCTCGTTCAGGATGCGGCGGATCGAGGCGAGGATGTCGTCCATCGCCGGATCACCGGCGGGCTTGCCATCCGCGCCCGCGCCGCTCATGCGTCAGCGCCCCTGCTGGGCGTAGTCGCCCCAACCGGCCCAGCGGTTCCGCACTTCGCGGTAATAGGCCTCCATGTCGTAGATCTGCACCGGCAGGTTGAGATCCCGCGCGGTGAGGCGCCCGACGGAGGTGGCAAGGCTGTGCGAGGCGGTGATGACGTTCGCCAGCGCACGCACCAGGCTGACGCGGGCGTTGAGCAGTTCCTGCTCGGCGTTCAGCACGTCGAGCGTCGTGCGGCTGCCGACGATGGCCTCGCGCTGCACGCCATCCAGCGCGATCTCGGCGGCGCGGATCTGGGCGCGCACGCTGTCCACCTGGGCGCGGGCGGCGGTCAGCGTCTCGAAGGCCGCGGTCGCCTGCTGGGTGGCGAGGCGGCGCTGGTCCTCCACCACGCTGCGCGCCTGCTGCGCCGATTGCCGCGCCTGGCGCACCAGCGCGTGTTCCGCGCCGCCCTGGTAGAGGGGCATGGTCACGTTCGCCGTCACCTGGCTGCCGGTCGCGCGGGTATCCGCCGTCGTCGCATTGTCGTTGCGGAAGGTGGAGGCGTTGAGGCTCACCTGCGGCAGCAGGGAGGAGAAGTTCACGTCGATCAGGTCGCGCGCCGCGGCCTCATCGAACAGGGCGGCGACCACGTTCGGGTTGTTCTGGCTGGCCAGCACGCCGGCCTCCCGCGAATTCGGCACGGGGGTGCGCAGCGGCTGCGGCGCGACCAAGCGCTCGGGCGCCTGGCCGACGAGCCGCGTGAAGGTGGCGCGCGAGGATTGCAGGCGGCCTTCCGCATCGGCCCGCGCCGCGCGCGCGCCGGCGAGGCGGCTTTCCGCCTGGGCCACGTCCGTGCGCGTGATCTCGCCCACCCGGAAGCGCTCATTCGTCGCCTGGAGCTGCCGGGTCAGCACCTGCTCGTTGTTGATGTTGAGCCGGACTTCCTCCTGGTCGCGGATCACGGCGACATAGGCGACGACCGTGTCCTGCAGCACCTGCTGCTCGGTCGCCAGCAGGCGCGCGCGCTGGGCCAGCACCTGATTCTCCGCCCGGCGGGTCGAGGCGGTGGTGCGCCCGCCGCGATAGAGCGGCTGGGTCACGCTCGCCTGGGCCGAGAGCGGGTCGCGGTCCGTGTTGGTGCGGCCATTGGGCGAGGAGCGCGACCCGGTGAGGGTCGTCTGGCCCTGCGCATTGCCCGCGCTGCCGGTGATCTGCACCGTCGGGCGCCAGCCGGCGAGGGCCTGGGGCACGTTCTCATCCACCGCGCGCAGCTGGGCGCGGGCGGATTGCAGGGTCGGGTTGTTGGAATAGGCCATCGCCAGCGCTTCCTGCAGCGTCTGCGCGGCGGCGGGCCGGATGGCGAGGATCTGGGCCGAGGGCGCCAGCATCAGGGCCGCCAGCGTCAGCACAGTGCGGGATGGCATCATGGCAAGCTGTCTCCAACGGCGCGGGGGCTTTGCGGCACCCTACACCGAAACCCAAGGATCAGAAAACAAAGCCTTGCGGCGGCTGGAAGGCGGCCAGGGGCGCGGTGCTGCAATCGAAGGCATCGGCCAGGCTGAAGCTCCCGCCGGCCCGGCGCCCGATCACCGCCCGTGCGCCACGCCCGCGCGGCCCGCCGGCCAGCACGGTGACAAGCCGCCCGCCCTCCGCGAGTTGCCCGGCCAGGGCCGGCGGCACGGCAGGGATCTCGCCCTCGACCAGGATGGCGTCATAGGGCGCGCCGGCGCCGTGGCCCTCGGGCAGCGGCGCCTCGACCAGCGTCACGGCGCCCGCCGGCACCAGCCCCGGCAGCAGGCGGCGCGCGGTGGCGAGAAGCCCCGGTTCCGACTCCACCGCGACGATTCGCGCCCCGAGCGACGCGGCCACGGCGCTCGAATAGCCCGTGCCCGCGCCCACCAGCAGCAGCCGGTCCCCGTCGCGCAGCGCGAGCAGCTGCAGCAGCCGCGCCAGCATCATCGGCTGGATCATCACCCGCCCGCCGGGCAGCGCCAGATCCTGGTCCGCATGGGCGCGCGCCACCAGCGCGGCCGGGACGAAGAGATGCCGGGGCAGAGTGCCCATGGCGGCCAGCAGCAGCGGGTCCGTCACCCGGTTGGGGCGAAGCTGGCCATCCACCATGAAGCGCCGGGCCCGGGCGAAAGCGTCTTCCGCCGGCACTTCGGCCGCGATTTCCGAGAGGTCTGCCACGTCGCTCATCATCATTCCTTGCCTCCCCCCGCTTATAGAAGCGCCAGGCCCCGCGGCCAAGCGCTGCACTGCACCACGCCGCCGCGCTTGACCGCCGCCGCGCCCTGCCGGATAGAGGCGCCGTGAGGCCGCGTGGCAGAGTGGTGATGCACCGGACTGCAAATCCGTGAATGCCGGTTCGATTCCGGCCGCGGCCTTACCTTTCCTCCGCCGGACCTTCTTTCGGCTGGGGGGCTTCACCGGGCGGCGTGCCCTTGCTATACGCCGCCGCCTTGGCTGATCCGGCGTGGCGCAGCGGTAGCGCAGCGGACTGTTAATCCGTTGGTCGTTGGTTCGAATCCAACCGCCGGAGCCATCTTTCCCTCTCCCATCTCCCTGCGGCCGCGACGTTGTCGCTTGGCCCGTGCTTCGCCTAGGCTGCCCGTTGGAAGGCGCGGTCACGGCGCCGGGCGAACACCATCGGGGAAGCTCCATGATCGAACGCAGTGCCGGCCGCGAGGCCCGCGAGATCAGTGCCGCCGAGGCCGCGGCCCTGGTGCGGCCCGGCGACTGGCTCGACTACGGCGCCGCCTTCAACCAGCCCGACGCCTTCGACCGTGCCCTCGCGGCCCGCGCGGCGGACCTGCACGACGTCCACATCCGCAACTGCCTGTCCATGCGCCCGCGCGCTGTGCTGGAAGCGGACCCGCAGCGCGCGCATTTCGCCTGCTACAACTGGCATTTCTCCGGCTATGACCGGAAGAAGCACGATGCCGGGCTGTGCCACTACATCCCCTGCAACCTGGGCGAGATCCCGGACTATTACCGCCGCTTCGTCCCCCGCCTGGACATCGCGATCCTCAAGGCCGCGCCGATGGATGCGGAGGGCTATTTCAACCTCGGCCCGCTCAGCCTCTGGCACCCCGCCGTCGCGGAGCGGGCGCGCATCCTGATCCTCGAGATCACGCCCGACATGCCGCGCGTGATCGGCACCCATGTGCGGCTGCACCGCAGCCAGGTGGACTACGTGATCCAGGGCGATGACACGCCCACCCCCGAACTGCCCAACGCCCAGGCAAGCGAGGTGGATCGCGCCGTCGCGCGCCTCATCGCCGGCGAGATCGAGGATGGCGCCTGCCTGCAGGTGGGCATCGGCGGCATGCCCAACGCCGTCACCACCCTGCTGCGCGACTCGGGCGTGAAGGATCTCGGCGTGCATACCGAGATGCTGAATGACGGGCTGATCGAGCTCTACCGCGCCGGGCGCGTCAGCGGCGGGCGCAAGGCCTTCGACCAGGGGCTGCTGACCTACAGCTTCTGCCTCGGCAGCCGCGCCAGCTACGAGACGCTGCGCGACAATGACGATTTCCTCTGCCGCCCGGTGGATGAGACGAACATGCCCGACATCATCGCCCGCAACGACCGGACGGTGGCCATCAACAACACCACGCAGCTCGATCTGCAGGGCCAGGCGGCCTCCGAATCCGATGGGCATCGCCACATCAGCGGCACCGGCGGGCAGCTGCAATTCGTCCGCGGCGCCTATGCCTCGAAGGGGGGCAAATCCTTCATCTGCCTCGCTTCCACCTATGAGCGGCACGGCCAGCGGCGCAGCCGCATCGTGCTCGACCTCACGCCGGGCAATGTCGTGACCACGCCGCGCAGCGACCAGATGTTCGTGGTGACGGAATACGGCATCGCGAACCTCAAGGGCCGTTCGGTGCCTGAGCGCGCGAAGGCCATCATCGGCCTCGCCCACCCCGACTACCGCGAGGAGCTGGCGCGCGCGGCGCGGGCGAAGGGTCTGGTGCCGCCGCACTATCTGTGACGCCGCGGCTGGTCCTGCTGGATTTCGACGGCACCCTGGCCGATAGCCGCGCCTGGGCGCTGTCAGCCGTGAACGCCGCCGCCCCGCGCTTCGGCTATGCGCCGCTCTCCCCCGCAGCGGCGGAGGCGCTGCGCGGCGAGGGCACGACGGCGATCCTGCGCGCGCTCGGCCTGCGGCCCTGGCAGATCCCGCGCCTTGCCGCGCATCTGCGCGCGGCGGCCGGCGCCGCCCCGCCACCCGCGCTCTTCCCGGGCGTGGACGCGTTGCTGGCCGCGCTGCAGACGGGCGGGCTGCGCCTCGCGCTGGTGACCTCGAACAGCGAGGCGAATGTCCGGCGCGCGCTGGGCGCGGCGCTTGCGGCGCGCATCACCGACTGGGCCTGCGACGCCGCGCTGCTCGGCAAGGCGCAGAAATTCCGCGCCGTGCTGCGCGCCGCCGCTATTCCCCCCGCCGAGGCCTTCGTGATTGGCGACGAGACGCGCGACATCGCTGCCGCGCGAAGCGTCGGCGCGCGGGTGGGCGCCGTGAGCTGGGGCTACGCTACGGAAACGGCGCTGGCCGCCGCCGGCCCGGACGTGATCTTCCGCGACATGGCGGCGATTCCTGCCTTCCTCGGCCTTCAGCCGATGCGCGACGCGGCCTCGGGCGAAACCCAGGCGAGTTGACCGGCGGCGAAGGTCGCCATAGGCGCGCGCCGCGCCGGGTCCACCACCACGATGTCGCCGCGCAGCCCAGGCGCGATCCGCCCGCGATCGACAAGCCCCGCCGCTCGTGCAGGATTGCCCGAGACCAGCTCCCAGGCGGCGGCGAGATCCAGCACGCCGCGCCCCGCCATGACGAAGGCGGCCTCGAGCATCGCCGGCCAGTAGTAGTCGGAGGCCAGCACGGTCACGAGGCCGCGCTCGGCCAGCGGTGCGGCTGCCGACCAGCCCATATGGCTGCCGCCGCGCACCACATTGGGCGCGCCCATCACCACGGCCTCCCCGGCCGCGCGCGCGGCCTCGGCCACGGCCTCGGACATGGGGAACTCGCAGATATCGGCGCCCAGGGCACGGAAGGCGGCGCGCATCTCGGGCGTTGCGTCGTCATGGCTGAGCATCGGGATGCACGCCGCGCGCGCCGCCGCGGCGAGGCGCGCCTGCGCCGCCGGCACCTCATCCCGCCGCGCGAAGACGCGATGCGCCAGCGCGACGAAATCCTCCGTCGGCATCCCCGCCCGCGCCGCATACTTCGCGGCCTCGGCCGGGCGGGCGATGCGCTTCACGATGCCCGGCGTGTGGTCGTTATAGGCAAGCAGTGCCACGCGCCCGGCGGCGATGTCGCCCAGCACCTCCTCCAGCGCGTCGAGATTGTCGGCCTCGAAACGGCAATGGATGCGCAGGTCGCAGCCCGCGGTGGCACGCGCGGCCTCGACGGCGGCGAGGGTGGCGCGCCAGGCCTCGATGCCGCGCAGCCCCGGCTCCCAGGACAGGGTCACGCCCAGGAAGGCGGTGGTGATGCCGGCAGCGAGCAGCTGCGCCGCCGAATCGCGCATCGCGAGCCCGGCCGGGAAGCCGATACCCGGGCGTGGCTGCATCTGCCGCTCATGCGCATCGCCATGGATGTCCACGAGGCCGGGCAGCACGAGCAGCCCGCGCGCATCGAAGCGCGTCCCGCCGGCCGGCCCGGCGATGACCCCATCCGCCAGCGACACATCCCCCGGCGCCAGCGCGCCGCCGCGCAGCACCTCGCCCCCGGCAATCAGCCAATTCCTCAAGATCAGGACTCCACGACGAGTTGCACGCGCCCTGCCGCGTAGCGGGCCTGTGTGACATCCACCACCTCGCCCGCCGGGTCGGTGTTCACCGCCTCGGCCACCAGGACCGGGCGGTTGCGCGATTGCTGCAGGATCTCCGCCTCCTCCGCCGTGGGCAGTCGGGCCGTGACGCGCGTGACACGGCGGCGGTAATCCGGCACGCCGCAGGCGGCCAGCGCCGCGGTGATGGAGGGATCCTCCGCCAGCAACGCCGGCAGCTTCGCGAAGCGCGCGGCCGGGAAGTGATGCGCGCCGAGCACGATGGGCCGCCCATCGGCCAGGGCGAGGCGCTCGACCAGGATCACCGGGCGACCGCGCCGGATGCCCAGCGCCTCGGCCAGCGTGGCCTCGGCGGCGATCTCGGCGATGCGCAGGATGCGCCCCGCAGGCTCGCGATTCTGGCGGCGGATGTTCTCGCTGAAGCGCGTACGCGGACCGAGCGTGTAGTCCAGCACATCCTCGGCCACGAAGCTGCCGCGGCCCTGCTCGATGCGGATCAGCCCGCGCCCTTCCAGCTCCTCCATCGCGCGGCGCACGGTGTGGCGGTTGACGGCGAAGCGGGCGGAGAGCTCGGCCTCGGTCGGCAGGCGAGCGCCGGGGCCATGGCCGCCGCCGGCGATCTCACGCTCCATCGCGCTCGCGATCTGGCGCCAGAGCGCGACACCCTGGCCGCGCGCGAGGCTGCCTGGGGCGCTGGTCATGCCGGGACACTCCGCATCATCGCATGATCCGTCATGGAAAGTTCAACCTCGGGCGGTCCAGGGCGTGGCAGTTTCACTTGACCTTACCGGGACGGATGACTAGTCGTCTATACCAATTATGCCCCCAGAACCGGACAGACCCAGGCCTTGACCCAAGCCGACCCCGAACGCCGCCGCTGGATGGGCGTGCTCGCCCGCGCCAGCGCGGCCGAGATCGCCGAACGGCTCGACACGCTCCCTCCCGCGCCGGCCCATCGCCGCCTGCGCGGGCCGGAAACCGGGCTGGTCATGGTGCGCGGCCGCGCCGGGGGCGATGGCGCGCCCTTCAACCTGGGCGAGATGACCGTCACGCGCTGCACCGTGCGGCTGGAGGATGGCACGCTCGGCCACGCCTATGTCGCCGGGCGCGACGCGCGCCAAGCCGAGCTTGCCGCGCTGGTCGATGCGCTGATGCAGGATGGCGCGCGCAAGGCCGCCATCGCCGCGAGGGTGATCGCGCCGCTGCAGGAAGCCCAGGCCGCACGCCGCGCGACCGAGGCACGCCGCGCCGCCGCGACCCGCGTGGAGTTCTTCACCATGACGCAGATGCGCTGATGCCAACCACCCTCGCCGGCTTCGCCGACCCTGTTCTCGACGCCCAGGCCGCCTTCCGCGCGGTGCTGGAGGCGATGAGCCGCCCGGGCCGGGTGCAGACCCTCATTGCCCTGCCCGAGACGCCGCCCGGCCTCTCCCCTGCCGCCGCCGCGGTGCTGCTGGCGCTGGTCGATGCCGATACGCGCCTCGCCCTCGCCGCCGGCCCGGCCGCGGAGGCCTGGGTGCGCTTCCATTGCGGCGCGACGCTGGTGGCCCCGGGTGCCGCGCAATTCGTGCTCGACGCCAGCGCGCGACTCACCGATCTCGATGCCGGCACCGAGGAGGAGCCCGAGCGCGGCGCGACGCTGATCCTGGAGGTCGCGGGCCTTGCCGAGGCGCCCGGCTGGCGCCTCTCCGGCCCTGGCATCCGTACCGCGCATCACCTGCGGGTCGAGGGCGCGCCGGCCGGCTTCCCCGCCGCCTGGGCTGCCAACCGCGCCCGCTTCCCGCGCGGCGTGGACGTGATTCTCTGCGCGGGCGCGCGCCTCGCCGCCCTGCCCCGCACCGTGCTGATCGAGGAGGGCTGAGCGATGTATGTCGCCACCAAGGGCGGTGAGCGCGCGATCGGCGCGGCGCATGCCTGGCTCGACACCACGCGGCGCGGCGATGCGGCGCTGCCCGAGCTCACCGCCGCGCAGCTCGAGGCGCAGCTCGGCCTCGCGGTGGATCGCGTGATGGCCGAGGGCTCCTGCCATGATCGCGGGCTCGCGGCGCTGGCGGTGAAGCAGGCGCGCGGCGACCTGATCGAGGCCGCCTTCCTGCTGCGCGCCTATCGCACCACCCTGCCCCGCTTCGGCGCGAGCCTGCCGCTCGACACCGATGCGATGCTGCTGAAGCGCCGGGTGAGCGCGACCTACAAGGACCTGCCGGGCGGGCAGGTGCTGGGCCCCACCTTCGACTACACGCACCGCCTGCTGGATTTCCGCCTTGCCGCCGCGGGGCTTGCGCCCGAAGCACCGCCCGAGGCCGAGCCCAGCCCGGACCCGGCGCCGCGCGTGACCGAAATGCTGGCCCGCGAAGGCCTCATGCAGCGCGAGGCCGCGGAGGATCGTGAACCGGGGGACCTGACGCGCGAACCCCTCGCCTTCCCCGCCGATCGGCGTCTGCGCCTGCAGGCCCTCGCGCGCGGCGATGAGGGGTTCCTGCTCGGCCTGGGCTACTCCACGCAGCGCGGCTATGGCGGCAACCACCCCTTCGTCGGCGAGATCCGCATGGGCGAGGTGACGGTGGAGTTCGAGCCCGCCGAACTCGGCTTCGCGATCGAACTGGGCGAGATCGGCATCACCGAATGCCAGATGGTGAACCAGTTCAAGGGCAGCCGCACGGAGCCGCCGCAATTCACGCGCGGCTATGGCCTGGTCTTCGGCCATGGCGAGCGCAAGGCGATGGCGATGGCGCTGGTCGATCGCGCGCTGCGCGCCGCCGAACTCGGCGAGGCGGCGGAAGCGCCGGCGCAGCAGCAGGAATTCGTGCTGTCGCATTGCGACAATGTGGAGGCGACCGGCTTCGTCGAGCATCTGAAGCTGCCGCACTACGTGGATTTCCAGAGCGAGCTCGAGAATGTGCGAACGATGCGGGCCAGCACGGAGGCCGTAAAGTGACGCATCACGCCGGCTACAACTTCGCCTATCTCGACGAATCCACGAAGCGGATGATCCGCCGCGCCATCCTCAAGGCGGTGGCGATCCCTGGCCACCAGGTGCCCTTCGGCTCGCGCGAGATGCCGCTGCCCTATGGCTGGGGCACGGGCGGCATCCAGGTGACGGCGGCGGTGCTCGGCCCCAGCGACGTGCTGAAGGTGATCGACCAGGGCTCGGACGACACGACCAACGCCGTTTCCATCCGCGCCTTCTTCCGCCGCGTCGCCGGCGTCGCCACCACCGAGCGCACGGCGGAGGCGACGATCATCCAGACGCGCCACCGCATCCCCGAGCGCCCGCTGACCGAGGCGCAGATCCTGGTCTACCAGGTGCCGATCCCCGAGCCGCTCGGCCGGCTCGAGCCCCGCATCGCCGAGACGCGGCGCCTGCACGCCATGGCCGATTACGGGCTGATGCATGTGAAGCTCTACGAGGACATCGCGCGCTTCGGCCATATTGCGACCAGCTACGCCTATCCGGTGATGGTGAACGGGCGCTACCTGATGTCGCCCTCCCCCATTCCCGCCTTCGACAATCCGAAGATGGACCAGATGCCCGCGCTGCAATTGTTCGGCGCGGGGCGCGAGAAGCGCATCTATGCCGTGCCGCCCTATACCAGCGTGAAGAGCCTGGATTTCGACGACCACCCCTTCCGCCCCATCCGCGCGCCGCATGCCTGCGAACTCTGCGGCGCGGAGGACACCTATCTGGATGAGGTGCTGACCGATGATCGCGGCGGGCGCATCTTCGTCTGCTCCGACAGCGACCATTGCCAGGAACGCCAGGCGATGAAGGCGGCCGCCGAATGAGCGCGCAACCCCTGCTCACCGCGCGCGACCTCGAATTGCGCTTCGGCCGCGTCGCCGCGCTCGATGGCGTGGACATCGACATCTGGCCCGGCGAGGTCGTGGCCATCGTCGGCGAGAGCGGCAGCGGCAAGACCACGCTGCTGCGCGTGCTCTCGGGGCTGATGCGTCCCGATGCCGGCAGTGTCGCCTATCTCGGCCAGGACGTGCTCGGCATGGGCGAGGCCGCGCGGCGGCGCCTGATGCGCACCGAATGGGGCTTCGTGCACCAGAATCCGCGCGACGGGCTGCGCATGGCGGTCTCCGCCGGCGGCAATATCGGCGAGCGGCTGATGGCGGTCGGCGCGCGCCACTACGGCAACATCCGCGCCGAGGCCGCCTCCTGGCTCGCCCGCGTGGAGATCGACGCCGCGCGCATGGATGACGTGCCGGCGAAATTCTCGGGCGGCATGCAGCAGCGCCTGCAGATCGCGCGCACGCTGGTGACCCAGCCGAAGCTGGTCTTCATGGATGAGCCGACGGGGGGGCTGGATGTCTCGGTGCAGGCGCGGCTGCTGGATCTGATCCGCGCGCTGGTCGCCGATCTCGGCCTCGCCGTGCTGATCGTGACGCATGACATCGCGGCGGCGCGGCTGCTGGCGCATCGCGTGCTGGTGATGCGGGAGGGGCGCGTGGTGGAACAGGGGCTGACGGACCGCGTGCTGGATGATCCGCAACATCCCTATACACAGCTTCTCGTCTCCTCGGTGCTGGCGGCATGAGCGCGTCGGAGGGTCGCAGGGCCGAAGGGCCCGGAGAGCTGAACCCCTCGCGCCCGACATGGGTCATCCGAGCCGAGGGCCTCGCCAAGGAATTCCGCCTGCACCTGCAGGGTGGCGTCGCCATCCCGGTGCTGCGCGACCTCGCGCTGGAGGTCGCGCCAGGCGAATGCGTGGCGCTGGCCGGGCCTTCGGGCGCGGGCAAATCCACCTTGATGCGCTGCCTCTACGGAAATTACGGCGCCGATTCGGGGCGCATCCTGCTGCGCCACCAGGGCGCGGTCGTCGACCTGGTGGCCGCGGATGCGCGGGCGATGCGCGCCATCCGGCGCGACACGCTCGGCTATGTCAGCCAGTTCCTGCGCGTCATCCCGCGCGTCGGCGCGCTCGACATCGTGGCGGAACCGCTGATGGCGCGCGGCATGGCGGCGGCGCAGGCGCGCGCACGGGCCGGCGCGCTGCTCTCGCGCCTCAACCTGCCGGCCCGCCTGCACGGCCTGCCGCCGGCCACCTTTTCCGGCGGCGAGCAGCAGCGTATCAACCTCGCGCGCGGGTTCGCCGCCGAATATCCGGTGATGCTGCTCGATGAGCCGACTGCCAGCCTGGATGCCGCCAACCGCGAGATCGTCATCGCGCTGATCGCGGAGGCCAAGGCGCGCGGCGCGGCCATCATCGGCATCTTCCACGATACCGAGGTGCGCGACCGCGTGGCCGACCGGCTTTTCGACGTGCACCCCATCCAGGACGCAGCATGATCCCCGAGACCATCCTGACCAATGCGCAACTCGTGCTGCGCAACGAGGTGCTTCCCGGCACGATCGTGCTGCGTGGCCAGACCATCCAGGACGTGCAGCCCGGCCGCAGCCACCTTGCCGCGGCGCATGACCTCGATGGCGACCATGTGATCCCCGGCATCGTCGATGTGCACACCGACAATCTTGAGCGCCAGGTGCAGCCCCGCGCCACCGCGCGCTGGCCCAGCCGCTCGGCCATGCTGGCGCATGACACGCAGACCGCGGCCGCGGGCGTGACGACGGTGCTGGATGCGCTCTGCCTCGGCGATCTTGGCTTCGACACCGGCCGCACCCAGACCTTCCGCGAGGGCGTGGAGGATCTGGACGCGCTGGCCCATACCGGGCTGCTCAAGAGCGAGCACTTCCTGCATCTGCGCTGCGAATTGCCGGCGGTGGACATGCCCGGGCTGGTGGAGGGTGTCGCCGACCACCCGCTGGTGCGCATGGTGAGCCTGATGGATCACTCGCCCGGCGTCGGCCAGTACCGCGACATCGCGCGCTACCGCGCCATGCGTATTCGTCAGGCGAATCTCTCGCCGGAGTTGGTGGACCGGCGCATCGCCGAATTGCTGGAACAGCGCGAGCGCCTGCGTGGCCCGCAGCGGCGCTGGCTGCTGGACCGCGTGGCGCATCGCCACCTGCCGCTGGCGAGCCACGATGATGACAGCGCCGAGGGCGTGGCCGAGAACGCCGCCGATGGCATCATGATCAGCGAATTCCCCGTGGTGCTGGAAGCCGCCGCGGCGGCGAAGCGCCTGGGCGTGGAGGTGATCGCGGGTGCGCCCAACATCGTGCGCGGCGGCAGCCATTCCGGCAACGTCGCCGCCGCCGACCTCATCCGCGCCGGCACGGTGCAGGTGCTGGCCAGCGACTATGTGCCGCCCGCGATGATCGAGGCCGCCTGGATCGCCGCCGCCAGCGGCGATGTGACGCTGCCAGACGCCATCGCGATGATCACCGACAATGCCGCGCGCATGGCCGGCTTCGCCGATCGCGGCCGCATCGAGGCCGGGCTGCGCGGCGACCTCGTGCAACTGCGCCCGCATGAGGGCCATGCCATCATCCGCCGCGTCTGGCGCGGTGGGGAGCGCGTGATCTGATGCGCCCCGATCGTCGCAGGGCCGCAAGGCCCGGAGACGTGAATCGGTGGCGCCGATGACTCGCGTTGCCTGCTATTGGGCGCCGCGTCTGGAAGACCCGCTGCACCGGCTCGGCTCGCAATGGCTGGGCCGCGACACGGAGACCGGCGCGACGCTGGCGCAGCCCGCCCTGCCCGGCCTCGACATCGCGGAGATCACGCGCGAGGCGCGCGGCTATGGCCTGCATGCCACGCTCAAGCCGCCCTTCCGTCTGACCACCAGCTACGCGGCCCTGCGCGCCGATGCGATGGCGCTGGCCGCGCGCACCGCGCCCTTTGCCCTGCCACCGCTGGTGCTGGCCGAGCATCACGGCTTCCTCGCCCTGCTCGAGTCCGAGAAGTCGGCGGCGCTGCAGGCCTTCTGCGATTCCTGCGTGGAGGCGCTGGACGCGCATCGCGCACCGCCCACGCCTGAGGAGATCGCCCGCCGCCGGCCCGAACGCATGACCGAGCGCCAGCGTGACCACCTGCATCGCTGGGGCTACCACTACGTCTTCGACGAATGGTGGTTCCACGTCACGCTCTCACGTCGCCTGGATGCGGCGGAGATGGCGATCGTGAAGCCCGCGCTTGCGGCGCATCTCGGCAGCGTGCCGGCCGCCCCCCGCCGCGTGACGGAGTTGTGCCTCTTCACCCAGGCGGGGCCGGGTGCGCCCTTCCTGCTGGCCGAGCGTCTGCCGCTGCTCGGTTGAGCGCGGCAAGCACGGCCGCCACGCCGGCCGGCACGCTCGCGTCGTTCATCACGGTGGCGATGTCGAGGCCCGCGGGCAGCGCCTGCTCGCGCGCCAGCCTTGCGGCGATGTCGGCCGCGCTCTCCCGCCCCCGCGCCGCGAGCCGCGCGGCCAACACCGGGCCAGGTGCGGTGATGTTCAACACGCGCAGCCGAAACCGCGGCGCTGCCTCGACGAGCACGGCGCGCGAGATGTTCGCGATCACGACCCGCCCGGCCAGGAGATCCGTCTCGATGTCGGCGGGGATGCCGTAGAGCAGGCCATGCGCCTCCCACCACAGCGCGAAGCCGCCCGCGTCACGCCGCGCGAGGAAGGCGGCGCGTGTCAGCGCCTCATGCGCCTCGCCGCCTGCCTCCGCATCGCGCGTGATGCAGCGGCGCACGAAGCGGAATCGCGCATCGCCGGCCAGCGCCGCGCGCGCGCCCTCCATCAGCGTGTCCTTTCCCGCGCCCGAGGGCCCGACCACCGCGACCAGCATGGATGCACCGCAATATTGACCGCGGCGTTTCTGCCTGCACCAATCACGCCACTCAAGCCGCCGCAGGACAAGACACAGCATGTTCACGACACGCCCGGAAATCGCCGGCACATTCGGGGTCGTCGCCTCGACGCACTGGATCGCGAGCCAGGTCGGCATGGCGGTTCTCGAACGTGGCGGTAATGCCTTCGACGCCGCCGTCGCCGCGGGCTTCACGCTGCAGGTGGCGGAGCCGCACCTCAACGGCCCGGGCGGCGACTGCCCCATCATCATCCATGACGCGAAGGCGGGCGCGCAGCGCGTGATCTGCGGCCAGGGCGTGGCACCGGCCGGGCTTTCCGTCCATCACATCAAGACTACGCTCGGGCTCGATCTGATGCCGGGCACGGGCTTCCTCGCCGCCATGGTGCCGGGCGCCTTCGATGCCTGGGCGCTGATGCTGCGCGACTGGGGCACCTGGTCGCTGCGCGAGGTGCTCTCCTACGCCATCGGCTATGCACGGCGCGGCATCCACTACGTGCCGCGCGTCGTCGCCACGCTCAACACGGTGCGCCCGATGTTCGAGGCGGAGTGGCACAGCTCGGCCGAGATCTGGCTGCGCAATGGCGGGCCGGTGGCCGGCGCGCTCTACGCCAATCCCACCCTTGCCGACACCTGGGAGCGCCTGCTGCGCGAGGCGGAGAGCGTAGGGCATGACCGGATCAAGCAGATCGAGGCCGCGCGCAACGCCTGGTATGGCGGCTTCGTGGCCGAAGCCATCGGCAATTTCTTCGCGAAGCACGAGATGCTCGACACGTCGGGCCGACGCCACAAGGGTGTCCTGACCGCCGATGACATGGCGCGCTGGCGCGCCAGCATCGAAGCACCGCTGCGGCGCGACTATCGCGGCACCACCGTGCTGAAATGCGGCGTGTGGAGCCAGGGGCCGACCATGCTGCAGACGCTGGCGCTGCTCGAGGGCTTCGACATCGGCGCGATGGATCCGCTCGGCGAGCGCTTCGTGCATACGGTGACCGAGGCGATGAAGCTCGCCTTCGCGGATCGCGAGGCCTTCTACGGCGACCCCGACTTCGTCGACGTGCCGATCGAGTACCTTCTCTCCGAGGGCTACAACGCCGAGCGCCGCAAGCTGATCACCGAGGCGGCCTCGCTGGAGCTGCGCCCGGGCAGCGTGCCGGGCCGCGCCACGCCCTGGGTCGATCACCACGCCGCCGATCGGATGGAGCTACTGACCCGTGCGCCCGGCGCGGGCGAGCCCACGGTGGCGCGGCTCGGCGCCTCGGGCGGGGATACCTGCCACATCGACGTGATCGACAACCAGGGCAACATGGTGAGTGCGACACCCTCGGGCGGGTGGTTCCAATCCTCGCCGGCCGTGCCGGGCCTGGGCTTCTGCCTCGGCACGCGCGGGCAGATGTTCTGGCTGGATGAGAACCTGCCCAACGGCCTCAAGCCCGGCAAGCGGCCGCGCACCACGCTCTCCCCCGCCATGGCGCTGAAGGAGGGCCGGCCCTGGCTCAGCTTCGGCACGCCGGGCGGCGAGCAGCAGGACCAGTGGCAGCCGATCATGTATCTGCGCATGGTCGATCACGCGCTGCAGATCCAGCAGGCCATCGACGCCCCCGCCTTCCACACCGAGCACTGGCCGAGCAGCTTCTGGCCGCGCGTCGCGCGCCCCGGCAAGCTGGTGCTGGAGGGCCGCTACGCGCCGGAAATCGCCCCCGCGCTGGCGGCGCGCGGGCATCTGGTGGAAACCGGCGGCGAGTGGTCCGAAGGCCGGCTCACCGGCGCGCGGCAGGAGGCCGATGGCCAGCTCTTCGCCGGCGCCAATCCGCGCGGCATGCAGGGCTACGCGGTCGGGCGCTGAAGGTGGCGAAGCATCGCGTTTTCCTTGCCGCGCCGGGGGGCGGCGCCCGTGCCGAGTTCCGTGCGCGGGTGCTGGCGGAGGTGGCGCCGCCCCTGGCGCCGCTCGTTCAACATCTCTCGGTCGATCTGGTGGATGCCACGCCTTCCACCCTGCCCTGGCAGCGCCCGGGCGAGCCCGCCGCGCCGGCCGAGCCGGATTTCGACGCGGTGATCGACCTCTGGGGCGAGGCTTCGGCCCTGGACGCGGCGCTGCGGCTGCTGGAGCCGCGTATCGCCGGTGTGCCCTGCGCCTCGGTGCGCGTGACCGAGAGCATCGAGAAGGATGAATTGCAACGCGCGCCGGGCCGCGCGCCGGGAGTGAAGTTCCTCGCGCTGATGCATTTCTGCACGGATCTGCCGCCGGTCGCGGCACGGCGGCTCTGGACGCATCACGCGCCGCTCGCGCTGCGCGTGCACATCGGCATGGCGCGCTATGTGCGCGACTGGGTGGAGCAGGCCGAACCAAGCCCGCTCGCCACCTTCCAGGGCATCGCCGAGTTGCACTTCCCCTCGGTCGAGGCGATGGCGACCCGCTGGTTCGATTCAGAAGCCGGTCGCCAGGCGATCATCCATGATGTGGGGCATTTCCTGGCTTTCGCGAAACGCCTCTACACCACGGAATACGTGCTGAAATAGCTCAGCGCTTGGCGGCCTGCGCGCGCAGGTCGGCGATGGTGGCGCGGTTCGTCACCTGCTCGGGGTTCATGCGCACCTCGATGATCGCGGGCTTCCCGCTGGCCTTGGCGCGCCTGAAGGCGGGCACGAGTTCCTCGGTGCGTTCGACGATCTCGCCGTGCCCGCCAAAGCTTTCGATGAACCGGGCGAAGTCCGGGTTGGTGAGCGCCGTGCCGGAGACGCGGCCCGGATAGGTGCGCTCCTGGTACATGCGGATCGTGCCGTACATGCCGTTGTTGAACACCAGGATGATCGGCGCCGCACCATGGTGGAAGGCGGTTGCGATCTCCTGCCCCGTCATCAGCGCGCCGCCATCGCCCACGAAGCAGACCACGGTGCGCTCGGGATGGGTGATGGCCGCCCCGATCGCCGCCGGCACGCCATAGCCCATCGCGCCATTGGTGGGGCCGAGGAAATCCTGCCCCTCCCGCACATGGGTGAAGCGGGTCGGCCAGGTGGCGAAATTGCCGGCATCGGTGGTGAAGATGGTGTCCGCCGGCAGGACCGATTCGAGTTCCTGCAGCGCCACGGCCAGGTTCAGCGGCCCGTCATAGCCCGGCGCCTTGGCCTGCGCCTCGCGCGCCGCACGCACCGCGGCACGCCAGCCGGACCAGCGCGGCGCGGCGATGCGCGGCGTGGCGGCGGCCGCGGCGGCGAAGGCGTTCACATCGGCGACGATGCCGAGTGCCACGCGATGCACGCGCCCGATCTCCGTCTGCTCCTGGTGCACATGCACGATGGGCTGGCGCCCGGCGAGGTCGAACAGCGTATAGCCCTGGCTCACCGGCTCGCCGAGACGCGTGCCGATGGCGAGGATCAGATCCGCCTCCCGCGCCTTGGCGACCAGCCCCGCATCGGCGCCCACGCCGAGATCGCCCGCATAATGCGCCGAGGTGCCGTCGAAGAGCCCCTGGCGGCGGAAGGAGACGGCGACGGGGATGTCGTTGCCGACGAGGAAGTCGCGGATCGCAGCGCGGCCGGCCGCGTTCCAGCCGCTGCCGCCGAGGATCGCGAGCGGCTTTTCCGCCTTCTCCAGCATCGCCATCAGCCGCGGCAGGGCCTCGGGTGCGGGATGCGCGGGCAGCACCGGGCAGGGGCCGATATCGGGCACGGTGGCGAGGTGCTTCTGCATCTCCTCGCTCAGCGCCACCACCACGGGACCCGGACGGCCCGAGGTCGCGACATCGAAGGCGCGGGCGATGAGTTCGGGGATGCGCTCGACCTCGTCGATCTGCGTCACCCATTTCGCGATGGGCGAGAAGAAGCGGCGGTAGTCGACCTCCTGGAAGCTCTCGCGATCGGTCTCGCCCATCGGGATCTGGCCCACCAGCAGCACGAGCGGCGTGCTGTCCTGCTGCGCCACATGCACGCCGATGGCGGCATGGCAGGCGCCCGGCCCGCGCGTGACCACGGCGACCCCGGCGCGGCCCGTCAGCTTGCCCTGCGCCTCGGCCATATGGACGGCACCGGCCTCGAAGCGGCAGGTGACGAGCTGGATGCGGTTGCGCTGGGCGTAGAGGCCATCGAGCAGGTCGAGATAGCTCTCGCCCGGCACGGCGAAGACATGCGTGGCGCCATTGGCCACCAGCGCATCCGCCAGGATCTGTCCGCCCGTGCGCGCCTGCGCGCCTGCCGCATCGGCCATCTGCATTCCTCCGCCCGAAACCGGCGGAGGATTTAGCGTGAAGCGGGCGCGGCGGCTACTCGGCCCCCCTTACTCCGCGGGGGCCGGATGCGCTGCCGGGTGGCGGTTCTCGAGTTCGGAGAGCCGCGCCGCCACCGCGCCGATCGGCTTGGTGAAGGGCGCGAGCAGCAGGTAGAGCGCGGGCACGGCGTAGAGGGTGAGGAAGGTGGAGAAGGTCACGCCACCGACGATCACGATGCCCAGCGCCTGGCGGCTCTCCGCCCCCGCGCCCGTCGCCATGGCCAGCGGCACCGCGCCGAAGACGGTGGCGATGGAGGTCATCAGGATGGGTCGCAGCCGCACCACGGAGGCTTCCAGCACCGCGTCATGCACGCTCATGCCGCGGTCGCGCAGCTGGTTCGCGAACTCCACCACGAGGATGCCGTTCTTCGCCATCAACCCGATCAGCAGGATCATGCCGATCTGGCTGAAGACGTTGAGCGTGCCGCCGGTGAAGTGCAGCGCCAGCAAGCCGCCGGTGACCGCGAGCGGCGTGGAGAGCAGGATGATGAAGGGGTGGATGAAGCTCTCGAACTGCGCGGCCAACACGAGGAACACCACAAGCAAGGCGAGGGCGAAGGTGACGTAGAGCGCCGAGGAGCTTTCCTTGAACTCCAGGCTCTGGCCGCGATAGCTGATGCGCGCCTCGGCCGGCAGCACGTCGCGCGCCGTGGCCTCCATGAAGGCCAGCGCCTCGCCCAGCGTGTAGCCGGGGGCAAGGGAGGCGGTGATGGTGATGGCGCGCACGCGATCCTCGCGCGCCAGGGATTGCGGTCGCGCACGCTCGGTGAGCGTCACGATGTTGGACAGCGGCACAAGCCCGCCCTGCGCCGCGCCGCCGGTGCCGATCAGGCCCAGCGCGCCGCCGCCGGTGGTGCGGACGAAGATGTTCTGCAGATCATAGGGCGTGGCGCGATCCTGCTCGCGCGCCTGGATGATGATCTTGTACTCCTCGCCGCCCTGGACGTAGGTGCCGACCTCCCGTGAGCCCAGCATGGTCTCGATGGTGCGGCCCACCGCCTGCACCGAAAGGCCGAGTTCGGCGGCCTTGCGGCGGTCGATGTCCACCCGGATCTCGGGCTTCGTCTCGCGGTAGTTGCTGTCCATGTTGAGCAGGCGGGGATTCTGCCGCGCGCGCTCCAGGAAGCGGTCGCGCCACTGCACCAGCGTCGCGTAGTCCGGCCCGCCGATGACGAACTGCACGGGCGGCTGGAAGCCGCGCTGGCCGAGCGAGGGCGGGTTCAGCGCGAAGGCGCGCACGCCGGGAATGGCCAGCAACTGCGGCATCATCTCAGAGGCGATCTGCTGCTGCTTGCGGTCGCGCTGGTCCCAGGGGGCGAGGCGCATGAAGATGTTGGCCACATTGCCCTGGGCGGGGCGCTGGAAGCCGCCGACCGTGGCGAAGACGGAAGCCACCTCGCCGCGCTCGACATAGGGCTGGATGATGCGCTCGACGCGCATCACCTGCTCGCGCGTATAGGCGAAGCTCGCCCCTTCCGGGCCGGTGGTGGGAATGATGATCGTGCCGCGATCCTCGAGCGGGGCGAATTCCTTCGGCACGATGGTGAAGAGGATCACCGCGAGGCCCGAGACCGCGGCCATGATGCCCAGCGTGATGATCGGCGCCGCCAGGGCGCGCCGCAGGGAGACGCGCAGCAGCCAGTTCATGCCGAGGAAGAAGGGCTCGGTCCAGCGGATCAGGCGGCTGTCGCCGTCATGCGACTTGAGCAGCTTCGAGCACATCATCGGCGTCAGCGTCAGCGCGATGAAGCCCGAGAAGATGACCGAGGCCGCGAGTGCGAAGCCGAACTCGGTGAAGAGCCGCCCGGTATTGCCCCCCATGAAGGAGAGCGGCACGAAGACCGCGACCAGCACCAGCGTGGTCGCGATCACCGCGAAGGCGATCTCGCGCGAGCCGCGCAGCGCGGCCAGCAGCGGTTCCTCCCCTTCCTCGATCCGGCGGTGCACATTCTCCAGCACCACGATGGCGTCATCGACGACGAGGCCGATGGCCAGCACCAGGCCGAGCAGCGTCAGCACGTTGATCGAGAAGCCGAAGGCGGCGAGCGCGATGAAGGAGGCGACGAGCGAGACCGGGATCGCGACCGCGGGGATGATCGTGGCCCGCCAGCTGCGCAGGAAGAAGAAGATCACGCCCACCACCAGGGCGAGGGCGATCATCAGCGCGTGCTCGACCTCGTAGATCGACTGGGCGATGAAGACGCTCTCATCGTAGCCCACCACCACCGAGACCCCATCGGGCACCGAGGCGCGGATGCGCTCCACCTCACGCTTCACGCCCTCCGCCACGGAGAGCGTATTGGCGGTGGATTGCCGCAGGATGCCCAGGCCGACGGCGGGCTTGCCATTGATGCGGTACTCGCCGCGCGTGTCCTCGGGGGCGACCTCGATATGCGCCACATCGCCGAGCAGCACCTGCCCGCCGGAGGAGCGCGAGAGGACCAGCGAGCGGAACTGCTCGGGCCGCGCCATGCGGGTGTCGGTGCGCACGGTGAGCTCGCGCGCCGAGCTTTCGATGCGCCCGCCCGGCAATTCCACATTCTCGCGCCGGATCGCGTCTTCCACGTCCTGCACCGTCAGGCCGCGCGCGGCGAGGCCCTGGCGGTCCAGCCAGATGCGCATGGAGGGCTTGCGCTCGCCCAGCACCAGCACCTGCGCCACGCCCTCGACGATGGCGAGGCGATCCGCGAAGCGCCGGCGGGCGACCTCGGTCAGTTCCATGCCCGAGAGCTGGTCGGAAACCAGGGCGATCCACAGGATCGGCCGCGCATCGCCATCCACCTTCTGCACGATCGGCGTATCCGCCTGCTCCGGCAGGCGTGCCAGCGCGCGCGCCACACGGTCACGCACGTCGTTGGAGGCGGAATCCACATCGCGCGTCAGCAGGAATTCCAGCGTCACCTGGCTGCGTTCGTCGCGCGACTGGCTGGAGATGAACTTGATGCCCTCGATGCCCGCGACTGCGGCCTCGATGATCTCGGTGATCTGGGTGTCGACCACGGCGGCCGAGGCGCCGCGATAGGTGGTCGTCACCGAGATCACGGGCGGGTCGATCGCGGGGTATTCGCGCACCGGCAGCTTCGAGAGAGACGCGATACCGAGCACCATCAGCATCAGGCTGACCACCATCGCGAAGACGGGCCGCTTGATCGAGAGGTCCGAAAGCACCATTGGCCGGGTTCCCCGTGCTAGAGCCGGTCAGGCGAGGTGGGCAGGTTCACGAGGTCGGGCGGGTCATCGTCTCGGTGACCCGCACCGGGGCGTTGTCGCGCAGGCGCTGGATGCCGCGCACCACGATGGGCTCGCCGACCTGCACGCCCGAGAGCACCTCCACCTCGCCCTGCAGGCGCTGGCCGAGGCGCACCTCGACGCGGCGCGCACGGTTGTCGCGGATCACATAGACGAAGTTGCGGTCGCCCAGCGGGTCGAGCGCCTCTTCCGCAACCAGCATCGCATCGTCGCGCCGGCGCAGCACCAGTTCGACCGTCATGAAAAGGCCGGGCTTCAGCGCCTCATCCGCGTTCTCGAACTCGCTGATCACGCGCACGGTGCGGGTGGTTGTGTCGATGCGCGTATCCACAACCGCCACGGTGCCCTCGAACCGCCGATCGCCGAAGGCGGCGCTGCGCGCCGTCACCACGCTGCCGGTCTGCACCTGGGCGAGGAAGACCTCGGGCACGGAGAATTCGACGCGCACCTTGGAGATGTCATCCAGCGTGGTCACGATCGTGCCGGGCTGCAGCAGCGCGCCGAGGCTGACCTGGCGCAGGCCGACGCGGCCGTTGAAGGGGGCGGCGATGCGCAATTCTTCCAGCCGCGCCTGGGCCTGGCGCACGCGGCCTTCGGCCTGGCGGGTCAGGGCCTCGAGCGTCTCGAGCCGCTGGGCGGCGATGCTCTGGCCGGGTTGAAGCTGGCGGGCGCGCTGCACCTGGCTGCGGGCGTCGTCGAACAGGGCGCGCGCCTGGTCGAGTTCGGCGCGCAGCGCGTTGGCCTCCATCTCGATCAGGGCATCGCCCTCGCGCACGCGCTGGCCCTCGGTGAAGCGGATGGCGGAGACGATGCCGGTCACCTTGGCGGTGATGGTCACCGAGTCCCGGGCGCGCACGGTGCCCACGGATTCCGCGCGATCGACCACCACCCCGGCGCGCACCGGCGAGACGACGACGCCGACCGGCCCGCCCCCCCCGCCGCCACGGTTCTGGGCGCTCGGTGCCGCGGCCTCCAGGCCGACGAGCGCGAGCGGGCGCGGAAGGCCGAACTGCTCGCCGTAGATGTGCCACGCCGCGCCGACGCCCCCGATAAGGGCCAGGGCAGCCAGCTGGGAGATGATGCGCATGCGACCCCAGTTCTTGCCTGTCTCTATGTTCTTGCGCTGCCAGTGCGACAGGGCAAGTCCGCGGAGACCTTCTTCAACCTATGGGACCGGCTGTTTCACCAGCCGTGACGCGCCGTTGTGTCTCACGCACGCCGGTCCGACGCAAGCAAAGCCTGTGCCGTGTAGTGCTTCGTCACAAAACCCGATCCCCGCCCTGCCCGCCCTTCCCCTGCGCCCCGTGTCGCGGCAGTCTCCGCGCAGAGCCAAGGGGTGCTGCGATGCGGGCGATCTTCGTGATGATCAAATGCGAGATGGGTCAGGCCTACCGCGTGGCAAGGCAGATGGCCGATTCCATTACCGAGTTGTCAGAAATGCACTCGATCAGCGGACAGTATGACCTGCTCGGGAAGTTCTACCTGGAGACCGACCAGGATATCGGCCTGTTCGTTGTGGAGCAGGTGCAGAGCGTGCCGGGCGTGAAGGACACCTATACCCTGCAGACCTTCAACGCCTTCTCCGGCGGGCGGGGCTGAAGCGCCGCCACAGCTTCGCCACAACCAGGCCGCCTGGGCGCCCGCGACGACGCGCAGGATGCGCGCATTGGAGGACCATCCGATGCGCCTTTTCGCCCCCCTCGCGCTTTGCGCCGCCCTGTTGCTGGGCGCCTGCCAGAACCCCGACGGGTCGGTGAACGTGCCGGCGAGCATCGCGCTGGGCGCGGGCATCGCCCTGGCGGGGGTGGCCATCGCCTCCGCCAATGACAGCCCGCGGCGCTACGATGATCGCCGCGGCTACTACCGCCACCGCCATGGCCATGGTTATGGCCGGCACTACTCCTCGCGCGGCTGGTAGCTCACGCCCAGGATTTGAAGTTCGGCATCGCGGAGATCGGCGCCGCCGCCTGCAGTTTCGCGATGTCGGGCACCGGGCGGGCGAGGGTCGCATCGCCCGCCACCGCGGCCTCGATCGCCGCCGCCACCGCGAGCACCAGCGCATCGCCGCCGCGCGGGCCCACGATCTGCAGGCCGAAGGGCATCCCCGCCTTGTCCACGCCAAGCGGCAGGCTCACCGCCGGATGGCCCACCAGCGTCACCGCATAGGCCAGCGCCAGCCAGTGGAAGTAGGTGCGCGTCGGCTGGCCGTCGATCTCGGCGGGGTAGAGTTCGCTCCAGGGGCGCGGGCTGATCGTGATGGCGGGGCTGATCAGTACGTCGTGGTTGCGGAAGAAGGACTGCCAGCCGCGATAGATGCGCGTCTGCTCGGCCGCCGCGCGGGCATAGTCCGCCAGCGAATAGCGTAGCCCTTCCTCGACATTGGCGCGCACATTGGGCCCCACATCCTGCGGGCGGGTGCGCACCTTCTCGGCATGCGACTGCAGGAAGGAGGCGGCGCGCAGGATCTCGAAGCTTTCATCCGTGCCGGCGCAATCCGGGGTCGCCTCCTCGACCACGCCGAAGAGCGGCGTCAGCGCGGCCACGCGGCTCGCGAAGACCTCGCGGATATGGCGCTCGGTGGGCGCGAAGCCGAAATCGGGCGTCGCGGCCACGCGCAGCCGCGCGAGATCGACGCCCAGGGGCGGGAAGAAATCCCGGTCCCCCTTGCGCACGTCGCGGCCAGGCAGCGTGTAGGCCAGCGGGTCCAGCGCATCGTCATCGGCCATGGCCGAGAGCAGCAGGGCGCAATCCTCCGCCGTGCGCGCCATCGGCCCCAGCACCGGCAGGCCCGACCAGCCCAGTCCCCGCCGCTCGGAGGGCACCAGCCCTGGCGAAGGGCGGAAGCCGACGATGCCGTTGAAGGCCGCCGGGTTGCGCAAGGACCCGCCCGTGTCGCTGCCCGAGGCGATGGGCACCATCCCCGTCGCCAGCGCCACCGCCGAGCCGCCCGAGGACCCGGCGGCCGAGCGCGCGGGGTCGAAGGCATTGCCCGTCGCGCCATAGACCAGGTTGCGCGTATTCGCGCCGGCGCCGAATTCCGGCGTGTTCGTCTTGCCCGTCACGATGGCGCCCGCTGCCCGCAGGTTGGTCACCATGGCCTCGTCGCGCGTCGGGATATGGTCGGCGAAGATCGGGCTGCCCCAGGTGGTGCGCAGGCCCTTCGTCTCCTCCAGGTCCTTGATGCCGATCGGCAGGCCGTGCAGCGGGCCGAGCCTCTCGCCCGCCATCACCGAGACCTCGGCCTGCTTCGCCGCCTCCCGCGCCCGGTCGGTATCCATGGCCACCATCGCGTTCACCGCATGGTTCACGGCGCCGATGCGCGTGAGGCAGCTTTCCAGCAGTTCGACGGGGCTGAGCTTCCGCGCCCCGATCAGGCGGCGGGCGGCGACGGCGGAGAGATCGCAGGGGTCGGTCATGCGCCGAGTTCCTTCTCGTAGAGCGCCAGGATCTCGGCGCTGAAGCAGGCGATGGTGATGTCGAGATCCGCGGCCTCGGCCAGCGTGGCGACCGCGATGGCGGTGGCCTCCGCAGGCGGGTAGCGGAAGACGCCGATGGAGATGGCCGGGAAGGCGATGGAGCGCCCGCCCACGCCCCGCAGCAGCGCGAGCGAGGCGCGGTAGGCGCCGGCGAGCAGCGCGGCCTCCCCCTGCCCGCCGCCGCGCCATTCCGGGCCCACGGCATGGATCACATGCTGCGCCTTGAGGCGGAAGCCGGGCGTGATCCGCGCCTCCCCCACCGGGCAGCCGCCCAGCGCGCGGCAGGCGGCCAGCAATTCCGGCCCGGCGGCGCGATGCACCGCGCCATCCACGCCGCCCCCGCCGCGCAGCCACTGGTTGGCGGCGGTCACCAGCGCATCGACCTCGAGCGTGGTGATGTCGGCAAGGCGGGCGCGGATCGGCATGGCCTCAGTAGCCGAGCGCGCAGCCATCCTTGCGCGGGTCGGACCCGCCGACGAGGCAGCCGCGCGCCCGGTCGATCAGGATCGCCTGGCCGCCGCCATGCGGCTTGTCGATGATCTCGCAGTCATGGCCGAGCCGGTTCAGCCGGTCGATGGCGCTGGCCGAGATGCCCTGCTCCACCTGCAGCTTGCCCAGGCGCGGGAAGAGCCGGGGCGCGTCCAGCGCCTCCTGCACGTCGAGGCCGTATTCGAAGTGGTTCGCCAGGAACCAGGTCTGGCCCATCGGCTGGAAGTGCCCGCCCATCACGCCATAGGGCATGATGGCTTCGCCGTTCTTCATCACCATGCCCGGGATGATGGTGTGCATCGGGCGCTTGTCGGGCGCGATGCAGTTCGGGTGGCCTTCCTCCAGCCGGAAGCCGTAGCCGCGATTCTGCAGGATCACGCCCGATTTCTCGGCCAGCAGCCCGCTGCCGAAGCCCTCGAAGAGCGAGTTGATGAAGCTGCACGCATTGCCGTCACGGTCGACGACGCTGAGATAGACCGTGTCCTTGTGCTTCGCCCAATCCGCGCTGCCCGCCGCGGGCAGTTCGGCCAGGGCCTTCTCGTCCGAGATCAGCTTCGCCAGCGCGTGCAGATAGCCATCCGAGGTCAGGCGCTCCACCGGCACCGCCACCTGCGAGGGGTCGGCGAGGAAGGCGTCGCGGTCGCGATAGGCCAGGCGCGCGGCCTCGACATGGCGGTGCATGCGTTCGACGGAATCGAAGCCGCCCTCGGCGGTGCCGAGCTGCTCGATCATGCCCAGGATCATCAGCACGATCAGGCCCGAGCCGTTCGGCGGGCACTGGAAGACCTCCATGTCGCGCCAACGGCGGCTGATCGGCGTCACGAACTCGGCCACGCTCGCCCCGCGGGCGAAATCCTCTTCCGTATGCGTGCCGCCGGCAGCACGCAGCGTGGCGACCATGTCGGCCGCGATCTCGCCCTCATAGAAGGCCTTGGCGCCGTGCTGCGCGATGGCGCGCAGCGTCCTGGCCAGGGCGGGCTGCACGAAACGGTCGCCGAGGCCCAGCGCCTGCCCGTCCTTGAGGAAGTTGCGCCGCGCCGCCTCCTGGATCGAGAGCTTGCCGACAGAGCCCGCCCAGTCGCTCGCCACGCGCTGGGAGACAAAGAAGCCTTCCTCGGCATAGTGGATGGCGGGGGCGAGGAGTTGCGCCAAGGGCGTGCGGCCATGCGCCGCGTTCAGCGCCGCCCAGGCGGAAATCGCCCCCGGCACGGTCACGCTGTGCGCCGAGGTCGGGTGCATGGCGGTCAGCCCCGCCGCGCGGAGCGCCTCCGGCGTCGCGCCGCGCGGCGCGCGGCCCGAACCGTTCATCGCAACGACCTTGCCGGTGCCGGCCGGCGCGTAGAGGCAGAAGCAATCGCCGCCGATGCCCGTGCTCTGCGGCTCCACCACCGCCAGCACGGCGGCCGCGGCGATGGCGCCATCCAGCGCATTGCCACCCGCGCGCAGCACGTCGAGCGCGGCGAGTGTGGCCTGCGGCATCGAGGTCGCGGCCATGCCGTTCGCGGCATAGACAGCGCTGCGGCCGGGGGCGTGGAAATTGCGCTTCATGCAAGAAGGTCCTGAACCAGAAAGGAAGAACGGGGCATGGCGGCTATTGCGTCAGGAAGCCGCCATCGATGACGAGGCTCGCGCCGCTGACCATGGCGCTGGCCGGCGCGGCGAGGAAGACGATGGCGCCCATGATGTCCTCCACCGTCGCCAGCCGGCCGAGCGGCGTGCGGCGGACATGCCCGGCGCGGAATTTGGGGTCGGCCAGCACGCCCGCCGTCAGCGGCGTCTCGACGAAGCCGGGCGCGATGGCGTTCACGCGGATGCCATGCGGGCCAAGCTCGGTGGCCAGCGCCTTGGTCATCCCCTCGATGGCGTGCTTGGTCGCCGTGTAGACGCTGCGGTTGATGCCGCCGACATGGCCATTGACCGAGGAGAGGTTGATGATCGCGCCCCCCTGCCCCGCGCGCACCATGCCCGCCGCCACCGCCTGCGCCACGGTGAACATCGCGCGGATGTTGAGGTCGAGCAGATAGTCCAGCGACTCGTCGCGCAGCTCCAGGAAGGGCTCGCGGATATTGGTGCCGGCATTGTTCAGCAGGATGTCGAAGGGCCCGGCCTCGCCGACCAGCGCGCGTACCGCCGCCCGGTCCGTCACGTCGAGGGTTGCGGCACGGGCGGTGCAGCCGGCCTCCGCCAGGGCGGCGACGGTCTGCGCCATCTCATCGGCGGAGCGGGCGGCGAGCACCACCTCGGCCCCCGCCATGGCCAGGGCGACGGCGCCGGCGCGGCCGATTCCCTTGCTTGCGCCGGTGACCAGGGCGCGCAGGCCATCCAGGCGGAAACTGGGCGTGACGGGCAGCATCGGGCGTAGGGCTCCGCGGGGCACGTGTGTGGGCGCTTATCTGGGCGCGCTTTCCTTGCGCCCACCGCCCGCCCCGCGCAAGGGGGCGGGACCACCCTTCCCCCGCCGGCCGACCCGCGCTAGATCGCGCCATGGATCAGATCGACGTCTCCGTCTTCGAGCAGGTCGAGGTGCGCGCCGGCACCATCGTGGATGCGCAGCCCTTCCCCGAGGCGCGCAAGCCCGCCATCAAGCTCTGGATCGATTTCGGCCCGGCGCTGGGCGTGCGGCAATCCTCCGCCCAGATCACCGCGCACTACCAGCCGGACCGGCTGATCGGCCGCCAGGTGGTGGCGGTGGTGAACTTCCCGCCCCGCAAGATCGCGGGCTTCGAGAGCCAGGTGCTGGTGCTCGGCCTGCCGGATGAGAACAACGAAGTCGTGCTGCTGCGCCCCGACATCAGGGTGCCCGATGGCGGCCGGATGTATTGAGGGAGAGAAGGCATGGCGCCGCGCTACTACACCGTGACCTGGGACCAGCTGCACCGCGACGCCAAGGCGCTGGCCTGGCGGCTGGTGGATCGCGGCCCCTGGGTGGGCATGGTCGCGATCACGCGCGGCGGGCTGATCCCCTCCGCCATCATCGCGCGCGAGCTGGATTGCCGGCTGATCGAGACCGTCTCCGTCGTCACCTATGACGAGGAAGAGCGCGGCAAGCCCAAGGTGGTGAAGGCGCCCGAGGCCGCGCTGGCGAGCCAGGGCGAAGGCTGGCTGCTGATCGACGACCTGGTGGATACCGGCACCACCGCGCGCGTGGTGCGCGCGATGCTGCCCAAGGCGCATTTCGCCACCGTCTATGCGAAGCCCGAGGGCAAGGACACGGTGGACGCCTTCATCACCGAGGTCAGCCAGGACACCTGGATCCTGTTCCCCTGGGACACCGAGCCGCAATTCATCGCGCCCATCGCCAAGGCGCACGCGGCCGGAGGCTAGAGCACGCTGCGTTCCCATGAACGCGGCTCGTGCTCTAGGTGTTTAGTCCCGGCATTTGGTGGTGCGGATTTTGTGTGAAGCGGTCGGGCTGGTCTGCCCACGCCTTGCAGATG